>NZ_FNDP01000001.1:163114-745728 GCF_900100545.1 Pseudobutyrivibrio sp. 49
GAGAGTACATCAGCTAGTGTAAGTGAATCTGCATCTACAAGTGAGTCTCAGTCAGCAAGTACATCATTATCTGAGAGCACTTCAGCAAGTATGAGTGAATCAGCAAGTGCAAGTACTTCAATGAGTGATAGTGCAAGCCAGAGTGCTTCAGAATCAGCAAGTACTTCAATGAGTGATAGTGTAAGTCAGAGCACATCAGCATCAGAGAGCGCTTCAACAAGTGCAAGTGAATCAGCAAGCACAAGCACTTCAATGAGCGATAGCGCAAGTCAGAGCAGTTCAGAATCTGTAAGTACTTCAGCAAGTGAAAGTGCTTCAACAAGTGCAAGTGAGTCTGCATCAGCAAGCACTTCAATGAGCGATAGTGCAAGCCAGAATGCTTCAGAGTCTGCAAGTGCTTCAGCTTCAGAATCTGCTTCAAATAGTACAAGTGCATCAGAGTCAGCTAGCACATCAATGAGTAACAGTGCTTCAGAATCAGCTAGTACAAGTGCAAGTACTTCAGCTAGTGAGTCATCATCAACAAGCATGAGCAACTCAGCAAGTACAAGCGCTTCAATGAGTGATAGTGCAAGTCAGAGTGCTTCAGAATCAGCAAGTACATCAGCATCTGAGAGTACATCAACAAGCTCAAGTGAGTCAGCAAGCACATCATCATCAGAAAGTGCTTCAACAAGTGCAAGTGAATCAGCAAGCATAAGCACTTCAATGAGTGATAGTGCAAGCCAGAGTACTTCAGAGTCTGTAAGTACATCAGCATCAGAGAGTGCATCTACAAGTGCAAGCACATCAGCTTCAGAGAGTGCATCAACAAGCATGAGTGAGTCTGCATCAGTTAGTGCATCAGAATCAGCATCAACAAGTGCAAGCTTGTCAGAATCAGTAAGTGCTTCAGAGTCTGCAAGCATTTCTGAGCGTATTAGTGAATTAGAGAGTGTATCTCTTTCATATAGCATGAGTCAGTCAGCATCAGTAAGCATGTCAGAGAGCGCTTCAGCAAGTGCCTCAGAGTCTGCTTCAGTTAGTGAGAGTGTTTCTGCATCAGAGTCACTTTCACAGAGCATCAGTACACTGGAAAGTCTTTCAACATCTGTAAGTCTCAGTGAGTCAGTTTCAGCGAGTGAGAGCGCAAGCGTAAGTATTTCAGAAAGTATCTCAACAAGTGAGAGTATCTCCGTTTCAGAGTCTGTTTCAACAAGTGAGAGCATTTCGATTTCTGAATCTGCTTCTGTAAGACTTAGCGAGTTAGAGAGCTTATCAGCATCTTCAAGATTAAGTGAGCTTGAAAGTATGTCTGAGAGTGCAGCAGTATCTGAAAGTACATCAGTAAGCCTTAGTGCTTCAGTATCTGAGTCTGCATCAGTGAGTGAGTCAGAGTCAGCAAGCACATCAGCATCAGAGTCTGCATCAGCAAGTGCAAGTGCTTCGGCAAGTACATCAGCTTCAGAATCTGCAGTAACATCTACTACACCTGCACCACAGGGAAGTAACAATGGAAATGGTTCAGGAAATGGATCAGGTTCTAGTTCATCAGCAAGTGAGTCTAGCCATGTTGCACCTGTAGAGACTAAGGTAGAAGACAACTTTAAAGAGGTTGGCGAGCCAAAGATTACCATTAGCACAACCAAGTTCAACGAGGTTGAAGTTTCAATTGAGGATCAGGAAGTAAGCCTTGCAGTGGTTCTTGATGATGAGGCTACAAAGGTAGATGATGTGGTTGAAATCCTTGAAGAGGAAACTCCACTTGGTGTGTCTAAGGCAGGCGTAAGTGGAAGAGTATGGTGGTACTGGATTCTTATTCTTATAAGTGCTATCTCAGGTAAGATTGCAAAGGATAAGAGAAAGAACAAAATGAATGACCTTTCTGAATAAGGTATATATACATACAGAAAAAATTCACAGAAGTTGGTAGAATGTAAATTTAAATCATTCTATAATAAGAGGGTAGTGGGGATGACCTTACTACTCTCTTTGTTTTTTAATCGAGAGGAGATATTTATGAACGGTAAAGTAAAATCTGCCTTGGAGGCTCTGGCAATTCTTTCAATCACTTTGATTATAGCCATGTCCAGCCCTTTTAATCCTTGGATAGAGGGTTCATTTACTACAATCCAAACTGAAATATTAGATATTGCGTATTCGGTTCGTCAGGGCTTCTTGGCATATGTTGAGCTTGATGGACACTATGGACCAGTATTATATGAGTTTTATGGTCTTGGATATCTGCCTACAGACACACATATTGTTCATTTTATAATGGAAACGGTGATTGTGTTCTTTACAGTATTGTTTAATTTCAAGACTGCAAAGCTTTATACCTCTGAGATATTTGCATTAATTAGTACCTTCTTGCTTACAGTTTTTGAGATGGGAGCACTTACTCATGCAGGAGCAGAGGAGTTTATGTTTTTCCTTTTCTCATTGACGGTTTATCATGTTGCAAGACAGCTAAAATATGGTTTCCTTTCATATCACACTTATCTTCTTGCAATTGACTTTGGTTTGGTATTCTTTCTGCAGCCAGTTTATTCCCTTATTTGGGTGATTCTTTTGGTATTTTTTGCAGTGAAATTCTGGAATGAGAAGCTTCCATCAGATGAATATAAAGCATTTGTTGTATCTGTAATTGAGGGTCTTATTACAGTAATGATTCCAATGGGCTTGTACCTTTGGTATTTCAAGAATGCAGCAGCCTTCTGGCAGAATGTGGTGGTTTACAATTTCAGTCACATGGGAACCTTTGAAGAGGGAATCAGGACAGTTTGTGGAACACCATGGATAATACTTTTGTCAGTACTTATCGTTGTAATAATCATTAAGAGTATCAAGAAAGAAAACATATCTGATTTATGTTGTTGGCTTGGATTAATGTTTGTATCCTACATCGTAATTGCGTTACAGGGTGATAATCCATCAACAATAGTGCAGTTGTCAAAAGCTTTATATATTGTACCTCTCGCAAGTGCTTTTTCGTTATTTGATAATTACTTGGGATTGAGTGTGGAAAAGCGTAAATTTTAATTATATAAATGGAAAAAAGCCATGGATAGAATTAGAATACTGCAAATTGGACAGGAAAGCTGGGAAAAGAGATTCCAGCTTCCAGACAGGGTAAAGATAATATATGCTAACGAGAATATAGAGCTCAAAAAAGAGATTTATGAGCTTGTAGTTTTGGAGCGTAATATTACCCAGGAAGAGTTCGAGGCAGTAAACAAGATGTCCATGGCTTATTGTTTTTTTATAGTGGATTCCTTTGTGCCAGATTCTATTACCAAAAGACTATTTGCCCAGAAAATAGGAAAGGTAATTCCAAAGGACACGATTCAAAGTTTTCTTGATAATGAGATAAAAAAATATTTTCCAAAGCCATATGGCGAAAAGTTTAGACCAGAAGCTGTGGGAATAGCTCAGGGATTTAAGGGTAGCATAAAATGGTATGGTCAGTATAGTGTCACTCTTAATGGAAGTTATGGTCAGGAGTTCAATCAGATTGCATTTTGGAGAGGAAATATTCCTATCGAAGCAGGCCAGGCCATAGAATTTTGGCTAGAATATAAAAAGGAGCCAGAGGTAGAGCTAATGCTTGTAATAAAGCAGTTTGTATCTGGTAGTCTGGCAGACATTTGCGATAGCTGGGAATTCAGCGAAGAAGATATGGAAAATCCTGTCCTTATAGAGGGACGTAATGGCCCTGGTACTATATTCTGCGAGTTAAAGGCAAAGGGCAGCGGAAGACTGGATATTATTGGATTACACGACCGTATTTCCAGATGGGACCAGGGATGCTTTATGGTCGGTGGAGAAAGATATGTTACCTCTGACAGAGAAGAGATATTCGCATATTTTGATCCAGGTGATATGAAACCACCTATGGCTGTTTATTTTTCAGGATATAAGACTATGGAGGGGTTTGAAGGGTATTACATGATGAAAAAAATGGGATGCCCATTCCTTCTTATTGCCGAGCAGCGCTTTCAGGGCGGTGGATTTTACATGGGAAATAAAGAGTATGAGCAGTTAATGATTTCTGTAATACAGGGATATCTTGATAGACTGGGATTTTATTCAAATCAGCTTATATTATCAGGTATTTCCATGGGCACCATTGGCTCTATGTATTACGGATGTGATTTGAGACCGCATGCGCTGATTTTAGGCAAGCCACTGGCTAGCCTGGGGAATATTGCTGAGAACGAAAGATTAAAGAGACCGGGGGGATTTCCTACGTCTCTTGATTTGTTGCGCTTTCACGGTGGTGGAATGGAAAAGGATGCCATCGATATATTAAATGATAGATTTTGGAACAAGATTAGAAATAGCGACTTTGGACATACAAAATTTATAGTTTCTTACATGTACGAGGATGATTATGATGATACAGCCTATGACAGACTGTTATCAGAATTGAATTCTTCTGGAGTTCAGGTGTACGGTAAGGGATTACATGGACGTCATAACGATAATTCCGCAGGAATCGGCGCCTGGTTTAAGAGCCAGTACGAGCGAGTCCTGCGGGAAGATTTTGAACGTATTTGATTTTATAAGGCGTTACATACCGGAAGTTTTGCAGATAGAGCAGAGCGCACATGGTTATGAGCTATGGCTGTATCGCTAACATTGAAATACTGATATGAATAGGTATTTAAGGTTTCGTTTATAGTGTCATCACCGGTAACATCTACGTTGTAGTAATTTCCACCTATCTTGACTATATTCCAGGCGTGTTCTTCGCCGTTAGCAATTCCCGTAACATAATAGCAGGTTATGCCAAGTTTCTGGCAGGAAATCTGAAACGCCCTCGAATATCCTGCACATACACTACAACCTTCCACCAATGCAGAGTACGCACTTTGGTGGCTCTTATTTGTGTTTGCGTAGGTAGATAAATCACAAATCATATCATGAACAATTCGTTCTCTTTCCAAATCAGTAGGATATGCTGCAGCCTGAGTAACAATATTGTCTATAGCGTTGTTGAAGGCTATGGTAGCAGCGGCCAGACTAGACTTAGGAATACAATAATTGAGCTTCATCTGGATAACCATATTGTGGGAGTTATATCCATATTTGTAAGAAGTACTAACCCAAAAAAGCTCAGGATGATCGTTATATACAGCATTCATAGTGATGTATAAATCCTCATGAGTAAGAGGCACATTCAGGCGGAATACAGCTTCATTAAAGGTAAGTATATTCTCGTATACCTGATTGTAAACTCGCTGTTGAGAAGGATTAAGAACGCTGTTATATATGTATAAATCATTATTAGCATAAGCTTCGAAATCACAGTTCAAAAAGAACATTACAAGAAGGCAAATAACGCATATGCCTGTTAATCCTTTACCATAATTGTTTCTTACTGCTTTTCCCATACATAAATCCTCAATAGTTAAATTTCTGGGTACAATTTGTGGCTGGTAATTTTATTATAATGGATGATATCAGATAATATATGAAGGAATTGTTAACTACACAGAAAATTCATACTTGTTTAACCTAAAAATTACGATTGATTTTGGGACCCATGTTATCATTAGGCTACATCCATTTGCGCTATTTGGAGGTGCCTATGAGTTTTGTAGAATTTAAAAATGTTGGAAAAATTTATAAGACTGGAGAGGTCAGAGTTGAGGCTCTTCATGATGTGAATTTTGAGATTGAAGAGGGCGAATTTTGTATTATTGTTGGGGCTTCTGGAGCCGGCAAGACTACTATTTTGAATATACTTGGAGGAATGGATACCCTCACCAGTGGAGGTGTATATCTGGCTGATAGAGATGTATCAGGTTATTCTCCAAGAGAACTTACTAGCTATCGTAGATTTGATGTAGGATTTGTATTCCAGTTCTATAATTTGGTGGGAAATCTTACAGCAAAGGAGAATGTAGAGCTGGCTGCTCAGATATGTAAGGATCCAATTCCAGCAGAGGAAATATTGGAAGAGGTAGGGCTTAAGGAGCGAATGAACAATTTCCCAGCCCAACTTTCTGGTGGAGAGCAGCAGCGTGTAGCTATAGCCAGAGCCTTGGCAAAGAATCCAAAGCTTTTACTGTGTGATGAGCCTACAGGCGCTCTTGATGATGAGACAGGACGAGCGGTTCTAAAGCTTTTACAGGAGACCTGCAAGAAGGGGAAAAAGACGGTTGTAGTTATTACTCATAATCACGCACTCACTGCAATGGCAGACAGGGTCATAACTGTGAAGTCTGGAACTGTTGTGGATATGCATATGAATGATAATCCAGTAGATGTGGATGAGATTAACTGGTAGCAAAGGTTTCCCTTTGATGAGAAACTGTCAGCAGAGCTGACTGATGAGGTGTAATAATATATGTTAGCCAAATCAACGTTAAGAGAAATAAAAGATTCCCTGGGTCGCTATATAGCCCTGCTTATAATCATCGCCATAGGCGTGGGCTTTTTTGCAGGATTAAAAGTAACTGACCCTGCCCTAAGAGTATCTATGCAAAAATATTTTGAAGATACTCAGTTCTATGATTTTAGGCTTATTTCATCCCTGGGCTTTGGCGAAGAGGAAATCGACTATTTAAAGGAAAATATTGAGGCTGGCTCCGTGGAAGAATCTATTTCCTTTGATGTGATGATGGAGTATGAAGACAGTGACTATGCCATTAAAGTAATCAGTCTGCCAAAGGAAATAAATAAGGTGGTGCTGATAGATGGAAGATGGCCTCAGTATGAAAACGAATGTCTTGTTGATGCAGCTATATTAGACAGTGATGCCATAGGCTCTACAATTTACGTGGCAGATGGAAATGAGAAAGAGGACAGGGACAGATTTAATTACAGCAGCTTTAAAATTGTTGGCGTAGCAAAATCGCCGTTATACATCCAATACGAACGTGGTACTACATCTATTGGGGCAGGTGTTTTAGATGGTTTTATCTATGTTGAAGGTAAAGCCTTTAAAGATGATTTTTATACGGATTGTTATGTGAAGCTTGATTCCAATCCAGAGCTATATACCGAAGAGTATGACAGTCTTATAGAGGCTAATGAAGATAAGATACAGAAAGCACTTGATGCGGCTTCGCAAAAAAGATATGAGAGTATAGTTAAAGAGGCTCAGGAAAAGCTGGATGATGCTAAAAAGGAATTAGAAGATAAGAAAGCATCCACTGGAGAAGAGCTTGCAGATGCAAAGATGGAGCTGGATTCAGCAAAGAAGAAGCTGGATTCTGGCAAGAAGCAAATAGAGGAATATGAGAGCCTTGAGATACAGTTGAAGGATGGTCTTGACCAGATGTTAGATGGTATTAATCAGATGGATATGGCAAGACAGATGAATCCAGCCATGGTTGATGAGAACAAATACAATGCTCTTGTAGCCGAGTATCAGGAAAAGTCCGCTCAGCTTTATACCTTGCAATCAAGTCTCAGTAAGGCAAAAAAGGATTATGATTCTGGGGTGAAGGAATACAAAGATGGCTTGGCTGAGTATGAGGATGGTGTAGAGGAATTTAATGAAAAGATTGCTGATGCTGAAGCTGAGATAGCTGATGCACAAAAAGAGATAGACGACATAGAAGAAGCTGATACTTACCTTTTGAAGCGCGACAGTAACGCAGGTTATGTGTGCTTTGAAAGCGATTCTACGATAGTAGGTGCTATAGGCAACGTATTTCCTATATTCTTCTTTTTAGTAGCAGCTTTAGTTTGTATGACTACCATGAACCGCATGGTAGAAGATCAGCGTACACAGATAGGAGTGCTTAAGGCTTTAGGCTATAGCAATGGAGCAATAATGGGTAAATTTGCATTTTATTCAGGCTCTGCAGCCTTTCTTGGCACAAGTATAGGCTTCGCTTTAGGAACCTTTGGTTTTCCACAGGCCATATGGTATGCATATCAGATGATGTATAACACTAGAGAGGTGGATTACTATTTTGATGGCAGGATGCTTATCATCAGTTTTGCTGCAGCATTTATCTGTTCAGTTGGAGTCACACTTGTATCTTGCAGAGTCGAGATGACAGAGATGGCAGCCTCTCTAATGAGACCAAAGGCGCCAAAGGCTGGTAAGCGAATCTTCCTGGAATATATTCCTTTCTTCTGGAACAGATTAAAATTCCTAAAGAAGGTCAGCCTTCGTAATATATTTAGATACAAAGGTCGACTGATTATGATGGTAATGGGTATAGCAGGATGTACAGCACTTCTTGTGGCAGGTTTTGGTGTATATGATTCCATTGCTGATATAGCTGTGAATCAGTACACAAATATTTCCCTTTACGATATGGATATAACCTTAAAAAAGGGAGCCAAAGAATCAGTTCCAGTTTTAGAGAAGAAGGGATATGACAAGGAGGACTATATTCTTTTCTATCATACCTCTGTAGATATGAAATTTGGTAAACACACCAAGAATATCTATATGAATGTTTATGATGATGGAGCTGATATAGATACGTTCTATGATATGCATGATATTAAGGGCAATCATATTGATATGAGTTCTCTGTCAGAAGACGAGATAGTAATTAACATGGGACTGTGTGACAGATATGGAATGAAGCTTGGTGATACTATTACAATATCTTCTGATGATATGAAACCGACAGAGTTTAAGGTGGGAGCTATTAATCAAAACTTTATTTACAACTACATGTATATGAATGCCAGCACCTATGAGAAATACATAGGAGATATTCCGGAGAGAAAGAACCTTTATGTTGTGGTTGATGAAGGTGTGGATTCTCATGAAGCTGGAGCAGAGCTTATGGGGGATACAGCCATAAGTATGGTTGTTCCAACAAAGGATATGTTAGACAGAGTCGAGAACATGATGGGCAGTTTAAACATAATCATCTATCTTGTAATAGGAAGTGCTATGGCTCTTGCAGCAGTGGTTGTGTATAATCTTACAAACATAAATATTTCTGAGAGAGTAAGAGAAATAGCGACGGTTAAGGTTTTGGGCTTCTATAAAGAGGAAACCAGAGCATATGTATTTAGAGAAAATATTCTTCTTGCTATAATGGGTGCAGCAGTTGGACTTGTGGTTGGAAAGTTTTTCCATGCTTTCATAATGAGTGAGATAATAGTGGATTTGATTACATTTGATGTTAGGGTCACAGCTTTTAGCTACCTGCTGTCATTTGTATTGACGATTGTGTTTACGTTGCTTATCAATATACTTATGGGTAGAAAGTTAGACGAGATTAGTATGACGGAATCTTTGAAAGCAGTGGAATAAACACTAGACTTTACTTCTTTACTGTGCTACAGTAAACTGAAAAGAAATTTATAGATAAGCGAGGGAAGAATCATGTCAGTTAATTATGTTAGTACTAGAGATTTAAATAAGCAGGAAATTACTGCTTCACAGGCAATCTTAAAGGGACTTGCAGATGATGGTGGTTTGTTTGTGCCTACATCTATTCCTAAGTTGGAGGTTCCTGTGGAGACGCTTGCTGAGATGACATATCAGCAGGTTGCTTATGAGGTATTAAAGCTTTTTCTTTCAGATTTTACAGAGGATGAGCTTAAGCATTGCATTAACAGTGCATACGACAGCAAGTTTGATACAGAAGAGATTGCACCACTCGTATATGCGGATGGAGCATATTATCTTGAGCTTTTCCATGGAGCTACAATTGCATTTAAGGATATGGCACTTTCAATTTTGCCACATCTTATGATTACTTCCGCTCGTAAAAATAATATAAAGAATGATATTGTAATTCTTACAGCAACATCAGGTGATACAGGAAAAGCAGCCCTTGCAGGTTTTGCAGATGTTGAAGGTACAAGAATCGTTGTATTTTATCCAAAGAATGGTGTTTCTGCTATTCAGGAGCGTCAGATGGTTACTCAGAAGGGTGACAATACTCATGTAGTTGGTATTAAGGGTAACTTTGATCAGGCTCAGACAGGTGTTAAGCAGATGTTTAATGACAAGGCTCTTGCAGCAGAATTAGATGCAGCAGGATTCCAGTTCTCATCAGCAAACTCTATCAACATTGGCCGTCTTGTTCCACAGATTGCTTACTACGTATATGCGTATTCAAAGCTTCTTGCAGAGGAGAAGATTACTTCTGGTCAGGAGATCAATGTAGTTGTTCCTACAGGTAATTTTGGTAATATCCTCGCAGCTTATTATGCTAAGAACATGGGGCTTCCAATTGCAAAGCTTGTCTGTGCATCAAATGAGAACAAGGTTCTCTATGATTTCTTTACATCAGGAGAATACGACAAGAACAGAGACTTTATTCTTACAAATTCACCTTCAATGGATATTCTTATTTCAAGTGATCTTGAGAGATTAATTTATCACATTGCTGGAAATGATGCTGAAAAGAACGCAGAGCTCATGGAGTCGCTTAAGGTTACAGGAAAGTATCAGATTACTGATGATATGCGTGCAAAGCTTGATAGCTTCTATGGTAATTATGCATCAGAGCTTGAGACAGGAATGACAATCAAGGATTTATACAATGAGACAGGCTACATTATTGATACACACACAGGTGTAGCTGCTTCTGTTTATAACAAATATAAGAAGGAAACTGGTGATGATAAGGTAACTGTGATTGCTTCAACAGCCAGCCCATTTAAGTTTACACGTGCAGTTATGGGTGCTATTGACTCAGCATACGAAAAGGAAGAGGATTTCGTACTTGTAGATAAGCTTTCAGAACTTGGTAAGGTTGATGTACCAAACGCAATAGAAGAGATTCGTTCCGCTCCAGTTCGTCACGACACAGTCGTAGAGGTAGAGGATATGTGCGCAGAAGTTAAGCGTTTCCTAGGCATTTAATTTGTATTAAAAAATGGCACCCATTCGGGTGCCATTTTTAAACTAATAACATACTAGTAAATGAACAATTCCAAATGGATAGGCTACTGGGAAGTCTACACATTTGTTAGGTCCTGAAAGAACACCTTCCTCTGTTATCACAGGAGGTGACAGGGAAATATCTTCTGAAAGCTGATTAGAGGCATTTACTATGAACAATCCATTGTGGAGGTTAAGGAAATCCTCTAATGCAGCTACAATATACTCGTTAAATTCATTGAAATCCTCTTTTGCATATCTTGATGAAAATGCAATAGCGGTCTCTCTGTCGCAGTCGATGTGTGTAATGAACTCATGGTCACTGCTAATACCCTGAGATACGCCGAATGTTATAGGAAATTCCTCCAGCACCATAGGTGAAAGAGGAGAGAAGTCTTCTCCTATAAATCTTATAAGGCTGTTAAACATAAGCTCAAGGTACATAAGATTTAGGTCGTTTGCAGGCATCTCTGCCATAAGGAAGAACTTGGAAATAATACTTTGAATTGCTTCCTGATTTTCTACATCAAGACTCAAATCATAAAGCTCGGCTTCATTTTTATAATCAAAGATAATTCGTTCCAGTTCTTCGTATGAAAAAACACCATCCTCAACCAGATTCTGACCAAGCAATATAAAATCAGGGGTCTGCTTCGATAGGAGCTCCTGAACTTGAGCTTCTTCAAGATAACCTCGTTCTATGGCTATTTCACCAAAGCGCTTGTCCTCGCGAGTCTGAACATAAAGACACTCATCCACTTCGTTGGCAGTCATTAAACCCTCATGTATGGCAATTGTACCAAGCTTTATGTGGGTCTGCGAAAGTCGGGACATAGCACTAAATAGCTGTTCCTGATTTACAATTCCCTTTTGCAACAAATAGTTACCTAAGAACTGTGTGTACATAAACTACTTTCCTCCAAGTCGAAGTTCGATAATTTCTTTAATCTGGTTCTTCTCAAAAGGTTTCTGAATGAAATCCTTTGCACCCAGTTGAATGGCTTTTTTAAGCTGTTCCTGTGTACCCACAGAAGATACGATGATAATAACTGCATCCTTGTCAAAAGATGTAATTTCAGAAAGAGCCTGTGTACCGTCTTTTTCTGGCATAACAATATCCATGAAGACAAGGTCAGGTTTTTCTTTTTTGTAAAGTTCAATAGCTTCAGCGCCATTTTTTCCTTCTATGAAGGTGGCGCCAGTTGCGACTTCCTTTACAGCATCAACCAATTGTTTTCTGGCAAGTACTGAATCATCACAAACTAGAATTTTTTTGTTAGTTATGTCCATAAAGCCAACACCTCCTGCATATTATAAATTAATAATACAATAACAATTGGGTAGATTCAAATGGATTTATCAGAAATCTTAAGTATATTTTGTGAATTTAGCAAATATTAATCAACGACGTTGTATCGAATAATTTCTTGGATGCAATAGAAAAAATGAGGCATTTTCGTTATAATTAATGCATAAAGATTTTTGGAGGGAACAATAATGACAATGAATTTTTTCTCAATCTTTGATGCAATTATCACATTGCTGGGAGCGTACCTGTTATTTACAGGCATCAAGGGATATAAAAAGGGAGAGGTTGATCCTATGGTTGTCACCACGGAGGAGCTTACCAGATGTGGAGATATAAAGGGACTTTCAGCTTATCTTATGCCTAAGTGTGCAATCTTTGGAGCATTCTGTATCATTTTTGGTGTACAGGGACTCTTAAATGATTCACAGTTTATTGCATTTCCTAAGTTTGTAAATGTAATTTTCCTTATAGCTTTTGTTGTTGTGTGGATTTTATTTTCTGCAGCTATTCATAAGGCAAAAAAGCAGTATATTCATTAAAAAATTTAAATAACATCACCTAGAATTCACATAAGTGATGGATACTATAATTCGGTAGTTTACGTATCGTGTTTTAGGAGGCGTACATGAAGAAGATTTTGGTGGTTGATGACGAGGAAAAGATTCGCTCAATTATCCGTAAGTATGGTGAGTTTGAAGGCTATGCAGTCGAAGAGGCCTGTGATGGCATGGAGGCCATCGAAAAGGTAAAGGCCAACAGTGATTACGATGTTATAATTATGGATGTTATGATGCCGGAGTTAGATGGCTTTTCGGCATGTAGTGAAATAAAAAAGATAAAAGATATTCCAGTTATTATGCTTTCAGCAAGAGGTGAGGAGTACGACAGAATTCACGGCTTTGAAGCAGGAGTTGATGACTACGTGGTTAAGCCATTTTCGCCAAAGGAGCTGATGATGCGCGTGAATGTTGTTACCAGTCGCAGCAAACCTGACGCTGGAGCAGCTATGGATGTTTTCAAATACGAAGGATTGGAAATTAATTTTACCGCTCGTACAGTTTCTATAGATGGAAAGAGAATCGAAATGTCTCCAAAGGAATATGAGCTTCTCTTTTATCTTGTTCGTAATAAGAATATTGCGCTCGAAAGAGAAAGACTTATTACTGAGGTATGGGGATATGACTATTATGGCGATGACAGAACGCTCGATACCCATATTAAGTTACTTAGAAACAGTCTTGGCGAATACAGAAAATTATTAATTACCCTTCGTGGCGTTGGCTACAGATTTGAAGCGTAATAATGGAGGGATTCTTTTGAGAAAAAGTCGTATTAGTATTAAATGGAAGACCTTTTCAATATTCCTGATTTTTACCATAGTGCTTTTAGGAGTACTATGGTTTTTTCAGATAGTCTACCTTGATGATTTCTATAAAATCATAAAAAGACAGGAAACAGAAACTGTTCTTAACAATGTAGAGGAATTGCTTTTATCGTCCAATAATAGTGACGATGATTGTTCTGACGATATAGAAAAGATCGCAGCAAACCATAATCTTGGAATTTTTATTACTGATGAAGATGGTAATTCTATCTACAATGCAGAGTACATCTATAATTCACAGATGTCCTCATTGCCACCGTTTCTTTTCGAAATTTTCTACGATGAGGCTGTGGCCAATGGTGGGGAGGCTGTTATAGAATATAAGGGCAGTGAGATGCAGAACAAAATTCGAGAGGTTCTTGATAGCATAGAAAAGCCTACTGAAGAAGAGGATGCCAACGCGGGACGAATCGCATATACGATACCTCCAAAGAGAGAGGAGCCAGGACAATTCCGTCAGAACATCGGAGACGATATGGCCGAATCAGTTATTTATGTGCGAGTAATCGATGTAGGTAGCTCTAAGCAGGTCATAATGATTAATTCTGTTTTGACCCCAGTGGATGCCACCGTTAGTACACTAAAGGCTGAGCTGAAATACATCTCAGTTATTATAATTATTATTGCTTTTATATTGGCAGTAATGCTTTCGCGAAGCCTGTCAAAATCCATAATTAAAATTAATGATGGAGCAAAGAAGCTGGCTGCTGGAGATTACTCTGTTAAATTCAATTCACATGATTACATGGAGGTGGCTGAGCTTTCAGATACTTTAAATTATGCAACATCCGAATTAGGAAAAGCCGACAGCTTCCAAAAGGAATTGATAGCAAATGTATCTCATGATTTGAGAACACCTCTTACAATGATTAAGGGATATGCAGAGGTAATGCGTGATATTCCTGGAGAAAACACACCGGAAAATGTGCAGGTTATTATTGATGAGACGGAGAGACTTTCAGGTCTTGTTAATGACATGCTAGATATCTCAAAACTTAAGGCAGGTACAATCACTATTCAGCCTGAGGATTATAATATTACTGAAAGTATTCGTCATGTTTTGGAGCGATATAATAAGCTTCGCGAGGTGGATGGATATACTATTGATTTTATATACGATGATGAAGTTATCGTATATGCGGACGAGCAGAAGATGTATCAGGTGCTTTATAACCTTATAAATAACGCTATTAATTATACGGGCGATGACAAGAAAGTTACTGTTATACAAAAGGTTATAGACAACAAGCTTCGAATAGAAGTAAAGGATACAGGACAGGGAGTTAAACAGGAGGATATCCCATACGTTTGGGATAGATATTATAAAGATTCATCAGCTCATAAACGAGCTATTCAGGGTACCGGCCTGGGGCTATCTATCGTAAAGAATGTACTTGAGCTTCATGGTGCTAAATATGGTGTCTTCTCTATAAAAGGTCAGGGCGCAACCTTCTGGTTTGAGATAACAATAAATCCTTTTGTTGAAGAGGATGAGGAATAGGAAAGGAAGAGATGTTTTCTAGGGACTTTAGCTTATGGCTAAAGTCCTTTTTTATTTTCAACCTGCTGATTACAGGATACCCATCAAGGCAGTGCCAATGATACCCTTCGGCGCTTCGCGTCATTGACCCACTGCCTGTAGATGGGTATAAGGTAATCAAGCAGGCTTGAAAATGGGACTGTGGCATAGCCCAGAGAATAGATATACATAAATTTAGGGCAAATATGTGCTAAAACTGCGATTTACGGAAAAATGGTATGGTTTATGCATTTGTTACGTAGAGTTTTGATAAAGTGAGTATTATTTCGGGAACATAATCTTTTGTATGTGTAGTATTTAATGGGGATATTGGAATAAATGGATATTGGTTAAATTATGTGGATTTTTGATTACGGAAAAACAGTATATATTTGAGCATTGTTACGTAAATGAATCTCTTGTAAGAGTAGTTATTTCCTTTTTTGTAAAAACACTGTAGATTCCCCCAATATATGTGTGTTGAAGGCTGGTGGCATGCCACAGTCCCATTTTCAAGCAGGTAGAAAAAAGGATTCCAGCAAAACGCTAGAATCCTTAAACATTTTAATCCAAAACTCTTTCTTCAATTGGAATGTATTTCTTGTGCTGGCATACTGTCATGTATGCAGGTCTCATAATCTTACCCTTATGGCAAATCTCTTCCATGCGGTGAGCACTCCAGCCAGCGATACGAGCGATGGCAAAGATAGGAGTGAAGAGCTCTCCTGGAATGCCGAGCATCTGATATACGAATCCAGAATAGAAATCCACATTAGGTGAAACACCTTTATAAATCTTTCTCTCCTCAGCAATAATCTTTGGAGCAAGCTTTGCAACTAATTCGTAAAGACGATATTCCTTTTCCATGCCTTTTTCAATGGCAAGGTCTTCTACGAAGGAATGGAAGGTAAGAGCACGTGGATCTGAAACAGAATAGATAGCGTGTCCCATACCATAAATAAGCCCCTGTCGGTCAAAGGCTTCGCCGTGGAGAAGGTCACGAAGGTAATTACCAACCTCTTCCTCGTCTTCCCAATCCTTTAAGACTGATTTCATATCTTCAAACATCTTAACAACTTTGATATTGGCGCCACCGTGCTTTGGACCCTTAAGTGAACCAAGGGCAGCAGCAATAGCAGCGTATGTATCTGTACCTGAAGATGATACAAGGTGAGTAGTAAAGGTAGAGTTGTTACCACCACCGTGCTCCATATGAAGGATTAAAGCAACATCAAGAAGCTTTGCTTCAAGTGGAGTGAATTTACTATCAGGTCTAAGGCAGTGAAGAATGTTCTCTGCTGTAGAATAATCAGGTCTAGGCTGATGAATGATAAGTGAGTTTTCATTATAGTAATAATCATAGGCAGCGTAGCTGTAAACCGAAAGTAATGGGAAATTAGCTATGAGCTGCAAACACTGTCTTAAAACATTTGGTTCTGATGTATCATCAGCGTAATCATCATATGAATAAAGAGCAAGGACGGAACGGGCAAGTGAGTTCATCATGTCCTTTGAAGGGCTCTTCATAATCATGTCGCGAACAAAGTTCTGTGGGAGTGAACGGTAATGTGCCAGTATCCCCTTAAACTCGTTGAGCTGCTCAGTAGTTGGAAGAGTGCCAAATAAAAGAAGATATGCACACTCTTCAAAGCCAAAGTGCTGCTCCTGTGGAAGGTTTTTAACTAAGTCACGTACATTGTAGCCACGGTAGAAAAGCTGTCCGTCGCAAGGTACTTCCTTACCATCCACAAACTTCTTTGAATTAACCTCAGAAATCTCTGTGATACCAACAAGAACACCCTTACCATTAAGGTCACGGAGACCTCTTTTAACATCATAAGTAGTGTACAACTCTGGATCTATATATGAAGATTTTTTGGAAAGCTCCGCAAGCTTTTCCAATTCAGGAGTTATCTCGCTGTAATTCTCAATCACCATGTAACATTGTCCTCCTCAAAACTATTTCGCACTTTAGCGTGCTAAACTACAATTTAATGTATACTACCATAAATATGTGTAAATATACAAGGTTAATTGTGACATTTATTTAGGTTATTTTGCAAGAGAAATAGGCAAATTTAAGAAAAATTTTATAGTTAGCAAATTGCTTAATTTTATGTTTAAAAATTGTACAAATCATAAAACACTTTTTTTGTGAATTTATTGACAATAATTTGTGTAACGTCTAGAATGATAACTAGCGAAAATTAGTTTTTAGCCTTTATTTTATAGGGGTTAGCTAGTAAAAATTTATTTAGAAAAGTGAGGTAAAGACAAGATGGCTAATGTTGATTTAACAAAGTATGGCATCACAGGAACTACTAGCATTGTTCACAATCCTTCTTATGAGGATCTTTACAAGGCAGAGCTCGCAGATTCAAACGAGGGATTTGAAGTAGGTAAGGAAACAGAGCTTGGCGCTGTTAACGTTATGACAGGTATCTACACTGGACGTTCACCTAAGGATAAGTACATCGTTATGGATGAGAATTCTAAGGATACTGTTTGGTGGACAACAGAAGAGTATAAGAATGATAACCATCCAATGTCTGAAGAGGTTTGGGAGAAGGTAAAGGACCTTGCTAAGAAGGAGCTTTCTAACAAGGATCTTTACGTTGTAGATTTATTCTGCGGCGCAAACAAAGACACACGTATGGCAGTTCGTTTCATCGTTGAGGTTGCTTGGCAGGCTCATTTCGTTGAGAACATGTTCATTAAGCCAACAGCAGAGGAGCTTGCAAACTTCGAGCCAGATTTCGTAGTTTACAATGCATCAAAGGCTAAGGTTGAAAACTTCAAGGAGCTCGGTCTTAATTCTGAGACATGTGTAGCTTTCAATATTACAACTCGTGAGCAGGTTATCATCAATACATGGTACGGCGGAGAGATGAAGAAGGGTATGTTCTCAATGATGAACTACTTCCTTCCACTTAAGGGTATTGCTTCAATGCACTGCTCAGCTAACTGCGACATGGATGGAAAGCACACAGCAATCTTCTTTGGTCTTTCTGGAACAGGTAAGACTACACTTTCTACAGATCCAAAGCGTCGTCTTATCGGTGATGATGAGCACGGCTGGGATGACAACGGCGTATTCAACTTCGAAGGTGGTTGCTACGCAAAGGTTATCGGTCTTGATAAAGAGTCTGAGCCAGATATCTACAACGCAATCAGAAGAGATGCTCTTCTTGAGAACGTAACAGTTGATGGCGCAGGTAAGATTGATTTTGATGACAAGAGCGTTACAGAGAATACTCGTGTATCTTATCCAATCGACCACATCAACAATATTGCAGCTGAGGTAAACAAGGTTTCTGCTGGTCCTGATGCTGAAAACGTAATCTTCCTTTCAGCAGATGCATTCGGAGTACTTCCTCCAGTATCTATCCTTACACCAGAGCAGACAAAGTACTACTTCCTTTCAGGATTTACAGCAAAGCTTGCTGGTACTGAGAGAGGTATCACAGAGCCTACACCTACATTCTCCGCTTGCTTCGGTCAGGCATTCCTTGAGCTTCACCCAACAAAGTATGCTGAGGAGCTTGTTAAGAAGATGGAGAAGTCTGGAGCAAAGGCTTACCTTGTTAACACAGGATGGAATGGAACAGGAAAGAGAATCACAATTAAGGATACAAGAGGTATCATCGATGCTATCCTTAACGGTGACATCAAGAATGCTCCAACAAAGACAATTCCTATGTTCAACTTCGAAGTTCCTACAGAGCTTCCAGGTGTTGATCCTAAGATTCTTGATCCTAGAGATACATATGCTAACGCTTCTGAGTGGGAAGAGAAGGCAAAAGATCTTGCAGCTAGATTCAACAAGAACTTTGTTAAGTACACAACAAATGAGGCTGGTAAGGCACTTGTTTCTGCAGGTCCACAGCTCTAATTTGAAGCTTAACAATTATAAATTCTAATAATTTACCCACCTTGTGACATATTGTTACGAGGTGGGTTTATCTTTGGAATATAGGACTTCAATATAACTTTGTGAAAAATCTGTTCTTTATTTTGACACAAATATATTGTAATATAATTGCAGGTACAAGATACCGACTTTTACCTAACCTGGGATGTACGATTTAACTTATCCTTTTTGAACCTACATTTACTTTAAATGGAATGCTTATATTTCTAATCGGCTGTCAGGCCTCCTTTGCAGTGGAAGGCAAAAGATTAGTTGCGGCGATCCACCTAGCTGGCGCTAGGAGTCAATTGATAGGCCCGGCACCTCCGGGTTAGGTTTTAAAAGAAAACAGTAGCGGCTATGCGTTGCATAGTCGCTTTTTCTTTGCTAAAATTTAGGCGTTGAGGAGAATATTTTATGTGGACCTTTTTGGGATATGGAAAAACATATTTAGATAAATGCGGCAGAGATAACATAGGTGCGTACGCTGCACAGACGGCCTACTTTATGATTATGACTGCCATCCCTGTAACTATGCTTTTAGTGTGGATTGCCGGCTTGATTCCTTCTATTAGTCATTATCTTAATGAGCTTATTTATGAGGTTATTCCTGCGGAGTTTTCACCATTCATGGCAAAGGTTGTTCACCTTGTTACAAAGGGTTCTGTTGGTGCTATTTCTATTTCTGCGCTGATGGCTATCTGGTCTTCAGGAAAAGCTTTTCAGAATCTTATGGTAGGACTTAATCAGGTTAATCAAATAGAAGAAACACGAAATTGGGTTGCCAGACGTATCAAGGCGATTTTCTATACAATGTTTCTTCTTTCAATTATTGTTGTAATCATGCTCATGCTTGTATTTACACAGAAGCTTCAGGGATATGCTAAAAGCAATTATGGCTTCCTTGCATACGTATTTGGAATACGACCATTGTTTAGAAGTATTTTTGTTTTTATCTTTTTGGTTATCGTATTTACGTTTTTATTTACCGCATTGCCAAATAAAAATCTAAAGTTTATGAGCCAGCTACCAGGTGGAATAATCTGTGCGGTTAGCTGGTATATATTCAGTTTGTTCCTTGCTATCTGGGTAAAATACTTTAATGGCTTTTCTATGTATGGAGCTTTGGCCACTATGATGATTTTTATGTTTTGGCTTTATTTCTGTATGTACTTTATGCTTATGGCTGCTGAGGCAAATGTATTTTTTGCAGATGCCTTTGGAATGGCATGGGAGAAGTTCAAAAAAGACTTTAAGTCAAAGCATTTTAGTAATTGGACTACCAAGTAATTCTGTGCTAAACTAGGTTGAATGTTTATTAATGATTTAGAAAGAAATTAAGATGTTAGTAAAAGATTTTGATTACGAGCTTCCTGAGGAGTTGATAGCTCAGGACCCTCTTGAAAAGAGAAGCAACTCAAGACTTATGGTCTTGGACAAAAACACAGGCGAGACACTTCATCGCCATTTCTATGATATTAAAGAATATCTCAGACCAGGTGATTGCCTGGTTATCAATAACACTCGTGTTATTCCAGCAAGATTATATGGAGCAAGAGTAGGCTCTGGCGGAAAGGTAGAGATTCTTCTATTAAAGAGACTCAGCGACACTCAGTGGGAGTGTTTGGTTAAGCCTGGCAAGAAAGCTCGTCCAGGAATGGAAATTTCCTTTGGCGATGGTCTTTTAATTGGAAAGATTATTGATATTGTAGATGAGGGAAATCGTATCATTGAGTTTTCTTATGATGGTATTTTTGAAGAGATTTTAGATAAGCTTGGAGAAATGCCACTTCCACCATATATCACTCATAAGCTTCAGGACAGAGACAGATATCAGACAGTTTATGCAAAGTATGATGGAAGTGCTGCAGCACCTACTGCAGGTCTTCATTTTACACCTGAGCTTCTCGAAGAAGTTAAGGCTATGGGAGTAAAGATTGCGGAGGTTACTCTTCATGTAGGTCTCGGTACCTTCCGTCCTGTAAAAGAGGATGAGGTATTAGATCACCACATGCACTCAGAGTACTATGAGATTACTCAGGAAGCCTGCGATATTATTAATGAGACAAAGGCTAACGGAGGAAGAGTTATTTCAGTAGGCACCACAAGTACACGTACTCTTGAATCAGCTGCAGAGCCAGGAAAGCCACTTGTCCCAAAGAGTGGATGGACACAGATATTCATATATCCTGGTTATGAGTTTAAGGTTATCGATTGTTTGATTACAAATTTCCATCTTCCACAATCGACACTTATTATGCTGGTTTCAGCACTGGCTGGAAGAGAACATGTCCTTGCTGCGTATGAGGAAGCTGTTCAGGAAAGATACAGATTTTTCTCCTTTGGAGATGCCATGATGATTACTGATTTACAGCAGTAGGAGTATTGAATTTAACACTTTCAACTGTTAAAATTTTAACTTAATGAGATTATTATTTAGGGAGGCCACCTATGGTAGATATTATTACTGAATTAAGTGCCAAGTTCGAAACAGAGCTTCAGAATATCAAGAATTCTGAAGAGCTTGAGAATATAAGAGTTTCATACCTTGGTAAAAAGGGTAGTGTTACAGCTGCCATGAAAGAAATGGGCAAGCTCTCAGCGGAAGAGAAAAAAGAGTTTGGCCAGAAGATTAACATGCTTAAGAACACTGTTGCAGACAAGATTGCCGAGAAGAAGGATGAGCTTGCAGCATTAGAACTTCAGAAGGAAATCGATAAGGTTCCAGAGTTTGATATTTCCCTTCCAGAGCATTTTGATCAGGGAAGCTATCATCCAATTACTCTTGTTCAGCGTCAGTGCGAGACAATATTTAAATCAATGGGCTTTACAGTAGAGGATTACAGCGAGGTGGTTACAGATTACGAGTGTTTCGAGTCTGTTAATATTCCTAAGTATCACCCTGCAAGAGATATGCAGGATACATATTATCTTGAGAATGGTCAGCTTCTTAAGTCTCAGACTACAGCTGCTCAGAACGCTATTTACAAGAAGTATAGAAAGCAGCTTCTTGAGAATGGTACACCTATTAAGGCTATTTTCCCAGGTCGTTGTTTTAGAAACGAAGCTACAGATGCATGTCATGAGAATACTTTCTTCCAGATGGAAGGTGTTATGGTAGGTAAGGACATTTCTATTTCAAACCTTATCTACTTCATGAAGACTATGCTTTCAGAAGTATTTAGAAGAGATATTAAGGTTCGTCTTCGTCCAGGTTTCTTCCCATTCGTGGAGCCAGGTTTCGAGCTTGATATCAACTGCCTCAACTGTGGTGGTAAGGGTTGCCCTTCTTGCAAGCATTCAGGATGGCTTGAGCTTTGCCCATGCGGTATGGTTCATCCAAAGGTTCTCGAAGAGGGTGGCATTGATCCAGAAAAGTACACAGGTTTTGCCTTTGGCCTTGGCCTTACAAGACTTGCAATGATGAAATACGGTATTAAGGACATCCGTGATCTGAACAGCGGTAATCTTAGCAGCTTGGCTCAGTTCACTGATGACGAGCAGTAAGGGAGGACTTTTGATATGTTTATTTCAATGAATTGGATCTCTGATTTTGTTGACCTTAGTGGTCTCGACAAGATGGAGCTTATCGCTAAGTTCTCTCTTGCAACAGCAGAGGTTGAAAATGATATTTTCCATAAGGGTGAGGATTTATCAGGTGTAGTTGTTGCCGAGATTAAATCAGTAGAGGAGCACCCAGAATCTAAGAAACTTCATCTCTTAAAGGTTGATACCGGAGATGGAAAGCTTACAGATGTTGTATGTGGAGCACCAAATGTTCGCGTTGGTATGAAGACAGCCTTCGCAAAGGTTGGAGCAAAGCTTGGTGAGATTACAATTGCACCACGTCCATTAGCTGGTTTCGAGTCATATGGTATGTGCTGTTCAGAGAAGGAAATCGGAATCTCTGATAACAATGATGGCATCATGGATATTACAGAAGACGTAGTAAATGGTACAGATATCAAGGATTTATACGAAATTGACGATATAATCTTTGAGGTTGATAATAAGTCTCTTACAAACCGTCCAGACCTTTGGGGACACTACGGTATTGCCAGAGAGTTCGCAACAATTGCAAAGCGTCCACTTAAGGAACTTCCTACAATCGACTTAAGCAAGTACGACAATCTTGAAAAGATTGATCTTAAGATTGAGGATGAGCTTTGCCAGAGATATTCATCTATTAAGGTAGAGAATGTTGAGAAGAATGTTGCTCCTATGAATATGAGAATTCGTCTCTACTATTGTGGTATGAGAGGAATCAATCTTCTTACTGATCTTACAAACTACCTTATGCTCGAAATGGGTCAGCCAATGCATGCTTTCGATTCACGCAAGGTTGGTAAGATTCGTATTAAGAGATTTGATAAGCCATTTACTTTCACAACACTTGATGGTGTTGAGAGAAACATAGATGAGAATACACTTATGATATGCAATGATAACACACCAGTTGCTATCGCAGGTATCATGGGTGGTCTCGATTCAGAAATCGTGGAAGATACAACAACACTTACTCTTGAGTCAGCTACATTTAATGCAGCTTCAATCAGAAAGAGTGCAGTTCGTCTTGCTCACAGAACAGATGCATCTGCTCGTTATGAGAAGAGTCTTGATCCAGAGATGACTACAGTTGCCATCGCTCGTTTCATGAAGCTTCTTCTTGATATTGATCCAGGTGTAAAGGTTGTATCAGCCCTTACTGATGAATATGCTTTCCATTATCCACATGTAGCCCTCGATTTTGACAAGAACTTTGTGGATAAGTACACTGGAATTGAGATTACAAATGAGCACATTGTGGATACACTTACTGCTTTAGGTTTTGAGGTAAAGCAGGACGGGGATAACTTCCACGTTGATGTTCCTTCATATCGTGCTACAAAGGATATCAGCTTAAAGGCAGATATCATCGAAGAGATTACTCGTATCTATGGTTACGATAATTTTGAGCTTTCTACTACAAATGCTCCTCTCTACCCAGTTCGTATGGATGAGACAAAGAATGTAGAAGACAGAATTAAGGATATCCTTGTTAAGAGATTTAAGCTTCACGAGGTACATTCTTATGTATGGCAGTATGCTGACGAGTATAAGAAGCTTGGAATAGAAGTAGAAGAGAATGTTAAGCTTGCTAATTCTACAAACCCTAACATTGAGACTCTTAGACGTTCAATGATTCCAACTCAGCTTTGCCAGGTTAATTACAATACAGGTTACGATACTGATTTCGGTATTTTCGAGGTTGGTCGTGTTGTTGAAGGACTTAAGGCAGACGGCCTTTGCGATGAGAAGAAGAAGCTTTGCATCACATTATTCTCTAAGACAAAGTCACTTGAGCAGCTTTACTTCGAACTTCGCGATATGATTGCTGAGACAGTAGACGATGTTAGAAATAAGGCTCTTACATATAAGAAGCTTGAGGCTACACATTCATATGAGCATCCAAAGAATCTTAACGCTCTTATTCTTGATGGCGTTCAGATTGGTGAAATTGGTGTTGCTCACCCAGTAGTATCAAAGAAAATTGATAAGAAAGCAGCCATTGTTTTCGCAGAAATCGATGTTGAAGCGCTTTCAGATATCAATCCAGAGCCTATAAAATATGTAGAACCATCAAAATATCCATCAATTGAAGTAGATTTATCATTTATTGCCGAGAAATTTTCTGAAATAAATGATACAATAAAAGAAAGTGCTAAAGATATTCTGAAAAAGGTCGGTGTATCCGATGTTTATTCAGACGGAGGCAGCAAGTCAATTACCGTAAGATTGCTCTTTGGGGATGATGAGCGTACTCTTACACATGAAGAAGTTCAGAAGGTAGTTGACGAGATTATTGAGAAGCTTAAGAATAAGGGGATAAATCTTAAGGCTTAAACGTAACTACTAATTAATGTATTGGGGGGCATGAGATGGAGGAGAAAAGAAAAAGCAAACGTTTAGACATTGGTGTAAAGGTAGAAATTGAGCGAATTGATGAAGCCAACATCACCACCGTGAAGTACATGGAGGTTGAGGTAACCAATATCTCAAAGACAGGTTTAGCTTTTAGGGTTCCTGGTGTGGAATTTGAAATCGGAGCAACTTTCGATGCTAAGATTCAAATTTGGACAAAGGAAACCATTGATTCCGTATTTAAGGTTGTTCGTTCTAACAAGCTTGATGGAGACATCTATGAGTATGGCTGTATATTTGTCGGAATGACAGATACAGACGCGCTGAAGATTGAGATTTATCAGTTGTTTAGCGACGCAGAATAGAGGAGACATAAATTGGATTCTAGCATTATTTTTCCAAATCTTCATATCACTCTAAACAATATTGAAAAAGGATTCCATATCGGGTCCTTTTTCATTGCGTTTTACGGCGTTATAATTGCTATTGGTATGTTGGTTGGGGTCACTTACATTCTTAATGAAGCAAAGCGAGAGGGCTTTGATGAAGACAAATTTTTGGATATCTGTATTATCACCATTATTGTTGGTGTTATCGGAGCCAGACTTTACTACGTAATATTTGCATGGGAGTACTACAAAGATAATCCCCTTAGTGTTTTCAATATCAGACAGGGCGGTCTTGCTATTTATGGAGGAGTGCTTGCCGGTATCGCCTGTGTAGCAGTGCTTTGCAAACTTAGAAAGCATAATTTCCTACAGGTAATGGATATCTGTATTGGCGGTGTGGTCATTGGCCAGATATTTGGTCGATGGGGCAACTTCTTCAATAGAGAAGTTTTTGGACAGTACACGGATGGGTTGTTTGCAATGCTGCTTCCTATTAATTCCATTAGAAGTCAGTCGGATGTTACATCTGAGATGCTTACAAATATCGTGCAGATAAATGGAGTAGACTATATATCTGTTCATCCTACCTTCCTTTATGAGTCTTTATGGAATCTAGGCTTGTTTATTATCATGTTCCTAATGATAAGAAAAAAGAAGTTCCATGGTCAGGTATTTTTTACCTATCTTTTAGGCTACGGAGCAGGACGCTTCTGGATAGAAGGAATTCGTACTGATCAGCTTAAGCTTTGGGGCACAGGCATCCCGGTATCACAAGCATTGGCTGCGATATTAATTGTTCTTGGCACAGGATTATATGTATATAATCTCAAGAAATTAGAAAATAATTAAATAAAAATGTATTTTTTTAAGTACAATCTGAGACATTGGTCAATCCAATGTCTTTTTTTTATGTCTTTTTTTGGCATATTTTGTGCTAATTATGGGAACGCCCACCACTTTATACCACATGTGGGGAATATTGATTTTACGGGCTTTGCGGGTTGCAGATGAGCTTAATTTGGTTTAGAATGTAGTTAAAAGTGGAGGAAAGTGGAATAAAAGTGTCATAAAGTGGTGGATATGGAGACAGTCTGCCATTTGGAAAGGAGGGAGTGTCTCATGTTCATGGGCGAATACAGTCACAATTTAGACGCGAAGAATCGTCTTATTATGCCTGCAAAGTTTCGTGAGCAGTTGGGAGATCACTTCGTTGCCACTAAGGGACTTGATGGTTGCCTTTTCGTTTATCCACTTAGCGAATGGCAGAATATCGAGGAAAAGTTCCGAGAGATTCCACGTACCACAAAGGATGCTAGAAAGTTCTCCAGATTCTTCTTTGCAGGAGCAGCAGAATGCGACATCGATAAGCAAGGAAGAGTACTTATTCCAGCTACACTTAAGGAATATGCTGGAATTGATAAGGAAGTTGTTTCTGTAGGTGTTCTTAACCGAATTGAAATCTGGTCTAAGGAACGCTGGATAGAGGAAGGCACCTACGATGACATGGATGAAATAGCAGAGCATATGGCTGAGCTTGGTCTCGGAATTTAAGGAGTTAAATGGAATTTAATCATTATTCGGTTCTCTTACATGAGACAGTGGACAATTTGAATATTAAACCTGACGGAATCTATGTTGATGGCACATTGGGAGGTGGCGGCCATTCTTTTGAGATAGCCAGTCACCTTACTACAGGACATCTTTACGGATTTGATCAGGACACCGACGCCCTAAAGGCAGCTGGGGAGAGGCTTGCATGTTACGGGGATAAGGTCACCAGAATTCATAGTAATTATGAATTCATGAAGGAGCGTCTTGCAGAGCTTGGTGTTACAAAGGTGGATGGCATAATGCTTGATCTTGGAGTTTCCAGCTTCCAGCTTGACGAGGCAGACAGAGGATTTACTTACAGAGTAGAGGATGCTCCTTTGGATATGCGTATGGACAAGGACAATCCTATGACGGCTGCTGATATAGTTAATACTTATTCAGCAGAGGATTTGACCCGCGTCCTATACACATATGGTGAGGAAAAATTTTCAAAGCAGATTGTTAAAAACATCATCAAGGAGAGAGAAAAAGCTCCAATACTTACAGCTGGTCAGCTTAATAAAATCATTGCTGAGAGTATTCCAAAGAAGGCTCAGGTTGGTCAGGGTCATCCTTCAAAGAGAACCTATCAGGCTCTCAGAATAGAATTAAACAGAGAACTTACTGTTCTAGAAGATCATATAGACGATATGATTGATTTACTTAATCCAGGTGGAAGACTTTGTATCATCACCTTCCATTCGTTGGAGGACAGAATTACAAAGGTTGCCTTTAAGAGAAATGAGGATCCTTGTACATGTCCAAAGAACTTCCCGGTATGTGTTTGTGGGAAAAAGTCAAAGGGTAAAGTGGTTACTAGAAAGCCAATATTACCAAGCAATGAGGAGCTGGAGGCAAATTCCCGCTCAAAGAGTGCGAAGCTTAGAGTATTCGAGCGTGGTGACGAAGCCTAAGCAGATAGAGAATTTTGGGTGCTAGTTTTGATTACTAGTTTAAATTGAGGAATAGAGAGATATGCAGGAATTAAAGACTTACTATTACAACGATGGCAATGCCGTCCGCAAAGAGACAGAATACCAGTTGCGTCCGGCTAGAAGTCTGCCTACACGTGAGCAGCGTGAGCGTGAAAAGCGTGAGGATGCCATCCGTCGCCAGAAGATTACAGATAGAAGACGTGTAGCAGCTCTTAGAAAGAATAGATTGTTAACAGGTTATATGATTATGGCAGTTGTTCTTACCTGCTTTATGCTCGTGGGCTATGTGGCACTTCAGACTAACGTTACAACAAGAATGGGACACATTGCAGATATGGAAAATGAGCTTTCTACCATCAATGCTGATAACAATGCAGCTGAGAGTAGAATCGCTACAAATACCAATCTTTCAGAGATAAAAGACAAGGCTATAAATGAGTTGGGAATGGTATATGCAACCAGCAACCAAATAGTGTATTATAGTATAGATGGTTCTGACTACATGAGTCAGTACAAGGATATACCATAGGAAGATACGCATAATGCCTAGTAATAAAAAACGACGAAGAATAAAACCTAATAAAAAGATTTTAAAAAGAATGCAAAGAAAACTCTGGCTGGTATTTGGAGTTGTTTGTATTCTTTTTGTTGTTCTAATAGGACGCATAATGTACATCCAGTACACTAGTGGTGATAAATACGAAAAGATAGTTTTGGCTCAACAAAAATACGACAGCTCGATTATTCCTTTTCAGAGAGGAAATATTGTTGATACCAGAGGAACAGTATTGGCCACCAGCGTTGATGTTTACAACGTTATTCTAGATAGTAAGGTTCTAAATGATAATGAAAAAAAGGCTAAGGACAAAAATAAGGATAGCTGCATTACAGCCACAGTAAACCTGGTAGCTGAGTGCTTCCCAGAAATAGATAAAGAGAAGATTCGTACTCAGCTTGAGGAACATCCAAAATCTGCATATTTTGTATTGGCTAAAAAGGTTCCTTACGAAGAGATGGCTGCATTTGAAGAGAAGAAAGCTTCAAAAGAATACAAAGGAAAGGTCTTTGGTATTTGGTTTGAAAAGGAATATGTAAGACAGTATCCATATGGAAGTCTGGCAGCAGCTACCATAGGTTATGCAAGTAGCGGTAATGTTGGTGTAATTGGTCTTGAAAACAAATATTCAAATGTTTTGAACGGAATTAACGGACGTACCTATGGATACCTTAATTCCGACAGTAACCTTGAACAGACGACAATTGATGCCACTAACGGTAACAACATTGTTTTATCTCTGGACGTTAACATCCAGACTATTGCTGAAAATGCTATAAAAGATTGGAACGAGAAGACAATGGCTCAGTGGAATGCAGACCATCCTGATGAGCCAGAGTATCAGGGTTCACTTCATACAGCTGCGCTGGTTATGAATCCTAATACAGGTGAGATTCTTGCCATGGCTCAATATCCATCCTTTGATTTGAACAATCCAAGGGATTTATCTGCATATTACACAGAAGAGCAGATTGCGGAAATGTCTACAGATGACAAGATGGATAAGCTTAATAAAATCTGGCAGAATTTTCCAATTACATATACCTATGAGCCAGGTTCTACCTTTAAGCCTTTTACCGTAGCTATGGGACTTGAGACAGGTGCCTTATCAGGCAGTGAGACCTATTTTTGTGATGGTGGTGAGATGATTTCCGGCTATCCAAAGTTGGTAAGATGTGTTGCCCACAATAAAGGTGGTCACGGCACACAGACTATTGCAGATGCATTGTCCAATTCCTGCAACGATGCCCTTATGCAGATGGTAAGAGTCATCGGCGCAGATACATTTTCTGATTATCAGTCGATATTTGGATTTGGACAGAAGACAGGCATCGACCTTACAGGTGAAGCCAGCACAGCAGGACTTATTTATAGCAAGGACGATTTACATTCCGCTATTAACCTTGCTACAAATTCTTTCGGTCAGAACTTTAATACTACTATGATTCAGCTTGGAACAGGTTTCTGTTCCCTTGTAAATGGAGGTAATTTATATGAGCCACATCTTGTTAAGAAGATTACCGATTCAAATGGTAATACTGTTAGCGAGATTGAGCCTAATCTTTTAAAGAAGACAGTTTCAAAAGAGGTTAGTGATATACTTAAGGAATATCTTCACTTCGTAGTATCTGATGGTACTGGAAAGACTGCCGGTGTTAACGGATATACCATCGGTGGTAAGACAGGTACAGCGGAGAAGCTTCCTCGAGGCAATCACAAATACCTGGTTTCCTTCATTGGCTTTGCACCTGTTGATAATCCGCAGCTTGTAGTATATGTTATTGTTGATGAACCTGGAGTAGGAGCAGAGGGCAACAATCAGGCCCACAGTAGCTTCGCCCAGGAGATTGTTCATAACATTTTTGAACAGGCATTACCTTATATGGGTGTTGAATCTTCTCTTACAGAAGAAGAGGAGGCTGCCGCAGCATCAGCTCTTACCGAGGCTGCTCAGCAGAGCGAGCCGGATGAAGGTGTAGCTGAGGACACACCTGAGGGTGGCGAGTCCACAGCAGACCCGTCCGTAACCCCAGATAATGGTAACGAAGATCAAAACTAAGGAGTTTTATTATGTTAGAAGTTTTTTTACCAATGATAGTTGCATTTTTTATAGTTGTAGCGCTGGCGCCAGTGTGTATTCCATTACTTCGTAGACTTAAGATGGGAAACACAGAGCGTGAGTACATTAAGGAGCACAAAGCAAAGAATGGTACACCTTCAATGGGTGGCATCATGATACTTATTGCATTTGCTGTTACAGCTATTTTGTTTGGAAGAAATGTTCCGCATATCTATCCAATCGTTATTCTTACAGTTGGCTTTGGTGTTCTTGGTTTTGTAGATGATTTACTCAAGGCTTTGAAGCGAAGCTCAGACGGTCTTAAGGCATGGCAGAAGATGCTTGGTCAGATCGTTCTTACAACAGGCTTTGCTGTATATATGGTAAAGTTTTCTGATGTTTCTTTAGAACTTAGAATTCCAGCAACAGGTGCTTTTGTGGATATTAGCTGGCTTGCAATTCCACTTCTTTTCCTTGCAGTGCTTGGAACAGTTAATGGTGCCAATTTTACAGATGGTCTTGATGGTCTTGCCACTTCAGTTACACTTGCAATTGCAGGTTTCTGGGGACTTGTAGCAATTCATCTTTATTCAGATATTACTCCAGCAATTGCTGCCATGATTGGTGCATTGTTTGGATTTTTAATGTTTAATGTACATCCTGCTAAGATTTTCATGGGCGACACAGGTTCACTTGCTCTTGGTGCATTCGTTGTATCAGTTGCATACACTTTACAGATGCCTATCTTCATTATCGTTGTTGCTCTGATTTATCTTGCAGAGGTTCTTTCTGTTATTCTTCAGGTAGGTTACTTTAAGATGACAGGTGGAAAGAGAATTTTCAGAATGGCACCAATTCATCATCACTATGAGCTCGGTGGTTGGTCTGAGGTAAAGGTTGTTGCTGTATTTACAACAGTTACAATTTTCTTATGTACATTCGCATACTTTTTAGTATAGGGGAGTTGTTTTACTTTTATGGCAAGAGATAAGGAGCTGGCTGCTTCCAGAAGGGAGGCCAGACAGCGAAAGAAAATTAAAAAGCTTTTAAATTTCGATTACACCTTGCTTTTTATTGTTGTGTTTATTTTGGCCTTTGGCCTGGTTATGCTTTACAGCACCTCTGCTTATGCAGCGTCTCTTAAGATAGGAGATTCTACTTACTACCTTAAGAAGCAATTATTTGCGGCAGGACTTGGCTTTGTAGGCATGAGCTTCTTTACAAAAGTTGATTATAGAAGATGGAGTGCATTTGTTATTCCGATTTATTTTGTTTCTATTTTCTTATGTGTAATTGTTAATTTCGTAGGTACTACCTTGAATGGTTCTACACGTTGGCTTAAGGTAGGCGGAATTTCTGTGCAGCCATCAGAGATTGGAAAGGTTTCAGTTATTCTGCTCATAGCTTTTGTAGTTGATAGAGCGCCAAAGCATCAACGTACAATTCAGGGAACTATTCGTACCTTGGCACTTATTCTTCCAATATTTGGTGTAGTAGCATATAACAATCTGTCTACAGCGATTATCATTGCAGGTATAGCTTTTGTTATGACATTTGTGGCATCACCAAAATACAGACCATTCTTCCTTGCTGGTGCAGGCTTTGTTGGTTTGGGACTTTTGGCAATACACTTTGTTAGCTACAGAGCACAGCGTATCTCAGCATGGCTTCATCCAGAGGATTATATAGAGGATACTGGATTCCAGATTCTTCAAGGACTTTACGCCATTGGTAGTGGTGGATTGTTTGGAAAGGGGCTTGGTGGCAGTATGCAAAAATACATTGTGCCAGAGGCTCAGAATGATATGATTTTTTCTATTATCTGTGAGGAATTAGGTATATTCGGCGCAGTTTGTATTATCCTTTTATATATCCTCCTGCTTTACAGATTACTTTTCATAGCTACTCACGCCAAGGATATGTTTGGTTCATATATTTGTATCGGTATAATGGCTCATATTGCGCTTCAGGTTGTACTTAACATTGCCGTTGTTACCAATTCAATTCCAAATACAGGTGTTTCTTTACCGCTAATTAGTTACGGTGGAACATCAGTGGCGATTCTTTTATCAGAATTTGGATTGGCCCTTAGCGTGTCTAAGAATATGGATTTTGATGGGGAGGAATATGAGTAGAAGAGCTAGAAGACGAAGAAAAGCCTTTGTGCTTGTTTTTATAGAATTTGTTCTGGCTGTGGTTATTGTTGCATCCGTGCTGGGCGCAGGCGCATATTTTATGTGCCCAATTAAAGAGCTTTCCGTGGAGGGCACAGATCTTTATACAGCCGACGAGATAAAGAATTATATTTTGGATGATGAATATTCAGGGAATGCAGTATATGCGTTTTTTAAGAATAAGCTTTTCCCTAAGGGAGATGCTGAATTTATAGATTCCTTCGATGTTAAAATGACTGGATTAAATTCAATTACAATTGTTTGTAATGAGAAGAAGATTCTTGGGTACATATATCAGGAGGATGGAAAATACGTTTATTTTAATCATAGTGGAGAAATAGTCGAGATTAGTGAGACTTTTGTGGATAGAGGGTACATGAAAGTTGAAGGTGTTGTCTGTGAAAACCCAGAGAGAGGTGAAAAGCTTCCTATCGGTAAAGAACAGATTGGATATCTTACCTCATTAATCAAGATATTAAATAAAAATGATTTAATGCCAAATGTGGTTTCATATGATGAAGATGGACGAATAATTTTGTCTTATGACACCTATAATATTGCTCTTGGAAGTAGCGTTTATCTGGAGGAGAAGATTGACCGTGCACTTAGGATTCTTCCACAGCTTGATGGAATGACCGGAACACTACATCTTGAGAATTATTCCAGCGCTAACACAGATATTGTATTCGAAAAGGACTCTGGAGAGGAAGAAAATTAACTTTTTTTGATAAAAAACGGTTGATAAATAGAGTGAAAAAATATAATATTATATATAGTATTTTGGTATTAGAGAATTTGTTTGACCTCCCTTAGAGGTTTAATAATAAGGAGGATAAAGTTTTGATTAACATTACGACTGACGAGACAGGGGCTCCTGTCAGAATCATTGTTGTAGGCGTAGGCGGCGCCGGCAATAATGCAGTAAAGCGTATGGTTGAAGAGGGAATTGGGGGAGTTGAGTTCATTGGCATCAACACTGATAAGCAGGCGTTGGATTTATGTAAGGCGCCTACTCTTTTAGCTATAGGTGAGAAAACAACAGGTGGAAAGGGCGCTGGCGCAAATCCAGAAGTAGGCATGAAGTCTGCTGAGGAGAGCGCAGAGGATATTTCAGCTGCTATTAAGGGAGCTGATATGGTATTCATCACATGTGGTATGGGTGGTGGTACTGGTACAGGTGCTGCTCCAGTTGTTGCTAGAATCGCAAAGGAACAGGGCATCCTTACAGTAGGTATTGTTACAAAGCCTTTCCAGTTTGAAGGAAAGCCACGTATGAATAATGCCCTTAATGGTATTGAAAGATTAAAGGAGAGCGTAGATACTCTTATCGTTATCCCTAACCAGAAGCTTGTTGAAATCTGCAACAAGTCTATGGGTATCGGAGAGAGCTTCCGCATGGCAGATCAGGTGCTTCACCAGTCTGTTCAGGGTATCACAGATCTCATTACTAAGAATTCACTTATTAACCTTGACTTTGCTGATGTTCAGACAGTTATGAAGGACAAGGGCTTAGCACATGTAGGTATCGGTTCTGCTAAGGGTGATGAGAAGGCTCTTGAGGCTGTTAAGGCAGCTGTTGCTTCTCCACTTCTTGAGACAAGCATCCAGGGTGCTACAGATGTTATCGTTAATATCTGTGGTGATGTTGGTCTTAACGATGCAAACGAGGCTACATCTTATGTTCAGGATATGACAGGCGCAGATGCAAATATTATCCTTGGTATTACAGTAGATGAGACTATGGATGACGAAGTATCTGTTACAGTTATTGCTACAGGTCTTGGTGAGCCAGTTTCTACACCAGGAATGCGTACAGCTTCAGGTATGATGTACAACGCACAGCCTAGACAGTCTAGTGCTGATATTCTTGCAAGCATGCAGCGTACAGTAGCTCCAGCTGGACAGGCAGGTGTTACAAATCCTACACCAGTTGTTAACAGAGCTGTTACACCTACTACACCTATACAGAAGCAGGTTACACCAGTGGCACCTACAGAGAGCACAGTTCCAGAGCTCAATATTAAGATGCCAGATTTCATGAGCTCAATTAAGAAATAATTATATGAATTAGTAAAGGCACTGCATTTGCAGTGCCTTTTTTATAACTCATATTTACCTTTTTTCTTGGTTATTTCAGCCATGTAGGCTGCAGTTATAATACCAGTCGGAAGAGCGATGACAGCCATTCCTACCAATGCTGAAATCATTGTAATAAATCGTCCTACCGGAGTAACAGGATATATATCACCATACCCAATTGTAGTAATAGAAATAGTAGCCCAATACAAGGCATCAAAGAAGGTATCAAACAGATTTGGTTCTAGCTGGAACACCAGCATTGCTGATACTATTATATAAACTATAATCAAAATCAATACTGCTAAAAGCTGAGCCTTAACTTTTCTTATTACATTTGCAATGATAATCATTGTTTTAGAGTATCTAACCAGTTTTAAAACTCTAAAGATTCTAAACAATCTGAAAAGCGAGATTATCGTTGAGACTGGAAAGAAGATATATAAAACCGGAGAAATTGACAACAAATCAAATAATGCTAAAGGTGTAAAAATATAAGCTATGTAGGCTCTATAATGCTTGTAGCCCATTTTATAATCTGCAGTATAAATTCGTGCTATGTAATCAATAATAAAGAGTATACTTACAGCTACATCAATAATAAGAGTAAGTAGATTATTTCCTTTTTGAGTCAAAGGAACAAGACCTACGATAATAGCCACAGTCATTAGCCTATCGTAAGCCCGGCTAGAAACATCACCAATAGACGACACCTCTAGCACTTCATATATTCGACGTTTAAAATCGTATTCAGTACCCATTAGATGTTACCACCTTTAATAAATGCAATAATACCTAAAACAATCAATGCAATAGTAAGGATGTCACATAACAGCACAAAAATTTTTGCCTGCTTTGTACGTGCATCCTTTGTAAGGCCGGAATCACTAATTAAGATATCTTTGTTATTACCTTCTTTTTTATTCATAGTTATAATCTCCTAAAATAAATAATATCATCTTAATGTGAAAAAAAATTATACACATTATGTAGATTTTCGTATCTTTATCCCAACAGTATACTTGCAAAACTTGTAGGAAGTGGAAGGTGAGAGATTCATTTTTTGTAAATCAAGATTTTATTTTAAAAATAATCTGAAATATTGTATTGACACTGTATAATTGTAATGATATAGTTACTTCAACGTAATAAAGTACTAAACCGATGAGGGAGAAGAGTACCTCTACATGATTCTTTTTAGAGAGCTGTGATGGTGGGATGCAGTAAGATAGTGTTTTGGGAATGGACTCCTGAGGGCGTGAGGAAATAGCATTATTGCTAGAGTATTGCACGACGGAAGGCACTCGTTAGTTGCCAGGGATATGATGGTATCCTGATAAGCGCATGAGTAAATCATGAATTCAAGGTGGCACCGCGGAATAAATTTTCGTCCTTGATAGAAACGTGACGTTTCTATCAAGGGCTTTTTTAGTTTAGAGCGGCTAGAAAAACTAGGTAAGCGCGAGCAGGAAGGCTCCATGCAAGCTAGGAAGGAACCCGAAGGGGAGGTTGCCTAGCGAAGTATGGAAGGTGGCCTGCGGGAGCATAAAAAAGCAGGATGCCGCTCAATAGTAGAAAGGAGAATAGACATGATAAAAGAAGCAATTGCAAAAATCGTAAACAAAGGAGACCTTACATATGATGAGGCCTATCAGGTAATGAATGAGATTATGAATGGAGAAACATCTCAGACTCAGAACGCAGCTTTCCTTGCAGCTCTTTCTACAAAGAGCGCAAAGGCAGAGACAACAGATGAAATCGCAGGATGTGCTACAGCAATGAGAGAGCATGCTCTTAAAGTTGAAACTGGAATGGATGTTTTTGAAATAGTAGGAACAGGCGGCGATAATGCACATAGCTTTAACATTTCTACAACCTCAGCACTTGTAGCAGCAGCTGCTGGAATGAAGGTAGCTAAGCATGGAAACAGAGCAGCTTCTTCACTTTGTGGAACAGCTGATTGTCTTGAGGCACTTGGAGTAAATATTCAGCAGGATCCAGAAAAGTGTGTGGAGCTTTTGGATAAAGTGGGAATGTGTTTCTTCTTTGCTCAGAAGTATCATGCATCAATGAAGTACGTAGGAGCAATCAGAAAAGAGCTTGGTTTTAGAACAGTTTTCAATATCTTAGGACCACTTACAAATCCAGCAACACCTTCTATGCAGCTACTTGGCGTATATGATGAATACTTAGTTGAACCGCTTGCTCAGGTTCTTGTAAGTCTTGGCGTAAAGCGAGGAATGGTTGTATATGGAATGGACAAGCTTGATGAGATTTCTTTAAGTGCACCTACAAAGATTTGTGAAATTTACAACGGTGAGTTGCTTACATACACAATTAAGCCAGAGGATTTTGGATTTACCAGATGCACAAAGGAAGATTTAAAGGGCGGCACACCTGAGGAGAACGCAAAGATTACAAGAGAAATCTTAAAAGGAGCTAAGGGACCTAAGAGAGATGCAGTTCTATTAAATGCAGGTGCATCACTCTTCATCGGAGGAAAAGCAGAGAGCTTTTCTGAGGGAATTAAGCTTGCTGCAAAGATTATTGATTCAGGAAAAGCTCTTGAGACCTTAGAGAAATTTGTTTTAGTAAGCAATGAAATTAAAGCAGGAGAGGCAGATGAACATACTACAGCAGCTAGGGCAGCATGCAACGCATAGAGTTGAGGAAGCAAAAAAATATATATCTTTGGAAGAACTAAAAGCAAAGGCTTATGGTCTTCCAAAGGGGAATTTTGAATTTGAAGAAGCTCTCAAAAAAACAGGAATAAGTTTTATATGTGAGTGCAAAAAAGCTTCTCCTTCAAAGGGAATCATCGCAGAGGATTTTAATTATCTTCAGATTGCAAAGGACTATGAAGAGGCAGGTGCAGATTGCATCTCAGTTCTCACAGAACCTAAATGGTTTTTAGGTAGTGAGGAATATCTAAGAGAAATCGCAGATGCAGTAAATATTCCATGTATCAGAAAGGATTTTACTGTAGATGAATACATGATATATGAAGCAAAGGTTCTTGGAGCTAAAGCGGTACTTCTTATATGTGCAATTCTGACGGAAGAACAAATAAGAGAATATATTCGTATATGCGATACACTGGGGCTTAGTGCTTTGGTAGAGGCTCACGATGCTGATGAAGTAAAAATGGCTATTGAAGCGGGAGCACGTTTAATTGGTGTAAACAATAGAAATTTAAAGGATTTTTCAGTAGACACAGGAAATAGCAGAGGACTAAGAGAATTGGTTCCTAAGGATGTTATTTTTGTTTCAGAAAGCGGAATCAAAGGACCAGAAGATATACAGCTTTTACAGGATGCCAAGGTAGATGCAGTTCTGATAGGTGAGACCTTAATGAAGGCAGAAGATAAAGCAGCAAAACTTAGAGAATTAAGAGGAAATTGATATGACAGCTATTAAATTATGCGGACTTACAAGAGAAGAAGATATAAAAAAAGCTAATGAAATTAAGCCAGAGTATGTTGGTTTTGTCTTCTATGAGAAGAGCAGACGAAACGTTACAAGGGATAAGGCAAAGAAGCTTAGAGCTATGCTTAATCCAGAGATTAAAACTGTAGGTGTTTTCGTTGATGCTAATCCAGTTGAAATTGAAAAGCTTTACGATGAGAGAATCATTGATGTTGCTCAGCTTCATGGAAATGAAAGTGAAGATTATATTAAGGATCTTCAGGATAAATGCATTCCAGTAATCAAAAGATTCAAAGGAGATGAACCTGAGGAACTTATTAAGGCAGAAAAGTCCAGTGCAGATATGATTCTTTTTGATGTAGGTCAGGGCGATGGAAAGACTTTTAATTGGAAATTGCTTTCATATATCGATAGACCTTTTATTTTAGCTGGTGGCCTTAATCAGGAAAATGTTGCAGAGGCTATTGAGGCTACAAATCCTTATGGCGTTGATGTCAGCTCAGGAATTGAGACCGATAAGCTTAAGGATGGTCATAAGATGAGAGAATTCGTAAATGCGGTTCGAGAGGATAAAAAAGTGGCAAAGACTACAGGGCGTTTTGGAGTACATGGTGGTCAGTATATTCCAGAAACACTTATGAATGCAGTAAATGAGCTGGAGGAATCATATAACCACTATAAGGATGATCCAGAATTTAATAGAGAGTTAAAGGAACTTCTTGATAATTATGCTGGTCGCCCAAGCCTTCTTTATTACGCAGAGAAGATGACTAAGGATTTGGGTGGAGCAAAGATTTACCTTAAGAGAGAAGATTTAAATCACACAGGTTCTCATAAAATAAACAATGTATTAGGACAGGCACTTCTTGCAAAGAAGATGGGAAAGACAAGACTTATTGCAGAGACTGGAGCCGGTCAGCACGGTGTAGCAACTGCTACAGCAGCAGCTCTTCTTGATATGGAATGTGTGATCTTCATGGGTGAAGAGGATACTAAGCGTCAGGCTTTAAATGTGTATAGAATGAAGCTTCTGGGAGCTGATGTTGTACCAGTTACCAGTGGAACTGCAACTTTAAAGGACGCTGTTTCAGAGTGTATGAGAGAGTGGACTACAAGAATTGACGATACACATTATTGCCTGGGTTCAGTAATGGGACCTCATCCATTCCCTACAATCGTTAGAGATTTTCAGGCGGTTATTTCAAGAGAATCAAGAGCACAGATTCTTGAAGTGGAAGGAAGACTTCCAGATGCAGTTCTTGCCTGTGTAGGTGGTGGAAGTAATGCCATGGGTTCTTTCTATCACTATATTGGTGACGAAAATGTAAGACTCATCGGATGCGAGGCAGCAGGACGAGGAATTGATACTTTTGAGACAGCAGCTACAGTTAACACTGGTAAGGTGGGAATCTTCCATGGTATGAAGTCTTATTTTTGTCAGGATGAGTACGGACAGATTGCACCAGTTTATTCCATTTCAGCTGGTCTTGATTATCCAGGCGTTGGACCAGAGCATGCTTATCTTCATGATATAGGCAGAGCAGAGTATGTGCCAGTTACAGATGATGAGGCAGTTGAGGCCTTTGAGTACATTGCAAAGACAGAGGGAATCATCGCAGCCATCGAAAGCTCACATGCTATCGCATATGCGAAGAAGCTTGCTCTTACAATGGACAAGAATCAGATAATCATGGTTACAGTTTCAGGTCGTGGTGACAAGGATTGTGCCGCAATTGCACGTTACAGAGGAGAGAACATCTATGAGTAAGATAGCAGAAGCATTTAACAATAAAAAAGCATTTATTCCATTTATCACCTGCGGTGATCCAGACCTTGAGACCACAAAGAAGATAATAAAGGAGCTTGAGAAAAACGGGGCAGATTTAATTGAGCTTGGTATCCCATTTTCTGATCCTACAGCAGAGGGACCAGTTATTATGGAGGCTAATATCAGAGCTCTTAAGAACAGGGTTACAACTGATGATGTATTTAAGATGGTTGCAGAGGTACGAAAAGAGGTTAGCATTCCTTTAGTATTTATGACCTATGCGAACGTGGTTTATTCATACGGCAGCGACAGATTCTTTGAAAAATGTAAGGAGACAGGAATCTGTGGAATCATCCTTCCAGATGTGCCATTCGAAGAAAAAGCTGAGTTTGAGGATGCGGCTGCAGAGTATGATGTGGAATTTGTGTCGATGATTGCACCAACTTCTGAGGACAGAATAGACATGATTTCAGCAGACGCCAGAGGATTTATTTATATCGTTTCCAGCCTTGGGGTAACAGGTACAAGAAAAGAGCTTAACGGAAATATTAAGTCTTTGGTGGAGCGTGTTAGAAAAAATACTGATGTACCATGCGCAGTGGGATTTGGTATTTCTACTCCAGAGCAGGCAGCTGAAATGGCTAATATTTCAGATGGTGCCATCGTAGGTTCCGCAATTGTAAGAGTAATTGCGGAGCACGGAAAAGATGCACCAGCACATGTAGGTAAATTTGTTAAAGAAATGAAGGAGGCATATTATGTTTCCTAGTTTAGAAGAAGTAAAAAAGTTGGCAGAAAGCGGTGATTACAAGCGTATTCCAGTGGCGATTGAGATGCTTTCAGATAGTCTTACAGCTATCGAGACCGTAAGAATTTTAAGGAATGCCAGCCATCAGTGCTATCTGTTGGAGAGTGCCAGTCAGTCTGAAACATGGGGCAGATATTCGTTTCTTGGATTTAATCCAAAGATGGAAATTACCTGCCAGGATGGTGTTGTGAAAATTAAAGAAAATCATGGGGCAGATAAAACTCTAGTTGAAGAGAGAAAAGTTGCACATCCTGGATTAATTCTTCGTCAGGTGCTTGCAGATTATAAGACACTAACCTTGGAGGGGCTTCCAACTTTTACAGGAGGTCTTGTTGGATATTTTTCTTACGATTACATCAAATATGCAGAGCCAAAGCTAGCCCTTGAAAATCATGGTGAAGATGATTTTAAAGATATGGATTTAATGCTTTTTGATGATGTAATAGCCTTTGATAATTACAAGCAGAAGATTTATATCATTACAGGAATTATGCTGGATACGGATTCGCTGGAAGAAGCATATGTACAGGCAGGAGAAAGATTAGAGCAACTAAAGAAGCTTCTTAATGAGGGTGTAAAAAAGGAGTTTAAGCCACTTAAACTTAACTCTGAAATTACACCAAAATTTTCTAAAGAAGAGTATGGCCAGATGGTAGAAAAGGCAAGACATTACATTAAGGAAGGTGATATCTTCCAGGTGGTACTTTCAAATCCTATGACAGCCAAAGCAGAAGGAAGCCTTTTTGATACTTATAGATATCTTCGTTCTACAAATCCATCACCATATATGTTTTATTTCAACAGTGATGACATAGAAATAGCAGGCGCATCACCTGAGACCTTGGTAAAGGTAGAGCAGAAAAAGGTAAGCACCTTCCCTCTTGCAGGCACACGCCCACGTGGAAAGAGCCAGAGTGAAGATGAAGCACTTGAAGCTGAACTTCTCAGGGATGAAAAAGAGCTTGCAGAGCACAATATGCTTGTAGATCTTGGTAGAAACGATATAGGTAAAATAAGCAAGCTTGGTTCGGTAAATGTGGAAAAATACATGGGAGTGGAGCGTTATTCTCATGTAATGCATATCGGTTCTACAGTGGTAGGCCAGCTTGCTGATAACAAGGATGTAATTGATGCCGTAGATGCTATTCTTCCTGCTGGAACTCTTTCTGGTGCACCTAAGTTTAGAGCCTGTCAGATTATCGAGGAGTTGGAACAGAGCAAGCGAGGTATTTACGGTGGTGCTTTGGGCTATATCGACTTTGCAGGAAATCTTGATGTGTGCATCGCTATCAGACTTGTGTATAAGAAAAAGGATACAATCTGTATTCGATCTGGTGCCGGAATCGTATATGATTCAGTACCACTTACGGAAGCAGAGGAGTGTATTAATAAAGCAAAGGCAGTTGTTAATGCTGTGAAGTACGCAGAGGGGGGATTGGCATGATTTTATTAATAGATAATTACGATAGCTTTTCTTACAATCTCTACCAGCTGGTGGGTGAAATAAATTCGGATATTCTTGTAATTCGAAATGACGAACTTCGTTTATGCGATATTGAAAAACTAAATCCAAGTCAGATTATTATTTCACCAGGTCCAGGCAGACCAATAGATGCAGGAATATGTGAAGATGTGATAGCTCATTTTGCAGGAAAGGTTCCTATTCTTGGAGTATGTCTTGGGCATCAGGCAATCTGTGAAACCTTTGGTGCTGATATCACATATGCCAAGGAGCTTATGCATGGTAAACAATCAGTGGTAGCAATTGATAGAGATTGCAAATTATTTAAGGGACTTCCTGAGGAAATAAAAGTAGCACGTTATCATTCGCTGGCAGCTGATCCTGAGATTATGCCATCTAATCTAAAAGTTGTAGCTACTTCCGAGGATGGGGAAGTAATGGCTGTAAAGCATAAGGACTATGAAATATATGGACTTCAGTTTCATCCAGAATCTATTCTTACCCCTGATGGAAAGCAGATGATTAAAAATTTTATAGCATAAAAAATGTTGAATTTGCCAGCCTTCGGGCTGGCTTATTTTTTATATTTTGCTATACTAGATATGTGTTTTATTGAAAAATTGGAGGAAGAATAATTACAACAATGAAGGACTTTAATCATTTTGATTACAACAAAAAAGCTTCCAGCAGAGGAAGGAAGCAAAAAGATATTTTTAGGCGAAGGATACTTATTGGCGGTATTGCTGTAGGTATTCTATTTTTAACGCTGGGTACAGTTTTTATTGTGAAAAAGGTTACTGGTGGAAAGGAAGAGCCAGTAGAAGTAGCAGAAGAACTGGAGCCAGAAGATGATGTTAAAATCGAAGTAGTGGTAGATGAGCCAGAGGAAGAACCAGCAGAGGAAGTTACAGAGGACACAGAGGAGGAAGAAAAATCTTCTAAGGATCCACAGGTAGAGGTCAAGGTAGAATCTGGAGCAAATGTTGATGTTGGTAGTCTGGTAAGCGCCAGCACTGTAGGCGAGAACTCAAATATCACTTATGGTATTGATGTTTCAAAATTTCAGGGTACTATCGACTGGACACAGGTAGCTTCTTCAGGTATCAATTTTGCGATGATTCGTGTTGGTTACAGAGATTCATCTACAGGAGAAATCAAAGCTGACTCAAATGCAAAATATAATATGCAGGAAGCTGAAAAGAATGGAATTAAGATTGGTGCTTATTTCTTTTCTACAGCGATAAATTCTACAGAGGCCAATGAGGAGGCTACCTGGGTTGCAAATTATATTGCTCAATATCCTATAACATATCCTGTTGGATATAACTGTGAGGGATTTGAAAATAGCTCAAGTCGACAGTACAATCTGACAAAGGATGAGAGAAGTGCAGTTGCAGATGCTTTTTTGGATGCCATATATAAGGCCGGATATACACCTATTTTCTATGCTTCAAAAAATGAGCTGACAAATGATGCCAAGTGGAATGCATCTTCGTTAGAGAAAAAATGGAAAATCTGGATGGCATGGTATAACCAGGATACATCAGCCATTGCTACAGGTCCTGCATATAGCGGAAAATGTGCTATGTGGCAATATACTAACCAGGGTACCATTCCAGGAATCAGTAAAAAGGTGGATGTTGATGTTGCATACTTTGGTTATAATGGCACAGAGACAGCAAAGGATACCTCTGAAAGAGCAGTAGCAACTGCAGATGTTGAGGCATTAATGAAGTTTGATGCTGTTGATGAAACTGTCACAGCTAAGAGTAAGACAAACTTAAGAGATAAGCCTAGCCAGGGAGCAGATAGTACAGTTAAGGTGACTCTTATTAATGGTCAGACTGCTACACGTACAGGAGTCAGCAAGAGCGGATGGTCAAGAGTGGTATTTGAGGGCGGCACATATTATGCAGTTTCAAGCTACCTTACAACAGATTTATCTGCAGCCGCCCAGACAGCACCTTCACCTACTCCAGAAACAGCTACAGATGCAGCCCAAGCAGAGCAGACACCAGCTACAACAGGATTTAAAACAAAATTTACCGATTGTAATGAGTTAATAACTGCAAAGGAAATAGTTAACCTTCGCTCTAAGCCAAGCGTTACCGATGCAGATTCGCAGGTTGTTATCACTTTATACAATGGTATGACGGCTACACGCACAGGTATTAATAATGAGTATGGCTGGTCAAGAATTGATTACAACGGACAGACACTATATTGCGTAAGCAGTTATATAAAAGTAGTAGAGTAAAAATGATACTCGCCAATTTAAAGTTTTCCTTCTGAAAAAGGAAACTCTAAAAAAAGACCCGATTTTTTTGTAAGAAAAAATTGGGTCTTTTTTAGTAAATATGCACAGTGAAAAATTAAATCGAAAGAGTAAAATATTAACAAAATATTACGAAAATGATACAAAGTGCATAAAAAAATACTACAATTAATTGTTAAAAATACTAGTATATTAGTCTTGACAGAGTTTTTGCGACGTGAAAACTGCACGTGTGAAATAATACACAGCGAGGCATAAGTTATTGACTATAACGTTTAAGTACACATATTATATATATAGGTCGCGACAGTAAGACGAAGGGAGATGCATAAGAATGCATAATGTTAAAAAAATTAAGCGATTATTATCGTTAGTATTGACATTAATAATCGTTGTAACAGCAGTTCCTGTAAAAACAGCAAATGCTGCCAGCGGTACAAACAAAACTGCTACACAGGTTGTCTCAGACATGACAGTAGGTTGGAATATAGGAAACAGCCTTGATTCTTATGGTCAGAAGTCAAATTTCCCATATACAACTTCAAATGAGACATACTGGGGAAACCCAAAGACAACAAAAGCTTTAATCGATGAAGTAGCTAAGGCAGGTTTTAATACAATTCGTATTCCTGTTTCATGGGGACAGTATACAACAGGATCTAATTATCAAATTCCTGATTTCTTCATGAAGAGAGTACATGAAGTAGTAGATTACTGTATTGCAAATGATATGTATGTAATTCTCAATACACATCATGATATTAACAGCGATTATTGCTTCTATGTTCCAAACAATGCTAATAAGAATCGTTCAGAGGCTTATTTCAAGTCAGTTTGGACACAGATTGGTAAAGAGTTCAAGGATTATGATTATCACCTTGTTTTTGAAACAATGAATGAGCCAAGACTTGTTGGACACAGCGAGGAGTGGTGGTTCCCAAGAAATAATCCAAGCTCTGATATTAAAGAGGCTGTTGCATGCATCAATGATTACAATCAGGTAGCACTTGATGCAATCAGAGCAACAGGTGGAAACAACGCTACAAGATGCGTAATGGTTCCAGGTTATGATGCTTCTATCGAAGGCTGTATGACAAATTCATTTGCTATGCCTAAGGACTCAGTAAGCAACAGACTGATTCTTTCAGTTCATGCTTATATTCCTTATTATTTCGCTCTTGCAAGTGATACATACACAACAAAGTTTGACGATAGCAATAAGGGGGATATTGATTCATTCTTCAATGATTTAAATTCTAAGTTCTTATCAAAGAACGTACCAGTTATCGTTGGTGAGACAAGTGCAACAAACAGAAACAATAGGGCAGATCGTGTAAAGTGGGCTGATTACTATTGGGGAACAGCTGCAAAATACAGCAATGTAGCAATGGTTCTTTGGGATAACAATGTCTATGAGAATAATTCTGCAGGTTCTGATGGTGAGTGTCACAGATACATTGATAGAAATTCATTAAAGTGGATGGATCCAGAAATCATCAGTGCAATTATGAAGCATGTAGATGGAACACCAGCTACTATCAATGGAAAAGCTGTTCCAACACCTACACCAGTGCCAACAGCAACCCCTACACCAACACCAAAGCCAACCCCTACACCAACACCAAAGCCAACACCTACACCAACACCAAAGCCAACACCTACACCAACGCCAAAGCCAACCCCTACACCAACTCCTCAGCCAACAGCAACACCTTCAGCTACAGGTGATTTAAAGGCTGAGTACACAATTAATAATTGGGGTTCAGGCTATCAGGTATTAATCAAGGTAAAGAATGATTCTTCAGCTAAGGTTGATACATGGACAGTGAAGGTAAATAAGAAAGATGTAAAGATTGATTCAAGCTGGTGTGTAAATGTTGCCGAGGATGGTGACTATTATGTAATCACACCAATGTCATGGAATTCTTCTATAGAAGCGGGAGCGTCGGTAGACTTCGGAATTCAGGGCAATGGTTCAATTGGTACAACAGTAGATATAACTGTTAAGTAAGATTAAAAAATTAGAGAATGCGGGTAGATTTTTAGAGTAAATTTTACTCGCATTCCTTTTAATCAGGAACTCAAACGTTTAAGTAAACTATGATATCAAGCGCGCGGATATCATAATATAAAAACAATTTTTAAGGAGGAATATGTTATATGCACAAAAACACAAAATCTTTTTGCAAAAAGGTTCTGATGTGCTCTCTGTCTGCATCCATGGTGATTGGAGGCTTTAGCCTTCCAACACTTAAGGCTGATGCTGCAAATTACAATTATGGTGATGCTCTTGCAAAGTCATTATTGTTCTATCAGCTTCAGGAATCTGGAAAGCTTTCAGAGGAAACATTATCAAGAACAAACTGGAGAGCAGATTCTGCACTTAAGGATGGCTCAGACAACGGACTTGATCTTACTGGTGGATGGTATGATGCTGGTGATAATGTTAAGTTTAATTTACCAATGGCATATTCATCTATGGTTCTTGGTTGGTCATACTTAAATAATCCAAAGGCATACAAGGAGTCTGGACAGGAAAAGTGGATGCTTCACGATATTAAGTGGGCAAATGATTACTTTGTAAAATGTAATCCAGATTCAAACACATATTATTATCAAGTAGGCGATGGTGGAAAGGACCATGGATTCTGGGGCGCACCAGAGCTTGTTGAAACAAAGATGTCTAGACCATCCTTTAAGGTAGATGGAACATCTGCAGGTGGTGGTTCTTGTGTAACAGGTGAGGCTGCAGCTTCACTTGCAGTAGCATCTCTTGTATTAAAGGATTCAGATCCTTCAAGAGCAGCATTATACTTATCACATGCCAAGACCTTATATAAGATGGCAGAAAGTGCAAAGAGTGATGCAGGCTACACAGCAGCAAGCGGATTCTATACATCATACAGCGGATTTTATGATGAGTTATCATTAGCAGGCTGCTGGTTATACAAGGCAACGGGAGATAAGACATATCTTACAAAGGCTGAGCAGTATGCTGAGAACTTTGGTTCAGAATTCCAGGGTGGCGATGAAATTGCATATTCATGGACAATGTCTTGGGATGATACACATATGGGGGCATGCTTACTTCTTGCAGAGTTAACAGGTAAGGATAAGTATTACACACCAATTGAGAATAGTATTGATTGCTGGAATGGCAAGCTTGAAGGTTCTAATTCAGTAAGAATTACTCCTGGTGGACTTTCATTCTTAAGTGAGTGGGGTTCAGTTCGTTATGCTTGCAACCAGGCATTCATTGATACAATTTATCTTGGTCTTGATAAAGCAGATAAAGCTCATAAGGATGGAGCAAATGCTTATATCGAAAGAACAATCAATTACACACTGGGAAGCAATGGCCAGAACTTCATGGTTGGCTACAATGCACAGTCTCCTAAGAATCCTCATCACAGAGCAGCTCATGGTTGCTGGTCAAACAACCTCAACGCAGCTCCTGAGAATTCAAGACATACACTTGTAGGTGCTATCGTTGGTGGACCTGGTTCTGCAGACGATTCATACAAGGATGTTCGTAGTGATTATCAGGCAAACGAGGTTGCTTGCGATTACAATGCAGGCTTCACAGGCGCTTGTGCATATCTCTATGAAAAGAACGGATTTGGTGCCGTTACAACACCAACAGCTATCGAAAAGACAGATGGTGAAGAGTTTGTTCTTAAGGCTGGCATCAATGCTCAGGATAAGAACAACAAGATTAACTTTGTTGAGCTTAAGACTGTTATCGAGAATCATACAGCTTGGCCAGCAAGAGTTACAGACAACTTAAAGCTTCGTATGTACTTCGACCTTAGCGATGTTATCGCACAGGGAAACAGTGCATCAGATATGAAGGTTTCTACAACTTACATGCAGCATCCTGTAAAGATTTCTAGCTTTAAGAAGTCTGGCAACTCAGGTCTTTACTATATCGACCTTGATCTTGCAGGCGCTGAAATCTATCCAGGTGGACAGAGTGAGTGCAAGTGCGAGCTTCAGGTTAGAATTACAGCACCTGGTAAGTGGGATTATTCTACAAGCCCATGTGTAGCAGGACTTGGCGGAACAAGCAATTCTCAGATGTCTGCACCTAAGGGAATGCAGTTGTTCGAAGGTTCTACTTTAGTGCTCGGTGAGAAGACAGTTGATGTTGTTGATGAGCCAACACCAACACCAGTAGTAACACCAACACCAACACCAAAGCCAACACCAACTCCAACACCAACACCAACACCTACACCAAAGCCAACACCAACACCTACACCAAAGCCAACACCAACTCCAACTCCAGAGCCAACTCCAACACCTTCTGGAAGTTTGACAGCTGAGTACTCAGTTAATGATTGGGGTTCAGGATATCAGGTATTAATCAATGTTAAGAATGACTCTAAGACCACAACTAACACATGGACAGTTAAGGTAAATAAGAGCGACATTCAGATTGATTCTAGCTGGTGTGTAAACATTGACGAGACAGGTGATTACTATGTAATCACTCCTATGTCATGGAACTCAGTTCTTGAGCCAGGTGCATCTACATCATTTGGTGTTCAGGGATCAGGTCACGTAAACTCAACAGTTGGAATTACTGTAGAGTAGGAGGTGCCAAGTGCAGAAAAAATCAATTTGCAAGAAGACATTGTCTGCTTCTTTAGCAGCTTTATTACTTGTATCAGGATGCAATCTTGCACCTCTTAGTGTTAGAGCAGCAGAGAAGGAATTAACAACAGCCTATACAATTAATAACTGGGGCTCAGGCTATCAGGTATTAATTAAGGTAAAGAATGATACAACAACCAGAGCTGATTCTTGGGCTCTTAAGGTTAACAAGAATGATGTTGGAATTGATTCAAGCTGGAATGTTAAGGTAAAAGAGTCTGGTGACTATTATGAAATCACTCCAATGGAGTGGAATTCAGTAATTGAGCCAGGTAGCACAGTGGAATTCGGTGTACAGGGTTCTACTCATGTTGGTTCTACAGTTGAGATTATTGCAAATGGGGATGGACAGGCTGATACACCAAAGCCAACACCAACTCCAGTTGTAACACCAACACCTACACCTACAGCAAAGCCTACACCAACTCCAACACCAGTTGTGACACCAACACCTACTGTTAAGCCAACACCAACACCAACGCCAACTCCAACTCCTACAACAGTAGTAGAGGATCCTTCAGTTCAGGGAGATGATTGGCTTCACACAGATGGCCATAAAATCCTTGATAAGCAGGGACGTGAAGTATACTTAACTGGTGCAAACTGGTTTGGCTTCAACTGCTCAGAGAAGGTATTCCATGGATTATGGAGTGCTAATATGAAGGATGTAGTTGAGGGCATGGCTGATCACGGTATCAACCTTGTACGTGTGCCAATTTCTACAGAGCTTCTCCTTGACTGGAAGGCTGGTAAGAAAGTAAAGGTTAACGTAAATACGTATGCTAATCCAGAGCTTAAGAGAGCTGATGGAAGCGATATGGATTCAAGAGAAATCTTTGATATCTTCGTAGATCTTTGCCGAGTAAATGGTATCAAGATTATGATGGATTGCCATAGCGCTGATGCAAACAACTCAGGTCACAATTACAATGTATGGTATGGTCCTAAAGGATTCACAACTCAGGATTGGATTGATGGCTGGACATGGTTTGTAAAAGAGTATAAGAATGATGATACAATCATCGCTTGTGATCTTAAGAATGAGCCACACGGTAAATATTCTACAGGTGAAGAGCCTGCAGCTAAGTGGGACGATTCTAAGGATGAGTGCAACTGGCAGTATGCAGCTAGCCGTTGTGGAAAGGCTATACTCGATGTAAACCCTAACCTTCTTATTATGGTAGAAGGTATCGAGGAGACACCAAGAGCTGGTTATGATTACAACTCAGGCTTACAGGATCCTAATGCTTCAGAAGATGAGCTTAAGTATTACGGCGGATGGTGGGGTGGAAACCTCAGAAACGCTGGCAAATATCCAGTAGACCTTGGAAAGTATCAGAATCAGTTAGTATATTCTCCACATGATTACGGTCCACTTGTTTACGAGCAGACATGGTTCAAGAAGGATTTCAGCGAAAAGACTCTTCTTGAGGATGTTTGGTATGACAGCTGGTTCTATCTCCAGGATAAGGATATCGCACCTCTCCTTATTGGTGAGTGGGGTGGATTCATGGATGGTGGTTCAAATGAGAAGTATCTGAACATCATGTCAGACTTCATCGCTAAGAATCACATCAACCATACCTTCTGGTGCATCAATCCTAACTCTGGTGACACAGGCGGCCTTCTTGAAGGCGACTGGGTAACATGGGATTCAGCTAAGTACAACATGATGAAGCAGACACTTTGGTCTGATTCAAAGACTGGTAAGTTTGTAGGTCTTGATCACAAGGTGCCTCTTGGCTCTAACGGTGAGACAGTGACAACTTATTACAAGTAATTTAACACTTTAATGTAAAAAAGTACTTGCATTTATATAGAAATAATTGTATATTAGTGCAAGACAAAGGCGTCTAAACAACACCCGAAGTGGGTTCGTTTAGACGTCTTTTTTGTTATGTAAAATGTGGAAGGAGTAGCAGATATGGCTAATGACAATCAGCAGATGGGATTATATAATCCTGCCTTTGAACATGATAATTGCGGAATCGGTGCTGTAGTTTCAATCAAAGGAATCAAGACTCATCAGACTGTATCAGATGCTTTAAAGATTGTAGAAAATCTTGAGCATAGAGCAGGTAAGGATGCAGCTGGAGAAACAGGTGACGGCGTAGGTATTTTACTTCAGATTTCTCACAAGTTTTTCAAGAAAGCTTGTAAGACTTCAGGCATTGCCATTGGTGATGAGAGAGAATACGGAGTTGGTATGTTTTTCTTCCCTCAGGATGAGCTAAAGAGAAAACAGGCCATGAAGATGTTCGAAATCATTGCTGAGAAGGAAGGCTTGGAATTTTTAGGTTGGAGAGAGGTTCCAACAAAAGCAGAAATTCTTGGTAAGCTTGCAGTAGAATGCATGCCTCACATTATGCAGGGCTTCATTAAAAAGCCTGCAAACTGTAAGAAGGGACTTGATTTTGATAGAAAGCTATACGTGACACGTCGTGTTTTTGAGCAGACAGCTGAGGATACCTATGTAGCTTCTCTTTCTAGCAGAACTATCGTATATAAAGGAATGTTCTTAGTAGATCAGCTTAGACTTTTCTTCGAGGATCTTCAGGATCCTGATTATGAGTCAGCTATCGCTACAGTTCACTCAAGATTTTCAACAAATACAAATCCATCTTGGGAGCGTGCTCATCCAAACCGTTTTATTGTACATAATGGTGAGATTAACACTATTAAGGGTAATGCAGATAAGATGCTTTCCCGCGAGGAGACAATGGTTTCTCAGGTTCTCGAATCTGAAATGACAAAGATTACCCCAGTATGTAATCAGGCAGGTTCAGATTCAGCCATGCTTGATAATGCATTGGAGTTCCTTGTAATGAACGGTATGCCACTTCCACTTGCTGTTATGATTACAATTCCAGAGCCATGGGTAAAGAACAAGGCAATGGAGCAGGCTCGTCGCGATTTCTATCAGTATTATTCCACAATGATGGAGCCATGGGATGGTCCAGCATCAATCCTTTTCTCAGATGGAGATATTATGGGTGCCGTTCTTGATAGAAATGGACTTCGCCCATCAAGATACTATATTACAAACGACGATTACCTTATTCTTTCTTCAGAGGTTGGTGTTCTTCCAATCGAAGAGAGCAGAATTAAGGCAAAGGATAGATTAAAGCCAGGCAAGATGCTTCTTGTTGATACTGTAGAGGGTAGACTTATTGCTGATGATGAGCTTAAGGCTACATTTGCAGCACGTCAGCCTTACGGTCAGTGGCTTGATGCTAATCTTGCCCACCTTGCAGACATTAAGATTCCTAATGAATCAGTACCAGTATACAGCCAGGCTGAGAGAGATAAGCTTCAGAAGGCATTTGGATATTCCTATGAAGAGATTAAGGATTCAATCCTTCCAATGGCATTAAATGGTGGTGAAAACACCGGTGCAATGGGTATTGATGTACCACTTGCAGTTTTATCAAAGCATCATCAGCCATTATTTAATTACTTCAAGCAGCTTTTTGCACAGGTTACAAATCCACCAATCGATTCTATTCGTGAGGAGATTGTTACAGCTACAACAATTTATCTTGGAACAGCGGGAAACGTCCTTGAGGAAAAGGAAGAAAACTGCAACATGCTCCAGATTAACAACCCAATCCTTACAACTACTGACTTGATGAAGATTAAGTCTATGAAGGTGCCAGGTCTTAAGGCTGAAACAGTGCCAATCATTTACTATAAGAATACTTCTTTGGAGAAGGCTATCGAGCATCTCTTCGTAGAGGTAGACAGAGTAAACAGAGAGGGTGCAAATATCATCATCCTTTCAGATAGAGGTGTGGATGAAAACCATGTGGCAATTCCATCACTTCTTGCAGTTGCAGCTGTTCAGAGACATTTGGTTCAGACAAAGAAGCGTACAAGCCTTTCAGTAATTTTGGAATCAGGTGAGCCAAGAGAGGTTCATCATTTCGCAACACTTTTAGGCTATGGTGCTTCTGCTATCAACCCATATCTTGCACAGGAGACTATTGCTGAGCTTATCCAAAAAGGTCAGCTTCAGAAGGATGTTCACGCAGCTATTGATGCATATAACGAGGCAGTAATCAGCGGCATTATTAAAATTGCATCAAAGATGGGTATTTCTACAGTACAGTCATATCAGGGCGCTAAGATTTTCGAGGCTATCGGTATCAGCTCTGATGTAATCGATAAGTACTTTACAGGAACCATCAGCCGAATTGGTGGAATCACTTTAAAGGATATTCAGGATCAGGTGGACATGCAACATTCACAGGCCTTTGATCCCCTTGATTTAGATGTAGATGAGACTCTTGATTCAAGAGGTCAGCACAAGATGCGCTCAGGTGCAGAGGAGCATCTCTACAATCCAGCTACAATTCATCTCCTTCAGCTTTCTACAAGAACAGGAGATTACAATACATTTAAGGAGTACACAGCTCTTGTAAATGAAGAGGATAATATCAGAAACCTTCGTGGTTTAATAGATTTTAATTACCCTAAGAAGGGTATTAGTATTGATGAGGTAGAGTCTGTTGATTCTATCGTTAAGAGATTTAAAACTGGTGCCATGAGTTACGGCTCTATCTCAAAGGAAGCTCACGAGACAATGGCCATTGCCATGAACATGCTTCACGGAAAGTCAAATTCCGGTGAAGGTGGTGAGGAAGATGAGAGATATGAGATTGGTCCAGATGGATTAAACCGTTGCTCTGCAATCAAGCAGGTTGCTTCTGGTAGATTTGGTGTTACAAGTAAGTATCTTGTAAGTGCCAAGGAAATCCAGATTAAGATGGCTCAGGGTGCAAAGCCAGGTGAAGGTGGACATCTTCCAGGAAAGAAGGTTTACCCATGGATTGCAAAGACTCGTCTTTCTACTCCAGGTGTTGCTCTTATTTCGCCACCACCTCATCACGATATCTATTCAATCGAGGATTTGGCAGAGCTTATTTATGATTTGAAAAATGCAAATAAGGATGCTCGTATTTCTGTAAAGCTTGTATCAGAGGCAGGCGTTGGTACAATTGCTTCTGGTGTAGCAAAGGCAGGAGCTCAGGTAATTCTTATTTCAGGTTACGACGGTGGTACTGGTGCAGCTCCAAAGTCATCTATCCACAATGCAGGTCTTCCATGGGAGCTTGGTCTTGCTGAGGCTCATCAGACTCTTATGATGAATGGCCTTAGAAACAAGGTCGTAATCGAGACAGATGGAAAGCTTATGAGCGGTCGTGATGTAGCTATCGCATGTGCACTTGGTGCAGAGGAGTTCGGTTTTGCTACAGCTCCACTTGTAACTATGGGCTGCGTAATGATGCGTGTATGTAACCTTGACACCTGCCCAGTTGGTGTGGCCACACAGAATCCAGAGCTTAGAAAACGCTTCGCAGGAAAGCCAGAATATGTTGTAAACTTCATGCGCTTTATCGCTCAGGAGCTTCGTGAATACATGGCAGAGCTCGGCTGCAAGACTGTAGATGAGCTTTGCGGACGTACAGATTTACTTAAGGTTAAGGACAATTGCAAGAACGGTGCTTACGGCAAGGTTGATATGTCAGCAGTTCTTAACAACCCATTTGAGGGTGAGAAGATTTCTTACGAGAATAAGAATGTATATAACTTTGAGCTTGAAAAGACAGTTGATGAGAAGATTCTTCTTAAGAAGCTTGGCAGCGCAATTAAGTCAGGAAAGGGTGGAGAGCTTTCTGTAGATATTTCCAATACAGATCGAAGCCTTGGAACACTTCTTGGTGCTGAGCTTACTCGTCACTTTGGTGAGAGTCTTGAAGAAGATACTTACAAGGTTAACTGCCACGGTGCAGGAGGTCAGTCCTTCGGTGCATTTATTCCAAAGGGACTTACACTTGAGCTTGAAGGAGATTCCAACGATTACTTTGGTAAGGGACTTTCTGGCGGAAAGCTTGTAGTATATCCATCAAAGGAAGCTACTTACAAGCAGGATGAGAATATTATCATTGGTAACGTTGCACTTTATGGTGCCACAAGTGGTAAAGCCTTTATCAATGGTGTTGCTGGAGAGCGTTTTGCAGTTCGTAATTCCGGAGCGACAGCAGTTGTAGAGGGCTGTGGAGACCATGGTTGTGAATACATGACAGGTGGTCGTGTAGTAGTCCTTGGTACAACAGGAAAGAACTTTGCTGCAGGTATGTCAGGCGGTATTGCATACGTGCTTGATGAGGATGCAACACTTTATAAGAGGCTGAATAAATCTATGGTAAGCCTTGAGACTGTAACAGATAAATATGACGTTTTAGAGCTTAAGGAAATCATCAAGGAGCATGTTAAGGCAACAGGCTCTGCGAAGGGTAAGGAAGTATACGAAAACTTTAGCGAGTACCTTCCTAAGTTCAAGAGAATTGTGCCATTCGATTACAAGAAGATGATGCAGACAATCGTCCAGATGGAGGAGAAGGGCTTATCTTCAGAACAGGCTCAGATTGAAGCGTTTAATTTACTGTGCAGATAGGAGGATTATCATGGGAAAGCCAACAGGATTTTTAGAATATGAGCGCAAAGAGGCTTCTGCAGTTAGTCCTCTTCAGCGTATTAAGAATTTTAACGAATTTCATACACCACTTTCAAAGGAGGAGCAGCAGAAGCAGGCAGCCCGTTGTATGGAGTGTGGTGTTCCATTCTGCCAGGCAGGTATGACAATTAAGGGGATGACTTCAGGCTGTCCTCTTAACAACCTGATTCCTGAGTGGAATGATTTAGTATATCAGGGAAACTATGAGATGGCATACAGACGTCTTCATAAGACCAGCAATTTCCCAGAGTTTACCTGCAGGGTATGTCCAGCTCTTTGTGAGAAGGCATGTACCTGTGGTTTAAATGGAGATGCTGTCTCTACAAAGGAAAATGAGATGGCTATCATCGAATACGCCTATGCGAATGGCCTTGCAGATGCAAAGCCACCAAAGGTTCGCACTGGTAAAAAGGTTGCAGTAATTGGTTCAGGTCCTTCAGGACTTGCAGTGGCAGATCAGCTTAACAGACGTGGTCACAGCGTCACTGTTTATGAGCGTAATGACAAGGTTGGTGGATTACTTCGCTATGGTATCCCTAACATGAAGCTTGAGAAGCAGATTATCGACCGCAAGGTAAAGGTAATGGAGCAGGAGGGCATCAGCTTTATCGTAAATGCGAATGTTGGTGAGAATGTTAAGGCAAATGATTTAGTGTCAAAGTATGATGCGGTTATTCTTTGCTGTGGTTCCTCTAATCCTCGTGATATTGCCGCAACAGGTCGTAAAGAGGCCAAAGGAATATATTTTGCTGTAGATTTCCTCACTTCAACTACAAAGTGTCTCTGGGCAAACAATATGCAGCTTGTAGATGGCGAATATATTTCTGCCAAGGGCAAGGATGTAATCATCATTGGTGGTGGCGATACAGGTAATGACTGTGTAGGTACAGCAATTCGTCACGGCTGCAAGTCTGTAACACAGCTTGAGATGATGCCAAAGGCTCCAGATGTTCGTGCTGAGTCTAATCCATGGCCACAGTGGCCACTTGTGTGCAAGACAGATTATGGTCAGCAGGAGGCTATTGCTAAGTTTGGACATGATCCACGTGTCTACACAACAACTGTAAAGGAATTTAAGACTGACAAGAATGGTAACCTTAAGTCTGTAGTTTTAGTTTCTTTAGAGTCACAGGTGGATAAGAAGACAGGACGAAAGATGATGGTGCCAGTAGATGGTACAGAAAAAGAGGTTCCATGTCAGCTTTGTCTTATCGCAGCAGGTTTCCTTGGTTCACAGGATTATGTTACAAAGGCATTTAAGGTGGAAGTGGATGGACGCACTAACGTTGCATCCGTAAATGCGAATTCATTTGCCACAAATGTGAAGAAAGTATTCACCGCTGGAGACATGCACACAGGCCAGTCTCTCGTAGTAAAAGCAATTCGTCAGGGACGCGATTGTGCCCGTGAAGTAGATGAATATTTAATGGGTTATTCAAATTTATAAAAAAAGTTGTTGACAACGAATTAACAAAGTTTTATTATTCAAATCAATAAAAATCAATGGAACGACAAAGGCGTCGTAAACGTAGAGATGAGCTACGTTTACGGCGCTTTTTTGTTTCTAAAAAAACTGGTAGGTAACAAGCTCTTAGGTTTCTGAATGAAGCATGTTAGCTGAATGAAGAAACACTAAGGCTTGTTACCGTAACCAGGAAATCTGGGAAGGAAAAAGAAGTATGTGTTCAATTATGGCTTTAAGCAAATGCCACGTTGAAATGAAAGATTTCGAAGCGGCATTCTCTAAAACAGTGTCTAGAGGACCAGATATGCAAAAGGTGATACGCATAAACGATTCGGTCCTGGGATTCCAAAGATTATCAATCATGGGCCTTACAGAAGCAGGAATGCAGCCCTTCGAACTGGATGGTAATTATGTAATCTGCAACGGTGAGCTATACGGGTTCAAGCCAGTAAGAGAAGAGTTAAAAGCAGACGGTTACAAATTCTTAAGCGACAGTGATTGCGAAATCATCTTACCGATGTATCGCAAATACGGTACAGCAATGTTTGAAAAGCTGGATGCAGAATTTGCAATGGTTATCTACGATAAAGCTGAAGACGATTTGGTAGCAGCAAGAGATCCAATCGGAATCAGACCTTTGTTCTACGGATATGACAAAGCAGGTTCGATAATGTTTGCTTCTGAGGCAAAGAACTTAATAGGTCTTACAGAAGAGGTTAAACCATTTCCACCTGGACATTATTACAAAGCTGGAAAGTTTGTATGCTACAGAGATTTGGCAAAGCGCAAGCCTTACAGTAAGGATGGTGTTGAACAGGCTTCAGCAAAGATTAAAGAGCTTCTGGTGGCAGGAATTGAAAAGAGACTTGATGCAGATGCACCAGTTGGTTTCCTTCTTTCCGGAGGACTTGATTCATCACTTGTTTGTGCAGTAGCACAAAAGATGATGGATAAACCAATCAAAACCTTTGCAATTGGAATGAATGAAGATGCAATCGATTTAAAGTATGCAAAAGAGGTTGCTGATTACATCGGATCAGAGCATCACGAGATAATCATCAATAAGGATATTGTTCTTGAATCTCTTGAAGAAGTTGTTGCAGCTCTTGGAACTTACGACATTACAACAATAAGAGCCAGCATGGGAATGTATCTTATTTGTAAAGGAATCAAAAAAGAGTTCCCAGAGGTTCGAGTACTTCTTACCGGTGAGATTTCAGACGAGATTTTCGGATATAAATATACAGACTTTGCTCCTAATGCTGAAGAGTTTCAGCTTGAAGCAGAGAAGAGACTGAGAGAGCTTTATATGTACGATGTGCTTAGAGCTGACAGATGTATCTCAGTTCACTCAATGGAAGCAAGAGTTCCATTTGGAGATTTAGCCTTTGTGGATTATGTGATGAGCATTAATCCTGAAATAAAGATGAATAAGTACAACAAAGGAAAATATTTATTAAGGCATGCCTTCGAGGGAGACGATTACCTGCCTTACGACATTCTCTTTAGAGAGAAAGCGGCATTTTCCGATGCAGTTGGACATTCAATGGTTTATTACTTAAAGGAGTATGCAAACAGTATTTATTCAGATAAAGACCTCGAGAATGCAAAACGTAAATACGAATACAGAGCACCATTCACAAAGGAATCTCTCCTTTATAGAGATTTATTTGAAAAGTACTATCCAGGTCAGGCAGAAATGATTGTAGACTTCTGGATGCCAAATAAAAATTGGGAAGGATGCAACGTAAACGATCCATCCGCCCGAGTATTATCAAATTATGGAGCTAGTGGAATTTAAAAGGAGGAATAATGATATGAGCAAGGTAACAGAGATTTTTGGAAGTAAAGTTTTCAATGATGAGACCATGAAAGAGCGTCTCCCTAAGGATGCTTACAAAGCCCTTAGAAATACTGTAGAGGAGGGACGTCCACTTGATAGAGAGCTTGCAAATGTAATTGCGCATGCTATGAAGGAATGGGCTATTGAGCTTGGTGCTACACACTTCACACATTGGTTCCAGCCAATGACAGGTGTAACAGCTGAGAAGCATGATTCATTTATTCAGCCAGAGGAAGGTGGAAAGGTTATTATGACTTTCTCAGGCAAGGAGCTTATTAAAGGCGAGCCTGATGCGTCTTCATTCCCATCAGGTGGACTTAGAGCTACGTTTGAGGCTAGAGGATATACAGCATGGGATCCTACAAGCTATGTATTCATCAAGGATGATACACTTTGTATCCCTACAGCATTTTGCTCATACTCAGGTGAGGCGCTTGATAAGAAGACTCCACTTCTTCGCTCTATGGAGGCACTTGATAAGTCAGCAGTTAGAATACTTAAGCTTTTCGGACACGACGAAGTAAAGAGAGTAATTACAACAGTTGGTCCGGAGCAGGAATATTTCCTTATTGATTCTGAGATGTATAACAAGCGTCCAGATTTAATATACACAGGCCGTACACTTTTCGGAGCAAAGCCTCCAAAGGGACAGGAGCTTGAGGATCACTATTTTGGAACAATCAAGCCTAGAGTATCGGCTTTCATGAAAGAGTTAGACGAGGAGTTGTGGAAGCTGGGAGTTCTCGCAAAGACAAAGCATAACGAGGTTGCTCCAGCACAGCACGAACTTGCACCAGTTTTCTCAACCACTAATATAGCAACTGATCATAACCAGCTCACCATGGAGATGATGAAGGTAGTGGCAGGTAGACATGGCATGACTTGCCTGCTCCATGAGAAGCCATTCGCTGGTGTAAATGGTTCTGGTAAACACAACAACTGGTCTATTTCAACAGATACCGGAGTGAACCTGTTAGAACCAGGTGCTACTCCTTCCCAAAATGCCCAGTTCTTATTATTCCTCACAGCCGTGATCAAAGCTGTTGATGAGTATCAGGAGTTACTCCGTGTATCTGTTGCTTCTGCTGGAAATGATCACAGACTTGGTGCAAACGAGGCACCACCAGCAATCATCTCAATGTTCATCGGTGATGAGCTTGAGGCAATTGTAGAATCTATTATAGATGGCAAGGATTATGCAGATATCAAGAAGAAAAAGATGTCAATCGGTGCTGCAGTAATCCCAAGCATTTCACAGGATACAACAGACAGAAACAGAACTTCTCCATTTGCCTTTACAGGTAATAAGTTTGAGTTTAGATCACTTGGTTCATCAGCATCTATTTCTGGACCAAATGTAATCTTAAATACAATCGTTGCAGAGGAGCTTGATAAATTCGCAGCAGAGCTTGAGAAGGCTAAGGACTTCGATAAGGCGCTTGATAAGCTTATCAAGAGAGAGCTTACAGCTCATAAGAGAATCATCTTCAATGGAAATGGTTACTCAGAGGAATGGGTAAAGGAAGCTGAAAAGAGAGGTCTTAAGAACCTTAAATCTACAGTAGATGCCCTTCCAGCTTTTGTAGACAAGAAGTCAATTGATGTATTTACAAAGCATGGAGTATTTACAGAGCAGGAAATCTTAAGCCGTTACGATATTCAGCTTGAGAACTACTATAAGGTAATCGACATCGAGGCTCTTACCTTTGACTCAATGGTTAAGAAAGATATTATGGCTGCAGCTTCAGATTATCAGTACACACTTGCAGAGACACTTAATTCTAAGCTTGCTACAGGCCTTGACCTGGACTTTACAGTTGATAAGAAGCATCTTGAGAAGGCATCAAAGCTTTCAGCAGCTATGGACAAGAAGCTTGAGAAGCTGGAGAAGGATATCGAGAAAGGAAAGAAGCTTACTGATACATATGAGCTTGCTAAGTACCATCACGATGTAATCTTTGCTGATATGAATGATTTGAGAGAGGTTGTTGATGAGCTTGAGACAGTAGTACCAAGCGATATCTGGCCATATCCAACATATGGAGAAATCTTATATTCGGTTAAATAATTAGGGTGCAATGGGGCACAGTTTGGAGATACCAGACTGTGCCCCATTTTAAATATATGATTTAGGAGGAAAGTATTATGGAAGAGTATACTAGCATTTTATTTGGTGTGTGGTTCCTGATAGGTGCCGCATTGGTGTTCTGGATGCAGGCAGGTTTTGCGATGGTAGAGGCAGGCTTCACCAGAGCTAAGAACACAGGTAACATTATTATGAAGAACCTTATGGACTTCTGTATTGGTACTGTAATGTTTATTTTCTTAGGTTTTGGTCTTATGTTTGGAGAGGATACACTCTTTGGCCTTGTAGGAAAACCAACTCTTGGAATTTTTACTGATTATGCAAGCTTTGACTGGAGCAATTTTGTATTTAACCTTGTGTTCTGTGCTACAACAGCAACAATTGTTTCAGGCGCTATGGCTGAGCGTACAAAGTTTGTTAGCTATTGTGTTTATTCAGGTGTTATTTCACTTGTAATTTACCCAATCGAAGCACATTGGATTTGGGGCGGCGGCTGGTTATCACAGCTTGGCTTCCATGACTTTGCTGGTTCTGCAGCAATCCACATGGTTGGTGGTATCTGTGCACTTATCGGAGCAAAGATTCTTGGACCTCGTATTGGTAAGTTCTCAAGAGACAGCAAGGGACGTATTACAAAGGTAAATGCTTTCCCGGGACATAATATTGCACTTGGCGCACTTGGCGTATTTATTCTTTGGCTTGGATGGTATGGATTTAACGGTGCTGCAGCTACATCCCTTGAGCAGTTAGCATCAATCTTTGTTACAATAACAATTGCTCCTGCAGTTGCAACAGTAACAACAATGGTATTTACATGGCTTAAGTTTGGCAAGCCAGATGTTTCAATGTCACTTAACGCTTCACTTGCAGGTCTTGTAGCTATCACAGCTCCTTGCGATGTTACAGATGCATTTGGTGCTATGGTAATTGGTATTGTTTCAGGTTTCCTTGTAGTATTTGGCGTATGGCTTCTCGATTATAAGCTTCGTGTTGATGATCCAGTAGGAGCAGTAGCCGTTCATATGATGAATGGTATTTGGGGTACAATTGCAGTTGGTCTTTTTGCAACAACTTCAGCTCCAGCAAGTGAGCTCACAGGTCTTTTCTATGGGGGCGGTTTCAAATTACTTGGTATACAGTTACTTGGTGTTCTTACAGTAGGCGCATGGGCAGCAGTAACAATTACAATTACATTCTCAGTAATTAAAGCAGTTATTGGTCTTCGTGCTTCAGCAGAAGAGGAGATTGTTGGTCTTGATAGAACAGAGCATGGTCTTCCAAGTGCATATTCAGGCTTTAACATGCTTGATGATGACTTTGATTCTGATGAATATGATGAGGAGACAGCAAGTCTTATTACAGAGACACTTGAGGCAGCAGGTCTTGCATCTCCTGAGGAGGCTATTGAGGTTGAGTACGCACCTTCACAGATTACAGCAGCAGGTCGCCCACGTATGACAAAGGTAGAAATCCTTTGCAAGGAGCGTAACCTTGAGAAGCTTAAGAATGCACTTCTTAAACTTGGTATTACTGGTATGACTGTTTCTCACGTAATGGGTTGTGGTGTTCAGAAGGGTGCTCCTGAGTACTACAGAGGTGTTGCTTTAGAGCCATCACTTCTTCCTAAGATTCGTGTAGACGTAGTAGTTTGCAAGGTACCTGTTAAGGATGTTATTGAGACTGCTAAGAAGGTTCTTTACACTGGTCATATAGGTGATGGAAAAATCTTCGTTTATGACGTAGAGCAGGTTGTTAAGATTCGTACTGGTGAAGAGGATTTTGCAGCTTTACAGGATGTAGAATAAATTTAAATTTAGAATAATAAAATGCTTTACAAAAGGATACGCCTGTTGTAATCTAGATGAGTACAAAGGCGTATTTTTTGAGCAATAGAAGGCTTAAAAAGTGCGCCATTTTTTATATCAAATTTAGGAGGGAATATGTCACAGTTTACAGTTGAAGATGTAATTGAGTTTGTTGAAGAAAATGATGTTAAGTTTATTCGTTTAGCATTTTGCGATTTATATGGTATTCAGAAGAATATTTCTATTATGCCAGGAGAGCTTCGTTCCGCTTTTGAAAAAGGAATTAATTTTGATTCCTTCCTTATTAATGGATATGAAAATATAGAGAACCAGGATTTATTCTTAAAGCCAGATTCTGACACTCTTCATATTTTACCTTGGCGTCCACAGTCTGGACGAGTTGTTCGTTTATATTGTGATATTGTTCTTGCTGATGGCACTCCATTTGCATACGATTATCGCCATTTCCTTAAGGAGACCTTAAAGGAGTGTGAGGCAGAAGGCTTTAATACAAGAATGGGATTGAAGTCTGAGTTCTATCTTTTTAAGACTGATGAGGAGGACAATCCTACAAATATTCCTTTTGATAATGGTAGTTATTTTGATGTTGCTCCTAATGATAAGGGAGAAAATATCAGAAGAGAAATTTGTCTTACTCTGGAGGAAATTGGTATCAAGCCACAGTCTTCTCACCATGAGAGAGGTCCAGGACAGAATGAGATAGATTTCATGCCAGATGATGTTCTTACTACAGCTGATAATTTTGTTACTTATAAAAATGTAGTTGAAAATATTGCAGCCAGAAATGGAGTGTACGCATCCTTTGATCCAATGCCACTTGAGGATAAGCCAGGAAATGGTCTTCATATAAAAATGGCAAATTATAAGAAGGGGGAGAATCTCCAAATAACAGACAAGGCCTTTTCAGAGAGCTTTATTGCAGGAATTCTCAACAGAATGAGAGATATCACGCTCTTCCTTAACTGTAGAAAAGATTCGTATAACCGTTTTGGAATTACAGAGGCGCCAAAGTATATTACCTGGTCTTCTCAGAATAATTCCAGACTTTTAAGAGTGCCTGAGATTAATGGACATAGTGAGCATTTCATTTTACGTTCACCGGATTCATGTATTAATCCATATCTTGCAAGTGCTATTGTGATTCAGGCAGGTTTGGCAGGTGTTAGAAATAAAGAGCAGCTACCACCACCTCTTGATATTAATTCAAGATTATTGACTGAGGATAGAACAGCTAATTTAGCAACTCTTCCTCTTACTATTGATGATGCTATTAAATGTGCTTCAAAAAGTGAATTTATTAATAATTCCAATTTCAAAGATATTGCAACTCATTATATTGAGACAATTAAGAGCAGAGTTTAAGGAGCATTAATAAATGGATAGGGCACTAATTGTGTGCGATAACGAAAAGGGCACTTCCTTTTATAAATCCTTCCTAAAGGAAAATGGATACATAGACATGGTTGCTGTTACAAGTGGACCAATGGCCAAGCGTGCCATACTGGACTATGACTTTGATATTTGTATCATTAATGGACCGATAGGAGGGGCAAGTGGCGAAGAGCTTTCCATAGATATCGCAGAGAAAAATATATGTCAGGTTATACTCTTTGTTAAGGCTGAGCGTTTAGAGGAAATCTCCGCTCAGGTGGAAGACTACGGTGTAATCACTGTAGGCAAGCCTATTAACAAGCAGCTATTTTGGCAGGCCTTAAAGCTTGCGAAGGTGGCACAGCGACGTATAACCATGGCTCATAAAGAGAGCGAAAAGCTTGAGAAAAAGCTTGAGGATATGAAGATTATTTCCAGAGCTAAAATACTGCTTATGGTGGAAAATAACATCTCAGAGGAGGAGGCACATAAGCTGATTGAAAGACAGGCAATGGACCGTAGAATGACTCGTGTTGAAGTTGCCAGGGAGATAGTTGGGGGAAAATAGAACCTATAAATAATTCCTAATACGAAATATAAAAAATTTCTATTATGAATTTATTTTAAACACCTTGACTTTAGCACTATAAAGTGTTATCAATTTAAATTAGTGTTGTTAATTAAACATAGTTTTATTTTTTGAGTAGGGAAAGTATGGCAAAGGTTGATTTTACTGAGGTTAATTCAGATTCATTAATTAGTAACAAAATAGTGGCTCAAGATAGCGATACGACCCTTAATAAAGAGGAATTAGGTATTACTGATGATACAGATACTGACAGTATCGTACATGTGTATATCGTATTTACGGATGGGGTATCTATCGATCAGGGGATTGGCATCATAGAAGAAACGATTTGTAATGACACAAGTCTTCAGGTTAGCCGTAGAGATGAAGGAAGTAACGCTATAGTTGCCGTTGTTTCTGGTTCAGAGGCAAAGAGCATTGAAAAGCTTGATGAGGTTAGTTTTATCAAAATTGACACTGGTGCACAGAAGACCACTGAATCGAACAATACTAATAACACAACCAATAACACTACTATAGAAGAAACTGAGACAACATCAGCGGAGTTGTCTGAAGTCATAGAAGAAGAGAATGAATTAGAAAAGACAGAAGAAATAGAAGAGGCAGAAGAAACTCTATCATCTTCCGAAGTTCAGGAGAATAATTTAGATACGAATGTAAAAACAGTTAGCCCGGTCCCAATTTTTGTTGCTGTAATTTTGGGGGTGGCTATATTGATTGGAATAATTTTGCATAAGGCAAATAGATAAAATACGTATCTGACTATTATGGTTAGGTACGTTTTTTATAAATAACATAAAGGGAGGACTCATTATATGAGAAGGAACTGGATACCTAAAAAGGTATTGTCTGTAATTCTGGCAGCCGCCATGACAATGTCGCCAGCACTTACAGCACTTGCTAGTCCAGTTGACGAGTCAGCAGAAGTAACCGTTGAATCAGAAGCAAGCAACGATACTGTTGAAGAGGCTTCTGAAGAAGCAGATGATTCTGAAGATGCTGACGCATCAGAGGAAGAGGCTGTAGAGGTTAAAGAGACAACAGATGCTGAAGCGCCACTGTTTGAGGAGGTTGATCCTCAGGAAGAAGGTCTTGTAGATCCAAAGAGTGTTCTTTCAGGTGAGGAAGTTGAAACACCTGTAGAGGCTCAGGATCCAGATGAGCAGACCAGAGTAATTATTGTTATGGAGGGCGACAGCGTCCTCGACAAGGGATTCGACACAGCAGATTTAGCAGACAACAAGGCTGCTATGAAGGCCGCTGATAAAATCGAAGCTCAGCAGGAGAATGAAGTAAAGAAAATCGAGAGAGAAGCTCTTGACGGAGAAGCTCTTGAGGTTAACTACAATTTCTCTATCTTAACAAATGCTATTTCAGCTGATGTAGCATTTAAGGACATTGAGGAGATTGAAAAGGTTGACGGAGTTGCAGCTGTATATGTAGCAGCACAGCATGACCCACAGGTAGAGGCAGAGCCTAATACAATCACTTCAGGTGACATGGTAGGCAGCTACAACACATGGACAGCTGGTTACACAGGAGCAGGAACAAGAATCGCTGTAATCGATACAGGTCTTGATATTGATCATCCATCTTTTGATGGCGGTGCATTCGATGCTCACCTTAAGGAGACAGCAGAAGCTGCAAGCAAGACTGTAGCTGATTATGATCTTCTTGATAAGGAAGAAATTGATAACGTATTACCAAATCTTAATGCGTTCAAGAGAGATGCTGATATCACAGCAGATACTCTTTACAACAACGAGAAGGTAGCATTTGCATTTAACTATGTAGATTCAAACCTTGATATTACACATGACAATGATGATGAGGGAGACCATGGTACACATGTAGCTGGTATTTCTCTTGCAAACACTTATGTACCAAGTGCAACTTCAGCAACAGGTTATGATAAGCAGGCAGCAGGCGTTGTAGGTATCGCTCCAGATGCACAGCTTATTGTAATGAAGGTTTTCGGTACAAAAGGTGGTGCATACACAGATGATTATATGGCAGCTATTGAGGATGCAATTCTCCTTAAGGCTGATGCTGTAAACCTTTCACTTGGTTCTTCAGCTGCTGGTGAGTCATCTGATGTAGAAGGTTATATCAATGATATTTTCAAGAAGCTTGAAGGAACAAGTACTGTAGTTTCTATCTCAGCTGGTAACTCAGGTCGCTGGTCAGATAGCTCTCAGTATGGAGCAAACTTAAGCAAGGATGTAAACCTTGATACAGTTGGCTCACCAGGTTCATACTTAAATGCTCTTACAGTAGCTAGTGCTGTTAACTCAGGTTTAACATCTTTCTATTTTGCTACTACAGATGATAAGCATGTATCCTTCTCAGATGGTTCTGATTCACTTGCACCACATTTCTATGAGCTTGATACAACAGCTGATCAGAGTGGTGTTGAGTATCCATTCGTATACTTTGATGGTATCGGCGAAGCTTCTGATTATGAAGGTGTAGATGTTAAGGATAAGGTAGTACTTGTATCTCGTGGTTCTATCACATTTGCTCAGAAGCACATGAACGCAGCAGCAGCTGGTGCTAAGGCTTGTGTAATTTACAATAACCAGCCAGGTACAATCAGCATGACAATGCAGGGCTCTGATGCAACTATTCCAGTATGTTCTATCACACAGGCTGATGGACAGGCTGTAGCTGCAACAGGTAAGCAGGTCGCTGAGGGCGTTTACGAAGGAACAATCAAGGTAACATCACTTCCTGAGACAGTAAGAGATGTTGCAGATGGTTACACAATGAGTGATTTCTCATCAGTTGGTGTTCCTGGTACACTTGATCTTAAGCCAGAGATTACAGCTCCTGGTGGAAATATCTTCTCAACAAGAGATAATGGTTCTTACGGACTTATGAGTGGTACTTCAATGGCTGCTCCATCAATCGCTGGCCAGAGTGCTCTTGTTCAGCAGTACATTCGCGAGAATGATCTTGCAGAGTTAAATGGTGTTTCTGTACGTACACTTGCTCAGTCACTCCTTATGAGTACAGCATCACCATTATATGAAGGAAATGACAGAGAAAACGGTCTTGAGTATTCACCTCGTGCACAGGGTGCAGGTCTTGCAAATGTTCAGGATGCAGTTACATCACCTTCATATATCCTTGTTGGAGATAAGGAAGGCAACGATGGTAAGGTAAAGGCTGTTCTTGGTGATGATCCATCAAAGACAGGTTCTTACTCATTCGACTTTGACATTTACAACATGGAGGTTGAGCCACAGTACTATGTACTTGATTCAACAGTATTAACAGAGGAGCTTTATGATAAGCAGGGTACAACATACTTCTCTGGCACATCACATAAGCTTAACCCAGCTGTAACACTTACAGCTGATGATACAAAGCTTGTATATGACCTTAACGATGATGGTAAGGTAAATGCAAAGGACCGCAAGGTTCTCCTTCAGGTAGTAAACGGAACAAATTCAGTAGCTATCGTTGAGAATAACGAAGAGTACTTCGATTTCAACAAGGATGGCGTTGTTAACACAAAGGATGTATACACCTTTGCTAAGGCAATCAAGGGTAACGCAGATGTAAATCTTGGCCTTGAAGTTGTTGAAGTTAAGGACAGCACAAAGATTTCTGTTAACATCAACCTTTCAGAGGAGGATAGACAGTATCTTGCAGGATTTGAAAACGGTATGTATGTAGATGGTTACATCTATGTAAATGGTACAGTTAACATGTCAGTTCCATTCCTTGCATTCTATGGAAGCTGGGCTGATTCTCCAATGTTCGAAGATTTTGATTTCATGCAGTACTGGCATGATAAGGAGTATGCAGCTAATGCTGTAACATACTCAGGTGTTAAGAGAACAAACTTCCTTTCAATCTTCCCACTTGGAATGAATAATGAGAACTACTACGTTCCTAACTACTTCACAGATGATGCTAAGTACATTGCTGATAGAAATGCAATCAGCTCAGAGAATGGCACATACCTTGGTTCTCAGTACTACACATTAATCAGAAATGCTAGCAGAGTTGTTCTTACAATTAAGGATAAAGAGACTGGCGAGAAGTACTTTGAGAAGGTTTCAAAGGGCGAGAATTTCGCTGAGTTCTATTATGCAAGCAAGGGTAGATGGATGGAAACTCTTGCAGCTCAGGAACTTAACTGGGCTGGTACAGATGCTGAAGGCAACCCACTTCCAGATGGAACACAGGTTGATATTACACTTCAGGCAATTCCTGCATACTATGATGATGTTGAGGATGTAACAACACTTACAGCTCCAGGCATGTACCTTACAACACCAATGACAATTGATAACACAGCTCCAGCTGTTGTAGATGCTGTTAAGGGTGAAGATGGTAAGTATGACATCACATTATACGATAATCGATATGCTGCTTCAGTTCTTGTAATTGGTAGCGATAAGGAGACAATTATCGGTAAGTATGCAGTAAATCAGGAGACACCAGATGAGGATATTACAATCTCTATCGATGCTCCAGAAGATGTATTCTATGTAGACGTTATTGACTACGCTATGAATAAGTCAGTATATCGTTTCAACAATACTGGTCATGCTGATACAAAGTACGTTACAGAACTTTCTGTTGATAAGGATGAAGTTGAGCTTCAGGTAGGCGAGAAGGCACAGGTTACAGCTACTGTTGGTCCTAAGTGGTTAGCAGAGGGCTACAATCGTGTTGTTTGGATTAGTGATGACAGCCGCGTTGCTTCTGTTTCTCAGTCAGGTGTAATCACAGCTAAGAAGGCTGGAGAGACAACACTTACAGTTTATACTGTAGCTACAGATAAGAGAGGTAAGCACCTTACAGCTGAAGTAAAGGTAAAGGTTGTTGATTCAAAGGATGAAGATGCTGAGGACACAAAGGCTTCTGAAGATGAGAAGAAGGCTGATGATGTTAAGGCAGAAGAGAAGGTAGATTCTAAGAAGTCAGAGTCAGATGATGATGAGACAAAGGAAGAAGCTTCAGAAGAGACTACAGATGATGCTACAGAAGAAGAGACAGAGGAATCAGAAGAGGATTCTGAAGTAGTAGAGGACCAGTTAGGAGGAGAGAATGATGAATAAGAATTTAAGAAGAGCAGTCGTTCTCGGTATGGCAGCAATTACATTACTTACTGGAATACCTGCTACACCAGTTTTAGCTGCAGAGAAGGCACCTGTTCATACATCAGTGCAGTCTACAGGTAAGGGCGACAGCCAGAAAGTTACTGTAAAGGTAACTTTAGATAAGACAACTGTTACAGATGGTAGAGTTGCTGTTGAATATGATCCAGCTGTTCTTGAGCTTAAGAGCGATTCAGAGGGAATCAAATTCGCTGATGCAGATGTTAACAAAGCATTTGAGGATGGAGCTTCAAAGGGAGTTGCATATGCCTTCGTTGGTGATGCTCCAAAGTCTGTTAAGGGAACTCTTATGACTGTACAGTTTACAGTTAAGAAGGGACTTCAGTCTCAGAAGACAACAATTGGAACAAAGGTTTATGGCATTAATAATGAAGAGGCAGCAGTTGTTGAAGAGACAGTTTTAGAGGATGTAGTAGAGGTTGGAAGACCGAAGCTTAAGAAGCCTTCAATCAGTGGAATAGATCAGACACTTCTTGGCGTTCTAGTAAGGTGGAATAAGGATGCTAACGCTGATGGATATGTTGTATATCGCAGCACATCAAAGAATGGTAAGTACACAAAGCTTGCTACTGTAAGTGGTGTTAACGGTTATTGGAATCTTTCAGTAGAAAATAACAAGACATACTACTACAAGGTGGTTTCATACCAGGGAAGTGGCAAAGACAGAGTATATTCAGAGGAGTCTGCACCTGTTTCAATTAAGGTAAAGAAGTTCTTCGGATTATTCGGCTAAGTAAAAAATGCGGCTGGGACATTTAAGTCCCAGCCGTTTTTTTATTTGTGTCCATTTGCTTTCTGCATAAACTTTTCATTGTTGATGATGAAGCGTTCGTGGGTTCCCATTCCAATCATTCCGTTCTCATCGGAACAAACTACCTCGAAGGTAAGCTTGCGACCATCAATATTGATAAGAGTTGCTTCACACATGACAGTCATTCCGATGGCACTTGGTGCCATGTGACTCACATCAACCTTAGTACCTACAGACCCAAGGCCTTCCTCCAACTCTGGCTGTATCATTTTCCAGCAGGTTTCCTCCATAAGAGAAATCATTGCTGGTGTTGCAAAAACCTCAAGAGCTCCACTGGTAAAAGCTTTAGCAGTGTTGTCCAGAGTGACGACTGTTTCTGCATTGCCCTTCATTCCGATTTCTAACATATTTAGATGCTCCTTCCTCTAAAAAGTTCATAGAAATATTATACTCTTTTTGTGAATAAAGTGGTAAAATTATTGCATAACTCTAGATGGAAAGGGGAATAAGCATGATTAGCGAAGAAAATATTATCGATTTATCTGATTTTGCAGAGCGTGATATTAAAGAAGAGTTTACACGGCTGAAGGACAGTATCTCTGTGCTTGAAAAGCTTATTGATGCCAAGGATCTAGAACAGCCTGAGGAGAATGGAAATATCGCGAAGCAGTTAAAGAGTACCATTCGGGAAAACATCGAGGAGATTAGTTTGCCTATAGAGCAGAAGTGCGATGTTTTGGAAGCAAAGCTTAATGGTATTCAGGAGACACTTAATCAGGTGAAACTCAGACAGGAGATAAAGGAGAGATTACTTGTTCTTAACACAATCGGTCTGGGAATTATTTTTGTGATTTATATCTTGAATTATATTGGTATATAATCCTTGATTTATTGAGAATCCCGCGATTGTGGGATTCTCTTTTTTATGTTATAATTTAGCACCGTGGATTTGACTTTTTTAAGTAAACATATAAATAGATTACATATGGAGGATAAGAATGAAAGCGATTCTTCAGCAGATTAAGGAAGAAGTTGTCGCAGGTTTTACAGCCTGTGGATACGACGAGAAATATGGAATGGTTTCTCTTTCAAACCGTCCAGATCTTTGCCAGTTTCAGTGTAATGGTGCACTTGCAGCTGCAAAGGAATATAAAAAAGCTCCTATCGCCATTGCAGGTGAGGTAGCAGAAAAGCTTGCAGGAAACAGCATGTTTTCAAAGTGTGAGGCTTGCCCTCCAGGTTTCATTAATATGAACCTTTCAGATGAATTTATTGCAGCTTTTGTTTCTAGCATGGCAGAGGATTCTGAGCGCTTTGGAGTAGACAAAGTTTCTTCACCAAAGAAGGTTATGATAGATTACGGCGGACCAAATGTTGCAAAGCCACTTCACGTTGGACACCTTCGTTCTGCAATCATTGGTGAGTCTATTAAGCGTACAGCTCGCTTTATGGGAGATGAAGTGATTGGTGATGTTCATCTTGGTGACTGGGGTCTTCAGATGGGTCTTATCATCACAGAGCTTAAACTTCGCAAGCCAGAGCTTGTTTATTTTGATGAGAATTACGATGGAGAATATCCTGTAGAGCCACCATTTACTATTACAGAGCTAGAGGAGATTTATCCATGTGCATCAGGAAAATCAAAAGAGGATCCTGCCTATAAGGAAGCAGCTATGACAGCTACTTATGAGCTTCAGCATGGAAGAAAGGGCTATCAGGCACTCCTTAAACATATTCTTAATGTTTCAGTTACAGACCTTAAGTGCAACTACGAAAAGCTTGATGTAGACTTCGACCTTTGGAAGGGCGAAAGCGATGCACAGCCTTACATTCCTGATATGGTTCAGAAGATGAAGGATGATGGCTTCGCATACATTTCAGAGGGTGCTCTTGTAGTAGATGTTAAGGAAGAAACAGATACAAAAGAGGTCCCACCATGTATGATTCTTAAATCAGACGGAGCATCTCTTTACAATACAACTGACCTTGCAACACTTGTATGGCGCATGAAGGATTACAATCCAGATTCAGTTATCTATGTTGTTGATAAGCGTCAGGAGCTTTACTTTACACAGGTATTCCGTTGTGCAAAGAAGACTGGTATTGTACCAGCAGATAAGAACCTTTACTTCGTAGGCTTCGGTACTATGAATGGTAAGGATGGAAAGCCTTTCAAAACACGTCAGGGTGGCGTTATGCGTCTTGAGTACCTTCTTCAGGAAGTAGAAGAGAAGATGCTTGAGAAGATTAAAGAGAACGGCACTATGAACGATGAAGAAGCAGAAAAGACTGCTCAGATTGTAGGTCTTTCAGCTGTTAAATATGGCGATCTTTCAAATCAGGCGTCAAAGGATTATATCTTTGATATTGATCGTTTCACTTCAGCAGAAGGAAACACAGGCCCATATATTCTTTATACAATCGTACGTTGTAAATCAATCCTCACAAAGGCAGGAGTTAGCTCATTTGACGGAGCTATTCTTCCAGCACATTCTGAGTCAGAGCGTGCTCTTCAGCTTGAGCTCACAAAGTTCATGGCAGCTCTTACATCAGCTTATGAGGAGATGGCACCACACAAGATTTGCGCTTACATCTACGATTTAGCTAATGCATTCAACAGATTTTATCATGATACAAAGATTTTGGCTGAGGAGGACGAGACAGTTAAGGCCAGCTACCTGAAGCTCTTATGGCTTACAAAGGGCGTTCTTGAAAAGGCTATTAACCTTCTCGGTTTCAATGCACCGGAGCGTATGTAAATGGACACATCTTTTTTACCAATTGATTTTGTTAATCGCATGGAGCAGGACTTAGGTCCTGACTTCCATGCGTTTTTGTGTTCTTACGAGGAAAATAAGATATCAGCACTGAGATTCAATCCTGTAAAGGCAGATGTTTCAGCTGTAGACACTATGTCTGATATGCTCACAGGAAAGGTGGAGTGGAGTAAGAACGGATATTATTATGAGGATGAGGCACGTCCAGGTCTTCATCCATATCATGCTGCAGGAGTATATTATATTCAGGATGCCTCTGCGCAGCTTCCAGTGGAGATGCTTTCACCTGAGCCAGGAGACGTATGCCTTGATTTGTGTGCAGCTCCAGGAGGAAAGTCTACTCAGATAGCAGGTTATCTAAATGGCGAGGGTATACTGATTTCTAACGAGCCAATGAAGAACAGAGCCAAGATTCTATCTGAAAATGTTGAAAGACTTGGCATAAGAAATTGCATAGTTACTTCCGAATATCCTGATAAGCTTGCAGATACATTTCCAGAGTATTTTGATAAAATAATGGTAGATGCACCATGTTCTGGTGAGGGAATGTTCAGAAAGAATCATGATGCCTGTACAGAGTGGTCTTTAGAGTCAGTGGAGATGTGTGCTGACAGACAGGCAGAAATATTGGATAGAGCATATGAGATGCTTATTCCTGGCGGAAGGATGTGCTATAGCACCTGCACCTTTGCTAAATTGGAGGATGAGGAGGCTGTAGCTGCTTTCATAAGTCGTCATCCAGATATGACTCTTATTGAGGAAAGGCGCTTGTGGCCACACGAGGTGAAGGGAGAGGGGCATTACGCAGCTCTCCTTGAAAAGGCTGATAAAGAAGGAAGAAGAGAGGAATGCTCTTTAAACCGCAGCGTTTTCAATACCAAAAAGATAAACAACAAGATATTAAATGATTATTTGATTTTTGTAAAAGAAACGTTAAATGACAGCTGGGATGATAATTTGTTATTATTGGGAGATTTACTTTATAGACTTCCAGAAAATTGCCCAGACTTTAATGGACTTCATGTGTTGCGAGGAGGACTTTTCCTTGGTACACTTAAGAAAAATAGATTTGAACCAAGCCATGCCTTGGCTTTAGCACTTACCAATGAAGAAGTTAAAAATAGCTTTAATTTATCTTCAGAAAGCCAGGAGATTCAGAATTATCTTAGAGGCCAGTCTGTAATGGCTGATGTAAAGGATGGTTGGACACTTATGACAGTGGATGGTTTTTCGGTAGGCTGGGGAAAGGCTGTAAAGGGTCAAATCAAAAATCATTATCCTAAGGGACTAAGAATACTTGGATAAATCCTTAGTAGGATAAAAGGAGAATTATATGCTTCATAGAATTTATAAACATAAACAGGATATATATGAGTTTATCATGTTTACTATAGCTTCAATAGTTATGGTTATAGGAATTTATTTTTTCAAATTCCCTAATCATTTTTCTTTTGGTGGTGTCAGTGGTATTTCTATTGTGCTGGCTGAGCTTTTGCCAAGAACACCTGGTAATATCAATTTGATAATCAACATGTTCCTTCTTGTTATTGGCTTTTTAGTTTTTGGCAAGAAATTTGGAGTGAAGACAACATATATTACTTTGCTGGTTTCTTTTGGTCCAAGAATTCTTGAAATGGTATGTCCTATGGATGGGCCACTTACAGATGAGCCTGTGTTGGAGTTGTTATTTGCTGTGGCGCTGCCAGCGTTTTCATCAGCAATTTTCTTTAATCTCGGAGCTTCCTCAGGTGGTACCGACATAGTTGCAATGATATTAAAGAAATATACAAAGGTTGATATTGGTACAGCATTGTTTATGTCAGATGTATTTATCGTAGCATGTGCTTGTCTGGTATTTAATGTGCAAACAGGACTTTTTTCTCTTGTAGGTCTTTTGGCTAAATCACTTGTGGTTGATGAGACAATAGAAAATATTAACCTTGCAAAGTATTTCACTATTATCTGTAGTGATCCAGAACCTATCGTTAATTTTATTATGAACGATCTTGGAAAGGGAGCTACCGTCTATAAGGCAGTGGGGGCTTATGGTCACCAGGAAAAGACAGTAATCCTCACTATTCTTAAAAGACAGCAGGCAGTAGAGCTGAAGAATTTTATTAGAAGAAATCAGCCTTCTGCATTTATAGCAATTACCAACTCAAGTGAGATAATTGGTAAGGGATTTAGAGGTTATAATTAATGAAATCTGTATGGGGAATAATGGCACATGTAGATGCGGGTAAAACTACATTGTCTGAAGCAATTCTGTATAATGCAGGCCAGATAGCGTCCATTGGTCGAGTAGACCACGGGGACGCTTTTTTGGATACTGATTCGCAGGAAAAGACCAGAGGAATAACTATCTTTTCAAAGCCTGCAGTTTTTCAATACAATAATCAGTCTATTACTCTATTAGATACACCAGGGCATGTGGATTTTGCCACTGAGGTGGAAAGAGCAATATGGGCACTTGATTATGCAATTCTTTTGATATCTGGAACTGATGGCGTTCAGTCTCATACAAAAACTATCTTCAGACTCCTCGAAAAGAATAATATTCCTACAATCATCTTTGTTAATAAGATGGATATGGATACAGCAAATCTCGATGAAGTTATTACTGATTTGAAGACACAGCTTTCTGACAGATGTGTTGTTTTTTCGGATAAGGAATCAATGTCTATGGAAGATGAAGCTGCCATGGAGGAATTCTTAGAGACAGAGGATTTGTGTCAGAAGACCATAAACAGGATGGTATTATCACGAAAAGTATTTCCGGTTTTTTCTGGCTCTGCCATGAAAAATGAAGGTGTCACTGAGCTGATGGCTTTTATGGCTTCTCTTTCAGAAGGCATGGAGAGAGAGCAGGATTTCGGTGCTCGAATTTATAAAATAGAAAGCCTTGGTAGAGATGCACGACTTACCTTTACTAAAATAACTGGCGGAGCGCTTAAAGTAAAAGAAGTTCTTCCTAATGGAGAAAAAGTAAACGAGCTTCGAATATATTCAGGTCTAAAATACCAGCAAGTGGAAAAAGCGGAAGCAGGTGATGTGGTTGCTATTGTTGGACCTAAGGCTACCTTTCCAGGTCAGGGGCTTGGAACTGAAGACGACAGGATGGAGCTTATGCTTAGACCGGTTCTTCAATACAAGCTTGTGTTTACAGATGGCACAGTGCCAAAGCTGGCATATCCAAAGCTACTTGCACTTAATGAGGAAGATCCATCTTTAAATGTAAGTTGGGATACTCATAAAGAAGAGATAAAAATGAATCTTATGGGTGAGGTTCAGACAGAAATTCTTATTAATAAAATAAAAAAAGAATTAAATTATGACATTGAATTTGAAGAAGCTGGTGTCCTCTATAAAGAAACTATTTCTGAGCCAGTGGAAGGTGTTGGTCATTTTGAGCCTTTGAGACATTACGCAGAAGCTCATATCTTGATGGAACCATTAGCAGCAGGCAGTGGAATAGTAGTTGAAACTGATGTTGCCACAGATGATTTAGCTCTTAATTGGCAAAGACTAATTGAAACTCACATTCTTGAGAAGGAACATTTAGGAGTTGAAATAGGAGCGCCTTTAACTGACATTAAATTCACAGTAATAGGTGGTCGTTCACACATAAAGCATACAGAAGGTGGGGATTTTAGAGAAGCTACCTACAGAGCTATAAGACAAGGACTTATGGAGGTTGGTACCACTATTTTAGAGCCATATTATAAATTTGAACTTCTAGTACCATCAGATGCTATTGGAAGGGCAATGACTGAAATAGAAACTATGTCTGGTTCTTTTGATGTCCCAGAAGATTACAATGGTATGTCTAAGCTTACAGGCACGGCGCCTGCTTCGGAGATAAGAAATTATCAATCCAAACTAATTACCTATACCAAGGGGGAAGGACAGCTGTCACTTACCTTCCACGGATATTTGCCTTGCCATAACAGTCAGGAAGTGAAGGAGCTTATAGGATATACCCCGGATTCTGATGTAGATAATCCATCTTCTTCAGTTTTTTGTTCTCACGGTAGTGCGGTCATTGTTAATTGGGACGAAGTCAAAGAAAATTGCCATGTTCCATGTCGAAGTCAGAAAACATCGGATGATTCAGAGGTTGTGGTTACAAAAAGAATGAATCATTCAGTTGAGGAGTGGCTTGATCCAGATGAGATAGATAAGATTCTTCACATGGCTACTCATAGCAATCACGGAAAGAATCCTAAAAAGGGATGGCATTACGGAGAAAGTAGCAGACCAAGACGTGTAGATTCTGATTATGTGTATACAGCGCCGAAGGAAGTCAAAGCCAGAGAAAAATATCTTCTTGTGGATGGCTATAACCTGATATATGCATGGCCTGAGTTAAAGGCTGTTTTAGACGTGAATCTTGATGGAGCAAGAGGAAAGCTTCTTGATATTCTTAGCAATTATAAGGCTATGACAGATTATAATGTTATTGCAGTATTTGATGCATACCGAGTTAAGGGGCATGAGGTGACTGCCTCGGATTATCTGAATATTCATCAGGTTTTTACAGCAGAGGCACAGACTGCAGATGCTTATATTGAACGATTTACACATGAGCATGGCAAGAAGTATGATATTTCAGTAGTTACCTCAGATGGTCTTGAACAGGTTATTATTCGAGGAGCAGGAGCTAGATTAATATCTTCCAGAGAATTTATTGAAGAGGTAGAAAGAAAGGCTCAGGAACTTCGAGAACAGTTTGATATAAAATAATTTTGAATAGTAACAAATTATTATAAAAAATAATGAATTGATTGTATTTTTAACAGTTAATTCATTATTTTTTTTTATACTAGCAAAAGATGGGTAATGTCTGCCTGTTTATTTTGTGCGACCGGGGGGGGTATTAGAACAATGGAGAAGTATCAGTTCGGGGAAATTGAAAGAGCTGCTCTTGAGCAATTAAATATTGCCATGGCAATATATCAGTATATAGACAAGCGAGTAGTGACGCTTTTAGTTACAGATGGCATGTGTAAGCTTATGGGAATGGAGCGAAAAGATGTCACTGCATATTTAGATGATGATATGTATAAAGACACTCATCCAGATGACAAAGCCAGAGTTGCAGATGCTGCATTAAAATTCGCTGCTGGTGGAGATAATTTTGACTGTGTTTATAGAACTATGTCAAAGTTAATAAATGATTATGTTATTTTACATTCTCATGGAGAACATTTCTTTACGCCTAACGGAACCATGCTTTCATCTACTATATACATGGTAGAAGGGCTGAATAGTGATAATCCGCTCACAGAAAAACTGGCTTCTAATTTCGATGATATTATGACAAAGGAAAGTCTGATAAGAGACAATTTCTATGATACTCTTACAGGCTTACCAAATATGTCTTATTTCCTTCAGCTGGCAGAAGCTGGAGGTAGAAGATATCGCAAAGAGGGCCATGCACCTGCAATGGTATTTTTTGATTTGACAGGTATGAAATATTTTAATGAAAAGTATGGTCTGAGAGAGGGCGATAATCTTATAATTGCCACCGCTAACACTTTAAAAAACTATTTTACTAATGAAAATTGCGGACGAATGGGGTCTGATCATTTTGCAGTTTATACAAAATCCGAAGGCTTGGAGGATATTCTAAAAAAAATGTTTGAGGATATGAAGTATGCCAATGAGGGAAGAACGGTTCCGATACATGTTGGTATATATTCTGATGCCTTTGAGGAGATTTCTGCTTCAACTGCTTTTGATAGAGCAAAGATGGCAAGTGATAGAGAAAAGGGGGCCTATGTTTCAAAGTATTCTTATTATGATGCCAACATTCATGAGTCAGCAACGAACTACGAGTATGTAATTAATAATTTTGATAGAGCTATGGAGGAAGGCTGGATTAAACCATACTACCAGCAGATAATCAGATCTGTAAATGGACAGGCTTGTGATGAAGAAGCATTGGCAAGATGGATAGATCCGGTTAGGGGATTAATCCCACCTCAGTATTTCATATATGTATTAGAAGATATTAAGCTTATTCATAAGTTAGATTTATATATTCTTGATTGTGTTTTACGGGATTTAGAGGAGGTTGAAAAGAAGGGATATCCTATTGTTCCTGTATCTATAAACCTATCAAGATTTGACTTTCAGCTGTGTGATATAGTTGAAGAAATAAAAAAGAGGGTAGAGAAGTCGTCAATTGCGCCTGATAAAATTACTATAGAGATAACGGAAAGTGTTTCTGAATTAGAAATTGGTTTTGTAATTGAGCAAATCAGAAGGTTCCATGAAGCAGGCTTTAAGGTATGGATGGACGATTTTGGAAGTGGATATTCATCCCTCAATATGCTTCAAAAATTCGATGTTGATTTGATTAAGTTTGATATGAGTTTTATGCGTGAGTTTTCTACAAATAAAAGAAATCACGTTATTATGACGCAACTTATTCAGATGGCTAGAAAGCTTGGAATCGATACAGTTGTAGAAGGCGTTGAAACTGCAGATCAGGTTAAATTCCTCAGAGAAATAGGAGCTGGAAAGTTACAGGGCTTTCATTTTGCAAAGCCTATACCGCTGGAAGAGTGGTACACAATTACGGAGACCAATGTAGGCAATGTGATTGAGCAAGAATCTGAAGTAGATTATTATGACGCTATCACTCGTACTAATGTAATGGAACCTGACGTAGAAGCGGATAATAACTGGGGATCTAATGAGTTCTTGGGTCAGATACCAACAGGTATTTTGGAACTAAGAGAAGATGGATTATATGTTGTTCGATATAATAAATCTTTTGCAAGCTTCCTTGTAAAATTGGGATATATAGAACAATCTGATCTTGGTCACATAATGATTAAGCAAAAAGCCCTTCCATCAGATCAGTTTTTATGTGCTGTGGAAAGTACCGATAGCAAAGACTGGGTTCTTGTTGAAGACGCAAAAGAAGCAGGACTTATAATTGATGTATATATTAAAAGGATTGGTCAGAATCCTGTTAACGATAATATTGCTTTTGCAGTTTCGGTTATCACAATAAAGAATGACGGTTCTTAGGTTTGACATAGTGTGTTAAATATGGTAACTTTTTTTAGAATTTAATAAGTTTTTAAAGTTTAGGTGCCTATAGATTTCGTATTTACGAAGTTGGTATGGGTGAAAAGGGAATCTGGTGAGAATCCAGAACGAAGCCGTCACTGTGTCAGGGAGTTTACATTTATGTCACTGAGCGCTGCTTGGGAAGAGAATGTAGATGATGATCGAAGTCAGGAGACCTGCCTATTCTTAAATTAATGATTTGCGGACTTTCGAATCTTAATTCATGATTTTGATTGAATTGAGGGTCGCATTTTGCGGCCCTTTTTAGATTTGCGTCCGCACATTATAGAAATGGAGGAAGCAATATATGAAAAGAAAAGTATTATCTTCAATTGCGATGCTGATGGTAGCTGCTATGGCTTTTACAGCATGTGGACAGACAGCAAATAAAGGAGAGACATCAGAGACTCCTGAGACAACAGCTGCAACAGAGGGTGAATCTGACGAGGAGGCAGCTATGAAGGTAGCAGAGCTTATTGATGCAATTTATGTTCAGGAGTGGACAGAGGACACAGAAGCACAGTGTAAGGCAGCTAAGGAAGCTTGGGATGCACTTACAGATGCTCAGAAGGAATTAGTTGAGGGCGAGGATGCTGATCCAGATTACTTTGGTAGAGATACAGGTGATGCATCTAAGGATGATCCTTTAAATCAGGATGAAATCGGTGAGAACGAAATTCTTGTAGTAAGCTTTGGTACATCATTCAATGATAGCCGTGTAAATGATATCGGCGGTGTAGAAAAGGCTATCGCAGAGGCTAATCCAGATTGGTCAGTAAGACGTGCATTTACAGCACAGATTATCATCAATCACATTTTAGCTCGTGATAATGAAAAGATTGATAATGTAAAGCAGGCTCTCGACAGAGCAGTAGATAATGGTGTTAAGAACCTTGTTGTACAGCCTACACACCTTATGCACGGCGCAGAGTATGATGAGCTTATGGAAGCAGTTGATGCTTATGCAGATAAGTTTGAGTCAGTAAAGGTAGCTGAGCCACTTCTTGGTCAGGTTGGCAAAGACGCAGCTGAGGTTAATAAGGATAAGGAAACAGTTGCAAAGGCAGTTGTAGCTGAAGCTGTTTCTGTAGGTGGTTTTGACAGTCTTGATGCTGCAGCTGATGAAGGTGTTGCATTTGTATTTATGGGACACGGTACAAGCCACACTGCAAAGGTTACTTATTCACAGATGCAGACACAGATGAATGACCTTGGTTATAAGAACGTATTCATCGGTACCGTAGAAGGTGAGCCAGAGGAGACATCTTGCGAGAATATTATCGCAGCTGTTAAAGAAGCTGGTTACACTAAGGTAGTTCTTCGTCCACTTATGGTTGTTGCTGGTGATCACGCAAACAACGATATGGCTGGTGATGATGATGACTCTTGGAAGTCAATGTTTACAGCAGATGGAAGTTTCGAGTCAGTTGATTGCCAGATTTCAGGACTTGGTGGAATCGAAGAGGTTCAGAAGATTTACGTTGAGCATACAAAGGCAGTATTATAGGAGATTTATTAAATGAAAAGCAGATTTTTAGCATTAGCATTAGTATTGACAATGGCAGCCTCTCTTGTAGGCTGTGGAAATAAGGTAGCAGAGGTTACTGAAGAACAGACTGCAGTAGAGGAGACAGCAGCTCCAGAAACTGAGCAGGTGGAAGAGCCAGCTGAGGAAACAGAGACAGAGGCTACTGAGACAGCCGGAATCAATCTTGAGGATGGAGTATATCAGGTAGATTTCAACACAGACAGCAGCATGTTCCATGTAAATGAGGCTATGAATGGTCACGGTACTCTTACTGTTAAGGATGGTCAGGCTACAGTTCACATTTCGCTTGTTTCAGACAAGATTCAGAATCTCTATGTAGGTCTTGCAGCTGATGCTGAGAGCGATGAGGCTAATTGGCTTCAGTCTACAGATGATGAAGTAACTTATGAAGATGGAACTACAGAAATGGTTCACGGCTTTGATGTTCCAGTAGCTTCTTTAGATACAGAGTTTGATCTTGCTCTTATCGGCGAAAAGGGTGTTTGGTACGACCATAAGGTAAGTGTTACAAACCCAGTTGTAGAAGAATAGATCGGGGTCTGAGGTGTTTGTTTGAAAAAATTTGGTTTAATAGCTGCAGTGCTGGCTCTAAGTCTTACAGCCTGCAGCTTTTTTAATAAGGATAATTTAATAAAGGATAATAACCCTCAGACTGGTACTTATCAGTGTGAGGTAGCTTTAGAAGGCGGAAGTGGAAGAGCTACAGTAGAATCACCTGCAGAGGTAACAGTATCAGAGGAGGGAAATACTGTAAAGCTGGTTTGGTCCAGCTCACACTATGACTATATGGTAGTGGATGGTATTCGCTATGATAACGAAGCTAATATAGATGAAAATTCCGTATTTACGATACCATTTTCATCCTTTGACGAAAGCTTCGATGTGATAGGGGATACCACGGCCATGAGTACACCTCATGAGATAGAATATACACTTATGGTGTTTTCTCCGGGAACAATTCTATCATCAGAAGCTTCAATAGGGGAAAAAGTGAATGAAAAGCAGACTGATGAGGTGTCCTTACCTTCAAAACTAAAATATACTTCATCTATGCCTTTGCAGTACGCTAACCAATTTTCCGTAGATAATTATCAGGATGACAATAATAAGAACTATTCTTTCATCACAATTGGAAGTGGTGATATGACCCAATACTTTTTATTTGGCGAAGGTGCTTCAAAAATGACTGGGTTATCATCGAATATCACACCTATTGATTCAGTAGATAAAACCTATCTGGTTTCCACCTCTGTAATGGATTTAATTTCATCAATTGATGCCCTTGATAATATCAGATTATCTGGAACAGATAGTAAGGATTGGTATATAAAAGAAGCAAAAGAAAAGATGAAGAGTGGTGATATTATCTATGCAGGAAAGTATTCTGCGCCGGATTATGAGCTTATTCTTACTGAAAATTGTAATTTTGCTATAGAAAATACCATGATTTATCATAAACCATCTGTTAAAGATAAGCTTGAGGAGCTTGGAGTTCCAGTTATGGTAGAGCTTTCCAGTTACGAGAAAAATCCACTAGGCCGATTGGAGTGGATTAAGCTTTATGGAGTTTTATATAACAAATTAGATGAGGCAGAGGATATCTTTAATAATCAGGTAGAAAGAGTTGGTAAAGTGGAGAGTAAAACCAATTCTGGGTTAAAAGTTGCAGTTTTTTCGATTTCATCAAATGGTCAAGTGGTGGTGAGACGACCAGGAGACTATATTTCTACTATGGTAGGTATGGCTGGTGGGATTTATGTACCAGCAAATATAGAGGACACAGATACTTCTGCTGTTTCTACTACTAAAATTACCATGGAGGACTTTTATCTTCAGGCAGCTGATGCTGATGTTCTGATTTATAACAGTACCATTGAAGGAGAACTTTCTTCCATCAGTGAATTAGTTACAAAATCAGAGGTTTTGGCAGATTTTAAGGCTGTCAAAGAAAATAAAGTATATTGTATTGAAAAGAGCTATTTTCAAAGAACCAGTGATGTGGCAGAATTAATAGAAGATATACATAATATTTTAGATAAAGAAGATAAGTCGTTAACATTTATTTATCAGCTAGAGGATTAGACATTGAATAACAAAAAAAGATATTACACGATTAAATTTTTGGGAATGATAATATTGCTTTTTATTATATTTGTGCTGAGCATAGGAATGGGCAGCGCTGATATTACTGTGCCACAAATCTTTAAAGCTCTCATTAATTCAGGAGATGCTTATCTTGATAAAATCATTTTTTCTATAAGACTACCTAGAATTTTAGCAGCTATTATTCTGGGTGGAGCCTTGGCTGTATCAGGCTTTTTACTTCAGATTTTCTTTGGTAATCCTATCGCAGGACCTTACGTACTTGGTGTTTCTTCCGGTGCAAAGCTTTTTGTAGCCCTTACCATGGTAGTTTATTTAGGGCAGGGGAAAATAATGAGCTCTGCTGGAATGGTTATAAATGCTTTTACAGGTTCCCTGATTTCTATGGGAATAGTTTTGCTATTGTCAAAAAGAGTTAGAAATATGTCGATGCTTGTAGTTTGCGGTGTAATGATAGGATATATCTGTTCCGCAATTACGGAATTTATTATCGCATTTGCGGATGATTCAAATATCGTAAATCTACATAACTGGTCACTGGGAAGTTTTTCAGGTATCAGTTGGGAAAATGTTTATATATCAATAATCTTTATTTCTGCAACCATGTTTTTGACCTTCTTTTTATCAAAGCCTATTGGGGCTTATCAGCTTGGAGAAAATTATGCAAGAAATATGGGTGTAAATATAAGTGCACTTAGAATAGCACTTATTATTCTTTCAAGTGTGCTGTCAGGCACGGTTACAGCCTTTGCGGGGCCTATTTCTTTTGTAGGAATTGCGGTACCTCATATCATGAGAAGTGTTATGAAAACCTCAAAGCCTATTGTGATGATTCCAGCATGTTTCTTAGGTGGAGCCATTATTACATTAGTGTGTGACTGTATAGCCCGCACTGCCTTTGCACCTGTGGAGTTAAGTATTAGCGCGGTTACAGCAATTGGACTTGCGCCTGTTGTAATCTATCTTTTAATTAAGCGTAAGGAGACAGGAAATGGAAAAAATTAATGCGATAGATTTAACAGTTGGATATGGTAAGCCAGTTATTTCGGACGCCAGTTTTCGTGTTTACCCAGGGGAAATAATTGCTTTAATCGGACCTAACGGTTCAGGAAAATCCACAATTCTCAAAACTATTACAAGACAACTGAAAAAGATGTCGGGAAAGATTTTTATAAGTGGTGATATTGACGAATCACTCATGGATAATGAGCTTGCCAAAAAGCTTTCAATGGTAATGACAGAAAGAATACATCCGGAGCTAATGACTTGTTTTGAGGTGGTTTCAGCTGGCAGATATCCTTATACTGGCCGTCTTGGAATATTAAGTGCTGAGGACAAAAGAATAATTAACGAGGCCATAAAGCTTGTTGGCGCTGAAGATGTGGCTGATAAGGACTTTATGAAAATCAGCGACGGACAAAGACAAAGGATTATGCTTGCAAGGGCAATAGCTCAGGAGCCAGAGATAATGATTCTCGATGAGCCAACCTCCTTCCTTGATATTCAGTATAAGATTGACATTCTGTCTGTTATCAAGAAACTTGCTGTGGAACGAAATATAGCTGTTCTAATGTCTATTCACGAACTTGAATTTGTTCCTGCTATCGCAGATAAGGTTATTGGAATCTGTGATGGAAGTATTTATAAAATCGGAATACCTGAAGAGATTTTTACTGGTGCGAATATTGAGAAGATATATAGCATGCCAAAAGGAACAGGCGACAAAATTATTTCAGGATTGTTGGCTTATTCAAATAGTATTATTGAGACGTTATGAAGATAGAATTTGTACTTCCAAATGAAATTGAAAAAAGAAGCTTTGAAATAATCGCTCAGGAGCTGGCAGATAGAGGTGTCACCTTACCAGCTGATGAAGCGCCAATCACCATGCGCACTATCCACACCAGCGCTGATTTTGATTACGCTGATACTATGCGTTATTCAGCTGGTGCTATTGAAAAGGCAAAAGAGCTTATCAGAAGTGGTGCTGATATAGTAACTGATACAAATATGGCACTCTCTGGAATTAATAAAAAGAAGCTGGCATCCTTTGGAGGACAGGTTCATTGCTTCATGGCAGATGAGGATGTGGCTGCAGAAGCAAAGGAACGTCAGGTAACTAGAGCCACTGTATCTATGGAGAGGGCAGCAAGGCTTGGTAAGCCTGTTATTTTTGCTATCGGAAATGCTCCTACAGCCCTTATTTCACTTTATGAAATGATGGAAGCGGGAACTTTCACACCTGAATTTGTCATCGGAGTTCCAGTTGGTTTTGTAAATGTTGTTGCAGCCAAAGAGCTATTTCTTAACTCTAATGTCCCATACATTATAAATGAGGGTAGAAAAGGTGGCAGTAATATCGCGGCTGCTATCGTAAATGCGTTACTTTATAACATGGATTGATTATGAAAAAAGGATTCACCACTGGAAGCTGCGCAGCAGCTGCTGCTAAGGCGGCGGCGTATATGCTTCTAACAGGGCAGGAAAAACTTAATATAGAAATCGAGACTCCTGCTGGAATCATGTTTAAGGCTGATATCGTGGACGTGAATCGACAGGAAGAAAAGGTTAGCTGTGCAGTAATAAAGGATGGTGGAGATGATCCTGATGTTACTACAGGCTGCCACGTAACTGCGACTGTGAGTATAGAAATACCAAGTGCTGAAGCCGCAGCAGGACAAAGCCTTGGAATCCAGATTGATGGTGGCGAAGGAGTAGGACGAGTGACCTTACCAGGGCTGGATCAGCCTGTTGGGAATGCGGCCATCAATCATGTGCCAAGAGAGATGATTGAAAAGGAAGTAGCAGAGGTTTGTAAGCTTTTGGATTTCAACGGCAAGCTTCAGATAATCATTTCTATTCCAGAGGGTGTGGAGTTGGCAAGTAGAACCTTTAATCCACGTCTTGGAATTGTAAATGGGATTTCAGTCCTTGGAACCACTGGTATTGTGGAGCCAATGAGCGCGAAAGCACTCATAGATACCATAGAAGTAGAGTTGAAGCAAAAGAAAGAATTAGGCTTTAAAACCGCCATTGTTACTCCAGGAAACTATGGACTTAAGTTCATGAAGGATTGTTACGACTACGATTTAGATAAAAGTGTAAAATGCTCAAACTTTATTGGTGAGACGGTAGATATGTGCTGCAGGCTTGGTTTTGAAGCTATGCTTATTACAGGACATATTGGAAAGCTTATAAAAGTGGCTGGTGGCATTATGAATACCCATTCTCACGAGGCAGATTCCAGAATGGAGATTCTTTCAGCTTGTGCTTTACGAGCAGGCGGTGATGGGGATTTAGCCAGAAAAGTGCTTGAGTGCCTTAACACAGAAGAAGCTCTGCATATTATTGATGAGGCAGGATTTCTCCAGCCAACAATGGATATAGCCCTTGGGAAGATATTGTTCTATTTGGATTTTAGAGCTCAGGGAAGAATTAAAATTGATTGTATCTTGTATTCAAACGAATTTGGACTTCTTGCGGAGTCGGCAAACAGTAGAGGAATATTATTAGAATGTCAAAAGTAATAATGATTCAGGGCACTATGTCAAATGTAGGAAAGAGTCTTTTGGTAGGCGCTCTGTGTCGCATTTTCAAGCAGGATGGCTATAAAGTGGCTCCCTTTAAGTCACAGAATATGGCTCTAAATTCTTTTGTAACAGCAGATGGATTAGAGCTTGGACGTGCTCAGGCAATGCAGGCCGAGTGTGCAGGTGTGGCACCATCAGTTTACATGAATCCTATTTTGCTAAAGCCAACAAATGATATCGGCAGTCAGGTCATTGTAAATGGTGAAGCCATTGGAAATATGTCTGCCAGAGATTATTTCGCCTTTAAGAAAAAATTGGTGCCAGATATAATGGCAGCCTTTAATAAGCTTGAAGAATGGGCTGATATCATTGTGATAGAAGGAGCAGGCAGTCCTGCTGAAATTAATCTTAAGAGTGATGATATTGTAAATATGGGCATGGCAGAGCTTGTCGATGCTCCCGTGCTTTTAGTGGGTGATATAGATAGAGGCGGCGTTTTTGCTCAGCTTCTTGGAACCTTGGAGCTTTTAGAGCCTAAGGAAAGAGAAAGAGTAAAAGGTCTTATAATTAATAAATTTAGAGGGGATAAAAGTCTTTTAGATTCAGGCATAGAAATGCTTGAGGAGCGAGGTAAGGTACCTGTTGTCGGAACTGTTCCCTATGCAAGACTTATGATAGATGATGAAGATAGTCTAAGTGAAAGATTATCAAACACCTATGACTATGGTGATATCGTAAATACGATAGAAATCGCAGTGGTACGTTTACCTAGGATTTCAAATTTTACCGATATTGCTCCCTTTGAAAACCTTCCAGGTGTAAAGGTTAATTTTATTTCAAATCCAAGAGAACTTACTGATGCTGATATGGTAATTATACCTGGCAGTAAAAATACAATCTCAGATTTGAGATGGATGAGAAAATCTGGAATGGAGGCAGCGCTTAAGCGTTTTGCCATGGATAAGCCTGTAGTAGGTATTTGTGGTGGTTTTCAGATGATGGGAGATATTGTGGAAGACCCTGAGGTGGTAGAGGAGGGTGGTTCTATAAGAGGAATGGAGCTTCTTTCTCTAAAAACTATCCTTAGTGGAGAAAAAAATCGTAGCCAGACTGAGGATTGTTTTGATGATTTGACTGACGTTTTTTCATGCATTGCTGGTGAAGAGTTTGTAGGTTATGAGATTCATAATGGAGTTACTACCATAGAACAAGAATCAGCTTTACCTGAAATAATCGAGAGAGACGATGAGGGCAATATTATTCTCGTTCAAAATAAAAATATCCTGGGGACTTATGTTCACGGTATTTTTGATAATGGTGATTTGGCATACCGACTTGCTGATTCAATTGCTCAAGCCAAAGGACTTAGTTTAGAGGGCGCAGGTGTTGACTATCAGCAACTAAAAGAGGCTGAATACGATAAATTAGCATCCATAGTAAGAGGAAATCTAGATATGGATTATATCTACAGCATACTTAAATAAACTGGAGGACTTATGATTTATTTTGTTGGCGCAGGATGTGGCGCAGCAGATCTTATTACGGTAAGAGGAATGAAGCTTTTGCAGCTGGCTGATGTAATTATTTATGCGGGCTCTTTGGTTAACCCAGAACTTTTAGAATATGCAAAAGACAGTTGTGAAATCTACAACAGCGCTACCATGACTTTAGATGAGGTTATGGAAGTAATGCTTAGGGCAGACAAGGAAAAGAAAACTCTTGTGAGACTTCATACTGGCGAGCCAAGTATTTATGGTGCTGTACAGGAGCAGATGCATATTCTTGACGAAAATAATATTGCTTATGAGAGCTGCCCAGGAGTTAGCGCATGTTTTGGTGCGGCTGCTGCCTTGAATTTAGAATATACTCTTCCAGATGTGAGTCAGTCTTTGATTATAACAAGGATGGAAGGTAGGACTGCAGTTCCTGAGAAGGAAAGTATTGAGAGCTTTGCTGCTCATGGAGCTTCGATGGCTATATACCTAAGTGCAGGCATGCTTGAGGAACTTCAGGAGAGACTGATTAAAGGGGGATATGATAAAAATACCCCAGCTGCAATTGTTTATAAAGCAACCTTGCCAGATGAAGAAAAGTACATCTGTACCGTAGGAACTCTTGCAAACACTGCAAAGGCTAAAGGGATTAGTAATCTGGCGGTAATACTTGTGGGAAATGTAATTGCAAAGTCTAACTATTCGTTGAGTAAGCTTTATGATCCAACATTTGAAACTATGTATAGGACACATCATCAGTCACCTTCGGTGACAGCTTCCCCTCAAGGGGAAGCCTAGGAGTAAAAATGTTATTAATTAGAGTAGTTTTTTTTACTGATAATGGGAAAAAGATAGCCGACAAACTTAATAAATTCTTTATTGTAGAGGCAAAGCCAGAGGAGAGCTCATTGTCAGATTGGACCAAGGACTGTTTTGAAATGCATCTTCCTATAGTTTTTATTGGTTCTACTGGAATAGCAGTGCGTACTATTGCTCCGTTTATTTCAAGCAAGCTAAAGGATAGTCCGGTAATTGTGATTGATGAGCTGGGGCAAAATGTTATTCCGATTTTATCAGGGCATTTTGGTGGAGCCAATGAGCTGGCTAATATAATTGGCAAAGCTCTTGGTGCAGATCCAGTTATCACTACAGCTACAGATATTAATAACGTATTTGCGGTAGATGTTTTTGCTAAGAAAAATGGTCTTTTAATTACGGATAAGAGCTTGATTAAAAAGGTATCGGCAAAAGCTTTGAAGGGAGAGGCGCTTGATATCAAAGAATCCGAGGATGAAATTGTTATCGAGGGTCTCAGGCTTATTCCCAAACGTTTAATACTTGGAATTGGATGTAAGAAAGGAAAGCCTTTCGAAGAATTAAAAGTTTTCGTAAATACGTTTTACGAGGATGATGAGCTTGAAAAGAATCTTTATGCAATAGCATCCATTGATGTGAAAGCAGAGGAGATAGGTTTGATTAAGCTGGCAGAATATTTTGGAGTACCATTCGTTACCTTTTCTGCCGAGGAATTACAGTTGGTAGAAGGTGAATTTGAGGAATCCTCCTTTGTAAAGGATAAGGTTGGAGTTGGAAACGTATGTGAACGTGCAGCTCTAAGCTTAGCTGGGGAGAACGGGGAATTAATCAGGAATAAAACTGCTAAAGATGGAATGACACTTGCGGCAGCAAAAAGAACTTCAATGAATTTAGTTTGGTAGGAGAAAAAATGGCAGGACATATTTATATAGTTGGCATGGGACCAGGAGATAAGTCGATGATGACGGAAGAGGCTTACTCAGCTATGGAGCAGGCTGATGTTATTGTTGGCTATACAGTATATATCGATTTGGTGAAGGAACATTTTCCTGAGAAAGATTTTTTTACTACTCCAATGAGGAAAGAAATTGAGCGTTGCAGAGCCTGCTATGATTTTGCCATTGAAGGGAAAAATGTAGCTTTTATTTGTAGTGGTGATGCAGGTGTTTATGGAATGGCTGCACCTATGTATGAGCTTCTTCCAGAATACGAAAATGCAAATTCAGATATATCGGAGGCTAGCATAACAGTTATTCCTGGAGTAACGGCGGCTATTTCTGGAGCAGCAATGCTTGGTTCTCCAATAAATCATGATTTTTGCGTGATTAGTCTTAGTGATTTACTTACCCCATGGGAGGTTATTGAAGGCAGACTGAAAGCGGCAATACAGGGAGATTTTGCTATTGCTATTTACAATCCTTCCAGCCATAAGAGACATGATTATTTACAGAAGGCCTGTGATATTATGCTGGCCGCTGGAGCAGATGAAAGCCGTGCCTGTGGTTATGTGGAAAATATTGGTAGAGAAGGTAGCAAAGCAAAGGTATGCACCCTTTTAGAGTTAAGAAATACACAGGTTAATATGTTTACCACCGTTTTTATTGGAAGCTCAAGGAGTGAAATTATAAATAATAAACTGGTTACACCTAGAGGATACAAAATATGAAAAAGGTAATCATTTTCGGAGGAACTACAGAGGGAAGAAAGCTGGCTGAAACACTTGAGGAGGCTGAGATTTTTTGCGTCTACTGTGTTGCCACCGAATATGGTAAAGAACCTGTAAAAGAATCATCATATATAAAAATTCATTCAGGTCGACTTGATGCTGAAGGAATGGTTAATTTATTCGAACAGGAAAAACCGGACGTAATTGTTGATGCCACCCATCCTTTTGCAGAAATTGTAAAGAAGGAAATAGAGAACAGTCTATTTAAATATCAGAATGTTCCTTTTTTCAGACTTGCCAGGGATGAGGAGCAGATAGATTACAGCAACTGTACCTTCTTTGATTCCGTAGAAGAATGTGCTAAGGCTCTTAAAAGTACTACGGGAAATATCTTTCTTACAACAGGCAGCAAAGAACTTACTGTTTTTTGTGAAGATGAGGGGCTCAGGGATAGAATCATTGCAAGAATAATTCCTAATGATGAAAGCCTTGATATATGTAAACAGCAGGGGCTTAAGGGCAACCAGATTGTTGCCATGCAGGGACCATTTTCCAAGGGAATGAATGTTGCCTGTCTTAAGGAGTTTAATGCCAGCATTTGTGTATTGAAGGAAAGCGGAAAATCTAGTGGAGAGGCCAATAGAATAGAAGCTGCAAATGCTTGTGGAATAAAAAGCTATGTCATAAGACGACCAAAGGAGACTGCCAATGCAAGGTCCTTTTCTCAGGTCGTAGAAGAGATTTATAAATTGTTTGGAATAACAAAATCTCCAGAGCCAGCATTTGAAAAGATATCTGCTGATACAATTACAGCAGATAAAAAAATTATTGTTTCGCTGGCAGGTTTTGGAATGGGTTTTGGTACAGTTACCGCCGAAGTTCAGCAGGCAGTTGCTGAAGCAGATTTTTTGTTTGGCGCCCCAAGAATGTTACTAGGGCTTGAAAGCAATGCCAAGAAATATCCATATTATCTTGCAAAGGACATTCTTCCTTGTATGGAAGAAATTGCAGAGAACATTCAGTATGGCAAGAAGAAGGCTGTTGTTTTATTTTCAGGAGATACTGGATTTTATAGTGGCGCCACTAAGCTGGCGGAGGCTTTAAAGCAGACTGGTTATGCAGAAGTGAAAATCTTACCTGGAATTTCGTCTATTAATGCAGTGGCTGCAAAGGCTAATCTTACTTGGCAGAATGCAAAGATAATGAGTTCCCATGGAATTCCTCAGGAGAGGTGGAGAACAGAGCTTATAGATGCTGTAAGGCATAACAAAGAAACCTTTGTTATTACTTCTGGAAGCAAGGACGTAAGAGATATTGGAGATATTCTTGTAGCGCTGGAAAAGGAACAAAATATAAAGTTTAGAGTTTTCATTGGAACCAATCTTTATTCTGATGAAAAAATAGGATGGTACAGTGCAGAAAAATGCAGTACTTACAATCAGGATGGACTAAGCACAATCATTATTGAAAATGCAAATTGGCAGCCTAAAGTAATAGCTCCAAAGCTTTCTGATGATGATTTTATAAGAGATAAGGTTCCTATGTCCAAGGAGGAGATTCGTCAGCTTTCTATTTGTAAATTACAGTTACATAAGGATGCTGTAGTTTATGATATTGGAAGTGGTAGCGGATCTGTAGCCGTGGAAATCGCCAGAATGGATGCCGGCATAAAGGTTTATGCCATAGAGCTCAAGGAGGTAGCTTGTCAGCTTATTCGTAAAAACGTATCAAAGTATATGCTTGAAAATGTGTCTGTTATTTCTGGAACAGCACCGGATGCTCTTGAAAATCTTCCTGCTCCTACCCATGTTTTCATCGGTGGAAGTGGAGGTAGATTAGAAGATATCCTTATGACACTAAAGAAAACGAATTCGCATATGCGAATTGTAATTAACTCTGTGACCATAGAGACTATTGCAGAAATCAACAGTGTGATAAAGAAATTTGAAATTGAGAATGCGGATGTAATCCAGGTAACGGTATCAAAGGCAAAGAAGGCAGGAGATTACAGTATAATGCAGGGTCAAAACCCCGTATATATCGTAGCGTTTAACCTATGAAGTATCCAAGAATTGTGATAGCTGCCCCTAAGAGTGGTAGCGGAAAAACTACAATTACATGTGGTATTTTGCGTGCACTGACAAACTCAGGGCTTAGTTTGTGTAGCTACAAATGTGGCCCAGACTATATAGATCCCATGTTCCATAGGACTGTTCTTGGTATTCCGGCAGGAAATTTAGATACTTTCTTTACTGATGACGACACCACAAAATCATTGTTTGGAAAATCTTTTTCTGGTGATATGGCAGTAATAGAGGGAGTCATGGGACTCTATGATGGAATCGGAGGCGTAGAAACACAGGGCTCCACCTATGATTTGGCCAGAGTACTTAAGGCACCTGTTGTATTGGTAGTAGATGCTAAGGGTACAGGTCGTTCAGTAATAGCGCAGCTTAGAGGCTTTTTGGATTATGATGAACATAACCTTATCAAGGCTGTGATTTTAAACCGAACCAGTGTAGCCTTTGGAAATACTTTGGGAGCTCTAATCGAAAATGAGCTTGGAATAAAATTCTTAGGAACCATTCCTGATATGAAAAATCAGGAGCTTTCTAGCAGGCACCTAGGGCTTGTAATGCCAGAAGAGGTTCCTGAACTCCAAGATAAGATAAATACCTTAGCTAATTTGATTTCAGAAAATCTTGATATGGAGAGCTTAAAGAATATTGCCTTCTCAGCTTGCAGTTTAGATATAATTAAAGATAAGGAAACCAGGAAAAACGTAAATACGAAACTTACACTTGCGGTGGCAAGAGATAAGGTATTTTGTTTTTATTACAGGGAAAATTTGGAAATGCTTAAGGAATCGGGAGTCAATATTGTAGAGTTTTCACCAATAGCGGATTCTAAATTACCTGATAACATTAGTGGTATTTTGCTTGGTGGTGGTTATCCTGAAAATTTTCTTCAGGAACTATCCACAAATGACTCCATGAAAAAAGACATAAAAAATGCCATTGATAAGGGGATACCCGTGCTGGCAGAATGTGGTGGGTTTATGTACCTTTCTGAAACAATTAAAAATCAGGAGGGGGAGGTTTATGAAATGGTTGGAGCCATAAACGCTCACGTAGAATGGAAGGGGAAGCTTGTCCGTTTCGGTTATGTGACAATTGATACGGGCGAGCTTCAGATAAAAGGCCATGAGTTTCATTATTACGACACGGATAATAATGGTAATAGCTGTGTTGCTACAAAGCCAGTTGGGGGAAAAAGCTGGGAATGCATTCACAGCAACAATGGAAGCTATATAGGCTTTCCACATCTATATTATCCATCGAATATGCAATTTATAAATAATTTTGTGGAGGTTATGAAAAATTATGGGGAACGCTAGATACTTATTTGATGATGTTCTTGAAAACAAGCTTAAAGTAGAGCCTGTTGATAAGGAAGCTTTAAAGGAACTTCAAAATGAATGGGACAGAGTTGCAAAGCCTATAGGAAGCTTTGGAACTTTAGAAACAGTTTACTCTAAAATTGCTGCAATTCAGGGCTTTAAGGCACCTGATTTATCAAATATGAGACTTATAGTCTGCTGTGGTGACCACGGTATAGTTGAAGAGGGAGTCAGTCAGACTAGTCAGGATGTTACAAGAATCTGTGCAACTAACATCGGTAAAGGAGTTACCACAGCTGGTGTTATGGCAAAAAGCCTTGGTATTGATATTCTTTCTGTAGATGTTGGTATCAATTACGCAGAAGAGGTTCCTTACACACTTAATCGTAGAGTGAAATATGGGACCTGTAATTTCCTTAAGCAGCCAGCTATGTCTGTGGAAGAGTTTTCACGTGCTGTGCAGGTGGGAATGGATTTGGTGAAGGACAGTCAGGAAGAAGGAAAAAATATAATTCTTGTTGGTGAAATGGGAATAGGAAATACTACGTCGGCTTCTGTTATGGCTGGATACCTTTTGGATTTAAATGCAGAGGCAGTTACTGGAAGAGGGGCTGGTCTTGATGAGGAAGGCTTCAGCAGAAAACGTGCAGTAGTTTCAATGGCCCTTTCAAAGTACAGTGGATTAGATCCAGTTGAAATTTGCAGTAATTTTGGTGGTCTTGAGCTTGCTGCCATGACAGGAATTGTTATTGGAGGCGCACTGTACAAAGTACCAATTATCTTAGATGGAATGTTAAGCATGGTGTCTGCTCTGGTGGCAGACAGATTGCTGGAAAATACAAAGGATTATCTTATCCCTTCACACATCAGTAAAGAGCCAGTTGCAAGAAAGCTTGCCTCAAAGCTTGATATCGAACCTGTTATTGATGGAAAGATGGCTGTTGGCGAAGGCGCTGGTGCTGTTATGATGGCACATATGCTTAGACTTACTGATGAAGTATTCCATAATGCACTTAAGTTTCAGGATTCTGAAGTGGAGCAGTACGAGAGATTTAATAAATGATTACATTGATTTATGGTGGAAGTAGTAGCGGAAAATCTTCTTATGCAGAGGATTATGTTTGCAATTCCAAATATAAAAATAAATATTATTTAGCCACAATGAAGTCTGGTGACAAAGAGACTGAAGAACGTATTAAAAGGCATAGGTCTATGCGTCAGGGAAAGGATTTTGTCACTGTGGAGTTGCCGTATGATATCGTAAATGCGATAGAGCCAGATGCGGATAGTATTATTCTTCTGGAGTGTATGTCTAATTTGGTGGCTAATGAAATGTTTAGAGATGGAAAGATTAACAAAGCTTCCTACATAGTTGATAAAATTCTAAAGGATATTAATGAATTGGAAGCAAAGGCAGGGAGCCTTGTAATAGTATCGAACGATGTATTTGAAGATGGTCTTCAATATGATGAGACCACAAAAGAATATCTTAGAGCCTTAGGGGAAGTAAATGCTAAAATAGCCCAAATGGCCGATAAAGCCGTGGAGGTTATTGTGGGAATAGGAGTGGAACGATGAAAATACTTAAATCTATAGCAGTGGCATTTTCCATGTATTCGAGAATACCTATGCCAAGGTTTAACTGGGATAGTGAGGATATGAAATATCATCTTATTTTCTTTCCATTTGTGGGGATGATCATTGGTGCTGTGTTATATCTTTGGCATAAACTATATTATGTTTTACCTATTAATGCGATTCCCTTTGCAACTATTTCTATTGTTATTCCAATTCTTATCACAGGAGGCTTTCATGTAGATGGATATATGGACACCTGTGATGCTTTAGCTTCATGGGGCGATAGAAAAAAGAAATTGGAAATTTTAAAGGATTCTCATATAGGAGCTTTTTCAGTAATTAATCTGATTACCTTGGGAATAATTCTATTTACCGCTGTTTATCTTATGGATGACAAAGCATTCCTTACCTGGTGCTTTTCCTTTGCTATAGTCAGAGCTGTCAGTGGTATATGTGTTGTACGTTCAAAAAAAGCAAAGGACGATGGAATCTTAAGTACCTCGGCAAGAACCGCAAGCAATAATATAGTAGTAGCTTGTCTTGCAGTGGAATTTATTATATGCACTCTTACTGCAGGGTGGATATTTCAGTGGTATTGTACCTATTCGTTTTTAGCTCTTGCTGTAGTCCTTGTTTATTACATTTACGTTGCTTACACAAAATTTGGAGGTATCACAGGAGATTTAGCCGGTTGGTTTGTATGTAAAGCAGAGGTGTTTATGGCTATTGCCTTAGCAATTTGTTCTATGGTAAATAATCCAGCTATTTTAGGTTAATCATACATTGAGGTGAAGAATAAATGATTTTAATTGTTGGTGGAAGCTATCAGGGAAAAACAGAATTTGCTAGAACTGAATTTCCAAATGCTAAGTATTTTAATCAGTTTCATTTATTTGTAAAAAAACGTATTTCCGAAGGAAAGAACAATAGTGAAATTCTTTCTGAAATCAGAGACGTTATAAGTGATGGCCAGTGGGTAATCATTTCTGATGAAATTGGAAATGGAATTGTTCCAATGGATGAGGCTGACAGAACCTGGAGAGAGGTCTGCGGTCGCATTATGATAGAGCTGGCAAAGGATGCCACTGAGGTTTATCGAGTGGTATGTGGTATAGGACAAAGGATAAAATAAATGGATAGAACGATAACCTTTATTCGTCATGGAAAGACAGCTGGAAATCTCACCAACTGTTATATAGGTGTTACTGATGAACCTCTTACGCTAGAGGGGGAAAAGGAAATTCAGGATAGAAATTATCCTGAAGCAGATATTGTTTTTTCCAGTCCTTTGATTCGTTGCATCAGAACTTCAGAGATTATTTATCCAGCTCTTAAGCCTGTAGTTATTGATGAGCTTAGGGAGACGAATTTTGGAAGGTTTGAGGGGAAAAATTATAAGGAATTATCCGCTGACCCAGATTATCAGCGTTGGATAGATAGCGGAGGAGATTTGCCATTTCCAGAGGGAGAAAGCAGGCAGGAGGCTACAGACCGGTTTGTGGCAGGCTTTGACAAGCTTATAGAACTCAGTAAGGATTATTACAACATTTCTGTAATTGCCCATGGTGGTACTATAATGGGGATTCTTAGTAATATCTTTGGGGGAGATTACTATTCATATCATGTAGAAAACGGCGAGGGATACACAATTGATTTATCACATGACGGCATTTTTGGTGGGCTCTATCCTAGATCTTTTCTTAGGTGACCCGATGGGGTTCCCACATCCAGTACGATGGATTGGAAGCTTAATCAGTAATCTGACAGATTTATTTCTGAAAAGAGCAGAAAGAACTTTGGAGCCTGATAAAGTAAATAAACGCAAAAGAAAACTGGGGCTTATTATGGTAATTATCGTAATTACGGTCTCAGCAGGAATTTGTTTTGTTATTCTACACCTGGCATACACATTGAATTCAGTTTTAGGTCTTATAATAGAATCCGTAATTACGTATCAGTGTATTGCAGCAAAAAGTCTTTATGTGGAAAGCATGAAGGTTTATAAGGCTCTTGATCAGGAAGGCCTTGAAGCAGGAAGAAAAGCAGTGTCAATGATAGTTGGCAGAGATACAGCAAGTCTTGATGAAAAAGGAGTAATTAAAGCTGCGGTTGAGACTGTTGCGGAAAATACTTCAGATGGAGTGATTGCTCCACTTATTTATCTTGCTATAGGTGGTCCAGTTTTAGGAATTGCGTATAAGGCAATCAATACCATGGATTCCATGGTTGGATATAAAAATGATAAGTATATGGATTTTGGAAGAGCTGCTGCAAAGCTTGATGATGTGGTGAATTTTATACCATCACGTATCAGTGCAGTGCTTATTATTTTAAGTTGTTTGTTTTTAGGAAAGGATTACAGCTTTTTAGAAGCCTGCAAAATCTTTTTTAGAGACAGATTTAATCATGCCAGTCCAAATTCTGCTCAGACAGAAAGTGCCTGTGCAGGAGCCCTTGGATTACAGCTTGCAGGACCAGCAAGTTACTTTGGAAAGCTTGTAGAAAAAAAAGTACATTGGAGATCCAATACGTTCTATTGAGCTTAAGGATATAAAAAGAGCAAATATATTAATGTTTGGTGCATCTTTTTTATGTGAAGCAATTTGTATTTTGATACTAATGATTTGGATAAATATGTAGAAGGAAAAAAGGTTTCAATTATGCATGGTGGTGACATCTACAGAAACAGCATACAGCACGACTTCTCAGTCAATATAAATCCAATGGGGATGCCCGCTGAAGTTCAGTGGGTGCTGACTGAGGCAGTTTTTCATGCAAATAAATATCCTGATATTTATCATGAACGACTTGTTGAAATGACATCTGGAATTTTTAATATTCCAGAAAATCATATTGTATATGGAAATGGAGCATCAGAAATAATAATGGCAATATGTCATAGCATTGCCCCTAAAAAAGTGTTGTTACTGGCACCATGTTTTTCTGGGTACGAGACCTGCGTGAAAGGTGCCTGCAAGGATTGCGACATTTCATACTATTCCTTGTCGGAAGATAATGACTTTGAAATTCACCATGATATTTTGGAGCATATTCAGGTGGTAAAGGCAGATTTGATGTTTCTTACCAATCCAAATAATCCAAATGGTAAATTGATTTCAAAGACGCTTTTAGAGGAGATTGTTTCAGCCTGTGAGAAAGCTGGAACAGTACTTGTAGTAGATGAGTGTTTTCTTGCTCTTACAGGAGAAGAAAGAGAAAACTCTCTTGCCTATGACATTTCAGAACACAAATCATTGATTGTTCTCAGGGCGTATACAAAAACCTTTGCCATACCTGGCGTAAGAATTGGTTATTGTTTATGCGGAAGCGAAGCTATGGCTACCTCGCTAAGGAATCATCTTCCAGAATGGAATCTTTCCATGTTTGCCCAGATGGCAGGTGTTGAATGTCTCAAACATATGGAATACATAGAAGATTCAGCTAAGCTTATAGAGCAGGAAAGAAGATATTTGACTCAGGGGCTTAGTAGGCTTGGAGCAAAAGTTTATACCAGTGACGCAAATTATATTCTATTTAAATGCTCAGAATTAGATTTAAATAAGAAAATATTGGAATATAGTATTTTAATTAGGGAGTGCTCAGATTATAATGGGTTGGAAAAAGGCTTTTATAGAGTAGCAGTTAAATCACATGGAGAAAATGAAAAGCTACTGTCGGCCCTGGAGGACTTACTTAATGATTAATGAACAACAGGTTAAACAGTTATTTGCAAATTATACAAGTGATTACAATCCAAAGGATCCAAAGATAGCATTGAAAATAGCTCACACCTATAAGGTGGCTGAGAATTCAAAGGCTATTGCTGAAAGTCTTGGTCTGTCAGAAGAGGATGTTGAGCTGGCATGGCTTATCGGTATGCTTCATGATATAGGCAGATTTGAACAGATTAAAAGATACCAGACCTTCAGTGACGCACAGTCTGTAGATCATGCAGAATTCGGTGCGGATTTATTGTTTAAGGAACCAGGTTTAATAAAAGATTATATTGAAACAAGAGAGTATGACAATTTAATCGAAACAGCAATAAGAGAACATAATAAATATCGTATTTCCGATAAGTTGGATGATAGAACAAAGATGTTTGCGAATATTATCAGGGATGCGGATAAAATTGATATTTTCCGTGTTCAGGTAGAGGAGCCAATAGAAGGAATATATGGAGTTCCTTTTGAATGTATAAAAAGTCAGCCTTTAAGTGATCAGGTGTTGGAGCAGGTCAAAGCTCACACGGCAGTCTTGCGAAGCACTAAGATTTCTTATTTAGATTATTATGTTGGGCATTTTTCATTGGCCTTTGAGCTGGTTTATCCATATAGTAGAAAGCTTACTATTCAGCAGGGGTATTTAGCTCAGCTTCTCACTATTCAGGTAGAGGATGAGAACACTCAGCAAAAGCTGGATTATATTAAAAAGGAAATTGAAGATTTTTTATTTGCATAAATCAAGGAGAATAAAAATATGAAATTGGGTATAGCCGGCAACGGTGTTATAGTACAGGAAGTCCTGTCCTTCATAGATGAGATTGGATTTGAAGAAATTTATATCTGTGGAAGAAAGCAAAGCGAAGACAAGCTTAAGGAACTAGCTAAAAAGTATTCGTTAAAGGGTGTTTATACAGATTATGACGATCTTTTGAAATCAGACATTGAGTTGGTTTACATAGGGGTTTTAAATGATTTGCATGTAGAGTACTCAAAGCGTGCAATTGAAGCTGGAAAGCATGTAATATGCGAAAAGCCAATCTCTATTAATTTGGCAGAACTGGAAGAGCTTGATGAGCTTGCTAAGAAAAATGGGGTTATGCTCTTTGAGGCTATGAGCATTTATCACCTGCCTGCATATAAGCAGCTTCAGGAAGATGTTAAGCTTGTAGGAGATTTAAAGCTTTGTAATTTCAATTACAGTCAGATGTCACGTCGATACAAGAACTTTCATGAAGGAACTGCAACTCCTGCAGTGTTTGATCCAGCCCATGCAGGTGGAGCACTTAGAGATTTAAATGTTTATAACATTTCTGCAATGGTAGGGTTATTTGGAATGCCAAAGTCAGCTACCTATAGTCCTAATATGGAAAAGGGAGTTGATACCAGCGGAGTATTGTTAGCTGATTACGGCAGCTTTAAATGTATATGCGCTGCCACAAAGGATTGCAATGCACCAGGACCAAGTACAATCCAAGGTGTGGATGCCACAATATGTATTTATCCTCATGTTAATGGTATGACTGAATATGATGTTCTTTTTAATGACATGGATACAGAAACAAAAGAGGTGGATCTTTCAGATGGAAGCCACAGATTGTATTTTGAATTTGTAGAATATAAGAGAATCATTGAAGAAAAAGATTCCAGCTCACAGCAGAAGCTGATGGAATACAGCAAAGCCGTGGCTGGTATCATAGATATGGTACAAAATTAAAGATTAGAAATATATTTACGCATAGTGTTCATTACAAGCTTCTTGTTGCCACTCCATAGAGGGGCGATGAGAAGCTTTTTTGGTCCATCTCCAGTAAGACGATGAATAACAGTTTCTTTTGGAAGGAGCTGTAGACATTTACCTACAAGCTCACAGTATTCCTCCAGTTCATATATATGGAAAGGCTCTTTTTCATACATATCAGCCAATTTAGTTCCTTTTAAAACATGTAAGAGCTGAAGCTTTATTCCAAAAAGAGTTGGATTTAGATTTGCTAAATACTTGATGGTTTCTAATATATCGCTTTCTGATTCGCCTGGAAGACCAAGTATTACATGCACCACAACTTTTAGACCAGCATCTGTAAGTCTTTTATATGCATCCTCAAATACTGAAAGTTCATAGCCTCTGTTAATAAAACGAGCTGTTTCTTCGTGAATAGTTTGTAAGCCAAGCTCTACCCATACTTCCTTGGTCTTATTTAACGCAGCAAGAAAGTCTATCATCTCATCAGAAAGACAGTCTGGTCTTGTGCCAATGGAAAGACCGACGATTTCTGGGTAGGAGAGTACTTCTTTAAAAAGTGTCATAAGTCGCTGTTGGTCACCGTAGGTGTTTGTAAAGGACTGAAAATATGCTATGTACTTTCTCTCTGAAAGTGGAATCTTAGCTGGAATTTTAGAATCAACCAGCTTTCTGGCAGAGGTTATCTGTTCATTTAGTGGCATAAATTTTGCAGCAAAATCCCCTGAGCCGCCTTCTGAACAGAAGATACATCCTCCTGTACTTATAGTTCCATCTCTATTTGGACAGGTACAGCCACTTGTAAGAGATAACTTATAGACTTTTGTTCCGTATTTATCTTTTAGATAATCTGATAGGCTTAAATAGTTCATGACACAATTTTATAGCCTTGTAGTCATATCTTCAATAATAAAAATTATGATTGACAAGCGGGTATTTCTGTTATAGAATCGATAAGGTTTTTGAATAGTATTAGTATTTGTAATGTTTATAGGTATTGAGGAAGAAGAATTATGATTACAGTTCGTACGAGAAAAAAAATTGGTATGACACAGCAGCAGCTTGGAGGTACTAAGGAAGAAGCTTTCGTTGTTGATTTAGGACAGAATTTTATTGATTTTGTTAAAAAGTATTCAGAGGATTATCAGTATGAGAGTTCTCTTTTATATGGAAAGATGAGTGAGTATGTTAAGGCTAAGGATAGCGAGAATATCCAAAAGTTATTTTCAACAATTCAGGTCTTTGGTACATATGATAAAATCACTCAGTTTACTACAAAGTATAAGACTGTTAAGTCAGCAAGTGGTAATGCCTTCAACGGAACAGTTTTTGAGGGCGGTCCTGATGAAAAGGCAGAGCTTGAAAGAATTGTAGCTCATACCTGTGGAATGTGTTCTGAAAAGGGTGATGAGTTCCTTGGAAAGCTTTTAGCTTAATTTTGAATTGTAATCTAAAATATTAAGAACCAGATGGAAGTCTGGTTCTTTTTTATGGCTTGATATAATTTTATTTACCTCCACAGCCGTAGCCATAAGATAAATATGCAGGTGAGAGTGATAACTATTGCTCCAAATACTAAAAATGACAGAGTACGCCTTGAAATCATAAATTGAGAATTGATGATTATGGTGGTATCTTCAGCCTTTAAATCATCACCACTATATTTCAATGGATTGATTCGGCGCATTTTTCTTGATACTGATACCAGTAAATCAAAAAGTTCCATATGTTTTCTTAGAAATTGAATCAGATTGTCTGAGGCATGTCGCATCTTTAAAATAGATATGACTGCCTCAGGCTTTTTTCCTATTAGTTCCATTAACAGGTCATAGTTTGTCACGAAGTTTATAGCACCAAGCATATTGGTGCTGAATCCATTCTGCTGTAGGATTTCCCTTACAGAATCTATCATTTTAGGTTTTTCAACTTTATAGCGTAAAGTATAGGCAATTAATTTAGCTGCACTATCTGAATTAGTGCTGTCAGAAAAGGAATATACCAGTTTGTCGGTATCGCCGCTGGAGGCATTAACGATAACGCTGCCAAGCATATTGGCAACCTTTTCCTTTGTAGACATGCGGATAGATCTGATAAAGCTGTTAAGCATTTTATCAAGAGCTGACATCTTCTTATCCTGACCAGGTGCCTCATGTATTGTCATTTCTCCAATATCATCATAGAAAGCGATGGCATTCGGACAATGATTTTCAGCAAAGCCAAGACGACCGTAATTGGTGCCTAAGTAGAACTGCTTTTTGCCCACATCGTTTAAAAGGATATTTACAAAATCACTTTCTGCGCTTATGTTCAGTATCTTATCCTGATTCTTTAATATTAATGGTGAATATTTACGAATGAATTCGTCAGAGAATCCCTGTCCGTCAAAAGAAAAGCAGTTGTCTACTCTGTCATCCATTATAGTGATAAACTTTGCTTTATTTCCGCCCTTGGAATGACCAGTTACTGTGATGGTATCATAGCTCTCCAAATCTAGAGATTTAAACCAGTTTAGGGCGTTATCCTGAAATTCTGTAGGTACACGATATAACCCGGAAACATTATCTATCCATTCAGCATCGCTTTGTGTTCCTTTGAAGGCAACTATTGCTTCGTTTGCTGAAGGATCGAAGAGAAGAGCACTACGTCCACCTCCAGCACCTTCACTTTCATAGTGTACCTGCATAATGATAATATTCTTCAGATGCTCCATAGGTCTTATGGCCCACATAAGCTGTTTATATTCTGCTCCGGTTACACCAGTGCTATATTCCTTATCATTTTCAATTTTTGTTGCATAGTGAAGTACACCATCTACAAAATTGCCAATGGTTCGGGATTCTTGACTTATTGAAAGGAAAGTTCCTCTTGGACCTCCAAGATTCTCGCAGTAAAGCAGGCAGTTAATCAAAACAATTTCTTCTATAGATAGACAACTGTTCATAAAAATACCTCTTTGGATTATAACAATATACTATCAGAAAAAACTCGGTCTCTGGCAAAGTCGCCATCACAGCTTGATAGAATTACCAGATATACCTCGCCACTTATTTTATTTGTCTGTAAGCAGGTCTTTATCTTTTCCATGACAGCCTGATAGTCTTCATCAGGAAGCTTTGAACCATCAAGGAAAATTTTGAAATCATTTCCAGCGTCTATTTCTCCAGTCAAAACTTTTTCGGCAGATATTTCTTCTCCGTATTCTTCTCCAAGATATTCCCAAAATGATACTTCTATGGTAATAACAGGCAGATTAGCTTTAGTAAGTAACTCTTCTAGATAATTCTTTATAGGCTCACGTATTATCTGTCCAAAGAAGGCATCTCTTACAGTGAAATATTTATCGTTCTCTTCGGACATTGCAATAAAAGCAGATTCTCTGTTGATTTCCTTAGATTTGAAATACCATTCCGAATAAGTTCGTGTTGTACCTGATTTTGGTTCACAGCCGGTTATTTCAAAAGTGAAGCTTGGGTATTTTTCTATCAGGTAATTTTCTACAGCTCTCATTTCATTAAGAAGAGTAGCATCACTTTCACGAAGATTTCCACTCTCAATTTCTTCGGTATTAAAGGAAATACCGTTTAATACCTTTTTCTCGGAAGCTGTTATATCCATAAGACACCTCCATTTCTTCACTACGACAGTATACGTATTCTACCACGCAATTATGAAGACAGTGTTAAATTACCCAATCAATAGAAATTGGATTGTCATGCGTTATTTTCTGTGCTATGATACACAGCTGTTGAAAAAAATTACACTATATAACTGTATGGAAGAATGAGGAGAATAGTGGTGAACGATATAATAATTAACAGAGGAAGACAAAAAGAATTAGATTGGGCTAAGGCTTTCAGTGTATTGTTTATGGTCTGCATACATTGTTATGAGGAGATTAGCAATATCGATGCAGAGATAGCACCAACTGGAATCTTTAGAAATCTTATGGAGTTTTTAGCTGGTCCATTGGGAGCGCCTATGTTTATGTTTTGTATGGGTGTAGGAATTATGTATTCCAGAAACAATACACCTGCTGATATGACAAAAAGAGGTTTGAAGTTACTTGGAACTGGATATTTATTAAGCTTTGTAAAAGGTACTGTTCCTACTGCAATAGCTATATACTTAGGATATGAAGTTCCATGGACACTTGCAGATTCTTTGTTTTTGGTAAGTATTCTCCAGTTTGCAGGAATGGCATTTTTCACAATTGCCCTCATGAAGAAATTGAGACTTCCACTTCCAGCTATGATGGCAGTATCCCTTGTCCTTTCTGTATTAGGAGGAATGCTTTCAAAGCTTGATTTCACAAATTCATGGACTAAATATTTATTTGGCTTATTTTTCGATACCTGTGATGTTACAACCTTTCCAATGTTTAGATGGTTATTTTATCCAGTATTTGGAATGATTTTTGCATACTATTTACAGCGTACAGAGGACAAAACAAGATTTTACCGTCTTATTTGCCCAGTGGCTTTAGTTGGAACAATCGCATTCACTCTAATTTATACAGCATGTGGATATGATATTAGAACAATGTACATGTTGGCTGGCAGAGTTTTCTATCATCAGTCTTTACTTCATCATTTATTTATTTCAATGGTAATCCTTGTGGCTGTATCATTATGTTATTTCCTTTCTCAGGTAGTAAAGAATATTGCAGTGAATGGGGCAACAGCATACCTTGGAAAGAATGTTGATGTAATCTATCTTGTTCAGTGGGTAATTATTATATATGCTGAGTCATTTATGAATATATTTGGTGGATTCAGAATTTCAGCACCATACATTATTCCAGCTGGCATTCTTGTACTTGTATCAAGTATAGGATTAATTGAATTATGGCGCTTTGTTAAGGGCTCATTCCCGGTAATTAATAGACAACGCGGCAATTATGTGAATGTATAAGAAGAAAATCACTTAAACGTTTACGAAAATAACGAAAAAGTATTGACACAAGGACACATACGTGATAATTTAACATCCGTAGTGTGTAACTTGTAACCAATCAAGGCACGAACTATACATAAACTATTTTGTATTTATGTGGGTTCGTGTCTTTTTTTATGCCCATTTACCCATCACCCGGCATAGGAGAAGACAAATACTTTCCCATATAGGTGCGCAAAAATTTTTCATGTATAGGAGATTAAAAAAATGAAAGACAAATTATTTGCAGTATTGCAGCGAGTTGGACGTTCATTCATGCTTCCAATCGCAATCCTTCCAGTAGCAGGTTTGCTTCTCGGAATCGGTGGTTCATTCACAAACTCAACAATGCTTGAGACATACCACCTCACATCAGTTTTAGGCCCAGGTACAGTAGGATATGCTATCCTTACAGTTATGAACGAGGCCGGTAACATTGTATTTGCTAACTTACCAATCATCTTTGCTATCGGTGTTGCAATCGGTATGGCAAAGAAGGAGAAGGAAGTAGCAGCTTTAGCAGCAGCTATCGCTTTCTTTATCATGCACGCTTCAATCGGCGCTATGATCACAATCAATGGTGGAACAGAGGCAATGCTTGATGGTGCAACAACTTCAGTTTGCGGTATCACATCATTACAGATGGGTGTATTTGGTGGTATGATCGTAGGTCTTGGTGTTGCTTCACTTCACAATAAGTATTACAAGATCCAGCTTCCACAGGTATTATCATTCTTCGGTGGTACAAGATTCGTACCTATCATTTCAGGTTTGGTATACACAGCAGTTGGTATTTTAATGTTCTTCGTATGGCCATTTGTACAGCAGGGCATCTACGCAGTAGGTGGTGTTGTTCTTGCTTCTGGTTATGCAGGAACATGGGTATATGGTCTTATGGAAAGACTTCTTATTCCATTCGGTCTTCACCACGTATTCTACCTTCCATTCTGGCAGACAGCTCTCGGTGGTACACTCGAGGTTAATGGTCAGATGATCGAAGGTGCACAGAACATTTTCTTTGCACAGCTTGGTGCACAGAACACAATTGATCACTTTGCAGTATCAGCTACAAGATTCATGTCTGGTAAGTTCCCATTCATGATCCTTGGTCTTCCTGGTGCAGCACTTGCTATGTACAGATGCGCTCTTCCTGAGAAGAAGAAGGAAGTAGGAGGTCTTCTCCTTTCAGCAGCTCTTACATCAATGCTTACAGGTATCACAGAGCCAATCGAGTTCACATTCTTATTTGTAGCTCCAGCTCTTTACGGTATCCACTGTGTATTCGCTGGTGCATCTTACATGTTCATGCATATGCTCGGCGTTGGTGTTGGTATGACATTCTCAGGCGGTATCATTGACTTAATCCTCTTTGGTATTCTTCCTGGAAACTCTATGACATCATGGGTATGGGTACCAGTAGTAGGTGTAGGTTACTTTGTAGTTTACTATTTCCTTTTCACATTCCTTATCAAGAAGTTCGATCTTAAGACTCCTGGTAGAGATGCAGATGAAGAGGTTAAGCTTTACAGACGTTCTGATTACAATGCTAAGAAGGAGTCTATGAATGACAACACTTCTGAGAAGATCTGTAACGGTCTTGGTGGTAAGGCTAACATCTCTGATGTTGACTGCTGCGCAACAAGACTTCGTTGTACAGTAAAGAAGTCAGAGCTCGTAAACGATGCTATGCTTAAGGCTACAGGTGCTTCAGGTGTAGTTCACAAGGGTAATGGTGTTCAGGTTATTTACGGACCACACGTTACAGTTATTAAGTCAAATCTTGAAGATTATCTTGAGACAGCTCCTAATGTTGAGTATAATGGAGCAAATGATGCCGTTGCTGAGGAAGCAAAGGCAGTTGAGACAGCTGAGCCAACAGGTAAGGTTGTAAAGACAGTTATTCTTGGTAGCCCACTTACAGGTGTTGCTGCAGATTTAGCAGAGACTCCAGATGATGTTTTTGCTCAGAAGATGATGGGTGATGGTGCCGTTGTTACTCCTAAGGAGGGCAAGGTTGTAGCACCAGCTGACGGAACAGTTGTATTCGTATTCGATACAAAGCATGCTATCGGATTCAAGACAGATGATGATGTAGCAATGCTTCTTCACTTTGGTATTGACACAGTTAAGCTTAAGGGTGAAGGCTTTAACGTTCATGTAACAAATGGACAGAAGGTAAAGAAGGGTGATGTACTTATGGAGGCAGACTTAGATTATATCTCTAAGAACGCTCCTTCAATTGCCACACCAGTTCTTTGCACAGAGCTTAAGAGCAATCAGAAGCTTCGCCGCATTGCAAATGGCGATGTTAATGCAGGTGATGACTTACTTGCAGTAGATTTTTACGAGTAATCATTAAGGAGAAAAAATGTACAGAATCGAGAAGGTCCTCAATCACAATGCGCTGATAGGTATCTTGGAAAACACAACACAGGAGTATCTTATTCTCGGTAAGGGAATAGGATTCGGAAAACATATCAGTGAGATTATCGAGACTTCCGATGAGCATAAGATTTATTCTCTTAAGGAGTCTACCGAAAGAGGCGATAAAAAAGAGTTAGCAACCAGTATCGATCCTGTATATCTTGAGATTGCAAACGAGATTTTAGATGGCGCCGAGAAAGCATTTAAAACAATTGATCGTGATGTTTTGCTTCCTTTGGCAGACCATATCGAGTATGCAGTTAAAAGAAGTAAGAACAATGAGCAGCTTAAAAACCCCCTTACAGATGATATCAGAGTTCTTTTTCATTCAGAGTTTAAAGTGGCAGAAGCAGCAAGGGAGATTTTGTCGAATCGTCTTGATGTCAATCTTACAGACGATGAGATTGGATATATTGCACTTCATGTGCATTCATCTATTATGGATCAGGCAGTATCTCAGGCTATGCAAATGGCCGACGCTGTGAGACAGTGCGTGAGCATGGTAGAGAAAGAAACTGGAAAGAAGATAGATACTCAGTCATTATCTTATAACAGGTTGCTCAATCATATTCGTTATATGATTGCCCGTACTTTAAAGGGAGAGGTAATAAAGCTTGATATGAACGACTACATCAATGCCTCTGCCGCAAATTCATTTCAGGCAGCTACAAAAATCTGTAAAGAGCTTTCAAAAAGTCTTGGCCGAGATATTCATGATGCAGAGATTGGATATCTGGCTATGCATATTGAGAGAGTAGCTCTTGATGAAATGGATTAATAATGTTGTTTAAATCCCTAAAAACAGTTCACATTTAATAATCCCGATTTTTATAATCGAAACTTTATCTAACCAGCTTATTGAAAAATAGGCTGGTTTTTTAATGATATTTTTTACCAATAGCAAAATGTGAAGGAGTAGAAGTTTTAACAATAATGTGATAATATATATGTTTGTTGTAGAGAATTAAATTTTGTCAAAAAGGAAGGTATTATCATGACAAAGATTGATATAATTTCAGGTTTCCTGGGAGCAGGAAAGACTACTTACATTAAGAAAATGCTTGAAGAAGCTTATAAGGGAGAAAAGGTTGTCCTTATTGAAAACGAGTTCGGCGAGGTTGGTATCGACGGCGGTTTCTTAAAGGATGCTGGTATCACAATATCAGAAATGAATTCTGGTTGTATTTGCTGTTCACTTGTTGGAGATTTCGATAAGAATCTTCACGAGGTACTTGAAAAGTTCAGCCCAGATCGTATTCTTATTGAGCCATCTGGTGTTGGTAAGCTTTCAGATGTTATGACATCAGTTATTAAGCTTGAGGAGACAGCTGACGTTAAGCTTTGCGGTCTCGTTACAGTTGTTAATGCTCTTAAGGCCTCTAAGCAGATGAAGGCTTTTGGTGAGTTCTTCAACAATCAGATTGAATTTGCTACTACAATCGTTCTTTCACGTTCACAGACAGCTACAGAGGATCAGCTTGAGTTCTGTGTTAAGCAGATTCAGAAGCTTAATCCAAAGGCTGCTATTATTACAACTCCATGGGAGGAAATCACTGGCGAGAAGCTTCTTTCAGTTATGGAAGGACAGGACAATCTTGCAGTTGATTTAAAGCATCTTGCTGAGGAAGCTCACGAGGAACATGAGCACGAGCATCACCATCATGACCATGAAGAGCATGACCACGAGCACGAGCATCATCATCACGACCATGATGAGCATGACCATGAGCACGAGCATCATCATCACGATCATGATGAGCATGACCACGAGCATGAACATCATCATCACGACCATGGCGAGAATTGCACATGTGGTTGCCATGACCATGATCATGAGCATCATCACCATCATGCAGATGAAGTATTTAATACATGGGGCAAGGAGACACCTCATAAGTTTGAGAAGGCTACAATCGAGAAGGCTATGAAGGCATTTGCTAACACTACAGATTATGGTACAGTTATCCGCTCAAAGGGTATGGTTGAGTCTGTAGAGGGCGGCTGGATTTATTTCGATTTTGTAGATGGAGAGTACGAGCTTAGAAGTGGTGAGCCTGACTACACAGGACGTCTTGTTGTAATCGGTGCAGATATTGATGAGCACAAGATTGAAGAACTTTTCGGCTTAGAGTAATACATTTTAGATAGAGGTTAGAATGGCTAGAGATATACCAGTTTATGTTTTTACTGGATTCATGGATAGTGGAAAAACTACTCTTATCCAGGAGACATTGTTTGAAAATGACTTCGCTCAGGGCGGCGAAGATAAAATTCTCATCCTTTCTTGTGAGGATGGAGATGTTGAGTACGACATTGAAAAGCTTAAGACAATAAATGCAAAAGTAGCTACTATTGATTCTGAGGATGAGTTCAATCTTGAGAATCTCACACGTATCTCTAAGGAGTACGACCCTGATGTTATCTTCCTTGAGTACAATGGTACCTGGGGTGTAGATAAGATTTATGATGAGCCGCTTCCAGAAGGATGGGTGCCAGCACAGAGTCTTGCTACGGTAGATGCTACTACTTTTGAAAACTACCTTAATAATATGCGTACTATGATGATGGAACAGCTTTTTAAGGCAGAAGTAGTTATCTTCAATCGTTGTACAGAGGCTACACCAAAGTCTAAGTTTAGAGGTCAGATAAAATCTATGAACCGACCAGCTCAGATTGTTTATGAGCGTGCAGATGGTTCTATTGATGATACTCCTGAGGAGCTTCCATTTGATTTAGATGCTGATGTAATCGATATTACAGATGCTGATTATGCACTTTGGTTTATGGATTGTATGGAAACACCTAAGAAGTACGATGGAAAGACAGTTCATTTTAGAGGTCTTGTTTATAATCCAAATGATAAGAAGCTTCGCAGAGATGTGTTTATTCCAGGTCGTTTCGCAATGACTTGCTGTGTTGAGGATATTCAGTTCCTTGGTATGAAGTGTAAATGGGATAATGCAGCATCTCTTGGCCATAGAAGCTGGATTGATATTACAGCTACTATTAAGGTTGAGTTCGCAAAGGAATACAAGGGTAAGGGTCCGGTTCTCTATCCTGTATCTGTAGAGCCAGCTGAGAAGCCAGAAGATGAGCTTGTATACTTTAGTTAAAAGACTTCCCCGAAAGGGGAAGCTTTTTGTTGCTTTAACACTTTACAAAACTAAAGAAATAAGATAAATTATTAGAAATTGGTAAAAAAGGGAAGGAGTCTTGTTTATGTATCCAATCGTAAAGAAGGAAAAGCTTTCTGATAAGATTTTCCTTATGGTGGTTAAGGCACCACGAGTTGCTGACGGTTGCTTACCAGGTCAGTTTATTATCGTAAAGATTGATGAGGAGGGTGAGCGTATTCCTCTTACAATTTGCGACTATGATAGAGCAGAGGGCACTATTACAATAGTATTCCAGACAGTTGGAGCTTCTACAGAGCGTATGGCACTTCTTAATGAGGGAGATGCTTTCGCTGATTTTGTAGGCCCACTTGGACAGCCTTCAGAGCTTTGCCTTGAGGAAGATTTAGAAGAGACAAAAAAGAAGAGCATCGTCTTCATCGCAGGTGGTGTTGGTACAGCTCCAGTATATCCACAGGTTAAGTGGCTTAAGGAGCATGGTGTAAAGACTACAGTTATTATTGGTGCACGTTCTAAGGATATCCTTTTCTATGAGGATGAGATGCGTGAAGTAGCTGATGAACTTTACCTTGCAACAGATGACGGTAGCTACGGTTTCCATGGAAATGGTTGTCAGCAGCTTCAGGCACTTGTAGATTCTGGCAAGAAATATGACCACTGCGTAGCAATCGGTCCTATGATTATGATGAAATTTGTATGTCTCCTTACAAAGGAGCTTGGCATTCCTACAGTAGTTTCTATGAACCCAATTATGGTTGATGGAACAGGTATGTGTGGAGCTTGCCGTCTTGTAGTTGGTGATGAAGTTAAGTTTGCTTGCGTAGATGGACCAGAGTTTGATGGTCACCTTGTAGACTTTGATCAGGCTATGGCCAGAGCAAAGCAGTACAAGACAGAAGAAGGTAGAGCACTTCTTAAGCAGCAGGAAGGCGATACACACCACGGCGGATGTGGAAATTGTGGAGGTGACAAGTAATGGGAGACGTTTTAGTTAGAGTACCTATTTCAGAGCAGGACCCTAAGGTTCGTGCTACAAACTTCGAAGAGGTTTGTCTTGGATATACAGAGGAAGAGGCAGTAGAAGAGGCAGGACGTTGCCTTAACTGTAAGAAGCCTATGTGTGTAGGCGGCTGCCCAGTTTCTATTAATATTCCTGCTTTTATCGAGCAGGTTAAGGAGCGCAACTTCGAGAGAGCATACGAGATTATCTCTGAGTCATCAGCTCTTCCAGCAGTTTGCGGTCGTGTATGCCCACAGGAGTCACAGTGCGAAGGCAAGTGTATCCGTGGTATCAAGGGTGAGGCAGTAGCTATCGGTAAGCTTGAGCGTTTCGTTGCTGACTGGGCTCGAGAAAATGGAATTAAGCCAAAGAACACGTCTACTCCAAACGGACACAAGGTAGCTGTTATCGGTTCAGGCCCTTCAGGTCTTACAGCAGCTGGCGACCTTGCAAAGCTTGGTTATGATGTTACTGTATTTGAGGCTCTTCACGAGATGGGTGGAGTACTTGTTTATGGTATTCCAGAGTTCCGTCTTCCAAAGGACAAGGTAGTTAAGGCTGAAGTTGAGAACGTAAAGGCTCTCGGCGTTAAGTTCGAAAAGAACGTAATCATCGGTCGTTCAATCACAATCGATGAGCTTATGGAAAAGGAAGGCTTTGAGGCTGTATTCATTGGCTCAGGTGCTGGACTTCCAATGTTTATGCATATCCCTGGTGAGCAGGCTAACGGAGTATTCTCAGCAAATGAGTACCTTACACGTAATAACCTTATGAAGGCTTTCAAGGAAGGTTATGATACACCAATCGCTCGCGGCAAGAAGGTCGTAGTAGTTGGTGGTGGTAACGTAGCTATGGATGCTGCTCGTACAGCCCTTCGTCTTGGCGCTGAGGTTCACGTTGTATACCGTCGTTCTGAGGCAGAGCTTCCAGCAAGAGCAGAGGAAGTACATCACGCTAAGGAAGAGGGCGTTATCTTTGATCTTCTTCAGAATCCAGTTGAAATCCTTGTTAATGAGGAAGGTAGCGTTCGTGGATGCAAGATTATCAAGATGGAGCTTGGCGAGCCAGATGCTTCAGGTCGTCGTCGTCCAGTAGAGATTCCAGGTTCAGAGTACGAAATCGAGTGTGACACAGTTATCATGTCACTTGGTACATCTCCAAACCCACTTATCTCTAGCACAACAGTTGGTCTTGATACAAACAAGAAGGGTTGCCTCATCGCTACAGAGCAGGGTGCAACTACAAAAGATGCCGTATTCGCAGGTGGTGATGCCGTAACAGGTGCCGCTACTGTAATCCTCGCCATGGGCGCAGGCAAGACAGCAGCCGCAGCTATCGACGAGTACTTCAAGTCTAAGAACTAAACTAATATCAAATATATGGCGGTCTCTGGAAAATCTCCGGAGGCCGCTTTTTTTAATTCTTTCCCCAGCCACACTCTAATTAATTATTCAATAGACTCTAGGAGGGCCACACTCCCCACCACCAACTACGCAATCACAGAATTATGATTTTCTAAATACTGCGTTTCGCTTTTTTATTAATTGGTGTCTTTTCAATTCTTTGCACTTCTGCCAAGAATGTGTGCTTAACACAGACATGAAATATAATTTAAGAATTATTCTCCAAAATTTTTGTTGAAGGTTGCTGGATATTTGGAGTGAGCTTAGTAGAACTAAAAGAGATATTTGAATTGTAAGGGCAGCTGCCGCTAGGACGGCGGCAGCAGTGGTCACTTGAAACAGGACGTTGAATGTGCCACGGTGCCCTTACAAACAAATATCTCTTTTTAAGTTCTACTTAGCAAACGGAATATGAAAGCAACCTCAACAAACAACTTTGGAGAATACTTATAGATAAAACATGTCTGTGGAAAGCACAGCATTCTCTTCGAAGTGCAAAACCAATGAAAAGACACCAATAAAAGCTCAACCAGCAGTATTAAGAAAATCTATAATTCTGCTCAAATGCTTTAGTTGGTGGTGGGGAGTGTGGGCCTCCTAGAGTCTATAGTTAAAGTAGAGGAAGAGTGTGACTGGGAGAGGATACAAAAAAGCGGCCACCATAAAAGGTGACCGCCATATATTTGATATTAGTCTTCGTACTGACCAAATGCATACTTGAAGAAAGATACTGGCTCCTTGCCCTCGTTTCTCTTATTTTTGCAATATTTTTCATAATCTGAATAAATTGTGTACATCTGGAATGATACTTCTTCGAACATTCTTATTTCCTCCTATAAACTCTCTTTTTCTTAATCAACAGGGACATGATAAACCTATGGTTGTGCTTTGTCAACAAAAACATTGTTAATATATTGTGAAAAATGGACAAACCTATTTCTATTGAGTTAGTTTCCATTAGTGTGGTATTATTTAGTTAAGGAAACTCAATATACAAATTATAGTTTTTGGGAGTAAAATTATATGAATCAACGAATTTTAGAAGGTGCCTTAAACGTTTTTAAGGAGAAGGGTCCTAAGTTCACAATGGATGATCTCGCTTCAGAAATGAAGATGAGTAAGAAAACTATTTACACAGTTTTCAATGATAAAAATGAATTGATGTGTGAAATGGTAGATTACGCATTTAACATTATCAAGGAAGAAGAGGATAAGGTTTATAACAACGCAAAGCTTTCTACAGTAGAAAAGCTTCGTGGCATCCTTGTTGTATTACCAGAGAATAGTTATGGTTTTGATTATGCTGCTATGCAGCAAATGGCTGAAAAATATCCTATGGCTCACGAGAAGATGAATAATCGACTTGAGAGTGGCTGGGAGAAGACTTTCGACTTACTTACTAAGGGTATGGAAGAAGGAAAAATCAGACCAATAAATCTTGAAATTTTTAAGCTTATTTATGGTTCCAGTGTTGAGAGATTGTTAATGGGGGATTTCCTTAAGCAGAGCAAAATGGATTACCCAACTGCTTTAAAGGAAGTTGTAGATGTACTTATTGATGGAATTCTTATAAAGGAAAAGTAAATGGCACAAAGAATTTATTTAGATAGAAAATGGCGATTCAACGAAAACTTTTCTGAGGATATGATTAATGAGCCGATGGAAAATAGCACTTTAGTCAATATCCCACATACGGTAAAGGTCACTCCATTGTCATATTTTGATGAGAGTATTTACCAGATGGTCAGTGGATATCAGAAAAGCATTTTCGCACCTGCTCAGTGGGAAAATCAATTTGTTTCCTTGGTGTTTGAAGGAGTAGGACACGCCTGTGATGTGTACGTTAATGGAACACATTTAAAGCATCACGATTGTGGTTATACAGCATTTTCTGTTGATATCACAAAGGTTTTAAAGCTGGGAGAGGAAAACCTCATCACAGTTAAGGTTGATTCCAGAGAGACACTTAATCAGCCTCCTTTCGGTTATGTAATAGATTATATGACCTACGGTGGTATCTATAGAGATGTTTATTTTGAAGTAAAAGAAAAGGTTCACTTTGAAGATCTTATAGTTCAGCCAGCTTTATTAGAACGTGTTTCTACTAGCAAGCGCTCAGCTAAGCAGATAAAGATGATGAACGTTCAGGGAATCATTAAAACAGAGTGCTTTTTCAGAAAGAATATAAATAAGCTTGCTAATGATGAAAGAGTATTCATCAAACAGTATCTTGATGATGAGCTTCTTTTTTCTCAGCCAGTAGGAGGTCTTGAGGAGAGAAACGGTGGCTATTATCTCAGCCTTACCAGTGCTCCATCTACAGTAAAGCTTTGGGATATTGAAAGCCCATATTTATATACTTTGAAGACACAGCTTGTTCTTGATGACAATGTGGTTGATGAAGTCAAAGAGACAATCGGTTTTAGAAGTTCAGAGTTCAGAAAGAACGGCTATTACCTCAATGGTCGTAAGATAAAGCTTAGAGGATTAAACAGACATCAGTCATATCCATACGTTGGGTATGCTATGCCAGAATCAATGCAGAGACTTGATGCCAAAATCTTAAAAGAAGAGTTGGCTTTGAATGCAGTAAGAACTTCTCATTATCCACAGTCACATTACTTCCTTGATGAGTGTGACAGACTTGGACTTTTAGTGTTTACAGAGATTCCAGGCTGGCAGCACATCGGTGACAAGGAATGGCAGGATATTGCAGTAGAAAATACAAAGGATATGGTTCGTCAGTATCGAAATCATCCTTCAATAATTCTCTGGGGTGTACGAATTAATGAGTCACCAGATAATGATGAGTTTTACGAGCGAACAAATGCAGCTGCTCACGAGCTTGATCCAACAAGACCTACAGGCGGCGTAAGATGCATTGCCAAGAGTAATCTTCTTGAAGATGTTTATACATATAATGATTTCTCGTTCTCAGGAAAAAATAAGGGTTGTGCTAAGAAGAAAGACATAACCTCAAATGAGGAAAAGTCTTATCTGATTAGTGAGTACAATGGTCACATGTTCCCAACAAAGCCTTTTGACTGGGAAGAGCATAGACAGGAGCACGCTATAAGACATGCCACAGTTGTGGATGCGGTGGCGGGAGAGCCTGATATTGCTGGAGCCTTTGGATGGTGTATGTTTGATTACAACACTCATAAGGACTTCGGCTCAGGGGACAGAATCTGCTACCACGGTGTTATGGATATGTTCAGAAATCCTAAGCTTGCAGCGTCAGTATATGCAGCTTTTTCAGAGACAGAGACAGTACTTGATGTTACAACAAGCTTTGATATTGGTGAGCATCCAGCATGTAATAGAGGAAAATCCTATATCATCAGCAATGCAGATTCAGTGAAGATGTATAAGAACGATGTTCTTATAAAGGAATACTTCCCTGAGGACAGCAAATTCGAAAACATCAAGCATGGTCCGATTTTGATAGATGATTTTGTTGGTGATGCCATCGAACAGGATGGAGAATTTTCAAAGGGACAGGCTAAGCTTATTAAGAAGATTCTTAACGAGGTTACCTTAAAGGGATTCAGACCAACACCTACCTTGGTATTAAATGCAGCCAGACTTGTATTATTCCATGGCGTCAGCCCTAAAAAGGCAGTTCCAATTTACAACAAGTTTATTGGTGACTGGGGTGGAGAATCTCGAGAGTATAAATTTGAAGCTATAAAGGATGGTCAGGTTGTTAAGACAGTTGTTAAAGCAGCGGTTACAAAGGCTCACATTGAAGCGAAAGCCAGCCATACACTTTTGACAGAGCTTCATACCTATGATGTGGCAAATATTCGTATAAAAATAGTAGACCAGAATGATAATCAATTGTTCTATTTTGCTCAGCCACTGAGCTTTGAAATTGAAGGTCCATTTGAAATAGTTGGACCAGACACAGTAGCCCCAATGGGAGGCTGTACGGGAGTATATATAAAATCCATTGGAGAGGACGGCGATGGTAAGCTCACTATTAAGTGCGATGGCTTAGAGCCAGTTACCATTGGTCTTTCGGTGGAGTGTTTAACTAAATAATTAAAGGGGTAAGAGGAATAAGTAATGCAAGACAAGAGTAAAGTTATTTTTGGAAATGTCATCGCTGACAAAGATTACAACAAGGCTTGTAAATCTAAAGCGAAGTATGCCAAGAAATTTGGGGATGATTCAAACGTTGATTACAACATTGTTCTTGAGAAGAATTCACACATCGGCGATTCCCTTGGTGTCTATGACGTTCTCCTTAAGGAAGGACAGTCAAAGGAAGAGTTTGATACAGAGAAGGGTATCATTGTAGGAAATATAAGAATGGGCTTTGGTCATTATCGTATTTCAATGGCTATGGCTTCAGCTGCAAAAGCACTTGGCTACACACCATACTGGATGGATTTAAATGGCTACCCACAGACAACCTGTACAAAGGTAATTAGCCATCAGAATGATTTGTATTCTAAGGGATCACGTATGTCAAAGAATAAGCTTTTTAATAAGTTTATCTGGGAACCAGCAAATTACGAATGGTTTAGAAAGCTTTCTTATAATTCTTCAGACCAGAAGAATGCAGAGCTTATGGCACCAGTCTTCAAGAATGTGCCAAAGGAGATTCCAGTTATCGGTACACATGTATGGCCAGCACAGGCTGCTATCCATGCAGGAATGAAAAACGTTGTAAATGCAATTCCTGATAACTGGCCAATGGCTCTTCATTTTGCTGAAGGCAGTGTTCATACAATCCAGTGCAAGAACGCGTACATGGGTTATCGCATTTGTAACGGAATGGCTCCAAACAATGCAGTTTGTAACCCAATGCCAAATGATGATTTGGTTTACACAGGTCATTATATTGATCACGAGCTTGTTAGCAATATCGAAGCTGATTGTGATGCAAGAATGGCTAGAAAGCGTGATGGTAAGGCTATGCGTTTTCTTCTTACAATCGGTGGTGCTGGTGCACAGAAGGAGATTTTCGCAGCAATTATCAAATACCTTCTTCCTGCAATTCAGAAAAACAAGGCTATGCTTTATGTAAACGTTGGTGATTACAAGAACGTTTGGGATGATCTCCTTGCAGAGATTCCTGAAATGAAGGCTGTAGCAACAGAGCATTTCAATGAGTTCGAGGCTACAACAAAGTTTGCTGAGGATGCTATCACAGGAGATGTTACGGGTATCCACGGATTCTATCATGAGAATATTTTTGAGGCTGTTTACTGCACAAACCTTCTTATGAGAAGCTGTGATGTTCTTGTTACAAAGCCATCAGAGCTTGCATTCTATCCAATTCCAAAGCTTTTCATTAAGAGAGTAGGAAAGCATGAGATGTGGGGCGCTATTCACTCTGCAGAAATGGGAGATGGTACTTTAGAGTGTAGAGATATTCCACATACAATCCAGATGATTGATATGTTTATGAAGGATGACAGACTTCTTTCAGATATGTGCGAAAGCATTAAGGTTAATAAGACAATTGGTCTCTATGACGGAGCTTACAAAGTTGTAGAGCTTGCTATGGGACTTAAAGGGGGAAATAAATAATGGATAACAAAATGAAATTATCAGGAGCTGCAAAGGCTTCCTACGGATTAGGTGCAGTAGGAAAGGATATGGTATATATGCTTTCCGCATCTTATGTACTTTACTATTTTCAGGATATTTTAGGCGTTAGCGCTGCAGCAATGGGCGTTATTCTCATGGTTGCTCGTGTGTTTGATGCGTTTAATGATCCTATCATGGGCGCCATTGTTGCAAAGACTAAGACAAAGTGGGGTAAGTTTAGACCTTGGCTTCTCATCGGTACACTTACTAACGCAGTTGTTCTTGCTCTTATGTTTTCAGCTCCACCATCAATTAATGGAAAAGGCCTTGTGGCTTACGCAGCTGTAACATACATCCTTTGGGGTGTTACTTATACAATGATGGATATTCCTTACTGGTCAATGATTCCTGCTTTCACAGAAGGTGGTAAGGAGAGAGAGGGACTTACAACACTTGCTCGTTCTTGTGCTGGCGTTGGTTCTGCTATTATCACAATCATCACTGTTATGTCAGTATCTGCTCTTGGTCATTTGTTTGGTGGCGCAGGCATCACAGACAGAGAAGTTGAAAGAGTTGGTTTTTCATACTTCTCAATTGCAATCGCTGTTCTTTTCGTATTATTTACAGTAATCTGCTGCATTTTCGTTAAGGAAAAATCTACAGTAGATATGAAGACAGCATCTATTGGTGAGATGTTCAAGGCACTCATCCAGAACGATCAGGCTATGGCAGTAGTTGTAGCAATCGTAATTGTAAACTGTTCAATCTACATTACATCAAACCTTGTAATCTACTTCTTTAAGTATGATTTTGGTGGCACTGGCTGGAGAGGAGATTATACATTATTCTCTACTTTTGGTGGTGGTATTCAGATTCTTGCAATGATGCTTTTATACCCAGTCCTTAGAAAGTTCTTTACTTCTATCAAGATTTACTTTATAAGCATGGGAATGGCTATTGTAGGATATATTTCACTTTTACTTCTTGCATCAACATCAATGAGCAATGTTTATTTATTGTTTATTCCAGCATTCTTTATCTTTTCTGCAAACGGAATGCTTTCGGTTATTACAACAGTATTCCTTGCTAACACTGTTGACTATGGCGAGTTAAAGAATAATCGTAGAGATGAGTCTGTTATTTTCTCTATGCAGACCTTTGTTGTAAAGCTTGCTTCTGGTATTTCAGCTTTGATTGCAGCTATTGCACTTCAGGTGCTTGCTCTTTCTAATGATACTGCTGAGACAGCTACAGAAATCGATTATTCAATGGGAGTAGAAGCTTCTCAGAAGATGGGACTTAGAATGACTATGACAATTATTCCAATTATTGGTCTCGTTTTTGCAATTATTTGGTTTAAAAAGAAGTATATACTTACTGATGAGAAGATAGAGGAAATTGCAGAGGAGTTAAAGACTCGCAATTAATTATTATGTAATGAGGAGAATTAAAAATGATTAAAGCTGATGGTAAGGTATTTGTTTTAAATACTAACAATACTACATATGCTTTTCGTGTATTGGAGACAGGTCAGCTGGAACATTTGTATTACGGAAGGCTCATCCATGAGGATGAGCCATCTGTGCTTAAAGAAAAGCGTGCATTTGCTCCAGGTAACACTGTTACATATAATGCTGAGCATCCTGAACTTTCATTGGAGGATGTAAGACTTGAGACTTCGGCTCTTGGTAAGGGCGATTTTAGAGAGCCTATGGTTGAGGTTGTCTGTGCAGACGGCAGCAGCTCTCTTGATTTTGTTTATGACAGCTACCAGGTGCTCAACTGCAAGCCAGAGCTTAAGGATTTACCTAGCTCTTATGACGAGGACAACGATGCCAAGACTCTTGAGGTTACCTTAAAGGATAAGAATCATGGATTTACATTGGTTCTTTCATATTCTGTTTTTGAGGAGTGTGATGTAATTACTCGTACTGCCAGATTTATCAATAGCTCTGAGGATTCTGTTAAGCTCACACGTATGCTTTCAATGATTCTTGATTATGATACTGCTGGTATGAAGGTTACTTCTTTCCACGGTTCATGGACAAGAGAGATGAACAAGGCTGACATGATTCTTACTGCAGGTAAGCTTGTTAATTCATCTTTCACAGGTACGAGCTCAAATCGTTGCAATCCATTCTTTATGATTTCTGAGGCTGAGGCAACAGAGACTGACGGAGAGGTTTGGGGCTTCAACCTTGTATATTCAGGAAATCATTATTCTGCAAGTGAGGTTTCACCATGGGGAAAGACCAGAGTTGCCTATGGTATTAATCCACAGAACTTTACATGGACTCTTGAGGCAGGAGAGGAATTCCAGGCTCCAGAAGCAGTACTTACTTATTCAGGTACAGGCTATCGCAAGATGAGCCATAATATGCATGATTTTGTTAGAGAGCATATTACAAGAGGTGAGTGGAAGGATAAGGAAAGACCTATCCTTATCAATAGCTGGGAGGCTTCATATTTTGATTTCACAGAAAAGAGTCTTCTTAAGCTTGCAAAGACTGCTAAGGATACAGGCGTAGAATTATTCGTTATGGATGACGGATGGTTTGGCGACAGAAATGACGATAAGAGAGCTCTTGGAGATTGGGATATTGTTAACAAGAAAAAGCTTCCAGGTGGGCTTGAGGGCTTATCAAAGAAGGTTAATGACCTTGGTCTTATGTTTGGTCTTTGGGTAGAACCAGAGATGATTAATGTAGACAGCGAGCTCTATCGTAAGCACCCTGAATGGGCTATTGATATTCCAGGAATGGAGCATGCAGAGGGACGTAATCAGCGCTTACTTGATCTTTGTAATCCAGAAGTTGTTGACTACATGATTGACAGAATGAGTGAGGTGTTCTCTACACCAGGCCTTTCATATATTAAGTGGGATATGAATCGCAACTTCTCAGATTATTATTCAAAGTACCTTCCAGCTGAAAAGCAGCAGGAGGTTAGCCACAGATATGTTCTCGGCTTCTACAGATTACTAAGAACACTTGCAGAGCGCTTCCCAGAAATCCTTATGGAAGGCTGTGCATCTGGCGGAAATAGATTTGATCTTGGTGCACTTTGCTATTACCCACAGATTTGGGCAAGTGATAATACTGACGCAGTTAGCCGCCTCGTTATTCAGAATGGCTATTCTTATGGCTATCCACAGAGCACCTACACAGCTCATGTTTCTGCATGTCCAAACCATCAGACTCTTCGTGTTACACCTATTGAGAGTCGCTTTGCCGTGGCAAGCTTTGGTGTACTTGGTTACGAGCTTAATCTTAACGATTCCAAGGCTGAGGATATTGCATCAGTAAAGGCTCAGATTGAGCTTTATAAGCAGTATAGAAGAACACTTCAGTTTGGAGATTTCTATCGCTTAAAGGATGGAAATATCTACGAGTGGAGTATTGTAGATAAGAGCAAGAGCACTGCTATCACAATGGTAATGCAGCGTGAGATTAAGGCAGGAGAGCAGTACCTTAGAATTGATCAGGCAGGACTTGATCCTGAAGCTAAGTATCATTTCTTTGGACGTAAGCTTGAATATGACCTTAAGGGATTTGGAGATTTAGTTAATACAGTAGCTCCTGTTCATATCAAACAGGATGGAATTCTTCATAACGTAATTGCGAAGTTCGTGAAGATGCCAGGAGAATCAGAGGATTTCGTGGCCAGTGGTGATACACTTAACAATGCAGGTGTAAAGCTTGCTCAGTCCTTTGTAGGAACAGGATATAACGAACAGGTTCGTTACTTCCCAGACTTTGGAGCACGTTTATATTTCGCAGAGAAAGAATAAAAATTAAGACCAGCGATTTGCTGGTCTTAATTTTTTATTGTACTTTTTTATCGATATAGTTACTTTTGTATTTACTGTAAACAATCTTTTGTGCCTTATAAAGTCCAGTATAGCCTGATACCCAGTAAGCGAAGGCTACCGCTAAAAGGAAGTAAGGCATTGGCTCATATCCGAATAACTCAAAGCAGATTAGCAAGCTTGATATTGGACAATTGGTAACGCCACAGAAGAGAGCGCCCATACCTACAGCTGCCATAAGTGGTGCTGGAAGACCAAGGAGTGGTCCTACGGCAGCTCCTAAAGTAGCACCTATAAATAATGTTGGAACGATTTCACCGCCTTTGTAGCCACAGGATAATGTGAGGGTGGTGAAAACTATCTTTAATAAGAATACCTGTAATCCAATTGCTGCACCTGTAAAGCAAGAAGCAATGATTGCAGAACCAGTACTGTTATAATTTTGATTTCCAACTAAAAGTGTAAGTATAAGAACAGAGGTACCACCTACAACTGCTTTTATATATGGGTTAGTGACCTTCCCTGAAAGGAACTCTTCATATTTATGTAAGCATGTGCAAAACAAAATAGAAACGAAACCGCAAATTACTGCGAAAATACATATTAAAACTGCGTTCTTGATTCCAAAAGAAGGAATGTCGGGAATTAGATATTCTTCAGCACCTAATCCCATTTTATTTGCGACAGCTCTTGCTACAAGTGAAGAGATAACACATGGCACCAAAGCAGCATAGTGCATTATTCCAACGGAAATAACTTCCATAGAGAAAATTGCTGCAGCCATTGGTGTTCCAAACAAAGCAGAAAAGGCTGCGCTCATGCCACACATAATCATTGTCTTTTTATCTGTAGAATTAAGTCTGAAGGCACGTCCAATTCCATTTCCAATAGCTCCTCCCATTTGAAGAGCAGCACCTTCTCGGCCAGCAGAACCACCAATTAAATGTGTAATACATGTAGCTACAAAAATAAGTGGTGCTAATCTAAAAGGAAGCTTTTTATCGGATTGAATAGCTGCAATAACAGTGTTAGTACCGCTGTCATTTTCCTTTAGGATTGTTTTATACATAAAGGTAATAAAAACAGCGCCTACAGGTAGAAGATATATAATCCAAGGGTTGGCTTCTCTTGTTTGAATAACAAATCTCATGGAAAGACCAAAGGCTGATGCAAAGGCACCAACAAATAGTCCTACAAGAACAGAAGCTACTGTCCAGGATACAACAGACAGAGCTCGCTGGCTGTTGTGATCTATTTTGCGATAGGCTTTTTTCTTAAATTCGTCGTTAATCATGTGGATTCACCTTTCTTTTTTATCGATAGTTTATATGCTATCATTATTACATATTATAGAAAAGGTATTTTTATTATGAAGAACTATTTTATTGTAAACAAAGCCTCAAGAACTGGCAAAGCAGCTGAAACCTGGAATCGAATTGAAGAGTATCTGAAAAATAATAAGGTGGAATATCAGGTGCACTTTACTGAAGGAGCTGGAGATGCTACAGAATTTGCTAAAGCTGCCACCAGTACTGGAGAACAAGTTGGTCTTTTTGTTATGGGAGGAGATGGCACCTTAAACGAAGCCCTAAACGGAATAACAGACTTCGTAAATACGATATATACTCCTTTACCATCTGGTTCTGCAAACGATTTTGTCAGTGGGATAGGTCTGCAGGGAGATGCTGTGGAAATATTGGATAGAGCTTTGAAAACTGAAGAATACAAAACCTATGATATAGGTAAGGTTATTTATGATGGAGGAGAGCGACTCTTTGAAGTTAGTGCAGGAATAGGTGTAGATGCATACGTATGTCTTCAGGCTCTTGATAGTAAGCTTAAAAAATTCCTTAATAGATTTGGCTTGGGGCAGGCTACCTATGGTCTTCTTACAGTGGGAGATATTTTTACAATGCCTTTTGCTGATTCAGAAATTACCCTATGGTATAAGGGAGAGATGAAAGAGAGCAAGGTAAAGGGAACTATATTTGCAGCTGCTATGAATTGTAAGGCAGAAGGCGGTGGTATTCCTATGGTTCCATTTGCAAAGCCTGATTCAGGATATCTTACAGCATTTCATGCCCATGATATTAGCAGACTGAAATGTTTGTGCCTTTTGCCATACTTGGTTGCCGGAAAACATGGAGGTAAATCGGGTTTCGAGTTCTTAAATTTTGATAAAATGAAAATCAAAATGGATACCCCAATGTGTGTTCATGCAGATGGGGAACACCTTGGATTTTTTGAGGAAATTTGCTTCGAATGTTTGCCACAGGCCCTTAAAATACGAGGTTGATGCATGTACAATTTATTAAAAAAGTATTAAATAATCCACAGCTGTCGCATTGTTATTTTTGTAGTATAAGGTTATAATATGTAATGGAGTAACGGGGAATCGTTTCTCGTATATTTAAATAATTAAGGAGGATGGAAATATGCTTTTCCAAATTACTAATCTTTGGCAGATCCTTGGCTGGTGCTTAGTATTTGCTGGATTAATTATTATGAATGAGCTTGGACGTCGCACTAAGGTCGGCGGTATGATTATCTTCGTAATCATCCCAGCTATTCTTACTGTTTACTTTATTCTTGCACATGTTGGTATGTTCGGTGGTTCTGCTAATCCAACAGTAGCTTACATGGATGGTTGGTTCCACTACTTTAAACTTTATGCTGCAGACATCGGATGTGTCGGCTTCATGATGATCAAGTACAAGTGGGGCATTGGTAAGGAAAAATGGTTCGCTTGGTGGCCATGGTTCATCGTTGCAGCAAACATCATGATTGCTAACGTATCAGATATGGAGTCAGCTCTTGCTGCTTATCAGATTTCTGGTACACTTTCTGGTGCTTGGTGGGCTTCAAACGAAGGTGTATTCATCTACGGTGGATGGTGGAACGTTGTTAACGCTATCGCTGGTATGATCAACATCTTCTGTATGACAGGTTGTGTAAAGCTTTACACATCAAACGACAAGAACCAGTCAGATATGATTTGGCCAGATATGACAGTTTGGTTCATTATTGCATATGATGTATGGAACTTCGAGTACACATACTTAAATCTTCCTACACATACATGGTACTGTGGTGTTGCACTTCTTCTTGCTCCTACATTTGCTAACGCACTTTGGAACAAGGGTGCTTGGATCCAGAACCGTGCTAATACACTTGCAATTTGGTGCATGTGGGCACAGGTAGTACCTCTCTTCCAGTTAAAGGGTACATTTGCAGCTGTTCTTCCTCGTGTATACGGTGGCGCTACAGAGGCTGGTATCACAACAATGGATCTTTACGAGCAGGCTATCGCTCTTTACAATGCAGGCCAGGGCAAGACAGCAGCAGCTGGTGAGGCTATTGCAGCAATGGGTATCACAGCAGATCCTACAATGCAGGGCTTTGTAGCAATGGCAGCTTTAGCAGCTAACGTAATTTGTATTGCAGTTATCATTAGAAACTCTATCAGACTTGGACACAATCCATATTCTGCTCCAGTATTCGAAGGTACAAAGGATTACGAAGAAGCTATGGCTCGTGCAGCTAAGTAATTAGTTATACAGATTATTTTAAGTCCGGACAGTTTATCTGTCCGGGCTTTTTTGCTATAATTATCTTTAATTGGGGAGTTTTGTTAATAAGAAATTGTAATTAAAGAAGGGCCTGAATAATGACTAAGGTTTATTACTTGATGCATAGCTCTTTTTTGGTGGAGCTGGATGATAGATACTTGTTGTTTGATTATTTTAATAAAGAAGTTTGTGCGGAAGTTGTAGAATATCATGGTTCTTTGCCGGAGCTTTCTCCAGAGAAGGCCTTGTATGTGTTTGCAAGTCACAGCCACAAGGATCATTGGTGGTTGGAAAATCTTAGACTTGCAGAGGGAAGAAATAATGTTAAATTTATTCTTTCAAAAGATATTCGACTTGGTAGAAATTACTTGATTCGAAATGGTTATGATTTATCTATAAAAGATAAGATAACCTTTGTAGCACCACTTAAAAAATATCGTATAGACGATATGACAATTGAAACTCTTCGTTCTACGGATGCAGGAGTGGCCTTTGTAATCAATGTAAATGGCATGAATATTTATCATGCTGGTGATTTGAATTGGTGGAATGCAGAAGGACGAGGGGAGCTTTACGGTGAGGTTTATGGCAGAGAATATAAGCGCGCCTTAAAGCCAATTGCAAATCGACATTTTGATTTAGCTTTTGTAGTGCTTGATTCCAGAATGGGAGAGGATGGCTATTTCCTTGGAATGGAGCATTTTGTAAAGAATATTGAATGCGATTATATTTTCCCTATGCATATGTGGGGTGAATATAAATGGATTGAAAGATTTAAGGGAAGGCCGGGAATGGCGAACCTTAAAGATCGGATAATAGATATTGATCAAGAAAATATGATTTTTGAAATAGAGGACTAGAATGATTTTTAGCAAGAAATTAACTCCCGAAGAGTTTGATCCAGAGGTCATCATGAACTCTGGTCAAGTTTTCAGAATGAAGCGGGAAACAAAGGGTGCAGATGGTATGCCAGATACCTACAGCGCCTGTTCAGGAGATAATGATATATATTTTTATTTAAACAAAGATAAAGATACCTGGGACTTTGCCTGTGAGGAAAGTCAGTGGGATTTCTGGCAGAGATATTTTGATTTTGACACAGATTACATTGCCTACAATGATAAAATTCGCAGTAGCAATGATAAATTTTTGAAGGATTCCTTAAAGGATTCTTTTGGGATGAGGATTCTCAGACAGGATTTATGGGAGGTATTTATCTCTTATGTTATTTCTCAAAATAACAACATTCCTAAGATAAAAAAATCTATTCAGATTCTGTGTGATAGATATTCTGATGGTATTCATTTTCCAAAGGCAGACACACTGGCTTATATTCCAGAGTCGGAGCTGATGGATGGAACAGCTCTTGGATATAGAGCAGATTATATAATTGGCATTTCGAAAAAGGTGGTAGCTGGAGAGCTTGATATAGAAAAGATTAGCAAACTTCCTATTGATGAAGCCTATAACAAGCTTCTTGAAATAAAAGGAATCGGACCAAAAGTTGCCAACTGCATTATGCTTTACGGCTTCCATTTCATGGAAAGTTATCCAATTGATACCTGGATGAAAAAGATAATTACTGAGGATTACAAAGACTATTCCAAGAAGGATTATCTTGATTATATTAATGGCTCCTATGGCGGATTTCAGGGGTACGTTCAACAGTTACAGTTCTATCATAAACGTAAGACAAAATAATTATATACAAGGGATAGAGTAATGTTTAAACTACACATTCTAGCGTTATTATTAGGGACAATTTTAGAGTTTGTTTTCGGGAGAATTTATAGCCTGTGGAATCCTATGGATACCATCAAAAGACTGGTAGAATTCCTGGACAGGGCTTTACTGGGGGATGAGATTATCCTTCTTGAGCCTTCAAAACAAAGAAGCTTTGGAAGATGGCTTATAGTTATTGTCGTAGCGCCAGTATTTTTAATCATCCTGTTTTTTAACATATTGTGCTACGAAATTGCACCTTCCTTTGGTGTACTTTTTGAGGCTGTGGCTACCTATTTCTGCTTGGATTATCATCGCTTGTACTATGGCGGTCTTGGAGTGACTGATGATTTTTATGGTGATGGTATTGATGCTATGAAGCATCCAGCAGGTATTCTTATGAATCAAGAGGAGAATGCCGATACAGAGCCAAACGTTACAAAAAACGTAATTACGTATATTGCTAAAGAGACTGATCGTAGTGTGCTGTCATCCTTGTTGGTTATGTTTTTATTTGGACCAGTTGGAGGCTTCCTTTATAGGTCTTTGATGCTGATTCAGGATAGAATAGGTGATAGTGTAGCCCAAAATCGTAGATACGAATTTTTTGGTCAGCCTATTGTGAGTGTTAATAAGGTGGTGGATTGGCTTCCATCAAGAGTTAGCAGTGCAATCGTGGTATTTGCCGCTCGTCATACCTTTGGTGGTTTTAATGGCAAAAACGCCAGATACATTCACCTGAGAGATGGGCAGGGAAGTGTATCAGCTTTTGCGGGAGCTCTTGATATTGCCTTAGAAAATGGGCTGATAGGAGATGATGATAAGGTGGCAGATGCCAAGGATATTAGAAAGGCTGTAGGTCTACTTAGAAATAGTTATTTATTATGCCAGGTTATTTTAGTGATTTTATTGTTATTTTTCTGAAATACAGTGGAATTTAAAAATACTTTGGATTATAATTTGAGTAAGTATGTAATACAGGTTTAATTAGTATTATAAATTGTGATTTAGGAGGAATTGCCATGTCTGCATTTTTATCTACTTTTGCAAGTTATCTGATTAAAATGATCATACTGGTTGCGCTAGGCATCTGCGGAGGCTTCATTGGAGTTAAGCTTCGCAAGTCAAAAAATAGGAAAGAAGGTATTGAGGAGTAATTCTTCGTCTTCTTCCAAGTAATATATTTTGGAGGACTTTGTTTTGAATAACGGTGTTAATGATTTACGACGCGCCTACTTGGAGTTCTTTGAGAGCAAGGATCATCTTTGCCTCAATAGCTTTTCTCTTGTACCACAGAATGACAACTCTTTGTTGCTCATCAACGCTGGTATGGCACCACTCAAGCCATACTTTACAGGTCAGGAGATTCCACCAAGAAAGCGCGTTACTACTTGTCAAAAATGTGTTAGAACAGGTGATATTGATAATGTAGGTAAGACGGCTCGCCATCTTACTTTTTTTGAGATGCTTGGTAACTTCTCATTCGGAGATTACTTCAAGCATGAGGCAATCGCATGGTCTTGGGAATTTCTTACAGAGGTTCTTAAGCTTGATGCAGATCGCCTTTACCCATCTATCTACGGAGAGGATGAGGAAGCTTTCGAAATCTGGACAAAGGAAGTTGGTGTAGCTCCAGAGCGCATCACACGTTTCTATCGTGATCCAGAGACAGGCGAATGTGACAACTTCTGGGAGCACGGCGCTGGTCCATGTGGTCCTTGCTCAGAGATTTACTACGACCGTGGAGAGAAATACGGATGTGGAAAGCCAGATTGTAAGGTTGGTTGCGATTGCGACCGCTTCATGGAGGTTTGGAACAACGTATTCACACAGTTCAATGGTGATGGCCACGGCGGTTATGAGGAGCTTTCTCAGAAGAACATCGATACAGGTATGGGTCTTGAGCGTCTCGCAGTTGTTATGCAGGATGTAGATTCAGTATTCGATATCGATACAATGAAGGCTATTCGTGATAAGATTTGCGAGATGTCTGGAAAGAAGTATCAGGTAGATGCTCTTGATGATGTTTCTATCCGTCTTATCACTGATCATATTCGTTCATCAACATTCCTTATTTCTGATGGTGTTACACCTTCAAATGAGGGTAGAGGATACGTACTTCGTCGTCTTATTCGTCGTGCTGCAAAGCATGGTCGTGCACTTGGTATCAAGGGTACTTTTATGGCTAAGCTTTCAGAGACAGTTATCAACGAATGTAAGGACGGTTATCCAGAGCTTTGGGAGAAGAGAGAGTTCATCTTCAAGACTCTCACAGCTGAGGAAGAGCAGTTCAATAAGACTATCGACAAGGGTCTTGAGATTCTTGCTGGTATGGAAGAGAAGCTTGTTGCAGCTGGTTCTAAGGAGCTTTCAGGCGAGGATACATTCAAGCTTTACGATACTTACGGATTCCCTGTAGATCTTACTGCAGAAATCCTTGAGGAGAAGGGCTTCACATACGATGCTGCAGGCTTCGAGGCTTGCATGGAGAAGCAGCGTCAGACAGCTCGTGCTGCTCGTAAAGAGACAAACTACATGGGTGCAGATGCATCTGTTTACGATGATATCGATCTTTCTGTTACATCTGAGTTTGTAGGCTACGACAAGACTACATCAGAGTCTACAGTTACAGTACTTACAACAGAGACAGAGATTGTTGATACACTTGCTGAGGGAATGATTGGTACAATCATCGTTCCTGAGACACCATTCTACGCTACAATGGGTGGTCAGATTGGTGATACAGGTGTTATCTCTACAGCTAATGGACAGTTCACTGTTAAGGATACAATCAAGCTTAAGGGTGGAAAGATTGGTCACGTTGGTGAGATGACTACTGGTATGATTAAGGTAGGCGAGAAGGTTACACTTACTGTTGATGCTGAGCGTCGTGCTCGCATCTGCAAGAACCACTCAGCTACTCACCTTATGCAGAAGGCACTTCGTGAGGTACTTGGTACACACGTAGAGCAGAAGGGTTCTTACCAGGATGCTGACAGAACTCGTTTTGATTTCTCTCACTTCGAGGCAATGACTTCTGAGGAAATTGCTAAGGTAGAGAAGATGGTTAACGAGAAGATCGCTGAAGGCCTTGCTGTTGAGACAGCTATTATGTCTATCGACGAGGCAAAGAAGAGCGGTGCTATGGCTCTCTTCGGTGAGAAGTATGGCGATACAGTTCGCGTAGTTAAGATGGGTGATTTCTCTGTAGAGCTTTGTGGTGGTACACACGTTGCAAACACATCAGAGATTTCAGCATTTAAGATTCTTTCTGAGTCTGGTGTAGCTGCTGGTACACGTCGTATCGAGGCTATCACTGGTACTGCAGTATTCGAATATTATGCAGACCTTGAGGCAAAGCTTAACGCTGCAGCTGCAGCACTTAAGTGTAAGCCAGCAGAGGTTGAAGAGAAGATTGCGCACCTTCAGAAGCAGCTTAAGGAGACAAACTCAGAGCTTGATTCTCTTAAGGCTAAGGCTGCACAGGCAGCTGTTGGTGATGTTATGGATTCAGTTGTCGAGGTTAAGGGTGTTAAGCTTCTTGCTACATCAGTTTCAGGTGTAGATATGAACGGCCTTCGTGATCTTGGCGACGATCTCAAGACAAAGCTCGGCGAGGGTGTAGTTGTTCTTGCATCTGATTGCGACGGCAAGGTAAATCTTGTAGTTATGGCTACAGATGATGCTCAGGCTAAGGGCGCACATGCAGGAAATCTTGTTAAGGCTATCGCACCAAAGGTTGGCGGTGGCGGCGGCGGTCGTCCAAACATGGCACAGGCCGGAGGCAAGAACCCAGCAGGTATCGCTGATGCCTTAGCAGAAGCAAAAACTGCATTAGAGGGCATGCTAAACTAAGAAGATTAAGCAAGTAGGTATCAAGCTCTTAATGTTGCTGAAGGAAACATTTTAGTTGACGAAAGCAATATTAAGGCTTGAGACCGTAACTTGCGTAGTTATATTAAAAATTGGGTTGACAAAACTTGATTTTGTGTTAAAATGCTTGTTAGTGCTTTTAGATTAATGAGTACAAGTCCCCAAATGGAGGGAGGTTAGGATTAGACTATGTCATATGTTACAGTTAAAGAAAACGAGTCATTAGACAGCGCTCTTCGTAGATTTAAGAGAAACTGTGCTAAGGCTGGTATCCAGCAGGAGATTCGTAAGCGTGAGCACTATGAGAAGCCTTCAGTAAAGCGTAAGAAGAAGTCTGAGGCTGCTAGAAAGCGTAAATACTAATTTACAGCTTACAATTTTGAATTTATGGCCTATATCGTTACGGCGGTATAGGCTATTTTTCGGTTTAGATACATGGAGGTTTTAAATGGCTTTTACAGTTGAAGAAGAAATTAAGAGACGTCGTACATTTGCGATTATTTCCCATCCCGATGCTGGTAAGACCACTCTTACAGAGAAATTCCTTCTTTATGGAGGACAGATTAACCTTGCAGGTTCTGTAAAGGGTAAGGCTACAGCTCGTCACGCAGTATCCGACTGGATGGAAATCGAGAAGGAGAGAGGTATTTCGGTTACATCTTCTGTTCTTCAGTTCGAGTACGACGGTTATTGCATAAATATCCTTGATACACCTGGACATCAGGACTTCTCAGAGGATACATATCGTACACTTATGGCAGCAGATTCAGCTGTAATGGTTATCGATGCATCAAAGGGTGTTGAGGCACAGACACGTAAGCTTTTCAAGGTCTGCGTTATGAGACACATTCCTATTTTTACATTCATCAATAAGATGGATAGAGATGCAAATGATACATTTGAGCTTCTTGATGATATTGAAAACGAGCTTGGTATCGCTACAGTTCCTGTAAACTGGCCAATCGGTTCAGGTAAGGAATTCAAGGGTGTTTACGATAGAAATACACGCTGTGTCCGCATGTTCTCTGATACACAGAAGGGTACAAAGCAGGGCGAGGAGCGTATCTTATCTATCGACGATCCAGCTTTAAAGGATGAAATCGGTCAGGATAAGTACGATCAGCTTATGGAGGAGCTTGAGCTTCTTGATGGTGCTGGTGCTGAATTTGATCAGGAATTAGTTACAGCCGGAGAGCTTTCACCAGTATTCTTTGGTTCAGCTCTTACAAACTTCGGTGTTGAGACATTCCTTGAGCATTTCCTTCAGATGACTTACAGCCCACTTCCTCGTAAGAGTGACGCTGGCGAGATTAGTCCTTTCTCTGAGGATTTCTCAGCTTTCGTATTTAAGATTCAGGCAAACATGAACAAGGCTCACCGAGACAGAGTAGCTTTCCTTCGTATTTGTTCTGGTACTTTCGATGCCTCAAAGGATTATTTACATGTTCAGGGGGGGCGTAAGGCTAAGCTTTCTGCTCCACAGCAGATGATGGCTGATGAGCGTAAGATAGTAGACAAGGCATACGCCGGAGATATCATTGGTGTATTCGATCCAGGTCTTTACAGCATTGGTGATACATTCACTTCTGCTAAGAAGCCATTTAAGTTCGAGGGCATTCCTACCTTCGCACCAGAGCATTTCGCACGTGTTCGTCAGATTGATACAATGAAGCGTAAGCAGTTCATGAAGGGAATCACACAGATTGCACAGGAAGGTGCCATCCAGATTTTCCAGGAGTACAACACAGGTATGGAAGAAATCATCGTAGGTGTTGTAGGTGTTCTTCAGTTTGACGTTTTAAAATATCGTTTGAACAACGAATATAATGTAGAAATCGGTCTTGAGAACCTTCCATATGAGCACATCAGATGGATTGAAGGAGATTACGACATTAATAAGATTTCTGGTACTTCTGATATGAAGAAGATCAAAGACCTTAAGGACAGACCACTTCTTTTATTTGTAAATTCATGGTCTGTAGGTATGGTTCTTGATAGAAACGAGGGTCTCGTTCTTTCTGAGTTCGGTACAAACTAAGCATAAATAAAAAGTCCTTGACTTACCAAAGTCGGGCATGTATATTAATGGGCAGTGGCGTTCGCCACTGTCTTTTTTGTTTTTGTTTTTTTCGATTTTTTATCCCATTTTATTGTTGACATTTAATACCCATTTCACTATTATTATATTAAAAGAACGAACAGTTGTTCCGAACGGAGGTTTTATAAAATGGCAAATGAAGATAAGCTTAAAGCATTAGATGCGGCTATTTCACAGATCGAGAAGCAGTACGGTAAGGGCTCAGTTATGAAGCTTGGAGAGGGAGCTAATATCCAGGTGGAGACAGTTCCTACAGGTTCTATCAGCCTTGATCTTGCACTTGGTCAGGGTGGTTTCCCTAAGGGCCGTATCATTGAGATATATGGACCAGAATCATCTGGTAAGACTACACTTGCACTTCACGCAGTAGCAGAGGTTCAGAAGGCAGGCGGTATCGCTGGTTTCATCGATGCTGAGCACGCTCTTGATCCTAAGTATGCTAAGGCAATCGGTGTTAACATCGACGATTTATACATTTCTCAGCCTGATAATGGTGAGCAGGCTCTTGAAATCACAGAGACTATGGTACGTTCAGGTGCTATGGACATCATCGTAGTGGATTCAGTTGCAGCCCTCGTACCAAAGGCAGAAATCGACGGAGATATGGGAGACAGCCACGTTGGTCTTCATGCTCGTCTTATGTCACAGGCCATGAGAAAGCTTACAGGTATCGTTGCCAAGACAAACTGCGTAGTTATCTTTATCAACCAGCTTCGTGAGAAGGTTGGCGTTATGTTTGGAAATCCTGAGACTACCACAGGTGGTCGTGCTCTTAAGTTCTATGCATCAGTTCGTATCGATGTACGCCGTATCGAGGCTCTTAAGCAGAACGGTGAGGTAATTGGTAACAGAACACGTGCAAAGATTGTTAAGAATAAGGTAGCACCTCCATTCCGTGAGGCAGAATTCGATATCATGTTTGGTGAGGGTATCTCACGTGAGGGAGACATCCTTGATGTAGCTACAAATCTTGATATCGTTCAGAAGTCTGGTGCATGGTATGCATACCTTGGCGAGAAGATTGGTCAGGGTCGTGAGAATGCTAAGGTTTACCTTAAGCAGAATCCAGAGGTTTGCGAGGAAATCGCAGCTGCTATCCGTGATTACTACAAAGAGACTGACGAGAACGAAGTTGGCCTTATCGGTGGCGAAAAAGAAGATATACCTACAGAGGTTATTGATTAATTATGGAAATTACATCTCTTGTTAAATTATCCAAGGGAAGAGCAAAAATCTGTCTCGACAACGGGGCAGATTTTGTTCTATATAAAAAAGAATATGAGAGCTATGGTATAGAAGAGGGAGCAGAGCTTAGCGAGGCTTCTTATGAGGAGATATGCAGGGAGATTCTCATCCCTCGCTGTAAGAAGCGTGCCCTTCACCTACTTGAAAAGCAGGATCGTTCTGAAAAGAATCTTAGGGATAAGCTGAAAGAAGGCGGATACCCATCAGACATCGTCGATATAGCCATAGATTATATTAATGACTATGGCTATTTGGATGATGCCCGCATGGCTGCCAGTCATGTTCGTTTTTATCAGGATTCCCGCAGTCGCAACAGGCTCCGTCAGGACCTTATAGAAAAGGGTATTTCATCTGATGTTATTGAGCGAGTTTTAGAGGAAGAATACACAGTAGATGAGCAAGAATTGATAAATCGCCTTCTTGAAAAGAAGGGTTATGACAAGGAAAATGCCACCTATGAAGACAGAGGAAAGATGTATCGATTTTTGGCAGGAAGAGGATTTTCCTCTGAGTCAATCAGTAAATCCTTAAGTTAAGGTTTAATTAAGTTTAATTTTATTTAATAGAATTGAAGGTGACTTAATTCATGCCCAGACTACTATATATAGTATACATTTTCTTGACATGAGCCCATTATAAAGTTAAACTAATTGTGTTGAAGTTTATAAATGAGAGCAGTATAGCTTTTATTTTATATTCAAAATTTAGAAATTTAATAAGGAGGTGCTCCTGTGAACGGTGCAACGATTATTGTTTCAATTATCGTTGCTCTTGTAGCAGTTGTTGTGACACTATTTGCAGCAAATAAGCATCATGAGACTCAGGGCAAGAATAAAGTAGATTCTGCCGAGGCTAAGGCTCGTGAGATTATTGATGAGGCTGTAAAGAGTGCGGAGGCCAAGAAGAGAGAGGCAATGCTCGAGGCAAAGGAAGATGCCATGAGACAGAAGAACGATCTCGACAAGGAAATCCGTGAGCGCCGAGCAGAGATTCAGCGTAGCGAGCATAGAATTTCTCAGAAGGAAGATAACCTTGAGAAAAAGCTTGAAGCGGTAGAGAAGAGAGAAGCTGAATTCGCTCGTCAGGAACAGCAGCTTAACAAGCAGCGAGAAGAGGTTGCAAAGCTTAATCAACAGCGTGTGCAGGAACTAGAGAGAATCTCAGGACTTACCTCCGAACAAGCAAAAGAACAACTTTTAAAATCTGTAGAAGAAGACGTCAAACTAGACGCAGCAAAGCTTATTAAGGAAAGTCTTACTCAGGCTAAGGACGAAGCTGAGAAGAAGGCACGTGAAATCGTTGTTAGTGCTATCCAGAAGTGCTCAGCAGATCACGTAGCAGAGACTACTATTTCTGTAGTTCAGCTTCCAAACGATGAGATGAAGGGCCGTATCATTGGTCGTGAGGGTAGAAATATCCGCACACTTGAGACTATGACAGGCGTTGAGCTTATCATTGATGATACTCCAGAGGCAGTTATTTTATCTGCTTTTGATCCAGTTAGACGTGAAATTGCACGTATTGCATTGGAGAAGCTCATTGTTGATGGTCGTATCCATCCAGCAAGAATTGAGGAGACTGTTGAGAAGGCTAAAAAGGAAGTAGAACAGCAGATTCGTGAGGAAGGCGATGCAGCCGCTCTCGAGGTTGGTGTTCAGGGTATTCACCCAGAGCTTCTTAGATTACTTGGAAAGATGAAATTTAGAACTAGCTACGGTCAGAATGTACTTAAGCATTCTATCGAGGTTGCTCAGTTATCAGGACTCCTTGCTGCAGAGCTTGGACTTGATGTTAGAGTGGCTAAGCGTGCTGGTTTACTCCATGATATTGGAAAGGCAGTAGATAGAGAGCAGGAGGGTACTCATGTACAGCTCGGCGCAGATCTTTGTCGTAAGTACAAAGAGTCTCAGACAGTAGTAAATGCTGTAGAGGCACATCATGGCGATGTAGAGCCAGAAACACTTATAGCTTGTATTGTACAAGCCGCTGATACTATCAGCGCAGCTCGTCCAGGTGCTCGTAGAGAGGCTATGGAGACATACACAAACAGATTAAAAGAACTTGAAGAAATATCTAACAGTTTTAAGGGTGTTGAAAAATCTTTTGCTATTCAAGCAGGTAGAGAGATTCGAATCATGGTGGTTCCTGAACAGGTTACAGATGCCGATATGGTCATCATGGCGAGGGATATTTCAAAGCAGATTGAGAATCAGCTTGAGTATCCAGGACAGATTAAGGTTAACGTAATTCGTGAATCACGAGTTACAGATTACGCGAAGTAATTACTGGGCGGCTGGTTATCCAGCCGCTTTTTTAATGGAGGCACAAATTAATAATGGAACAGATAAAACGAATAGATAGAAAACTTGTTCATAGTGGTTCAATTCTTGATTTTTACGAAGACACTATGCTTCTTCCAAACGGCAAGACAGAAAAGTGGGACTTTATAAGTCATAGAATGGGAGCTGCATGTGTACTTGCTGTAAAGCCAGATGGAAAGATATTAATGGTAAGACAATATAGAAATGCCCTGAATCGAGAGACACTGGAGATTCCCGCGGGCAAAAGAGATTCTGCAAATGAAGATACAGCTGTATGTGCTGCAAGAGAGCTTGAAGAGGAGACAGGATATAGAGCTGGAAAAATAGAAAAGCTTCTTTCTCTTAAATCAACTGTAGCCTTTTGCGATGAATTAATCGATGTTTATCTTGCTACTGAGCTTGAAAAAGTAGGAGAGCAGAAACTCGATGAATCTGAGGAAATTGATATTGAAGAATGGGATTTAAAAGATTTGTTGGATATGTGTTTTTCTGGAAAAATGCAGGATGCAAAGACAGTGGCCGCAATTATGGCTTATGCAGTTAAATGTAGAAACTAGTGATTGATACTGTATCAAGTATCAGTTTGTAGAGATTAGAGACATTGTTCTTTAATCTCTATTTTTTTGCCTTGAATTCTCGGCGTTTTTTTAAAAATGACAATTTTTTGTGCATTATCACAATATAAAACCTATAAGATTTTGTGACATATTACTATATTGTACTTAAATAAATACAACATGGCGTTATAAAACCTGTTATAATCTCATTCTGTGTTCACAAATATAACACAAATGCATTTTTGTTTTTGGTTCATGGTTTTTGGTTTATTTTTTATGGAGGTTTATATGAAAAAGACTAAGAAAACTGACAAAATTAATACAGCTAAGATTTCGTTTTTTTCAAGTGTAAAGACAAAGCTTATTGTTGCAATGGTTGCTTTAGCAGGTATACCACTTTTGGTATCAACTTCTGTTAATTATTTTGCAGCTACAAAGCAATCAACTTTTGCAGCTAAGGAGCAGAATGAATGGTCTGCTTGGTACTTACAGGCAGTATTAAATACTATTTTTGCTGAAGGTGAAGCTGCATTAAATACTATTGCTGCTTCTCAGGATACAGTAGATTATCTTGTTAATCAAGAAAATGCAGACGCTGTTAAGTATCAGATGCAGTACATTAATTCTAAGATTAATGATGGAAATGAAATTACCCTTGTAAATACTCAGGGACAGATGGTTCTTAGAAGTGATAATAAGGATCTTACTGATGTGTCATCTAGAGATTATTTCCAGGGTGCCATGAAGGGCTCAACAACTGCTTCTTCGGTAATGGTTAGTACTTCAACAGGCGTAAGAAGTATTTGTCTTGCAGTTCCTGTATTCCAGCCAAATACAGAAAATGTTATTGGTGTTTTATATAGAAGTTATGATTTAGCACAGCTTCATGATGTTTTAGTAGATGCAGGTGGTTCATGCTTTATTGTTGATAAGAACGGAACTATTGCCGCTGCTTCTTATATGGAAATATCAGCTGATGATGAACCAATCGTTATTGCGGATGCGCCTTTCGTAGGCTCTGATGAAGAGTCTGGTACTTTTGAAAATAGCGCTATGGGTGAATTAATGTATACATCATACGTTAAAGAGCCTATCACTGGCTATACCGTATGTATGAATGTTCCAGTTAATGAGGTGCTTTACTCAGCTCGTATGAGTGCCATTACATCTAATATATTAGGTTTAATTCTTATTTTAGTTGGTGGATTTGTTGCTTTCTTTATTGCTGTTAGCTTTACAAAGCCTATCCTTGCAGTTAATGATTCACTTTCAGCTCTTGCAGAGGGTAGATTTAAGAATATTGATAAGTTTACAAATCGTAAAGACGAGTTTGGTCACATTGTAAATTATACAAATACAGTAATTGAGAAGCTTTCACGTATTGTTGCTAGCATTATGGATTCTTCAAGCAATGTTGGCGAGTCATCAGAAGAGTTATCAATGATGGCAGATCAGATTAATGCTACAGCAGAAAGCGTTGCAGTTGCAGTTCAGCAGATTGCAAGTGGTGCAGTACAGCAGGCAGAAGAAGTACAGTCTGCAGCACAGAGCACAAATCAGATTACAGACGCTGTTGAAAGTGTTCAGGATTCAACTGTTGAAATGTCATCACTTGCAGATAGAATGAAGAATGCATCAGAGGCATCTAGCTCATCACTTGCAGTTCTTCAGAATACAAGCAGTGATATGACTCTTAAGATTGAAGAAATTGCTCAAAAGATTTCTTCAACACAGAATGCAGTTTCAAATATTAATGAAAGAGTTGAGGGTATTTCTGGTATCGCAGCTCAGACAAACCTTCTTTCTCTTAATGCTTCAATTGAGGCAGCACGTGCTGGTGAGGCTGGTAAGGGCTTCGCAGTTGTTGCTGAAGAGATTAGAAAGCTTGCTGATGATTCAGAGAACCTTGCTCAGGAAATCAGAGTATTAATGGATGAGCTTTTAGCTGAGGCAGAGCAGGCAGTTAAGGCAGCTGGCCATGTTATGAACGGAAATATGGAACAGCAGAAGGCTCTTGGTGAGGCCCTTGATACAGTTCAGGGAATGCTTCAGGATATTGATGAGACAGTTCACAGTGTTACTAAGATTTCTGGTGAGGCGGATATTTGTGTATCTTCTAACACAGTTGTAGCTAATGCAATGTCATCTCTTTCTGCTATTTCAGAAGAGAATGCAGCTTCTTCAGAGACAACAGGTGCATCAGTAGAGGAACTTTCAGCTACAGTATCGACACTTGCAGAATCAGCATCACACCTTAAGGGCATTGCTGATCAGTTAAATGAAGAAATGAAGTTCTTTAAAATAGCTTAATTATTAACAGGTTTTATAAAGAATAAAGGAGGATTCAATAATGAACGATTTAGTGGTTATGAAGAATGTGGAAAATGAGGATAAGCAGTATATTGTTTTCCATATTGATAAGGAATCATTTGGTATTGATATTTCTGTAATCAATTCTATTATTATGGTTCCAGATATCACAAGTATCCCAAAGGCTCCAGAGTATATGAAGGGTGTAATCAATTTACGTGGACATGTTGTTCCTGTAATGAGCCTTCGTAAGAGAATGAATTATGTTGAGGAGAATATTAATAAGGATTCTCGCATTATTGTTCTTAACCTCGAGAATGACGAGATGATGGGAATTATCGTTGATGATGTAAAGGCTGTAATGAATATAGCTAATGATGAGATTAACGAGCCTTCACCATTTCTCAAGAAAGAGGATAGCTTCATTAGTGGAGTAGGAAAAAAGGATGATGAGCTTATTTCAATTTTTGAAGTAGGTAGACTTACAGCATAAAGGAAAACCTCTAGTTATACTCTCAAGCCTTAGTATTGCACTGTTCAACTAACATGTTTCACTGCGCAAAACTAAGAGCTTGATAGCTACTAGAGGTTTTTTATGCTTTAATTTCTCTCTGCTATCGTATACAAGAGATGACGGGTATCTTCCCAACCAAGGCATGGATCAGTGATAGACTGTCCATAGGTCTGGTTTTCAGAAATAGGCTGACATCCTTCAACTAAATAAGATTCAATCATTACACCCTTTACTAACTTCTTAATATCATCTGAGTGATTGCGGTTGTGCATCACTTCTTTTACGATACGAATCTGTTCCTTGAACTGTTTGTTTGAGTTAGAGTGATTTGCATCGATAATACATGCAGGATTTACTAAATCCATTTCCTCATACATGTTGTGAAGACGAATAAGATCTTCGTAGTGGTAGTTCTGAGTGCTGTTGCCGTGCTTTGAAACAGCACCACGTAAAATTGTGTGTGCAAGAGGATTACCAGTAGTGGTTACCTCGTAGCCTGAGAAGGTAAAATGATGTGGATGCTGTGCGGCATACACTGAATTAAGCATTACTGAGAAATCACCTGAGGTTGGGTTCTTCATTCCTGATGCAACGTCAAAGCCTGATACGGTGAGGCGGTGGTGCTGATCCTCAACAGAGCGGGCACCGATTGCTACATAAGAAAGAAGATCATCTACATAGCCCCAGTTTTCAGGATAGAGCATTTCGTCAGCAGCTGTAAGCTCTGATTCTGTCATTGCTCGTATATGCATTTTTCTCATGGCGATGAGTCCAGCGAGCATATCAGGAGCTTCATTTGGATCAGGCTGAGAGGCAATTCCCTTATAGCCGCTACCTGTTGTACGAGGTTTGTTTGTATAAATACGAGGAACAACTAATACTTTGTCTTTTATATCTTCAGCAACTCTTGCAAGTTTACTGATGTACTCACATACAGCGTCTTCATTGTCAGCCGAACAAGGTCCGATGATACATAAGAATCTGTCATCTTTTCCAGTAATAATATCAGCTACTTCCTTGTCACGCTTGAGCTTAAGCTCTTGAACCTTCTCAGGGACGGGAAGCATTTCCTTTATTTCTTCTGGTGAAGGCATTTTTTTAAGATAATTGAAACTCATTTTTATTCCTCTATTCTTTTAATTTTATTTTCTACATCTTTTGGCATTTCCTGACCTGTCCAAAGCTTGAAGGCAGCCGCGCCTTGATATAGCAGCATATATTTTCCATTCATGGTTTTGCATCCCACAGCTGCAGCATCTTTTAATAGTCGGGTCATGTCTGGATGGTAGATTGTGTCACATACGATGAGATTTTTATGAAGGAATTCCTTTGGAACAAGAGAGGTATCATCGTCACCCATTCCTACATTTGTACAATTAATAAGGATATCACTTTCCTGAAGGGAAAATTCTAAAATGTCCTTATCTGCCATGTCATAAACAAAAACATCACATTCCGTTGCCTTTGTAATTTTGTCGGCATACTCTACTGTATCTTTAAAGGTTGAATTTTTACGTTTAAAAATATTTATCTTTGATACACCCTCGGAAGCAGCCTGAGTGATAATAGAAGTGGCAACGCCGCCTGCACCTAGCATAGTTATAGTGGTGCCTTTATACTTTATCCCACACTCAGCCATGGACTGTAAGAATCCGATTCCATCAGTTGTATAGCCGCGAAGTTTACCATCAATGTTAACTACTGTGTTTACGGAATGAGCCAAGGACGCAATCTCGTCGATTTCATCCAAAAGAGGAATGATTGCTGTTTTAAAGGGCATAGTGCAATTAAAACCGCCGCAGTTTACAGCCTTTAAACCATCAACAACCCTTGGTAAGTCATCAGGCTCGACATTAAAAGCCATATAAGAGTTATCCAGCCCCAGAGTATCAAAAGCCAAATTGTGCATGGCAGGAGAGATACTATGCGAAACAGGATTTCCGAGTAAACAATATAATCTAGTGGAACCAATTGGATTCATACCTGCAAAACCTCCTAAATAAATTATTATGATTTTAGAACACTTTAGCACTTTTATCAACTAAAGTTTTCTCCAAAAATAAGGTTTTCTGATTTGATGTGAGTAGTAAGTTGTGATACAATAAATCGGCAAGTAAATTAGTAGGCGTAGCGTAGCTGGATAACGCATCGGACTCCGACTCCGAAGACCGCCGGTTCGAATCCGGCCGTCTACAGTTAAAAGCCTACAAAAGTCATCGGAGGCATACATGGATTTTCAAAAGTTAAAAGATAAGATTAGATATATAGCAGGAATTTGCGGCGATTTTATCGCTTTACATAAAAGATATTTCTTGGCTGGTTGTATTTTTATATGCATGGCATTTGTACTGTTTATGGGAACAGGAAAGTCGGCAACACAGGATAAATCAGTAGAGGGTGTTTATAAGAATTACAAAGAAAATAAAAATGAAGAGCTTAATAAATTAATTAGTGATTATTACGTAGCTTACGCAGCTGGAGATACTGATTCACTTAAGAAGATAGCCGATCCAGTTTCAGATCAGGAAGTTAGCTACATTCAGTTCTATAGTCAGTACATTGATAGCTTTAATAACATCAAGGTTTTCACAAAAGATGGCCTTGAGAATGGATCTTACCTTTGTTCTGTTAGAGTAGATCTTAAATATAAGGACATTGATACACAGGCTCCTGGTCTTGATTTCTTCTATGTAGAAACAAATGATGACGGTAAGCTTTTCATAAACAATATTTATGGTTCTTTCAATCAGACAAATAATATCTATGAGATGGATACAGAGATTTCTGATTTGATTTCTGTATTTATTCGTCAGCAGGATAAGTTAGATAAAGAAGCTGAGGTTACTGAGGCATACGAGGATGCTATTGATAAAGACGCCAGCCTTGCTACATTTATGTCAGAGACACTTCCAGCTGCAATTGTTCAGTGGAATTCTGATTACCAGGTTCAGGTAGCTGCCGCAGCAGAAGAAGCCGCAAAGGCAGAGGAAGAAGCAAAGGCAAAGGCAGAGGAAGACGCTAAGGCCGCTGAAGAGGCTGCAAAGGCTGCTGAGGAAGAGGCAAACTCATACACAGCAACGACCAGCGCAAAGGCTAATGTACGTGAGCAGGCAGATAAGAACAGTAACAGACTTGGCTCTATCCAGAAGGGGGTTGAAATCACTGTATACGGAGAAGAGGGTGATTTCTACAAGTTTGATTACAACGGAACAAAGGCATATATTACAAAGGATGCAGTAAAGCTTTCTGATGGTAATGATACAGCAGAAGAAACTCAGGAGACTCAGGAAGAGACACCTGCAGCTAAGACCTTAAACAAGGGTGACAAGATTACTATCAAGAGTACAACAAACATCCGCTCAAGCATGGATACATCTTCATCTAAGGTAGCAGTAGCTTACGATGGTGATGAGGTAGAAGTAATCCAGAGCTATGCAGAGGGATGGACAAAGGTTAAGTTTAAGAAAAAGGAAGGCTACATCAGAACAGATCTTTTATCTAAGTAAGTCTTTCTTCTAATAAATAAGAAATTTATGGAGACCATGAACTTGGTCTCCATTCTGATATATAGATGGAGGCTTTAGTGGAAGAATTATACAGATTAAATAAATATTTGTCTGATGCGGGAGTGTGCAGTCGAAGAGCTGCGGATGCTGCCATTGAAGCTGGAGAGGTTATGGTAAATGGGCAACCGGCACAGATGGGCATGAAGGTGTCTTCGTCAGATGTGGTCTTTTTTAAGGGTAAACCAGTATCAAATGTTGGGAAAAAACAGGTGCTGATTGCTTACAATAAGCCAGCAGGGATTGTTTGCACTGCAGAAAAGCGAGAGAAGAATAATATTGTAGACCACCTGAATTATCCTGAGAGAATATATCCAATAGGCCGTCTTGATAAAGACAGTACTGGGTTGCTTTTGCTTACAAATCAGGGGGATTTAGTTAATAAGATAATGAGAGCAGTAAATGCTCATGAAAAAGAATATATTGTCACCACTGACAAGGAAATTACAGCGGATTTCATTAAGCGAATGTCGGCAGGTGTGTACCTTACAGAGTTGGACACCACCACACGCAAGTGTCAGGTGACAAAGCTTGGACCAAATAAGTTTAAAATCATTCTTACTCAGGGACTGAACCGTCAGATTCGCAGAATGTGCCAGGAGCTTGGTTACAGAGTTCGTACTCTTAAGAGAGTAAGAATAATGAATATAGAGCTTGGAGATTTAAAGGAAGATACATACAGAGATGTAACTTCTGATGAGCTTAAAAAGCTAAATAAAATGTTAGAGGGATCAAAGAATTAATGGAACTGAAAGAATATAAAAAGCTGGTAGACCAAATCGACTACCACATGGACCGATATTACAACCAAAACGAGCCAGAAATTTCTGATTTCGAATATGATCAGTTGATGCAGGCATTGAAAGCAGCAGAGGCTGAGCACCCAGAATGGGTCACACCAGATTCACCAACACAGAAGATTGGTGGAGTTGCCATGCGTGAAGCAGGAGTAAAGGTTACTCATGATGTACCTATGCTTTCTATTGAAGATGTTTTCAATAAGGAAGATGTGACAGCATGGGTTGATAAAGTGAAAGCTGTTCATCCTGATGCAAAGTTTTCTGTAGAGGCAAAGATTGACGGTCTTTCTATGACTCTCAGATACGAGAAAGATAGTCAGGGAAAGTTAAAGCTTAAGCTTGCTGAGACAAGAGGAGACGGTCTTGTAGGTGAGGACGTTACAGAAAATGCACTTGTTATTCCAGATGTAAATAAATATCTTGATTTGCCATATGAATCACTTCAGCTTCGAGGTGAAGTATATATGTCTCACGAGGATTTCGACAGATACAACGAAGAGCAGGAAATTGCTGGAGGTAAGCTTGCAGCTAATCCTAGAAACCTTGCTGCTGGAACACTTCGCCAGCTTGATGCAAATATCACTAAAAAGCGTGGTTTGAAGATGTTTGTATTCAATGTTCAGCAGGGTCCGGATGAGCTTACAGAGAGTCATTGTAAGGGACTTGATATTTTGGACGAGCACAATGTGCCAGTTGTTTTCCATCGTATATGCGATAATGCAGAGGATATTTTATCTGTTATCGATGAGATTGGCGAGAAGAGAGAAGAGTTTGAATTTGATATAGATGGTGCGGTAGTTAAGATTGATCAGGTCGCATACAGAGGAGATTTTTCAACCAGTGCTAAGTATACAAGTGGCCATATTGCGTACAAGTATCCACCAGAGGAGAAAGAGACAAAACTTCTTGATGTAGAGCTTTCTGTAGGCCGTACTGGTCGAGTAAATCCTACAGCTATTTTTGAGCCAATTCGTTTATGCGGTACAACAGTTAGCCGTGCAACACTTCACAATCAGGATTTTATTGATGAACTGAACATCGGTATCGGAGATACGATAGTAGTTTATAAATCAGGCGAAATCATTCCTAAGATTAAAGAGGTTAAGCACGATAAACGTCCAGATGGAGTTAAGACATATAAGATTCCAAGTGTTTGCCCAGCCTGTGGCGGCCCTGTATCAAGGGATGCTGATACAGCAGATATGAAGTGCTCTAATCCTAGCTGTCCAGCTCAGTTAGAGCGTCATATTATTAATTTTGTATCAAGAGATGCTATGGATATTAGAGGATTTGGTGAAGTATATATCATCGACCTTGTAAGAAGAGGGTACATTAAGGATATTGCTGATATCTATTCTCTTAAGGATAAGCGAGATGAGCTTATTGAGGAGGGGATTATCGGTAAGGAAAAGAATACTGACAAGCTTCTTGGTGTTATCGAAAGCTCAAAGGAAAATGATGCTGTAAAGCTTTTCACAGGCTTTGGTATTCCTAATGTTGGAAAGGCTGCTGCAAAGGCGTTACTTGGACAGTTCAAGGACATCGAAAAAATCATGGAACTGTCAGAAGAAGAGCTTATGCAGGTTAATGATATTGGAGAAATCAGTGCCAAATCTATTTATGATTATTTGCACGCCCCTGTAAATATTGACATTATAGGCAGATTAAAGGCTGCAGGTGTTAATATGGTAGAGGAAGAAAAAGAAGGCGCTACAGACAAGCTTTCAGGTCTTACTTTCGTAATCACAGGAACACTTCCTACTATGGGTCGAAAAGAAGCTCAGGAGCTTATCGAATTAAATGGCGGAAAGTGCTCTGGTTCAGTTTCAAAGAAGACCAATTATCTTGTTGCAGGTGATGCTGCAGGAAGTAAATTAGATAAGGCAAATGCTTTAGGCGTTACAGTGCTTGATGAAAATGGATTGTTATCCTTGATAAATAGCTAATTTATAACGATTTCTTACAAAAAAAAACACATATATATTTTATAATGTGCACATGATGGAAAGAAGGCGACAAATTTTAATAAAAAGGTTCCTGATACTCCCGATGCTAATACTATTTATAACAATAGTTATGTTGGTATTTGGGGGTAGATGGTTTACCTCATCATCGAATTTTTCAATCAGCTGCTTAGATTCTGGCTGGTCTGTTTTTCGTGACGGTGAAGTGTCTAATAATGTGTCATTATCCAAGTATAAAATCGGCAGAATTCGTAGAGGAGAACGCATAACTATATCGCAAACAATTTTTGTTCCAGACAAATCCACGCTTATGTTTAGGACAAAGCTTCAGGCAGTTGATTTGTTGGTTGATGGAAGAATTAGATATTCTTTCGGTAAGGATGAATTTGAAAAAGGAAAATTAATTCCGAAAAGATATAGTTTGATAGATATGAGCCCGCAGTCTGGTATGCATAATATCATGCTAACCTATACAATGGGTGAAAATGATTCATCCGGAAGGATTGCGCCGATTTATTTTGGTCAAAGAAGTTACTTGGTTCGAGCGTTTTATAGTTATAATAGAATTTCTATGTTTGTTGGCAGCTTTTTAGTTGTCTATTCTTGTTTATTGTTTTCATTGTCAATTTATCTGGCTTTTACCCGAAGAAGTGCTATACAAATTTATATTGGTGCAGATTTTTCAATGCTATTGGGCTGCTATGTCTTTGCAAGAAATGATATATTATGGTTTATTGGTTCCCATGATGTTTTATTTTCTATGTTGGAGTATATAGCATTTTATTTGATGCCATTGGCATTTTCGATTATCTTGTATTCTATTCATCCAGATTTAATTAAGAGAACGCAGCGCACATTTATCACAATCAATATCGTATTTCCGATAGTATTTTTGCTGCTTCATTTCATGGGTATTCTTCACATTAACAGAATGGTAAGTATTGTAGGTATACTGGATATTGTTGAGATTCTTGTTATCCTGCCTCCACTTATAAGGGGAATTGTAGATAAGCAGAAAATTAATGAGGAATCTGAATACTATTTTAGTGTGGATGCAGATTTCTATCTTTTGTTTGGATTTATTATGATGCTTGTTTTTTCTTTGCTAGAGATGTTGATAGAATCTATTTTCAATGATGAGGCCAATTTGACTGATACAAAATTGTTCCCATCTATAGATTTGTTAGAGCTTGGAATGTTAATTTTCATGCTTTGTTATTTTGTTTATTATTTCATGAATGGCATCAATCATATGAGTGCCGATAGAGTAAAAAAGCAATTGGAAGGCATGGCTTTTACCGATGCATTAACTGGACTTTTGAACAGAGCTGCATGCAATCAATATTTTGCAAATTTATTTGGAAATTATACAATTATCAGCTTGGATTTAGACAAGCTTAAATATGTTAATGATCACTTTGGACATATGACTGGGGATAAAATGATTATCGCATTTGCGAAGATATTAGAGATTGTCTATGCAGATTCTGATATGATAGCACGAACCGGAGGCGATGAATTTGTTGTGGTATTTAAAAATATCGACGAAAAATTGTGCGAAGCCTGCGTCCGTGATTTAGAGGAAAAAATGCAAAAATATAATGCATACAGTAAAGATATTAGCTTGGGTGCATCTGTTGGATATGCATTTAGCAACGAGGTGCCGGGCGGACGATATCAGGATGTATTTACTCTAGCTGATCAGCGCATGTATGAAATGAAGGAGGTGCACCATGGGTAAAAAGATACTTTATCTTGGAATCTCCTTTTTGGCTTTTATTATTGTACTTACGATTGGCTATTTTTTCCTTAGACCTGATTATTATTCAAGTGTTGTTGTGTTGAATAGTGGTTGGGAGGTTACTTACAACGATACAAAATATGAGAATGTTGAATTATCAAATCTCAGAAAGCTTATTGGAAATAGAACGCATAAAGGGGATATTATTACATTAAAAAATGATAATGTAAATTTGCTTAATTTTGTATCTCCAACAATAATGTTTGAATCTAGATTTAGTGCCTGGAGAGTATATTCTGGGGAAGAACTGATAGGACAAAGATTTTTAGACGAATATAAAAATGGAAAATTTATTGGCTGTGAAAATAATTTCGTTAGTCTACCTAAAAAAATTAAGCCATCAAACATTCAGATTAATTTGCTTGTGGCTGAGGAGGGGGCGTACGATTATTATGATGCTCCAGCAGTTGGCGGATATGTAGGATTGCTGACATTTGAAGTATATAATCACATGTTTATATATTTGGTTTCGGCATTTCTAATAGTGTTTGGCATTATATTTTTTGCAGTGGCTATAGGCTTCAGAAGCGATATTGCAGAGGTGAATATGCAGATATACGCTGCATTAATGTATCTTGTGCTGGGAATATGGTTTTTGGCTCAGTTTAGACTATTGGATTTGTTTATTGAAACCAATGGACATCAGACTGAAATAGAATATATATCTTTGTATATGGTAGTTCCACTTATGTATTTAACAATCGGCTGTATGCGAGATTATTTAAATAATAAAGTTTTTTTGGGATTCAGTGTCGTAGGTTCACTTGTGCCATTTGCTTTGATAATAATTCATTTCGCGGGATTGGTTCACATCAATAGGACTTTACTTATATATCAGTTGGATGCTGCAGTTTTGATTGGCTTCATGTTCGTAATGGTGCTTCTGAAAGATGCAAAAGGAAATCTAGTAACGAAATCGCAGTACACTCAGTTGATTGGTCAAATTGGCCTGGCATCTGCATTTGCCATTAATGTTTTCTTTTATTATTTAGAGATTTATGGCATTACTAAACAGATATTTTTATCAAAACTTATTGTTCCAGTAGCTGCTATCTGTATGGTTTTCGGAACACTACTTAATTATTACACTTTTATTTCTGAGTCATTTGCGAGAAATGAAGAGTATTCTTCCCTTGCACATTTGGCTTACGCAGACGAGCTCACTGGTTTAGCTAATAGATCGAAATACGAGGCTTATATGGAAAAGCTCACCAAGAGTGAAATGGATTACTGTATTGTCAGTATTGATTTGAATGGTTTAAAGGCTATTAACGATAATCAGGGACATTTGATGGGTGATAAATATATTACCGAATTTGGGAAGACGCTGGATGAAATTTTTGGTAAGGAAGGTTTTGTTGGACGTATAGGTGGCGATGAATTTGTCGCTATTCTTACAGGGGATAGCATGGATAAATTGGATGAGTTTATAGAAAAGCTTAACAATAAATTAGATGAACTGAATAAATTAGATCCATCAATAAATCGTAGCGCAGCAATTGGCTATGCTTTTAGACATGAATATGAGAATGCAGATCCTAATCGAGTATATCTTAAGGCAGATGAGCGAATGTATGCGAATAAAGAATTAATGCATGGCACAAGAAGTTAGGTTGTGTTATCATTAAAAAAGTTACGTAGATATACTAGATGGTAAAGGAGAGGGAGAAGTATGCCAATTAGAACACAAAACGATTTACCTGCTAAGGCAATACTTGAGCAAGAGAATATATTTGTTATGGACGAGAATAGGTCCACTCATCAGGATATCAGACCTATCTCAATTGGGATTTTAAATCTAATGCCTTTGAAGGAGGCTACAGAGCTTCAGCTTTTGCGATCCCTTTCCAATACACCACTTCAGGTGGATGTGACTTTCCTCACTGTCGGAAGCCACGAGAGCAAGCACACAAGTAAGACTCATCTTGATACTTTCTATGAGCGCATTGAGGACGTGTACGATAGATATTTTGATGGGTTGATTATTACAGGAGCACCTGTAGAACAGATGCCTTTTGAAGAGGTGGATTATTGGGAGGAGCTCACTCATGTATTTGAGTGGACAAAGACTCATGTCACATCTACACTTCATCTTTGCTGGGGATGTCAGGCTGGTCTTTATTATCGTTACGGCATTAATAAGTACGATTTGGATGATAAGAAATTTGGTGTGTTCCCACACAAGGTTCAGAACAGAAAGATTCCACTTGTTCGTGGTTTCGATGACGTTTTTTATGCGCCACACAGCCGTCACACAGGCGTGCGCACAGAAGATATAGAGGCTTGTAAGGATCTCGTAGTTTGTGCTAAAGGAGAGGAAGCAGGAGTGTTCCTTTGCATGTCTAAGGATGGCAGCAATATTTTTGTAATGGGACACCCAGAGTATGATCGCTTCACTCTTGATAACGAGTACAAGCGTGATAAGAGCAAGGGATTGAAAATCGACCTCCCTGTAAATTATTATCCAGACGATGATCCTGAGCAGAAACCTCTGCTCCAGTGGAGAAGCCATGGAAATATTATGTATTCTAATTGGTTGAATTATTACGTATATCAGAACACACCTTATGAGTGGAATAAGATTAGCGAAAAATAGCGGATTTATAAGGATTTTTGCTATTTATGTAAACTGTTATATCTTATCGTAACGTATCGTAAGTTGTCATAACTTGTGGTGTCAAAATGGCGTAAAATAAGCATTTTTGAAATGGGTGTCGTGAGCAAATGGTGTCAAAATGGTGTCAATTTTTTTGACACCATTTGCCTTCCAAACTGAATATTTTTGTTACATAGAGTAGGTATTCTTTATTGAATAACTGCTCTTTTTTTGTCTCACATATAGACAAAAATAAAATATTCATAAGGAGGTTGGTTATATGGACTACGAACAGTTCAAAGAACAGTTCACAGAAGACCTTAAGAAGAATCTTGAGGCAAAAGGGCATGATATCGCAAGTGTAGATATCGCACCTTCACAGAAGCTTAATCAGGATGGTTATGATGCAATTTCTGTTAAGCTTGAGAATTCCATGATGGGACCTAGTGGTAATTTCTCAAATCTGTTTGCAGCTTATGAGAAAACAGGTGATTACGACTTGGTTTTGAACCACGCGACAAGTATGATGGATGACGCTATTTCTAACATGCCAAGCTACAATGCAAATCAGCTTACAGATTATGATTTCATCAAAGACAAGCTGGTACTTGAAGCAGTAAATGCTGAGAAGAATGCATCACTTCTTGAGAAGGTTCCTCACAAAGATATGGAGGACATAGCGATTGTATATCGCGTATTGCTTGGACAGATGGATGATGGAATAGCATCAGTCGTTGTGACAAATGAGATGCTTGAAAAGATGGATATTACAAAGGAGCAACTTCATCAGGATGCTCTTATTTCATCACCGGAGATCAGACCTGTGGAGGTTAATACTTTATTTGGAACAATTGCAGAGCTTATTCCGGATGCAGGATTTATGCTCCCTGCTGGTGGACCAGAAGATCAGATTCTCGTTGGAACAGTGGCGGATAAGCATCATGGAGCTGGTGTTATTGCTTATGAGGGCTTCTTGGATGAGCAGGCAAAAAAGATGGGAGAAGACTTCTATATTATCCCTTGTTCAATCCACGAGGTGCTTTTAGTACCTGAGTCTATGGCTCACGATATAGAATCACTTAAGGAGATGATATCCAATGTGAATTCTTGTGAGTTAGAGCCAGAGGACATCCTTTCGGATAATCTATATCACTATGATTCAAAGGAAAAGGTATTTGAGCTGGCAGAGAACTTCAAAGAGCGTATAGCTACAAAGGAGCATGAGCCTGATAAAGAGGCTGAGAAAGAATCTGCTGTTGGTAAGCTTAAGAAGACCCAGGATAAGGTCAAGGAAGCTCCAAAGAAGGAGCATAAACCAAAGTCTAAGGACAAAGGTGAAATGGCTATATAGGCCAAATAAAGTGAATATACGAGGTGGGATTTAATGTCTAAAAAGTATTTTTATGGTCGGCGGCAAGCTGACCTTTTTTCATTTATAAGAATTCCAAAGTTGTTACTAACGGGAAAAAGATATCGCAAGCTTTCCTGTGAGGCTAAGGTACTGTATGGTTTCCTGTTGGATAGGATGAGTTTATCTGCAGAAAATGAATGGTTTGATGATGAAGGTAGAGTCTTTGTTTACTGCACAATCAGTGAAGCTGCTGAAGAGGTTATTGGTTGTGGAGAGAAAAAGGCCTGCAGTGTATTCAAAGAGCTTGAGGAAATTGAATTAATTGAAAGAAAAAGGCAGGGGCTGAATAAGCCAAATCTCATCTACGTATTGGACTTTTCAGAGGAAGTGTCGGATGGACACTTCCGGAATTGTCCAAATGACAATTCAAGAAATGTCGATAAGTCAAATCAAGAATTGTCGGAAAGACAAACAAATAATACTAAGTTTAATAAAACTGAATTTAGTGATACTGAGTCTAGTCAAGTCTTGTCTAATGATGAAGGTTATGTAGATGAAGGACGGGACAGGACGAGACAAGACTTTGATAACTACTCCGCAATCAGATGTTATATTGCAAAACAGATAAGCTTGGATGCTTTGAGAGTTGATTATTCAGATAATCCTCTTGTTGATGAGCTTTATGAGTTGATTGTTGATGTAGTTACGTCATCTAAGAAGGAAATCGTTATTTGTGGAGAGAAAAAGCCAATGAGTATTGTTAGATCACAGTTTATGAAACTGAATATGTTTAATATCGCATTCGTGCTGGAACGTCTAGAAGAAACAAAATCGAAAATAGGTAATATCAAATCGTATCTATTAACGACCTTGTATAACTCGCTATTAACGACATCTTCTTACTACAGGACTCGTTGCAATAATGAAATATTTAGGAATGAAGGAGGGCAAAACAATGAGTAAGCCAATTGTTATGGCGCTTGTAAATCAGAAAGGTGGGACTGGGAAAACCCAAAGTACAGAAAATCTTGGAATTGGTCTTGCTGCAGAAGGAAAAAAGGTTTTATTGGTTGATTTGGACCCACAGGGTTCACTTACCATCAGCCTTGGGTATCCACGAACAGATGAGATACCGGTAACAGTAAAGGATATTATGGCAAAGGTGCTTAATGAAGAGCGGATAGGTGGTGATGAAGGGATTCTTCATCACAAAGAAGGTGTCGATTTGCTTCCAGCAAACATAGAGCTTTCTGGTATGGAATTATCTCTTGTCAACTATATGAGTCGTGAAAGGGTTTTGAAAGAATATATTGATTCCGTAAAAACGAATTATGACTATGTGCTAATTGATTGTATGCCTTCGCTTGGAATGCTTACCGTAAATGCGTTAGCAGCTGCTGATCAGTTAGTGATACCAGTTCAGGCACAGTACCTTTCGGTTAAAGGTTTAGAGCAGCTTTTACAGACTGTTAGCAAAGTAAGACGACAGATTAATCCCAAGCTTAAGATTGATGGAATCCTCTTAACAATGGTGGATAACAGAACAAACTACGCTAAGGATATTAGTAATCTTATTCGTGAGACTTATGGCAGCAAGTTAAAGGTTTATAAAACTGAGATTCCACATTCAGTTAGAGCAGCTGAAATAAGTGCTGAGGGCAAGAGTATTTACGCTCATGACCCTAAGGGAAAAGTTGCAGAGGCTTATAGAGAGTTAACTAAGGAGGTATTGAAGAATGAAAGAGCGCGCAAACATTCAATTGACCAGTTACGATGATATCTTTGGCGGGGCAGCTAAGGAAGAAACAGCCAAAGTACCTGATGGTGATGTGGTTGTGCAATTGCCTCTTACAGAACTTCATGCTTTTGAAGGTCACCCTTTTAAGGTTAAAGACGATGAAGATATGGCAAAGACGGTAGAATCAATACAAGAGTTTGGCGTTTTACAGCCAGCTATTGTAAGACTTGATGGCGATGGTTATGAAATCCTTTCAGGGCATAGAAGACATCATGCTTGTGAGATTGCTGGCTTAGAAACAATTCCTTGTATTGTTAGGGATTTGGATGATGATGCAGCGACCATTTTGATGGTAGATAGTAATCTGCAGCGTGAAGAAATACTTCCTAGTGAAAGAGCCTGGGCTTATAAGATGAAGTTGGACGCGATGAAGCATCAAGGTGAAAGAGGTGATTTAACTTGTGGTCAAGTTGACCACAAGTTAGATGGAAAGAAATCTAGAGATATTTTGGCTGAACAAGTTGGAGAAAGTGCAAAGCAGATTCAGAGATATATTCGTCTGACAAATCTTTGTCCAGAGCTGATGGATATGGTAGATAATAAACAAATTGGGTTTAATCCAGCTGTGGAGTTATCGTTCCTAAATCCAACTCAACAAAAAGACTTATTAGAGGCTATTGAATACTCACAGTCTATTCCATCACTTTCTCAGGCTCAGAGAATCAAAGCATTAGCCATAGAAAATAGAATAACTCAGGAAGGAATGAACATCATTCTTTCAGAAGAGAAAAAGCAGGATGTAGACAGAGTTACTCTTAAGAATGATGTCCTTAAGAAATATTTTCCAAAGTCTTTCACACCACGCCAGATGGAAGACACTATTATAAAGCTGCTTGAACAGTGGCAGAAGAAACAACAAAGAAATAAAGATATGTGCTTGTAGGAGGTAACTATGATTCCAGTAGAAGTAGATTTAAGTTTTGATGAAAATCAAAAGAAAGCTGATAGGCTTTCAAAATATCAGGAATTAATAAAACAGAATAAAGAGAAAGAAGAAACAGATGCTAAGAATTAATATTTAGTATCTGTTTTTTTAGTGGAGAGGAGGTGAGATTTTGCAGGAAGAGATTGAAGAGAAAACAGTCCGGCTGGCTATAACAGGTACTAGAATGTCCATTAATGGAATTATGGCCGGCATTAGGCTTTATATGCGGCATAGAGCAAATAAGAAGCTAGAAAGTATTGATAGCCATATACAGGGAAAGCAATCTATTGATGAGCTTATAAAGCAGAATCAAGGTGTTACCAGTATGGAGATTGGTGATAAAGGTATTAAGACCTTTGAAAGAATAGCCAAGAAGTATGGAGTGGATTTCGCAGTTATAAAAGATAAAAATCAAAATCCACCAGTATATACTGCTTTCTTTAAGGCTAGAGATACAGATGCTTTAGAAGCCGTAATGAATGAATATGGAGCCAAGATGGTTAAGAAAGAACAAAGGCCTAGCGTCCGTGAAAAGCTTAAACGTCTGGTTCAGAAGGTTAAGTCACAACCAAAGAAAACACGAACTAAGAAGAAGGAGCACGTTAGATGACAAAGCAGCAGAAGAAATTAATTCTGCTGAATGTTCCTTATGTGTTGATGGGATTATTCGCAACAAATCTAGGTGAAGCCTGGAGAATATCAGAAGGTTTTGGAATATCGGAAAAGATTGATGGATTATTTCAGTCTCTTCCGATTGCCTTCTCGAATTTCTTACCAAGTTTTTATCCATTTGATTTGGTAGTCGGTATTGTTATTGGTGTTGTGATGAAGGTTGTTGTTTATGTGAAGGGAAAGAATGCTAAGAAATATCGTCATGGTGCAGAATATGGTTCAGCACGATGGGGAAATCAGCAGGACATAGAGCCTTTCGAGGCACCAAAGTTTGAGGATAATATCATCCTCACCCAGACAGAGCGACTGATGATGAGCAGCCGCCCTAAACAGCCAAAATATGCAAGAAATAAGAATGTTGTAATTACAGGTGGTTCTGGATCAGGTAAGACTAGATTCTTCTTACTGCCAAACCTTTTACAGATGCATTCTAGTTATGTAGTCACTGATCCAAAGGGAGATGTTGTTATCAAATGTGGTAAGACTCTTTTGAAGCATGGCTATAGATTGAAAATATTTAATACCATCAATTTTGCAAAAAGCATGCATTACAATCCCTTCGAGTACATTCACTCTGAAAAGGATATATTAAAGCTTGTTAATGCGCTTATTACTAATACAAAAGGGGATGGTAAAGAAGGAGATCAGTTCTGGACCAAAGCTGAAACCCTCCTTTATACAGCACTCATTGGTTATATCCATTATGAGGCTCCTGAAGAGGAACAAAACTTTAATACATTGCTTGATTTCTTAAATGCCTGCGAGGTCAGGGAAGATGATGAGGATTACGAGAATCCTGTAGATATTATGTTTAACGAACTGGAGAAAAAGAATCCAAATCACTTTGCGGTACGGCAATATAAAAAGTTTAAAATGGCAGCTGGCAAAACGATGAAAAGTATTTTAATTTCATGCGGTGCCAGATTAGCCCCATTTGATATTGAAGAGCTTCGTGAGATTACAACTTATGATGAATTACAGCTTGATACATTAGGTGATCAAAAGACAGCATTGTTTCTAATCATGAGTGATACAGATGCTACATTCAATTTTTTGATTTCACTTATCTACACACAGCTTTTCAATTTGCTTTGTGAGAAAGCGGATGATGTTTATGGAGGAAGACTTCCAGTGCATGTACGCTGTCTTATAGATGAGACAGCAAACATCGGACAGATACCAAACCTAGAGAAGCTGGTAGCTACAATTCGAAGCCGTGAGATAAGTGCTTGCTTATTCCTACAAGCTAAATCACAGTTGAAAGCTATCTATAAAGATCACTGTGACACTATCATTGGAAATATGGATTCGCAGCTTTTCTTAGGTGGTTCAGAACCATCCACATTAAAAGATTTAAGCCAAGCATTAGGTAAGGAAACTATTGACATGTATAACACTGGAGAAAGTAGAGGTAACAATCCTTCATTTTCTACTAACTATCAAAAAGCCGGTAAAGACCTAATGACTATGGATGAGCTGGCTGTTATGGATGGAGATAAATGCATCTTGCAGCTTCGTGGTGTAAGACCATTTTTGTCGGACAAATATGATGTTACTCAGCATCCATTGTATCAGGAGACTGGAGAATATGATTCTAGAAATAACTTAGATATTGAGAAGTATCTTAGGAGTGGATTAAAGGTCAAAAGTGGAGAAATGTTTGATGTAGTGAAGATGTAATGGTATGGCGGTTGGCGCAGGCTTGCCGCCAAAATATAAAAAGTTATCTTTTTTGATTGTATTAAAATTGCTATACTTTATGTTGTAACTAATTAAATATGATGATTTTATAATTACGATGATTAAGTTTGAAAGAATTCAAATGATAAATAGATGTGGAAAAATATATTAAAAAAAATAGAAATAAAGGTGAGGTGTTATAGAAGTTATGCAAGAAGAAACATTTGAGCGTATTTTGCGCAGTATAGTTCTTCCTGTGGGAGAGTTGTTGAATGATGAAAGAACTTATCGTGTTACAAGGGATGATTTTGAACAGATTGATAAACAGTACAGAGAAGAGTTGGAGTCTTTCCATAAATTTTTGGTATTAACATCGGATGGGAAGACAATTGTTGGAGGCGTTCTTTTTTATGATTCTTCTGATATTCAAGAAATAATTTTTGAGGAATTTAGAGGACAACATTTTATGAGTACTATTCATAAGAATAGAATTTTGGCTAATGAACTTTATGCTGATCAAAGAGTCACAATTGTAACAGATGCAATAGAATCATTTAACGATTTTAAGAAGAAGCATCATTTGGCATCTTGTATAGGATTAAAAATAAGTAATCTAGAAGAGGTATATAAATATCTGAGTTTTTGGGGCGACAATGATGATAATAAAGAATTTACAGAGATACAAAAATATGATGAGAACTCATTTATACGCAAATTCTCCAAACTGTTTTGAGGATATTTTTTCAAGTGCCCGCATTGGAAGAATTATAAGATAAATGTGTTTATCTAAATGAAAGCGCTATTAGGCGGAATTATGCTCTACTTATATATTAAGAATCGGAATTTACGGAGGAAAGTATGACTTTTAAAGTGGCGATTTTACAGTCTCGTGCAGAGAATTCGAATATAAAGAGAAATATTGCTACCATAATCTGTTCGATGAAGGATGCATCTAAACATGGAGCAGATATTTTGCTGCTTCCGGAGTGCTTTATAACAGGTTACGATCTTCCGATGACATATGAAAAAAGCATATCCTGTGAAGATGAAGTTATCAAGAAAGTATGCGAAGCAGCTAAAACGCATAACATCGGTGTTGTGCTGACATCTTTTACTAAAGGCAAGGTGCAACCTCAAAATACAGCATTTGTAATCAATAAATCTGGGGAAATACTGATGAAGTATTCCAAGGTACATACTTGTGATTTCGCAGATGAAAAAGATGTTGAGGCAGGAACCGAGTTTAAGGTTTGTGATTTTGATGAAATAAAAATTGGCATAATGATTTGCTACGATAGAGAATACCCTGAGAGCGCGAGAATGCTTATGCTAAAAGGGGCAGAAATCATTCTTGTGCCTAATGACTGTGGCTCAATGAAACCACGCATTCAAGCTTTGTCTACCAGAGCATATGAGAATATGGTTGGGATAGCAATGGCAAATGCAAATGGACAAAATGCAGGTTGTTCCTGTGCATACAGTCCTATTTGCTGGGATAAAAATGGTATTTGCGTTGATAATACGATTGTGCTTGCTGACGATATGACAGAAGGGCTGTATTATGCAGATTTTGATATGGATGCAATAAGAGAATATAGAAGCACAGAAATGATGGGGAATACATTCAGAAAAGTAAGTGCATATAAAGGGTTATTAGACTCTACAATTTCAGCACCATTTATTAGAGTTGGGCAAGAATAGATTCACAGATAATTCAGGTTTGTCGAACTGAATATGAACCTTACATAGACCAGCGACTCTGGGGACGCTCAGATTCTCTGGTCTATTATTATGCCCAAAATCAGGTGCGCAGGATTAAGGCATGAGATGAAACTATAAACTATATTTTTAAGAAGAAAGGAAAATTCGGAAGCTCGCTGCTTCCGAATGAAGGTGAAAAAATGATGGAGAGATTCCGGATGAAGGACAATGGATGATGGTGAGTTTTCGAACCAGGTATCAAAATGGCATTTTTTAATTCAGGTGTAGACGTAATGGGAACTTTAGTAACAGCAATCGGCGCAGGCCTTGGAGTTTGGGGCACGGTAAACCTTCTTGAAGGATATGGCAATGACAATCCGGGCGCTAAGTCGCAGGGAATGAAGCAGTTCATGAGTGGTGGTGGAATCATCCTCATTGGTATTAAGCTCATTCCACTTCTTTCAGGTTTGTTCTAAGAGCTGGTATTAAAACTAAATATTGAACCTGAAATTGGGGCTGAAGGCATTGCTTTCAGCTCCTTGTATTTGTAGTAAAGACAGGAGAACAACATATGGATTTAATATTTGACGCAATGGCGGACTATGTGAAGAGTAAGCTTATTGACGGTGTTATGTGGGTTCTGACGGGTCTTTTTGATAGTGTTAATGATGAAGTAGCAAAAGTAGCTGGACAGGTATCTACTGGTCCAGCAGATTTTGTTCCAGGTGTGTATCCACTGATTAAATCAACTTCTGAAACGGCTCTTTTACCGATAGCAGGAATTATTATGACATTCATTGCCTGTTATGAGTTGATACAGTTAGTGGTAGCACATAATAATTTAGCAAACTTTGAGACATGGATATTTATTAAATGGTTGTTAAAAACATCGGTGGCAGTTTTGGCAATTACACATTGCTTTGACTTTACTATGGCAGTCTTTGATGTTACCGGCCATGTATGCCAAGACGCTGGTAGTTTCATTACGCATTCTACAGCGGTTACAGGACCACAGCTGGCACAATTGAGATCTACCTTAGAGAGTATGGGTATAGGAGAAATCCTACCTATATACGCTGAAATCACAGTGCTCGGAGCAGGTTTTAAGATTCTTTCATTAATCATATTTGTAGTTATCTATGGACGTATGATAGAAATCTATCTGTTAGTTAGTATGGCTCCAATTCCATTTTCAACATTTGGAAATAAGGAACAGAGTCATATAGGACAGAACTATGTGAGAAGTTTGCTTGCTATTGGATTCCAAGGATTCTTAATCCTTATTGTAGTAGGAATCTATGCAGTGCTCATTCAGAACATTACGATTTCAGATGATATTGTAGGTACTATCTGGGGCATTATGGGATACAACATACTTCTGGTATTCAGTTTGTTTAAGACTGGCACACTATCAAAGAGAGTATTTTCAGCACAGTAGAAAGGAATAGATATGGCAGTAAATGTAAAAGTCCCCAGCGATTTAACAAGAGTGAAGGAAAAGGTGGCTTTTGGGCTTACTAAGAGGCAGGTGATTTGTTTTACGCTTGCAGCTATGATTGGTATCCCTACATTCTTCCTGATTAAGAAATTACAGGTAGATATAAGTGTTCCTACCTTTGTGATGATGGCGGTCATGATGCCGCTATTTTTTGTGGCTATGTATGAGAAGAATGGAGATACATTCGAAATCATTATTCAAAGAGCAATAGAGTTTAAGCTTAAGAAGAATCAGGAGAAACAGATTTATGATAGGATGTATGCTAATGGCATTTGTCTTGTGGATGGAAATCTTTATACCAAGACTGTTGAATTTAGTGATATTAATTATAAACTCGCTTCTGATAGGCATAAGGATTTGATTTTTGAACAGTGGAAGACATTCCTAAATTACTTTGATACGAGTGTAGAGTTTGAATTAACCTTTGCTAACGTATATGCGAACGCTAAAGAACTAAGGGAACATTTAAGCATAGTTCGTAAAGACGATAATATGGATTCACTTAGGGCTGAGTATTCAAAGATGCTTATAGATCACAAAGGATGTCTTGACGATGTGCTAGTTAAGACTAAGTATCTAACTTTCGGTATAAGAGGTGGCTCACTAAAAGAGGCAAAGGGGCGACTTCATAAGATTGAAGATAAGGTGATAGAAAACTTCGAACAAATGGGAGTCAAAGCAAAGACGCTAGATGGACAGCAGAGGATTGATATCCTAAATCAAATGCAATTTGGAGCGGGTAGTCTTGAAGATAATATTGAATATCCTATGAAGAATATTTTCAAGAAACCAGGCTACTATGGTCAGGTGAGTTGTTTCTCTTATGATGCTCCTGAAATATCTGATCAGTTCTTTGAGCAGCTTCTTGATTTAGACTGTCAGCAGTTTATCAGTATTCATTTACAGTCTGTAAATCAGAATGAAGCCATCAAAGGAGTTAAAAGAAAGATTACTGATATTGATTCAAACAAGATTGATGAGCAGAAGAAAGCAGTAAAGGCTGGATATGATATGGATTTAATTCCTAATGACCTTAATCTGTATGGTGCTGATGCCAGCTCAATGCTTTCTAATCTGCAGAGTCAGAATGAAAGAATGTTCAATATGACATTCGTATTAATGACTACTGGTAGCACAAAAGACAGCCTAAAGAACAATGTTAAGCAGCAAAAGAGTATAGCTCAGCAGTTTAGCTGCGAGACGTATACTCTTGAATACAGACAAGCTAAAGCTATTAAGAGTGTACTTCCTCTGGGATGTAATCTTATTAAAAAGGATAGACAGGTAACCACTTCATCGGTTGCTGTGTTTATCCCTTTTTTAATTCCAGAGCTATTAAAGCAGGATGAGAACGATTTGTACTATGGCCAAAATGCACTTACAGGAGAGCTTATCTTTGCTGATAGAAAGAAGGCTAATAATCCAAATGGAATGTTCTTTGGTAAGCCGGGTTCTGGTAAATCACTGGCTGCAAAAAGAGAGATAGCCAATGTAGTGCTATCTAGTAGTGATGACATCATTATCAGTGATCCAGAGCGAGAGTATACACCTTTAGTAGAGCTCTTTGGTGGCCAGGTAATTCATATTAGTCAGAAGTCTACTCAGTATATCAACCCTATGGATATCAATGATAACTATTCAGATGGTGAGGATGCTGTTTCACTTAAGGCAGAGTTTCTATTATCACTTTGTGAGTTAATTCTTAATCAAAGGGATGGTCTTACTGGTATTCAGAAGACGATTATTGATAGATGTATTAGGAATGTGTATGCCGAGTTTTATAAGAATCCTATACCAGAGCGTATGCCACTTCTTGAAGACCTTTATAAGGAGCTTATGAAGCAATCTGAGAAAGAGGCTAAAGAGGTAGCTACTTCCCTTGAATTATATGTTAAAGGCTCTCTAAACGTGTTTAATCACCGTACAAACGTAAACATCAATAACAGAATAGTTTGCTATGACATTAAGGATTTAGGAAAGCAGCTTAAGAAGGTAGGTATGCTTATTGTTCATGATCAGGTGTGGGGCCGTGTAACTATGAATCGTGATATAGGAAAGACTACCAGATACTATATGGACGAGTTCCACCTTTTGTTAAAGGATGAGCAGACAGCTGCATATTCAGTAGAAATCTATAAGCGATTTAGAAAGTGGGGAGGAATCCCTACAGCACTTACTCAGAATGTTAAGGATGTATTAGCTAGTCCAGAGATTAGTAACATTTTCGAAAACTGCGATTTCATCTATATGCTTAATCAGGGTGCTGAGGATAAACAAATTCTTGCAGATAGTCTAGGCATTAGTGAAGCCCAGCTTAAATATGTAACCAATGCTCCTTCTGGTAGAGGATTGATGTTCTTTGGTGATGTGGTACTTCCATTCAAGGATAACTTCCCTAAGGATAACGTCCTATATAAGTATCTCACCACAAAACCAGAGGAGCTTGCGCAGATTAAACAGATGGGAGGCATGTAATGTATGACTACAATAAGGATGAAAACGTAGGTGGAGATGCACTGGATTATGGAAGGTCTGCAGTCAGTGAAGCTCATGAATTAACAAAAAAGCTGATTAAGAAAAAAATAAAACGAGCTCAAATTCAAAGAGAACAGGCTAAGGCTGCAGCAGAAGCAGGTAAACAATCTGCCAAAGCTACTGCCGAAGTTTCAAAGAAAGCAGCTGAGGAGGCAGCTAAAATCGGTAAGGCGTTATTTGATGCTGGTAGGAGATTGGTATCTTCATTAGTGGAGCTGATTATAGAAAATCCTATTATCGCTGTTATCTTAGTGGTTATTGTGGTATGTATTATTGTTCTTCACGTAGTAAAGGTTGATTTGCTTAGTCTGTTTGGTTCTATGAGTGAATCAGTAGTTGCTGGAACCTATACAGCTTATGATGAGGATATCATAGGTGTTAATTCTGATTATACAAAACTAGAGAAAGAACTTAGGAAAACAATAAATAATACAGAGTCAGATTTTCCTGGCTACGATGAGTATGAGTATCAGCTTGAAGAGATTGGACACAATCCCTACGAGCTGATTTCTTATTTAACAGCAGCTTATGAGAATTTCACTAGGCGAGACATGAAGCCTGTAATAAAGGAATTATTTGATGCACAGTATAATCTCACCTATACACCTAGAACAGAAACAAGGTATAGAACAGTTACTAAATATGGCATAGAAAATGGAAAAGTATATTCCTATCAGGAGATAGAGTACTATACAGTTTCTATTTTGAAAGTAAAGCTAAATAACAAAGGCTTGGGAAGCGTAATTGCTTCAAAACCATTAAGTGATGTACAAAGAGCCAGGTACAATTTATTGCTTGAAACAAAAGGTAACAAGCCAGAGTTGTTTGAAGATCTATATACAGATATAGAGATACCAGATGATTTAGAAGTGCCACCTGAAGCTTTAACTGATCAGAATTTTGCAGCAATGATTGCTGAGGGTGAAAAGTATTTAGGTAGAGCATATGTGTGGGGCGGTTCTAGTCCTAGTCAGGGATTTGACTGTAGTGGATTTGTTTGCTGGGTGCTTAATCATTCAGGATGGAGTGTTGGAAGAACAGATTGTAATGGACTTAAGGCGAAATGCACTGTCGTATCTGCAGAGGAAGCAAAACCAGGTGATTTGATTTTCTTTAAAGGTACTCAAAAGAACAAAGCAGGAGCCACTCACGTAGGAATCTACTGTGGAAATGGAATTATGCTACATTGCGGAAATCCAATCCAGTACACATCTATTGAAAGTAATTACTACAGAAAACACTTTTTATGTTATGGAAGATTGCCATAGATGGAGGAACCATGTTTGAAAGATTAGATAAAGTCAGAAGTGATTTGAAAAGAGCTGAAGCCAAAAGAGATGAATGGGATAACAAAGTGAAGAATCTCCAAAAGAAATGTGCAGAAATAGAAAAGACCTGTATTCATGACATGATGGTTGCAGCAGAGTTAACCCCTGAGCAACTGGCTAACTTGATTGCATACTCGAAGGATAACTTGCCAGGGAATAAACCTATTGAAGAAATCGCAAATACGAATGTTGTAAAGGAGGATGATTTCGATGAAGAATATTAAAACTAAAATAATGATGCTTGCTCTTGTAGGCGTGATTGCAGCAGTATCTGCACCAATAAGAGCAGAAGCTCATGTTCCAGATAATGTAGACACATCTGTAATTGATGAAGATTATGAAGAATCTGAGGAGGAAGAGGTTGAAGAAATGGGGCCTCTTACACCAGATGGAAATCTTTCTATTGTGGATGATTATGGAACCAAAGAAAAAACAGGAAAGCAGTTTATTACGGTTACAACAAAAGATGGAAACATCTTTTATATTATTATCGATAGAGATGATAATGGCGAGAACACAGTTCATTTCCTTAATCTTGTTGATGAGCAGGATCTAATGGCTCTTTTAGATGATGATGAAAAGGAAGAATTGGAAAAAGCAAAGGAAGCTGCTGAGGCTGCGAAAGCTCAAACAACAAAACCAGATAGTGAAGAAACAAATACTGATGAAGGACCAGTAAAACCAGAAAAGAAATCAAGTAAAAGCAACATATTGGTTATTTGTATTTTGCTTGGAATGGCTGGTGTAGGTGGTCTTTATTTCTACAGTAATAAGAGCAGTTTCATAAAGAAAAAGACTGGTCCTATCATTGATGATGGGGAGGAATATATTGAAATTCCTTCAGAATCAGAGGATATGGATTATGATGATGTGCCTGTGGAATAGGAGGTAGCCTATGGATGGACTTGATATTGCAAATGAGAGACTTTCCAAGGAAGAGGAGCTTTCTGATATTGAGGAAAATATCCTTGAACAACATACAATTTTTTCAAAAAAGAATTATCTCAAGGTTGCAGAAGATGCCATTGAAGGAAATGATAACAATTTTGATGGCATCATAAATAATCTTCCAGAGGATAGCATTTCAGAACAAACCTACAAAAAGGAAAAAGAGTATGAAGAGAAAAGGAAGATAGCTTTGGAGGCAGAGAAAAGTGCAAAGATACACAAATCGCATAACTGTGAGATTGACAGATGATGAGCTTCAAAGAATGAAATTCAAGATGGATGAGTTGGAAATCTCTAGCATGAGTGCCTACATGAGAAAGATGATTTTAGATGGATACTGCGTTAAGATTGATACTAAGGATTTAAATGAATTAGTGTATTTACTGCGTATGTGTTCTAACAATCTTAATCAATATGCAAAGAAAGCTAATGGACTGGGAGTAGTTTACCAGCAAGATATAAAAGAGCTTCAAAAGCGTCTTGATGAAATCTGGAATGGCACAAGAGATATCATGCAGAAATTTGCAGCGATTGATTAGTGACATCATTGCATGTTTTAATTTGCTAGATTAGACTTTAGAAAAATGATTGATTTGGGAGGTTGAGGCTTATGTTTATTTTTAGAGTTTTTTTGAAATTGATTTTGGTTCCTGTGATGGCACTTCTTACTATTGGTTCACTTTTAGCTAAGGTTTCTATAGAAGTTGGTGCAAGAGTAGGAGCTGTAATTATCAATATTTTCCTTGTGATTGGAATCATAAATCTTATTGGTCATGACATCCCATTAGCTGCAATTAGTGGAGTCATTATTGTGGTAGTTCTTGGCATTTTGTTCTTTGCAGCAAATCTACAGTTAATATGTGATTCTCTTCGGGATAACCTAAGACGAATCTAAAGAAACTATATAAAAATCATTAAGGCAGTCTTTTCCGAAAATGGAGGAGGCTGCTTTTTTGATAGAAAGGAAAACTTATGGCAGCTACAAGACTGATGGCATTGCATGTGACAAAGGGCAAAGATTTGGCTACGTGCTTACAGGAAAGAATGGATTACACAGAAAACGAGCTGAAGACAGAACAAAAGAAATACGTCACAACCCATGGCTGTGATATTGAAACAGCAAACGAGGAGTTCGTGCTTTCTCACAAATTATACCACGACAGAGTTCGTTCAGTTCGTAAAGACGAAGTCATTGCTTATCAGATAAGACAGTCATTTAAGCCAGGGGAGATAACTCCAGAAAAAGCAAATGAGATTGGTTATGAGCTGGCCATGAGATTTACCAAAGGTAAGCATGCTTTTACAGTTTGTACTCATACTGATAAGGCTCATATTCATAATCATATTATTTTTAATTCCATAGCTTTGGATGGGAAGAAAAAATTCAGGGATTTCCGTCATAGCGGCATGGCAGTTGGGAGAATATCAGATATTTTATGTTCAGAGAATGGGCTTTCTATCATAAATCCTGCACCTCGCAGTGAAAGGAGACAGCGAGGAAAGTACTATCGTGGAAAGAATAATGAGAATAAAAGGTTGGAATTTATCAAGGACGTTGAAAATAAGGTTCTTGAGGGAAAAGGTAAAGGTTATATCAACTGGGCTAAAAAGTTTAATGCAAAACAGATGGCTAAGACACTTTTGTTTCTGCAGGAACATAAAATTGAATCTTACGAGCAACTGAAAGAAATCACTGATGATCGTTCTGGAAAGATGCAGAAATTACAGGAATCAATGAAAAAGAAGGAAGCGATTTTGGATGAAAATAAAAAGCTCCAAAAGGCTGTAATTGATTATGCGAAGACCAGAGCGGTGTTTGTTTCATACAAAAAGAGTGGCTACAGTAAGAAGTTTTGGGAAGAACATGAGTCGGAGCTTTTAGTTTATAAAGCAGCTGAGGAAGTATACAAATCTCTTCCTAAAGGATTCAAACCTGATATTAAAAAGCTCAGAAAAGAATATGGAGAAATCCTAGATGAAAAGAAAAAAGAGTTTTTGGAGTACGCAGAAATCAAGAAAAACATCAATCAGTATCTAATTGCAAGGAAGAATTTGGAAATGATTTATCACTATGATGAAGAGAAAAAAGAAAAAGAGGGTAGACGTAGTCGTACCCGAAACTCTCATTCAGAGAATGAGTTGTAAAAGCCGCAAAAATGCATTTGTCGGACAAATGCCCTGCTTGCCACGCGAAAATATTGGCCTTAGGCCAACACTAGAATGGAAAAATTAAGGAGGACTATGAACATGAAAATTAATGTAAAAACAAATAAGCTAGAAGCTTCAACCAATAACGTAAAAGGACTTTGCTCAGTAACATTTGGAGATAGTTTTGTTGTAAAGAATCTTTCGGTTGTGGAAAGCAAGAAGGGAGACCTTTTTGTATCAATGCCTTGTTTCAAAAGCAAGACTGTTGATGAAGAGGGCAATCCTATTTTTAAGGATATCGCATTTCCGATAACCAAGGAATTTAGAGAAGAGCTCTATAAGCAGGTGTTGGATTCTTACGAATCTGGTGAAGTAAAGGAGTTTGAATGGAAGTAAAAGAGATCACGGAAAAACTCGAACAGGGACTCCGTGATCTTTTTAATTCTGAGAAATACAAAACCTATCTTACTACCATGTCAAAGTTTCATAACTACAGCTTCAATAACACTTTGCTAATAGCAATGCAGCGTCCAGATGCAAGTTTGGTCGCTGGTTATGGAGCATGGCAGAAGAATTTTGAGCGCCATGTAAAGAAGGGAGCCAAAGGAATAAAGATTATCTCGCCAGTTAAAGTGAAGGTCGAAGTGGATGATGACAAGACTGACAAAGATGGAGCAAAGAAAACTATAGAAGTAACAAAGTTTAAAGTATCTACGGTCTTTGATGTGTCAGATACAGAAGGAAAAGAGCTTCCAAATATTGGTGTAGATATGCTTTCTGGACAGGTAGAAAAGTTCAATCAGCTCACCAAAGCGGTAGCTGAAATTTCAAAAGTGCCTATTGAATACAGAGACATTGAAGGTGGAGCCAAGGGATTCTATTCTCATAAGGATAATAAAATTGTTGTCCAGAAGGATATGACTCAGGCTCAAACTTTAAAAACTTTGATACATGAGTTGGCTCATTCCATCTTGCATGGGAATTTTGAAAAAGGTGATGAAAGTGAAGCTCATAAAAAGGATAGAAGAACAAAAGAGGTCGAGGCTGAATCTGTAGCTTATGCAGTATGCCAACACTTCGGTGTCGATACTTCTGATTATTCTTTTGGCTATATCGCTGGATGGAGTTCAGGAAAAGAAATGGAAGAGCTTAAATCTTCTATGCAAACTATCAGGCGTACTGCAAATGAAATCATCCATGGCATTGAAGCTGAAATCAGAATAGAAGAAAATGCCAAGGAATTTGAAACAACAAATGATGAAGTGGCTTTCAAGATTGGAAAAGAATATTTGGCAGTTCAGAAAACTGATGGAGGCTTCGATTACACAATCTACGATGAGAATAAGCGTGTAAAAGATGGCGGTGTAATTGATAGACCAAATGCGTCTATTGCTATAGTGGTAGCGGATATTGTGGTAAGTGAATTGATGGATACTTCTGGTGGAGTGAAGAAAATTGATTTTGATTCTCTTCAGGAAGATGCCCATTATGCTGCAGCCTATGATATGGAAAATGCTATTGCGGATAAGAAGCCATCTGTGTTAGATCAGCTGAAAGAAAAGTTCAGTGGAAAGAATAATAAGATCCGGGAAAATAAGAAGGATGAGCCAAGTATTTAAGATTTTATGGAATAAAGAAGAGGATAATTTGGAATGACGACTTTTCCAGTTTCTAGTTTAGTCTCTCATATGGTTGAGGCGGTTATTCCACCTGAGTCAACATCATAAGATCCAGTTGTTCAGGTTCGTTTTACCGGAGATGACGGAAAGTATCATGTGTATAATATTCACGTTAATGATGTGAACCCCAATTCAGCTTCTGATATGGAGATGTTTGCTTACTTATCTTATCAAGATCACATTGGAAACAAAACTCCAGGCGCATTTAATAATTGGGCCGCATATCAAATAATGAAATTCACACATGAATTAGAGACATATGGTGATTATCGCGAGTTGCTAGGAGAAAAATTTTTTACAGGGGTAAAAAATGATGCTGAAGCCATGATTAATCAGGTATTTTCGTGGTTAAAGAAGAATAATAATCCTAGCGCCAAAAAGCAAGCTGGATGGTGTAGGGATTTACTTGATATGCTGAATATGGGGAACGTAGAGGCTTTACAGGAAGTATAATTACAATTCACACCAAGTTTATAGCATTTCAGCACAGATCTATTACAAGTATTGGTTAAGAACACGATATTCTTATTGGGAGAATGAAAGGAGCTGATTGCTATGGATGTAAGTGGAGTAACTTCTCAGATAATGGAACTTAAAACGGCTACGCCTTATGTCACCAGACAGGAGGAGATAAAAACTGGTTTTAAGAATATAAATGATTATTCAAAATATCTTCAGGAAAAGTATCCAGAGATGAATACAGGTACTAAAAACATGTATGGTGTTCCCGTGACGGTAACAGTTTCAAGTGCTTTTCTTGAAAAGTGCAATAAGGATCCAGAAAAGGCAGCTTTCCTCGAAGAAAATTTAGCTGTAACAAATGAGTGTGTTAAAAGAAGCGTTGAGTACACAAAGAATATGCCTGGAAATCCAGTGATGACATTTATGACTATTGAATATGATGCTAATGGTGAGATTACCATGACAAGTGCTTGTACCAATGATCCTGACGGAAAAATCGCCCGTGAAAATGCAAAACGTAAGGCTGATGAGGCCAGAGAAACACAGAAGAAACTTGAAAAAAGGCGTCTTAAGAAAAAGAAGGAAAAAGAAGCTGAAGAAAAGCGGAGACTAGAGAAGATTAAGAGTGAGTCATTAGAAACACAAGAGTATATTGGAATGGGAACTGATTTAAGGGCGATTACAGAAAGCATTTTTGGTAGTAAGGGAAAAACTTCTTTTGATTTAAGAGCTTAGATGAAATATGTACAATGGGATTATGGCAAATGCTCATAATCCCATTTTTACTTTATGCAATTCACAACAAAAAAAGTGCGTTTCACGCAAGAGGTAAGGTTTACATAAAGGTAAATTGGCTATAATAATGTTTATGAACAGTGGGGGATTTGAAAATGAAAATTGCAATTTGTGATGATGAAAAATACATAAGGGATTTTATAGCTGAAAGCATCTCAAAAGAAGTGGAAAACGCTGATGTTATATGTTTTGAATCTGCAGAAGGTATGTTAGAAGCAGATGGGAATGTAGACATTATGTTTCTAGACATTCAGATGGCTGGAATGGATGGAATGGAGTTGGCACGACAAGTTCGTTCTAGAGGAAGTAATGCTGTGATTATCTTCGTGACTGCGCTAGAGGAATACGTATTTAAAGCATTTGATGTCAAAGCTTTCAATTACCTTGTAAAACCAATCAATAAGGATAAATTTGGAGAAGTATTACATGCAGCTATTGAAGAGGTGATGCATCGTCCGAATCAGCCGATTTCAAAAGAATCAGAAGGTAAAACTTTTTTGATTAAAGCCAACGGATTAAGTCGAAATATTGCTATATCAGAAATTGCATTTGCTGAGGTTTTTAATCGTAGAATTGTACTTCATATGAAGGATAATGATGAGATTGAGTATTATGGACGAATGGCGGATTTAGAGAAAATTGTTGGTGGTGATTTCTTTAGGGTTCATAGGGCGTATTTAATAAATCTTTCAGCAATTCAATCATATAACTCAAAAGTTGTTCAGGTGATGGGATTAGAATTACCAGTTGCTAGGGGAAAGTATCAAGATTTAGTAAGAGCATATTTATCATATAATACAAGAGGTTTGTGACGATGGTATCAGACGCTTTTTTTAATAATTTTATGATTGGTGCAATTGAAATATACTGCCTAATTACTTCGATTCTATTTGTTTATTGGCTATGTCCGTTTGCTAACAAGAAGAAAGCTGTATATGTTGCAGCTCTTTTTGAGTGGGGTGTAGACTGTATTCTTAGATATGTTGATATTCAAAATGGAATTAGATTAGTTTTATCTATATGTTCGCTTTTTATTGTGGGTATCATATTGTTCTTATTGGATGAGAAAAGAAATCTTATGCAAAAGGTTTTTCTTTGTGTGTGCTTTTTCATCATAAGATGGCTGACACTGGAAATCTTCACTGAGCTTGGGTTCTATGAACGAGATTTTATCATGGGATTCAGTTTGTTTAGAGAAAGCATTCCGGCAATAGTGGCTGAATATGTGGTCTCAACAGTTATTGAGTACGGATTAGCGTTATTGCTGTTATTCATTTCAATCAGACTTGTACTTAAAACGTATAAGAATAAGCATGAAAACTTGTCATGGAAGGAATTTATTATGTTATTAATACCATGTGCATGTATTTTTCTTGCTACTCGCATCATCTATGCATATTACATGTTGTGGTTTGATGGCATTGAAAATGGAAGTATTCAAGCAAATATTCCAGGTAATTTATATAGAATATTGTTCTGCGTAATGTCGTATTTAACATTAGTTGTGACGTTATATTTTTATCAGAGCATTAAGGCTAATAAAGAAAACGAGTATGCTAATCGTGTTCTTGCTAATCAGATTTACGACAGCAAAAGGTATGTGGAGCAAGTTGAGGCTGTTTATCAGCAGATGAGGGCTATGCGTCATGATACAGGTAATCATGTAGCTGTAATGTCAGGCCTTTTGGAGTCTGAAAAGTATGATGAGCTTAGAGACTATCTTGGTAAATGGGAAGAGGCATATACGGACGTAGTTCCATCTGCGAAGACGGGAAATGCTGTAACTGATGTTGCGTTATCAGAGTATGTAGATAAATTTGCTAAGGATGAAATAAGTTTTAAATCATTCTTCAAGTATCCAAGTAATGTAGGTGTAAATCCATTTGATATGTGTGTGGTTCTTACAAATGCTTTACAAAATGCATACGAAGCTTCAATTGACGTTAAGGAGCCGTTTGTGGAGATAACTTCAGTTGAACGAGATAAGGTTTATATTATTAGTATCAAGAATAGGGCAGAGAGAAAGGCTCTGATTGATGAAGATGGGCTCCCTATATCCTTAAAGAATGGTGAAGGCCATGGGTTTGGAATACGAAATATTAGGGAAATTGCTAGGAAATATAACGGAGATATTGAGATTAAGCAATTGAGTGAAAAAGATGGGTTATGGTTTGTGCTTAACATTATGTTAGTTGGATAGGAATACAGAGCAAAGCTTGCTGCAGTAATGCAGTAGGCTTTATTTTTTGTAATAGATGCTGTTCACATCATATAAAATGCGGTTCACAACAAATGGGTTTAGATTGAAAAAATACTAGTCGATAGCGATTATAGAAAGCTATTAGTCTATATAAAAGGAAAAGGATTTCGATTGTGAACCAAGGAGGGTGATTACATGGGAATGGAAATATCTCGCAATAATCTGAGCTATTATCAGGGAATTCAAACAAATAGTCAAAACATTAAGGGAAATGAATTAGTTGCAGAAGAAACATCCACCAGAAAAAATGCAGCTGATGAGTTGAGCTATTTACAGAGTAAATATGATGGTATCCAGTTTTTTGCTATGGATGTTTCATACGGCACAACTTATGGCTCTAAGGATACTACAAATATAGCTATATCCCCAACTTTTCTTAAGAAAATGGCGGAAGATCCAGAATTGGAGAAGGAATACACGGACCAATTTGAAAATATGAAACGTCTTGATAAGGAAAACATACAACGAATTGAAGCTGGCGGTGGCAAACTCATTGCCCAAGGCTGGGTGATAGATAAAGATGGTGGAATGAGTAAGTGGAGTATAGGTACTTATGGTGGTAAACAGAATTATAAGCAGCAACCATATGATTACTTGAGTAAACTCAGAAAACAAAAGGCTGCAAAGAAAAAGAGTTTATCAAAGAATAATAACATTAGCACAGCTAAGGCAAAAATAAAGATAAAAAGTCATAGCATTGACGCTCGTGTATAGATTGGGGGCGATTTCATGAACATTAATATAAATAGAATTAGTGAATCACAAAGATCTAGTACGACATTTCAGATAAATCAAAATCAGCAGATGGATTCTTTTAGTAAGAGTATCCAGGAGCAGATAAATAATGCCCAGGAGCAGATTCAATCTCTTGGCGAGGACAAGGAAATGTCTATAGAAGAAAAAATGAAAAAGCGACAGGAAATTCAGAAGCAGATATCTGATTTGCAAAATCAATTACGCCAGCACCAGATTGAGCAACGTAAGGAAAGTCGGCAAAATAAAGGCTCATCTATGGAAGATATGCTAGGAGGCAAGAAGGCTGTCAAATCATCAAAAGCCTCAAAGGGCATTTCTACAGCTAGTATGAAAGCACTTATATCAGCTGATAGTGCGATTAATCAGGTTGAAGCCCAAGGTGCAGTTAAAGCCAACATGAAAGGGGAAGCTGGCATTCTTGAAACTGAAATAAAGCTGGATTCTGCCAGGGGAAAAGACGTAGAAAAGAAACAGGAGCAGCTTGCTGATATTGAGGCAAGGACCAGAGATATTGAATCTGCTCAAATGGATGTAATTAATCGTGCAAACAAGGAAATTGATAAGTCAGCTGAAAGTGATGATAAATATACTACAATAGCTTCTGATAAGAACAATAAAACAGATAAAGCTAACAAGTCAGAAACTGAAGCTACAACTGAACAACGTGCAGATTTAGTAGAGTCTAATGATGAGAATACAATTCCAGAGGGAGTAGAAATCAATCCTGATAATCCAATAGGTAATAATGTTGATGAGGTATTATAGGAGGGATTGCCTATGAATATTAAGTTACAAGGCATTGATTTGTTAGGTAATCTTGGATTAAAAAGCACGCAGGATAGGTTAAACAGGCAAGCTGAACGTGATAATAAAATCGCGTTCTTTGAACAGCAAAAGGAAAATCTTAAGAATATGAAAGCCGACACCATAGATGAGATTGCCAGAAAACTTGACTTGTTCCATGGGTATGAAGATCAAATAGCAGCGGCTAAGATGGAGTACAACAATTCTCAGATGTTTCATGTATTTGACGAAGCCCAGGAGCTTGCTGAAAAGATTGCTGAGGCTGCTGAGAAGAATAAACCTAAGACTTCTGAAGAACGTCGTGAGGATATGATTGAGGAAGCAACTGGCGTTGAAAATGATGGAATGCTTGATGAGTTAATGGATAATCTCACCGAGGCAGTTGAAGAAGTCACGGAAGAGATGGTTGAAGAATTGCAGGAAACATCTGAGGAGGCATTATCGGAGGAAGAGTTGGAACAGGCTAAATTGTTGAAAGATGAACAGTTTGAAAAATTAGAACAGGAAAAAGATATTCCTGAGAATTATAAACCGTTTGATTATCGTATTTAATAGATTATTAGAATAGACAAGGAGGTCGATAGTATGGCAAAGATTAGCGATTATGTATCAAGTCATAAGTATTTTGACGAGAATTACAACGTAAACAATCAAAATTATTCTAATGATTTCTTGGCTGGACTTAATGTATCATCGCCTGCAGCATCAAGCGGAACATTCAGTTTGTCGGATTATTCAATGATTAAGAGCGGAACCTATGGCAAACTAATGAAGGCTTATTATGCGCAGGAAAAGGCACAGAAGTCATCCTCTGGTAAAGACTCCACAGCAAAGCTTTCAGTGATGTCAGATAATGCTGCATCGTTGTCTAAATCAGCTGAAGCATTGATGAATTCTTCCCTTTGGACAAAAAAAGAAGTTAAGGAAAAGAATGAGGAAACTGGAGAAGAAACAACCAAATCAGAATATGACTGGAAGGCTATAAGCAAGGCTTTAAATTCATTTATAGATGATTATAACAGCACAGTTGAAGCGGCTGGTGAATCAAATACTAAAAGTGTTTTAAGAAATGCAGCATGGATGACAAAAGCTACATCAGCTCACGAGCGCTTGTTGAATCAGGTGGGCATTTCTATTGGGAAAGGTAATAAACTTTCCTTAGATGAGGATGAGCTGAAAAAATCAGATATAGAAGTTCTTAAGACTCTTTTTACTGGTCATAATTCGTTTGCATCAAAGATTATGAATAAGGGAAATTCTATTGCAAATGCAGCTGGAGTTGGGAGTTCTTATACTAAGAATGGAACCTATTCAAAGGCAGTGTCTCAGCTTGCTAACAGCAAATTTGATGTGAAGGAATAATAGGATTGGAGGTATTTATTATGGGTATGGATATTAGTGGAATTACAAATACAAACGCGACTTCGATAGTTCAGAATAAAAATGATGTTAAGAATACTGATACATCAAAGGTTGAAGAAAAAGTGGCTGAAAATAAGAGTACAGAGCAAGGTGCCACATACGAAAAAAGCGATGTAAAAGAGACTGGAACTTATAAAATCAATAAGATGAGTAAAGAAGATCGTGCAGCATTGGTCCAGCAGCTTAAAGCTGATATGGAACAGCAAAAACAGCAGATGCTTGAATTAGTAAATAAAACTTTATCTGGACAAGTTGGTACTTTTGGAAAGGCTAATGATGATAGCTTTTGGAGAATGCTTGCTGGAGGAAATTTTAAAGTTGATGCAGCAACAAAGGCTCAAGCCCAGGCTGATATAGGCGAAGATGGTTATTGGGGCGTTAAGCAAACTTCTCAGAGATTGTTTGATTTTGCCAGCGCACTTGCTGGTGATGATGTTGACAAAATGAAAGAAATGCAAAAGGCAATGCACAAAGGCTTTGGTCAAGCAGGTAAGTCTTGGGGAAGAAAGCTTCCTGATATTTGTCAGCGTACAATAGATGCTGCGGATTCACTGTTTGACAATTACTATAAGTCAAAGGAAAGCGAATCTAAGGAAGTGATTAGTGAGGATACAATTAAGGAATAGATGAGTTACCTGCTATTCAATACATTATTTGTGCATTTCATTACATTGAGATTATTGAATCAGAGGATTTGGCGAAACATATTATAGAAAATGCTTTTAGGAGGCTAATCATATGAGTTCAATAAATAATTCTTATGAATATTATCAATGTAACCAGGGCTTGCTTTCTATGCTTAATAAGAGTAAGTCAGGAAATCCTCTTATAAATCAGTTGATTTCAAATAATGAAATAAAATATCAGCAAAAAATGGAATCATTAGGTATTGGCACCACGAAAAATAATACAAAATATAAAAATGTGGATAATGCGACCAATAATCTTTTGGATGCACTGGAGAAGCTTGATGATAAAGATTTATATACCGCTGAAAGTGGTAAAGAATATGATAAATCTAAGCTCATTAAAGGAGTAACCAATTTTGTCGCAGCCTACAATAGCACTATTTCTAATTTAGATAGTTGCGGTGGTGCATTAAATAAGAGCTTTAAGACTGAATTCACTGATACATTCAAGGAAAATGCAGCTTCTTTTGAAAAGATTGGCATTACAATTAACGCTGATAAAAAGCTCTCAGTTGATCAAGAAAAATTGAACGCAGCTAATCCGGAAGATATAAAAGCACTATTAGGTAACGGTTCATCATACAGAAGAGAACTTATCAGTAGTGCTAATTCGATGGATTCAATCATAAATAAAGCTTTAGCAATGCGTTCTGGGACATATAATGCTAATGGATTTATGATGTATTAAGTCTATTCATTACATGGAACTGTCCATTGATAGCATGTAGCTTTATAGCATTGTCAATGCTTCCGAAATTTAATATAAGAACTGTAAGCCAAGATTCATGGATGAATATAATATGAGTCTTGGCTTTTTGTATTGAATGAGGAGGTGGCGCCTTTACGAAGAACAATCTAAGAAGCTAGCGCTTAATAAATCGGTGATGGATATGTTGTTCCTTGGCAATACTAATTCTATAAATAGATCTGCACTTTCAAAAATATATGAGTCAGGAACGGCTAATGAAACTCTATATTCATCTTTTGCTATTGATACTAATGAAATTATTTAATAGACAATATTTGTTTTAGTTAACCACTTGGACCTTTCGGAAAGTGGCACAGTTCAGATTGACAGATGGACTGAGGAATGGAACTTAAATAAAGCAACGAACAAAGGGTACACTGCTATAGTGGTAGTGTACCTTTTGTAAGGAATTGTATTAAGCATTTAAGAATGATAACATTTACTCATAATGAAAAAAATAACGAGGGAATTATATGTATGGACAAGCTTAAATCGATAGTTTTATTAAAAATAGTAGGTTTAAACTACAAGTTCAATGACATAGTAATATTTTTAGTATAAAATCTTTTATGTAGTTCTTTATATTTTGTTTATCACAAAGGACTTTAACATATCTTAAAGGAGTTAGCGTAAAAAATGAAACTCTCATTTGAAGAAATTAAAAGAAAATTGCTTTTAGGTGAAAATGTAAATCTTGAATGTAAGGAGGCTGAATCTACGATTCCAAAGTCAGTGTATGAATCATATTCAGCATTTGCAAATACATCTGGTGGAGATATAGTTTTAGGTGTTAAGGAAAACAAAAAAGAGGTAAATCCTGAAAAGAGATTTATTATCCAGGGAATATCTAATCCAACTAAGCAGATAGAGGATTTTTGGAATACACTCAACGGAAATAAAGTCAATGCAAATATTTTGATAGATGATGATGTGTATACTGTATCTGCTGATGGCGTCGTACTGATTATTATCCATGTACCTCGTGCAAGTTACAATTTGAAGCCAGTTTATATTGGAGAGAATCCATATAAGGGTACATTTAAGCGTAATAACGAAGGAGATTATCATGCTACAGAGCACGAGGTTCGTGCAATGATAAGGGATCAAAATCCAAATGGAAATGATAGTGCTATTTTGGAACACTATAATATGGATGATATTGATATCACAACCTTATCATCATATAGGCAGATGTTTAAAGTTACTAATCCAGAGCATGTTTGGAATTCTTATGATGATAAGGAATTTTTGAGAATGTTGGGAGGCTACGCTAAAGATCGCATGACTGGCGTGGAAGGTCTGACTGTGGCAGGGTTGCTTATGTTTGGAAAAGGTCTTCCCATTAGAGAAAAATTTGATAATATTCTCATGGATTACCGGGATGAAAGCGGTTTATCAGGGGATATGCGTTGGAGTGACAGACTAACTTACGATGGTACATGGGAAAATAATTTGTTTAATTTCTTCACTATTGTAGCTAGAAAACTGACTTCAGATTTAAAGAAACCTTTTAGACTTGAAAATGAAACCAGAATAGATGATACAGCTGTGCATAAAGCTGTTAGAGAAGGTTTTGTTAATCTTATTATTCATTCAGATTATATGATGGATGCCGGTGTTTTAAAAGTTATTAAGAAAGAAGATGGTTTTGAATTTACTAATCCAGGAGTCTTGAAACTGCCTAAAGAAGAAATATATTTGGGAGGCAATTCAAAAGCTCGTAATCCTAAGATGCAGACAATGTTACGAATGGTTGGCTTCGGAGATAATGCAGGCTCAGGCTTCCCGGCGATACTTAAGGCATGGAGTAATAATGGTTGGGTTACACCAGAGTTAGTTGAAAATACCGTGTTGAACCAAGTTTGCTTATCGCTTACTTTTGAAAAAACGGCGGTAAAAAACGGCGATAAAAAAACGGCGATAAAAAACGGCGATAAAAAAACGGCGACAAAAAGTGAGGTACACATTAAAAACATAATTGAATTTTTATCTACTGTTGGAGAGGCTTCAACTGCTGAAATTGCTGAAAAGATAGGATTAAAACCATCTAGAACAAGGGAAATATTATCCACTCTTGATGATGTGGAAGCCATTGGTTCTAACAAAGATAGAAAATATATTTTAAAGAGTAAATAGCTTTTGGTTACATATTTTTGCCTACTGATTACATATCTATCAAAGCGTTGGTGGATGACGGTCAGTATGAAGCACTTGCTGAGTATATAACTAACCTTGATGTAGATATTTCTAAGATAGATAGTATAAGCTTCACTGGGAATGCAATCATCGATGTAATATTAAACGACAAAATGGCTAAGGCTAACAAACAGGATATTACCATAAATATGTCCGTTGGTTTTAATGATGCGTGGGGAATACAGGCATATGATATAGGGATTATTATTTCTAATCTTTTAGATAATGCGATTAAAGCGGTGCAGGATTATGACGGAGTAGATAAGATTATAACTTTTTCTATACTGTCTAAGAGTCCAGTGATAATAATCTGCTGTGAAAACCCTTATAGCGATGAAAATAAAAACCAGCCTGAAACTCAGCTTTGGCATGGACTGGGGTTAAAGAATATTGAATCCATTGCTAATAGATATAATGGTACAATGAGAGTTGAAGGAAAAAATGGTAGATTCATGAATACGGTGATGTTAAAAGCACACTTTTAATATAAAGATACCATTCGTTACAGAAAAAATACTTTTCACTACAATATCGAGATTTTAGAACTAATGATTGTTATATTAATGAGTAGAAATGAAAGGTAGTGAAATGAAGTTATTGTACGAAAAAACAAGAAATATAAATATATATGTGATATCTAGGCGGTCTTAGTGACCGTCTTTTTTATTATCATACTACGGCGCAACGTAGTAATACTACGACGCAAATGCTTAATTGAGCCGTATCATTCCTCTAAAATAAGGGAGTAGTATTTTAGAGGAGGGGCGGACTTCCATGAAGAGAATTGATATTATAAACAGAATAAATCATTATTTAGATGAACGCGGATGGACACCCTATTATCTTGCAAGTAAATCTGAAATGGTAGAAAGTACTCTGTATGGTATGTTAGATTCAAGACCAGAAGGGCTTCCACGCTTAGAATCAATATGTAAAGTGTGTAATGGATTAGAAATATCTGAATGCGAGTTTTTTGAGTTCACAGGTGATAAACATCTTGTTTATGTATCAGATGATGAATTGGCTTGGCTTAATATTTATAGAGATTCTCCGGAGGATGTGGCAGGAATGTTGGCATTTAAAGATTCAGTAGATGATAAAAGAAGAGTATCTAATAAAATAAATAACTGAAACCATTTTGAGAATCTGAAAATAACGACAGGAAGTAATGACAGTATAAATAATATGATTTTTTCAAAAACATAATAAAATGATGAATCAAGGTGGTTGATGCTACCTTGATTTTTTTGTTATTAGGTTTTGAAAGGCGGAGATTTGAGAAATGGGAAGAAAATCGAAAGATGAGGAAGGAATTAATATCATCTGTGAAGGTATGGGCTTTGATCCCAAGGTAGCTTACGAGCTTACCAAAATGATGTTAGAACAGTACAGTCGTAGTGTCGTAGCTGGAAAGATTCTTTCTAGTATTACTAAGGCATCTGATCAGGAAAAGAATAAAAGGCAGATGCGTAAGGACTTTTTGGAAATTATGAAGTTACCAATAGAAGAGTCAAAAGAAATGCAACGAAAGTTGCTTTGGCAAGTATCAGAATATGAATGGTTGGAAGCACCAAAGAATTATGTGTTAGAGGGAATGCAAGATTATGGTAATTCTGGTCCTATATATGTATCTATTTTAAATAACAGATATATGACTAAGGATAAAAAGACTATGGTTGTGCTTGCTAATGAATTAGGATTTTCAGTTGCAAGTCTTGAAAATAAGAAAAGAGAAGCTATAAAGCTTTTTGGGATTATGATGTATCGATATGCTGCCAAACTTGAAGAGGAAGATACAGAATAGTGTGGTATATGCCTACGGTTTTATAAACCGTGGGCATTCTTTTATTAGTTCGGTATATAGATTTTCTATATCTTTTAGATGCTGCTTACATGATTGTTATAGCATTGCTAGAGATTTGTTAGTAGTCGTTTACTTGATTGTTAGATTACAGTTAGACAATGTTTGTAGTATTGTTATGGGTCACTACAATTTGATTATGTTAATATACTTTATGCGCAAGGGTGTTAAATGCTATAGCAGAAGGGGAGCTTAGATAAAATTTGGAAAGGAGAAAATGGTTATGATGTATTCAGATGAGAAAATCTATTGCCCCTGCTGCGGTAAGGTGATTATTAGACGGCTAATGGGTGTTATGGAAAACAATTGTCCATTTTGCAAAAGAGGGCTGAAGGTTATTGTCGACGACATGGGATTGACTATTTTTAGTGAATTAACCTAAAATTTGAATTTAATTACATAGAATGAGCTAGCTGTGGTAGCGTTGAATTAGTCATGGAACTTCAAGTTCGCAGGCGGCTAGTAAGAGTTTGTGGCACGGCTATGAATATCGTTGAGTATTGAAAGGCGGGGCAAAACAGAAGGAAGTATCTATTAGATAGATATTCTGTTTTGCTTTGTCTTTTTTTGATGCTCTTTTTTAGCTTCCTTCTGGAGCTCTGAGAGTAATGAAGGATGCATGAGTGGGAAACCTATGTAGGTCGATACCCATGACTTTCGAGTTTTGAAACTTATTAATTTTTCAAAATTCGGAGGTCAAAAATGAATACAAATAATGAAAACAAGGAATATGAACTTATAAATCTTAAATTTGAATATCCAGGTATGAATGGTGGAGTTACTTGGGCGGTTATATCTGATCTTTCTATGGATGAGCTGATGGAGAAATATGCAGATGAGTTATTGAAGTATTCCCCAGTTATTCTTCTTTCCGTTGAACAGGGGAAAGCTTTTAAGGATTTCCATAAAAATGAAAGTAAGCATCTTATGAGAAATTATCGTACTTACGAATTTCTTGGATATGAAGACAGTGTTACAGAGGAAACATATTACGATTTGATGACTAAGTATGAATTAAATGAGCCAGCTATTTCAAAGGATTATGAGTTTTTGAGGGACATGATAGAGAAGCTTCCTGAAGTACAAAAAAGAAGATGTAAGTTGTATTTTTATCACGGATTTACAGAGGAAGAAATAGCTCGTATAGAAGGTGTAGATCAATCTAATGTATCTCGTACATTAGCCAAGGCGATAGAAAACATAAAAAAATTATTCTAGGGCACATATTTTGTCCGACATTCGTTAGAACTAGTGAAAGGTATTTTATCTTTCACTAGAAACTTACAACTGAATATACATTCATCAGGTACGTTCCTGCATTGTGGAGCCCCAACAGGTACGCCATGTGCGATATAGCCTCACTGGAAAATTGGTAACACCAAACTGGCCATGATACATGCAGGTATAATGATACTTCCGTTCAGCCATAAACATCGTATTGGGAGCGGCCCGGCGAGACCCGCGGGGAGGATAGAACCTATGGAGCTGTGTTGCAGCCGCCTGATTGAATCCCGGAGTAGTATCGGGGTGCGTGGCAAATAGATACTTACAATTAATGATTTTTATGGGGCGTCTTCTTTATATCTATGTGAAGGCGCTCTTTTTACATAAGAGGGAAGGAGGAGTTCTATGCTTGTAGTTCATCGTGGAGATATTTATTTAGCAGATTTAGGTGAAGGAGTAGGTTCTGAGCAAAGAGGCGAAAGACCAGTACTCATAGTTCAGAATAATAAAGGTAATATCTTTTCACCTACAGTTACAGTGCTTCCTATCACTACAAAGATTCATAAAAGTGAGGGAATGCCTACGCATGTAATTCTAGATGACGTTAATGGTCTATCAGAAAAATCAGCGATTATGGCTGAACAGATTACTACTATAGATAAGTCAAAACTGATTAAGAAGCTTGGCATTCTTGACAAACGTTTTATGAATAAGTTTGTTAATCCTAAGATGCTAATTCAGTTAGGTTTTTATGTGGAGGATAAGAATAAATGGAAAAGGCATTATTAACAGTAGAAGAATTTTGCTCATACCTTGGAATTGGGGAAACCAAAGCCAGGGAGTTGATAAGGCAACCAAGAAATGGGTTTAGCTTAAAAATTGGTAATAAGTGGTTTGTAAATAAAGCTAGATTAGATCAGTGGTTAGCTGATGAATGTGATAAATACTAAATCGGCATCCTAGACGATTCAATTGGAATTGATTTTAATTAAGACATAACAAGCGCTGGTTAAATAATAATGAAGGCAGGTGGAATAAATGGGAAAAAGTCTAAACGGAAGAGAACTTGGAAAAGGTATTACTCAGCGTAAGGATGGTAGATATGTTGCAAGATTTATTGATCGGTATGGAAATAGAAAAAATGTATATGCTTCAAGTGTTAATGATATCCGCTTGAAGTTAAAAGCAGCCCAGTACGATGAGGAAACAAAAGAAGTTAAAGAATCAACTATTACATTAACACAATGGTATAATACTTGGCTTGATGTATATAAGAAAAACGCAATTAGGGTGGGAACAAGAACACATTATATGATGATTTATACAAAGCATATCGAGCCATTTCTTGGAGATATGTTGCTGACAGATATAAAGCCAACTAGTGTAAGAAAATTATTAAATGATTTGGAAGGTAACGGGTTGGGCTATTCAACACAGAGTAGGGTTAAAATTATGTTGGTGGATATGTTTGATAAAGCAATAATGGATGGCTTACTTGTTAGAAATCCTGCAAAAAATATAAAACTTAAAAAGAACGACTTTAATCGTAGAGTATTATCAAAGGAGGAGCAGATAACATTTTTTGAATGTTCAAAGGGTACATATTTCGATAATCTATTTGTCGTAGCTGTTACTACAGGTATGAGAATAGGTGAGATTTGTGCTTTAACTTGGGAAGATATTAATCTAACCACTAAGAAGATTACAGTAAATAAAACTCTCACTTATCAGAAATATGAAGGTGAAGAATCGAAAACATTTCACATTGGACCACCTAAGACTAAAACAAGCAATAGAGAGATTCCTATCAGTCCTAAATGTGAAATTGCTTTGAAAAAACAATTCGTCCTCAGAAATAACATAATGTCTCGCCACGGAGCAAAACCTATAGATGGGTTAGATAATCTTTTATTTGTATCCAGATACGGAAGACCTCTTTGTGATCAAACTATAATAGATGCTATTGATAGGATTGTAAATGAAATTAATAGTTGTAGGGACGAAGCAGAGTTGTTTGACAGAATATCTCCACATTGCTTTAGACATACATTTGCTACAAGATGTTTTGAAGCTGGAATACCACCAAAGACTGTCCAGGTACTTTTAGGACATGCGACTTTGGATATGACTATGAATTTGTATACGCATGTAATGGATGATAAAAAGGATGAAGCAGTAATTGCATTAAATGATTATTACTTTGATATAGAACAGCAGAGTTCGGCATTTATGGAAGATGATTTTAAGAATGCCATAGTAGATAGCAAAAAGGTTGTTTCATTTGTTTGATTAGCTTTTCGATTAGTGATGAAATGGTTCTGTTGGGCAGTCAAAAGTTGTACTATAAAAATGGTGTCAAAATGGTGTCAGAACAAAATGAGAAGGCTGAAAACGTTGAATTATCAAGGCTTATAAAAATTCTTGGTGTTCTTACTACGTATATCAGAACACACCTTATGAGTGGAATAAGATTTCGGATAAGCTACCGGATGATTTTTAATGGAATAAGATGGAACTGTCGCAGATTTTGCGACAGTTCTTTTTTTGGTTTGCGCGCCATGGGCGCGCTCTAACGGGTGTAAGTCCCGAACACGCCCAGATAGTGGGAAGTGTATAGCCGAACAGCAAGGGTGTCCATCGTGAGGTGGAATCGTAAACGGTAAACCATAGGTACCGCCTTAAATTAATACCGCTCACTCAAGTGGCTCACTTTCAAATCAGCGTTGGTGGCTCAAAATGAAAGTGTCACAAGAGCTGCGGTAGTTACTTCACTGGTTTTCTACATTCGCTTGGCAGTTCATCTGACCAAGGAAGTAGTTTATCCATAAAACTTCTATCTGTATCATCCAAATGCTCTGGTATGACAGAAAGAAGATATTTGAAATACTCATAAGGTTTTAGGTTATTAGCTTTTGCTGTTTCAGCAATGCTGTAAGCAATGGCGCTAGCTTTTGCTCCAGAGATTGTATCAATCATAACCCAGTTTTTCTTTCCGATGTAGAATCCACGGATTGACTGCTCAGCAGCGTTGTTATCCATAGGAACTTCACCATCTTCAAGGAATACTTTTAGATACTGCTCCTGGTTGATTGAATACTGTAATCCTTTATGAGTTTTGCTGTTTGCTAATACACTTGGTTCAACTTTATGAACCCACGCAAAGTAGGCCTCAACCAGAGGCTTGACAGTAAGCTGTCGATGTTCGTATCTTACGGCTGGAGAAAGGTCACTTAGCTTTTTCTCTTCGCGATAGATAGCTTGAATCATCTTCAGAGCTTTATTCGCTGTACAGGATTTCTGTTTATCCTTCGGTGTAGCCTTTAAGGCTTCATCGAATCGGCGCCTTGCATGCGCCCAGCATCCTGCTATGGTCAGGTCATCGCGTTCCTTTTCAATGGAGTGATAGACCTGATAGCCATCTGTAACACAGATGCCTTTGAAATCCTTGAGAAATTCTCTTGGATGATCGGACTTTCTAGTCCGCTGGTAATCATAGATTACAATTGGTTTATCCTTGTACATCTTTCCTGTACGGTAAACCCACATGTAACTCTTTGAACCAGCATCACGACCATCCTTGTTAACTAAGCAAGGAGTTTCATCAGCTTGTATTACATGATAGTCATACAAATGCTCATGAAGATAATCGTAAAAGACTGCTAAGTATCTGTCAGCACACTGGATAACCCAGTTAGCCATCGTTTGACGTGATATGTTAATACCAACTCTATTGTATTCAGCTTCAATACGATATAGTGGCATCGCATTTACGTATTTAGCATTGAATATACCAGCAACTGTACTGTCAGAGGCCATGCTATTTCTAAGTAGCTGCTTTGGATGATTAGCCTTAATCATTCGTTCTGATTTAGAACCAGAATAAACAGCTACATGATGCTCCTCAACCGAGACAGAAGCAGGTGTATATTTATACCGCCTATAGATTTCATCAGGAAGACGCTTCCAGGTTTCATCACCAAAAAAGCTTAAAAGTTCTTCCTCAGTCATTTCATGAGGGATTTTTTCAACAGGAAGACCTTTTATATCTTCTTCCTTTTTGCCTTTAGATTTCTTTCTAGTGACGGTAATAGTTTCTTCATTGTCATCATCAAAGTAATCATCTACAAAGGCTTCAGCCTCATTGAAAATGATTTCACCATCCTCGATGGTAAATGACAGTTGGTTAGATTCATCAGATCTCTCAGATGAACGACCAAAGCGCTGACGGTTCATATCAGCTATCTGCTCCAGTAAAAGCTGCATCTTGTTATCGATAGATTCAAGCTGCTCCTGCTGATTTAAAAACAGCTGTATTAGCATTGCTTTGTCAAAGTTATTCAGTTGTTCCTCTGTGAATTTAACTGACATAATCGCTCCATTTCTTATGGAACTATTATAGCTGAAATGCAGTATTTACGCTAATTTTCAGCACTTCAGCATTCGTCATAATGCCTATGTTTGTAGGCTTCACAGAGCTTATATATGAAAGGCTAGTAACTAGCCTTTTCAATTGATTTAATGGTATTTCCAGAGAATATTGGACTGCTTATGAGCTATATTTAAGGCTTTAGTAACAACAAAAATCGCATAAATGCACCTGATTTTGAAGGTCTAAAAATTCTCTGTTTTATACAAAACTAAACGATTTCTTTAGGCTCTTTGAGTTCTGAAATCGGATGTTTAGCGACTATAGTAAAACCACTCATTAACCTTTGATACTGTTCAGCTGAAATTGCCAGAGCTTCTGACTCAGTCCTAGGCCAGGCAAAAGCACCAACCTCAAGTCTTTTATAAAGAAGGAGGAAGCCATCACCTTCCCATACAAGGCCTTTTATCTTGGTTGCTTTTCTTCCGCAGAATAAAAACAAGGTATCCTTGTCAAAAGGATCTAGATTGAATCTTAGCTTTACGAATGATGCCAGTCCATCAATACCTTGGCGAAGATCAGTGTAACCTGTAGCAATGTATATCTTCTTAAAACTGGTAGTGTCATTGAGCATGGCTTATTGCTCCTATCAGTTTTAATAGAAACTCTTCCGAAATATCTTCTGATATTTCTATACGAGCATTGCCACAAATGATTGAAGCTACTCCATACGTTACTGGTTTTGGTTCAGTAATAGCAGGTGATAGTTCAACAAAAGTCGGTTCACTAACAACCATCTGATTAGATTCATCTGTAGTCTGAAGCTGACTTGCGAAATAGTCCTGAACTCGTCGCATGTGATCATAGAAGGTTGGTGGTTTAATATCGTGAAGGGCACACCATTCACGAACTGTCATGTCTTTGGGTCTGGAATTGAAGTCTTTAACTTCTTCAACCCATTGCTGATAACGCATCTGTCTTTTTAAGGCAGCTGAATTTTTCATATGAGTATCCTCCTGTATGTTCGGGTTTTATGACTTGTATGAGAACTATGTCCATAGTTTCCATACAATCCATAGTTGTTATACAGAATTATCTCAAATCCGAACAAATGGAACGAGGTACTGATGATTTACCGTTTACGTGGAATCTGAAGGAAGCTGTAAGCAAATCTCTGGTCCGACGGACAGAAATCACATATAAGGCTAGGCTACGAGAGATAAGTTGGCAAGGAACAACGAAGTCTAATAACTATCACATTTGTAGTAGCAGAGTAAATGTGGCGGATATATGGAGAGAAAGAGCGTGCACCTTAAGCGTGGAGGTCTCACAGAGGTTTCATTAGCCTAGTAACAACGAACTGTGAGAAGTCAGCCGAACCCATAGTAGTGAAGAAGTTTCTGTAATGGAAATTGAGCGAAGGGGTGAACAATCAATAAGTTTGAGTATGTCTCGTGTTGCAGAAATGACAACATCTGCCGTAATCAATCGGGGAAAGGGTGGTCAAATCAAGCGAGGCGGAAAGGAAAGAACGCATGGACACAAGTAGTCTAATGGAGCAGATACTATCTAGCGATAATCTCAACAGAGCATATCTGCAAGTCGTGCGAAACAAAGGTGCAGAAGTAGTGGACGGAATGAAGTACACAGAACTCAAAGAACACCTTGAAAAGAACGGCGATACTATCAAGGAACAGTTGAGGATAAGAAAGTATAAACCTCAGCCAGTACGAAGAGTGGAGATACCAAAGCCTGATGGTGGTGTCAGAAACCTAGGAGTACCAACAGTAACTGACAGATTCATACAACAAGCCATAGCACAGGTTTTAACACCAATCTATGAGGAACAATTTAATGACCACAGTTATGGATTCAGACCTAATAGATGTGCACAGCAAGCAATCCTAACAGCGCTCGATATGATGAATGACGGTAATGATTGGATTGTAGACATTGACTTGGAAAAGTTCTTTGACACAGTAAATCACGATAAACTTATGACCATCATAGGTAGAACCATAAAAGATGGAGATGTTATTTCTATCGTTAGGAAATACCTGGTCAGTGGAATCATGATTGATGATGAGTACGAGGACTCCATTGTGGGAACACCACAAGGAGGAAATCTCTCGCCATTACTGGCGAATATCATGTTGAATGAACTTGATAAGGAGATGGAAAAGCGTGGGCTTAACTTTGTAAGATACGCAGATGATTGTATCATCATGGTTGGTAGTGAAATGTCTGCTAATAGAGTTATGAGAAATATCTCGCGATTCATTGAGGAGAAACTAGGTCTCAAGGTCAACATGACCAAGAGTAAAGTGGACAAGCCGCAAGGACTTAAATACCTTGGATTTGGATTCTACTTTGACTCAAGAGCACATCAGTTTAAGGCAAAACCACATGCGAAATCAGTAGCGAAGTTTAAGAAGAGAATGAAAGAACTTACATGTCGTAGTTGGGGCGTTAGCAACAGTTACAAAGTTGAGAAACTCAATCAGCTTATACGAGGTTGGATAAACTACTTCAAGATAGGTAGTATGAAAACTTTATGTAGGGAGATGGATAAATACATCCGATACAGACTCCGCATGTGCATTTGGAAACACTGGAAAACTCCGCAGAATAGAGCAAAGAATCTTATAAAACTTGGAGTTCCTAAATGGGCTGCATGGAGAACCGCATATTCAAATGGATATGCAAGAGTCTGTCATGCATCTGATATATCCCAAGCTATAAGCAATAAGAGATTAGCCTCATTCGGACTAATCTCTATGGTAGACTACTACACCAAAAGGTGTGTTACTTGTTAAGTTGATTGAACCGCCGTGTACCGAACGGTACGCACGGTGGTGTGAGAGGTCGGAATTTCTCAATTAAGAGAATTTCCTCCTACTCGATTATCTAAAGCGCGCAAGGTTAGAGCACAATCTTGCTGAAAAATGTGCCTGTGTGGCATAACTAAGGGCTTGTTTTAAAATTTTACGGGTATAGTTTGAGAAAATGTAAATATACCCGTAAAGTAAATTCAACAGATGTTTTTTATTATTCGTAAATACGATATACTATTACTAAACTATAAGAGGTGAAATATGACGCAAAGACCAATACTTAACACAAATCTAGATAGCGATTCATTCAGAAGTTACTATTATCTGAAGGAAGAGCTTGTAGAGTTTTGCAGAAACAATGGACTTTCTACTTCTGGGGGAAAGGTAGAACTTACTGAGAGAATTGCGTACTTTCTAGATACTGGAAAGGTAAAGGAAGTGTCCAAAACTAAGAGAAATACCGTTGAAGTTGGCACTCTCACTGAAGATACAATCATAGAAAACAATATAGTCTGTTCCGAGAAGCATAGAGCTTTTTTCAAAGAAAAGATTGGTAAATCATTTTCATTTAATGTGCAGTTTCAGAAATGGTTAAAAGCAAATGCGGGGAAAACATACAGAGATGCTATAGCTGCCTACTATGAGATATTAGAAGAAAAGAAAAAAGGTAAAACCAAGATAGACAAGCAGTTTGAATACAACACTTACATTAGGGACTTTTTTGAAGATAATCAGGGCAAAAGTTTGGATGATGCTATTAAATGTTGGAAATACAAAAAGAGCATGCAAGGACATAATAAGTATGAAAAGTCGGACTTAGTTGCCCTCACTAATGCAGATACCTAGCATTATACTCACGGTTAATCTCTGCGATTTCCTTTTTGCCATCGATATAATCCTGGTACATATCCCAAGGGGAGCCGCCACCGAGCCAGCAGGAAGAGCAGTTCTCACAGCCGCCGCCACAGTCCAGAGAGCTGCGGATGATTTGCTCACGTTCTTCTTTTGTGGTGTCCTTAATAAGAATTGATTTCATAGGGGTACCTCCTATCGATAATCCATAGAAACATCCATATATTCGCGCTTGCCACTTGGGGGATATCGTAATGACACGACAGGCTGCATTTGATTTGGAAAAGCTTCTAACCATGACTTTACAGGCTATGGCTGAGAGCGAAGACATACTAAACGAAGAGTTGGTTACATTATGATTAAACACATCAAACGTGAATTAATAGCACTGCAGGAGGCACTGAGCCTGCTGCAGAAATAACAGTGTTTATATCAAAATATGAGAAATCCAAATTCAAGTATTAAGAAGCCGGTGAATTTGGTTATTGCTACTATATTCAAGGAAATGTATTCTATTACAGAAGAAATAGAAAAGGTATATTAGGAATTAAGTTATGGAATTATCTTGCATACATCACATTGCTATTATTGTTTCCGATTACAAGCGTGCGAAAGACTTTTATGTAAATAAGCTTGGATTTGGGATAATAAGAGAAAATTACAGACCACAGAAAGAGGATTGGAAGCTTGATCTTAGGGTTAATGAACACACAGAGTTGGAAATATTTGCTCCAAAGAATCCACCTAAGAGACCATCATTTCCTGAGGCATGTGGTTTGAGACATTTGGCTTTTCATGTGAAAAACATAGAAGCTGAAGTGGAAGAGCTTAAAAGCAAAGGGATTGAATGTGAACCCATCAGAACAGATGAGTTCACTCATAAGAAAATGACCTTTTTCTTTGATCCAGATGGGCTACCACTAGAATTACATGAATAGCAAGCGGGGGGTGGACTACAGATTGTCCTCGCCCCAGCGCTTAATCGGGAGGATAAAGATGAAAATGTTAAAAGGTAGACCAGAAAATTGTGAAGAAAGACAGTCAAGGGAAATTCGTACATACGATTTTTTGGATAATCTTGGAATTGAATACGAAAGAACGGATCATGAAGCTGCAGCAACTATGGAGGTCTGCAATGAGATTGATAAGATTTTAGATGTTACTATTTGCAAGAATCTTTTCCTGTGCAACAAGCAGAAGACTAAGTTCTATTTGCTTATGATGCCAGGTGATAAGAAATTTAAAACAAAGGAATTATCCAGCCAGATTAATTCTGCAAGACTTTCTTTTGCATCGCCTGAAGATATGCTTAAATACCTTGATATTGAGCCAGGTTCAGTAAGTGTTATGGGATTGATGAATGATAAGGATCATGCTGTAAAGCTTCTTGTGGATGAGGATGTAAAAAAGGATGAGTACATTGGATGTCATCCATGTATTAATACCTCCAGCTTGAAAATAAAGACAGTTGATATTTTTGATAAATTTCTTCCAGCTGTAGGTCATGAACCAGAGATTGTACATTTGGTGGGAGAAGATTAAAGCTTTTAAGTATAAGGTTACCACAGTTTTCTAGGGTAACCTTTTTTATTTTTCTAAATAAGAAAAATATAATACCAATAATCACCATTTTTGTACTATTGTACTAAGAAAACATCATCTATAATAAAACCAACAACACAAAAGTGATATACTTATTACCAATTAGTATTTTTAGAAAGGATGTTTATTATGAGTAAAAAATTATACAAAAGTTCAGACAGAAAGCTTTGTGGTGTTTGTGGAGGTATAGCAAATTATTTTGATATTGATCCTACTGTTGTAAGATTGCTTTGGGTTTTATTTACATTAGCAGGAGGTTCAGGAATTCTTGCTTATATTATTGCCGCAATCATCATGGATGATGAGCCAGATTACATTGACATGAACAACTAAGAAAGAGATGAGGGAGAGAAATATTGACTGAGACAACTACAAAACGCTGGGGACTCATAACAAAAGCCCTGTTAATGGTATTTCTTATTGTTTTTTCTTACTGCGTAGCTTCAGCCAAAACTGAGAATCTGCCGGTGTTTGGCGGATCTGTTGAGACACTTGAAGAAGCTAAAACCACCGTTATGGGAATAGCAGGGGCGACAATTGCCATGTCTGTAGTTATCACATTTTTGCCAGACGATTACGCTACACCTTTGGCAGATTCACTGGCAGACATGAATAAATATTTCATTCTGATGCTTGGAATGATTATGTTTGAAAAGCTTTTGGTTATCAAAGGTGTGCCATTAGTTTTTAGATTTGTTATTCCTGTTGCACTCATTTTGCTTCTTGCCTACATGGTTACAAAAAGGGAGTTTTTTAAAGCATTGTCTTTGAAGATATTTACGTTGGCTGTGGTTCTTGTGCTGGTGGTTCCTTGCGGTACAGCCTTATCTGAAAAGATTTGTGCAGAGTATATGCCTTACGTGGAAGAAACAGTCAATCTTGCAGAGGATGGAGCAGAAAAGGTAGAGGGAATATCTGATTCCACTGCCGACAAAGGATTCTTTGAGAAGATTTCTGTGGCATTCCAGTCAGCCATTGACGGAGTGAAGGACCTTTTTGATTATTATAAGGGCATTATTCAGAGATTTATTGTTTCTATTGTCATCCTGATTATTGCCTACTGTGTTATTCCGGTTTTAACATTTGCGTTGCTGCTTTGGATATTAAATCAGCTTTTCCAATTTAGCAGCTTTAAAATCAGAATGAGGAGTGGAGGCGATGAATAAGACAAATATACTGAAGTTATTATGCGCTGTTTTGTTGGTAGCGACACTTTCGATTATTATTGCATATAATATCAAGAAAGATAATGATACTGCTAAATTTGATGATGGCATTGAAATGATTGATCCAAATACCATCAAGCTAGGTGGCAGCGGAGTAAGAGTTTCATTTTCTGATGTGATTCTTTCAAAGCCAAATGAAACCAGAAAACTTGTGGCATACGAGGTGACAGGAGATGTAAGCTACACCATTGAAGACAGAATGCTAGATTCTCTTGACTGGGATCCAACTAAGAAATATCAGACTGTTACATATAAAGGCAAAGGAAGTTTCGTGGTAGACCTTGATAAACTTAATAAATCTAATATTATTGATGATGAGGAAAATAAGGTTTTGACCATTAGAATTAAGCATCCATATCTAGATACCATCGAAATAGATCCAGACAAAGTGGAGATTGGTAGTCAGAAAAGTGGGTTCTTTACCATTGGAAGTATTAAGCTGACAGTGCAGGATTACAATACTATTGAGAGGGAACTTAGTAAAAGACTTCGCGAGAGTTTTAATGAGGCTTCAAATGGACAGAAAGCAGATGACATGGCACTTAAAGCAGTATATGATATTTACGAGCCTGTAGTGAAGGCTGTTGATAGCAGATATAAATTAAAGGTAGAATTTATTAACTAATAGATAAGGAATTTATTGATGGAAGAAAAGCAGCACAAAAGAAGAGTTCGTTATTCTGGAAAGTATCCAAAGAAATTTGAGGAGAAATATAAGGAACACAATCCAGAAAAATATAAGGACACCATAGAGCGTGTTATAAGCAAGGGCTCCACACCAGCTGGAATGCATATTTCGATTATGGTAAAGGAGATTTTAGATTTCCTTCAGATTCAGCCGGGACAGCAGGGCTTGGACTGCACCTTAGGATATGGTGGCCATACCAGAAAGATGCTTGAAAAGCTTCAGGGAAATGGTTGTGTTTATGGACTTGATGTAGATCCTATTGAATCCGCAAAGACGGTAGAGCGCCTTCGCGGATTTGGTTTTGGTGAAGATAATTTTCAGTTCCGACTTATAAATTTTGCAAACATAGACAAGGTTGCTGAAGAGGCCGGACAATTTGATTTTGTACTAGCTGATTTGGGAGTTTCTTCTATGCAGATTGATAATCCAGAAAGAGGTTTTTCTTATAAGATAGATGGACCTCTTGATTTGCGTCTTGATCCAGAACATGGTGAATCTGCTGCAGAACGTCTTCATAACATTACTGAAGAAGAGTTTGTTGGAATGATGGTAGAAAATTCTGATGAGCCATATGCTGAGGAGATAGCCCATAAGGTATTTACTCTTATGTCTAAGGGAAATCCTATGGATACAACTACAGCTCTTCGAGAGGCCATTACAGAAGCTCTCTGGAAGGTTCCTAAGGATGAGAAGGAGCAGGCAGTTAAGAAAAGCTGTGCCAGGGTTTTCCAGGCACTTCGTATAGACGTTAATAGCGAATTCGAAGTATTGTATTCTTTCCTTGAAAAGCTTCCTGGCATCCTTAAGCCAGGTGGACGTGTGGCTATTCTTACTTTCCATTCAGGAGAGGATCGTCTGGTGAAGAAATCCTTTAAGGAGCTGGCTAGAGTAGGTGTATATTCTGAAGTCTCATCAGATGTAACTCGTCCATCAGTAGAGGAGTGCAGAATTAATCCAAGAAGTAAATCTACTAAGATGAGATGGGCTATTAAGGCCTAAATTTATAAGCAACGGACGGGGATGGTTTTCAGCAAATTAGACAAATATGAAAAAGTATTGCGAATATTCATTTAGCAGTTGACAATCCCCCCAATCCAATGCTATATTATACGAGTCGCTTGAAGCGGTAATAAAACGCTAAAAGCTCTGGGATCTTAGCTCAGCTGGGAGAGCATCTGCCTTACAAGCAGAGGGTCACAGGTTCGAGCCCTGTAGGTCCCATTTAAAATCAAATATTATTATGGCGAGATAGCTCAGTTGGCTAGAGCACGCGGTTCATACCCGCGGTGTCGAGGGTTCGAATCCCCCTCTCGCTACTTAAAAGACCTAAGCAAATGCTTAGGTCTTTTTTTTCGTATCTCAAGGGTGATTCACCCAAATTCCAGTTATTACACAAATATTAAAATAATATTGCATAATATGACATGTGTTGTTAAAATAATAAACAGGGGTTATTGCGGTGTCTATTTAAAGTAGACAACCCCATATTTTACAGAAAAGGAGAAGATGTTAATGAAACAAAGCAAAAGAATTTTAGCCAAAGCTTTAGCATTTGGTCTTGTTGTTACATCATTAGGTATGACAATGAAGACTGATGTAGAGGCTGCAGGCGACACAGCACAGATTGCTGATGGCTGGTATTACATTAAGGGAGTTCAGTCTCAGAAGTACCTTACAGTTGAGGGCAACAAAGCCAGCGGATGGACAAATGTATGCATCAGCTCAGGTACAGGAGCAGAGGGACAGAAGTGGTATGTAACAAATACAAATGATGGTTACATCAATCTTACTTCAGGTCTTGGCAATTACATGCTCGATGTAGCAAACGGCGAGGATGTAGATTCTGCTAACATCGGAATTTATCAGGGCTATGGCGGAAATGCCCAGAAGTTTGTCGTAAAGACAACAAATGACAGTAATATCTTCAATATTGCAACAAAGGCTTCAAATGCAGTTCGTTATCTTGATGTTAATGGCCATAAGACAGCCGACGGATCCAATGTAATTCAGTACAGATATAACGGAAATCAGAATCAGCAGTGGCAGTTAGAGAAAGTTGATGGACAGTCAGGACAGGAGACACAGCCTACAGCTACTCCAACACCAACCCCACAGCCTACTCAGACACCAGCTGCTTCTACAAAGGGACTTGAGCTTTCATACACAATCAATAACTGGGGCTCTGGTTACCAGATTAGCTATAAGATTACAAATAAAACAGGTAGCGCGGTAGATGGATGGACACTTAAGATTAACAAGAACCAGGTTAACATTGGTTCAAGCTGGAATGTAAATGTTAAGACAAGTGGAAATTACTATGTGATTACTCCTGTTGAATGGAATAAGACTATTGCAAACAGAGCAAGCGTAGAATTTGGTTCCCAGGGTACAGGCTCTATTGGCGACAAGTTTGATTATGAGTTTGAGGGCGCTGCTACAGTTCAGCCAACTACAACACCAGCACCTACAGCAACTCCAAAGCCTACAGCAACACCAACAGCTACACCTAAGCCAACACCAACACCTACACCAGTTCCAACACAGAACCCACACTACAACCCAACTGCTAAGATTGAGAACTCAATTCCTTCAAAGTACACAGCAGTTAGAAGTGGTGAGGGCTCAGGTAAGATTGTAAACATTTCTTACACAGCACATGATTATTCCGCAAATAATCGTACATACACAAAAAGAGCTAATGTTTATTTACCAGCAGGTTATGACAGCAGCAAGAAGTATCCAGTTCTTTACCTCCTCCATGGTATTGGTGGAAACGAGAATGAGTGGGGCATGACAGGCAACAACTCACGTGTAAAAGCTATCATGGATAACCTTACATATTATGGTGACATCGATGGATTTATCGTAGTAACACCAAACGGAAAGGCATCAGCAAGCGGTTCTACAGATTCCTTCTATAACTTTGGTAAGGAGCTTAGAAACGACCTTATTCCATACATTGATTCTCATTACAGCACATACACAGACAGAGACCACAGAGCATGCGCTGGTCTTTCAATGGGTGGTATGCAGACAATTAATATCGGTATTGGCGAGTGCGTAGACTTATTCAGCTACTTTGGAGCTTTCTCAGCTGCACCTACAAGTAACACAGCAGCTAAGACAGCACAGATTTTAAATGGCAATAAGTATCCAATCCACTACTTCTACAACATTTGTGGTCTTCAGGATGGCATAGCATACTCAAGTGCTTCAGCTGCAGCTAAGAACCTTCCATCAGTTTGCAACCAGTTCAAAAATGGTGAAAACTTTATGTGGCAGGAGCTTAACGGCGGACATGATTTCAATATCTGGTATCTTGGTTTCTACAACTTCGCACAGATAGCTTTCAGTAAATAAAATAGCGTAAATAAGGGATTCCGAAAGGGGTCCCTTTTTTGTTGTGAAATCAATGTGAAAAAAGAAAATCAATACTGTGAAACCCATTGAAAAATAATCTGCGTGTGATAACTTTTAAAATGAAAATGGTTCAATAATGAAAAAAAGGGAGTGTAATAATCATTACTTTTTTAGGAGACTAAACTATGAAAAAGATTATTTTTACACTCACAGTTATGGTGTTGGCACTTGCCATCCAAAAGAATTCAATCGTTGTAGAGGCAGCAGAAATTACAGATTTTGATCCAGTGTATTATGCAGCCAATAATCCTGATGTAGTAGCTACATTTGGCAATGATCCGCAGATTTTGATGGCTCATTATATTAATTGTGGAAAAGCCGAAGGGCGTTATAAGAATCTAAATGAAGAGCTTACAGGGATTATTGTGGAGCCTGAGGTGATAGAACCAGAAGCCGTTGAGACACCTAGCTTGATTGGTACGGTATTTGATAATCTTCCGTATCCTACATATGTAGACGTGGATATAAATAATCAGACGGTTTCTTATTTTGAGAATAACGTTCTTGTAATGCAAAGTCCGTGCGTTACAGGAAAGACTTCTGCACATCGCGGTACACCTAGAGGAACCTATTCAATCAAGGCTCATATTCCAGGAAAGACTTTGAGAGGACCTACATGGAAGGTTTGGGTAGATTACTGGATGAGATTTACAGATTCCAACATTGGTCTCCATGATGCTACATGGCGTACAGCAGAAGAGTTTGGTGGAGATACTTATATTAATCATGGATCCCATGGTTGTGTAAATCTTCCACATGAATTTGCAGCACAGTTGTTTAATAAAGTAAATATTGGAACTAAAGTCGTAGTTAGATAATGAAGACTTTTTCAGGGCACGGGCATTTGTCTGTGCCCTTTTATTTTGAATATTGAAAGGACAACTGTTAAAATGAAACAAGTTAATAAAAAAAGAGAACGGGGATTACACTATGCATAAAATATTATTCGTTTGCCATGGTTCTATTTGTAGATCGCCAATGGCCAAATATGTTTTTCAGAATATGGTAGATAAGCGCGGAATCAGTCAGGACTTTTACATTGATTGTGCGGCTATGACATATGAGGAAATCGGAAATCCGGTATATCCACCAACAAGACAGGTGCTTAATGCACATGGAATTAACTGTGATGGATATGCAGCCCGTCATATTCGTAAAGACGAATACGGAGAATTCGATTATATCATCGGAATGGATGCAGAGAACATGCACGACCTTGCATATGAATTTGGTCCAGATAAAGATGATAAGATTTACAGACTTCTCGATTTTACAGACAGACCAAGAGATATTGACGACCCATGGTACACACGTAAATTTGATGTTTGCTATGATGATGTACTTAGAGGCTGTGAAGGCTTATTAAAGCATTTAGGATATTAGAAGCATGCTTAAGGATAAGGATATAAGAGAGGCTTTATTTGATTATTTAGAGCTTGAATACGGCAAGACCAGAATCTTTGAGGAAAAGATGATAGGAAAATCTAGAGCCGATGTAATTATGGTGATTACAGGCGCTATAGTGGGTATCGAGATTAAGTCAGATGCAGACACTTATACAAGACTGGATAGTCAGATAAAGGATTATGATAAATATTTTGATTACAATTTAGTTGTTGTGGGAAGCAGTCATGCCAGCCATATAGAGGAGCATGTTCCCGAACACTGGGGCATCATCACAGTGGATGAAGTAGATGATAAGGCTGATTTTTATTTTCTCAGACAGCCACAGCTGAATAAAAAGATGAAGCTTGAGAGAAAAATAGAGCTGCTGTGGAGACCTGAGCTTGCTATGCTTCTTGAAAGATTTAGCATGCCTAAATATGCAGGCCAGAGCAAACCATTTGTGAGAAAGAAGATAATAGAATGGACAAAGACTCCACCTACAAAAGCTGAGATTACAAGAATAAAAAGAGCAGCAAAGGCTGAAGGTGTGGAACCAGATATACCAGAGACAAAGGTTGACCCAAAGGCTTTAAATGTAGAAATTAGTGAGCTTTTATTTGAGCGCGATTATGAAAAGCTTCTTGCAGACATAAAGGAATACCAAAAGGAAAAGAACCCCAGAAGAAGAGGCACAAAGAAGTCTACCCGGGTTAGAAGAATTAGGAGACTTGCTAAGAAACAATAGCATTGTGACAACTAAAATGAGAGAATCTGACTAAAAAAGTTAGGTTCTCTTTTAATTTTATATTGATATTTATTCATTTTGTGTTAATATATATGAATAAAAATACAGAGTAGGGGAATAAAAATTCATGAAGAAGAAATTATCGCTTATCCTTTTAGCTATGACAGCAGCATTGTTTGTAGCCTGCGGAACAGCAGATAAGGACACGGGAAAACAGATTCAGTCATTGGACGATTTACCAGGATCACGCATCGGAGTTCAGCTCGGTACTATTGGGGATATTTATGCATCCGATTTAGAGGGTGATGAAGAAGGCACTACAATCGAGCGATATAATAAGCTTACAGATGCAGTGCAGGCCTTAAGACAGGGAAAGATTGATTGCGTTATTGTTGATGAGCAGCCAGCTATCGCTACTACACAGGACGAGGCTAATCTTCAAATTCTTGATGAGCCATTCACAACAGAAGATTATGCTATCTGTATTGCAAAGGATAATGAGGATCTTCTTGAAAAAGTAAATGGTGCTCTTGCTGAATTAGTGGAAGATGGCACACTTGATCAGATTACAAAGAATTACATTGGCGCTGATACAAAGGGCACTTGTCCTTATGAGACACCAGCCGGAACAGTTTATGACAATGGAAAGCTTGTAGTTGTATCAAACGTTGCCTTCCCTCCATATGAATATTATGAAAATGGTGAAGCAGTAGGTATCGATATGGAACTTATTAAGGCTATCGGCGATAAGCTTGGTATGGAGATTGAAATCGAGGATATCGAGTTTGATAGTATCATCAATGCTGTAAGTTCACACAAGGCTGACCTCGGTATAGCTGGAATGACAAAGACAGAGGAGCGTCTTAAGTCTATCAACTTCTCTGAGTCATACGTAAAGACGAAGCAGGTAATCATTGTAAATAACGGTGCGGCAGCAGGAAGTAGCCTCAGCTTTACAGATAATCTTAAGAGAAACTTCGTAGATGATAGCAGATGGACATACCTTGTAAAGGGTCTTGTTAACACACTTATCATTGCCCTCCTGGCTGTACTTGCTGGTATGATTATCGGTTTTATAGTTGCCATTGTACGTGTTACCTACGATAAGACAGGTGGTTGGGCTATCGCAAATGCCATATGCAAGCTTTACCTTACAATCATCCGTGGAACTCCTATGATGATTCAGCTTTTGATTATTTATTATGTAGTATTCAAGTCAGTGAATGTTCCAAAGCTTCTTGTGGCTATTATCGCATTTGCGATAAATTCTGGTGCATATGTAGCTGAGATTATGCGTGGTGGTATCATGTCTATTGATGGTGGTCAGATGGAGGCAGGACGAAGCCTTGGTCTTAACTATAAGCAGACTATGATTTCTATCATTTTACCTCAGGCTATTAAGAATGTACTTCCTGCACTTGGAAACGAGTTCATTTCACTTATTAAGGAAACATCAATCTGCGGTTACATTGGTCTTATGGATCTTACTCGTGGTGGTGATATTATCAGAAGTATTACATACGAGGCATTCCTTCCATTGATTGCAGTTGCGCTTATATATCTTATTATTGTTCAGGTTCTTAACATGGGCGTAGGAAAGCTTGAAAAGAATTTACGTAAAAGTGAACAGTAATTAAAGGAGAGAAAAAATGGCTAATGAAGTTTTAATAAAGGTTGAGAACCTTTCAAAGTCTTTTGGAGACAATGAGGTTCTTTCAAATGTAAATATGCAGATTGAAAAGGGAGAGGTTATTGCCATCATCGGACCATCTGGTTGTGGCAAGTCTACCTTCATTCGTACGTTGAACCAGCTTGAGGATGTTTCAAGTGGTACTATTTATCTTGATGGCGAAGACATTACTAAAAAGGGAGTTGATATAAACGATGTTCGCCGTCGCGTGGGAATGGTGTTCCAGCACTTTAATCTTTTCCCACATCTTACTATTAAGAAAAATCTTACACTTGCTCCAGTAAAGCTTGGTCTTATGACTCAGGCTGAGGCTGATGCAAAGGCTGCAGAGCTTTTAGAGCGAGTTGGACTTTCAGATAAGGCAGAGGCTTATCCAGACAGCCTTTCAGGTGGACAGAAGCAGCGTATCGCAATTGCCCGTACACTTGCTATGAATCCAGAGGTTATTCTTTTTGATGAGCCTACATCAGCTCTAGATCCAGAAATGGTAGGTGAGGTTCTTTCTCTTATGAAGGAGCTTGCTGATGATGGAATGACAATGGTTGTTGTTACTCACGAGATGGGCTTTGCAAAAGAAGTTGCAGACCGCGTGATGTTCTTTGATGAAAAGGGAATCAAAGAGGAGGGGACTCCTGCTGAGATTTTCGAGTTCCCAAAGAGCCAGCGTCTTCAGGATTTCTTATCTAAGGTATTGTAATTATTATGCTTCTCCAAAATTGGAGAAGCACTTTTTTTTATGTTTTAAAGTAGTATAATGATATGAGCTACTTTGATTTAGGAGATGATAAGAAATGGAATCTACACTTAGACGTACATGGGCAGAGATAAATCTTGATTCTATTGCCTATAATTATAAAAAGATAAGAGAAAAAATTGGACCAAATGTAAAGTTTCTTGGAGTTGTAAAGGCTGATGCTTATGGCCATGGATCTATTCAGGTAAGCCAGCTTTTAGAGGAGCTTGGAGCTGATTATTTAGCAGTAAGTAGTGCGGACGAGGCTTTAGAGCTTCGTGTAAACGGAATAAAGATGCCTATTCTTATTCTTGGTCACACACCAAAGGAGCAGGTGGGACGTCTTATTGAATATGATATTACTCAGGCAATCACATGCAAGGCTAAGGCGGATGAGTACAGCGCTGAGGCTGTTAAGTGTGGTGGTACCTTAAAGGTTCATATTAAGGTGGACACAGGTATGTCACGTCTTGGCTATCTTTGCTATGATAATTATTTTGGAACTGGTGTTGAAGGCATTGTGGAAGCCTGCAAATTGCCAGGTCTTTCTGCCGAAGGTATCTTCACTCACTTTGCTGTTGCTGATGAGCATGGTGATCAGTGTGATGAATACACTAAAAAGCAGTTTGATTTATTTACACGTGTAATCGAGTCAGTAGAAAAGGAACTTGGCCATAAGTTTGCAATTCGTCACTGTGCAAATACAGGTGCTACAGTTCGCTTCCCTGATACTTATCTTGATATGGTTCGCCCCGGATTGTTACTTTATGGATACGGCGAGTTCGCTCATGAGATGGGATTGAAGCCAGCTATGACTATGAAGACTACAGTTAGCACCATCAAAATCTATCCAGAAGGCACAGCCATTAGTTACGGTGGAATGTTCGTAACTGACAAGACCACCCGTATTGGAGTTCTTCCATATGGTTATGCTGATGGATTCCTTCGCAGTCTTTCGAATAAATGCAGTCTTTATACAAAAGAGGGTCCAGCAAAGCTTCGTGGAAAGATTTGCATGGATATGTGTATGATTGATATTACTGATATGCCTACCGTTGATGTTGGCAGTGAGGTAGAAATCTTCGGAGAGAAGAATTCTATAGATGAGCTTGCTGAGCTTGCAGGAACAATTCCTTATGAGCTTACATGTGCTGTAAGTAAGCGCGTTCCTCGTATCTATCTTCGTGATGGAAATGTAGTCGAAAAGGAACTCATGCTTAGAATGTAAATGTGAATAAAGTGTGAAAAATAGTTATAAAACGAAAATTCTTTTGAAAATGAGTTGACTTTTATAACGCTAGGCCTTATACTCCAAAACCGTGCGATAAATTCGCATGGTTTTTTTGGTTTAGTGCGAAAGCACTTTTGGTTTATTCCCCTAATGGATTTCGGGAATGTTTACATGGAGGTAAATAAAGATTATGGTAGTTCAACACAACATGCAGGCTTTAAATGCCGCAAGAGTACTTAACACAACAGCTGGTAGCCAGGCTAAGTCAACAGAGAAGTTAGCTTCAGGTTACAAGATTAACCGTGCAGCTGATGATGCAGCTGGTCTTTCAATTTCTGAGAAGATGCGTAAGCAGATCAGAGGTCTTTCACAGGCTTCAACAAACGCTCAGGATGGTGTTTCTGCAGTTCAGACAGCTGAAGGTGCTCTTACAGAAGTTCACTCAATGCTTCAGAGAATGAACGAGCTTGCTGTTCAGGCTTCAAATGGTACAAACTCTGAGTCAGATCGTTCATCTATCCAGAACGAGATTGACCAGCTTACAACAGAAATCGATCGTGTAGCTGAGTCTACAAAGTTCAATGAGACACACCTTCTTAAGGGTTCTAACGGAAAGAAGACTGTTAAGATTGATGCTCATGATGCTGGTCTTGAAGGAACGCTTACTCAGAATACTGAGAAGGCTACTTTCACAATGAATAAGCTTAATGTTGGTGATAGCGTAACAATTGGTGGTACAAAGTATTCAATCGGTGCTACATCAGTTAATGAGGCTCTTAAGACTTTAGGTGCAATTGATAAGTCAAATAAAAATGCAACTTCAGGATCACTTATCATTGATGGTAAGTCATATGAACTTACAAATGGTACAACTTCAAAAGAAGAGTCAAAGTTAAATCTTGACGACATCAATACTTTTGCTGGCCATGGTTCAACAATCCAGTACAATGGAAAGTCTGTATCAGTATTTGCTAAGAGTGATTCTGTTGATCCTACATCATTCACATCTACAGATGCTAAGGTTGATATCAATAACAAGAACCTTATTACAGCTCAGAAGGCATACGAGTTAGCAGGTACCGAGTTCCAGGCTGCATCTACAATTGGTGCATCTTCAAAGGCTGCTGGTAAGGCGGAAATCGATACAACAGGTGATGATGTTAAGCTTACACTTGAGAAGGGTGAGGCTCAGGTTCAGAACGACCTTACATTTAATCTTCATGTTGGTTCTGATGCTGACATGACAAACAAGATTAATGTTACAATCAATGCTATGGATTCTACAGCTCTTGGTATCAAGGGTCTTAACGTAGCTGATGCTACAGGTAAGTCTGCTACATACGCTATCGATGCTATCGCTGATGCTGTTTCTAAGGTATCTGCACAGCGTTCATCACTTGGTGCTATCCAGAACAGACTTGAGCACACAATTGCTAACGTCGATAACGTAGTTGAGAACACAAACGCTTCTGAGTCACGTATCCGTGATACAGATATGGCTGAGGAAATGGTTAACTACAGCAAGAACAACATCCTTCAGCAGGCAGGTCAGGCTATGCTTGCACAGTCTAACCAGGCTACAAATGGTGTTCTTTCAATCCTTGGTTAATTAAATCTTTTGATTGAATAAAAACGCGACATAAAATTTGGGCTTTTGGAAATATTCCAAAAGCCCTCTTTTTTGTATATGAAATTATTATATAAATTAGAATGGTTCCTTTTTATCATTTACAATTCTGTAAACACCAATCAAGCTTGTGACAAGTGAGAAGCAATCAAATGCAAATACTGTCCAGTTTCTAAGTACAAAATCGTAAGTTCCAAAGCTTAAAATACTTCCGATGCAACCAAGCTTGATTATAAGTGGATTCTTAGAGCTAAGTGTAAGAGTAATAAGTGTAGCTGCTACAAATGGAAGCCAATCCATAAGTCCGTGTGTGCCAGCTTTCTGTGGAAGCCATGCGAACCAAACATTGTATAAAGAAACATATGTAATTACGAACTGAAGAACGATAAAGAAAATCTTTAATGGAGTAGTAAATTTCCATTTGAGACAAACCATGTTTCTTATTAAGCTAACGATATTTCCAACTACCGCAGCGATTCCTCCGATGCAGGCATATGAAATAATAAAAAATATGAACTGCACGTTCTGAGCAATGAGCATGCCTCTTTTGGTCTTTAAATAGCCGATTCCTACCATTAAAATACAGGCGAGAATGGCGAATATCTGACTTACAATAAATAAATTCATTTTATATATCACCTCAAAACTAAATTTTTTACAGAAGATTATGATAAGTCATAAATGTGATAAAAAAAAGTATTAAATAGAAAACATAAAAATAACAATTTTATATATCTACAAAATCAAAAAAATGAGCACGTATTAAAATTGATTTGATATAATTTGGTTATCTAGTAAACAGTTTGATTGAAGGAGAAGGGTATGTCGAGTGTAAAGATTACATCAAGTTTTTGGGGTAGGTACAGGGAGTTAGTTCGAAGAGAAATGATTCCTTATCAGTGGCAGGTTTTGAATGATATTGCAGGCATCACTATCGAAAAAGAGAGGGATGATGCCAATATACCTAACGAGAAAAGCCATGCTATTGAGAATTTCAAGGTTGCTGCCGGAAAGGTACAGGGAACCCATTATGGCTGGACTTTTCAGGACAGTGACGTATATAAATGGCTGGAGGCAGTAGCATATTCACTTAGAGAGAAGATGGATCCAGAGTTGGAGAAAAATGCGTTGCAGGTTATTGATTTGATAGAAGCTGCTCAGGAACCTGATGGTTATCTTGATACTTATTTTTCGATTCTTGGAATTGAATATAAATATCAAAGCCTGGCAGGAAGCCATGAGCTTTATTGTATGGGGCATTTTATTGAGGCAGCGGTGGCTTATTATGCTACTACAGGCAATGAAAAAGTCCTTAATATAGCCAAAAAATGTGCAGATAATATCGATACAAATTTTGGCCCTGAGGAGGGCAAAATTCACGGTTATGATGGTCATGAAGAAATAGAGATAGGACTTCTGAGACTTTATCATACAACAGGTGAGGAGAGGTATCTTAATCTAGCAAAATACTTCCTTACAGAAAGAGGAAAACATCCTAATTTTTTCAAGGAACAGGCTAGAAAATATCAGGGGCCTAATGCCCTTAATTGGGTGGCAAATGTTCCTAATACATATTTCCAAAATCATGCACCTATATCCGAGCAGAAGACTGCAGAAGGACATGCAGTGCGCGTGGTTTATTTGTGTACAGCTCTTGCAGATTTAGCTGCAACAACTGGTGATCAGGAGATTTTAAAAATCTGTCGAACACTGTGGGATAACATCACTGATTGTAGAATGTTTATAACAGGTGGTATCGGCTCCACTGTAAATGGTGAGGCTTTTACGTTGGATTACGATTTGCCAAATGACACAATGTACTGTGAGACATGTGCTGCTATTGGACTTATGTTTTTTGCACGTCAGATGCTTAGAATTGATCCATGTGGAGAATACGCTGATGTGATGGAGCGTGCATTGTACAATTGCGCCTTGGCTGGAATGGCACTTGATGGCAAGCATTTTTTCTATGTAAATCCTCTTGAGGTTAATCCGGTAAAATCAAAGAAAGATCCAGGAAAAAGTCATGTTAAGCCGGTGAGACCTTCATGGCTTGGTTGTGCATGTTGTCCTCCTAATTTGGCTAGAATGATTGCATCCTTGGATGATTTCGTATATACGATAAAAGATAATACTATTTTAGTTAATCAATATATGGATTCGGATTCCCTGTTGGATGTGGGAGATGGTGTTGTTTTAATAAAGCAGACTACAAGTTTTCCATGGGATGAGCAGGCAGGCATTTACGTTAGCAATAACTCAGGGGTTAATGTAAAAATTGGAATAAGAATACCAGCCTGGTCTGAAAATTTTAGGATAAGAATAGGTGGCAATCTTGTGAAAATCGATTCACAGAAGGGCTATCACTACCTTGATGTGGCGCCAGGTGCCTCTGTGGTAATAGGTGTTAATTTTGATATGTCAGTAATTAGAAACTACGCTAATCCACACGTATCTGAGGATGTTGGAAAGGTAGCGATTTCCAGAGGTCCATTAATCTATTGTCTTGAAGGTGTTGATAATGGGGAAGACTTAAATTGTCTCAGCTTGCCATTAAATGCTCATTTTGAATACAAATTTGATCATAGTCTGCTTAACGGCGTAGGTTTGTTAACAACAACAGGAAAGAGACTATATGCAAAGAAAGATTCAGGTCTTTACACTAAAGACAAACCATCTCTTAAAGACGTAAAGCTCACATTTATTCCATATTATGCCTGGGCAAATCGTGGGGAAAATGAGATGCAGGTTTGGATTAGAGAATAATTTGTGTAATTTAGCTCTTTAAATCACTAAAGAATTACGCTACAATAGTTGCAATACTATTTTGACATCAGGAGGAATTATGGGTAAGGTATTTCGATTTAACAAAGACGTAGATACTGATCAGATTATCGCATCTCAATATCTGCTATTCCCTACAATAGACGAAATGAAGGTGCATACTTTTGAATCGCTAAATTCAGATTTTGCATCCCAGGTGAAGCCAGGGGATTTTGTTGTAGCTGATGAGAATTTTGGCTGTGGCTCTTCTCGCGAGCAGGCACCTAGTGTGCTAAAGGCTCTTGGAGTGAAGGCTGTAATCGCAAAGTCCTTTGCCCGTATTTTCTATCGTAATTCTATTAATATTGGTATGCCTGTAATTGTCAGCAAGGAACTATATGATGCTGTAAAAGATGGCGATGAAATGGAACTGGATTTGCAGGCCGGCATCATTACTGTAGGTGACAAGCAATTTCCATGTACCAAGCTACCAGCAAAAATGCAGGAAATTTTGGATCAGGGTGGCTTGATTGCATCGCTAGATAACTAAAAGGAGATAAAGATTATGGGCATGACTATGGCAGAAAAGATTATCGCTGCAGCCGCAGGAAAAGAGAGCTGTAAGGCTGGCGATATTGAGACAGTTACTTTAGACAGACTTATGAGTAATGATGGAACAACCCATCTTACTATTGATATGTATAACAATTTAAAAAAGCCAAGAATTGCTGATGTGGATAAATTGGTTTGGATTATTGACCATAATATTCCAGCGGATAGTCCAAAGACTGCAGCCTCTCATAAAAAAATGCGAGATTTTGCAAAAGAACATGGCATCACTTTTTATGAGGGAGAAGGCGTATGCCATCAGGTTATGATGGAAAAACACGTTCGTCCAGGCGAGCTTATTTTTGGTGCAGATTCCCACACATGTGCTTATGGAGCACTTGGAGCTTTCGGTACAGGTGTTGGATGTACAGATTATCTTTATGCAATGGTTACAGGAACCTCATGGCTTCTTGTTCCAGAAACAATCAGATTTAATCTTCACGGTACATTAAAGAAGGGCGTATATGCCCGTGATTTAATTCTTACTATTATAGGGCGAATCTCTGCAAATGGCGCTAATTACAAAGCTATGGAGTTTGCAGGAGATGGACTAAAAGGTCTTTCTATAGCAGACAGAATCTCTATCTGTAATCTCTGCGTTGAGGCTGGTGCCAAGACTGCACTTATGGAAGTAGATGATGTAGCTCTTGATTACCTAAAGGCACATGGCCGTGAGCCAAAGGCTATTTTTAAATCAGATGATGATGCTGTATTCTCAGAAGTTTTTGATATTGATTTATCGGAGATTGAGCCTATCGTTGCAAAACCACATTTCGTTGATAACATTGTTCCAGTATCAGAATGCGAAGGCACAAAAATTGACGAGGCATTCCTTGGCAGTTGTAACAATGGACGTATAGAAGACCTTCGTGTCGGAGCAGAGGTAATCAAAGGAAAGCATGTGGCTGATAAAGTGAGATTCCTCGTTGTTCCAGCCAGTCGCGAAGTGTATAAGCAGGCTCTCAAAGAAGGCTTACTTGATATCTTTATGAATGCAGGCGCAATGGTTATGAATCCTAATTGCAGTGTTTGCTGGGGCGCTTGCCAGGGTGTCATCGGTGAAGGAGAGACCCTTATTTCAACAGGCACACGTAACTTTAAGGGCCGTGCAGGTCACAAGGATTCCTTTGTGTATTTGGCTTCTGCCGCTACAGTAACCGCATCAGCCATCAAAGGCTACATAACATCAGCGGAGGTACAGTAATGAGTAAGATTTGGAAATTAGATAATGACATAGATACAGACATTATTTTGCCTACAGAGTACCTAGCCTTTGAGACAGTGCAGGAGATGAAGCCTTACGCTTTTTCTCCACTTCGACCAGATCTGGCGGCTCAGATTCAGCCTGGCGATATGATTGTTGCAGGAAACAATTTCGGTTGCGGTTCGTCTCGTGAGCAGGCACCAGAGGTGGTGAAGGCTCTTGGTATATCTTGCATTGTTGCAAAATCCTTTGCACGAATTTTCTTTAGAAATGCAATTAACAATGGACTTCTTTTAATCGAACAGCCGGATTTATATGATGAAGTAGCTGAAGGCGATGAGGCAGAGGTTATTCCAGGAAAAGAGATTATTGTTAATGGTAAATCCTATCCAATAGCAAGTCTTCCAGAAAATCTTACTGAGATTTTGGAGGCAGGCGGTCTTGTAAAGGCCATGAGAAAACGTAATGGATTAGACTAATTGGGAGGATTAAATGGGACATACACTTGTTGAAAAAATAATTGGAAATAAGGTAGGGCATGAAGTAAAGCCTGGAGATATTGTTACTGTAGACGTAGATTGGTGCATGATTGATGACATCATGGTTCCTTTCGCAGTGCAGAAATTTGAGGAAATGGGCTTCAAGAAAGTAGCAAAACCAGAGGGCGTTGTTTTGATCTATGATCATTTCCTCCCAGCTACACAGGTAGATGACAGCAGACACTTTAGAGTTGGAGATGAGTTTGCAGATAAGTATGGCATCAAAAATGTTCATCGTACAGATGGAATCTGCCATCAGCTTATGACAGAGGCTGGCTATGTGAAGCCAGGAGACATAGCCTTTGGTACAGACAGTCATACTGTTACATATGGTTGTGTGGGAGCATTTTCTACTGGTATCGGATATACGGAGATGGCAGGTATTCTGGGCACTGGCCAGCTTTGGATTAAGGTTCCTGAAACTATAAAGGTGGAAATCGAAGGTACCTTGCATGGAAATGTTACCTCAAAGGATATTATTCTCAGAATCATTGGTGATTTGACTGCTTCAGGAGCCACTTATCAGGCAATCGAATTTACTGGTAGCACGGTTGATGCCATGAGTGTTGCAAGCCGTATGACTATGTCAAATATGTCAGTTGAAGCCGGTGCTAAGTGTGGTCTTTTTGCACCTGATGAAAAGACTTGCGATTATTGCAAGATTCCATTTGATGATAAGCTTAAAGAGCTTCGTTCTGATAATGATGCTAAGTATTCAAAAATTCTTAGATATAAGGCAGAAGATTTCAAACCTGTCTGTGCTTGTCCGTCGCTCGTGGATAATATAAAGCCTGTAAAAGAACTTAAAGGCACAAAGGTTAATCAGGTATTTATTGGGTCATGCACTAATGGGCGTCTTGAAGATTTAAGAGCTGCAGCTACAATCCTTAAGGGGAAACATGTGGCTCCTTTTGTAAAACTTATTGTTACTCCTGCCAGTCGAAAGATTTATCGTGAGGCATTAGCAGATGGAACCTTAGAGATTCTCTCTGATGCTGGAGCAATTATTACTACACCAGGATGTGGATTGTGCTGTGGCAGAGGCGGCGGAATTCTTTCCGATGATGAAGTTGTTGTTGCTACCAACAACAGGAATTTTCTTGGAAGAATGGGAACTAGTAAAGTGCAGATTTATCTGGCAAGTCCTGTTACTGCAGCGGCAACAGCAATTGCTGGCGAGATTGTAGAAGGATAAGTGTGAAGATTTTGTGATAACTACACAGGTGTGTAATTATGGTATTGTAAAAATATCTTTGAGACTGTATTATAAATCCTGTTGGTTTTTGAAAGAAGAGGTAAAAATATAATGAGAATCAGAGATGTTATTGAAAATTTAAGTCAGTATGATCAAGATTTAGAAGTAGTAGTTGGGGTTGATGGAGATTTCTTCTCACCTAATTTTAAGCGAGATATTGTTCTATTTAAGCATGCTTTTAATGGAGTAGCATATAAAGATGAGGCTGTTATCTTATCTAATCAATAAATATTGCTGAGTAGATTTTGAGGACCTGAGGGTCCTCTTTTTTTGTCCATAATTTTGAAAATGTTGCGCAGAATTGCGCATATTTAAGCAAAAATTTACACAAAATGATTAAGCAATATTTGTAAATGTTTCTGAAAATAGTAAATTATATTGACACACATGTGTATTATCAGCTATTTTAAATAACGACATGGGCTGGAAACGTTTCCATAAAACCGGTAAATGCGGAACCGTTTGCGCAGCATCGAAGGGGATCCCAATTATAATGTATGAGAAAATGGAGGGTAAGAATGTTAAACAAAAGAATGTGTCGCAGTGTGCTATCACTTTTAGTGGCCTCTGGGTTAGTATTTAGTGGTTTTAGTTTTAATGCTGGTACTGTAGAGGCTGCACAGACAGGCGCTTATGGTCTTCAGACAAACATTAAAGATGGTAATATCTTGCATTGTTTCGATTGGACTTATCAGCAGATAATTGATGAGCTTCCAAATATTGCGGCAGCTGGATTTTCTACAGTTCAAACTTCACCTGCTCAGGCGGCAAGCTGCTCAAGAGGTGGAATCTGGTATATGCTTTACCAGCCAAATGGTTTTTATGTTGGCGATGCAGGTCTTGGTTCAGAAAGTGACTTAAGAAGACTTTGTCAGGAAGCAGACAAATATGGAATCAAGGTTGTAGTCGACGTAGTAGCAAATCACCTTGCTGGCGATCACGCAAACATCGATGGTAGCCTTAAGGATTCAAGTCACTGGCATAACGAGTGGGGCGGTATTGATTACAACAATCGTCATCAGATTACTCACAGAGATATCGGTATGCCAGATATTAATTCAGAGGATCCTTATGTTCAGAATAAAGTAAAGAATTACATCTCTCAGCTTAAGTCTGATGGAGTTGATGGAATCAGATGGGATGCTGCAAAGCATATTTCTGTTCCATCAGAAAATTGTAGCTTCTGGAGAAATGTAATTGATAACTCAATTTTCAATTATGGTGAGATTCTTGATCAGCCTGTAGTCGGTAATGACTCATACGCACAAAGACTTATGAGCGAGTATACAGATTATATGTCTGTAACTGATTCAGTTTATAGTGCTACAGTAATGCAGGCTTTAAATCAGGGCTCTGTTCCATACAGCTATGGTTATTGGACAACAGCAAATGGTATCGAGGACGATGAGGTGATTTACTTCGCTGAAAGTCACGATACATATTCTAATCATTCGCAAGGGGAGGGCGGCTGGACTAAGTATATTGACCAGAACAAAGTTGACAGAGCATATGCAATCCTTGGTTCAAAAGCAAATTCATCAGCACTTTACTTCTCAAGACCATATGCTAAAGAAAAGACAGCAATCAAGGTTGGCGAAAAGGGAAGCACACACTTTACAAGCCCTGAAGTTGCTGCAGTAAATAAGCTTCATAACCAGTGTGCAGGCGAGAAGGAATACTATTCTACATATGGAAATGTAGCTATCGTGGCAAGACAGTCAGGTGCTACACTTGTTTTAGGCTCAGGTTCAAATTGGGATGTAAGTGTTTCAAATCCAGGAAGTACACTTAGAAGTGGTACATATAAGGATCTTGTAAGTGGAAGCACATTTACAGTAGATGGATCAAATATCAGAGGTCACGTTGGATCAACAGGTATTGCAGTTTTACTTAAAGACGTTGGCCCGACTCCAACACCTACACCTACCCCAACACCAACACCTACACCAACTCCAACACCTACACCTACCCCAACACCAACACCTACACCAACTCCAACACCTACACCAACTCCATCTCCAACTCCAACACCACCAATCGAGAATGAAATTACAGTTTACTTCTCAAATAATGCTAACTGGAGCAATGTATATGTATATACATGGGGCAGCAGTGATACAACAGGTTGGCCAGGAAAGGCTGCAACTTTTGTAAAGAAGAACGAGTACAATGAGTCAGTTTATTCTGCTAAGATTCCAAAGGACATTAAGGGATTGATTTTCTCTGATGGAAATGGAAAACAGACAGTAGATATTAATTCTGGTTTTGTTGATGGATTAGGTTATTATATTTCAGGAAATTCTGGCAACAAGAGTACAGTTGGTACCTACACTTTTTCTAATTAATATTCCTTAAACGAAAGAGGGATTCGCATATGCGAATCCTTCTTTTACTAATATTGGTGGTTGTATGCTATTTTGCTCCAAAATATTCTTTTACTTTTGTTTCATTGATTTCTTCACCGATAATAATGAAGACTTCCTGCCCAACAGGCATTTGGTTTAGTTCGAAATCTTCTTTAGTGGCGTTGAATTGATACCATACCTCATTATCCTTGAAGAACCCTTTTGCTCTGAATATTTTGCCGAAGGCTGGGTCAGCCATAAGTGCATCGATTTTTTCTTTAAGTCCGTCCTTTTTCATAGGAAGTTCCAGGAAGTAAAGAGTCTTGTAACCTGCATCATCAGTACCAAGCTTCTTTATATATGAATGTGTGCTATAGCCGCTGTTTGAGATTTTATCAAAATCGGCAGAAACTAGTTCATTCCAGTTCTTGGAAAAAACGATTGAATCAATATTCTTATCAAGCTTTGCCTTTTCGGCAGCTCTTTTAAGATGAGAGATAGTAGCAGTGATATGAGTATCATCTGTCATCTGGCTTCGGCTGAGAACAATCACTCCTGCATTTGCAATCTGAGATGCAAGGAAGAAATCTGAATCCTCAGAAAGATTTTCGTCAAGCTTAGCATCTACGATAGTGATTACATTTCCAATTTCATACCATCTATCTAGGGGCTCATCTCTTAATGAATCGAAAAACTCATCTACATCAAATATACCAGAAGGCTCGATGATTACGCGGTCATAGCCACTCATGCCCATGGAAATAAGCTTTGTTTTAAAGCGTCTTTTGTGGCAGTCAGCATCGCATCCACCAGCTACCATTTCAAGCTCACAGTTGTCACATCTAAGCTCGTTTAGTAGAAGCATATCTACATTGACCGCGCCGTAATCATTCTCAAGTATTCCGATGCGCTGTCCCTGATCCATAAAGTATTTTGCATATTTTTTAAGGAAGGTAGTTTTTCCACTACCAAGAAATCCTGTAATAAGGTCGACTTTTATCATAAAAATACCTCTTAGAAAAATATTTAAACACAATTATTTGATATTATAGCATGTAGTGTTATAATCAAAAATACTATTTTTAAAAGGAGTATAGAATTCATGGGAATCGTTGTTTTAGGAGCAGTATTTATTGATATTAAAGGACACTCTACAGCAAGTTATATTCCTGCTGGTAGAAATGTAGGTACTGTTGAAGAAGTACACGGTGGTGTTAGTAGAAACGTAGTAGAGGATATTGCTAATGTAGAGCTTAGACCTACATTTGTAAGCCTTGTTGATGATAGTGGTATTGGTACAGGTGTTTTAGATAAGCTTAACAACCATAAGGTAGATACAAGATTTGTTCGCCGTACACCAGATGGAATGGGTAAGTGGCTTGCAGTTTTTGATAATCATGGTGATGTGGTTGCATCTATTTCAAAGCGCCCAGATCTTTCAGAAATTAATAGTATTCTTGATGAGCAGGGTGACGAGATTTTTAAGGATGCAGACAGTATAGCCCTTGAAATTGATATGGAAAAGGACACTATTAAGAGAGTGTTCAAGTATGCAGAAAAGTATAATCTTAAGGTTTATGCAGCTGTTTCAAATATGAGTATTGCTGTAGAACGTCGTGATTTCCTTAAGAATGTTGAGTGTTTTGTTTGCAATCAGCAGGAAGCAGGAATCCTTTTCATGGATGATTATTCAGAGAAGACTCCAGAGGAGATGCAGGATATTTTATCTAAGAAGATTCAGGGCGCTCAGATTAAGAAGATGATTGTTACTCTTGGTGGACAGGGTGCTGTATATGCCGATATAGATGGTAACACAGGTTTTGTTCCAGCAAGAAAGGTAGACGTTAAGGATACAACAGGCGCAGGAGATTCCTTCTTTGCAGGTGTAACTATTGGTCTTACTTATGGAAAGACAATGGAAGAGGCTTGCGAGATAGGTTCTACACTTGCAGCATCTGTTATCGTTACTTCCGACAATGTTTGCCCAAGATTTTTACCAAGTGAGTTTGGAATCGAGGTTAATAACTAGCAGCTTTTTTAAGGAGCGAAGGTTATGGTGGATTGGGGTTTTGTAAGGCGAGTTATCGCTACAATTTACATCATAGTAATATGTTTTATAATTGTGGTGGGTTTTGCATATTCAAATCAGGACGATGCAAGGCTGCGAGAGAACTATGTCTCCATGGATAACGGATGGACTAATAATGGTGTGGATGTGGTGTTCCCTTACGCAAATAAAGAGGAGTTTGTCATTGAAAATACCTTACCATTAGTATATGGAGATCAGTTCCTTGTGTTGAAGTGCTATTATGACAAGGCTGCTGTATATGTTGATGGAAATGAGGTATATCATTCCTTGGATAATACTCTTTTTGGTCAGGAGTCTGATGTAGGAAAGAAGGAAATTCATGTTCTTATGAAACCGGAGTATTCCTACAAGACAGTTTCTGTCAAAATTGTTATGCAAAAATCCCTTTATGGCTCTGAATTGACAGAAGCCTTTATTACCACCAGATCGGGTTATGGAATTCGAATACTTAAGGAAGAGATGCTTCCAATAGTTCTATCTGTTATATTATTTTTCACTGGACTATGGGAAGCCTTAATTGCTATTCATTTTATACTTAGAAAATCCTTAATTTTAAGAAAGCTTTCCTTCCAGGCATTGCTTTATTCTGGTTCCTTTTCTATGTTGGCAGGTACATGCTTGCTATGTGAGACCCGTTTATTGACGGTTATTTTCGGAAACAATACAGGATTTGCCATTCTTGAAATAATGTGCTTTGTGCTTATGCCACTTGCATTCCTGGAATTGGTTAGAGCTGTAAACTTTAGAATAAGCAGGCGTGATAATGTTTTGGATGGCATATATGCAATGCTGATTTTGGGAGCCTTTTTATTTGCTTTGTTTGGTGTTGTAGAATGGGGCAATATTGTAATCTTTGCTCATGTAATTGATGTTTCAATGATTTTCCTTGTTGCTTACTATTCATATTCAAGCATTAAGGCGGAGAAGCGAAAGAGCGAGAGACGACTTATAGCAATGGGCAATTTGCTGTTCTTGTTTGTTTGCGTTATCGCTTTGGCAATGTATATTAATAACATTGATAGTAATTACAATGTGATAGTTATTATTGGACTTGTGGTTTATATATCCACTCAGATTGGAATTATATATCGAAGGATTGGCCTTAAGGTGGAGGAAGAAGCAGAACTGGTGCAGGTTAAAGAGCTTGCCTATACAGATGAACTGACAAAGCTTACTAATAGAAGATATTTCTATGAGGAACTTAACTCAATCAAGGACAGAGAGCTTTCAAGTGACACTACGGTGGTATTTTTTGATGTTAATAGATTAAAATATACAAATGATACTTTGGGACATGATGCAGGAGACGAACTTCTGATTGGCGCTGCTGATTGCATAAAGAAGGCTTTTCAGGATAATTCTACCAGTGTTATAAGTCGTATGGGTGGTGACGAGTTTATTGCCATGCTTATTGCTAGCAAGGCTGAGCTTACTAGAAGGCTTGAGAATTTTAAAAAGTATACTTATGAATGGAAGGGTACATATATTGATGAAATAAGTGTTTCTGTTGGTGCTGCGTCACTTAGAGACAATCCTGGAATCGATATAAATACCCTTTGTAAAATAGCAGATGATAATATGTATTTAGCAAAAAAAGAATATTATAAAGACACTGGATTTGATAGACGTTTAGATAGATAAAATGTTTGCAACGGTCTTTCAATATGCTTATAATGTTGACTTGAAAGGATTTCAAAGACTGTATGACAGATAGGGAGAATATCAATTACAGACAGTTGTATTTTGATAAAGACGGGACAATCAAACAGGAGACATATGTGTTCCACAGAGAGATGACAGCTGAGGAACAGGAAAAATATGACTCATTAGTATCTGATTCAAATCAGATGACAATATTTGATTTTTTAAAGGCATAGGACTCCAAGGCTTTGAGGATTCAAGGCTTTGGAGTTTTGTTTATATAAATATGATAGATGGGAGAAAAAATTTATTATGGATTTAATTAACTCGAGTATTTCTGATTTTACTAAGTTGCTTGCCTCTAAGACTTCAGTGCCAGGCGGTGGTGGCGCCAGTGCTTTAGTTGCTTCAATTGGCATTGCTCTTGGAGATATGGTAGGTGAATTTACCGTTGGAAAGAAAAAATATGCTGATGTAGAAGATGAAATATTGGTGTTAATGGATAAGGCACAAAAGCTTAGAGTTGATTTACTACAGTGTATAGAAGATGATGCTGTTGCTTTTGAACCTCTCTCAAAAGCGTATTCTTTGCCAAAAGATACTGAAGATAGAGATGAGCTTATGGAAAAATGTCTTAGGGATGCAGCTTCTGTTCCTATGCATATATTAGAACTTGCCTGTGAAGCGGTGGATTTACAGAAAGAATTTGCAGATAAGGGTTCTGTGATTATGATTAGTGATGCTGCTACAGGAGTTGCTATGCTTCAGGGAGCGATAAAGGGCGCTGCTGTTAATGTAAAGATTAATACAAAATCAATGAAAGACAGAGCATATGCTGAGGATTTGGATGCCCGTGTAGATGCTTTAGTAAAAGAATATGTAAGCAAAGCTGATTCGATTTATAGCGATGTTTGGAATAGATTATAGGAAGGTTAGTTAAATGGCAAAATTACTTAAGGGAAAAGATGTTGTTGAAGCATTAAATGAAAAGCTTTTAAAGGATGTTGAAGAATTAAAGTCTAAAGGGATTACACCTACTCTTGGTATTCTTAGAGTTGGAGAGCGACCTGATGATTTATCCTATGAGCGCGGTGCGTTAAAGAAATGTGAGCAGGTTGGCGTACAGGTTAAGGTTTTCGCACTTCCAGAGGATGTGAGTGAAGAAGACTTTCTTGACACACTGGATAAATTAAATAATGATATAACAATACACGGAATTCTTATGTTTAGACCACTTCCTAAACATATCGATGGTGAAAAGGCTAGAAAGCTTTTAAGAGCTGATAAGGATGTAGATGGTTGTACAGATTTATCCCTTGCAGGAGTATTTACAAATACTAAACTTGGTTTTTCACCTTGTACTGCAGAAGCAGCTATGGAGATATTAAAGTATTATGGTGTCTCTCTTTCTGGAAAGAAGGTAGCTGTAATAGGTCGTTCACTTGTAATAGGTCGTCCAGTTGCCATGATGCTTATGCATGAAAATGCTACTGTAACTATTTGTCATACAAAAACAATTGATGTTCCATCAATTACAAAAGATGCCGATATAGTAGTTGTAGCATCAGGACAGATGGAGAGCGTAGGAACAGATTACCTCAGAGAGGGTCAGACTGTAATCGATGTAGGTATTAGCTGGAATGATAAGAAGAATAAATTGTGTGGCGACGTTATTTTTGATGAAGCAGAGCCTATAGTAGATGCTATAACACCTGTTCCTGGTGGTGTTGGTGGAGTTACTACAAGCATTCTTGTAAAGCATGTGGTTGAATCTGCACAGCGCGTTCATATATAATGGACATATATGAGGAAATAGGGAGAATACAATGAAACTTCAACAGCTTGAGGCTGGTCAGGTAGTTACCTTAGAAATCCTGATTGGCGGCTCATCTTTTGAATTGAAGACGGAAGTGGTTGGAACCAATGCTGGTACTGGCGCATTGGTTAAACCTTATGTTTATAATAATACAGCGGTAGATTTTACTCAGGGTTCACCAAAGAGTATGTCCTTTTCACTGCATTGCATTGACCCAAATACTGGAGGTAGAGTTGTTTGGAAAAATGTTGCAGTAAGTCTTGTTAATTTCAAGGGCGTAGATTATTACGCTATAGATTCCAGCGATTTCGGAACAATAGCTGCTTCTAGTGAGAGACGTGAAGATGTGAGAGTTATGGTTAAAAAACCTGGCTCTGCCATGATGGAGGATGGAAGAAGATTCGCTGTCACTGTTCTGGATGTTAGTGATAGAGGAGTTTCTTTTGTAGGAAATGCAAATAGAGTTACTATTGGAGACAAGGTTGAGATAAATTTTGCTGACGTGGCTCACAAAATCGATATCAGTCTTGGTATTATGGTGCAGATAGTTCGTGCTGAGGTACATAAAGACGGTATTCTTTATGCAGGAAAGGTCCTTGAAAGGGATAATAAACTTCTTGCATATTTATGTTTTAAAGGAATGGATTGTAAAGCAAACAACCAATCTAAATAAGGGTGACGTTGATGGCAGACGACAAGCTAAAGCAAGAATTGCTATATATGGCCAGCATTACTTCCAAGTATGATTTCACAAAGATGGAGGTAGTTGAGGGGATACTGAGGCTAGAGAATGAAAGACGAATTCTAGACTCTGTTTTTGGCCGCCGATTTAAAGCCAGAATTTTTGATATAGCTGCAGGTGTTAGTATTGATGAAGCATGTGTGCTTTGTGGACAGCACGCTGATAATCACGTAATCTGTAACCATTGTATGGAGACTATTCTTGGTAGTGATTATGCGAAAAATAAAATCAAGACTAAAGAAACCCGACACTTTTCGTTGGCTAAGCTTGACTTTACTAAGATTAAACTACCGGATATAAAATTGCCTAAGATTGATGTCTCTAAAACCAGACTACCGGATATAAAATTGCCGAAAATCTTTCAATATGCTGCTATTGTTTGTTTGACCCTGATTTTATTTATTCAATCCTGGCTGGTAGTGCTGGCTTTGTCTATCCCAGATATGAATCCTACCGTAGAGGCTAAGGTCTCTGATAGCGAGCCGGTGGCTGTTTCTGATTACAAAGCTGCAAAAGCTCAGCTTGAAAAAGATTTTCCTGCTGACCAGGGTTATACCGTTACTTTTGCAAGAGAAGATACCGATTATGTTGGACGTTTTCTTTTAGAGAAGGGTGAGTGTTGCGAAGAAGTAGAAGAGAAACTTACCGATGAAGAAAGATACGACTACTTTTTCAATGAGCCTGTATTTATTTTTTATATTTCTTATAATGAAGAAAACGCTGGAAAAGTGGGGATGGCAGAGGTAAATGCAGCTGGTGCAATCCTTGTAATGGGCTCCTTTAACGATGGTAGAAGGACAGATAGTTTCTATAAATATAGATAATAATTTATTCAGACAACACTTGAAAAATGGTCATTTGACCGTCACATCATTTACATATTTCTCTGATACAATCCTTAAGACTTCAGAGAGGTTAGTATTATTTTTTGAGGTTTTTATGAGATTAAGAGCAGAGGAAGAAGCAAGATTAAATTCTATTCTTGCGCCAATTAAAAATGACGTTCGCGTGCAGGATATGAAGAATTATACTCAGCACGGTAGAATTACAACCTATGATCATGTTGAAAGCGTAACACGACTTAGTTATTGGATTAATAAAAGATTTCATATCGGTTGCAACGAGAAAGTTCTTTCTATCGGTGCATTCTTACATGACTATTATTTATATGACTGGCATGAGACAGATGGAGGGCACGGTCTTCATGGATTTTCCCATTCCAACACAGCCAAGGAAAACGCCAAAGCTCATTTTGGAATTGGAATACATACCCAGAATGTAATTGAGAGTCATATGTGGCCTTTGAATATCACAAAAATTCCTAGATGCAGGGAAGCCTGGGTGGTTTGTTTGGCTGATAAATATGTGTCTACAAAAGAAACTCTTTTGTGTCGCTAAATACACAATATTTTATACTTATGGAGCATTGTTCTATTGCAATGCTCCTTTTTTAATGTTATAACTGTATTATCAGAACTAGAACAGTTGGTGCCTAGTTCTAGAAATTTTCTTGGGCGAAAGGAAATGTTATGAAGAAAAGAATAGTCATATTTCTTATTGTGGCAGCAATAGTAGCTGGCGGCGCTTTTGCTGTTCTAAAATCAGGTCTAATTGGCGGTGGTTCCACCTCTTCAGATTCATCCTCAGAAATATATGTAATGTCTTTATCTGAAATAATGGGAGAGAATAGCTCATATTCTTCGGATGTATTTATGGGGATTGTTGAGGGACAGGAATCTACATCTGTAACTAAGAGTTCTGAGCGAGAGCTTGACCAGGTCTTCGTTTCTGAGGGTGATACAGTTTCCGTTGGTACACCATTGTTTTCTTATAAATCTGACAGTCTTGAGGCTGAGAATGTTCAGTATAATTTCTCTATTGAAAGCGAGAATATCAATATCAATGAGACAAATCGACAGATTGAGAAGCTTACAAATGATTTGTCAAAAATAAAAGGTCAGACTGATGAAGACAAAGAAAAGAAGGAAGATCTTGCAAATCAGATTGAAGGCTTAAAGCATGATATTGCTATTGCGCAGAATTCTATAGCACAGACTCAGGCTAAGATTGAAGAGAATAATAAAAAGATTAATAATGCCACAGTTTCTTCTACAGTAGATGGCATTATTACTAAGATTGCAGATGACACAAATCCTTATACTTCTGATGGTACTTTTATTACCATCCTTGCCTCAAAGGAGATGAGAGTTAAGGGACAGATTAACGAGCAGAATGTTTGGTCAATAAATGTTGATGAGCCTGTAACGATTCGTTCACGTGTTGAGAAGGACAAGACATGGAGCGGAACCATCACAAAGATTGACACTGAATCAAAACAGGAAAATAACAATGATAATTATATGGGTGGAAGCTCAGAGGACAGCTCTACAAAGTATCCATTTTATGTAACTTTGGATAGTAGCGATGGTCTTATGATGGGACAGCATCTTTATATTGAGCTTGGTCAGACTGGTGCACCTGAGATGGATTTTTCTGACGGCACATATTTATATGATTATTACATTGCTTATGATGAGGATGGAAATCCTTTTGTATGGGCAGATAAGAAAGGCAAGCTTGTAAAACAGAGCATCGAGCTTGGTGATTATCATGAGGAGCAGATGGTTTATTCAGTTTCTGGAATTGATAATGATACCAAGATTGCATATCCAATGGAAGATCTTTCTGAAGGAATGCGCACAGTCAGCACTGTTGAGGGAGAATAGTTATGATAGTTAAGCTTGAAAATATTAATAAGGTGTACGGAGAATCTGGAACAGAGACCTCCGTACCTGCATTAAATAATGTCTCCCTTTCAGTAGATGAAGGGGAATATGTGGCAATTATGGGACCTTCGGGCTCTGGTAAAAGTACTCTTATGAACGTTATTGGCTGTTTGGATAAACCTACTTCTGGGGTTTATTATTTTGGAGAAAAGGATGTCCTTAAAATGAAAGATAGACAGCTTTCAGATTTACGCCTTAATTCCATTGGCTTTGTATTCCAGAGTTTTTATCTTATGAACGAAGAGAATGCTATTGAAAATGTAGCACTGCCTCTTAGCTATGCAGGCGTTTCAAAGCGCGAGCGCGAGCGTAGAGCAGTGGAAGCTCTTACCAGAGTTGGACTGGCAGACAGAGTAAAGTTCCGTCCTGACCAGCTTTCTGGTGGTCAAAAGCAAAGAGTTGCCATTGCAAGAGCCATTGTTAACAATCCAAAGGTGCTTCTTGCAGATGAACCTACAGGTGCTCTTGATCAGAAATCCGGTGCTGCTATCATGGAGCTTTTCCAAAAGCTTAATGATGAAGGCACTACAATAATTATGATTACCCATGATGCAAATATTGCCAGTCATGCCAAGAAGACCTATCGAATTGTTGATGGTCAGCTGTTTCATGGATTAGAGGAGGACACTCATGAAGAAAATAATTAAGATAGTCCTCATCATAGTTGTATTAGCAGGATTAGTTACTGGCGGGTTATATTTTGGCTACAATTACAAGCAGGGCAAAAAGGTTGCTAAGGTAGCACCATTATCTAACATGGGAACAGATTCCTATTGGGGCGATGATATTCAAAGCTTTGGACAGGTAACAGCGGATAAATCCCAGATGGGGTATCTTCCTTCAAAGGCAGAGGTTTTGAGTGTTAACGTTAAAGAAGGCGACCATGTTGAAGCTGGAGATGTTATTTTATCTGTAAAAAAAGAGACTCAGGATATAAATAATAAAAAGCTTCAGATAGCAAAGGCTAATCATGATTTAAGTGTTGAACAGCTTAAGCTTGATCGTCTTATGAAGACAGAGCCAGCTCCAGATTATGTTTATTGGCAGGATGTTTATGCTGATTATGAGTATGTGGAAGCCAGGGAATATTATGACTCAAGTGACAAGCTTATAGGTGAAGAGCTTTTTGACATGAATGGGAACTCTGTCGGATTTAGCAAGATTTTTCCAGATCCTGATACTGGTGAAGAAGTAAGACGTGATTTAGATAGTCAAACTGACATTGATGCTATTAAATCAAGTAGTGCTACTACTAAAGAAAAAAAGACTGTATACAATTACCTTCGCAGCACTTCATATTTTGATTACGACACGGGTAAACTTGTTGGCGAGACCAGCTACGATATGGATGGTAAGGTCATCAGCGAAAAGAAGCCACCAGAAGGCATGAAGGCAGATGAGCTCAATGCTGCTATAGCTGATGCACAGGATTCTATCAAGAAACAGGATTTGGAGATTCGTAAGCTTCAGTATGAGCTTGAAACAATGGAAAACACTACCGACACAGGTGATGTTGTTGCTAAGGTTTCAGGTACTGTTTCTAAGGTTCAGGATATTAATAACTACAATACTTCACAGCCATTCTTTGTTGTAACAGCTACTGATGAGTACTTTATCTCCGGAAGTATAGGCGAGTTTTACCTTGATCAGTTAAAGATAGGCGATACAGTTTCTATTTCTTGCTGGGATAATGGCGCTACTGCTGAAGCTAAAGTCATTTCTATAAGTGATACTCCTGCAACAGACGGTGGAAACTTCTGGTCTGAAGGCAATTCTAATAGTAGTAACTATGAGTTCAAGGCCAGCTTTGATAAGAACAGTGGCATTGAAATTGGGTCAGCCGTTGATATTTCCATTACACCTTCAGGTCAGGAAGAAAAGGGCATTTACATTCCAGTTTACCTTATCAGAAAAGATTCAGGTGGAAGTTATGTAATGAGAATGAATGATTCTAACAGACTAGAAAAAGTATATGTTAAAGTTGGAAAGACTGTATGGGGGTATCAGACTCAGGTTAAGTCAGGATTAACAATGGATGACTATCTTGCATTCCCTTATGGTGATGGCGCTATTGAGGGGGTTCAGTGTGAACAGGTAGAATATTTAGAAGATGATGGAGGCTTGGGATAATGTTTGAAAATATACGTTTAGCGTTTAGAGGTATATGGACTCACAAGCTCAGGTCTTTCCTGACAATGCTTGGTATTATTATTGGTATCGCGGCTATTATTGCCATTGTATCTACTATTGAAGGTACAAATCAGCAGATTAAGGAAAACCTTATTGGTTCTGGCTCAAATACTGTTGATATTCAGCTCTATCAGAATGATTGGCCTTATGAAATGAGCTATAATGCGCCACCCTACGGTGTCCCTCAGGTTTCAGATTCGCTTATGGATGATATCAAAGCAATTCCAGAGGTTAAATCAGCTAGCCGATATACCGTGCGAAATATTTATGATGGTGTATATTATCAGAATGCATCTATGAATGGTGGCTATGTAAAGGGTGTTGAGACGGACTATTTTAGTACAGCTAATTTAACAGTAAAACAAGGTAGATTGTTTACTGATAAAGAAGTGAATTCGTATAAAAAGGTTTGTGTTATAGATGAGGCTATAGTTTCTACACTTCTTCAAAACGAAGATCCTATCGGAAAAGTAATCGAAATAGGTGGGGATTCCTATGTAGTTGTAGGTGTTGTTGCAGCTCGTTCTACATTTGAGCCTGTTATTAATACTATGGCTGATTATGAGACTTACAAGCAGGATGAATCTGGTGAAATTTATATACCAGTTAGTGATTGGCCAATAAGTTATCGCTACGATGAGCCTGAAAATGTTCTTGTAAGAGCTAATTCTACTGATGACATGACACAAGCAGGTAAAAAGACTGCTGATATCTTGAACGGCAATATTCATCCTGATGACAGCAGCATTAAATATCAGTCAAAGGATTTGCTTGAGCAGGCTACAAGATTACAGCAGCTCTCTTCATCGACTAATTCCATGCTTATTTGGATTGCCGCAATATCACTCTTAGTTGGTGGTATTGGTGTAATGAATATCATGCTTGTATCTGTTACAGAGCGTACTGCTGAGATTGGTTTGAAGAAGGCTATTGGTGCACGCAAAACTAAGATAATGTGGCAGTTCCTTACAGAAGCAGCCGTGCTTACTTCTATGGGTGGTGTACTTGGAGTTGTAAGTGGAATAGGTCTTGCAAAGATTATTTCTATTATGAGTGGAACTCCAATTGCTATTTCATGGCCAGCTGCTATGATTGCTGTTGTATTTTCGATGGTCATCGGAATTGTATTTGGAATCCTTCCAAGTCACCAGGCAGCAAATCTTAATCCTATTGACGCATTGAGGACAAATTAATGAAATTTATATCTTGGAACGTAAACGGCCTACGTGCCGTAATTGGAAAAAATTTTTGGGAATTTTTTGATAGCATTGATGCAGATATCATGGGCCTTCAGGAGATTAAGCTTTCTGAAGGTCAGATAGAATGTGAGAAGGAAGGCTATCACGTTTATTGGAATTATGCCGAGAAGAAGGGCTATTCTGGAACAGCCATCTTCACAAAGAAGGAGCCTATTTCTGTAACCTACGGCATCGGTATAGAAGAGCATGACCACGAGGGGCGTGTTATTACGCTGGAGTTTGAGGATTATTATTTCATTACCTGTTATACTCCAAATTCCCAGAATGAGCTTAAGAGACTTGATTATCGTATGGTCTGGGAGGATGATTTTAGAGCATATTTATGTGAGCTGAATAAGAAAAAAGGCGTTATTCTCTGCGGTGATTTAAATGTTGCCCATGAAGAAATAGATCTTAAGAATCCTAAGACTAACAGAATGAATGCAGGCTTCACAGATCAGGAACGTCAGAAGATGACAGAACTTCTTGAGGCTGGATTTGTTGATAGCTTCAGACATTTCTATCCAGACCAGACTGACATTTACTCTTGGTGGTCATATCGCTTTAAGGCCAGAGAGAAGAATGCAGGATGGCGTATAGATTACTTTATCGTATCTGCGGATATGAAAGATAGAATGAAGGATGCTAAGATACACACAGATGTGTTTGGTTCTGATCATTGTCCAATTGAACTTGATTTTGAATAAAAGGCGCGTAAGCGTCTTTTTTTGTTTCTCAAAAATAATTTATCGAAAAACGATAAAAAGTTGTTGCAAAACAAAAATAAGAGTGTTATAACATCCTTAGAAAGAGTTTTAGGAGGACTGGTGATTTTATGGACAACAAATTAAACAAATTCGTAAAAACGATATTGGACATTTGCTTTTTTATTGGATTGATTATGGAAATAGCAGTTCCTTTTGGTCTTAAGTACGCAGTGAAGCTTGTTATGAAGCTTTGGGGCGAAACTACAGAGTACGCTCAGATTTTAGAGCATTATCCATATGCAGTAGTATCCATAATGCTTGTTGGAGCATCTGCTCTTATGATTCTCTGGGAGCTTAGAAAGATGATGAAGACAGTCATTCGTGATGATTGCTTTGTTCAGGAAAATGTTAGCAGTCTGGTTCGTATGTCAATATATGCATTTGTTATTGGCGGACTAAAGCTTCTCAGATGCTTTGTTTATTTCACACCTGCGGCTGTTATTATTGCAGGAGTGTTCATTTTCGCAGGCTTGTTTAGCAGGGTGTTGGCTTGTGTTTTCGATAAGGCAGTTAGTTATAAGCAGGAAAATGATTTGACTATTTAGTATGGATAGATTGGGAGCTACGATGATTGTTATAAATTTAGATGTCATGATGGCAAAAAGGAAAATAGGATTGACGGAGCTTGCTGGTAAGGTTGGTATTACCTTGGCAAATCTTTCAATCCTTAAAAATAACAAGGCTAAGGCAGTCCGCTTAGAAACCCTTGATGCAATTTGCAAGGCTTTAGATTGCCAGCCTGGAGACATTTTAGAATACGTAGAAGATGAGACAGAAGAGACTAGAGAGTCTTAAAGGAGGATGTTATGGCGGAGATTTACACAGGACCAAATTATTCAGAGGCAGAAATCAAAAACATGGTAAAAGAGATTAAGCCAGTTGTTCAAAAGGTTGAGCTTGAAGAGCAAAAGGGCAGTGCAGAGGTATTTCGTAAATACGGAGTATTAGCTTTAATCTTTTCTCTTGTATATACGTTTTGTCTGTATAGGAATTACTCAGGAATTACTTATCCGATTTTTATGGCAGCAACACTTGGATTGTTTCATTTGCTTAGAAAAAAAGATGGTTTATCTTTGTTAAGTACTCGCAGTGGCAATAAAGCACTTGGAATATTCCATGTGGCGTCCCTTATGCTTTTATCTATTCATAAGTGCATGACTACTAGCGGAGCACTATTATTTTTAGATGCGGTTGCAATATTCTTATTATTCTTTAGTTTTGTTTTGTACCTGTATGTAGATACCACAGGATGGGACATAGCTTGCTGGCTTGGTGGAATTATAGTTTCAATATTTTTGCCATTTGCACATTTTCTTAATCCGTTTTTTGATCTTGGACAGTGGATTAAGGGCAGAGGTGGAGAGATTAATAAAGAAAAGAAGCAGGTTATTTCAGCAATTGTAATTGGTATTATAGTTGCAATCCCATTGCTCTTTGTTGTTATATCGTTATTAAGTTCTGCTGATATGGTTTTCAATCGCTTATTGGAAAAGATGGTAGAATCCATTCACCTTCCTGATAATTTTGGAGATATCATCGGAATTATATGCACATTATTACTTTCATTTTTAGCAGCTTATCTTATTCCTTATGTTTTTGATAAGGGAGAAGTGAAGATAAAAGCCAGGGGAGACGGAAAAGCAAATCCTATTACAGCCATTACTTTTTCATCAATTATAGGAGTTGTTTATTTAGTGTTCTGCCTTATTCAGGTAGTGTTCTTATTCACTGGTTCCATGAAGCTTCCGTCAGGCTACACATATGCTGAATACGCACATGAAGGATTCTATCAGCTTCTTACAGTATGTATTATTAATGTAGTTATGGTATCTGTTTGTACCAGAGAGTTTAAGAAATCAAAAGTACTTAATGGTGTCATGTTTTTCATAGGAGCATGTACATATATTATGATTGCATCTGCAGTTGTAAGAATGATTATGTACATTCAGGTTTATAACCTTACCTTCCTTAGATTATTTGTACTTTGGTTCTTGGCGGTACTTTGTTTATGGCTGGCATTCTTGATGGTAGCAGTTCTTAACAGAAGCTTTCCAGTATTTAGAGCATGCATGGTAGTTATAACCGTGGCTTACATTGGTTTCGTATTTGCGAATCCAGATTATCAGATAGCAAAGTATGATCTTACTGTTGTTGAAAACCGTGCCTATGAAGATAAATATGCCAAGATTGATGAATATGGATCAGTTACTGACTATATTTTAAGTAGCCTTTCTACTGATGCAGCTCCTGCTCTTGTAAACGATGAAAATCTTCTCCACAAGTTTGATTTACACATTACAAGCAGGGATAAATACGCTAAGAAAAACTATGAGGGCTTTAGAAAGTATAATTTCTCTTATGCAAGAGCACAGAAGTTGTTTGGAAAATAGAGGAGAATTCTCATGACTAAAGGTAGAATAGTAATGATAGTAGTCCTTACTATGCTTGCATATTTCATATTATTTATTTCCTTAAAATGGTTAATGCATACTCCAAGTTATTATTTTAGTTCAGGGTATTTAGATGGACCTCAATTAGCAAAGGCTATTTATCTTCTTGATTTAGAAGATGTCTATGTTACTGAATTATATAATGATGCAGGAGGTTTTCATGGAGATGGTATAGAGCTTTATTCTGTGGATTATGATGAAAAAAAGATTAATATAAGCACATGGAGTGAGATACCTGATGAAGAATATGAAAATCATATTAGATTTTGTTTATCAGAAGATAATAAAGATTTAAATGATTATCTTATGAATATCAGTACTGGAAAATACTATCTTGCTGATATGAACCCAAATGATAATTATAGCGAGAATTATGTACTTGGTATCTATGATGGTAGTTTGGATAAAATTTATATTTTAATAGTAAACACTTAAAATATTTAAAAAAGTAATGTTTTATATAACATAATATGTGCTATTATAGTTTTAGAATTCACGGGAGGTGGTTGTGATGGCAGACAATAATAAAGAAGCAACTTTCGTAGTACATATTAATAAATGCGAGAATGAGAGCTGGCAGGGGCAGGTTACATGGGCAGATCGCGATGAGAAGATTAATTTCCGTAGCGCAATGGAGCTCATGAACATTATGGATGCCGCTTTGGATTCAGAAGAGTAAAAAAATGGGTTTCGCCTTTTTAGCGAAACCCATTTTTTTATTTCATATTTTTATTTTCTTGTAACTTCATGGCTCTTACTTTAAGTGGAAGTCCCCAAAGTGTTATGAAGCCTTCAGCGTCGTGGTGGTCATAAAGATCTCCTGTTGTGAAGCTTGCAAGACTCTCAGAGTAAAGTGAGTAAGGTGATGTTGTACCAGCTTTGATGATATTTCCCTTGTAGAGCTTGAATTTAACTTCACCTGTAACATATTCCTGTGTAGATTTTACAAAAGCCTGAATTGCATCACAGAGTGGTGTGAACCATTTTCCTTCGTAGCAAACCTGGGCAAGCTTGTTACCCATTTCCTTTTTCATTTCCATTGTCGCGCGGTCGAGACAAAGCTCTTCAAGCTGAGCATGTGCCTCCATGAGGATAGTGCCACCTGGTGTCTCATATACGCCACGAGACTTCATACCAACAACACGGTTCTCTACAATATCAACGATTCCAATACCATTTCTTCCGCCAATCTCATTGAGCTCTTTGATGATATCGGATACCTTCATCTGCTTTCCATTTACAGAAGTTGGAACACCCTTTTCGAAAGTCATTGTTACATACTCAGCTTTATCTGGAGCTTTCTCTGGTGGAGTAGTAAGTACAAGAAGGTGATCATAGTTTGGCTCCTGTGAAGGATCTTCAAGCTCAAGACCTTCATGACTGATGTGCCAAAGGTTTCTGTCACGGCTGTAAGACTGATCTGTTGAGAATGGAAGGTCAATTCCGTGAGCCTTACAGTAATCAATTTCGTCCTGACGAGACTGGAGCTTCCATTTATCATTTCTCCAAGGAGCTATTACCTTAATATCTGGAGCAAGCGCCTTAATACCAAGCTCGAAACGAATCTGATCATTTCCTTTACCAGTTGCACCGTGGCAGATTGCTACAGCACCTTCTTTTCTGGCAATTTCAACAAGCTTAGCGGCAATTCCTGGACGAGCCATAGCTGTACCAAGAAGATATTTATTCTCGTAAATAGCACCAGCCTGTACGCAAGGTACAATGTAGTTATCACAGAAGTCATCAACAATATCTTCTATATAAAGTTTAGAAGCACCAGAGGCCTTAGCTCTCTCTGAGAGACCATCTAATTCTTCGCCCTGTCCACAATCGATGCAACAACAAATAACTTCATATCCATAATTCTCTTTGAGCCATGGAATGATAGCAGTGGTATCAAGACCACCTGAGTAAGCAAGTACAACTTTTTCCTGTGCCATAATGTTTCTCCTTTATAGAAATTAATTTTAATTCGCTTGAATTTGAACAAATCATACACCACTTAATTTGATATTTCAAGTGGAAATTTATGCATAATTAGAGAATAAAAATGAATTATGTTAAAAATATACTTGATTTAGTCGATATATAGATGTATATTTATGCAAAATTATTTTATAAAATTTCACTGTAGTACTTTACTTTGTGAAAGTGAAGTACTACAATCATATTAAATTATTCCAAGTCATATTGGAAGTATAAAATTACTCAAATTTAGAAAAGGAATGGACAGCTATGATTAAGGTAGGAATTATTGGTGCTACCGGTTATGCGGGAGCAGAAATTGTTAGGTTGTTATACAGTCATCCAGAGGCAGAAATCGTTTGGTACGGTTCCAGATCATATGTAGATGAGCGATTTGCTTCTATATATAAAAATATGTTCACCTTGGTTGAGGATAAATGCCTCGATGATAATATCGTTGAATTATCAAAGCAGGTAGATGTTATTTTCACAGCTACACCACAGGGGTACTTAGCAGGAGTTCTTACTGAAGAGATTCTTAGTAACTGTAAGCTGATTGATCTTTCTGCGGATTATCGTATAAAGGATGTTGCTACATACGAAAAATGGTATGGCCTCGAACATAAGTCACCACAGTTTATAGAAGAAGCTGTTTATGGCCTTTGTGAGATTAATAGAGATAAGGAAAAGGGGGCAAGACTTATTGCAAATCCTGGTTGCTATACTACCTGTTCAATTCTTACCGCATATCCGTTAGTGAAGTCAGGACTTATTGATCCATCCACACTTATTGTAGATGCGAAGTCAGGAACTTCGGGTGCGGGACGAGGAGCAAAGCTTCCTAATCTTTACTGCGAGGTTAATGAGAGCATTAAGGCATACGGTGTTACCTCTCATCGTCATACACCTGAAATTGAAGAACAGCTTGGATATGCCTGTGGTCAGGAGATTATGATTAATTTCACTCCGCATCTGGTTCCTATGAATAGAGGAATCCTTGTTACAGAGTATGCCAGCCTCGTTAAGAAGGAAGGAAAGCTTCCTACAAAGGAAGAGGTAATGAAAGCATATCACGATGCCTATGATAATGAATTCTTTGTTCGAGTTCTTGAATATGGTGAGTGCCCTGAAACAAAGTGGGTTGAGGGCAGCAACTTCGTAGATGTGAGCTGCAAGATAGATGAGAGAACAGGCCGAATCGTTATGATGGGAGCACTTGATAATCTTGTTAAGGGTGCTGCAGGACAGGCAGTTCAGAACATGAATATTATTTTCGGACTTGATGAAAAGATGGGACTTGATTTTGCACCAATGTTCCCATAGGTTTTTGTTTTTCATCAGAAAAACAAAAAACGGACAATAGCAACATTTATCTGAAAGAGAAATGTTGTCCTGCAAAGCAGGATTATTGTGGGCTTTTCCTTATAGCCCACAATAACTCATAGGCATGTAGGCATTTAGATAGGAGTTTTATTATGGTTACAACAAATGAAAGCATTAACGTCACTTTAGATTTAGGGGTACATATGAATTACACTATCAGAACTATGGAGGAAAGCGATTATGATGAGGTTTATCAGCTTTGGACTACAATCCATGGCTTTGCCATGCGAAGTCTTGACGACTCTAGGGAAGGTGTAACCCGAGTGCTTAAGAGGAACCCTGGGCTTTCAGTGGTAGCAGTTTCAGATAATAAAATTGTTGGTTCCATTTTAGTTGGACATGATGGAAGACGAGCATGCTTTTATCATGTTTGTGTTCATGAGGATTATCGTAAACACGGTATTGGAAAAGCTATGGCTTCTGAAGCAATGATTAGATTGAAGGAAGAGGGAATTAATAAGATTCAGCTGGTGGCTTTTAAAGAAAATAAGCTTGGTAATGGCTTTTGGCAGGCTGAACAATGGATAATGCGTGATGATTTAAATGTTTATGATTTCGTATTAAACGAAGCAAATATTACAGCATTTAATAAATAGGAGAATTTTATGAAAGAGATAAAGGGTGGTATCACAGCCGCAAAAGGGTTTAAGGCAGCCAGCACAGCGGCTGGCATTAAATATCAGGGACGTACTGATATGGCAATGGTTTATTCAGAGGTTCCATGTGTCAGCGCAGGAACCTTTACAAGTAATGTGGTAAAGGCGGCATGCGTTCAGTGGGATATAAATATCGTAAAAGCGAATAAGCCTATGCAGGCTGTTGTAATTAATTCAGGTATAGCTAATGCCTGTACAGGTCAGGAAGGTTTTGATGCCTGTGAAGCTACAGCAAAGGGAGTAGAAAAGACTTTAGGCGTAAACTTTGATTCAGTGGCTGTTGCATCAACTGGTGTTATTGGAATGCAGCTTCCAGTAGATAAGCTGGTGGCTGGTGTTGAGGCAATGGCACCTGACCTTGATGAAAGTCTTGAGGCAGGAACTGCAGCATCAAAAGCTATTATGACTACAGATACAGTTAATAAAGAAATTGCTGTTGAGTTTCAAGTAGGAGGAGTTACAGCCACTCTTGGTGGTATGAGCAAGGGCTCAGGAATGATTCATCCTAATATGTGTACCATGCTTGCATTTCTTGGTACGGATGTAGCTATTGAGAAAACTCTTCTTCAGAAGGCAGTAAGTGAGGTGGTTGCCGACAGTTTTAACATGATTACTGTTGATGGCGATACTTCTACAAATGATACTTTACTTTGCATGGCAAATGGTTTGGCTGGTAATGAGATAATCAGTAGCGAAGATGCCGATTACGAAAGCTTTAAGGAAGCCCTTAACTTCTTATGTACGAATCTTGCTAAGAGAATGGCAGCCGATGGAGAGGGCGCAAGCAAGCTTTTTGAAGCAAAGGTGGTAAATGCAAAATCTGTGGCAGATGCAAAGACATTAGCACGAGCTATCGTGGGTTCAAATCTCTCTAAAGCAGCTATCTTTGGATGTGATGCAAACTTTGGTCGTTTTCTTTGTGCTATGGGTTATTCTGGAGCAGATTTTGACCAGAACGATGTGGAGTTGTATTTCAAAAGCGTTAATGGCGAACTGAAGGTTTTTGATAAGGGTACACCTATTGTTTTTGATGAAGATAAAGCTTTAGAGATTATGAAAGCGGATGCGGTTACAGTTTACGTTGATATGCATGAAGGAGACGCTGAGGCAACAGCCTGGGGCTGCGACCTCACATACGATTACGTAAAAATAAATGCAGATTATCGTAGTTAAGTATAACTTTTAAATGAGCAGTAGCTAACAAGCTCATATATTAGTGAAGCTTACATGTAGTAAGCGGAACTAATCATATGGCTTGTTAGTGTAACTGCGGATTGGAGGATTTATGGATAGCAGTATGCAGCCAATATTGGATAAGGCCCAGGTTTTGATTGAGGCATTACCTTATATTCAGCGTTTTAATCGAAAGATTATGATTGTAAAGTATGGCGGAAGTGCCATGGTTGATGAGGAATTAAAAAAGCAGGTCATTCAGGATGTTACTTTGCTTAAGCTTGTAGGTTTTAAGCCTATTATTGTACATGGCGGTGGCAAGGAAATTAGCAAATGGGTAGAGAAGAATGGCATTAAGCCAGAGTTTATCAATGGTCTTAGAAAGACAGATGAAGCTACCATGGAAATTGCTGAAATGGTTTTGAATAAGGTTAATAAGTCACTTGTTCAGAACGTTCAATCTCTTGGAGTAAATGCTATCGGTGTATCTGGAAAAGACGGTGGTCTTTTAAAGGTAGATAAGAAGCTTTCAGATGGTCAGGATATTGGTTTTGTTGGTGAGATTAAAGAGGTTAATCCAAAGATTCTCGAGGATCTTCTCGAGAAGGATTTTCTTCCTATCGTATGTCCTATTGGAATGGACGACAATTATGAAACCTATAATATTAACGCAGATGATGCTGCCTGTGCCATTGCAAAGGCTTTAAATGCAGAAAAGCTTGCCTTCCTTACAGATATCGAAGGAGTATATAAGGATAAGGACGACCCATCAACACTTATTTCTGAGATGACCGTTGATGAGGCAAGAGCTCTTATCGGAGATGGTTATATCGGTGGTGGTATGCTTCCTAAGCTCACCAATTGTATAGATGCCATCGAGCAGGGTGTTAACAGAGTCCATATTTTGGATGGAAGAATTGCCCATTGTCTGTTGCTGGAATTCTTCACTAATAAAGGTATTGGAACAGCTATTATCGGAAATAAGGACACGAGGTATTACGATGAATAAAAAGGAATACATTGAAAAAGCAGAAAATAATTTACTACATGTATATAATCGTTTTCCTGTAATTTTTGATTATGGCAAGGGTGTTCATCTATATGATGAGCTGGACCAAGAATACCTTGATTTTGCATCAGGAATTGGTGTAATGGCCTTTGGTTACGGAAATGAAGATTATGAGGATGCGCTTATCACACAGCTTAAGAGAATTACTCATACTTCAAATCTTTACTATCATATTCCAATGATTGAGGCTGCGGAAAAGCTTTCAAAGGCTTCTGGAATGGACAAGGTTTTCTTTACAAATTCCGGAGCGGAAGCAATTGAAGGCGCGCTCAAAACTGCAAAAAAATATGCTTATACAAGAAGAGGTCAGGGAGACTATGAGATAATCGCCATGGAAAATAGTTTTCATGGACGTACGGTGGGCTCACTTTCGGTGACAGGAACAGAGCATTATAGAGAGCCTTTTTATCCATTAATGTCTGGAGTAAAATTTGCCACCTTTAATGATTTTGGTTCGGTGCTTGCTAATCTTACTGATAAAACCTGTGCAATCATCATGGAAACCGTTCAGGGAGAAGGTGGATTATATCCAGCTGATAAAGAGTTTCTTCAGAAGGTACGTCAGCTTTGTGATGATGAGGGTATACTTCTTATTTTAGATGAGGTGCAGTGCGGAATGGGACGTACTGGAAGTATGTACGCTTTCCAGCAATATGGCATCAAGCCAGATATTTTAACCACAGCAAAAGCACTTGGAAATGGTGTTCCAGTAGGAGCCTTTTGTGTAACAGATAAAGTGGCTGAGCAGTCCTTGGTTCCAGGGGATCATGGCACTACCTATGGAGGAAATCCACTTTGCGCCACAGCAGTTTCGCAAGTATTTGATATGTTCCAGGAATATAAGCTTACAGAACACGTACAGAAGATAGCTTCTTATCTGGAAGAGGTTTTGGATGTTTTTGTAAACAAATATGACTTTATAACTGAAAGAAGAGGAATTGGTTTGATGCAGGGACTTGTTCTTACAATTCCAGTTAAGGATGTGGTTTCCAGAGCACTTCTAGAGGAGCATCTTGTTGTTCTTTCGGCTGGAAAAGATGTTCTTAGACTTCTTCCTCCTCTTGTAATTACAGAGCAGGATGTTGATGAATTCAAGGAAAAACTAGAAAAAGTTTTTGATTTTTTCCTTTAAATTCGAGATTTTTTGGCACATGAGAAAAAAGTTATGAAAAAAGTCGTGAAATAATAACGTAAAAGTATTGTAATATTTAAAAATATTGGCTACAATGTACAAGTGATACTGACATTTCCTATGTAAAATTTTTTTATTTTAGATAGGAGATTGCATGAAAAAATATATATTTCTTGTGCTTTGTAGCCTTTTGATGTTCACTGGCTGCGGGCACGAATCATATTTTCAATCCACAGAATTGGTGGAAAATACAGAGGAACAGGATGAGATATCCAATGATATTCCAGAGGTTGTTTCTCAGATTATTTGTGTTCAGGTTGCTGGCGCAGTTGTAAAGCCAGGAGTCTATGAATTACCATCCAATTCCAGGGTCTATGCGGCAATAGATGCTGCAGGTGGTTTGTTGGATTCGGCAGACGATTCTGATATTAATCAAGCTTCGCTTCTTGAGGACGGGCAGAAGATATATGTCTATTCTAAAGAAGAAAGGGCAGAGCTTTTATTATCGGAAGAGGAATCTGATGACGATGGACTAATCAATTTGAATACTGCCACAGAAGCAGAGCTTATGACACTTCCGGGCATCGGACAGTCAAAGGCATCTCAGATAATTTCTTATAGAAATGCAAATGGTAATTTTGCTTCTATAGAAGACATTAAGAATGTATCTGGGATAGGTGATGGTATTTTCAAACAAATTAATTCACTAATAAAAATTTAGTAAATCGAGGATAATTATGGCTAAGAAAGTATTGGTTGTAGACGACGAGAAGCTTATTGTGAAAGGAATCAGATTTTCATTGGAGCAGGACGGCATGGAAGTTGACTGCGCTTATGACGGACAGGAGGCGTTAGATCTTGCCACTGCAAATCATTACGATATGATTCTGTTGGATGTTATGCTTCCAAAGCTCGACGGATTTGAAGTTTGTCAGAGCATCAGAGAATTTTCAACAGTGCCTATCGTTATGCTCACCGCAAAGGGTGATGACATGGACAAGATTCTTGGATTGGAGTATGGCGCTGACGACTATATTACAAAGCCATTTAACATTCTTGAGGTTAAGGCAAGAATTAAGGCCATTATGCGTAGAGCATCTCTTGGTATGGCAGCATCAGCTGAGCATAAGAATGAAGAGAATATTATCGAAAATGGTGATTTAGTTCTCGATAAGAGCAATAGAAGACTTACTATTCTTGGAGAAGAGTACAATCTTACTTCAAAGGAATTTGATATGCTGTTACTCTTAGTGACAAATCCTAAAAAGGTATTTTCACGTGAGGATTTATTACATACGATTTGGGGTACAGATTATCCTGGCGATGAGCGTACAGTTGATGTACATGTTCGTAGACTTAGAGAGAAAATCGAACCAAATCCAAAGGAGCCTAAGTACGTTCGTACTAAATGGGGAGTAGGCTACTATTATCAGTAAATCCTTAGGATTATCTTATAAAGAGAGTTTTATTAATGAAAAATAAATTTAGCTTTTCTGCTTTTCATAGTTTAGGATTTAAAATTGCACTTATAATATTGTTAATAGGCATCATTCCATTTTTGGTTTGTGTGCCTATTTCATTGAGGGCATATAAATCAGTCTCTATTCATACTGATGCCACAAATCTTATGGCCCAGGCTGCTCAGTACAATAGCCAGTTAGTTACAAGTGGATATATTCTCGGAGAAGAAAATACCGAGCTAGACACTGAACTAAAGGCTATTGCCGACAGCTACAATGGTCGAATTCTTATTGTTAATTCAGCATTAAAGGTAGTTAAAGATTCATATTCCGTAGATATTGGTAAGACCGTTATTTGGGAAAATATCATTCATTCTATGCAGGGAGATTCTCTGTATTATTATGACGAAGATACAAAATATCTTATCGTATCAGTTCCATTATCAAATTCAGATAATGAGATAGTGGGTACATTGGTTATTAATAAATCAATGGATTATATTGATACAAATTTGGATAATTATGTTTCCTATGCTCTTATTGGCTCCGTAATAATTGTTTCTCTATCGATAATTATTGCTGTTGTATCAGCGATTTATTTTTCGCGTCCAATGACAAAGCTTTCTGATTCTTTGGATGCCATTATTCGTGAGTATTCAAATGAGCTTCCAGATAATAAGTCCTTCCTTGAGCTTGAGATTATTTCTGAGAAGTTTAATGAAGTATTTAAGAAGCTTCAGGCTATCGACCAGTCTCGACAGGAATTTGTATCGAACGTGTCTCATGAGCTTAAAACTCCACTTACTTCTATGAAGGTTTTAGCGGATTCTCTTAATGGTTCTGAGGATGTTCCTATTGAGATGTATAGAGAATTCATGGTTGATATAGGCGACGAAATCGATCGAGAGACTAAGATTATTAATGATTTGCTTAGTCTTGTTCGTATGGATAAAAGTGGTGCTCAGCTTAATGTTTCAGCATTAAATATTAATGAGCTTATTGAGCATATTCTTAAGCGCCTTAAACCTATTGCTGAAAAGGCAGGAATCGAAGTAGTATTTGAATCCTTCAGACCTGTTGTTGCCGAGGTGGATGAGGTTAAGTTTACTCTTGTGGTTACTAATCTTGTTGAGAATGCAATTAAGTACAATGACGAGGGTGGCTGGGTTCATATTTCCTTGAATTCGGATCATCAATTCTTCTATATTAAGGTAGAAGATAATGGACTTGGAATTCCTGAGGATTCTGTAGATCATATCTTCGAGAGATTTTACAGAGCTGACAAATCTCATTCAAGGGAGATTGGTGGAACGGGCCTTGGCCTGGCTATCACAAAGAGCGCCATTGCTATGCATAATGGCGAGGTAAAGGTGCGCTCAAAGCTTGGTGAAGGTTCTACCTTTGATGTGCGTATCCCTCTGAATTACATTGAAAAGGAGGTGCGCTAATGAATAAGATGAAGAGACTCTTAGGATTCATACTTGTTTGTTCATTGATGCTTTCCTTGATTGGATGTAGCAAAGGCTCTGGAGAATATGATTCTAAGATTTACTACGTAAATACGGATAAGACCAGCATTACAGCTGTGGATTACGATATTAAGGCGACAGATACCGAGCATCAGATAGCTGAAGTTATAGAGATGCTTGGAAAGGATACTGAAGAAATAGGATATATTACAACCATCCCTTCAGGTCTTGATTTGAAACGCTGGGAACTCAACGATGGTACCTTAGAACTCTATTTTGTAGGTGATTATGATTCGTTGGATATGTATACTGAGGTTTTGGTTAGGGCAGCTATTGTAAAATCACTGGTACAGATAAAAAAGGTTAAATCTGTTTCTTTTTACATTAACAATTCGCCATTGGTAGATTCCAGCGGTGAAGCTGTTGGAGCAATGACGGCAGATACCTTTATAGAAGATTTTGGAGAGGAAACTGATTCACTGTTATCCACAACCCTTACCTTGTATTTTGCAAGTGCAGATGGAATGTCTGTTGTTGCAGAGAACAGACAGGTGTATTACAGCCGTAATGTTTCCATCGAGAAGCTTGTTATGGAACAGCTTTTAAAGGGACCTGATGACAATAGACTTTTATCTGCATTGCCAACGGGCACAAAGCTTAATTCTATCTCGGTATCAGAGGATGGTGTTTGTATTGCCAATTTCGATGCCACTTTAGAGACTGCAATTGCTGGCGTTACTGAGAATGTTACTCTATATTCAATAGTTAATTCTCTTACTGAATTGGATAGTATCAAGCAGGTTCAGATTTTGGTAAATGGTGAAACACCTCGTTTATCTAATGTGGATGTTGATTTGTCTGGCGCAGTACCTAGAAACGATACGATTATTAATTTTACTTCTTTAGATGAAGAAGATACTTACATAGAAGAAGATGAGTATTACTCTGAGGACGAGGATGTCCCTGAAGAAGAGGATACTACACAGGAATAACAGGAGGTTATATGTTACAAGGTCGTGTGCTTTGTAAGATTTCCTTGTTGATTATTCTTATTATTTCAATTAGTGCATATGCCCCCTGGGATTTTATGGGGGTATATGATAAGGCTGAGGCTGCTGCTCATATAGAAGAAGGGCAGCAGATCAAGGCCGAAGGATATATATATCACAAGGAAGTTAAAAAGGACAAAGTTCTTTATTATGTAAAAAACGCTTCTGCAACCACTGGAAGCGAATCACTTTCAAAAACATCTTTTATTTTCAAATTAGAATCGGACATAATTCCCAATTATTCAAAACTTAATATTGTTGGTAAGATGAAGCATTTTTCAGTTGCAACAAATGATGGCATCTTTGATATGAAGAATTACTATAATTCGCTGGGGCTTTATTTTGAAATCACGGATATAGATTTTTATGATTATCAATGCGGATTATTTGTTGGTAATGATTATGCTTATAGATTTAGACAGCATATCTCATCGGTATACGAACAGTCCCTTCCTGGCGAAGAAGCAGGTTTTTTATCCAGCGTGGTTATTGGTGAAAAGAGCGGATTGAATACGGATTTAAAATCTCTTTTTCAGGATGTTGGTATAGCTCATATTTTGGCAGTTTCAGGTCTACATGTTTCTGTAATTTGCATGGCGTTATATAAGTTTCTTAGAAGGAGAGGTTTTGGATTCCTTGCTTGCGGATTATCAGCCGGAGCAATTGCTGTGTTGTATGGATTTATTACTGGCGGAAGTGTATCTTCTATCAGAGCTATTGGAATGTTTCTTGTTTATCTTATGGCTCAGATAACTGGAGAATGCTACGACATGCCAACAGCGATGGCTGTTATGGCTGACTTTTTGATAATTGAAAATCCTTTATATATCAAGAATGGAAGTTTTATTTTTTCCTTTGGAGCAATCCTTTCAATTTATTATTTTGTTTTGCCGTTGAATAACGCATTTACGAATTATTATGTTTATCAAAGAAAGTCAAAAAAGTCACATGAAAAGTTTTATGAGGGACGGTCTCTGCTACAAAAGGCGATTATGTATGTTCTCAATAGTCTGGTATTTTCCTTTGGAATGTTTGTTGCAATGTTGCCTCTTGTTACACAGCTATATAATCAGACACCTTTATATTCAGTATTTTTGAATTTACTGGTACTACCATTAATGCCATTGTTGTTAGGAACTGGTATTATAGCAGGTTTTGTGGGACTACTATTTATGCCAGCTGCTAAAGTACTTTTATTTGCTTGTCATTTCATAATTTATTTTTATGAGTGTATTTCTGATTTTGCCCAGGGATTGCCATTTTCAAATGTGGTGGTTGGAACTAAGAGTATATGTTTTGTTGCGGCATATTATATGGCGCTATTATTTATTGTTTATGGTTTGGATATCTGTTTAAAAGTTTCTGGATCCAAAAGTCATAAATTTCGTGGGAAAAGGTTCTTGCTCAAAAGTTCTTTGCTTATTTTGCTTGCCTTTTTATGGCTGGCACCTATGCGTGGCTCTTTCGAAATTGATATTCTTGATGTTGGACAGGGAGATGGAATCTACATTAATTCAGGAGATGGAGTTCGATTTTTTATCGATGGAGGTAGTACTTCGACCGAGGAAATTGGTCAGTACACACTTTTACCGTTTTTGAAATATAAAGGAGCTGGTTCAATTGATTATTGGTTTGTATCTCATATGGATGAAGACCATGTTTCAGGAGTGATTGTATTACTAGAACAGGGATACAGAATAGATAATATTGTGTTGTCGGCAGAGATTCCTGAGGGAGAGACTTTGAAGCAGCTACTGACATTGGCTGAGCTTAATAGGACAAACATAATCTATATGAAGCAGGGGGACGTCTGTGGAAGCAAACACCTGTCATTCACCTGCGTTTATCCATATGAGGGAATGGTTTCTGATGATGTAAACGCTTTATCATTGTGTTTGCTTATGAATTATGACAGGAATTTAGATGGTCACTATGAATATAATGCTTTCTTTGGTGGTGATATAGCTGCTGAGCAGGAGCAGGCAATTGCTGACGCAGGTCTTGTTGGACATGTTAATTTCTTGAAAGTTAGCCATCATGGTAGTCGCTTTAGCTCGGATTCTTCATTTTTAAAAGTGCTATCACCAGATGTAGCTGTTATCAGCTGTGCAAAAGTAAATCGCTATGGCCATCCTTCTGCTGAAGCGATAGAGCGTCTGGAGGCCGCGGCAGGGCATATCTATTATACGATGAATTCTGGACGCGTTAGGGTGGATAAAGCAGGGGTGGATGAATATATCTCTGAGAAATAAATGATTTGTTCCATGTTTGAAATATAAGCTTTAGCAGGATTTCCTGCCTTTACCATGAAAAAGGACATAGACAGGAATAGAAAAACATTCTATTGGGAACATTTTGGACTGGCTTCTGATAAGGATTATTCAGAAACAAATTTGGAAAAGCTATTAAGATATGAAAAGTCAGGGCTTGTTTTAGGAGATAATTTAATAGTTTCTTTTGAATCGGCTGGAATCAGCTTTGATGTTAAATTGATTGAAGAGAAAATCAAGACTTATCTTTTATAATGTATTAGAATACTATAGTGTGTAAACTGGTTGAAAAGAGGCGAGAATAATGGGCTCAAGAAAGATGAGCAAAGGAAGAGAAAACAGACGAAAAGAAAGAAGAATTAAAAGGCGTAAAAGATTATTTACCCTTATTATGGAATTGTTGATTCTTGGCGGATTAGTATTCGGAGGATATAAATACTTTTTTCATAGAGACAGGCTTGAGATAGCCGAGAATATTCAACTTCCAGATTGGATTGATGTGCAGTACATAGATGAGGGGAATCCATCGCGAACAGGACTTAGGTTAGATGGAATCAATAATATAGTAATTCATTATGTGGGAAATCCAGGAACAACCGCACAGCAGAATAGAGATTTTTATAATCACGAGGATTCGGATGTTTGCTCACATTTTGTGGTGGGGATAGATGGTGAGATAATCAACTGTGTTCCACTTTATGAGCGTTCTTCAGCAAGTAATCATCGAAACCATGACACTATTTCTATAGAGGTTTGTCATCCTGATGAATCAGGAAAGTTTACTGAGGCTTCCTATGATTCTCTGATTAAATTAACAGACTGGCTTCTAAAGGAGTTTGGTATGAAGCCTGAGGACGTGATAAGACACTATGATGTTACAGGAAAAGAGTGTCCTATATATTATGTGAAAAATCCTGATGCATGGGAGCAGTTTCTTGCTGATTTATAAGAAAGATTAAGATGACAAGATGGTAAAAGCATCACTATTGTATTAGAATACTTTAGTGATGTTTTTTAATAAAAAAAGTTGAAAGGACTATAAATGACACTTACAACTCTTTGCTATTTAATTAAAGATAACAAGTACCTAATGCTTCATCGCACCAAGAAGGAGCATGATATTAATTCTGGAAAATATATTGGTGTGGGAGGCCATATCGAAGAAGGAGAATCTCCACTTGATTGCATCAAAAGAGAAGTAAAAGAGGAGACCGGTCTTACACTTAACAGTGCAAAAATGCGAGGTCATATTACCTTTGTTATGGGAGATGAGACTGAGTATGCACACCTATTTACCAGTGATGACTTCACAGGCACCATTACAGATTCCTGTGATGAGGGAGAACTTACCTGGGTAGATATTGATAAGGTGATGGATTTAAATCTCTGGGAGGGAGATAGAACATTCCTAAAACTATTAAATGATAGACAAGATTATTTTTCATTAAAGCTAGTTTATGATAAAGAAGACAATTTGATAGAGACAGTAATGGAGGAATGATAAATGAAAAAGAGACGTAGAAGACAAAGAAGAGCAATTTCTATTGCGGTTATCGTAATTGCGATAATAATGATTATTGGCTTTGCTGGATATGTATTCTTACAAAAGAATAATAATCAGGAAGAGACAACAGGGATTAATACTCCAGCAGCTTCAACGACAGAGACGAAAAAATCTGACGAAGCTGGGCCAGCAAAAGAAACATCAGATAATAACTATGAAAACCTCATAAACGGCACAGGTAAACTTAGCTTTGATTACTACAAAAAGAACGTATATCTCGACAACGAATACCAGTCTTATCAGGACGAGTTTGTTAGTAAGCTTTCAAAGGATGATTACACAATCTCTGAGCTTGTAGAAGATATGAACGCAATCTTCAGCAACCCTGATAATTACTATGCCGAAGGAAAAGTTGAATCAGTAGAATACGCTTATCTTGATTGCGGAAATGATGGAAATAAGGAGATGGTTCTTAGATTCACTTGTCCAATAGTAGAGGAAGCTTCAAGCATCGAGTTTATTCTTAAGGAAATGGATGAAAAAATCCAGGTTGTGTACTCATATTGCAGCTGGTCAAGAAGCGAAACCTCAATTAATTATCAGGGCTTCATCAGTGGCGGAGGCAGCAATGGAGCCAGCAACCATGGTTATGATTGTGGAATAATAAAGGCTGACGGTTCTTATTCTTATGGATATTATGAGGAAGAGGAATACGATTTATCAATGCTGGCTTACAGATATGGTGTAGAAGATTTAGATCCCTCAAGCCTTTCTGGAAATATTGTAGTTTACTCGCTTCAGACCGAGAAAAGCACAGCAGATAAAATGGCTCCTATCGTATTTTCGTATTTAGTATATGATGACAACTATAATGAAATTACAGACATTCCGAATCTATACACAGATAGTGACTATCAGAGACTTATAGATACTATACCTGATGCTCAGTTTATTCCTTATGATGAATTCCAGTCAAAGATTAATGCCAAGCTTGATTCAATTGGAGCGACCCAGGCAGTTATCGGTAGCAACCAGCTTCAATATAATAAAATCAACCTTTAATCTTGTGGAATTACTATATTTGTGGTAGGATATAGCACAGAAAAGCGATGACAGAAACAGTAGTATTTGCGGAAGCTAAGAGAGAGGACGCCTAGGCTGGAAGCGTCTAGTGGAAGCTTATATGAACACCATTCTCGAGCTGAGCGCGAAAGCATTTGCGTAAGCGTCTCCGGGTAGTTCCGTTAAAGACAAAATGAGTGAAACACTAAGGTGGAACCGTGTGAAATGTATATTCGCACCCTTAGGATTGGTTAGATGCCAGTTCTATGGGTGCTTTTTTGTTTTACACCCTTAGTACCAGTAGTTATTTACATTTTTCATTCATTAGTAAAAGGAGAAAAACAATGGTTAATTTCAAAGAAGATGAGTCATTAAATACTCTAAATCACTCATGTGCTCACATGATGGCACAGGCTGTAAAACATCTTTATCCAAACGCTAAGTTTTGGGTTGGTCCGGTAGTAGAGGAAGGCTTCTATTACGATATGGATCTTGGCGATGTTATGCTTACAGATGAGGACGTTGCTAAAATCGAAAAGGAAATGAAGAAGGTAGCAAAGTCTGGTTGCAAGATATACAGAAGAGAAATCTCTAAGGCTGAGGCTCTTGAGATGTTTAAGGATGACCCATACAAGATTGACTTAATTAATAACATGGATGAGGACACTCAGACAATTTCTTGCTACGATCAGGGCGATTTCACTGATCTTTGCCGTGGACCTCACGTAGATAATGTTAAGCTTTGCCGTTACTTCAAGCTTATTAAGCACTCTGGTGCTTACTGGAAGGGTGATGCCGAGAATCAGGTTCTTAACCGTGTTTACGGTGTTTGCTTCCCAACACAGGAGCAGCTTGATGAGCACCTTGCACTTCTTGAGGAGGCTAAGGAGCGTGATCACAGAAAGATTGGTAAGGATATGCAGCTTTTCATGGCTGATGATTTAATCGGTCGTGGACTTCCAATGTACCTTCCAAACGGTTACACAATCTGGACAGAGCTTGAGAATTACATCCGCAACAAGGAGCGCAAGCTTGGTTACCTTCACGTAATGACACCTTGCGTTGGTACAGTTCAGCTTTACCAGACATCTGGTCACTGGGATCACTACAAGGAGAATATGTTCCCTGCTATGGAAGTTGAGGGAGAGAACTTTGTTCTTCGTCCTATGAACTGCCCACACCACATGAGAATTTTTGCAAACCGTCCACATTCATACAAGGAGCTTCCTATCCGTATCGCTGAGATCGCTCATGATTTCCGTTTCGAGTCATCAGGAACTCTTAAGGGTATCGAGAGAGGACGTCACTTCTGCCAGAACGATTCACATATCTTCTGTACACAGGAGCAGATTAAGTCTGAGGTTAAGAGTGTATGCGACCTTATCTTCAGCACATACGAGGATTTCGGTATTACAGATTACAGATGCGTTCTTTCACTTCGTGACCCAGCAGATACAAAGAAGTATCACCAGGATGATGAGATGTGGAACACAGCAGAGCAGGCTCTTCGTGAGACTCTTCAGGAAATCGGTATTGAGTTCACAGAGGAGATTGGCGAGGCTGCATTCTACGGACCAAAGCTTGATGTTAACGTTAAGCCAGCTATCGGTAATGAGATTACACTTTCTACCTGCCAGCTTGATTTCTGCCTCCCAGCTAAGTTTGATCTTACTTACACAGATGCAGATTCTAACAAGCAGACACCAGTAGTAATTCACAGAGCTATCCTTGGCTCGCTTGATAGATTTATGGCATACATTCTTGAGGAGACAAAGGGTAACCTTCCTACATGGCTTGCTCCAACACAGGTTAAAGTTCTTCCTGTAAAGAACGATGATGAGGAGCTTAACGCATATGCACAGAAGCTTGTTGATGCACTTAACGATGCAGATGTACGTGTTGAGTTCGATACTCGTTCAGAGAAGCTTGGATACAAGATGCGTGAGGCTCAGATTCAGAAGGTTCCTTACCTTGCAGTTCTTGGTAAGAATGAGGAGGCTGAGGGTACTGTATCATACAGACTTCACGGAGAGCAGGGTACTACAACAGTTAAGTTTGATGAGTTTGTAGAGCTTATTGTAAATGAGATTAAGACAAAAGGTCGTAAATAACAATGAATAAGAAATGTACGCTTTGCCCTAGAAACTGTGGGGTAGACCGTGATGAAGCACTTGGTGTTTGTCAGGTTTCATCCACTGTAAAAGTGGCAAGAGCTGCCCTTCACTTTTGGGAGGAGCCATGCATTTCTGGTGAAAATGGTAGTGGAGCGGTATTCTTCAGTGGATGTCCGCTCCACTGTGTTTTTTGTCAGAATGAAGAGATTAGCCATGGCAAGGTAGGTAAGGAAATTACAACTGAAGAACTGGCGAATATTTACCTGGATTTACAAAGACAGGGTGCTAATAATATCAATCTTGTAACAGGAACTCACTACATTCCATCTATTGTGGAGTCGGTAAAAATTGCACGAGACAAGGGCTTGCAGATTCCAATAATTTACAATACTAGTGGCTATGAGACTGAAGAAAGTTTAAAGCTTCTGGATGGTATCGTAAATGCGTATCTACCTGATTTTAAATATTGGGACGATGTGTTGGCTTCTCAATATTCTCACGCAAAAGATTATCCTGATGTGGTAAAATCTGCTATAGTAGAAATGGTGAGACAGGTGGGAGAACCTAAGTTTAATGAAGATGGATTTATTCAGTCTGGAGTTATAGTAAGACAGCTTCTTCTTCCAGGTCACACTAAGGATTCTAAAGCTATACTTAAATATTTGTATGAAACCTATGGAAATCGTATATACGTTAGTTTGATGAGCCAGTATACGCCAATGCCTCATATAGCAGAAAAGTATCCTGAGCTTAATAGAAGAGTGACAAAACGAGAATACGAAGCTGTTGTGGATTATGCCTTAAATCTTGGAATAGAAAATGCATTTATCCAGGATAGAAAGGTTGCGAAGGAAAGCTTTATTCCTAAATTTGGTAATGAAATTATATAGTGAAGGTGGTAGGTGATGATTTTAATTAACAACATGATAACTAGAACTAAAAACAAAGTCTTAACTTATTCAGTACTTGCTTTATTACTAATATTATTTATTATGCCAACAGGCACGGTAAGAGCCGCTGAGCTAGGAGGCAGCACACAGGAAACAACCGCAAGTGAAGAAGTAGTGTTTGATGCAGCCTTTTATGCTACTCAGTATCCTGATGTAGTATCAATCATAGGAAATGATGAGCAGATGCTTTATTGGCATTATGTTAATTATGGCAAAGCAGAAGGAAGATTTCCAAACGCCCAAGAGGCCGCAAAAGCTGTAACTGCCACCGTGCCTTCGGCTGTACCAGTAGTAGGTACAGAGACTTTGGCGGATGGCGCTTATGACATTCTTGCTATCGGTAATTCCATTACAGTACACCCTATGTGCAGTTATTGGTGGGGACCATGGGGAATGGCAGCATCAAGCATTGATAAAGATTATATCCACAGATTGCAGAATGGCCTTATGGAAAAATATGGGACTGTTAACTTAGATATTGTTCCAGTTCAAAGTTGGGAAACAAGCTATTCTCGTTCAAAACAGCTAAAAAAATTCGATGAAAAGCTTGCAAAAAGCTACGATTTAGTAATCATTCAGCTGGGTGAGAATGTTAGCGATATGAGCACCTTCAAAAAGGATTTTAACAAGCTTGTAGATTATGTAAAAACATCTCAGCCTGATGCAAAAATAGTTGTAATAGGCGATTTCTGGTACAGAAGCGGAAGAGATGCTGCTAAGAAGGATGTGGCTATCAAGCAAGGTTGTGATTTTGTTGATTTATCTGAAATAAGAGGAGTTAAAAAATATCTTCCAGAAAAAGGCTCAAAGGTACTTGGTTACGACGGAAAGTATCATACTATTACAAAAGCCTCAGTTTTAAAGCATCCAAATGATTTGGGAATGGAATATATTTCAAATAAGATTTTACAAACCTTAGGGTTTTAGTGTATAATCACAGACAGTAAAGACGAAGGCGTCCGCTTTAGATAGCAGGCGTCTTTTTGCTTGTTTGGAGATGATAATGAGACCTATAATTGGATTGATACCATTATATGATGACGAAAAAGAAAGTCTTTGGATGTTGCCAGGTTATATGAAGGCTGTTGAGGCATGTGGAGGTGTTCCGGTAATGCTTCCACTTACTACTGATGAGCAGGAGCTGGAAGGGGTTTACAGGTTATGTAATGGAATACTTTTTACAGGTGGTCATGATGTGTCGCCATCTGAGTATGGTGCTTTAAAAACGGCTAAATGTGGGAAGTCCTGTGAGACTAGAGACTTTATGGAAGGCTATCTTTTGGATCGTTGTATTCAGGATGACAAACCGCTTCTTGGTATATGTAGAGGTATTCAGTTTATTAATGCTCATTTAGGTGGAACTTTGTATCAGGATTTGCCTAGTGAATATAATGAAATAATTTTACACCACATGGAGCCACCTTATGATAGAATAGTACATAAAGTTGACGTGTCAGAGTATACTAAACTTTCAGAAATAATTGGTGCAGGGACACATGGTGTGAATAGCTACCACCATCAGGCTATAAAAAGATTAGCTCCAATTTTGATACAGTCAGCTGTTTCAGAGGATGGATTAGTTGAAGCTATAGAAATTATTGGACATAGTTTTGGATTAGCAGTCCAGTGGCATCCAGAGTTTTCATATCATAATAATGAAGACAGTAAAAAGATTATTCAGGCATTTATTGATGCTTGTAAATAAATAAAAAGGAGAGTTTTTATGAAGAAAAGACTTATTAGTGGATTATTAACAGGAATTATGGCGTTGTCGCTAGTCGCTTGTGGAGGTGCATCAGAATCTGAATCAGCTTCTGAGAGTGCGGCAGGTTCTTCTGATAAGGTTTGGAAAATTGCAACAGACACATCTTTCAAGCCATTCGAGTACACAGATGATAATGGTGATTTCGTAGGAATCGATATGGATATCCTGGCTGCAGTTGCAGAGGATCAGGGCTTCAAATATGAGGTTCAGGTACTTGGTTGGGACGCTTCAATCGTAGCTTGTCAGGCAGGTCAGGCGGATGGCATGATTGCTGGAGCATCTATTACAGATGAGAGAAAGGAATCTGGATGGATTTTCTCTGATGGATATTATGATGCAAACCAGAGCATGGCTGTAGAAGCTTCTTCAGATATTAAGGGCTTTGAGGATTTATCTGGAAAGTCTGTAGCTGTAAAGACTGGTACAATGTCAGCAGCTTATGCTGAGAGTCTTGCAGGTGACTATGGTTTCACAGTTACTTACTTTGAGGATTCACCAACAATGTATCAGGCAGTTGTAGGTGGACAGGTTGTAGCTTGTTTTGATGATACCCCTATCATGGCTTCAAATATTAAGGACACAGGCATTGCTATGAAGATAGTAGATGGTACTGGAAATGATCCAGCAGCTTATGGCTTTGCTATTTTCAACTCAGACAATCAGGAGTTAGTTGATATGTTTAACGCTGGTCTTAAGAATATTAAGTCTAATGGAAAATACGATGAGATAATTGCCAAATATCTCGGAGAGTAGACTTTGATTATGGGTAGGGTTATAATAAACCCTGCCCATATTATTTTTATAGAAAGGTTAGTTTTTATGTTTAAAATTATTACAGTATACGGTCCTATGCTTTTGATTGCGTTGGGACGCACACTGCTTTTGGCATTACTTGGATTGTTTTTTGCCTGCATTATTGGAATGCTTTTTGGAATAATGGGAGTTGTGAAAAATAGAGTTTGCAATGTCATTTCGCAGATCTTTGTAGATGTAATTCGAGGGGTGCCGCTTATTGTTTTGGCATTTTTCATCTATTTTGGTATTCCATATTTCTTTAATACAATAATAGGTGGATTCTCAATGAATCTTACTGCACTTCAGGCAGGAACAGCTTGTCTTGCTCTTAATTGTGGTGCCTATATGGCAGAGATTATTAGAGCAGGTATTCAGTCAGTTGATATTGGTCAGATGGAGGCAGCTCGTTCTCTTGGTTTGACATATGGTCAGGCTATGAGAAAAGTAGTATTACCACAGGCTATTAGAACAATGATTCCTACTTTTATTAATCAGTTCATCATTACTCTTAAGGATACATCCATCCTTTCAGTAATTGGATTTCCAGAACTTGTTAATACGGCTAAAAATGTTCAGGCGAATACATTTATGTCTTTCCAAACATGGGCAATCGTTGGAATTATGTATTTGATTGTCATTACAATCCTTTCACGCAGTGCAAAGGTTGTTGAAAGGAGGTTAAGCGTTGGTAGATAAGAATGAAGTAAAAATCAGTGTTAAGAATTTAAAGAAGACTTTTGGAGATTTAGAGGTACTGAAGGATATCAGTACTGATGTATATAAAGGTGAGGTACTTTGTATTATTGGACCTTCAGGTTCAGGTAAGTCTACTTTTTTAAGATGTCTTAATAAGCTTGAAAAGCCTACAGGGGGCAGTATCATTATTAATAATGAGGATATCGTTGATAAAAAGGTAAATATCAATAAGGTTCGCGAGAATATTGGTATGGTATTCCAACATTTCAATCTTTTTAACAACCTTAACATTTTAGATAATCTTACCTTAGCGCCTGTACAGTTAAAGAAGTGTTCTAAGGAAGAAGCTCAGGAGCGCGCAAAGAAAATGCTTGCCAGAGTTGGCTTAGCAGAAAAGGCTGGCAGCTTCCCAAATCAGCTTTCAGGTGGTCAGAAGCAGCGTGTTGCTATTGCCAGAGCGCTTTGTATGCAGCCAGATATAATGCTTTTTGATGAGCCTACTTCAGCCCTCGATCCAGAAATGGTTGGCGAGGTTTTACAGGTAATGAAGGATTTGGCAGCCGAAGGAATGACAATGGTTATTGTTACACACGAGATGGGATTCGCCAGAGAAGTAGCTGATAGAGTCATTTTTATGGATGGTGGCTATATTATCGAGGAAGGTACTCCACAGGAGGTTCTTGGGGCACCTAAGGAAGCTAGAACAATAGATTTCTTGAATAAAGTATTATAAAAGGGATAAGAGAAGGGTATGAAAAATATAATTACAATTAGCCGTCAGTTTGGTGCTGGCGGAAGCACAATTGGTACGAGGGTGGCAGAGGAATTAGGCTACTACTATTGCGATAAAGATATGATTGTAAGAGCGGCTATAGAAAGTGGTAGTCTTACTCCAGACGAAGTTCGCTTTTACGATGAGAGAGTTCCTAAGCAATTTGGCTTTGGTCAGAGTCTATTTGATTTCTATAATAAGCCTCTTGATGAAAAGCTTTTCAGAGCCCAATCTGAAGCTATCAAAAAGGTTGCAGAAAAAGGCAATTGTGTTATTGTTGGTCGAAATGCAAATATCATATTAAAAGAATTTGATAGAACTCTTCATGTATTCATTTCTGCATCTGAGCACTTCAGAATTAACAGAATGATGGAAAAGATGCCAGAGATGCCAGAGGAAAAAGTAATAGAGCGAATTCATGCTGTTGATAAAGCTCGAAAAAAATATTGTAAGTATTATACTGATACAGAATTTGGTAATGCAGCATATTATGATTTATGCGTGAAAAGCTCCACCCTTGGAATTGATAATTGCGTCAAGTTGATATGCGACACTGCAAAAAATTAATGAATACTTTTATGTATATAAATAATAGGATATACTTTTATCTATGAGACGAATAGATGAAGACATTCAAAACGGACAATTTCAAAATTTATATTTGCTCTATGGCGAGGAGGAATATCTTAAGCTTCAGTACAAAAATAAACTGATTGCAGCTCTTGTTAATGAGGGTGATAACATGAATTTCTCCAAGTATACAGATACAGGTATTAATGTTAATCAGGTAATAGACCAAGCCGAGACTATGCCATTTTTTGCAGAGCATAGAGTGATTCTTATAGAGAATAGTGGCTTTGGTAAGAAGATGCCTGAGGAGCTTGGCAATTATCTTTCTACTATTCCAGATTTTACTGTTTTTATTTTTGTAGAGCCTACAGCTGACAAGCGAGGTAAGCTATATAAGGCTGCAAAGGCTGCAGGTCGAGACATAGAAATTAATATGCCAAATGAGACCGTGCTTGCCAAGTGGGTTGGAGGTATGCTAAAAGAATCAGGCAAACAGATGAAGAAGGATGCCTGGGAACAGTTTCGTGATATGACAGATAGCAGCATGGATAACATGAAACGTGAGATGGATAAGCTTATCTCTTATGTTGGTGACAATCCACAGATCACTGTCGAGGATGTTAGAGCTATCTGCATTCCACAGATTGAGACAAAGATCTTTGATATGATTAATTCCATTGCGGTTAAGGATTTACCTAAGACTATGGACTTATATCAGGATATGCTTTCAGCCAAAGAACCTCCAATGCGAATTCTCTATATGATAGTTCGTCAGTTTAGACAGCTGTCGGTTATTAGAGAATTAAAGGAATTGGGAGATAATACTGCTACTATATCTCGTAAAATAGGTATGCAGGATTATATTGTTCGTAAAAACGAAGCACTCATTAGGAATCTTGGATCCAAGGAAATTAAATGTCTTCTTAAAGATGCTGCTACCTTTGAGCAGCAGGTAAAGACTGGACTGTTGGATGAAAATCTGGCTGTAGAAATGATAATAATGAAATATGCAGGTAAATAGTAAAAGCTGAGGTTTTGAACCCTCAGCTTTTTTTATTTTATACAAGTTTTATCTTTTCCAGTCGTTTTTGCCTCGTAAAGAGCTGCATCCGCTCTTCAGAGATTTCTTTCTGTACCTCACTAAGACATATTGAGATTTTTTCGATGTTAGAAACTTCGTAGGTAAACTGTTTCATTACTTGTCCTCTGCACACAATTCGCACACTACTACTTGATATAATACTATAAAAGTATGAAAGCTTAGTGAATATTGGGATGTGATAAGATTCTATCTGCTATAATAAGGCTATGGCTGAGAAGAAAAAAACATTATCTATTTCAGAAGTTAATAAAGACACAACCCTGTCTGTTGTAGCTACACTTGATGGTAAAAAGCTGGAGCTACCGGTGGATTATGCAAAAGTTTCTCCGCAAGAGCTTGCTGAGATTAAAGAGCATTATGGTAACCTTGTTATTCCTCTGGAAGATGTGGTGAAACAATGGCAGGAGCAGTTGTTTGAGGTTTCTTTTAAGGGCCATTTGTCTAAGCTTGAGCTTTTGGCAATAAATACTGAGGGTGTGTATCATTGGGATAATATAAAGATATACAAGGTTAAACTGACTACAGGATTATCTGTAAATCTTCTTAAGGTAAAATTGCTTGAGGGAGAAAAGTTTAATAGAAGACGAGGTGTTAGAATTGCCTTGGACAAAAGTATGGATATTCAGCAAAATGGCGAGATTTTGAGAGTTATAGTTAGAGATCTTTCATACTGCGGTCTTGGCTTTATTGAGCCTGGCGAGTCAAAAGTAAAACTTGGAGTACCATTTATACTGTTTCTTATGGAAGATACAGATGATGGCGAAAAGCTTATTGGAAAATTTACAGGTAAGGTTATTAATCAAAGAGAGCTACCTGCTGGGGGAATTTTTAGTGGGTGTGTTCTTTCTGCTGATCATTCATCTTTCCTTCAGCGATATATTGCTATGAAGCAGATGGAGCAGCTTAGTGGCAAAAAAATGAATGCTACCATTCAGAAAAATGCTACTGGTGATAATTGGAAAAACAAGATTGTTGATTCTCTAGTGGAGAGCTTGGATGAGTGATGAAAAAAACAGCAACTTCATATTTCAGAGGTAAGACCAGAGGATAGCATTTCTGTTACAGCTATGATGGATGGTAAGAAGGTAGATATATCCTGCACTTATGCGCAGCTTACTGATGAGCAAACAGAATTTCTTAATGTTAATTATGGGAATCATTATTTACCGGTAGAGCTTATTACAATGGAGGTAAATGGCGAAGAAATTCCAGTGACTTTTCAAGGGCAGAATTCTGTGCTTCAGGTAGTTGTGGTAAATCCTGATGGTGTATTTAAGTTTGAAAATATACTTATACGAAAAACTACGTTACCAGGAGAAAAGACCTTTCATTTAATAAATGCTGTATCAACGATTGGTATACGTTTTAATAGAAGACGTGGTGTTAGAGTTAATGTTGATACACGTATGGAATTGGAACAGGGAGAGGAGAAGTTTATTATACTGGTTCGTGAAATATCTTATTGCGGATTTAGTTTTATTAATCTATCTCAAAATGATGTAGATACCAATCGACCATTTGTGCTTAATATGATAGAAAGAGATGGAGATAAATCCTTCTCTTATGGAAAATTTATAGGAAAGGTTCATAGAACTGAAGAAGTAAAGGGCGGGAGCACCATTTATGGTTGTGTCCTAGCTGATAAGCATGCTGATCAGCTTCAAAAATATGTTGCGATGAAGCAACTTGAATTTCTTACCGGAAAAAAGGCATTTGCAGAGGATATTCAAAAAACTTCTAATTCTGACAGATGGAGAGCTGAAGTTGCAGATGCTTTAGGTAATACCTTAATAGATAATGATGAAGATGGTACAACTGAAAATGTAAATTAGAAGAAGCCCTATTGAAATAGGGCTTCTGTTAATGTTTTGTATTCATTTAGATTGTTTGATTTTCTAATTTTCTTGATTGCTTTGGCATCATCTGGAAAGTTAGATTCCCAGTAGACTAAGAATTCTTTCATTCGGTGTAAAACAGGTTTTTCGCCAGAAAGAATTTCAATATATTGTGCGAGCAAATCATTATGGAATAATTTGAATTTATTAAGGTCCAAAGGTGTAGTCTCTTGGCCGTTTTTATAGGTGATAGCAAGCTCAGGATTGGATATAAGGCCTCTGCCAATCATAATTGCATTAATACCAGCATACTTTGAAAAAGTGTTTTCTATATCATCTTTTGTCTTGATTTCACCGTTAAATACTAAATGTGCTTTTGAATGTTCTAAGGCATATTCAAAGAACTCTGGATGAATAGGCTCTCTATAAAATTCCTTTTGTACACGAGGATGAATAGTAAGCTCTGAAATAGGATACTTGTTATAGATATCTAGTATTTCATAAAATTCCTCAGGTTCCAGTTTGCCTAATCGTGTTTTTATGGATATCTGCACATCATCTTTCAAACCTGCAAAAATATCATCAAGCATTTTATCAAGATCTTCAGGATAGTAGAGAAGACCGGAGCCTTTTTTCTTTGCTACAACAGTACCGGATGGGCATCCAAGGTTAAAGTTAATTTCTTTAAAGCCAAGCGCGGCTATTTCGTGAACAGCCCATAGAAAGTGCTCAGCATTGTTGGTTAAAAGCTGAGGAACAGTTGTATTAATATCATTTTTTTCTGGATCGATATCTTTGAACTCCCTGGTTGTGAATTTAAAAGTAGAGTTAGGGGATATAAAAGGAGTGTAGTACTTATCAATTCCGCCGTAGTATTTATTAAAGGTGTTTCTAAATATACTATCGGTGACGCCCTCGAGAGGAGCGAGGTATATATTTTTTTTATTATCCATAGTTACTCCTAAAAAATAAAGCACTGGTTGACGGGACCAGTGCTCTAATAAAAATTCTTATCTTAAATTAAGCAAGTGTGTTTACAAGCTTTGAAAGACGAGATACCTTACGGCTAACAGTGTTGTCATGATAAACACCCTTTGAACCAGCCATCTCGATAACCTTGATAGCAGCCTTAAGCTCTGACTCAGCAAGTGCCTTGTCCTTAGCCTCAACAGCAGCCTCAACACGCTTAACGTATGTCTTAACCTCTGATCTGATTGCCTTATTGCGCTCTGTTCTAACAGCTGTTACCTGAACACGCTTCTTAGCAGACTTAATATTTGCCATGTGTTGCTACACCTCCAATTTGTATAAAAATTAAATGTTCTAATTAAAATACGTTGTAGCCGGACACGGACAGTTCAACGCATACTCGAATATAATAGTGAATAAATGTCAGTTTGTCAATAGAATTTGGCTATTTATCTAATAAAAATTTTGATAAAACCTGATTACTTACATCAATACCAATATCTGTTAAATATAAACGACCTTCTTTGGCTTCCATAAAGCCTTGATTGCGAAGAGCAGTAATAATTGGGCCGTAAATTGCCTCGATATCTATGCCAAACATCTGGAAGAAATCAGAACGGGCAACACCGTCTATTTTGCGTAAGCCCAAAAACATAAATTCTTCCATGGCATCTTTCTTTGAAAGCTGTTCCTCTGAATCAAAATATGGAGAAGACAATTCTGCGGATGGAATAGTGCCATTCTCAATGGCTTCTGAAATCTCAACATATTTGTATATATCTCTAAGATTAGTAGTGCGTACATTATCAAAAAGAGAAGCAGAACCAAGACCTACACCAAGATAAGGAACTCTATCCCAGTATCCTACATTATGGCGACAAATCTTACCATTTCGCGCATAGTTAGAGATTTCGTAGCGTTTATATCCCTTATTCTCAAGATAGTCCATTGTAAACTTATATAGGCGGTATGCCTCCTCATCAGTAGGTAATTCTTCAGTCTCCATGCCAGCCTGTTGTTTAACAGCATCAAATCTGTATTTTTCGTAGAAGGGTGTACCCTTTTCTATGATGAGAGAGTAGGCTGATATATGTTCTGGACGAAGCATCGTAACTGCATTAAGAGTCTTTTCCAATTTGGCAACATTTTGATGAGGCAGGCCGGTCATAATATCAACGTTGACGTTATCAAATCCAGCTTTACGAACCAAATCAAATGTATGTAAGAATCGATTGTAATCGTGAATACGACCTAATTCCTTAAGTTCATCATCGTTTGCAGATTGAAGACCGATGCTTAGACGGTTGATACCTATTGAACGGTATACATTAAGCTTTTCTGCTGAAAGTGTACCGGGATTACATTCAACCGATATTTCTGCCAAAGGATCAATTTTGAAGCATTCCTTAACAGTGGTGATAATAGCATCCATCAAATCCTCTGAGAGCCATGATGGTGTGCCACCACCCACATAAATAGTGGAAATAATACAGTTTGGATGAGTGGCTGCAACGTATTTTATCTCAGTGCACAAAGCAGCGGTATAACGCCGCTGCATTTTTTCATCGAAAACCCCAGAAAGGAAATCGCAATATAAACATTTTTTTACGCAAAATGGTATATGTATGTACAGTTCGATAGGATTCATTTTAGTCCTCGTCAAGCTTAAGAACGCTCATGAAGGCTGCCTGTGGAATTTCTACATTGCCAACCTGACGCATTCTCTTTTTTCCTTCCTTCTGTTTTTCAAGAAGTTTTTTCTTTCGTGAAATATCGCCACCATAACACTTGGCAAGAACGTCCTTGCGCATAGCTTTAACTGTTTCACGAGCAATAACCTTTGAGCCAACAGCTGCCTGAATAGGGATCTCGAACAAGTGACGTGGAATTTCATCTTTAAGCTTTTCGCACATTTTTCTTCCTCGCTCGTAAGCTGTTCCCGAGAAGACGATGAAGGAAAGTGCATCAACTTCTTCTTTATTAATGAGGATATCAAGCTTAACAAGCTCAGATTTCTGATATCCCTTCATTTCGTAATCAAAGGAAGCATAACCACGTGAACGGCTCTTTAAAGCATCAAAGAAATCGTAGATGATTTCGTTAAGTGGAAGAGTATATTTGATAAGGGCACGTGTTTCCTCAATATACTCCATGCTTATGTACTGACCGCGGCGCTCCTGACAAAGATCCATAATAGCACCAATGAATTCGCTGGTAACCATGATTTCGGCATCAACCATAGGCTCTTCCATGTAATCAATCTCTGATGGATCTGGAAGATTGCTTGGGTTTGTAAGTTCAATCATGGTACCGTCAGTTTTATGTACTCGGTAAACTACTGATGGAGCAGTAGTAACAAGATCAAGATTATACTCACGCTCTAAACGTTCCTGAATGATTTCCAAATGAAGAAGACCAAGGAAACCACATCTAAATCCGAAGCCGAGAGCAATAGAAGTCTCAGGCTCAAACTGAAGTGCAGCATCGTTAAGTTGAAGCTTCTCAAGAGCATCTCTTAAGTCTGGATATTTTGCACCATCAGCTGGATACAATCCACAGTAAACCATAGGGTTAACTTTCTTATAGCCTGGAAGAGGCTCGGCTGCTGGACGATTAACGTGTGTGATAGTATCACCGACGCGAGTATCACGTACGTTTTTGATAGAAGCTGTCATGTAACCAACCATACCAGCAGGAAGCTCATCACAAGGAATGAACTGACCAGCGCCAAAGTAGCCAACTTCAACAACGTCGAATTCAGCATTTGTTGCCATCATGCGAACTTTATCGCCAACCTTAAGAGTACCTTCTTTAACTCGGCAGAATACGATAACACCCTTGTAAGGATCGTAAAGGGAGTCGAAGATAAGTGCCTGAAGAGGAGCTTTTACATCCCCATTAGGTGCTGGAAGCTGATGAACTATTGCTTCAAGTACATCGTGAATATTAAGACCTGTCTTAGCGGAAATCTGAGGAGCATCCTGAGCCTCAAGACCGATAATGTCCTCAATTTCTTCTATAACATGTTCTGGATCTGCAGATGGTAAGTCAATCTTATTGATAACAGGGATAACATCAAGGTCGTGATCTAATGCAAGATAAACATTTGCAAGAGTCTGAGCCTCGATACCCTGAGCTGCATCTACAACAAGAATAGCCCCATCGCAAGCTGCAAGGGAGCGGGAAACTTCATAATTAAAATCTACGTGACCTGGAGTGTCGATAAGATTAAAGATATACTCCTGACCATCATCGGCTTTGTAAATAATACGGACGGCCTGAGACTTGATTGTGATTCCACGCTCACGCTCAAGGTCCATATTATCAAGAACCTGTGCCTGCATCTCTCTGTCGGTAAGAGTTCCAGTCATCTGTATGATACGATCAGCAAGAGTAGACTTGCCGTGATCGATATGTGCTACAATACAAAAATTTCTAATTTTACTCTGATCCATAAATTCCTCTTCTTATTTAATATTCTTAGCTTTGACTAGTTTATCATGTTTGGCTTTATTTATCTATTTATAAATCTAAAAAAAATCTAAAGTCAGTTGACAAAAGGATAGGGTAGGTGTAAATTAACATCAGAAAATGATTAGCACTCCAATTTGATGAGTGCTAACAATCAAAGGCGGTTGTGAGTGAGGTGAATGTATGGCAGATACAGAGCTTGATGAGAGAAAAGTTAAGATTCTAAATGCTATTATCAAAAATTATTTAGAAACAGGAGAGCCAGTTGGTTCACGTACCATTTCTAAATATACAGATTTAAATCTAAGCTCGGCTACCATTCGTAATGAGATGTCAGATCTTGAGGATTTAGGATATATCGTTCAGCCTCACACATCTGCAGGACGAATTCCTTCTGACAAGGGTTACAGATTTTATGTTAACAATCTGATAGCTTCCAAAGATAAAGAAGTTTCAGATATGAAGGAATGGATGATTGAACGAGAAGAGAAGATGGAGACTCTTCTTAAAAACGTGGCAAAGGTTTTGGCTACTAATACACAGTATGCTACATTGATTTCTGCTCCATCAGTTGTTTCGAACAGATTGAAGTTCGTACAGCTTTCAGCAGTTGATGAAAATCAGTTGCTTTCTGTTGTAGTTATGGATGGAAATATTGTAAAGAATAAAATCATTCACATTGACAAGCCACTTGATAATGAGACATTACTTAAGCTAAATATGCTTTTGAACACAAATCTTAATGGTCTAGCCGTTGATCAGATTAATCTAGCGCTTATTACCAGATTAAAGGATCAGGCGGGAATTCATGATGAGATAGTTTCCCAGGTACTTGATACTGTAGCAGAGACCATTACAGAAGATGAAGATTTACAGGTTTACACCTCGGGTGCGACTAACATCTTCAAATACCCAGAGCTTTCAGATTCAAAGAAAGCATCTGAGCTTTTAGATACCTTCGAAGAAAAGCAGTCGTTGATAGAGCTTCTCGCAGAGAATGCTTCTGATGAGGAGACAGGCATTCAGGTATACATCGGTGATGAATCACCAATATCTACCATGAAGGATTGCTCAATTGTTACAGCAACATACGAACTTGGAGACGGAGTTAAAGGCACAATTGGTATTGTAGGTCCAAAACGAATGGATTACGAAAATGTTGTTGATAATATAAAAAGTCTCAAGGGACAGCTTGATAAGCTGCTCCGTAATGAGAAGAAAAATGATAGTTAGGAGATTTCTTAATGGCAGAGAATAAAATGGAAGAGTTTTCTACAGAAGAAGCAGTTAAGGAAGCTGTAGAGAACGCTGAAGAAATGAAAGAGGAAGCTGCGGCTGAGAATACAGAAGAGGCAGCTGAGGCTAAGGGTTCTGAGAAAGAATCTAAGAAGGGCTTCAAGAAAAAGGAAAAGAAAAAAGACAAAAGAGACGAGCAAATCGAACAGCTTAATGACAGAGTAATGCGTCAGATGGCAGAATTTGAAAACTTCAGACGCAGAACTGAAGTTGAAAAGTCTCAGATGTTTGCAACAGGTGCAAAGAGCATCGTAGAAAAGATTCTTCCTGTAGTAGATAACTTCGAAAGAGGTCTTGCTACAGTTGAGGAAGGAGCAGATCCATTTGCAGATGGAATGCTCATGATATATAAGCAATTACTTACAACTCTTGATGAGGCAGGAGTTAAGCCAATCGAGGCTGTAGGACAGGAATTCAATCCAGATTTCCACAACGCAGTAATGCATGTTGAGGATGAGGAAGTTGGCGAGAACATCGTCGTAGAAGAATTCCAGAAGGGCTATATGTACAATGACACTGTAGTCCGTCATTCAATGGTAAAGGTAGCAAACTAAGGAAATTATTTAGGAGGATATAAATCATGGGAAAGATTATTGGTATCGATTTAGGAACAACTAACAGCTGTGTTGCTGTTATGGAAGGTGGAAAGCCTACTGTTATCGCAAATACAGAGGGTGCTAGAACAACACCATCTATCGTAGCATTTACAAAGACAGGTGAGAGACTTGTTGGTGAGCCAGCAAAGCGTCAGGCTGTTACAAACGCTGAGAAGACTATCGCTTCTATCAAGAGAGATATGGGTACAGATAATGGTCGTATCATCGACGATAAGAAGTACTCTCCACAGCAGATTTCAGCTATGATTCTTCAGAAGCTTAAGAGCGATGCTGAGAGCTACTTAAATGAGAAGGTTACAGAGGCAGTTATCACTGTTCCTGCATACTTCAACGATGCTCAGCGTCAGGCTACAAAGGATGCTGGTAAGATTGCAGGTCTTGATGTAAAGCGTATCATCAACGAGCCTACAGCAGCTGCACTTGCTTATGGTCTTGATAACGAGCAGGAGCAGAAGATTATGGTATACGATCTTGGTGGTGGTACATTTGATGTATCTATCATCGAAATCGGTGATGGCGTTATTGAGGTTCTCGCTACAGCTGGTAACAACAGACTTGGTGGTGATGACTTTGATCAGAAGATTACAGATTGGATGCTTGCTGAGTTTAAGGCAGCTGAAGGCGTAGATCTTTCTACAGATAAGATGGCACTTCAGAGACTTAAGGAAGCAGCAGAGAAGGCTAAGAAGGAGCTTTCTTCAGCAACAACTACAAACATCAATCTTCCATTCATCACAGCTACAGCAGAAGGTCCAAAGCACTTTGATATGAACCTTACACGTGCTAAGTTTGATGAGCTTACACATGATTTAGTAGAGGCTACAGCAGGCCCTGTAAATCAGGCTCTTAAGGATGCAGGTCTTAATGCATCAGAGCTTTCAAAGGTACTTCTTGTTGGTGGTTCTACAAGAATCCCAGCAGTTCAGGATAAGGTAAAGGCTCTTACAGGTCACGAGCCAAGCAAGACTCTTAACCCAGATGAGTGCGTAGCTATCGGTGCTTCAATCCAGGGTGGTAAGCTCGCTGGCGATGCTGGTGCAGGCGATATCCTTCTTCTTGATGTAACACCACTTTCACTTTCTATCGAGACAATGGGTGGTATTGCTACAAGACTTATCGAGAGAAACACAACTATCCCTACAAAGAAGAGCCAGATTTTCTCTACAGCAGCTGATAATCAGACAGCAGTAGATATCAACGTAGTACAGGGTGAGCGTCAGTTCGCTAAGGATAACAAGTCACTTGGACAGTTCAGACTCGATGGTATCCCACCAGCAATGAGAGGTGTACCACAGATCGAGGTTACATTCGATATCGATGCAAACGGTATTGTAAACGTATCTGCTAAGGATCTTGGAACAGGTAAGGAGCAGCACATTACAATTACAGCTGGTTCTAACATGTCTGATGATGATATCGAGAAGGCAGTTAAGGAAGCTGCTGAGTTCGAGGCTCAGGATAAGAAGCGTAAGGAAGCTGTTGATACAAGAAACGATGTTGAGAGCTTTGTATTCCAGACAAAGAAGGCTCTTGATGAGGTAGGCGACAAGATTGACGCAGCTGATAAGGCAGCAGTAGAGGCTGATATCGAAGCAGCTCAGAAGCTTCTTGATCAGTACACAACTCCAGAAGAGATGTCTGATTCACAGATTGGTGAGCTTAAGGCAGCTCAGGAGAAGCTTACAGAGTCAGCTCAGAAGGTATTCGCAAAGATGTATGAACAGTCACAGGCAGCTCAGGGTGCAGCTGGTGCAGGCCCAGATATGAGCCAGTTCACAGGTGCAGGCGCTGGAGCAGGTGCAAACACAGGCGCAGCTAACGATGACGTTGTAGACGCTGACTTTAAGGAAGTGTAATAGATGGCAGAACAAAAACGTGATTACTATGAGGTCCTTGGTGTTTCCAAGACAGCCTCAGAAAGCGAGCTCAAAAGTGCATACAGAAAGCTTGCAAAGAAATATCACCCAGATATGAATCCAGGTGATGCTGAAGCTGAAAAGAAATTTAAGGAAGCCTCAGAAGCCTATGCGATTCTTTCTGATCCAGATAAGAGACGTCAGTACGACCAGTTTGGTCATGCAGCCTTTGAAAATGGCGGAGGCGGAGCCGGTGGTTTCGATTTCTCAGGTATGGATTTCGGCGATATTTTTGGCGATATTTTCGGAAGCTTCTTTGGTGGCGGCGGAAGAAGTGCATCTAATGGTCCTATGCGTGGTGCAAACCTTCGTGCAGCTGTTCACATCACGTTTGAAGAGGCAGCCTTTGGTTGCGAGAAGCAGATAGAGATTACACTTAAGGAAGAGTGTGCCGCATGCCACGGTTCAGGTGCAAAGCCTGGTACAAGCAAGCGCACATGTACTAAGTGTGGCGGTAAGGGACGTGTAATGGTTACACAGCAGTCCCTCTTTGGAATGGTTCAGAACGTTACTACTTGTCCAGATTGTCATGGTACAGGTGAAGTTATTGATACTCCATGTCCAGATTGTAACGGTACAGGTTATGTATCTCGCAGAAAGAAGATTGCTGTATCTATTCCTGCAGGTATTGATAATGGTCAAAGCGTACGCATTCGTGAAAAGGGTGAGCCAGGAAGAAATGGTGGTCCTAGAGGCGATTTACTTGTAGAGGTTATCGTTTCCAGTCATCCTACATTCCATCGTCGTGATTATGATATTTATTCAGAGGCTCCAATTTCATTTGCTCAGGCAGCACTTGGTGGAGAGGTTATCATCGAGACGCTTGATGGAAAGGTTTCATACGAGGTTAAGCCTGGTACTCAGACAAATACTCAGATTCGCTTAAAGGGCAAAGGAATCCCATCACTTAGAAATAAAGCAGTGAGAGGTGATCATTACGTTACACTTGTTGTTCAGGTTCCTACATCTCTTTCTAAGGACGCAAAGGATGCACTTAGAAAGTTTGATGAGCTTACAGGAAGTACAACTACAGGTGGTCCAAAGTCTGTTAAGACAGAGAAGAAGCGTAAGGGCTTTGCAGATAAAATCAAAGATGCAATAGATGATTTATAAAAATATTTGGCTAGTAGTCTACACAGACTACTAGCTTTTTTAATAGTCGAATTTGCAAGAATTTTGGTGGTTAAGCTTGTTTATGAAAACTGAAATATTATAAAATAGTTTCCGTAGGGGAATGAATAATTTGAAATACAATAATTGAATTAATCGGAGGGGACTATGATTCAGGAAAGTATTAAAAAATTAGTTCAGTATGGAATTAATAAGGGGCTTACACCTGAATGTGAGCGTATCTATACTACAAATCTTTTATTAGAATGTCTGAAGGAAGATGAGTATACTGACCCAGATTGTGATTTATCAGACATTATTCTTGAGGAGGTTCTTGCAGATCTTTTGGAGGAAGCAGTTAAGAGGGGTATCATAGAAGACTCTATTACATATAGAGATTTATTTGATACAAAGCTGATGAACTGCCTTTGCCCAAGACCATCACAGGTTATTAACGAGTTTGATAGTATTTATAAGAATAAAGGCGCTAAAGATGCTACTGATTATTTCTATAATCTTAGTAAAGCATCGGATTATATTCGCACATACAGAGTAAAGAAGGATTTGAAATGGACCACTGAGACTGATTACGGTACATTGGATATTACAATTAATCTTTCAAAACCTGAGAAGGATCCTAAAGCTATAGCTGCTGCAAAAAATGCAAAGCAGTCTTCATATCCAAAGTGTCAGCTTTGTATGGAAAACGAGGGGTATGCAGGTCGTACAAATCACCCTGCAAGAGAAAACCACAGAATTATTCCAATAACAATTAATGATAGTAAATGGGGCTTCCAATATAGCCCATATGTATATTATAACGAGCACTGCATCGTATTTAATGGCGAGCATACTCCAATGAAGATTGAGCGTGCTACTTTTGTAAAGCTTTTTGATTTTGTAAAGCTTTTCCCACATTATTTTCTTGGAAGTAATGCAGATCTTCCTATCGTAGGAGGTTCTATTCTTAGCCACGACCATTTCCAGGGCGGATGCTATACATTTGCAATGGAAAAGGCTCCTATCATAAGAGAGTTTACAGTTGCAGGCTTTGAAGATGTTAAGGCAGGCATTGTTAAATGGCCTCTATCAGTAATTCGTCTCCAGTGCAAGGATGAAAAGAGAATTATTGATTTAGCTGAACATATTCTTAATGCTTGGCGGGGCTACACAGATGAAGCAGCATTTATCTTTGCTGAGACAGATGGAGAGAAGCACAATACTATTACACCTATTGCAAGAAAGCGTGGAGATTTATTTGAGCTTGATTTAGCTCTTAGAAATAATATCACTACCGAGGAGCATCCTCTTGGTGTTTATCATCCACATGCTCACCTTCATCATATAAAGAAGGAGAATATCGGACTTATTGAGGTAATGGGACTTGCAGTTCTTCCTAGTCGTCTCAAGGGTGAGATGGAACAGCTTGCGGATTACATTGTTAATGGCAAGGACCTTAGAAGCAATGAGGTACTTGAAAAGCATGCTGATTGGGTAGAAGAGTTCTCTAAGAATTATGAACACATAGATGCTAGCAATGTAAAAGAAATCCTTGAACAGGAAATTGGTAAGGTCTTCTGTGAAGTACTAGAGTGCGCAGGTGTATACAAGTGCAATGAAGAAGGACTTGCAGCATTTATGAGATTTGTTGATACATTATAATATTGTTTTTTAGCTCTTTGATGGGAGACCATCAAGGAGCTTTTTTCATTTAATCTTTTTTTGAAATTCATTTTACCTTCACTTAACAATCACTTTCCCCCATTAGATTATAGCCATAGCAACAAATCACACAGAAAGGAACCAAAGCATGGCTGAGATTCAAAAAGTATTTAACAGATACGAAAAGAAATTTCTACTAGATGAAAATACTTATCTTAAATTTAAGAAAGATTTGGATGAATATATGGAGGAAGATAATTACGGAATCCATACCATTAGGAATATATATTACGATACTCCAACAGATGAACTGATTAGAACATCAATTGAGGGACCTAAGTACAAAGAGAAATTTAGAGTTCGCTGTTACGGAAAGCCATCCTACGATAGTATGTGTTTTCTGGAAATAAAGAAAAAATACAAGGGTCTGGTTAATAAGAGGCGAGTAGCAATTCCAATGGAAGAAGCTGAAAGCTACCTGATTGATGGAGTATTACCAACGAATCCAAATCAGATTTTTAGAGAGATAGATTATTTCTTTAGTCATTATCCTCTAGAACCTAAAAGATACATAGCTTATGACAGACTGGCATTATTTGGAAAAGAGGATTCAGAATTTCGAGTTACTTTTGATATGAACATAAGAAGCAGGGATTACAACCTGACCTTGTACAGTGATGAGGATAATGAGTATCTATTAGAGCCAGGTCAAAGATTAATGGAAGTTAAAATATCAGATTCAATGCCTTTGTGGTTTGTAAGATTACTATCAAGGTATGAGATATATCCAACATCATTTTCGAAATATGGAAATTTTTATAAGAAGCAATTAAAGGAAGCGTAAGAAAAGGAGTAAATAAAAAAATATGGAATCGATTTTATCAGCAATTCAAAGTACAAATGTGGAGACAACATTTACAATCGCAGACGCATTAATGGATGCAGGTCTTGCAGCAATTTTAGGACTTATTATTTCATTTACGTATATCAAAACAGGAAAAAACTCAAAGAATTTTGCAAGAACACTTATTATTTTACCTAGTTTAGTTTGTCTTGTAATGTTGGCAGTTAATGGAAACTTTGGTACAAGCCTTGCAGTGGTAGGCGCCTTTTCGCTGGTTCGATTTAGATCACTTCAGGGAAGCTCCCGGGACATAGGGTTCATTTTCTTTACAATGACAGTAGGTATTATTTGTGCAATTGGAGAATTGCCGCTGGCACTTTTGGTAACAGCATTTATTTGTGCAATCCATATGGTTCTTTACTATACAAACTTTGCAGCAAATGATGTGGATGAAAAGGATCTTAGGGTAACAATTCCAGAAAATCTTGATTATAGCGATATTTTCGATGATATTTTTGAGAAGTATACAAAGAGCCATAAGCAGGTGGCTGTAAAAACTACAAATATGGGCTCTATGTATGAAATCAATTATAGGGTAAAATTAAATGATGAAAAGCAGGAAAAATCATTCATCGATGAAATCCGAATGAGAAACGGAAATCTTACAGTTGTATGTGGTCGTTGTGATATGAACGAAGCAGAGGAATTATAATATGAAAAATAAAATTGTAATTAGTATTTTAGGTTTATTACTTGTTGGTTCTCTGGTTGGCTGCAGTTTTAATAAAACTAATACAGCTACTTCAGCAAAATCAGAGGAACAGACAGAAACTACAGTCACCACAGAAGAGGTATCTTCGGATACAGCTTATAGTGATGCTGCATCTGCATCAGCTGCTTATAAGGAACTGACTATTAAAACCGATTGGGATAGTAAAGCTACTGTTACATTTTCATCTGAAGGAATGACTATAGATGGAAGTGGATGCTCTAATGAGGATGGTGTTTTATATATCACAGAGGGCGGTGCCTACACACTGACAGGCGCTAGTGAAAATGCATCCATTCTTATAAATACAGATGAAAATGTAAAGCTGATACTCAATGGTGTTGAATTAAAGAGCGAAAAAGGTCCTGTAATTTATGGCGAACAGGTAAAGAATCTTTATATTGAAACAGCAGCAGGAACTACAAACTCATTAGAAGATGCTACAGAATATGAAACAGACTCGGAAGATAACGAGATTGGAAAGGCTACTATTTCATGTAATGATGATTTAATCTTTTTAGGAGAAGGTACGCTTAATGTAACAGGAAACTATAAGCATAGCATTGCCTGCGATGACAAGCTTTATATAGAATCTGGAACAATCAATGTCGTTTCAAATGTGAAGGATGGAATTCGTGCCAATGACCTTTTGAGCATAGACGGAGGAACTGTTAACGTCACTAGTGAAAACGAGGGTATCGAGTCAAAGAGCTTGATATTCATAAATGGAGGCGATTTAACTGTAGATTCTGTAGATGATGGTATTAACGCCAGCTGCTATATAGAAATCAATGGAGGAACAGTTACTGTTAAAAGCACTAATAATGATGCTATAGATAGTAACGGCGGTTTTGATGGTTGCCTTACCATAAATGATGGCGTTGTTAATGCTACTGGAGCTGGAATGCCAGATGGCGCCTTAGATGCGGATGAATCTTCTGTCATCATAAACGGAGGAAAGGTAACTGCTACAGGAGGCTGCAACAGCCCAATCATTGAAAACGGCGGAGATAATAATATTACCGGCGAGACATTCTCAGGCGGAGGAATGGGTGCCCAGGGTGGCAAAGCAGGCCCAGGTGGTCAGAAAGGTCAGGGCGGCCCAGGACAGAAGGGGGATTTTGATCCTAATAACCTTCCAGAGGATTTTGATCCTGAGAACAGACCAGAGCCACCAGAAAATGGTGAAAAAACAGAAGCGCCAGAAGGTGGCACTGATAACCAACAGAATGATGATTCATTATAAGAATCAACTACTTGAAAAAAATAGAAATTGGTATAAAATAATTAAGGACTGCGGATTTTTGCAGTCCTTAGTTTATTTTTGATATTGAGAGGAAATATAAATGAGTAAAGTAAGAACACGTTTCGCACCATCACCAACTGGTCGTATGCACGTTGGTAATCTTCGTACAGCTCTTTATGCATATTTAGTAGCAAAGCACGAGGGAGGAGATTTCCTTCTTAGAATAGAAGATACAGATCAGGAGCGTCTTGTAGAGGGCGCTGTTGATATTATCTACAGAACACTTGCAGCTACAGGCCTTATCCACGATGAAGGTCCTGATAAGGACAAGGGTGTTGGCCCATACGTTCAGTCTGAACGTCAGGCAGCTGGTATCTACCTTGAGTACGCAAAGCAGCTTATCGAAAAAGGAGAAGCATATTACTGCTTCTGTGATGATGAGCGTCTTGCAGAGTGCAAGCAGGTTATCGGAGATAAGGAGATTCACATTTATGATAAGCACTGCCTTGGTCTTTCAAAGGAGGAGGTAGAGGCTAATCTTGCAGCTGGAAAGCCTTATGTTATTCGTCAGAACAATCCTCGTACAGGTACAACTACATTTGTAGATGAGCTTTACGGAGAGATTACAGTAGATAATGCAGAGCTTGATGATATGATTCTTATCAAGTCTGATGGATATCCTACATACAACTTTGCTAACGTAGTAGATGATCACCTTATGGGCATCACACACGTTGTTCGTGGTAATGAGTATATTTCATCATCACCTAAGTACAATCGTCTCTATGAGGCTTTTGGATGGGAAGTACCTAAGTACATTCACTGTCCACTTATTACAAATGAGGAGCACCAGAAGCTTTCTAAGCGTTCAGGTCACTCTTCTTACGAAGACCTTATCGAGCAGGGCTTCCTTACAGAGGCAGTTGTCAACTTCGTAGCTCTCCTTGGATGGTCTCCAGAGAATGATAACGAGATATTCTCACTTGAGGAGCTTGTAAAGGAGTTCGATTATCATCGTATTTCAAAGTCACCTGCAGTATTCGACATCACAAAGCTTAAGTGGATGAATGGCGAGTACATGAAGGCTATGGACTTTGATAAGTTCTACGAGATGGCTGAGCCTTACCTTAAGGAATACATCAAGAGCGATGTAGATCTTAAGAAGATTGCAAAGATGGTTCAGACTCGTATTGAGGTATTCCCAGACATCAAGGATCACGTTGATTTCTTTGATGCTGTTCCAGAGTATGACAGTGCAATGTATACTCACAAGAAGATGAAGACAAACGAAGAGTCATCACTTGCTGTTCTTAAGGAGCTTTTACCAGTTCTTGAGGCTCAGGATGATTATTCTAATGATGCTCTTTACACACTTCTTTCAGGATTTGCTACAGAGCACGAATATAAAAATGGATACGTTCTCTGGCCAGTACGTACAGCTGTTTCAGGTAAGCAGATGACTCCTGGCGGTGCAACAGAGTTGATGGAGATTCTTGGTAAGGAAGAATCTATCAAGCGTATCAAGGCAGCTATTGAAAAGTTGTCATAATAGGGTTCAAATTTAATTAGTTGGTTGATCTTGAATATTGGGCATAGAGGAGTTTTATGAATCTTAATGCCACACAAAGGCAGGCTGTTCTCCATAAGGAAGGACCCTGCCTTGTTATAGCAGGCCCAGGTAGCGGTAAAACCGCCGTTTTGACACAAAGGGTGAGAGAGCTTATTAATTCAGGTATACCAGCAGAACAGGTTTTGGTAATTACTTTTACCAAAGCTGCAGCGATAGAAATGAAGGAACGTTTCGAAGGTTTATCAGAGGAGAAAGCTCCCGTGACCTTTGGAACGTTCCATTCTTTGTTTTGGGGAATAATACAAAAGGAACTTGGATATAAAAATTCTGACATAATAATGGGCCAGATGCGGGAAAGAATTTGGAGGGAAGCTCTTCATTTTGCAAAAGACGACGAGAAGGAGGCCAAGAAGAAGTATCAGCAGATTAAGGATAAATATCATGTGGTAGATTTTGACGATATGCTTACAAAAGCCTACAAGTTATTCATTCTAAAGCCTGAGGTTTTGAAAAAATGGCAAAGCAGATTTTCTTATTTCCTTGTAGATGAGATGCAGGATATGAATGACCTTCAGTTTAAGCTTATTACCATGTTATCTGCCAGGACTAATAATTTATTCTGTGTAGGTGATGATGACCAGTCAATTTATGGTTTTAGAGGTGCTAATCCTAAAATTATGCAGGATTTTATGGAAATATATCCCAAGGCCCAGAAGATTATTCTTGATTATAACTATAGAAATCCAGTCAACCTTGTGGAAGCTGCAGGAAGGTTAATTAGCGTTAACAAAAACAGATTTAGTAAGGATATCAAAAGCACTGCTCCTGAAGGGAATATAATGGTGGAAGAGCATTTTTCACCCGAGGAGGAAGCCAAAGCTATTATTGAACAGCTTATAAGCCTTAAAGATACGGGATACGACTATGATAAAATTGCTATCTTGTATCGTAATCATTCTGATGCCAGATATGTGGTGGATAAGCTTGTGAACGCCAGTATACCTTTTTATCTTAAGGAGCAGATGCCTAATATATATTCGCACTTTATCATTAATGATATAGAGACATATTTTCAAATTTCTATAGGGAATATCACTAAAGCACGAATACTTGGTATACTAAATCGACCTAACAGATTTCTTCACAGGCAGTCCTTGGAAAAAGGGTCTTCTAAGAAGGCAATGTTGGATTTTTACCGTACAAGTCCATATAATTACAGAACTGTAGAAGCTTTATGGACTGATATTGAGCTTATATCAAAAATGTCCCCAGTAGCCGCCATTAGTTACATTAGAAAGGCTATGGGCTATGATACTTTTTTGGTAGAAGAAGCTGTTAAAAAACAGGTAGAGGTGGCAGAGTATTACGAGATTTTGGATTTCCTGACGGAGGTTTTTAGGGAAAGCAGGACAATACGACAGGCTATAGATAAGCTTAATATACTCAGGCTGAAAATAGATTACGAGAATAAAAATATGAATGTCGATAAAACTGGAAAGGTAGGGTTATATACACTTCATTCCAGTAAGGGTCTTGAGTTTGAAAACGTTTTTATAATTTCTGCAAATGATGGGATTATCCCTTCCAATAAAGTGGAGAGTCGAGAGGATATGGAAGGAGAGAGGCGTCTATTTTATGTAGGGATTACCCGTAGTAAAAAGAACCTTTATATATCCTATACAAATAAAAAAAATCGGGACAAGTCCCGATTTTTAGATGAAATGAAGTTGTGATATTACTCACCGAAATCCTCATCACAGATTTCATCGAAGCGCTTTGAAACAGCTTCGTATTCTTCATCAGATTCAATGTTGTCAAGGGATGGAGCACCTGTCTCATCTTCGAAATAGCGATAGATGAACACTTCTCCGTCCTCGTTTGGCTCACCATTCTTATCAAGTGGAAGCAATACGATATAATCCTGATCATTAACATCAAATATTGTAAGGATTTCACATGTAACCTCTGAACCGTCATCTAAATTCAAAGTAACTACTACATCATCATCCTCGTTATCAACTGGGAAAACCTGATTCTCGTCCATCTTATACTCCTTTTAAGATAATATTTGTTTAAGAACTGCCCTTATGATATAATTCATCAATGGCGATGTCTAGTAATTTTTGATATTTCAGCCAATAATTACACAACATGCAAGAAAATGGGGCTTAATCATGAACATTTCAAGAGGAGATTTTGGGGAATATGGTCCACGAATTAGTGGAAGAGATGCAGTTACCTTCACATTTGCTGTGAAGCCTTCTGCGGAGAAAATCTCCATCATTTTATTCGATAAATCCACATATAAACAATTATCTTTAATAGAGCTTTCTAAGGATTATGCTGTTGGTGCTGTATATTCAGTACTGGTAACAGGTATTAATCCTGATGAGATATGTTATCTTCTGAAGGAAGATAAAAAAGCTTACGTCGATCCATATGCTACAGCTATTGTTGGGCGTGACCTATGGGCTGATGTTACAGGTAGAGAAAAGCATCAGTTCAAAGTTTATTCTGGTATTTCCCATATCGAAAAGGATTGGAAGGACACAAAAGTCCAGATTGAGCCTACTGATATGGTTTTATATAAGCTTCATTTAAGAGGCTTTACCGCTGGTTTTAATATGTCAGAATCTAAGGTGGGTACCTACAAAGGCTTGACATCTAAGATTTCTTATCTTAAAAAGCTTGGTATTACGAGCGTTGAAATCATGCCTCTGTATGATTTTGAGGAATTATTCCTAGAGACAAAGGGCGTCATTTCTCCAAAGGGAAAAATGACAGATGTATTAGAATACACAGGAAAGACTAATTACTGGGGCTTTGGCTTAGCTAATTATTTTGCACCTAAGGCATCATATTTTGGTGGTGCAGGCAAAGCCTGTGACTCTATGAGAAATCTGATTAGTACACTGCATGCCAATGGCATGGAAGCTATTATGGAGTTCTCCTTTGCTCTTGAGGTTAGTCCACAGGTATATATCGATTGCTTAAAGTACTATGTAAAATATTTCCATATAGATGGCTTCCATATTGTTGGCTGTAATGCACCTATTGAGCGTATTGCTGCAGAGCCATTTTTGGCAGAAACAAAAATCTTTTATGAATACATTCCAGAGGAGATTCTTTGTCAGGAGTCAGGTAAGAAGCATTTGTTTATCTACAATGATTCCTTTATGAACGTCACAAGACAGATTCAGAATCATATGAATGGAAGTATGGTTCAGTTTGCAAATCATATGCGTAGACAGAATGGCTCATATGGTTTTGTGAATTATATGGCTAATGTTAACGGTTTTTCCCTTTGGGATTCTTACTCTTACGGTGAGAAGCACAACATGGATAACGGTGAAGAAAACCGTGATGGTACCAATAATAATTATTCCTTTAATTATGGTATTGAAGGAAAAACCACAAATAAAATAATTAATGCAAATCGTTTTAGAGAAATGAGAAATGCTTTCACAGCTCTTTTCATGTCTCAAAGCGTTCCACTTATTGTTGCTGCAGATGAAACGGCAGCTACACATGAGGGTAATAACAACCCATATTGTCAGGATAACAAGATTGGCTATACTATGTTTGCCAAGAACAAATCCAAGAACACTTTGCAAAAATTCGTTATGGAACTTGTAGCTTTTAGAAAGCATCACAAGTGTCTTAGAGGCGAAACTCCATTTTACATGAATGATTACAAACATCTTGGTCTTCCTGATATGTCGTTTCACGGCTCAGAACCTTGGATGATGAGTATTGGCGAAGAGCAGAAGGCTCTTGGCGTTCTTTATAATGGCGCTTATGCTAACGAAAAGGAAGATGTTTTTGTATGCTATAACTTCCACTATGACAGTGTTGATATGGCACTTCCTCTTTTAGCGCCAGGAAAGCGATGGCGCCTTTGCTTTAATACGGCTGAGTTTGATGATAAGAGTGATTTTTCACCTAAACCAATTCATGATCAGCAATCAATAAAAGTACCTGGTAATTCCATTACAGTTCTTGTTGGAATGAAGCCAGAAAAGAAATAAGGCTAGGAGTTTTTCATGAAGGCTTGGGAACATTTTAAAACAATTACTCATCATAGACATTTAGTTATGAAGGGGTGCTTTGCTGTAGGCTTATATAAGCAGGGGCTTCTTTATGATTTATCAAAATATTCATGGACAGAATTTTCTGTTGGCGCTAAATACTATCAGGGCTTCAAAAGTCCTAATAATGCTGAGAGAGAAGCAACAGGAGTATCTCTGGCATGGCTTCATCACAAAGGCCGCAATAAACATCACCTTGAATACTGGATTGATTACGGTATAGGTGAAGGTGAACACGGTTGTATGACTGGAATGGAAATGCCAGTTAAATATGTAGTTGAAATGTATTGTGACAGAGTTGCTGCCTGCAAGACTTATCAGAAGGATGCATACACAAACAGAAGTGCCCTTGAATACTATGAAAAGGGTAAAGGAAAGTACATGATGCATGCTAATACTGCAAAGCTGTTGGAGAATATGCTTACTTATCTTGCAGAACACGGCGAGGCAGCTACTAACGACTACATCAGACGAGAAATATTAAAGAATAAAAAGTAAGTTCGGAGATAATAATTATGGAAAAAGAGAAAAAAGTATTATATTCAGGAATGCAGGCCACAGGCAAGCTTACTATTGGCAATTATATTGGAGCCCTTAAAAACTGGGTTAATTTACATGAAGAGTACGACTGTTTCTTTGGTGTAATGGATTTACATTCACTTACAGTTAGACAGAATCCTACAGAATTCAGGCAGAATGCCAGACGTATCTATACACAGTACGTGGCAGCAGGTCTTGATCCTAAGAAAAACTGCATCTATTTCCAGTCACATGTACCAGCTCATGCTGAGCTTGGATGGGTTCTTGATTGCTTCACTTACATGGGTGAGCTCAACCGCATGACTCAGTTCAAGGATAAGTCTGCAAAGCACGCTGACAATATTAATGCAGGTTTATTTACATATCCAGCCCTTATGGCTGCTGACATCCTTCTATATCAGGCAGACCTTGTTCCAATTGGAGCTGATCAGAAGCAGCACCTTGAGATTTGTCGTGATGTTGCAGAAAGATTTAATAACATTTATGGTGATGTATTTACCATCCCAGAGGGTTACTTCCCAAAGACTGGAGCAAGAATCATGTCACTCGCTGAGCCTACAAAGAAGATGTCTAAGTCTGATGAGAACACAAATGCAACCATCTACCTTGTAGATGACAGAGATACAATTATCCGTAAGTTCAAGAAGGCTGTTACAGATTCTGATGCAGAGGTTCGTTATGACACTGAAAACAAGCCAGGCGTTTCTAATCTTATGGAAATCTATGGCGTTGTTACAGGCAAGACTATGGATGAGATTGCCAAAGAGTTCGAGGGCAAGGGCTATGGCGACTTTAAGCTTGCTGTTGGTGAGTCAGTAGCAGATATGCTTGATCCATTCCACCAGCGTTGTGCTGAGTTAGAAAAAGATAAGACATTTATTGACGAATGCATTAAGGAGAATGCAGAAAAGGCTTCTTATTTTGCAAATAAGACTCTTCGTAAGGTTCATAAGAAACTTGGACTTACAGAAAGAATCCGATAGTTATAAAAGAATTGATTTGAAGACAGGAGTGTGCTAATATAACTCCTGTCTTTTTTCTATCATCTAAACATAATCCCACAGGAGATTAATTGTATAGTATTGTAAAAACCGCTACCATTTTTGGTATCGATTCTAAAATTATATCTGTTGAAGCAGATATATCTGAGGGTATGCCTATGTTTGATATGGTTGGCTACCTTTCCTCGGAGGTGAAAGAGGCGAGAGAGCGTGTAAGGGCAGCCTTAAAAAATGAAGGTTACACGTTGCCTATTAAAAGAATCACCGTTAATTTATCACCAGCAAGTATTAGAAAAACAGGAGCAGGTTTTGATTTACCTATCGCAGTTGCCATATTATCGGCTATAGGCATAATTAATTGCGAAAGGCTAGAGAATATATGCATATGTGGAGAAATCGCCTTAGACGGCAAAATACAGCCTGTAAATGGTGTGTTATCCATGGTGATCGAAGCAAAAAGAAACAATTTGGATATTGTTATTGTTCCTGAAGAGAATTTAATGGAAGCAAGACTGGTTCCAGATATCATCACAATCGGTGCAAAACAGCTGCGAGATGTTATTGATTTATTGAATCAGAATGAATTCTATATGGAGGAACTTAGTTTTGAATTTCCACAAAAGCCTCAAGAGGAAGCCTTTGATTTTTCGATGATTAATGGACAGCAGGCTCTAAGACGTGCCTGTGAGGTGGCTATTTCTGGAATGCATAACCTTCTTATGGTTGGGCCTCCAGGGGCAGGAAAATCCATGATTTCAAAATGTATTCCCACAATTCTTCCAACAATGGATGCTGAGGAGCAAATGGAGTTGTCAAAGATTTATTCTGTTTCAGGGATGTTTGATGAACGCCTTGGATTAATAAAAAACAGACCTTTTAGAAGTCCTCATCACACTATTTCAGCTCAGGGCTTGGTGGGGGGAGGACATATTCCAAAGCCAGGGGAAATATCACTGGCCCATGGTGGAGTTCTCTTTTTAGATGAGCTTACAGAATTTAGTAAGTCCACGCTTGAGATACTCAGACAGCCATTGGAGGATAAAAAGGTTAATATAGCAAGAGCCCAGGGAAGCTTTACCTTCCCTGCAGATTTTGTGCTGGTGGCAGCCATGAATCCATGTTCCTGCGGTTATTATCCTGATTTGAATCGATGCCATTGTACGAGAATGTCTATTCAACGATATTTAAATAAGGTTTCTCAACCACTTCTGGATAGGATAGATATTTGCGCTGAGGCGCCTACTTTGAATTTTGGAATGTTAAATAACAAGCAGGATAATGAATCTTCTGCAGATATAAGGACTCGTGTAATTAAAGCTCATGAAATTCAAAAGAATAGATATGCTGACTATGGATTTAGATTTAACAGTCAGATTCCAAGCAATTTGATTGAGAAGTTTTGTCAGCTGGATGAAGAAGAATTAAATTACATGGAAGCTATGTATGAAAAGTATTCATTGACTGCAAGAACTTATCATAAAGTCCTTAAGGTGGCCAGAACAATTGCTGATATGGCAGGAAGTGAACAAATTAAACTTATTCACCTTCAAGAAGCTATCTTGTATCGAGGATTAGATAAGAAATATTGGGAGGAGGGTTAGTATGAATGAGATAGTTTACCAGTACTGGCTTCTTTCTAATGAGGATATTTCTTACAGTAAGAAAGTAAAGCTAATTGATTATTTTTATGATTCCTATAATCTTTATACGTCGCAAAAATCAGCGCTACTTAACAGTGGTTTGCTTGATGAAAAAACAATAGATAAATTCCTGTTTAACAGGTCCAAATATGATTTGCAAAAGGAATATGAAAAATTTACTCACACACCTTTTTCATTTTCTACTGTAGAAGGAAAAGCTTTTCCAGAAAAACTAATGAATATTTACGATACACCTTATGGTTTTTATTATCTTGGTAACCTTCCTGATTTTAGTAACTGTGTTTCTATTGTTGGGGCAAGACGTTGTAGTGCCTATGGCAAAAAAATAGCTCACGAACTGGGAAGAGAGTTGGGAAAAGCTGGCTTTACTGTAATTAGCGGAATGGCAAGGGGCGTTGATTCATATGGGCATAAGGGGTGTCTAGAGGGGGGAGGTAATACCGTTGCAGTGCTTGGCTGTGGCTGTGATGTTATTTATCCTCCTGAGAATCATTTATTATATGAAGAGATAGCAAAAAATGGAGCTGTCCTTTCGGAATATCAGCTGGGGACAAATCCTGTAGCTATGAATTTCCCTAGAAGAAACCGTATAGTTTCAGCCTTATCAGATATCGTGATTGTAGTAGAAGCAAGGGAAAAGTCAGGATCTTTGATAACCGCTGATTTTGCTCTTGAACAGGGAAAAGATATTTATGTTGTCCCGGGCAGGGTTGGAGATTCATTATCTTCAGGATGTAATAAACTTATATCGCAAGGCGCAGGTGTTATTTGGGACATTAATCAGTTTATTAATGAAATTTCTGATTTATGCGGTAAAACACCTGAGAATATTGTAGTGAAGAAAAAGAAGAGCATGATGGATTTAGAGCCAGAACTTCTTCAGGTATACAATTATTTTGATTTATATCCCAAGAGCTTATCTACAGTTTTAGAGGAATCTGGAATGGATTATCTTCAGCTTTTATCGCAGGTTTTAGCCTTAGAACGTAAAGGCCTGCTAGCAGAGGCCTTCAAAAATAATTATATAAAACAAGGGTAATTTGGTATCGGTTTTTGTAACGAAGATTTGAATGTTCTGTCAATAATTAAAGTTTTTCTTGAAAATAGAAATTTAATGTTGTATAGTGAGTAACGTTTCAATATAATATTGGAGCGAAACTAGAATATGGAGATGGAGTTTCTATGGCAAAAAATCTGGTTATCGTAGAGTCGCCAGCAAAGGTGCATACCATTAAGAAGTTTTTAGGAAGCAATTATGAGGTAATGGCTTCTCAGGGACATATTAGGGATATGCCAAAGTCTCAGCTGGGATTTGATCCTGAAAATGATTTTGAACCTAAATATATAACTATTAGAGGAAAGGGCGAGTTACTTGCAGCGCTTCGTAAGGAAGTGAAGAAGGCAGACAAAATCTTTCTCGCAACTGATCCCGACCGTGAGGGAGAAGCTATTTCTTGGCATCTTACTCACGCACTTAATTTACAGGACAAAAAGGTATATCGTATTACCTTTAATGAAATTACAAAAACTGCTGTCAAAAATTCACTTAAGAATCCACGTGAAATTGATATGGATTTAGTTGATGCGCAGCAGGCACGTCGTATGCTTGACAGAATGGTTGGATATGAGATTTCCCCCCTTCTTTGGGCAAAGGTTAAGAGAGGCCTTTCAGCAGGACGTGTTCAGTCTGTTGCACTTAGAATTATTTGTGACAGAGAAAAAGAAATTGAACAATTTATTCCTCAGGAATATTACACACTTGATGTGCTTTTAGATACAGCAGGTGCAAAGAAGCCTATCGTTGCCAAGTATTATGGCGATAAGACAGGTAAGAAGGATATCTCTGATAAGGAAAGTCTTGATAAGATTATGGCAGAGCTTAAGGGCGCTGATTTCAAGATTGCTTCTATCAAGAGAGGTACTCGTGAGAAGAAGGCACCACTTCCTTTCACAACATCTACTATGCAACAGGAAGCCTCAAAGGCTTTGAATTTCTCAATTCAGAAGACTATGAGTGTTGCCCAGCAGCTCTATGAAGGTGTCAGTGTTAAGGGACATGGTACAGTGGGTCTTATTACATACTTACGTACAGATTCTACACGTGTTTCTGATGAAGCTAAGGCAGCTGCAGAAGATTTCATTTCTGCAAACTACGGAGATAAGTATTTATCTGAGACAGCAGGAAGCTCAAAGAAGAACACAGGTAAGGTTCAGGATGCGCATGAAGCTATTCGTCCTGCAAATATCGAACTTATTCCATCTGAGATTAAGGACAGCCTTACACGCGATCAATATAGATTGTACCAGCTTGTATGGAAGCGTTTTGTAGCCAGCCAGATGGCAAACGCTCTTTATGATACAGTATCACTTAGCGTTTCAGCTAAGGACCAAGTGTTTACAGCATCTGAATCATCAATCAACTTTGATGGATTTATGATGATTTATACAGCTGCGGATGATGAAGAAGATTCTAAGACTCATCCACTTGCAAAGCTTACAGAGGATACAAAGCTTTCCTTTAACAGCTTTGAGGAGAAGCAGCATTTTACCCAGCCATCGCCACATTTTACTGAGGCATCATTGGTTAAAACTTTAGAGGAGCTTGGAATTGGAAGACCTAGTACATATTCGCCTACAATTACCACTCTTTTAAAGAGACATTATATTACAAAGGAAGCTAAGAACCTTTTCGTTACAGAGCTTGGTGAGGTAGTTAACTCTATCATGGTTGATTCCTTCCCAATTATTGTTGACGACAAGTTCACTGCTAATTTAGAGCTTCTTTTGGACGGCGTTGAAGAGGGCACAGTTGAATGGAAGTCAGTTGTCAGAAATTTCTATCCAGATTTGGAGAAGGCAGTTAAGATTGCCGAGGAAGAGTTGGCAAAGGTTGAAATTCACGACGAGGTTACTGATGTTATCTGCGAGGAATGCGGAAGAAACATGGTAATCAAGTTTGGACCTCACGGAAAGTTCCTGGCATGTCCTGGTTTCCCTGAGTGTCGAAATACAAAGCCATTTTTGGAGAAGATTGGAGTTCCTTGTCCAAAATGCGGCGGAGATGTTGTAATTAGAAAATCTCAAAAGGGCAGAAAGTTCTTTGGCTGTGCTAATCACCCAGAGTGTGATTTTATCAGCTGGTCAAAGCCAACAACTGTTAAATGTCCAAAGTGTGGCACTTATATGGTAGAGAAGGGCAATAAGCTTGTTTGTGGCAACGATGAGTGTAGATTTGTCCAGAGTCAAAATTAATATTTGAATAGTTAAAATATTCTGAAATTAATTGAAATTTAATGCATTCAGTGCTATAATTTGAACAATTCAGATTTGACTTTAGAAGTCAGGGGAAACAGATGCTTATGAAAGGTTTGCATTTTGTTTTATTTAGGAGGAATATATTTAAATGAGTGTACAGTTATTAGACAAGACTAGAAAGATTGGAAAGCTTCTTCATAACAACAATTCTTCAAAGGTTGTTTTTAATGATATCTGTTCTGTATTGACAGAGATTCTTGATTCTTCTGTACTTGTTATTTCTAAGAAGGGTAAGGTTCTTGGTCTATCTCACCTTCCAAACACAACAGAAATCGGTGAGCTTATTGTTGATGAAGTTGGTGGTTTCATTGATCCACTTTTAAATGAGAGATTACTTTCTATTCTTTCAACTAAGGAAAATGTAAATCTTAAAACTCTTGGCTTTGAAAAGTCTGATATTGATATGTATTCTGCAATTATCGCTCCTATTGATATTGCTGGAGAGCGTCTTGGAACACTTTTCGTTTACAGATTCGACAAGCAGTACGATATCGACGATATCATTCTTACAGAGTATGGTACAACAGTAGTTGGTCTTGAGATGATGCGTTCGGTTAACGAAGAGTCAGCTGAGGAGAATCGTAAGCTCCAGGTAGTTAAGAGTGCTATTTCAACACTTTCTTACTCAGAGCTTGAAGCAATCATTCACATCTTTGATGAATTAGATGGTAACGAAGGGGTGTTGGTTGCATCAAAAATTGCCGATAGAGTAGGTATAACAAGATCAGTTATCGTTAATGCTCTTCGTAAGTTTGAGTCAGCAGGTGTTATCGAGTCTCGTTCATCAGGTATGAAGGGTACATACATTAAGGTTCTCAACGATGTAGTATTTGATGAGCTTGAGGAAATCAAGAAAAACAAATAATTAATAATTCATTAGCTTCATATAAAATGGATTTGTGTTTTAAAAGGACTTAGAGATATCTTTAAGTCCTTTTTTGTATATTTAGTTATATTACACAACTTTTACACAATAATGTATTATCATAAATAATATTCTAATAACTAGAGTTACAAACTTGATAATTACACTACTAATTGTGCTTAATATTGACGATATACACAATATAGTGTAAAAGGTGTTTGAAATTTCAGAAAACTTTCAATATAATGAAGTTAAAGTAATCTAGGAGGTGTGTAGGTATGATTATGTCAGATGCTTTTTCTTACGTAAATGCGCTTGATTGTGCTGCCGACGCTAGCTGGCGTAGACAGACTCTTATCCTGAATAATTTAGCTAACGAAGATACTCCTGGATATAAGAGAAAAGATATAGAATTTGCAAGTGTCTTGAAAAAGGAATTGTTGGGAACCCATGAAAGGACTCTGGACAGAGCTGTTAATAAGCTTGATGATAATGGCAACCATGTTGATGGCTTTGAGTACACTGATTATGAGAACTTCTCTTACAGACTGGATGGAAATAATGTAGATCCAGACACTGAGAATGTTGAGCTTGCATCAGAAACACTTCGCTATCAGGCGTACACCACAAGTATATCAAACGAATTCGAAAGATTTTCAATTGTTTGTAACAAGTAGTATGTTTGATTAGGAGGTGCCTATGGGATTATTTCAACCTTTTGATATCTGTGCTACAGGAATGACCGCTCAGCGATTTCGTATGGATATTATTGCTGAGAATATTGCAAATGTAAGTACGACAAGAACTGAGAATGGCGGTCCTTACAGAAGAAAAATAGTTACCTTCAAAGAGAAGGAGTATCATGCTGGAATTCCAAGTTTTAGGAATATCTTAAATGAAAAGACCATGCACTATTATGGCAATGGCGTAAAGGTTAGCAAGGTATCTGAAGACACTGAAACAGATTTTATTATGGAATACGACCCATCTCATCCAGACGCAGATGAGAATGGTTATGTTAGATACCCTAATGTTAATACAGTTACAGAGATGACAAATCTTATTGATGCAAGCCGTTCCTATGAAGCAAATGTAACAGCTTTTAATGCTATTAAATCTATGGCAGGATATGGAATTCAGATTGGTCAGCGATAATTGATTGTAGTAGATAACGGGGGATGCATATGGATATTTCGTCACTTCAGAGTTTATATGGTGGCACACCTGTTAAGGATACAAGAACGCCTAAGGTGGACGCCACAACTGGTTTCCAGAGTATGCTGGATTCAGTTATGAATTTATTAGAGGATACAAATTCTCTGCAAAAGCAGGCAAATAAAGCGCAGGTGGCATTTCAGCTAGGAGAAACTGATAACACCCACGATTTAATGATTGCAGAAAAGAAGGCAAACACTGCATTGCAGTACACTGTAGCTGTTAGAGATCGAATCTTAGAATCTTATCAGCAAATTATGCAGATGCAAGTATAGCATGCTTTTTTTAACAGCTTGCCTGTTATAAAAAAGTATGCTCAAGAAGTGCCCCATTCGCGGAGCGAATTATAATGGCACTTTTTCCTTGGAAGAATAGGTGCTTTAGCACCGAGAGATTATTATGGTGATTTTGGAGAATGGTATTTTGGTTGCATATATGTAGGGGAGAGAGTCTATGCCAGAACAAATTCAGGCTATTCTTAATCGATTTCTTGAGTGGTGGAGAAAGTTTACGAAACGGCAGCAGGTATTGATTATTTCAATCACTGCTGTTGTTATTGTGTCTTTTGCTATTTTAGCCTTTGTTATCACAAGGCCTACCATGATGCAGCTGGTAGTATGCGAGGATGGTAAACAGGCCGCCGCTGTTAAAGAGCTACTGGAGAACGAAAAGATTAACTATGAGACATCTCCAGATGGCTTTACGTTCTATATTGACGAGAAGGATGAAGGTCGTGCTAACGTTCTTCTTGGTTCCAATGAAATCCCGACATCTAAATATTCTGTAGATAATGTTTTTGACGGTGGCTTTTCAGCCACTGAAGCAGACAAACAGAAGAAATATAAAAAGTATCTAGAAGAGCAGTTTGCTACTGATCTCGAAGCCTTCGAAATGATTGATAAGGCAAGGGTTACTCTAAATATTCCTGAGGATGATGGTACCCTTATAGCACAAAATCAGCCTGGATGGTCTTCTGTAATTCTTACCTTAAATTCGCCTATTACAGATGAAACAATTGAAGGTTTAGCCAGACATTTGGCTACAAACCTAGCGAACGAAACAACTGATAATATCACAATCATGGATACAGAGGGTAATCTGTTGTTCCCAAATGCCAAGGCAGGTACAGCAGGGGCATCTGCTTCTGCTAATCAGGACGCCAGAGATAAAGCCAGAGAAGAGATTGTAAAACGTGTTCAGACTGTTCTTGAAGGAACAAACCTTTACGATGCTGTTTCTGTTGGTGTTAATCTTTCAATGAGCTTTGATGAAAACAGCTACGTTCATTATGACTATTCAGTTGATGAAGGTCGTACCGAGGGTTATCTTGATTGGGAAAAGGGCTCCAGCTCCAGCTCAACAGGCGGTAGTGGTGGTGTTCCAGGAACAGATTCAAACGATGATGATACTACCTACGTAATCGAGAATGAAAATGTATCATCTGCTTCCACAGAAGATTTTGAGAAGGATTATCTTCCAGATGAGAAGATAACCACTCATAAGGACGAAATCGGAAAGCAAAGCTTAGAGGATTCTTCTATTTCAGTTACCTGTAAGAAATTTGCTATCTACAATGAAGACAAGATGGAGAAGGATGGAACCCTTGAAGAAGCAGGGCAGACCTTTGACGAATTTGTAAAAGCAAATTCAAATCCTGTTCAACAGGAGGTTTCAGATGACATCGTAGAGGTAGTAGCAAGAACAACAGGTTTCCCTACTGCTAACGTTAAGGTTGTGGCATACGAGATTCCAATGTTCCAGTACTCTGAAGGTCCACCTATTTCGGTTTCAGACATTGTTCAGATTGTTCTTGCACTTCTCATCTTCGCAATGCTCGGCTTTGTTGTATTTAGAAGTCTTAAGACTGAAGAAGAGGAGCCTGTGGAACAGGAGCTTACAATTGATGATCTTATTGCTTCTACTGCTCAGGAAGAGGAAGAGGAGCTTGAAGATATTGGATACACAGAGAAATCTGAAGCCCGCATACTTATTGAAAAGTTTGTGGATGAGAAACCGGAGGCTGTTGCTCAGCTTCTGAGAAATTGGCTAAACGAGGATTGGGGATAAGGTTATGGCAACTGAAGACATGAATGGCGTTCAAAAAGCCGCTATACTTTTAATCGCCCTAGGACCAGAGAAATCAGCTCAGATATTTAAGCATCTCAAGGAAGAGGAAATCGAGGAACTTACACTGGAGATTGCCAATACGAGAAGTATTTCTCCTGCGCTCAAGGAAGAGGTTATCGAAGAATTTTATCAGGTATGTCTTGCTCAGCAGTACATCGCAGAAGGTGGTATTGGTTACGCTAAGGAGCTTCTTGAGAAGGCTCTTGGTGATGACCGTGCTCAGGATGTCATTACAAAGCTGACAGCATCATTGCAGGTTCGTCCTTTCGAGTTTATTCGAAAGACAGAGCCTTCTCAGGTGCTGAACTTCATACAGGAGGAGCATCCACAGACAATTGCGATGATTTTGTCTTATCTGTCTGCTGGCCAGGCATCACTTATCATTGGAGCGTTGCCACCAGAAAAGCAGGCTGATGTTGCCAAGCGTATTGCGCTTATGGATAGAACCAGCCCAGAGGTTATAAAAGAGGTCGAGAGAGTTCTCGAGAGAAAGCTTTCATCTCTTATCAATCAGGATTACACTATCGCCGGCGGCGTAGATGCGGTAGTTAATATCCTTAATACAGTTGACCGTGGTACTGAAAAACGTATCATGGAGTCTCTTGAAATTGAAGAGCCAGAGCTTGCTGAGGAAATCAGAAAGAAGATGTTCGTATTCGAGGATATCCTTCTTTTGGACGACAGAGCTATTCAGCGTGTTCTTAGAGACGTTGACAACTCAGATCTTGGCGTTGCACTTAAGGGAGCTAATGATGAGGTTCAGGCCGCAATCTTTAAGAATTTGTCTTCTCGTCTTGCAGCTATGATTAAGGAAGACATGGAATTCATGGGTCCTGTTCGTATGAAGGATGTTGAAGAAGCTCAGCAGAAGATAGTAGGTATTATCAGAAAGCTTGAGGATTCTGCAGAGATTGTAATTTCTAGAGGAGGCGGAGATGAGCTCATTGTCTAGTAACAATGTCATCTATGGGTTTCTTGTGAAACCAAATGAACCAGACGAAGAAACTGGCGAAACAGGTGAACTCGTAATCGATTCCAATGCTTTGGCAAAGGAGCTTATTCTTAAGCAGGAAAAGGCATACAAAGCCAGGCTTTTAGAAGAAGAGCGTGAGCGTCGTTTAGAAGCCATGCGTGAATCAGGCGCTGAAATTCCTGAGGGAGTTGATCCAGATGAATTCTTAGGCTTGGCTGACTCTATCATGCAGGAAGAGGAAGAAGAGCCTGAGGATTTTGGCCCTGCCAGAGAAGAGATTATAGCAGCAGCTCAGGAAGAGGCTCAGAGAATTATAGAGGATGCAAATGCGCAGGCCGAGGAGATTTTAAATGCTGCTCAGCTTAATGCTGATGCTATGCGAAATCTTGCTCGCCAGGATGGAGAAAAAGAGGGCTATAACGAAGGTACACAAAGGGCAGCCCTTGAACTTCAGGAATCACAGAATAATATGCAGGCAGAAATTCAGCGTATTGAAAATGATTATATGCAAAAGCAAATTGATATGTCACATGAAATCGTTGAAATGTGTCTGCCTGTGTTTGAGCATGTATTTGCTGCAGAGCTTTCAGGCAAAAAGGATGTGTTATATCATCTTTTAGACCACTGCATTATGAAAATTGAGCGCACAGGCCAGATGCAAATCAAGGTTAGTGATGCAAATGCAGAATTTTTAAAGGGAAAGAAGGAAGAAATTCAAGGTAAAGTTGGAACTGAAGTGGGACTCGATATAATTGCAGACCCACTTTTGAATGATAGTCAGTGTATTATTGAGACAGATGGCGGTATTTTTGATTGTAGCATTGATACAGAGTTAGATAATCTTATCAGGGAAATTAGAGCCCTAAGCTAGGAGGCACAGTGGACCAGGGATTATTGATGCAGCTGACAGAGAAGGATTACTTTAAATCTCTTGGGAAGGTTGTAAAGGTTGTAGGACTTACAATTGAATCAGTGGGACCAGAGGCTAAGCTTCGCGATTTGTGTGAAATAATCGTGGAGGGCTCTGATCAGCGTATTAAAGCAGAGGTTGTCGGATTCAAAGACAAACGTCTGCTTTTGATGCCTTATGAGAACGTGGAAGGTATAGGCGTTGGATGCATGGTTGAAAACACTGGACATCCCCTTGGTGTTAATGTTGGAGACCAGCTTCTTGGACATCTTGTAGATGGCCTTGGTGTTCCTTCGGATGTGGATGATCTTACAGATTTTGAGAACCTTATAGAGTATCCAGCCGAAGCTGACCCTCCAGATCCTATGGAAAGAGTCATAATCAAAGAGCCATTGTCTCTTGGTGTGAAGGCTGTAGATGGTCTTATTACTGTTGGTAAGGGCCAGAGAATTGGAATTTTTGCAGGCTCAGGTGTAGGTAAATCTACCTTAATGGGTATGTTTGCCAGAAATACAAAGGCTCAGATTAACGTTATTGCTCTTATTGGAGAACGTGGACGTGAGGTTCGTGAATTCGTAGAAAACGACTTAGGTCCAGAAGGTATGGCAAGATCTGTTGTGGTTTGTGCTACTTCAGATAAACCTGCTCTTATTAGAAAAAAGGCAGCCCTTACAGCAACTGCAATAGCTGAATACTTTAGAGACCAGGGCAAAGATGTACTTCTCATGATGGATTCACTTACCCGTTTTTCGATGGCGCAGCGTGAGATAGGATTGGCATCGGGCGAGCCTCCAGTAACAAGAGGATATCCGCCATCAGTATATTCTGAGATGCCACGTCTTTTGGAGCGTGCAGGTAATTCTGCAGTAGGTTCCATCACAGGTCTTTATACTGTCCTTGTAGATGGTGATGATTTCAATGAGCCTATCACTGATACAGCCCGATCTATTTTAGATGGTCACATAGTTCTTAATAGAAAGTTGGCACAAAAAAATCATTATCCTGCTATTGATGTATTGCAGTCCATTTCCAGAGTTATGTCAGCAGTGGCAACACCAGAGCATAAGGCTATTGCAGGCAAGCTGAAAAATGTCCTTGCAACCTATCAGGAAGCAGAGGATTTGATAAATATTGGAGCTTATAAAAATGGCTCAAACAAAGCGATTGATTACGCTATCAAGAAGATTGATGCAGTAAATGAGTTCTTACTTCAGGCTACCCATGATAAGTTTGATTATGACGAGATTATTGGGCAGATGACAGCAATCTTCGATGATTAGAGGTGGTTCTAATGGCAAAATTTGTTTATCGAATGCAAAATATTCTTGAATTAAAACAGAAGATAGAGGAGCAGGAGAAGGCAAATTTTGGTATGGCTACAGCGCGTTTTAATCAGGAACAGGATAAGCTTAGAAAGTTAATGATTAAGCAGGCAGATTATGAAAGACAGCTAAAGGAATTGTCTGTAGGAAATATCGATATAAAAGCCATCAAAACCTGTAAAAGCGCTATTACATCCATGAAGGTAGCGCTTCGAGATCAAATGATCGAGGTTTCTAAGGCGCAAAAGGCAATGGAAAATGCCAGAAAAAAGCTTAATGCAGTTATGATGGAACGAAAAATGCATGAGAAGCTTAGAGAACATGCCTTTGAAGAATTTTTAGATGAGTTAGACCGTGAGGAAAGTAAAATCACGGATGAGTTGGTTAGTTACACGTATTTTAACACAGAAAAAGAGGATGAGTAAGTTATGGCAGATGAAGCACAGGCACCTGAAGAGGTAGCAGCACCAGCACCTGATACTGGTAACGAAAAGGCTGACAAGAAGGCCGAAAAAGAGGCAAAAAAAGAAGCGAAAAAAGCCGAGAAGGAACGCCGTAAAGAAGCCAAAAAGAATGGTGAAGTATTGCCAGAGGATGAGGAACGTCTAGGAATAGGCGGCGGAATCATCATGGCTTTTGTTGTGTTGCTTATCATTATGATTTGGCTGGTTATTTTTGCCTTTTTAGTAAAGATGGATGTTGGTGGATTTGGCTCATCAATTCTATTTCCAGTGCTGAAGGATGTGCCTTATGTTAATCAGATTTTACCAGGTATCGAGGAATATTTGCCTCAGGAGGAAGAAGATAATCCTTATTCACAGTATGATACTGTGGAGAAGGCAATAGAGCGCATAAAAGAGCTTGAAACAGAGATTGAAGAACTAAAAACCAAGGGTAATGAAAATAGTGATTATATAACAGAATTAGAAGCTGCCTCGGCGGAATTGGCAGAGTATAAAGCTAACGAAGCAGCTTTTGAAGAATTAAAAGAAAAATTCTATGAAGAGGTTGTTTTTTCGGATAATGCACCCGATATAAATGAATATAAGACGTATTATGAATCCATCGAGCCAGATAACGCTGCAGCTATCTATAAGCAGGTTATTTCACAGCTCCAGACAGACCAGGAAATCGAAGATTACGTTAAGACTTACACAAGCATGAAGGCAAAAAATGCAGCGGCAATCTTTGATGAGATGAGTGATGATTACGACTTGGTATGTGAAATCCTTCAGGCTATGGATGCAAGTACCCGTTCTAGTATTCTTTCAGCAATGGATGCAAAAAATGCAGCAATACTCACAAAGATGATGGAGCCTTAATCCTAACAATACGTTTTATAGCAACTTGAAAACAGAATATGTGAAAGGAGGGGTTACATGACAAGTAGCAATGTTTCCAATTTGCTGGTTCAGGTAAGTCAGATTGATGTTTCTGTAACATCAGACAAAGCATCGGCTAACGTTGATGCAGGCTTATTTGAAAAGACATTGAAGGGCGTTGCTAACAAAGTCCAAAGTGTAAACTCAGACGTGAATTCTGCACTTCCTGAGAAACAGCCAGATAAAAAGACTGTTTCGGTAGACAGTTCTACAACAAATAAGAAGTCTGTTCAACAGGAAGAAAAACCACTGCCGGAAAAATCAGAGGTAGCAGAAAAAATTGAGGCGGTAGTAGAGGAAGTCAAGGAAATAATAGAAGACCAACTCGATGTGACCGAGGAAGACATCGAGAAGGCAATGGAAAACCTAGGGCTAACCTTTATTGATCTTCTTAATCCACAGAGTCTTGCACAGCTTGTATCAGAACTTACTGGGGAGACGGAGTCAATTACTCTCGTATTAAGTGATGATTTTGCTGAGATTTTGGACAAAGCAACAGATCTTTCAAACCAGCTATTTGAAGAAACGAATAATTCCTTTATTCAGCTTAAAGAACTGGTTTCACAGAACGATTCAACCTTAATCCAGGCGGAGGAAACGATAGAAATAGCTTCTGATGTTGAAGTGCCTGAAGTATCGGATCAGGATAAGGTGATAGATGTGAAGGATACTACTACAGATGATAAACAACCTGTAATTCAGCTTGTACAGGAAGACGTAAAACCTGTTGAAAAACAGGAAGCTCCTGTTGTTGAAGAAGCAACTGCTACAGTAGAGACAGAAAAGGTATTTAAACCTGTAGAAGAAAACACTAATGAGAAGGATAACCAGTCTCAGGGTGAAGAAAAGGAAGAGATGACTCAGAGCACTTTTAAGATGCCTGAGAAAACACACAACCAATCTAACATTGTAAGAGAAGATGGAATTCTTCCACCACAGCAGAACAATCAACTACAGTTTATAGCTGAAGACACAGCGGTTTCACTTCCAACGGGTGAAACAGTAAAGGCAGAAGATATTGTTAGTCAGTTGGTTGAACAGGCGAAGGTAATGACAGATTCAGAATCTACCACCATGGAGATGACCTTGAATCCTGAAGGATTAGGAAAAATTTACCTGGAGGTTACACAGAAGGGTAGCGAAATTACAGCAAAGATTTTTACCGAAAATGACGCTGTAAAGGCAGCTCTTGAAAGTCAGATGGCAGCTCTTAGAACAGAAATGAATCAAAGCTCGACAAAGGTTACTTCTATTGAGGTTTCCGTAGGAACTCATGAGTTCGAAAGAAATCTTGATGAGAATGGACGAGAAGGTTCAAATAATCAGGAGCAGAATTCAGGAAATTCCTCAAGAAGAAATAGCAGAATTGACTTAAATAATCTCGATGAATTAACAGGATTAATGACAGAGGAGGATATTCTGATAGCTCAGATGATGAAGGATAATGGTGGTACCTTAGATTTCATGGCCTAAAAATGGCCGACCCATTGAAAGGAGATATTTGATGGCAGATTCATTATTAGTTGGTGCCGTAAAAAATGGTGAATATACCAAAACACAGGCATCACAGGATGCTGCAAAGGCCAATCAAACTGTTTCTACTTCAAAAACTGAGGAAAAACGTGACACTGGATACAACAAAGATATGTTTTTACAGCTTCTTGTAGCTGAAATGCAGTATCAGGATCCATTACAGCCAAGCGATAATAGTCAGTATGTTGCGCAGCTTGCTTCATTTACTCAGGTAGAAGCAATGCAGTCGCTTCAGCAGAACATGGAGACTATCCAGAGTAACAGTATTGTTGGAAAGATTGTAGCACTTAATATTGATGGACAGGAAGTAACCGGAAAGGTTGATTTTGTTCAAAAGGATGACAAAAAAGGAATGATGCTTTCCGTTGACGGCAAGCTTTATGAAATGTCCAAAATGATATCTGTAGTTGATACAGATTATTACAACGCAAAATACATTGCAAAGCTTCTTACAGATGCAATCAAAAAGCTTCCTGAAGCAGCACAGGTTACTGTTAGGGATGGTGAGGTTATCGGTGAAGCAGCTAGCATTTACAATGCTATGGACGAATATGATCGTAGCTTCGTAGATGAAAAGCTCTTAAAGAAGTATAATGAAGTGCTAGCACAGTATACAAAGCTTATGCAGGCAGATAGTGAAGCTGAAAAGGCTGCAAAGGAAGAGGAGCCTGAGGAAGAAGAAAAGGTTGAGGCAGTTGAAAAAACTGAGGATACTGTAGAACAGGCTGAGGCAGTAGCTGAGAAATCAGCAGATACAACTATTAAGACTGAAGAGACAGACAGCAGCTCAGAAGAGACAGAAGAACTTGATGTAAGCGATGCAACAGAGGTTTAGTTTAGGAGGCATATATGAGTAATTTAAATATTAATCCAAATTTTACCTCCATCGAGAAGGTAGCTGGAACCTATCTCAATCCAGCAGCCGAGTCCAGGCCACTTGGTAATTTAAACGGCGCAAGCTTTGAGGATATTTTTAAGCAGAAGCTTCAAAGTGCATCTGAATTAAAGTTTTCAAAGCATGCAGCACAAAGGCTTGATGACAGAAATATTGAGCTCACGGAGGAGCAATCCCACAGACTGGAAGAAGGAGTCATGAAGGCTTCTGAAAAAGGGATTACTGATTCTCTAGTGTTAGTTGATACTTTAGCTTTTATAGTTAACGTACCAAATCAAACCGTAGTTACGGCTATGGACCAGACTGAATCAGATGAGAACATTTTTACAAATATTGATGGTGCTGTTATAGTTTAGCTGGACCTTATGGAAGCTAAGTCGTGGACTGACAGAAGCGACAAACAGACACCCTCAATTGTTCGTGTATTAGTTGAGGAGGTCATTTAGTTATGATGAGATCACTTTTCTCTGGTGTAGCAGGTCTTAAGACACACCAGACCAAGATGGACGTTATCGGTAATAATATCGCTAACGTTAACACTGTTGCATTCAAATCTTCTGCAACAACTTTCTCTGATATCATGTATCAAACTACACAACAGGCATCCGGTGCAACAGCAACCCGTGGTGGTACTAACGCTAAGCAGATAGGTCTTGGTGTTACTAATGGTGCCACAAAGGTTTCTATTACATCTGCAGGTGCAGCACAGTCTACAGGTGATGCTCTTGATATCAGACTTACAGATGCTAATTCAACAAACTTCTTTATCGTTAACAACGGTTCCCAGAACTTATTTACAAGAGCAGGTTCCTTCTACATTGATGGAAATGGTAACCTTGCTATGACTACAACTGGATACCTTGTAATGGGATGGCAGGTAGACCCTGACGACCCTTCAAACATTATTAAAGATACAGTTTCGGCTCTTAGAGTTATGAGAACTGAAAACCTTACATCTGCACCAGAGGCAACAACTGCCGCAAATTTCGCAGGTGTAATTGATAAGAATGACAGCCAGTTTGAAAGTACTGGTGGTTATGTAAGAACCTTTACACTTTATGATAATCTTGGTTATGCATATACTGCCAAGTTTTCTATTAAGAAAGTTGATGGCACAATGGGTAGATACACTATTGAGCTTACAAATGTTCTGGATCAAGACAACCATGATGTATTAGCTGATTATATTAGCAACGGTGGTAAACTTGAAGACATTTTTGGTACAAATGATATCACCACAAAAGAATACAATTTCTCATCTGCTGTTAAATGGGATGACAATGTAACTAATGTAGATGGTACTTCTACAGGTGGATATGTATTTACAGATTCAAGTGTTTCTCCTGCTGTAAAATATTTAATTGATAAGAATAGTGAGAATCCTCCTTCATTTGTATTAAAGGAACTGGATTCAGACGGTAACCTTACTGGTACATCACTAGCCTATGATGCAAGTAAGCATGGATTCCCATATACAAACGCTGAAGGTGATGAAGTTGTTATTACTTTAACTCAACTTTTGGGTGTCCCTACAAGTGATTTGACAGATATTACAGACGGCGGTGTTGATTTAAACGGTTTTGATCCTTCTACCAAGGCAACTACTTCTCCAGCTATCAAGGTTAGCTTCAATACAGTTAACTATGGTATTCAGTTTGATACACAGGAAGGTACACTGCTTTCGGTAGGTAATGATGGCGGAACAAAATTAATGTTTAATGCACATTTACTTGGACCTAATAGAAGTGATGAAGATCCAATTAATGAGGAACTTCAGAACAATGCCATGTCTGACATTGAAATCGAATTTGCAAGTCTTTTGAACTACGATAACAAGGGCACATCTACCGTTGTTGCAAATCGTGGTATTCCTGATGGTTCTTCAATGAGAGGCGAAGGTAAGAAGCTTGGTACAATGACAGGTCTTTCTGTTCAGAATGATGGTAAGATTTTCGGTTCCTACAGTAATGGTAATACAGTTCTTTTAGGACAGATTGCAGTAGCACAGTTCGCTAATGCATCAGGTCTTGAGGAGAAGGGCGACAACTGTTACGATACAACCCTTAACTCAGGTGAGTTCGATGGTATTGGTATCGATATTTCAGCTGATGGTTCCTCTATGAATACTGGACAGCTGGAAATGGCCAATGTAGACCTTTCAAGTGAGTTTACAGACATGATTACTACACAACGTGGTTTCCAGGCAAATTCACGTATTATCACTGTATCAGATACCATGCTTGAAGAGTTAATCAACCTTAAGAGATAATTTATAGACATATTTTGGAAGAGAGGGCAATAGCCCTCTCTTTCTAAATTTTTTATAAAAATCTGAAAAATTTGTGAATATTCTATATTTAGTGGTTTGGACATAAAAATTACACAATAATATGCGACCATTTTCATAAGAAAAGTAGACAATAATGTACAAATCTAGTAAAATAATCACAAAAGTGTATACCGAGTAATTCTATACAGATTTTTCTGGATTTTCGCATTAGAGGCTAGTTTCTAATATCATTTACAAGGTGGTGAGAGTTTGGATATAGCTTCACTTATCGGCTTAGGACTTGGTGTCGTAATGGTTATTTTCGGTATCGTTTCATCAGGTGGTGTAGCCGCAATGGCAAATTTCATAGACGTTCCATCAGTAATCATTACTATCGGTGGGTCTTTGTCTGCATGTATCACCTGTAATAAGATGCCGGACTTCATTGCTGGTCTTAAGGGTATTGGTATAGCTATAAAAGAACCTCCTGTTGGAAACGCGGCAGACACTATAGGTAACATTATAAACTTGGCTAATATTTCTCGTAAAGAGGGTATTCTTGCTCTTGAAGAGGCGGCTCACAGCATTGAGGATGAGTTCTTAAAAAAAGGAATCAACCTTGTAGTTGATGGTACTGATCCAGAACTTGTTAGAGCTATTCTTGAAACTGATATGAGCTGTCTTGAAGACAGACACAAAAAGGTTATTGCTTTCTATGGTAAATGGGGTGAGATGGGACCTGCCTGGGGAATGATTGGAACCCTTGTTGGTCTTGTAAATATGCTACAGAACCTTTCAGATGCATCCACCATCGGACCTAATATGGCGGTTGCTTTGCTTACAACATTATACGGTTCACTGATTGCCAATTGGTACACTGGTCCAGTTGGAACAAAACTAGGTGTTGATAATGCACTTGAAATTATGATGAAGTCAATAACCGTGGAAGGTCTTCTTTCAATTCAGGCCGGTGAAAACCCACGTGTTATAGAAGAAAAACTTAAATCATTCCTTCCACCTTCTGCTAGAGAAGGCATCGGCAGCGGCGATGGAGGAGGTGAGGGCTAATGGCAAAGAAGCAAAAGCAAGAAGAAGCTCCTGCTGGGTCTCCTGCCTGGATGGCCACTTTCTCCGACTTAATGAATCTGCTACTTTGTTTCTTCGTTTTGCTTTTCTCTATGAGTAGTACTGATACAGCAAAATTCGAGGAAGTAATAGCAAGTATTCAGTCCAGCTTTAGTATTTTCTCTTCCGGTGGTAGTTCCATTGGAGAAGGGCATATGATTTCATCTGGTATTAGCCAGTTGGAAATGTTTGATGATTATTTCAAAAGTGTAACTGATGGCGAGGATGATGATTACGAGCATCAGGGAGCCTCTGATCAGAAAGTAGAAGGCGAACAATCAGAAGATGGGGCAAACACTGAAAACGGTTCCCAGACAGAACCAGGACAAAACCCTGGAGATGCTTCAAGTCAGGAACAAAATGTTTCAGAAAATGAGGCCGAAGCTAAGGATATGTCCGTTGCTCAGGCAAAGAAGGCGTTAGAAAAGGCTGGTGTATCTGAAAGCGAACAAATCGCTGAGGAGATTGAAGAACAGCTCAGACTACATGGTCTTCAGGACCAGGTCGAAGTAGATTTTAATGCCGAGTATGTAATGATTACCATCAATGGTGCATTACTTTTTAACTCAGGTAAAGCTGTCCTTACTGAGGACGCAAATGCAATTATAGATAATTTGTCAAAGATTTTGGCTGATTATACAGATAACATTATAGAGGTTGAGGGTCATACGGATAATGTTCCGATGCACTCAGGAACTTACGAGAACAATGATGTTCTTTCAATGTACAGAGCGTTATATGTTGCTGACAGGATTAGATCAAAGACAAACATTAATCCTGCACATATAAAATCCGCTGGTCGTGGTGAATATGTTCCGATAGCAGATAACAGCACTGCTGAAGGAAGAGCAAGGAACAGAAGAGTAGAAATTAAGATATTTAATAAATATTCATCAGATTTTGGAGCAGACTCCATTGTGAATGAGTAGAAAGGGGACCGAGCATGAAAAAGAATTTGATTACGGTAGTTATTCTTGCTCTTGTTGTGGTAAATCTTGTTCTTACTGCGGTTCTTACAATTACAATTATTCCAGAGACCCAAAAGGCAAATGAGCTTATTACAAAGGTTTGCTCAGCTATAGACTTAGATTTGGTGGCTGGTGATACAGCAGGATCCTTAGCTATCAACGTCGAGAACATGGTTGATTATCCTGTTAATTCGGGTTCTACCCAGACTATTAACCTTAAGGATGATGGCGACGGTGAAGCTCATTATGCTGTGCTTGCTGTTTCTCTTTCAATGGATAATCAAAATGAGGATTATGCTAAGTTTGCTGCAGATGGTACATTGACACCATATGACAATATCCTGAATGATACGATTAAGACTGTAGTTGCTGGACATACAATAGATGAAATGAGAAATAATGAAGAGGGTGTAAAAGAGGAAATCCTCGAAGCCATCCAGTCATTGTTTAAGTCATCCTTCATAGTAAGAGTAAACTTCTCAAGTGCTACTTACCAATAGCACTGATGAAAAATTTTCGGGATGAATGGTGGTGAGAAAGCTTGGGTGACGTTCTTTCACAAAACGAAATAGATAATCTGCTTCACGCGTTGACAAGTGGTGAGCTTGATGCTGAAGAGATTAAAAACAACAAAGAAAAGCCTGTAAAGAACTATGATTTTGCCAGACCATCAAAGTTCTCAAAAGAGCATCTTCGTACAATGGAGATTATCTTCGAACATTATGGTCGATTGCTTTCTACTAATCTGCCAATCTTCTTACGAAAGAATATACAGATTGAGGTTATGAACTCCGAAGCAGTTACCTACATGGAGTTTTCAAATTCTCTATCAAACCCGGTTCTTTTAGGTGTAGTTGATTTTTCTCCTTTGGAGGGAAATATTATCGTAGAAATGGCATCCAATCTTGGATTTGCCATGGTAGACAGAATGTTAGGAGGAGTTGGAGAGCCTCTTGATAAAGTAAGAGATTTCTCTGAGATAGAGCTTTTGCTCATTGAAAGAATTATGACCTCCTGCATAGAGCTCTTAAGAGAGCCTTGGGAGAACGTATTAGATGTTCACCCAAGACTTGAGCGAATTGAGACAAACTCACAGTTTGCTCAGATTATATCGCCGTCAGAAATGATAGCGATTGTCACCTTGAATATTAAGATAGGTGATGTGGAAGGTCTTATGAATATTTGTCTTCCATTTATTACTTTAGAGCCAGTTATGGACAAATTGAACACAAAGTTCTGGTATAGTAGTCAAAAGGAGAAAACGGGAACCAGTTTTTCAGACTCTGTTGAAGCTCTTATTAGTAAGGCAAAGATACCTGTAAAAGCCGTACTTGGCAACAGTGTTATTACAGTAGCTGATTTCTCTCAACTCCAGGTAGGCGATATAGTAAAGCTAGATACAAAGGTTGACGAAGAACTGGATGTTTTTGTGGGCGACATTAGGAAATTCGCTGCCCTTCCAGGTGCTTCAGGAAAAGAATACGCAGTAAGAGTAACACAAATCATAAGAGAGGAGTAGCGAATGGGCGACGGTGTATTATCACAGGATGAGATTAATGCACTACTTAGTGGTGGCATTCCCGATGCTGCGCCAGCAGATGATGGTGGCGGAGGATCCGGCGGAGGAGCTGGAGAACTCTCAAGTGAGGAGATTGATACTATTGGCGAGGTTGCCAATATCAGCATGGGTAGTGCAGCAACATCATTGTTTGCACTTGTAAATATTAAAGTAGAGATTTCTACTCCTGTTGTTACAGAAACAAACTGGGATGAGTTAGCTTCCCAATATACGGACAAATGTGTAGTTGTTCGTATTGGATATACAAAAGGTATTGACGGTAGTAACGTTCTTGTTTTAAAAGAAAACGATGTTAAGGTTATTACCGATTTGATGATGGGTGGTGACGGAACCAACACCGATGGTGAAATTACCGAGCTTCATCTGTCAGCGATATCAGAAGCAATGAACCAGATGATGGGTGCGTCAGCAACCTCCCTTTCATCTATGCTTGGTATGATGGTTGATATTTCCCCACCAACAGCAACCCTTACAGATTTGACTGCTATTAGTGGTGGTGAGATAGATTCTTTCCTTGAGAGCAATTTCGTTAGAATTGCTTTCAAGATGGAAATTGGAGATTTAGTTGATTCAGAAATGATGCAGCTGTATCCAATTTCTCTAGCAAAAGAAATGTGTAATGCGGTGCAGAACACAATGGAGAATGATTCCAAGTCTACAGTGGACAGTGGAGTTGCTCCAGAACCAGCACCAGCGGCAGCACCTCCTCCTGAGGCTGCTCCACAAGCAGCGGCGCCTCCTCCACAGGCGGCAGCGCCACCTCCTCAGATGGATCCAAATATGATGGCTGGCCAGCAAATGCCACCATACATGTATATGCCGCAGCCAACAATCAATGTTCAGCCTGCGCAGTTCACACCATTTGGACCAGGTTTTTCTGCACAGTTTGCTCAGGAAAACATCGATTTGATTTTAGATGTACCACTTGATGTTACTGTTGAATTAGGTCGAACCAATAAGACAATCCAAGATATTTTGGATTTTGCTCCTGGTACTATCATCGAGCTAAATAAAATAGCCGGTGAACCAATAGATGTACTTGTTAATGGCAAGTACGTGGCCAAAGGTGAAGTAGTAGTAATTGAAGAATCCTTTGGAGTACGTATTACAGAAATCATCAAAGAATAAATACATATTTAAGGAGATGAAGACATGGCAAAAAACATTTTAATCTGTGACGATGCTGCTTTCATGAGAATGATGATCAAGGACATTCTCACAAAGAATGGCTACAATGTAGTCGGCGAAGCTGAGAACGGCAAGATTGCTGTTGATAAGTATGCCGAGCTTACACCAGACCTTGTTCTTCTGGATATTACTATGCCAGAGATGGACGGTATCGGTGCGTTAAAGGCCATCAAGGAGAAGGATCCAAACGCTTGCGTTATCATGTGTTCTGCTATGGGTCAGCAGGCCATGGTTATCGAGGCTATCCAGTCTGGTGCAAAAGACTTTATCGTTAAACCATTCCAGGCAGAGAGAGTTCTCGAAGCTGTTAAGAAGGTAATTGGATAATTATGCTTTTTCTTTCTTCTGCTGGTGAGAGTTTCTTTCAGTTAATATTTATATTAATTGTATTTGTTGGTGTTCTTGCCGTTACTTTCTATGTAACCAAATGGATTGCCGGCTATCAGAAGACTCAGGGCTTCAACAAAAACCTTGAAATTGTTGAAGTTTTAAAAATCTCCAGCAATAAATATGTTCAAATTATAAGAGCCGGTCAGGATCGATATTTCTTGATTGCCGTTGGCAAAGATGAGGTTGTTCCTCTTGGAGAAATATCATCCGACCAGCTTAAAGAAATCGAAGAGGGAGAAATGAAGGCTATAACGCCCGTCGATTTCAAAAGCGTATTGGACAAATTCTCAAAGAAGAAATAACATCGTTGGGGCAGTTTATGTTATGGATAAAATCAAAAAGGTGTATTTAGTCTTCAGTATTATTTTTGCAACTGTAGTTGTTTGCTATACCCTTATTTCTACTGGGATTACAGTTCATGCAACAGAATATGACGGAACCCAGTATGGGGCTGCAAATGGGACTTACGGTGCAACTGAAAACGCACCAAATGCGTCGGATGAAGTTGTTGGCGAAAGGAATGGTTTTACATTAACGTTCAATGGCGAGGATGGAAATTTTTCTTCCACCCTTAGGATGTTATTGGTTTTAACAATCCTTACTCTATCGCCATCAATTCTCATAATGTTAACTTCCTTTACCAGATGCGTCATTGTTCTACACTTTGTGCGTGCTGCTATTGGAACTAACACAGCGCCTCCAAATCAGGTATTGATTGGTTTGGCGTTGTTTTTAACATTATTCATTATGTCTCCAGTATTGACTCAAATCAAAACCGAGGCGATTGACCCATTTGATGCAGGGGAGATTACTCAGCAGGAAGCAATTGATGCAGCTATAACTCCTGTTAGAGAATTTATGTATCCTCAAATTCAAACTAAGGATTTAAATCTGTTCTGTGATATAGCTGGTATCACATACGAAGATAACAAGTATGAGGATGTTCCTTTTACAGTTATCGTGCCGGCGTTTATATTATCAGAGCTTAGAACAGCCTTTATTATAGGCTTTATGATTTACATTCCATTTATTGTTATTGATATGGTAGTAGCATCAGTACTTATGTCAATGGGTATGATGATGCTTCCACCTACTACGATTTCACTACCGTTTAAGATATTGTTATTCGTATTGGTAGATGGTTGGGATCTTGTTATTGGTGGATTGGTGAAGACTTTCTATTAACACTTTACCTATTCACCCGGGGGCTTTAGGAGAGGGTAGTTATGACTGAAGGACAGGTATTAGATATCATTAGAGATGCGGTTTATATGCTTCTGATTACATCTCTACCACTTTTGCTGGTATCCCTTACTATAGGTTTGATTATCAGTATTTTTCAAACAGTCACATCTATTCAGGAGCAGACTCTTACCTTTATTCCAAAGATTGTAGGGGTTTTTGCGGCTCTTCTATTTTTCGGTCCATGGATGCTAACAGTGTTAACGGAATATATCACTGAATTGTGGGCAAATTTTAGTATTTATCTGGGCTAGAAATGAATGTTTAGTATACATTTTACATTAGAAAACTTTGAATATTTCTTGTTGATACTTACACGCATATCCATGTTCGTAGTAGTAGCACCCTTTTTTAGCATCAGCAATACACCTGCAAGGGTGAAGGTCGGCTTTGCGGCACTTGTTTCCCTTCTTTTGTATTTTGTGGTTGATTTTAGTGCGCTTAACTATTCTACAGTAGTTGGATATGCTTTTTTAGTTACGAAGGAAGCCTTGACTGGTTTGATAATTGGGTTTTCAACATATTGCTGCAACTTCATTATTCTTTTGGCTGGAAATATGATTGATATGAATATAGGTCTTTCAATGGCCCAGGAATACGACCCAACACTTCGTACTGAATCCAGTGTTACTGGTTCTTTGTACAACAATTTCCTTATGATTCTTCTGATTCTATCAGGGATGCATAGATATATCTTTAAAACCTTTTGTGATGCTTTTACATTGATTCCAATTGGGGGAACTATTTTTAAGTGGGATTCACTATTTGTATCTACTTTGAAGTTTATGGGAGATGTTTTTGTTATTGCCTTTAGAATCATCCTTCCAGTTTTTGCGGTAATAATGATATTGAATACCATTCTTGGAATTATGGTAAAAGTGGCACCACAGATTCATATGTTCTCTGTTGGTGCTCAACTAAAAATTATTGTAGGATTTACGGTTTTATTTTTGACGATTTTCCTTTTACCTGATGTTGCGGCCTTTATTTTCAAGGAAATGAAAACAATGCTTACTTTATACATTCAGGGGTTGCATTAATGACAGAGACGAAAGAACTTCTTTTTCCCTATGATTTGCAGTTCTTTGCAGATGGAGAGGGTGGAGAGAAAACTGAACAGCCTACCAGTAAGAAGCTTTCCGATGCTAGAAACGAAGGCAAGGTTGCCAAAAGTAAGGAGATGGTAAATGGAATAGCGCTTCTTGGATTTTTCTTTGCTCTAAGTGTTTTCCTGGGTTTTGCAGGCGTTCGCTTTGAAGAGATTTTTGCGTGGATTTATTCCATTATTCCTGATGTTGTTTCTTATAACGGAAGCGGTCTTACGGTACATACCATAACCGGTATTTTTAGAATTCTTCTTGTGAAAATGCTTATAATCCTGCTTCCATTCTTTATTATTGGTTTCATAACAGGATTTGTAACCAATCTGATACAGGTAGGATGGAAGCTTACTTTGAAGCCACTACAGCCTAAGCTTAGCAAATTCAATCCAGTCAGTGGTTTTAAACGTATTTTTTCAAAGGATTCTATTATGAATCTTTTGATGGCACTGGCAAAGATATTCTTGGTTTGTTATATAGCATATATTTCTATTCGCGATCAGGCTGGTAATTTATTCATTCTTTATGATATAGGGCTTAATGCATCCCTCAGTTTGATATTTAAGTTAATTTGTGAAATAGGAATAAAAATCAGTATCGTATATATAATCCTGGGCCTTATTGATTACGCTTATCAAAAGTGGAAATTTACTAATGATATGAAGATGACCAAGCAAGAGGTAAAGGATGAATACAAGAATACTGAAGGAGATCCTAAGATTAAAGGAAAACAACGTCAGAAGATGATGGAGACATCTCAGCGCAGAATGATGAAAAATGTTCCGCAGGCTGATGTTGTTATTACAAACCCTACCCATATTGCAGTAGCAATTTTATATGACAATACCAAGGATGAAGCTCCTAGGGTTATAGCAAAGGGTGAGGATTATCTTGCGAAGAAGATTAAGGACACTGCCGCAGAAAACGGTGTTCCAATTGTTGAAAACAAGCCGTTAGCACGAGCTTTATATGCAACGGTTGATATTGATCAGACTATCCCACCGGAGCTTTATCAGGCTGTAGCCGAGATTTTGGCTGTGGTATATACAGAAAGAAATAAAGCTGTTTAAAATCTAAAGAAAGGGGGAGATGAGTAATGGACATAGCTGCATCTGTAAAGAAAACTGATGTTGGAATAGCCTTGTATTTGCTTGCCGCAGTTGCCTTCTTTATTATTCCAATTCCAAATTTTTTACTGGATATAATGATTGCTTTCAATATATCCATTGCTCTTATTGTCCTTATGAACGTTCTGTTTGTGCAGGAAGTTCTGGACATGTCCTTCTTCCCAACCTTATTACTTTTTACCACTATTTTTAGAATTTCTCTAAACGTTTCTTCGACAAAGCTTATTCTTTCAAGTGGTGACCCAGGAAACGTAGTAAGAACCTTTGGTACATTCGTTGGTGGTAATAATCTTATTATTGGTGGAATTATTTTCCTTATTCTGATTATCATTCAGTTTATGGTAATCAATAAAGGTTCTGAGCGTGTAGCTGAGGTTTCAGCACGATTCACACTGGATGCTATGCCTGGTAAACAGATGGCCATTGACGCGGATTTGAATACCGGAGCTATTGATGATCAGGAAGCAAAACGAAGAAGAGATAAGATTCAGGAAGAATCAGCATTCTTCGGAGCTATGGACGGTGCTACCAAGTACGTTAAAGGAGATGCCACTGCAGGTCTTATTATTACAGTTGTTAATATGGCTGGTGGTACTGCTCTTGGAATGATTAATCAGGGCTTGCCATTTGCTGAGGCAATTCAGCAGTTTGGTATCCTTACAATAGGTGATGGCCTGGTTTCTCAGATTCCTTCACTGCTTATTTCGTTATCAACAGGTATCCTTGTAACAAAGGGCTCAAAGGCAGCAGATTTCTCAGGTACTTTGGTTAAGCAGCTCTTTGGTTTACCAAAGGTTTTGTATATTGTTGCAGCTTCAATGGCAGTTTTGGCATTCACACCTCTTAATACTGTTTTATTCCTAGGCTTTGCTGCAGCTTTTGGTGTTTCTGGATATTCAATGTCAAAGACTCTTGGCGAGGAAGAGATAGAACAGGAGGTAGCTGCAGAGGAAACAGAAGCAGAGGAAATTCGAAAGCCGGAAAATGTTGTTTCGCTGTTGCAGGTTGATCCGATTGAGCTGGAGTTTGGTTATGGAATCATCCCTCTTGCAGACGTTAATCAGGGAGGAGATTTGCTGGATCGAGTCGTTATGATTCGCCGTCAGATAGCCTTGGAACTTGGTACTGTTGTTCCGATCATTCGACTTCGAGATAACATTCAGCTGAACCCTAATCAATATATTATAAAGATAAAGGGAATTCAGGTTACAGAAGGCGAGATACTATTTGACCATTACATGGCCATGAATCCAGGCTATGTTGAGGAAGAAATCACTGGTATTCCTACCTTTGAACCATCCTTCCATCTCCCGGCTATCTGGATTACAGAGAGTCAGCGTGAGAGGGCAGAATCCTTAGGTTACACAGTTGTAGATCCTCCTTCAATAATTGCTACACACCTTACTGAGATTATTAGAAGCCATATTGCCGAGCTTCTTACAAGACAGGATGTTCAGAATCTTGTGGACAATCTCAAGGAATCAAATCCTGTTATTGTTGATGAGCTTATACCTAAGCTCCTTGGATTGGGAGATGTACAGAAGGTATTACAGAATCTGTTATCAGAGGGTATTTCTATTAGAGATTTGCTTTCTATTTTTGAAGTACTGGCTGATCATGCTACAACAACTCATGACACTGATGTTTTGACAGAGTATGTTCGTCAGGGCTTGAAGAGAGCTATTTCAGGCAGATATTTTGCACCTAATGAAGTTACGCAGGTTATCACGGTTGATCCGAAGGTGGAACAGGATATTATGGCATCTATTAAACAGACTGAACAGGGTGCATATCTGACATTAGACCCAGAGAGAATAAAAGCAATTATAGCTTCTCTTGAGGATGAGATTAAAAAGATTGAGGACATGGGAAGAACACCTATTGTCGTTACATCTCCTATCGTAAGAATGTACTTCAAGAGCATGACTCAGGACTATATAAAAGATTTAATTGTTGTTTCCTATAATGAGATTGATTCTAATGTAGAACTTTCATCGGTGGGAATGGTTACAGGGTGAATTAAATGGTTATTAACAAGTACACTGGAAAAACTGAAGAAGAGGCAATGTCAAAAGTTCGAGAGGAGCTTGGCGATGCTGCAGTTATCATGAATGTTAAGGTTATCAAGCCAAAGGGACTTGGAAGCTTCTTTAAGAGTAGCACTTATGAAGTGACAGCTGCAGTAGAGGATGATGGCTTTTCAAAAGAAGCTTTGGATTTTGCAACTGTAGCTTCAGAAAAAGTGGAGAATAATGGCGAAGAAAAGATTGGTACTTTTGATGCTGTTGCAGACGATGCTCTTATTTTAAAGGATGCATTTTCCGCAGTAAATGAAGTGTTAGAGAAACAGGAGGGAGATACTATGACTTCTAATCAAGTTGAATTTGAACCTCTTTCTGGCTCGGCACCAAGAGCAAAACTAATCGAACCTACATATTCGAAGCCGGCCTTTGTTAAGGCTCCAGTAAAATCTGAGCCTGAGGAAGAAACTACTGTAGGAAGATCTCCAGTGGAGATGCCAATAGAAGCTGTTCACAGTGAAAAGCTTTCTATCGATAATGATAACCATGTATTTGTAAAGATGCTTTATAACGTCCTTTTGGACAACGAGGTTCAGGAGAAATACATTAATCAGGTTTTGGATGACATGGATAAGGTATTACAGACCAGTCATTCTCTTGATAATCTTTTGTCCTCTGTTTATCAAAAAATGGTATTAAAGCTTGGAACACCAACTAGAATAGTTGCAGGAGAAAAGAAACCTAAGGTTATTTTCTTTATTGGTCCAACAGGTGTAGGCAAAACTACTACAATCGCCAAAATTGCTTCCAAGTTTAAGGTTGAGGAGGGCAAGAAGGTTGGCCTAATTACAGCAGATACCTTTAGAATGGCTGCTGCAAACCAGCTTCAGACCTACGCTAATATTCTTGGCGTTCCTCTAAATGTTATTTATTCTGCCGATGAGCTGTTAGATACAGTAAAAAGACAGAACAGAGAGAATCAGGATTTAGACGTTATTTTGGTAGATACCATAGGGTTCTCTCACAAAAATCAGGACCAGAAGAACGATACCAAGAAGCTTATTAGTGCCTTGGGAGAATTCTATGATAGCGAGGTTTATCTTGTTTTATCAGCAACAACAAAACACAAGGATTTAGTAGAGATTGCAGACACCTATATGGAATTCACCAAATTCAACTTAATCTTTACCAAGCTTGATGAGACGAAGTGTCTTGGTAATATTTTTAATTTAAAACAATATACTGGTGCACAGCTTTCCTACATAACTACGGGGCAGAATGTGCCAGACGATATCGAGATTGTTAATGCCCAGAAGCTGGTTAAACAGTTATTGGGAGGAAACTAAATGGATCAGGCGGAAAATTTACGAAATGTAATAAAGGCACAGAGCGTTAGAAATATCGAGAACACCAAGGTTATTACAATAACCTCTGGCAAGGGAGGCGTTGGTAAATCCAATATGGCCGTTAATCTTGCTGTGCAGCTTTCGCAGATGGGGAAAAAGGTGATTATCCTTGATGCGGATTTTGGCCTTGCCAATGTGGAGGTAATGTTTGGGACTCTGCCAAAATACAATTTATCTGATGTAATTTTTAATGGCAGAAGTATTAGAGATATTATTTCTACAGGGCCAATGGGGATTGGTTTTATATCAGGTGGCTCTGGTGTAGTGGGATTAAATAATCTAAATCGTGAACAAATTACGTTTTTAGTGCATAATCTATCACTTTTAAACGACTTATGTGATATTCTTATAATAGATACTGGTGCGGGCGTTTCGGACCAGGTGCTAGAGTTTGTTCTTGCCTCTCCAGAGGTTATATTAGTTTCAACTCCAGAACCAAGCTCGCTTACCGATTCCTACTCCTTAATGAAAGCTATGTGTAAGAGCACAAAGTATGTTAAGGATGGAACCAACGTACATTTAGTTGCTAATAAGGTAAACAGTGAGGCTGAAGGAAAAGCTGTTTACATGAAGATGCAATCTGTGGTGAAGAAATTTTTGGGTGGAGATTTAGATTATTTAGGATACATTCCTTATGACGGCAATTTAGAAAAAGCTGTGAGAAACCAAAAGGTAGTGTCTCTGGATTATCCTACCAGTAAGGCATCCAAAAGCTTTGAAGGTATCGCATCGAAGCTTCTTCAGAAAGATGAAAACACTCATTATAAGTGGGGTGTTTCACATATTTTCAGTGCACTTTTAAGAGATAGGGCTTGAGTATGGAAATATTCGATCTGAGACCTGGCACACCGATTGAATTTACAATTGCCAGCACAAATTCTGATGTTGAAAACAACATAGATGAGGATAGAAGTGCTTATATCTCCAGCGTCTTTGGTGTTACCAAGAACAAGGATATAGTATTTCATATTCCTACGAGAAAGGGACATACAGTCACTATACCGATGAATGTTCCTTTTCATGCTGTCTTCAATACTAAAGCTGGAATGTTTCAGCTTACTGGCGAGATTACAAAAAGAGGTCGATTAGAGAATTTTCCGGTATATGTTTTTGAGCCTTCTACCGAGCTTAAAAAGGTTCAAAGAAGAGATTATTATCGATTTGATTGCTTAATAGCAGTTAAGATATTACCTATTCCTGAGGATGTTGCATATTTACCTAATATGGTTTTGGTAGAACGTGATTTGGAAAAATATGGTAATACCTACGGTGAACCAGTTGATGGAAATATCGTGGATATAAGTGGTGGTGGCGCTAAAATTCGTGCTAAGAAAGATATTCAGACCGACAAATTTATGTATGTTTCTTTCAAACTGAAATCTAATACCGTATCTGAACGCATAAATGTAGTTGCGAAAATGATTAAAAATGAATTCAAACAGGATATAGGACTATATGAACATAGAATAGAATTCCTGTTTAAAGAGGCAGAAGATAGGGAGACAATTATTAAGTACATTTTTGACGAGGAGCGACGCTTAAGAAAGAAGGATCAAGGGTAAAGAATGTATAAGATTTTGGTTGTTGATGATTCTGCACTTATGCGAAGGGTTATCTGTGATATTATCAACGCAGATAGTGATTTTCGTGTAGTCGACGTTAGTGCAGACGGCGAAGATGCTTACAATAAAATAAAGAACAATCCATATGATCTTGTGGTACTTGATATGGTTCTTCCTAAGCTACAGGGCGTCGATTTACTTGCCAAGCTTTACAATGAGAAGATACCGTTTAATGCTGTTCTTGTTAGTTCTATTTTGAAGGAGGATACAGAAAGTACCATAAGGGCTTTGGAGTATGGTGCTTTAGACTTTGTAGTAAAGCCTATCAGATCAGGCAGCGATACCAGGGATGTATTTGGTCGACAGTTGGTTACGGCGTTGCATAATGCAACTAAGCAATCAAGCTTTAGACAGATATCTGCCAGAAGAAGTACAAGCGATGCTACAAAGGCTATTGAGGAATCTAGGCGCTCTACCTTGGAGCGTATGGAGAATGTGAAAAAGAGCCTTCAGGCTACCAAAAGTGGAAGCAGTATTGCGCAAACTTCTTCTACGCCAGCGAGACCTGCGGCTCCAACACCGGTTGAGAGAAAGCCAGCTACTGCACCTCCACCGGCTCCAGCAGCTTCTCCAGGTGGTGATAAGAAACCTACTGTAAAACCTGTAGGTACAGGGGTCAGAACAAAAAAGATTATTGCTCTGGCGTGTTCTACTGGAGGTCCTCAAGCATTACATACATTCGTTCCAATGCTACCAGCAACTTTATCTGTTCCGCTTGTTTTGGTTCAGCATATGCCAGAGGGATTTACAGCATCTCTTGCAGCCCGTCTGGATCAGATATCAGCGGTAAATGTTAAGGAAGCCGAAAATGGAGAGTACTTTAAGCCTGGATGGGTTTATATTACGCCGGGTGGTAAGCACATGGAAATCTGCGAAGACGGAAGTCATGCGGCTTATTGTCATTTGGATGACAGCCCACCTGTAAACAGCTTAAAACCTTGTGCAGATGTTATGTACAGGTCTCTCAGTAAATCTAGTTTTGATGAGATAATATGTGTTGTTCTTACAGGAATGGGAGCAGATGGATCTGAAGGAATTAAATACTTGAATCAATACAAAAAGACTTACGTAATTTCGCAAGAAGCTTCCACATGTGTTGTATATGGAATGCCGAAAGCGGTGGAGCAAGGGGGGTTGTCCAATGAAGTTGCTCCACTTAAATCAGTTGCTAATTCAATTGTAAAAAGGTTGTAGAAAACTGGAGGTCATGAGTTATGGATGTAAGTCAGTATCTGGATATCTTTATTGATGAGACAAGTGGTCATATTCAGAGCCTTTCCGATAACATTATGGAATTGGAAAAGGAGCCTGATAATAAGGATGTTGTAAATGAAATATTCCGAGCAGCTCACTCCTTAAAAGGTATGGCTGGTACTATGGGATTCAAGAGAATGCAGCGTCTTACCCATGATATGGAAAACGTTTTCCAGGAAGTTCGAAATGATAACGTTAAGGTTAATTCTGCACTTATTGATATTCTCTTTAAGTGTCTTGATGCTATCGAAACTTACCTTGAAACAGTTAAAGCCACATCAAACGAAGGTGAAGAAGAGAATGAAGCTTTAATTAAGCTTTTAAATGATTACCTTGCAGGTGGCGGTTCAGGTGAAGGCGGTGGCGATGCTGCAGCACCTGCTGAAGCTCCAGCAGAGGGTGGCGCAGAAGGTGGCGAAGAGGCTGCACCTGCTGCAGACGCAGCTGATGGCCCGCTTTATAAGAAGATTCCTGTTGATCCTGAGCTTTGTGAGAAGCTTAAAGGCGAGAAGCAGCTCTATGGATTTACAGTTCATATCAGCAAGGAGTGCTTGCTTAAGGCAGCAAGAGCTTTCCTTGTATTTAAGGCTGTTGAAGACTTTGGTCAGATTATGGCCTTCGACCCAAGCTCTGGAGATATTGAGGATGAAAATTTTGAGTTTGATTTCTCATTTATTCTTTCTTCAGAGGCCGAGCTCGATCCTATCATTGAGTCTATTAAGACTGTATCAGAAATAGATTCAGTTGAAGCTGAAAAGGTTACACCAGAGATGTATGAAAAGAAGGAAGGGGCTCCTGAACCTGAGGCTGCAGCACCAGCTCCAGAGGCTGCACCAGCACCTGCGGCAGCAACACCAGCACCTGTACCTTCAGCAGCTCCAGCTCCAGCAGCAAAGGCAGCAGGCGGAAAGACTAACCAGCCAGCGAACAAGCCTGTTACTTCCCGTACAATTCGTGTAGATATTGAAAAGCTGGATGCACTTATGAATCAGGTATCCGAGCTTATCATTGCAAAGAACTCACTTGCTTCTCAGAGTAATGGCTCTGGTGAGATTGACAGCCAGACATTACATGAGAATATTGAATACCTTGAGAGAATTACAACAAACCTTCACGAATCAGTTATGAAGGTTCGAATGGTTCCTATCGAATCCGTTGTAGCTAAGTTCCCTCGAATGATTCGAGATTTGGATAGAAAGCTCAACAAACCAATGGAACTTATTATGACTGGTGAGGACACAGAGCTTGACCGTACTGTAGTAGATCAGCTTGGTGATCCACTTCAGCATTTGCTTAGAAATTCTGCTGACCACGGTATCGAGTCTCCTGAAGACAGACGTGCTGCTGGAAAACCAGAAAAGGGAACAATTTTCCTTAACGCTTTCCAGGAAGGCAACAATGTCATCATTGAGGTTGGAGACGATGGTGGCGGTATTAATACTGACAAGGTTAGAGATAAAGCTGTTGAAAGAGGTCTTGTAACGCCTGAAGAAGCTGAGAATCTTACTCAGAAGGAAATTATAGACTTCCTGTTTATGCCATCCTTCTCAATGGCTAAACAGATTACAGATATCTCTGGTCGAGGCGTAGGTCTTGACGTTGTTAAGAGTAATATTGAGGCCCTTGGTGGTGATGTTACAGTTAAATCTGTGATGGGTGAAGGTTCTACCTTTACAGTAAGACTTCCACTTACACTTGCTATCATTCAGGCGCTCATGGTTGAAATTAGAGATGAGAAGTATGCGATTGCGCTTGCTTCTATTATGAACATTGAAAATATTCCTAAGTCAGAAATCAAGTATGTAGAGTCCAAGGAGGTTATTCACCTTAGAGGACAGGTTATTCCACTTATTCATTTGGATAACCTTCTTGATTGCGAACCAAAGGAAGATACAGAAGATACAATGACAGTTGTTATCTGTAAGAAGGGTGATACTCTTGGTGGTATTATCGTTGATAATCTTATTGGACAGCTGGAAATCGTTATCAAATCTCTTGGTAAGCTGGATAACAACAAGCTCATTAGTGGTGCTACTATCCTTGGTGATGGTGAAATCGCTATGATTCTTGATGTTAATGCTGTCATTTAATAGGAGGTGAGACCATGTCAGATATAACTATGTATGATGTAGTTGAAAAAGAAAAGAAGCAATACATTGTTGTTAAAATTGGTGGCGAGCACTATGGTATCGACATTTCCTATATTGATAACATCGTTAGACTTAGTAAGATTACCAGAGTGCCAAAAGCACCTTCTTACTACCGTGGAGTAATTAATCTTCGTGGTGAGGTTGTTCCTGTAATGAGTCTTAGACGCCGAATGGATTTGGATGATGACGAGTTTACTGATGCATCTCGTATTATCATTCTTAAGCTTGATGGTGGCGGACTTATGGGCGTTATTGTTGATGAGGTAAAGGAGGTTCTCTCATTATCAGAGGATGATATTGAGGCACCATCTTCAACATTGAAGAGTAAAAATTCCTTTATTAATGGCGTAGGAAAAAATGGGGACGAGCTCATTTCTATCTTCGAAATTAGTTCTATTATAGGAGAGAATGAGGCTTCTTAACGGGAGGTTATATGCTCACACTTAATGAAGTAAATGAAAAATATTTTGATGTCCTCAAGGAAATAGGTAATATTGGCGCTGGTAATGCAACAACGGCCATCGCCAATATGCTTGGCCTTAGGATTGATATGAGTGTTCCAGAGGTCGCATTTCTTCCTGTAGAAGAATTAGGTGGCGCAATTGGAGCTGAAGACGAAATTATTGTTGGTATCATGCTTGGTGTTGAAGCAGATATAGATGGTTCCATGATGTTTTTAATGGATATGCAGTCAGCCCATCATGTAGTAAATATGCTTATGATGCGCGACCCTGATTACTCAGAACCATTCAATGAAATGGATTTATCTGCAATTAAAGAAGTTGGAAATATTATTGCAGGTTCGTATTTGTCAGCTTTATCAGGATTGACAAACCTTACAATTTTACCATCAGTACCATTTGTTGCAGTTGATATGGCAGCAGCTATTCTTTCAGTTCCTGCTGTTCAGTTTGGTATTTTTGGTGATAATGCTCTTATGATTAATACAGAATTCTCTGATGATTTAGGAATCAAGGGACATTTTATATTAATGCCAGAAGAAGATTCTTATGCGAAGATATTAACCGCGCTTGGTGTATCAATATAAGGAGAGTGAATGTATGGGGCAGATGATTAAAGTCGGCATGGCTGATCTTAAAATATGTAAAGCTCCTGATGCACTGACGACCATTGGTTTGGGCTCATGTATTGGTATTGCAATCTATGACCCATCTACAAAAATCAGTGGTTTGGCGCACATTATGCTACCTGACAGTACTGCAATCAGAAACAATACAAATATTGCTAAGTTTGCAGATACTGGTATTCAAAAGCTTTATGATGACATGATTAAAGCTGGAGCAAACAAAGCTCGAATGGTAGCTAAAATCGCCGGTGGTGCTAAGATGTTCGAAATGCCAGGTGCGTCCACATCAATTAACGTTGGTGATCGTAACGCTGAGGCGAGCCGTCAAAAGCTTAAAGAACTTGGAGTTAAGCTTGTTGCGGAGGATTGCGGCCTAAATTATGGTCGTACTGTAGAACTGTACAGTGAGACAGGAGAATACTATATTAAGGCAGTTGGCAAAGAGCTAAAAATTATTTAGAATAATATTTGGAGGCACAGATGAACACAAAGCCTATACCTATTATAATTACGTTGGCTGCAGCGTTTATTTCGTGTGTTATTTCTATTATTCAAAGGGTTGAACTTTCGGTCTTTGTATCAAGACTGTTAATTGTTGTTATCATTTTTCTGTTTATGGGCACGGTAATCAAAATGATTCTTGATTATGCCTTCAGAGAATTGGAACCGGCTGAGTCTCTTGATGAGGAGCCTCAGGATATTAGCAGTGTGCTGGCCGAAGATGAAATCGAAGAAGAAGATCAAATGAATTCCGAGGATGTTGCGTCTGGACCAGAGGAGGGGTTATAGAACTGATTCAGACTTGATTTAAGGGGGCATTAATGAAGGCGAGTGACAAGGAAAAGCTTTGGGACAAATACAAAGTTAGTCCTACTCCCGAGATTAGGGAGCAATTAATACTTGAATATGCGCCGCTTGTTAAGATAGTTGCTGGCAGACTCTGCATGTATTTGGGAAATACAGTTGAGTATGAAGATTTGTGTAGCTACGGTATTTTTGGACTTATTGATGCTATAGATAAATTCGATTTGGCCAAGGATGTTAAGTTTGAAACCTATGCAAGTCTTAGAATCCGCGGTTCTATTTTGGACCAGATTCGCAAGATGGACTGGATTCCTCGTACAATACGTCAAAGACAGAGGATGATTGATGATGCAATCAAGGCGGTTGAAGCTCGCACGGGTCATAGTGCCACCGATGAAGATATAGCTGCTGAGCTTAAAATTTCTTCGGACGAATTTTCTAAGTGGCAGTCTCAGCTAAATGTCACTAATGTAGTATCACTGAACGAATTTGTGGAAGCTGGAAATGAGCCTGTTATGGAGGCGGAACATAACTCTCACTTTATCCAGCCTGAAGATAATATTTCAAAAAAAGAGCTTACTGAAAAACTTCAGGAAGCCTTAGATATGCTTACCGAAAAGGAAAAGCAGGTTATACTTTTATATTATTACGAAGATTTGACTTTAAAAGAAATTAGCGCAGCTCTTGAGGTTTCGGAATCGAGAGTTTCACAGTTACATACCAAGGCTCTTCAAAAAATGCGAAAGGTTCTTGGTGAATACATGGGTATTTTAACTAATCAGTAGTTTTTGTAGTTCTGTTAATTGAATGATTGATTTATGGTGTATGATCTTTAGGGAGGGTATGTTATGTCGATAAGTCCAATCAATTTTAATGGAATGATCCAAAATACAAATGAGCTAAGTCATACCAAGGCTCAGGAGGATCAAAAGCCCATGCTTGAACAGCAGAATCTCACCCACACGGTAGAGAAACAGCAAGAACAGCAGGCAAAGCAGGTTAATGACCTGTACAAGTCAAACAGGGAAGAGGACAGTTACGAAAGAGAAGGAAATGGTAAGGGCTACGAAGGAAACAAAGACAAAAAAGGCATAAAAAAAGGTAAAAAAGACAAAAAAATGCCTGATGGAAGTGTTTCTGAGAAGCATACAACATCCTTTGATATGAGGATTTAAGAGGGGAGACTATAATGACTATACTTGAAATTGTGCTCCTAATTATCGGGCTGGGCCTGTGTATTGGGAGCTTTTTTGTGTCTGAAAGATTATCTGAGAAGGATCGAGAGAATCTTACGAAGCTCACAAAAGAACAAATCGAAGAAATTATAAAAGATAAGATGGCTGATGCCAGAGTTGAGACAGAAGACAAGCTTTCTGCCACGATAGACTCTGCCATGGAAGAGCTGGATAGACGTACTGATAAAGAGACTAATGAGAAAATCCTTGAAATCTCACAGTATTCAGATACAGTTCTGGAATCTGTAGATAAATCTCATAAAGAAGTGACTTTCATGTACTCAATGCTTAATGAAAAGCATCAGACCATGGTCGAAATGACAAAGAAACTATCTGAGCTTCAGGATACCCTTGTTGCTCTGGATTCTTCCGTTGCCAGAAAGCTTGATATGCTTAAGGATAAGGAACTTGAGATTGAGGAAGAGATGAAGAAGCTTGCCGAGGAGCGAGAAGCGCTTCTTGCTGCAAAGGAGGAGGAAAAAGAGCGTAAGGAAGAGGAGTCAAAGACTATTTCCTTCACCGAGGCGCTTGCTCAAAAGTTTTCAGAGGAGAATCAGCCAATTAAGGCTAATGATAATATGCAAATCCTTGCAATGGCGGATGAAGGATTGTCTGACGTAGAAATAGCAAAAAAACTTGGACGTGGTCTTGGTGAAGTTAAGTTTGTTATTGGTTTATATCAGGAGGGGAGATAATGAGGTTTAAGTACTATCTTAGAGGAATTGGTATTGGCGTTACGTTAGCAACATTACTTTTAACTATAAGCTTTTATTTTGGAAGAGACTTTCTATATAATAAGTCTCTGACAGATGAAGAGATTATAGAGAAGGCTTCAGCTCTTGGCATGGTAATGCCAGAGGGGACAGAGGAAGAAGCTATTGTAGCTGAAAAGGAAGATTCTTCTGAGGTTGTGGAGGAAGCCCCTGTTGTTACTGAAGAAGTTACTTCAGTCGGGGAAGAAGAGATTTCTGCCGAGTCTTCCGTAGAGCAGACAGTTGAAGATAGCACTGCTGCTTCAGAGGATGAGGTTATTACCTATGTTCCATTTACTGTTCGTGCAGGAGAGTCTTCAGAAGTGATTTGCTCTCACTTAAAGAAAGCAGGACTTATTGATGATTCTGAGGAATTCAACAAATATCTTAATAAATGCAAGGTGGATAATTTGATTCAAAATGGAACCTTTTATGTAAAGCAGGGAAGCACCTATGATGATTTGGTGGCAGTTCTTGTAAATAAAGATGTTAGAACAACAACGCCCCCAAAGAATTGATAGTTGCAATAATTGCAAAATTATGGTAAATTCTAAGGGCTGTTGAAAATACACGCATAAGGACTGACATTGGTTCCCAACCTATCGTAGGCCGGGTGTTTGTCAGGTGGAATTATGCGGAAGAAACAAACCAGGAGGTATTAAAATGAGTGTTATTTCAATGAAGCAGTTACTTGAGGCAGGTGTTCACTTCGGACACCAGACACGTAGATGGAACCCTAAGATGGCTCCTTATATCTACACAGAGCGTAATGGTATCCACATTATCGACCTTCAGAAGTCTGTAGGTATGGTAGACGATGCTTATGATGTTATCTTTGACATCGCTCAGCAGGGTGGTAACATCCTTTTCGTTGGTACAAAGAAGCAGGCTCAGGACGCTATCGCATCTGAGGCAGAGCGTTGCGGTATGTACTATGTAAACGAGAGATGGCTCGGTGGTATGCTCACAAACTTTAAGACAGTTCAGACAAGAATCGCTCGTCTTAAGGAAATCGAGAAGATGGAAGCAGATGGTACATTCGATCTTCTTCCAAAGAAGGAAGTGACTCAGCTCAAGAAGGAGCAGGAGAAGCTTACAAAGGTTCTTGGTGGTATTAAGGAAATGAACAGAATTCCTGATGCTATCTTCATTATCGATCCTAAGAAGGAGCACATCTGTGTTCAGGAAGCACACGCACTTGGTATTCCACTTGTAGGTGTTTGTGACACTAACTGTGATCCAGATGAGCTTGATTATGTAATCCCTGGTAACGATGATGCTATCCGTGCAGTAAAGCTTATCGTTGCAAAGATGGCAGACGCTGTTATCGAAGCAAAGCAGGGTGAAATGAATGAGGTTGCTGAGGAAGCAACAGCAGAAGAGGAGGCATAATAATATGGCAGCTATTACAGCAGCAATGGTAAAGGACCTTCGCGAGCAGTCTGGCGCAGGTATGATGGATTGTAAGAAGGCACTCGCTGAGTGCGATGGTGATATGGATGCGGCTTTCGAGCTTCTTCGTAAGAACGGTGCAGCTAAGGCTGAGAAGAAGGCATCTCGTATCGCTGCAGAGGGTATCTGCAAGGTAGTAGTAGAAGGCAATACAGCAGTTGTTCTTGAGGTTAACTCAGAGACTGACTTCGTTGCTAAGAACGAGAAGTTCCAGACATACGTAGAGAAGGTTGCTACTCAGATTCTTAAGTCTGATGTTAATACAATTGATGAGCTTCTTGCACAGCCATGGGCTGAGGATTCATCTAAGACAGTTAACGATGTTCACGTAGAGATGGTTGCTACAATCGGTGAGAAGCTTTCTCTTAGAAGATTTGAGAAGGTTACATCTGATGGATTCGTAGTATCTTATACACACGGTGGTGGACGTATCGGCGTTATCGTAGATATGGCTGGCGCTGAGTCAGATGCAGCTAAGGAGGCAGCTACAAATCTTGCTATGCAGATTGCAGCTCTTAATCCTAAGTATGTTAGCCGTGATGAGGTTTCTGCTGAGTACATCGCTCACGAGAAGGAAATCCTTCTTGCTCAGATCATGAACGATCCTAAGGAGTCACAGAAGCCTGAGAAGGTTATCAACGGAATGATCGAAGGTCGTGTATCTAAGGAGCTTAAGGAAATCTGTCTTCTTGATCAGGTTTACGTTAAGGCTGAGGATGGAAAGCAGACAGTTGCTAAGTACTTAGAGGAAGTTTCTAAGGCTACAGGTTCTGCACTTTCAATCAAGAGATTCGTTCGTTTTGAGACTGGTGAAGGCCTTGAGAAGAAGAACGAAGACTTCGCTGCTGAGGTTGCAGCTCAGATGAACGCTTAATTAGTTCATAAATATGCTTTTTAAAAGGGTCTACATTTAGTAGACCCTTTCTTTTTTATCCTTTATCTTGTAAATTGGTTGTGATAAAATAAAAGAGAAATTTTAAGGGGAGGGAGTTATAACCTTGGATATTGCAAATGATGGGCTCGAGAAGCAGCGCGCAAAGCGTAAGCGTGTAGCTCGAATGAAAAAGATGATAGTTTATACAATTATCAGCTTTATGCTTCTCACTTTAATTGTAATGACTATCCTTATTTTTGAAGTTATTTCTCTTCAAAGACAAATTGATTCCATTTCAGCTAAAATTGCTGTCTCTAATACTGTTGATGATGCTGACGAGATGGTAGATGATAGCTTCTTGGACAATGTTTATCTTGTAGATAACATGGATAATATTGCAGAAGAAGGTGACATACCTATGGTGTATCTTACCTTTGATGATGGTCCTAGTGAAAACACTGAGACTATATTAGATATTCTTGATGATTATAATGTTAAGGCTACTTTCTTCGTTGTAGGACAGGATATTGATACTTACGGTGATGCCTACAGACGTATAGTAGAGGATGGGCATACTATTGGTATGCATTCTTATAGCCATAACTATTCTAAAATCTATCAGTCTGAAGATTCTTTTATTGCAGATTATGACAAGATTCACGATTTAATATTAGACACTACTGGTGTTGATACAAAATTATACAGATTTCCAGGTGGAAGCAGTAATAAAGTTAGCAATACAAGTATGTCTGTTTTTATTAATTATTTGAACTCTATCGGGGTCAAATATTATGATTGGAACATTGCCTCTGGAGATGCTACTTCACAGGCTTTTACAGCAGATGAACTTGTTGATAATGTTATGAGTGATGTGGTAAAATACAAGACGTCTGTAGTATTGTTACATGACGGTACAAACAAAAAGGCAACGGTTGAAGCGTTACCTAGACTTATCGAGTCTCTTAATGATGCGGGAGCTATGATTTTACCAATTACAGATGAAACAGAAATAATACAACACGTTAGTGTTGTTCAATAAAGAATATGTTATGGAGGATTTATAAATGGGTTTCTTTAAAGATTTCAAAGAAGACTTTAATGATGCAGTTAATGAGCTAGTACCAGGTGGCGACGACACTGCAGCTACTGAGGAGGTCATGGTTAACACTCTCGATGGCGATATTGATGTCGAGTCTGAGCTTAATAAGCTTGATGGCCTTCTTGAGCAGGTTTCTAAAAAGGTTGATGAGCCTGCTACAAAGGCAACAGAGACTGTTCCTGCAAAAGAGCAGTCAGCAGAGAAGAAGTCATTCTTCTCAGACACAAAAAATGATTCAAAGGTGGAGGCATCAAAGACAATGGGAGTTATGGAAAATGGTTCTGACGCAAAGAACGTTGCTTCAGACGAAAATGCAGTTATTACTGGTGGTATGAAGATTACAGGTAACGTTGAATCAATTGGTTCTATCGAGGTTCAGGGTGAAATCGTTGGTGATGTTACATGTAATGGTAAGCTTGTTATCGCAGGTAAGGTTACAGGTAATTCTTCTTCTGCTGAGTTCTTTGCAGATGCTGCAAAGATTGAAGGAGAGGTTGTTACTACTGGAACAGCTAAGATTGGTGTTGGTTCAGTAATTATTGGAAATATCACAGCTACATCAGCAGTTATCGCTGGTGCTGTTAAGGGTGATATTGATGTTAACGGACCTGTTGTTGTTGACACATCAGCAGTTGTTATGGGTAACATCAAGTCTCGTTCAGTTCAGATTAATAATGGTGCTGTTATCGAAGGCTTCTGTTCACAGAGCTACGCAGATGTTGATGTAAACAGCGTATTTAATATCTAATTTGACGAGACAAAATATATAAAGGAAATAAAAGAATAAATGAAAAGAGTAGTATTAAAGCTTAGTGGAGAAGCACTTTCTGGGGATAAGGGTTTTGGATTTGATGAAGCTACTTGCTTAATGGTCGCTCGTCAGGTTAAGAAGCTTGTTGATGATGGCGTTCAGGTTGGCGTTGTTATTGGAGGCGGAAATTTCTGGAGAGGACGCACTTCTGAAAATATCGACAGAACAAAAGCTGATCAGATTGGAATGCTTGCTACAGTTATGAACTGTATTTATGTTTCTGAGATTTTCAGAACTGTTGGTATGAAGACACAGGTTCTCACTCCATTTGAGTGTGGAAATGTATCAAAGCTTTATTCTAAGGATAGAGCAAACAAGTATTTTGAGAGAGGAATGGTTGTATTCTTTGCAGGTGGTTTAGGACATCCATATTTCTCTACAGATACACCTACTGTTCTTAGAGCAGTTGAGATCGAAGCTGATTGCATTCTTTTAGCAAAATCTATCGATGGCGTATATGATAGCGATCCAGCTAAGAATCCTAATGCTAAGCGTTATGATGAGATTAGCATTCAGGATGTTATCGATCAGAAGCTTCAGGTAGTTGATATGACAGCATCAATAATCGCTATGGAGCAGAAAATGCCTATGTATGTATTCTCACTTAATGAGGAGGATTCTATCGTAAAGGCAATTTCAGGCAAATTTAATGGTACGGTTGTAACCGTATAAGGAGGGCTAATGGATAATATACTTTCTGTATACGAAGAAAAAATGACAAAGAGCTACAATAATCTTGAAAGTGAGTTCACAACTATCAGAGCAGGTCGTGCTAACCCACATATCCTGGATAAGATTACTGTTGATTATTATGGAGCACCAACTCCACTTCAGCAGGTAGCAAATATTTCAGTTCCAGAGCCAAGACTTATTCAGATTCAGCCATGGGAAGCTTCTCTTGTTAAAGAGATTGAAAAGGCTATCAACATGTCTGATATCGGAATTAATCCTACAAATGATGGCAAGCTTATTCGTCTTGTATTCCCTGAGCTTACAGAGGAACGTCGTAAGGAAATCGCCAAGGATGTTAAGAAGCACGGCGAGGATGCAAAGGTTGCTATTAGAAATATCAGAAGAGATGCTATTGATCATTTAAAGAAGCACTCAAAGGATGAGGGCGTTTCAGAGGATGAAATCAAGGATCTTGAAGATAAGTGTCAGAAGATGACAGATAAGTTCATTGCTGAGGTTGATAAGGCTGTTGAGGCAAAGACTAAAGAGATTATGACTGTCTAAGAGATATTATTAAATTAATTTTTACAGGGCACAATTTGTGCCCTGTTTCATTATTTTTATAAAAAATGGAGGCACTATGAACGTACCAGAGCATATAGCCATTATTCTTGATGGAAATGGGAGATGGGCAAAATCAAAGGGGATGCCTCGTACTTACGGGCATACAGTAGGTGCGAAAAATGTTGAGACCATATGTAGAGCAGCTCACGATTTAGGGGTTAAATATGTGACAATGTATGCATTCTCTACAGAAAACTGGTCAAGACCTGATGATGAAGTAAAAGCTTTAATGAAGCTTCTCGGAGAATATATTAAGACTTGCATGAGAACAGCAAAGAAGGATAACCTTCGTGTTCGCTTTATTGGAGATTTAACAAGACTTGATGAAAAGCTTCGCAAAGCCATTGATGAGCTTACAGAGTATTCATCACAGTTCACAGGACTTACACTTACAATTGCTATAAATTACGGTAGTAGAGATGAGATGACAAGAGCTATCAGAAAGGTGGCGTCTGACGTAAAAGATGGTAAAATAGATGTTGAAAGCATTGATGAATCGCTTTTTGGAAGTTATTTAGATACAAAAGATATTCCTGATCCAGATTTTATGATTCGTACATCAGGAGAGCAACGTTTATCAAACTATCTTCTATGGCAGCTTGCTTATGCGGAGTTTTATTTTACACCTGTGGCATGGCCAGAGTTTACTCCTGATGAGTTAAAGAAAGCTATAGAAGAATATGACAAAAGAAATCGTCGTTTTGGCGGAATTTAGAGAGGATTTTAAATGTTTATCACACGACTTATTAGTGGAATAGTACTTGTAATTTTAGCTTTGCTATTTATTTGTACCGGTGGAGATTTACTTCTTGGAGTAATGCTTGCATTATCTCTTATTGGAATGTTCGAGCTGTATCGTATATTTGATATTGAAAAGAAGCCACTTGGTTTTTTAGGCTATGCTGCATGCGTTGCATATTATTCCAACCTTAAGCTTATGTTTTCACCAGATAATATGGCGATAATGCTTGTATTTCTTATCTGTTTATTAGGAGTGTTCGTATTTGCGTATCCTAAATACCATACACATCAGATTATGGCAGCCTTCTTTGGTCTTTTTTATGTTGGAGTGATGCTTTCATTCCTTTATCAGACAAGAATGCTTCCTAATGGTCAGTTTATAGTATGGCTTATTTTCCTTTGCTCATGGGGATGCGATACTTCAGCTTATTGTGTAGGTGTACTTTTCGGAAAGCACAAAATGTCACCACTTCTCTCACCAAAGAAGTCCATTGAAGGAGCAGTAGGTGGAGTGGTAGGATCTATGCTCTTTACAGCGCTTTACTGTTTTATTATTGATAATATTTTCAGATTAGAGGATTTCCCAATTATTCCTCTTGTTGTTTTTGCAGGAATTGGTGCACTCATATCTATGGTGGGTGATCTTGCTGCATCGGCTATTAAGCGTAATTTTGATATAAAAGACTATGGAAAGCTTATTCCAGGTCACGGTGGAGTTTTAGATCGTTTTGACAGTGTTATTATTACTGCACCAATTATATTTTTCTTAGCATATTACATTTTATAGAGGTAGACACACATGGCAAAGAATATATCAATTCTTGGTTCTACAGGTTCAATTGGTACACAGACATTAGACATCGTTTCTCAGAATCCTGATGATTTAAATGTTGTGGCTATGTCCTGTGGTAGTAATCTGGATCTTTTTGAAAGTCAGATTAGAAAATATGAGCCTACTCTTGTTTCAGTTGGAACAGAAGAGTTGGCAAAGGATTTAAAGACTAGACTTTCTGATATTACAATAGATATTCATTATGGTATGGAAGGTCTTATTGCAGTTGCTACTGCAGAAGAGGCTGATACAGTTGTTACTGCAGTTGTAGGTATGGTTGGTGTTCAGCCAACAATCGCAGCTATCAATGCAGGCAAGGATATCGCTCTTGCAAACAAAGAAACACTTGTTACAGCTGGTCATATTATTATGCCGCTGGCAAAGGAAAAAGGTGTTTCTATTCTCCCAGTGGATAGTGAGCATAGTGCTATTTTCCAGTCGCTTAATGGTGAGAGACATAATAAGATTTCTAAGATTCTTCTTACAGCCTCAGGTGGACCATTTAGAGGTCGTACACTTGATGACTTAGAAAACGTTACCTTAGAAGATGCCCTTAAGCATCCTAACTGGTCAATGGGAGCAAAAATCACAATTGATTCTGCTACCATGATTAATAAAGGTCTTGAGGTTATGGAAGCTAAATGGCTTTTTGGTGTTAACCTTAATCAGGTAGAAGTAGTGGTTCATCCTCAAAGTATTCTTCACTCAGCAGTAGAATTTATGGATGGTGCAGTTATTGGGCAGATGGGTACACCTGATATGCGTCTTCCAATTCTTTATGCATTATTCTATCCAAATCGTAAGACTTTGTATTCAGAGCCATTAGATTTATTTAAAGTTGGTACTCTTACTTTTGAGAGACCTGATATGGAAACCTTCTATGGTCTTGCTCTTGCTTATGACGCTATGGATGCTGGTGGCAATGTGCCTACAGTTTTCAATGCAGCCAATGAAAGAGCAGTTGCCAAGTTCTTAAAGAATAAGATTAAGTTCTTGGAGATTCCAGAGATTGTTTCTGAGGCTATGATTAATGTAGACTTTATCCAGAATCCTACTATTGAGCAGGTTCTTGAGACAGAACAGATGACTTACGATTACATAGAGAGCAGGTGGTAGTTATTCTTAAGATAATACTTGCAATACTGATTTTTAGTTTCATAATTATTTTTCACGAGTTAGGACATTTCTTATTTGCAAAGAAATGTGGTGTAAAGGTTAACGAATTTACTCTTGGTCTTGGACCAACACTTTTTAGTTGGGGAAAGGGTGAGACTAAGTATTGTTTGAAAGCACTTCCCTTCGGCGGTAGCTGTGTAATGGAAGGTGAAGATGAAGAAAGCGATAGCGACAGAGCCTTTAGTAAAAAAGGTAAATGGGAGAGATTCCAGATTGTTTTTGGAGGCCCACTGTTTAACTTTATTTTAGCGTATATGCTTTCGGTTATTTACATTGCATCTGTTGGTGTTAATGACACAACTATTACAGATGTAATGCCTGGATATGCTGCTGCAGAAGCAGGCATAGAAGCAGGAGACAAGATTATCAGCTTAGGTGGATATAATGTTCACTTTTATAGCGAGATTAGTATTTATACTTTTCTTCATGCTAATGCTGATTCTATTGATGTTGTTTATGAACGTGATAATCAAAGATATTCCACCACTCTTGTACCAAAGTATGATGAAGAAGCAGGTCGTAAGCTTATAGGTATTCAGAAAGCAAATGAATACGTTAAGGTATCACCTGTTGGAGTATTACAGTATGCAGCTTACGAGATGAAATATCAAATCTACGTTACGATTAGTAGTTTGAAGATGTTGTTTACAGGAGAGCTTTCTGTTAATCAGGTTTCAGGACCTGTTGGAGTGGTTACTACTATTTCTGACGTTTATGATCAGTCAGTGACTAGTGGAATGTTCTATGTATTTGTTAACTTACTTTCAATAGCTATATTACTTTCTGCGAACCTTGGTGTAATGAATTTGCTTCCATTCCCAGCTCTTGACGGTGGTCGTATTGTGCTCATCTTATTTGAGGCTATTCGCGGAAAGAAGATGAAGCCAGAGATTGAAAATGGAATTAACCTGGTTGGTTTTGCATTATTGATGCTTTTGATGATTGTTGTCATGTACAATGATATTTTAAAACTTATGTAATAGGAGATTTTTGTATGGATACAAAAGTTGTACATATTGGAAATAAAGTAATCGGTGGAGGTAATCCAATTCTCATCCAGTCTATGTGTAATACAAAGACTCAGGATGTGGCTGCTACAGTAGCACAGATTCATGAGCTTGAAAAAGCTGGATGCGATATTATCCGTGTTGCATGTCCAGACATGGATGCAGCTAAAGCTATAGGAGAGATTAAAAAACAGATTAGTATCCCTCTTGTTGCAGACATTCATTTTGATTACAGACTTGCCATTGCTGCCATTGAAAATGGAGCTGATAAGATTCGTATTAATCCAGGTAATATTGGAAGTACTGATCGTATTAAGGCTGTAGTTGATGCTGCAAAAGCAAAGAATATTCCTATTCGTGTAGGCGTTAATTCAGGTTCCCTTGAAAAGGAGCTTGTTGAAAAATATGGTGGTGTTACAGCAGAAGGACTTGTAGAGTCAGCTCTTGATAAGGTAAAGATTATCGAAGATTTAGGATATGATAATCTTGTTATCAGTATTAAGTCTTCTAATGTTATGATGTGCGTCAAGGCGCATGAGCTTATTGCAGACAAGACTAATCATCCACTTCATGTAGGAATTACTGAGGCGGGTACACTTAGAGCTGGTAACATTAAGAGCGCCGCAGGACTTGCAATGATTCTATCGCAGGGTATCGGTGATACAATTCGAGTTTCACTTACAGGTGCACCTGTAGAAGAAATAAAGACTGCTAAGCTTATTCTTCGTACACTTGGTCTTAGACAGGGGGGTATCGAGGTTGTATCTTGCCCTACATGCGGTCGTACACAGATTGATTTGATTGGACTTGCAAATAAGGTCGAGACAATGGTAGAAGAGTTCTCAGATCTCAACATTAAAGTTGCGGTTATGGGCTGCGTAGTTAACGGACCAGGAGAAGCAAAGGAAGCAGACCTTGGTGTAGCTGGTGGTATCGGAGAAGGACTTCTTATCAAGCATGGCGAAGTGGTTCGCAAAATGCCTGAGGGAGAGCTCCTTAATGCGTTACGTGAAGAGTTGATTAATTGGCCTCGTTAGGCTTAAGTTCGGAGATATGTTATGGATCAAATGGGATTTTATGAAGTATTCCCAAATATGAATGCAGATAACGATTTGTCTACTGCCCTTAGTGATGCAACAATCACTAAGGTCAGTACGGGTCGTTCAAAAGACGATATTCGTATATACGTTACTTTCAATACACTTATTCCTAAGCGCCGTATTTGGAAATTAGAAAAGTCTATTAAGAAACAATTCTTTGCAAACAACGGTGTTTCCATTCGAATTTTGGAGGACTTTGATTTATCAAGTCAGTACACTCCAAAGAATTTAATTTCATCTTATAATGACAGTATTTTAGAAGAGCTGGAAGCAAGAAGCGCTCTTCTTTTTAACATATATAAAAAAGCAGACTTAGATATTACAGAAGACGGAAATGTTAAGGTTACCATCGAGGACACAGTCATTGGCAGAGAAAAGGAGCATGAATTATTTGATTTGCTCCATAATATTTTGTGCAATCGTTGTCATATGGATGGTAAGATTTTCTTCGAATATAAGGAACCTGTAAAAAGCAAATATCTTGAAAATGCTGAACGTGAAATAGAGCAGAGGATTGCTTCAATTAGTGCTAAGACTGCCGCTGTAGAAGAATCTGAAGAACAGCCAGCAGAGGAAAAAACAGAAGATAAAACGAATAATAAGAACAAAGAAAAAGATAATAATTCTGAAAATCAAGAACCAGAGAAGAAATTCGTGCGTCCTCTTACAAAGTCAGATGACCCAGATATCATTATGGGTTCAGAGATTGCTGAAGATGCCACTACGATGGAAGATATTAATGGAGAACTTCTTGGTTCTATTGTAATAAAAGGTCAGCTTAACGCCCTTGAATTTAGAGAGACTAAAAAGGGTGGTTATTTTGGTACAGGTACTATGACCGACTTTACAGATTCTATCTCAATAAAATTCTGGTTTAGTGATGCTGATCAGGGTAGAGAGCTTGAGTCTAAGCTTAAAGTTGGTGGCTTTTATAAGGTTCAGGGTAAGTTAGATGAGGATACCTTCTCTAAGGAGCTTACCGTTGGTAGAATCACTTGTATCCAAAAGATAAAAGATTTTAGAGTTGTACGTCAGGATACAGCAGTGGAGAAACGTGTAGAGCTTCACTGCCATACAAAGATGTCTGAGTTCGATGGTGTCTCTGAAATCACTGACATTATTTCACGTGCCAAAGACTGGGGACACAAAGCCCTTGCTATTACCGACCATGGTGTAGTGCAGGCTTTCTGTGACGCAGATCACATGAAAGGTCTTGGAGATTTCAAGGTTATTTATGGCTGTGAGATTTACCTTGTAGATGATACCAAGCGTCCTGTTACAAATGACAAGGGACAGTCTCTTCATGATGAGTTTGTAGTATTTGATATTGAGACGACTGGTTTTAATCCTCGAACCTGTAAGATTATAGAAATAGGTGCAGTAAAGTTTAAGGATGGTCAAATTGTAGATTATTTCTCTGAATTTATTAATCCTAAGGTGCCAATACCTTATAGAATTACAGAACTCACATCTATTACAGATGATATGGTACTAGATGCTCCTACAATAGATGTTATTTTGCCTAAGTTCATGGATTTCTGTAAGGGTAGCGTTTTAGTTGCTCATAATGCAGGCTTTGATACAGGTTTTATTAGATATAATTGTAAACAGTTAGGGCTTGCGTATGATTACACTCATGTAGACACTGTAGAAATCGCTCGATATTTACATCCTAATAATGCTAAATTCAATCTTGATGCTGTTTGTAAATTGGAAAAGGTAGTAAATGAGCATCATCATAGAGCGGTAGCTGATGCAGAGGTTACTGCAAAGATTTTTGAAAAGTTTATTGTTAAACTTGAAAATGAAAATATACATACTCTTGCTGAGCTGAATGAAAAAGCAAAACCTACTGCTGAGCAAATCAAAAAGATGAAAGCTCATCATTGTATTGTCTTAGCAAAGAATGACTTGGGCCGTATTAATCTTTACAGACTCGTTTCAGAGTCTCATTTATATTATTTTAGCCGTTATCCAAGAGTACCAAAGACTTTACTTACAGAATGTCGAGAAGGTTTGATTATCGGTTCTGCCTGCGAGGCTGGTGAATTATATGGAGCTATTGTAGATGGCAGAGATGATTCAGAGATAGCCAGAATTGCTAACTATTATGATTATCTTGAGATTCAACCTGTTGGAAATAATGACTTCATGATTCGTTCTGATAAGTACGAGGATATTAATTCTGTAACTGATTTACAGAATATAAACAAGCAAATTGTTGATTTGGGCGAGGAGTTTAATAAGCCTGTTGTTGCTACTTGTGATGTTCATTTCCTAGATCCACAGGACGAGGTATATCGACGTATCATTATGGCTAACAAGGGCTTTGATGATGCGGATCAGCAGGCGCCACTTTATCTTCATTCTACAGATGAGATGCTTGATGAATTCTCATACCTTGGTCTTGCCAAGGCACATGAGGTAGTTATCGAAAATACGAATATGATTGCGGATATGTGTGAGTACATTCATCCGGTTCGTCCAGATAAATGTCCACCTGTTATTGAGCATTCTGAAGAGGATTTACGTCGTATTTGTGAGACAAGAGCCCATGAAGTATATGGTCCTGAGCTTCCAGAGATAGTATCAGCTCGTCTTGAGCGTGAGCTTAATTCAATCATTGGTAATGGATATTCCGTTATGTACATTATTGCTCAAAAGCTTGTATGGAAATCAAATGAGGATGGTTATTTGGTAGGTTCCCGTGGTTCCGTAGGTTCTTCTTTTGCAGCTACAATGGCAGGAATCACTGAGGTTAATCCACTACCACCTCATTACAGATGTCCAAACTGTTTCTACGTAGATTTTGATGGTCCAGAAGTACAGGAAATTGTTAATCAGGGACTTTCAGGCGTAGATATGCCAGATAAGATTTGCCCGAAGTGTGGCAAGCCTTTGGCAAAGGATGGTTTTGATATTCCTTTCGAAACCTTCCTTGGTTTTAAGGGTGATAAGGAGCCTGATATCGATTTGAACTTCTCAAATGAATATCAGTCAAAGGCTCATAAATATACAGAGGTTATCTTCGGCGAAGGGCAAACCTTCAAGGCTGGTACTGTTTCTACACTTGCCGATAAGAACGCCGTTGGATATGTTCTTAAGTATTTTGATAAGCGAGATATTAGAAAACGTCGTGCAGAAAATGAGCGAATTGCTAAGGGTGTTGAAGGTGTTAAGTCCACTACAGGTCAGCATCCGGGTGGTGTAGTAGTTCTTCCGAATGGTGAGGATATATATTCCTTTACACCTGTTCAGCATCCTGCTAACAAGGATACTGACATTGTTACAACTCACTTTGATTACCATAAAATCGATGCCAATCTTCTTAAGCTTGATATTTTAGGACACCTTGATCCTACCATGATTAAGCGATTGGAGGACTTAACTGGAATTGACGCTACAACAATTCCTTTTGATGATAAGGATGTAATGTCACTGTTCCAAAGCACTAAAGCTCTTGGGATTACACCTGAGGACATTATGGGAACTCCACTTGGTACACTAGGTATTCCAGAGTTCGGTACTGATTTTGCCATGCAGATGCTTGTTGAGGCTAAACCTCAATATTTCACAGACTTGGTTCGTATCGCCGGTCTTGCTCATGGTACCGATGTATGGCTGGGAAATGCTCAGGATCTGATTCTTAGCGGAACAGCAACCATCACAGAAGCTATCTGTACTCGAGATGATATTATGGTTTATTTGATTCATAAGGGTCTTGATCCTGCTGAGTCATTTACAATCATGGAGCGAGTTCGTAAGGGTATTGTTGCTAAAGGTAAATGTGACGAGTGGCCTACATATAAGGAGCATATGCAGGAGCATGGTGTTCCAGACTGGTATATTGAATCCTGTGAGAAGATTAAGTATATGTTCCCTAAGGCTCATGCTGCCGCTTACGTTATGATGGCTTGGAGAGTAGCATATTGTAAGATTAATTATCCACTTGCTTATTATGCAGCCTTCTTCTCAATCAGAGCCGGTGGTTTTGATTATGAGAAATGTTGTCAGGGTAAGGCAAGATGTGAAGCGGAAATTAAGGCCCTAAAGGCTCAGTCTGATTTATCTGCTACAGATAAAGATGTATTAATTGCACTTCGTCTTGTTCAGGAAATGTATGCCCGTGGTTTTGATTTTTTACCTATGGACCTATACCAATCTGACTCAAGATACTTTAAAATAGTAGATGGAAAGATACTTCCACCATTTAATTCACTTCCAGGAATGGGTGATAAGGCTGCTGAGCAGTTACAGATTGCAGCCTCTCAGGGAAAGTTTCTTTCTTTGGATGATATAAAAGACAGAGGTAAGGTTTCACAGACTATTATCGATAAGATGGTAGAACTTGGTGTTATCAAGGATTTACCTCAGTCAAATCAGCTTTCTATTTTTGATTTTACTTAATGCGTATTGATTAGGCTTTTAGCCTGGGAGGGCAGTAGAATGAAGATAGTTAGACGAATCATTATTGCTATAGTTGCACTGGGAATTATTGCAGGCGCTGTTTATTACAAGTACATTAATACTATTACCTACTTTAATGATGCTGGTACTAATGGCAATACCATTGGAAATCTATATGGTAATGGTTTGTTTTGCGAGACAGATGGTGTCGTATATTTTGCAAACCCTACAGACTACAATCGTATCTATAAGATGAATCCGGATGAGTCTGATATTGAGATAGTAGCTAATGATAGTGTTTATTTCCTTAATGCGGATTCACATTATGTTTATTATAGTCGTCAGCAAAACAGGGATAATTCCCAATTTGGCTTTTTAAATGTTAATGTAAACAGCCTTTGCCGATTGAATAAGCGCAATAAGAAGGTAATGATTCTGGATGAAGCTGATTGCAACGCCTGTGCATTGGCAGGTAATAATATTATTTATTTACGATTTGATGACGAATTATTAACTACGAATCTTAATACTGTTAAAATTGATGGAACTGAAGGGCAGCAGCTTAGTAAGCTTGCTATTGATCCTAGATGCGTTGTAGGTGAGAAACTCTATTTTTCTGGAGTTGAAAATGATCATAATCTGCATAGTATGAATATTTATTCTAAAGATATTGCATACGCATCAGCCTTTAATCTGTGGATGCCAATAATTGAGAAGAGTAATCTTTATTTTATTGATTTAGATAGCAAACATAGAATTTGTAAAGCTGCTCTTGGAAGTACAGATAAGACTGTGCTTACGTCTTATCCAGCTCAAAGCTATAACATTGATGGATTATATTTGTACTATCAAAGTATGAAGGGAAATCCTGATGGATTATATAGAGTAGATATGGCCAGTGGTGCAGAAGAGCTAATAGCGGAAGGCCAATTCAACAATATTAATATTACTAGCAAGTATGTTTATTTTGCTGATTATTTTTCTGGAGAGATTTATCATTGTCCAGTTCGTGGTAACGCTGTATCAAAATTTGATCCACCTATTTTACCACTTGATGACTGATATTAACCTAGCACAAACGAAGGAGCAACATGAGAGACTTAAATGACATCAGAGTAGAGATTGATCAGGTAGATAAAGAAATTCTTAATTTATTTACACACAGAATGGAATTAGCCTGTCAGGTAGCAGAGTACAAAATAGCTACCGGGAAAAAAGTATACGACAAAGTCAGAGAGGATGAAAAGCTGGAAAAGCTTTCTTCCTATGTTGAGGATGGCTTTAGTCAGCAGGCGGTAAAGGAATTATATACTCAGATAATGTCTATAAGTCGAAAGAAACAGTTTTCTATTCTTAGAGCTAATGGAATTAACTTCGATAGTGGATTTCAACAGGTAGATGATTTTGATTTTTCAGAAGCAACAGTTTGCTTTCAGGGTGTTCAGGGTGCCTATTCCCAGCTTGCTATGCTTGCATTCTTTGATGATGATATGAAAAGCAGTTTTCATGTGGATTTATGGCGTGATGCTATGGATGCTATAAGTAGTGGTGAAGCAGATTATGCAGTTCTTCCTATTGAGAATAGCCTGGCTGGCTCAATAGAAGAGAATTTCGATTTACTATCCGAATACAATGTTGCCATAATCGGAGAGCAGATTTTAAAGGTTGACCATGCGCTCCTTGGAGTTAAGGGGGCAAAGATTTCTGATATTAAAACAGTTTATTCTCACCCAAAGGCCATTGCTCAGTGTGACGAATATATTCGCACCAAGCATATAGATTGGGATGTTAAAAACCTTAGAAACACTGCCATGAGTGCACAAAAAATTAAAGATGATGGAGATATCACTCAGGCTGCTATTGGAAGTACATATAATGCTTTCCTTTATGATTTAGATATTTTAGAGGAAGCTATTCAGGATGATAAAAATAACGAGACACGTTTTGTCATTGTTTCAAAAGATAAAAAATATCGAAAGAATGCAGACAAGATTAGTTTATGTCTTGAGATTTCTCATACACCAGGAAGTCTTTACAGGATTCTTTCGAATCTTATGTTTAATGGAATAAATATGAATAGAATAGAATCTCGTCCAATTAAGGGGGTTAATTGGCAGTATAGATTCTTTATAGATATTGATGGCAATCTTAATGATGAGGCGGTTAGAAATGCTTTAACTGGTCTCAAGGAGGAGTGTGTAAGTCTCAGGGTTTTGGGAAATTACTAATATATTTAAGGGGTTTTTTATGAAGCTTTTTGCAAGTATTTACATTGGGTCCTATGAGACTACAATGAAGATTTTTGAGATAGGTAAGCAGCAGAAAAAGGTTAAGACCATAGATACTATTAAGGCACAGTCTGATATTATTAGGGACGTGCTAAATTATGGTCGTATTTTGCCTGAAACCACAGAAAAACTTTGTAAAGTTTTAAATGATATGCGAAGAGCTATTGATGGCTATAAGGTAGATGCTTTTTCTGTAGTTGCTGGCCCTAATATCAGACAGGCGGAAAATTCTCTTATTGTTCTTGAACAAATAAAAGTCCAAACTGGATTTTCAGTCAAAGTAATTTCTAATTCCGAGCAGAGATTTTTGGGTTACCAAGCGGTTGCTGCCACCGATGATTTTGAAGAACTGATTAGTGATTCGGCAGTTCTTGTGGATATCGGTGGAGTTTCTCTTCAGATTACTTTATTTTCAAAAGGAAAAATTATCACTACCCAACATCTTTCCATGGGTACAGTTTCCCTTAGCGAAAACATTAAGAAGATAGGAATAGTAGTCTCATCCTTAGATCAGATTTATGAGATGATTTATAAGGAACTGGAAGTCTTCAAAACCATGTTCCTCAGAGATATTCAACCTAAATACATGATTCTTCTTGGTAGCCAGATAAGTTGCGCTATAGAAAATGCTATCGGCTTTACGAATCAGCTTACAAAGGTAGAAGATTATATTGTCAAAACTCTGGCTGAAACACTTATGCCTAAAAATGTCGTAGCACCAGGTGTTTCTGTATGTGATGGAATGGCATACCATTTTTGCTATAACAAAAAATGGCTTGTGGCTACACACGACTTTGACAATGACATTATTACGGCTGCATGGTCCATTGCAAAAAGATATGATAGCTATCAGCCTCATCTGAAAGCTTTATACAAGCTGTCAGGAGAAATTTTTGACGCTATGAAAAAATATCATGGATTGGGCAAACGTCAAAGAGTTCTCATGCAGGCTATTGCTATATTGCATGACTGTGGTAAATATATTTCTCTTGCTGATGCGTCTGATTGTTCCTATACAATCATAATGTCATCTGAAATCCTTGGACTTAGCCATAAGGAAAGGGAGATTATAGCTACAACGGTTGCTTTTAACAGAAAACCTGTGGAACCTTATGAGAATCTTTCAGATAGATTTTCTACTGAGGAATACTTATTAATATTAAAGTTGCTTGCTATTCTTAAGGTGGCAAATGCCCTTGATCGTTCTCATAAGCAGAAGATTAAAAATGTATCAATGCGTGTAAAAGATAAGGAGCTGGTTATATCAATTGAAGCTAATAGCTCCCTTGCCTTAGAAAAGGGCTTGTTTAAAAAGAATGCAGATTTCTTTCAGGAAATTTTCTCTATAAAACCTGTACTTAAAGAGAATAAGTAGTTTTAGGAGGACTCATGGCAAAGGTAAACATTTCTGATGCAAAATATTATGATAACCGAGAATTAAGCTGGCTGAAATTTGAAAGACGTGTTTTAAATGAGGCGACCAACAAAGAGTTGCCGATTTTAGAGCGCCTTAAATTTGTCAGCATTACATCCTCTAATTTGGATGAGTTCTTTATGGTCAGAGTTGCATCACTTAAGGATATGGAGCATGCTGGCTACACGAAACCTGACATTGCCGGAATGACTCCTACACAGCAGCTTATTGCCATTAATGAGAAGACTCGTGAGCTTGTAGATTTTCAATATCTTACTTTCAATAAATCCCTTACTCCTATTCTTAAGGAAAAGGGGATTATTATCTATGAAAAATATGAGGATTTGAATCAGGAACAATTGAAGTTTATTGATTCTTTCTTTATGAGTCAGGTGTATCCTGTACTTACTCCAATGGCCTTTGATGCTTCCCGTCCATTTCCTCTTATTAGAAATAAGTCCCTTAATATTGCAGCTCTAATTGAAAAGAAAAAGGATTCATTTGGAGCAGGAGCAGAAAGTGATGATGTAGAGTTTGCCACAGTTCAGGTGCCTTCAGTTTTACCTCGAATCGTACGACTTCCTTCAGATGATAAAGTGAATGATTGCTTTATTCTGTTGGAACAGATTATTGAGCGCAATATGGGAAAGCTGTTTCTTAATTATAATGTGGTTGCAGCATCGCCATACCGTATTATGAGAAATGCTGATTTTTCCATTGATGAAGAGGGAGCTGAGGATTTGCTTATTGAAATTGAAAAGCAAATAAAATCTCGTCAGTGGGGAGAAGTTATCCGTCTTGAGGTGGAGGCTTCTATAAATAAAAAGCTTCTTGCAATATTAAAAAAGAATCTTGGTGTTAACGAGATTGATATATATAAGATTAAAGGACCTATAGATCTCACTTTTTTGATGAAGTTATATGGTATAGAAGGACACAGTGATTTGAGACTTCCGGTCTTCAAACCTCAGGATAATCCTAGACTAAGACCAGGAGATAAGATATTTGATGAAATAAAAAAAGGAGATATCCTTTTGCATCATCCATATCAAACCTTTGACCCTGTTGTTGATTTTATTGCTCAGGCTGCTTTTGATCCGCAGGTTCTTGCTATTAAACAAACACTTTACAGAGTAAGTGGTAATTCTCCAATTATAGCAAGTCTTGCTCACGCAGCTGAAAATGGTAAACAGGTAACAGTACTTGTAGAGCTTAAGGCGAGATTTGATGAGGAAAATAATATTATTTGGGCTAAAAAGCTTGAAAAGGCCGGCTGCCATGTTATTTATGGTCTTGTAGGTCTTAAGACTCACTGTAAGATAGCTCTTGTTGTTCGCCGTGAAGAAGATGGTATCAGAAGATATGTACATCTTGGAACTGGTAACTATAATGATTCTACTGCTAAGCTTTATACAGACTGCGGTATGCTTACATGTCGTGAGTCTTACGGAGAAGATGCTACGGCTGTATTTAATATGCTTTCAGGTTATTCTGAGCCAGCAAGCTGGAATAAGTTGGTCTTAGCACCTTTATGGCTAAGAAATACATTTGTCCGCCTTATTGAAAGAGAAATAGATAATGCAAAAAATGGCAGAGAAGCCATTATTCTTGCTAAGATGAATTCGCTTTGTGATAAGGAAATTATTGAAAAGCTTTATGAAGCAAGCAATGCTGGTGTGAAGATTCATCTTATTATTCGTGGAATATGTTGTCTTAGAACAGCTATACCCGGCGTAAGCGAAAATATACATGTTTCTTCAATTGTTGGTACCTATCTGGAACATGCCCGTATCTTCTATTTCTATAATAATGGTCTTGAAGATATTTATATGGGTAGTGCCGACTGGATGCCTAGAAATCTTGACCGCCGTGTGGAGATTATGTTTCCAGTTGAAGATGAAATATTAAAATCTCAGGTTAAACATATTCTTGATGTTCAACTAGGTGATACTCTTAAAGCTTATGAGATGACAGGAGATGGAACCTATGTTAGAATTAAACCTCCGAGAGGTAAAAAGCCTGTGGGAGCGCAGGATACCTTCTGTAAGGAAGCAAAAAGGAATAATGAGCCAGAGATAGATTTCTTTAAAAAGAGGACTTTTGTTCCTATTCTGGCTAATGAGGTTTTTGATGAATAAGAAATTATTAGCCGTTGATATGGACGGTACACTTTTTAATGATGATAAGACTATTTCTAAGGAGAATTTAGAGGCAATCACAAAACTATTAGATGCAGGACATGCTTTTGCATTTAATACTGGTAGACCAAATCATGCTTTAAAAGAAATTTTATCTATATATGATGAATTCAAAAGAGATGATGTTTATATTTTAGGCCATCAGGGCATTATCGGTACTAAAATGATTAGCGATGAAACTCTTTTCAGTGACTGCATGGATGACAAAGATGCAATTGAGGTCATTTCAGAAGTCTTAAGATGTGGTTTTACTGTAGTTACCTTTGATGCTTCTCATATTTATACCTTTAATGATAACTGGTTCATTGAAAGCTACAAGAAACTTTCAGGTGAACAGCTTGTATATTTATCTAATATAGACGAGCTTAAAGGAAAAAATATCACAAAGCTTATTGCTATTGATTATGATCATCCAGAAGCACTTCAGGCCTTTAAAGATGATCATGCAGAGGTTTATGATGACAGATTTGAGAGCTTCTTTTCGCATTATGCGTTTCTTGAATATGTAAAGAAGGGCTCTGGAAAAGGCGATGGAGTTAAAAAACTTGCCGCTCGCCTTAATATATCAATATCTGATGTAGTTGCTGTTGGTGATGAACGTAATGACATCAGTATGGTAGAAGTTGCAGGTGTTGGTGTAGCCATGGCAAATGGAAGAGAGGAGCTTAAGGCTGTTGCTGATTATGTAACTGAAAATGATAATAATAATGCTGGTGTAGCAGAAGTAATTTATAAATATTTTCTTTAATATCAAAGAAACTGTTGACGTCAGCGGAATTCTATGTTAAATTACCTATGTTGTGAAAACAAAGTAGAGTATCCACTCTCACCTTAGCACATAAGTGACTCGGGTTTATACTTCACACAAACCTTGTTTGTGATGATTTATGGTGGATATTCTGTATCCACTATTTTTTTTATTTATTGGAGGTAGTACCATTAGCGATTTAATGATTAATGAGCAGATTCGCGACAAAGAAGTTCGTGTAATCAGCTCCGATGGGGAACAGCTTGGCATTATGTCAGCAAAGGAAGCTCAGAAGCTTGCAGATGACGAGGGCTTAGATCTCGTTAAGATTTCACCAAAAGCAAATCCACCAGTGTGCAAGATTGTAGATTACGGTAAGTACCGCTACGAGCAGGCACGTAAGGAAAAGGAAGCTAAGAAGAAGCAGCACGTTGTTGAGGTTAAAGAGATTCGTATGTCTCCAAACATCGATGCTAATGATATGAACACTAAGGTAAATGCAGCAAAGAAATTCATCTCTAAGGGTGATAAGGTTAAGGTAACACTTCGTTTCCGTGGCCGTGAGATGGCTCACATGCAGTCAAGCAAGCATATACTTGATGATTTTGCTGAGGCACTTGCTGATGTTGCAGTAGTGGAAAAGGCACCAAAGATTGAAGGCCGTTCTATGAGCCTGGTGCTTACAGAAAAGAAATCGTAATACAGGAGGAAAATTATCATGCCAAAGATGAAGACAAGAAGAGCAGCTGCAAAGCGCTTTAAGGTAACAGGAACAGGAAAGCTTAAGAGAAATAAGGCTTACAAGCGTCACATCTTAACCAAGAAGACAACAAAGAACAAGAGAAATCTTCGTCACGCTACAATTGTAGATGCTACAAACGTAAAGAACATGAAGAAAGTACTTCCATATCTCTAAAATTGATTTGGAACAGTTATTTATTTGGTTAGGAGGAATTTAAAATGGCAAGAGTTAAAGGCGGATTAAACGCTAAGAAAAGACATAATAGAACATTAAAGTTAGCAAAGGGTTACAGAGGTGCTAGAAGCAAGCAGTATCGTGTTGCAAAGCAGTCAGTTATGCGTGCCCTTACATCTTCATATGCAGGAAGAAAGCAGAAGAAGAGACAGTTCAGACAGCTTTGGATCGCTCGTATCAATGCTGCAGCTCGTATCAATGGACTTTCATATTCTAAGTTCATGTACGGTCTTAAGCTCGCTGGTGTTGAGATGAACAGAAAGATGCTCGCTGAGCTCGCTGTTAACGATGCAGAAGGTTTTGCAAAGCTCGTAGAGGTTGCAAAGGAAAAGGTTGCAGCTTAATATTTTTGGATGATAAGAGTCTTGGATTTATTCCAGGACTCTTTTTTGTTATGTTTTCATAAAGACACTTTATGATTTTTGTCTATTATCACAACAAAAGCCATTGAATATGCGCTTATATATATAAAAATGACTCTTTTTTTATTTCATTGTTTCTGTTATTCTTGAACATGGTTAACATAATTAGTTTAACTGAAGGAGGATATATATTATGGCAATTTTAGTTACAGGTGGAGCAGGCTTCATTGGTAGCCACACATGCGTTGAGCTCCAGCAGGCGGGTTATGACGTTGTAGTTTATGATAATCTTTCAAATGCGTCAGAGAAGTCTTTGGAAAGAGTTGAGGCTATTACTGGAAAGCCAGTTAAGTTTTACAAGGGAGATATCTTAGATAGAGATAGATTAAACGAGGTGTTTGAAAAAGAACAGCTCGATTCATGTATTCATTTCGCAGGTCTTAAGGCTGTAGGCGAGTCAGTTGTTAAGCCTTGGGAATATTATGAGAATAATATTGCTGGTACACTTACTCTTGTTGATGTTATGAGACAGCATGGCTGCAAGAACATTATTTTCTCATCATCTGCTACAGTTTATGGAGATCCAGCTGAGATACCTATCACAGAGAACTGTCCTAAGGGACAGTGTACAAACCCATACGGATGGACAAAGTCTATGCTTGAGCAGATTCTTTCTGATATGCAGAAGGCTGATCCAGAATGGAATGTAGTTCTTCTTCGTTACTTCAATCCAATTGGAGCGCATCCATCAGGAACAATGGGAGAGAATCCAAACGGTATTCCAAACAACCTTATGCCTTACATTACACAGGTGGCTGTAGGAAAGCTTCCTGAGCTTGGCGTATTTGGAAATGATTATGATACTCCAGATGGTACAGGCGTACGTGATTACATTCACGTTGTTGACCTTGCTAAGGGACATGTTAAGGCTCTTAAGAAGATTGAGGAGAATGCTGGTCTTAAGATTTATAATCTTGGTACAGGTGTAGGTTACTCAGTTCTTGATATTGTTAAGAACTTTGAGGCTGCCAACGACATTAAGATTCCTTATTCTATTAAGCCACGTCGTGCAGGTGATATTGCTACATGCTATTCAGATGCTACAAAGGCTAAAGAGGAGCTTGGATGGACAGCAGAGTACGGAATTAAAGAGATGTGCGCTGATTCATGGAGATGGCAGAAGAATAATCCTAATGGATACGCAGACTAAAAAATAAATTAAAAAAAGTGTTGACATAAGTCAATCTACATAGTATTATATGTCTTGTCGCTGAGGCAACAAGCCTTGCGACAGACAATATGGTTCCTTGGTCAAGCGGTTAAGACGTCGCCCTCTCACGGCGAAAACAGCGGTTCGATTCCGCTAGGAACTGCGAAAGTAAAGCACTCAGTTTTCTGAGTGCTTTTTGTTATATGTTTACTAAATCAAACTTTCTATTAAATTCATTGGGAAAGGTCATTCCTGTTTTTTCAGTTAAAATTGTTCTATAAATATCAGCTGCGAAAATATCGTGACTATCAATCTCGTCGGTAGGACTTGTAAGGAGTGGGGAGATTCCATTTTCTTTGACAGCTCCAAGATATTCTGCTCCCTTTTTGCTGAAACCTAGCATTCTTAAATAATTAATATATCCGGAAGCTTTTGCTTCTTCAAAATCATCTTGAGTTATATTTAACAAAATATGGCATAATACTCTGCTGATTCGAGAGTAAGCAATATTTTTGGTTTTTAATAAATCGCTGAATTGACTAAATGAAATATAATCCTTTAAATTGTTTTTTATTCTGTCAGCGAGATCAAAAGAGCAATCGAGGTATTTTTCATATTCTTTTTCTGTAATCAATTTATAGTGCAGGATTGATGAAATATCATCACTGCATACAGGCTTAAATTTTTCATAGATTGCTTTGGCCTCCTCAGGAACAGCTACAACAAGTTCTGTTTCTTTTAAATGAGCTCTTATGGCTGAAGCGGAGCTAAATTCTCCTGTGAGAGCTAATTCATTATATCCATTTCCCTGTCTTTTGATTATAGCTATTTTAAGTGGAAGTTTATTCTCGGCTATATAACGGCAATATTCTAATCCCAGGATGTTGTTAGGGTTAGATATTAGTTCTGATGGTATATGCTTTTCTAAGGCCTTTGAACGGGCTGTAGCGTAGCTGTCGCCTAAGGCCATAGATGCACTTATTTCATCGTCTAATTTACCAGATTTTTCCAATTCAACAAGCTTATTGGCAGCTTCTTTAAATAGATTTATATCATCTGATTCTGCTCCGAATAAAATCGTATCTACAATACCTGTATTTGCTAGAAGTTGAACGCTGGCTGCAGCGAATTCTCTTGCAGATGCGGTAGAGAAGATAGTAGGGATTTCAAACACGATATCAGCACCAGAAATAAGGGCTGCGTGTGCTCTTGTGTATTTATCGAAGCAGGCAATTTCTCCGCGCTGAGTAAAGCTGCCAGACATGGCAACAACAACAGCATCTGCCTTCAAAACATTTTTTGCATAATCTATCTGAAGTTTATGACCGTTATGGAACGGATTGTATTCTGCAACAATGCCTATAATCATTAGGTTTCCTCCTGATGAAAATATATATTAATATGATACACGTATTATATGGAATTCTCAAATAAACCTCACCATTGTTTTTCTTTAAAAACCTGTGTTTATTTCTGTTTTTTTCATATCTTTGTGCTATAATAAAATGTCGTTTGAACAAACATTAAAGAAAGATTAAAAATATATCAGAAAGGAAATAGCTATTATGAAGATTTTAGTTATCAACTGTGGTAGTTCATCTCTTAAGTATCAGGTAATTGATTCAGAGAGTGAGCAGGTACTTTGCAAAGGACTTTGTGAGAGAATTGGTATCGACGGACGTATCGTATACCAGAAGGAAGGTCTTGATAAGGAAATCACAGACATTCCTATGCCTACACATAAGGAGGCTGTTGCAGCTGTTATTGATGCAATCACAAATGCTAAGACAGGTGCTATCGCATCCCTTGATGAGATTGATGCTGTTGGACACAGAGTCGTACACGGCGGTGAGAAGTTTGCAGCTTCTGCACTTATTACAGATGAAATGATTAAGGTTGTAGAAGAGTGTAATGATCTTGCTCCACTTCACAACCCAGCAAATATTATTGGTATTAACGCATGCCGCGAGCTTATGCCAGGCAAGCCACAGGTAGGTGTATTCGATACAGCTTTCCATCAGTCAATGCCACAGGAAGCTTACATGTACGCTGTACCTTATAAGTATTACGAGCAGTATGGTGTTCGTCGTTATGGTTTCCACGGAACATCACACAGCTATGTATCAAAGAGAGTTTGCGAGTTTGCAAACGCTGACATCAACAATTCTAAGATTATCGTTTGCCACATCGGTAACGGTGCATCTTGCTGTGCAGTATTAAATGGAAAGTCTGTTGATACATCAATGGGTCTTTCTCCACTTGAGGGTCTTGTTATGGGTACTCGTTCAGGTGATATCGATCCTTCAGCTGTTGAATATATGGCTAAGAAGGAAGGCCTTGATTTTGCAGGCGTTATGAACGTACTTAACAAGGAGTCAGGTGCTCTTGGTATTTCTGGTATTTCATCAGATTTTAGAGATCTTATCGCTGCTTCAGGAGAGGGCAATAAGAGAGCAAAGCTTGCTATGGATATGATTGCTTATCGTATCGCTAAGTATGTAGGTGCTTATGCAGCTGCTATGAACGGTGTAGATATGATTTGCTTCACAGCAGGTCTTGGCGAGAACAATGCCGGCCTTCGTCAGGCAGTTTGTGATCACCTTGGATTCATGGGCGTTGAGCTTGATGCTTCAAGAAACGATGGTCCTTCAGAGGATAAGCTTATCTCTTCAGATTCTTCAAAGGTTAAGGTATTTGTTATCCCTACAAACGAAGAGGTTATGATTGCAAGAGATACAGCAGCTATCGTATCTGGAAAATAATTATTAAATTACGTCATAAATTTTGCAGAAAATGTTTGACAACTATATTTCTGCTATGTATAATTGACAAAGTGTGGATAGGAGATATTTATGAAGATTTCTATTAAGGATATTACTTCATTAACTGATCAAAATAAGAAGTTCGCAGGTTCCTGCGATATAAAAGATTTTTCTTATCTTGGCAGTGATTTTTCTATCAATCACATAGAGCCATTTGAAGTAGTTTTATCTATGATTGGAAATGGTAAGCTTCATATCACATTTAATACTGAAAGTACTATTTCAGGAGCGTGTGACAGATGCTTAACAGAAGTTACTTTTAAGGTTCCTGTTTCCGTTGATGAGACCATTCAGGTCACTGATGGAGAAGTGGTTCCTGATGAAGAGCTTGGTCCTTATTCATTTATTGATGAGGAGGACATCCTTGTAGATGAGCTAATTTTAAACGAGATCTTAGTGAATTTCCCGGCAAAGATATTGTGCCAGGATGACTGCAAGGGCATTTGCCCAGTTTGCGGAAAGAATCGTAACATTGAGGCCTGTGGCTGCGATGATACAGTTTTAGATCCTAGAATGGCACAATTTTTAGATGTCTTTAATAGCTTTAAGGAGGTGAAATAGCATGTCTATTTGTCCAAAGAACAAATCTTCTAAGGGAAGAAGAGATAAAAGAAGAGCAAATTGGAAGATGAGCAACCCTACTCTTGTTAAGTGCAGCAAGTGCGGCGAGCTTATGGTACCACACAGAGTTTGCAAGAACTGTGGTTCATACAACAAAAAAGAAATCATTACTGTAGAATAATTTACGTATTGAGTCGCCCCTCGTTAATCGAGGGGCTTTCTTTTTGGCGTCATTTCAAGTATACTTTTAACAGTATGTAAGAAAGGGAATGTTATGGGCGATTATACAGTTGTAGCGCTTGATGCCATGGGTGGAGACAATGCACCTTCAGAGATGGTAAAAGGCGCTGTAGATGCGGTAAATCTTAATAATGAAGTTAAGGTAATTCTTGTTGGAAAGGAAGATGCGATTAAGTCTGAATTACAGGCTTATCAGTATCCAACAGAACAGATTGAAATAAAGAATGCCACTGAAGTTATCGAAACAGCAGAGCATCCTGTTATGGCTATTAAGCGTAAGAAGGATTCTTCTATGGTAGTAGGCCTTCATCTTGTAAAAGATGGAGTTGCAGATGCCTTTGTTTCTGCTGGTAATTCAGGTGCACTTCTCACAGGTGGACTTGGTATTGTTGGTCGTATTCGTGGCATTGAGAGAGCTCCTTTTGGAGCACTATTCCCAGTTAAGACAGGAGTTGCGCTTCTTGCTGATTCAGGAGCCAATGTTGACTGTCGTGCCAGCCATCTTGTTCAGTTTGCCAAGATGGGCAGCATCTACATGGAAAAGGTAGTAGGTATTAAAAATCCTCGTGTTGCCATTGTAAATGTTGGCGCAGAAGAGGAAAAAGGTAATGCTCTTGTAAAAGAGACTATGCCACTATTAAAAGAATGCAAGGATATAAATTTCATTGGAAGTATAGAAGCCAGAGAGATTCCAAACGGTTACGCAGATGTTATTGTTTGCGACGGCTTCGTTGGAAATGTAATTTTAAAGCTTTATGAAGGCTTGGCAGGTACTCTTGTTTCTATTATTAAGTGTGGTCTTATGAGCACACTTCGCTCGAAGATTGGCGCAGCACTTGCTCTTCCAGCTCTTAAGAAGACTTTAAAGAGCTTTGATGCTACTCAGTATGGCGGAGCTCCACTTCTTGGTTTAAAGGGGCTTGTAGTTAAGACTCACGGTAGTGCTAAGGCAGGCGAAGTAAAGAACACTATTTTCCAGTGTATTGCTTTTAAGGAGCAGAAGATTAACGAGCATATCCAGAATAATATAGTTATAGAGAAAAAGGAGGACTAGAAAATGGAATTCGATTTACTTAAGGAGATTATTGCAGAGGTATTAAATGTAGATACAGCTGAGATTAAGCCAGAGACAACATTTGTTGATGATTTAGGTGCTGATTCCCTTGATGTATTCCAGATTATCATGGGCGTTGAGGAGAAGCTTAACATCGAGGTTGATACAGATGCAGCTGAGAAGCTTTCAACTGTTGGTGATGCTGTAGAGCTTATTAAGAAGACTGTAGCAGAAAAGTAATTTAAAAAGTTCAAAGCATCCAGCTTTGGCTGGATGCTTTATTTTACTCATATACAGGAGGTATTATTTTGAAGGATTTAAAAGAGTTTCAAAAGACTATCGGATATGAGTTTAGAGACGAAAGCTTATTACGTCAGGCACTTACACACAGTTCTTACGCTAACGAACACCATATGAAGAAACTCTCTGATAACGAGAGACTTGAGTTCCTTGGTGATGCAGTGCTTGAGATAGTATCGAGTGAGTTTTTGTATCTAAATTACACCGATTTAAACGAGGGAAAGCTTTCAAGGCTTAGAGCCAGCATTGTATGCGAGCCAACCCTTGCTTATATCTGCAAGGAGATTAATCTTGGAGATTATGTTCTCCTTTCTAAAGGTGAGGATATGACAGGTGGACGCAATCGTAAGTCTATTTTGTCAGATGCCTTCGAGGCTACTATTGGTGCCATCTTTTTAGATGGTGGTATGGAGCCAGCATCTAAGTATATCCATCGTTTTGTATTAAATGATATTGAACACAAGCAGTTGTTCTACGATAGCAAGACCCGTTTGCAGGAGGTTGTTCAGGCTAATTTCAAGGAGGCTCTTACTTATGAGCTGATTTCAGAATCAGGCCCAGACCATGCAAAGCAGTTTGAGGTTCGCGCTATGGTAGGCACTCGTGTCCTTGGCACAGGCGTAGGCAGCACAAAAAAGGCTGCCGAGCAGGAAGCTGCCTACGAAGGCCTCATGCGTCTACACAAAGAAGATTCTATAAAGATAATTTAGGCTATTAGATGAGCTGGTAGGGGAGTAGAGAAAAATTTCAGGGAGAAAAAAATGTATTTAAAAAGTATAGAATTATATGGATTTAAGTCTTTTGCGCATAAGATGAAGTTTGAATTCCATAATGGAATCACCGGTATCGTTGGTCCTAATGGTTCCGGAAAATCAAACGTTGCTGATGCAGTTAGATGGGTTCTTGGTGAACAGTCTGCAAAGCAGCTTCGTGGTGCTTCTATGCAGGATGTTATCTTTGCAGGTACAGAGGCAAGAAAGCCACTTTCATATGCTTATGTTGCACTTACCATGGACAATTCCGACCATGTGCTTCCAGTAGATTATGAAGAGGTTACAATTGCAAGACGAGTTTATCGTTCAGGTGAGAGCGAATACCTTTTAAATGGTACACCATGCCGTCTTAAAGATGTTGCTGAGCTTTTCTATGATACTGGTGTAGGTAAGGAAGGTTATTCTATTATCGGACAGGGCCAGATTGAAAAGATTCTTTCTGGTAAGCCAGAAGATAGACGAGAGCTTTTTGATGAAGCTGTTGGTATCGTTAAATATAAAAAGAGAAAAGCAGCGTCTGTTAAGAAGCTTGAAAATGAGCGTGAGAATCTGGTTCGTGTAAATGATATTTTATCAGAACAGGAAAGAAGAATTGGGCCACTTGAGAAGCAGTCAGAGGATGCTAAAAAATATCTTAAGTTCAAAGAGGATTTAAAGAAGCTTGATGTTAATGCCTTCCTTTTAGAGGTTGACAGGCTCAACACAAATCTTGAAGAAGTCGAGAAGAACTCTAAGATTGCAAATGAACAGCTTGAGGCAAGCAAGGCTTCACAAGAAGATATTCGTGTCAAATACGATGCCTTAGAGCAGGAAATCACAGAACTTGATGAAAAGATTGAAAGCTTAAAGCAACAGCAGTCTGACTCTACACTTCTCAAAGGAAAGCTTGAAAACGAGATTGCCCTTTTAGAGGAAAAGATTCGCTCAGCTAATGCTACAGATGAAAGCCTTTCAGCTCGTGTAGCTGAAATTGAAGCTGACAAGAAAGATAAAGAGGAACAGGTTGCTGGATTTAAGTCAGAAAAGGAATCCCTTGATAAGACTTTAGAAGAAGCTGTAGAACGTCTCAATGCTGTTAAGAGCAACTATTCTGATTTACAGAATGCAATTGTTGCAAATAATGAAAAGATTGATGCTGATAATAAAGCTATTATGGAGCTCCTTAATAATAGAGCTTCTATTAAGTCTAAGGAGCAGCGTCTTGAGACAATGCTCGAGCAGACAAATATTCGCAAGGCGAAGCTTACTCAGCGTCTTTTAGAGAGAAAGACTCGTGAGGAAGATTTGGATTCTGCTGTTGCAGCTGCAGAAGAAGAATTTAAAAATGCTCAGAGCTTACTTTTAGAGCTTCAGGATAAGGATAAAGAGCTTTCTGAAAAAGCTGCAGAATGGAAAGAAAAGAATCGTAAGAATTTTGCAGATTTACAGGCCAAGAAGGATGAGTTCGCAAGAGTTCAGACACGTCTTGAGTCTGTTAAGAATATTGCTGAGCGTTATGAGGGATATGGTAATTCTACTCGTAAGGTAATGGAGCAGAAGGGTAAGATTAAGGGCATCGAAGGTGTTGTTTCTGATCTTATCCATGTAGAAAAGAAATATGAGATGGCCATCGAGACAGCTCTTGGGGGAAACATCCAGAATATTGTTACAGCTGACGAGGCTTGTGCTAAGGAGCTTATTCGCTTCCTTAAGGATAATAAGCTTGGCCGTGCCACCTTCCTTCCACTTACATCTGTAGACGGACGTGGCAACTTCAAGAAGACAGAGGTTCTTAATGAAAAAGGTGTACTTGGTCTTGCTTCTGAACTTGTTACCTGCGACAGCAAATTCGATGGCGTTGTGGCTTACTTACTTGGAAGAGTTGTTGTTACTGATAATATTGATTCAGCTATTGCCCTTGCAAAGAAGAACAACTATAGCATTCATATTGTTACAGTAGATGGCGAGTATCTTGCTCCAGGTGGTTCCATGACTGGTGGTCATTTCAAGAACAAGTCAAATCTTCTTGGAAGAAACCGTGAAATCGAGGAGCTTGAGGAGAAGCTTGATGTTCTCTCTAAGGAAATGGATGATCTGAAGAAGCGAGCTGATGACATTGAGACAGCAGCTGGTCTTCTTGAAGCTGATAGAGAGGATAACACGGCAAAACTTAACGAAGCAGCTATTGCTCTTAATACAGCAAAGCTCGGATTAGATCGTGCTAACGAGCAGAAGAAGGAAAGTCTTACTGCTTATGAAGGCCTTTCAAAGGAAAGCGAAGAGCTTGAGGCACAGCTTACTGAAATTGCTGCAGGTAAGAAAGAGATTGATTTCGAAAAGAAAGAATCTGAGGATAAAGAGGCTGAGCTTAAGGCTGAAATCCAGAAGCTTTCTGATGAAGTTGATGAGAAGACTTACATGGAGACATCTGTTAACAGAACCATGTCTGAAGTTCTCATTGAAGAGGCTAACGCTAGAAGCAATGTTGATTTCGTTCAGCAGAATATCGACCGTGTTATATCAGAAATTGAAAAATGCGACAGCGATATTGCTTCTATCAAGGAAAATGCTAAATCTTCAAAGGATGAAATAGAGACTAATACAAAGCGTATAGAAGAGATTAAGGCTACAATCTCTGCATCTGATGATTCCTTTGGTCAGCTTGAGACTGAAATCAAAGAGAATGTTGAGAAGCGTGATAATCTTAATAATTCTCACAAGAATTTCTTCGAGCAGCGTCAGGAGATTTCTGACAGAATCTCTGAATTGGATAAGGAAATCTATCGTCTTGATTCTCAGAAAGAGAAGATTAACGATTCTATTTCTTATCAGAATAATTATATGTGGAATGAGTATGAGCTTACTTACCACAATGCAGAAGAGATGAAGGATCCTGAACTTAATGATCTTGATCAGATGAAGAAGGATGCTAATAAGATTAAGAACTCTATACGTGCAATGGGCAATGTTAATGTTAATGCTATCGAAGAGTTCAAGGAGCTTTCTGAAAGATACAACTTCCTTAAGGGGCAGCATGATGATCTTGTTGAGGCAGAGGCTTCTCTTGTTCGTATCATTGAAGAGCTTGATGAGGGAATGAGAAAGCAGTTTGCTGAAGGCTTTAAGGATATTCAGGTACAGTTTGATAAGGCTTTCAAGGAGCTTTTTGGAGGTGGTCATGGTACCTTAGAGCTTGTTGACAGTGAGGATCTTCTTGAGACAGGTATTATTATTAATGCCCAACCACCTGGAAAGAAACTTATCAATATGATGCAGATGTCCGGAGGTGAGAAGTCACTTACAGCTATTGCATTGTTATTTGCAATTCAGAATCTTAAGCCATCACCATTCTGTCTTCTTGACGAGATTGAAGCGGCTCTTGATGATGCAAACGTAGACAGATTTGCAAATTACTTACATAAGCTCACAAAGAATACTCAGTTTATTGTTATCACACACCGTCGTGGTACAATGAACGCTGCTGACAGACTTTTCGGTATTACAATGCAGGAAAAGGGTGTATCAGCACTTGTATCAGTAAATCTTATAGAATCACAGTTGGATGATTAGTTATGGCAGAAAAAATACCATTTTGGAAACGTCTCGTTAAGGGACTTACAAAGACAAGAGATAATTTTATAAAATCCATGGATTATATTTTTAATGGATTTTCAAACATCGATGAGGACTTCTACGAGGAATTGGAAGAAGTCCTTATCATGGGCGATATTGGTGTGCGTACCACAGAAACTATTCTTGATGATCTTAAGGATGCAGTTAAGAAAGAGCACATCAAAGAGCCTGCAGAGTGTAAGGAATTTCTTATTAATGAAATCAAGGAGCAGATGTCTTTAGATGAGACAAGTTTTGATTTCGAAAAGAAGACATCTGTTGTGCTGGTTATTGGTGTAAATGGCGTAGGAAAGACTACTACTATTGGAAAGCTTGCTGGAAAGCTTAAGGCTAACGGTAAGAAAGTTATGGTAGCAGGCGCCGACACCTTTAGAGCAGCAGCTTCTGACCAGCTAAAGGAATGGGCAGACAGAGCAAACGTTGATTTTGTAGGAGGACCAGAAGGTTCGGACCCAGCAGCGGTAGTTTATGATGCGGTTCATGCTGCAAAGGCCCGTGGTATTGATGTACTTTTAGTAGATACAGCAGGTCGTCTCCATAATAAGAAAAACCTTATGAATGAGCTCTCTAAGATTAACAGCACCATCACTAAGGAATTTCCAGAAGCTTATAGAGAGACACTTATTGTTCTTGACGGAACAACAGGTCAAAATGCTCTCGTTCAGGCTAAGGAATTTTCTGAGGTTACAGATATTTCTGGTATTGTTCTTACAAAACTTGATGGAACAGCAAAAGGAGGTATTGCAATTGCAATACAATCTGAGTTAAAATTACCGGTAAAATACATTGGTGTTGGAGAAACAATAGACGACTTAGAAAAGTTCAACGCAGACGAATTTGTTAATGCTTTGTTCTACGCTGAACAGTAAGCGTCAGTAAGGGAGAAAAAATGCTTACTTTAGACAAATTTGAAGAGGCCTCAAAGATTGTCACAGAGGTCACACACGAGACAAAACTTATTTACAGTGACTATTTCAGCGAGAAATCTGGTAACGATGTATATCTGAAGCCAGAAAATATGCAGCTAACAGGAGCTTACAAGCTTCGCGGTGCATATTACAAGATTAGTACTCTCACAGATGAGGAGAGAGCAAAAGGACTTATTACAGCATCAGCTGGTAATCATGCTCAGGGTGTTGCTTACGCAGCTCAAAAATATGGTGTCAAGGCTACAATTGTAATGCCTACTACCACACCTCTTATCAAGGTTAACCGCACAAAGAGCTACGGTGCGGAAGTAGTTCTTTATGGTGATGTTTATGATGAGGCATGTGATTATGCATATAAGCTTGCAGATGAGCACGGCTACACATTCATTCATCCTTTTGATGATTTGGCTGTAGCTACAGGACAGGGTACTATTGCAATGGAAATTTTTAAAGAGCTTCCACTTGTAGAGTACATTTTAGTTCCAGTTGGTGGTGGCGGTCTTGCTACCGGTGTTTCTACACTTGCAAAGCTTCTTAATCCAAAGATTAAAGTAATAGGTGTTGAGCCTAGCGGAGCAGCTTCTTTACAGGCTTCCTTTGATAAAGGAGCAGTTACAACACTTCCTTCTGTAAATACTATTGCAGATGGTACTGCGGTTAAGACTCCAGGTTCAAATATATTCCCATATCTTCAAGAGAATATCGATGAGATTATCACAGTTGATGATGATGAGCTTATCGTAGCCTTCCTTGATATGGTTGAAAATCATAAGATGATTGCTGAAAACTCAGGCCTTCTTACAGTTGCAGCTTTAAATCATCTTAATATTAAAGGTAAGAGAGTAGTTTCTGTTATCTCTGGTGGTAATATGGATGTTATTACCATGTCTTCTGTTGTTCAGCAGGGGCTTATCTTCAGAGATAGAATTTTCACAGTATCTGTACTTCTTCCTGATAAGCCAGGTATGCTTGCAAAGGTTTCTCAGGTTATTGCTGATAATCAGGGTAATGTAATCAAGCTTGAGCATAATCAGTTTGTTACTACAAACCGTTCAGCTGCTGTTGAGCTTCGCATTACACTTGAAGCATTTGGAACAGATCACAAGGGACAGATTATCAAGGCTCTTGATGAAGGCGGATACAAACCTAAGATTGTTAGAACTTCACTTTAATTTTTTTAAGTGTCAAGTAAAAGTACTTGACACTTATTTGTTTATATAGTATATTAATCTGCGGTGATAAAGGAGAGTCATGGAAGATAAGATTAAATCAGGATATTTATATGATTTCTACGGCGAATTGCTCACAGAGCGCCAGCGTAGCGTATATGAGATGAGTATCAATGATGATTTGTCTTTATCTGAAATTGCTGACACTTTATCAATATCTCGACAGGCAGTTCATGATATCATCAAAAGATGTGATCATCAGCTTCAGGAGTATGAAGATAAGCTCCATTTAGTTGATAAATTCATGAACATCAGGGGAGATGTTTTGAAGATTAACAAGCTTACATCTTCAGAGCCTGGCAAAGATACTTTAGCTGAGATTTCCCGTTTATCGACATTGATTTTAGAGGAATTATAATATATGGCTTTTGACTCACTTTCAGAGAAGCTTCAAGGAGTATTTAAAAATCTCCGTAGCAAGGGTCGACTTTCAGAGGCAGATGTTAAGGCTGCTTTAAAAGAAGTAAAGATGGCATTGCTTGAAGCGGATGTTAATTTCAAAGTTGTAAAACAGTTTACTAACACTGTCACAGAAAGAGCTATTGGTTCAGATGTTATGAACGGCTTAAATCCTGGACAGATGGTTATAAAGATTGTAAACGAAGAGCTTGTTAATCTTATGGGCTCAGAGGTTACAGATATTACTTATGGCACAGGCGGAGCTATTACCACTATCATGATGGTTGGTCTTCAGGGTGCCGGTAAAACTACCACTACAGCAAAGCTTGCCGGAAAGGTTAAGCAGCGTGGAAAGAAGCCACTTTTGGTTGCCTGCGATATTTACAGACCAGCCGCTATTGAGCAGTTACAGATCAATGGTAAAAAGCAGGACGTAGAGGTTTTCTCCTTGGGAGACAAGGAAAAGCCTGTAAAGATTGCAAAAGAGGCTATGGATTATGCTAAGAAGAACGGTTTTGATGTAGTCATTTTCGATACAGCAGGTCGTCTTCATATAGATGAGGATATGATGAATGAGCTCGCAGCTATTAAGAGCAATATCGACATCCTCAACACTATTTTAGTAGTTGATGCCATGACAGGTCAGGATGCAGTTAATGTATCTCAGACCTTTGATGAAAAGATTGGTATCGATGGCGTTATCATCACAAAGCTTGATGGTGATACACGAGGCGGTGCAGCCCTTTCTATCAAGGCTGTTACAGGAAAGCCTATTTTATTCGCTGGTATGGGTGAAAAGCTTTCAGATTTAGAGCAGTTCCATCCAGACCGTATGGCAAGCCGAATCCTTGGAATGGGAGATGTTTTATCACTCATAGAAAAGGCTGAGGCAGAAATCGATAAGGATGCAGCTCTTGCACTTACAAAGAAAGTTAAGAAAGCGTCATTTGATTTCAATGATTATCTCACTTCAATGGAGCAGATGAAGAAGCTTGGGGGGCTCACCTCAATTCTTGGTATGATGCCAGGTATGAATGCTTCTCAGATGGCACAGCTTGAAAATGCAGTGGATGATAAAAAGCTTGCTCACATAGAAGCTATCATCCTTTCTATGACTCCGGCAGAGCGTGAGAATCCAAAATTACTAAATCCTAGCAGAAAGCACAGAATTGCTGCTGGAGCTGGTTTAGATATAGCAGAGGTTAATCGCTTCATTAAACAGTTTGAGCAATCAAAGAAAATGATGAAGCAAATGCCGAATATGATGGGAAAAGGACGACGTGGAATGCGTTTTCCATTTTAACCGTTAGTAATTTATTAATTTATTGTTTTATTTAACAGGAGGAATTAAAAATGGCAGTAAAGATTAGATTAAAGAGAATGGGTCAGAAGAAGAGACCAATCTACAGAATCGTAGTAGCAGACGCTAGAGCACCACGTGATGGTAGAAACATCGATGAGATCGGTACATATGATCCAAATCAGGAGCCAGCTGAGGTAACAGTTGATACAGAGGCAGCTAAGAAGTGGATTGCTAATGGTGCAAAGCCAACTGAGACAGTTGCAAGACTTTTCAAGCAGGCTGGTGTTCAGTAATCATTCACAATCGAAAGGTAGAGGAATATAGTGATGAAAGAATTAGTTGAAGTAATTGCTAAGTCACTTGTAGACAATCCAGAAGAGGTTGTTGTTTCCGAGAAAGAAGACGCTAAGTCAATTGTTGTTGAGCTTCGCGTTGCACCTTCAGATATGGGAAAGGTTATTGGAAAACAGGGTAGAATCGCAAAGGCTATACGTGCGGTTGTTAAGGCTGCAGCCTCAAAGATTGACAAGAAGGTTATTGTTGACATTGTAGATGTTAACTAAATCAAATATGGACCCGAAGCAATTTGGGTCCATATATTTTGACAATATTGTTTATTTAGGGATACAATACTCTAACACTTTAGTCCATAAAAGCGATAAACTGTTAAACAAACCCCGTAAATTCACAGTTTCTTCACTTTTTGTATTTTTATTCACTGGTGTGAATAAAAATTGCTATTGAATACTTTAAAGTAATAAACTACAATAGCTTCTATGAACAAGGGCGTTCTTAAACCTTGTTTTTTTGTTACCTATAATGTCCGCGTGGCACTTACATATGTTTTTTTAGTTATGTTGTTTAACAAGTATAAAGATGATTACAAACAGGTACAAAGTATTGGCCTGGATGGCAAATTACGTACCGTTACATTTTACGAAGGAAGCTATTTCGAACTTCCTTATGATGAAAAACAGTTCAATAAATACAAGCTTGTATGCGCTGGCTTTTCACTTTTGTTTATACTTATATTTTTAGGAGCTGGTCTTATTAATCCAGATTCATCAAAAACAGCCTGGATTGTATTTCCGTATTTCTTCTTGTTCCTTCCTATAGGATTTAATCTTCTTGGTACTTTTAATCTATTAGGTCAAAAGTGCAGAATGGAAAAGGCAGGATATGAAGAAAGCATAATAAGATTAAAGAAGAGCTCTATGGCCATTTTAATATTGGCAGCTATAAATATAATTTTGGATTTAATATTTATATGTATAAATCATAATATAAATTTTGTTATAGAATTTTCTTATATTGCGATATTACTTTTGCTTATAGCCTCAGTTGTTGCATTTGGTGTAAAATATGACAAAATGTTTGGAGGGGTAATTAGGAACTCCAATTAAAAAGTTAATTTGCTCCCGGGAATATATTAAGGGTGTAAATATAAATAATAGGAGGAATTCTTATGAAAAAGAAAAAGATTGTTTCGCTTCTTCTTGTAGCTACAATGGCACTTTCTATGGTTGCTTGTGGCAAGAAGGCAGACGATGCTGGAAAATCAGAATCCGGCGCAAGCAATGGCTCTGACACTCCACTTGTTATCGGTTGGGATGCTATGAGCCAGAAATTCAGCCCATTCTTCGCTGAATCACATCCAGATATGTATTTGGATGATAAGTGTGTACAGATTGGTCTTCTTGGAGTAGACCGTGCTGGTCAGTATATCTTAGAAGGTATCGATGGCTATAAGGCTGAGTACAATGGTACAGAGTACACATATTACACACCATCTAATATCAAGGTTAACGAGAATGAAGATGGCTCAGTTACTTATGATATTGAGATTAGAGATGATTTAAAGTTCTCTGATGGAGAGCCTGTTACTATCGATGATGTTATCTTTTCATTCTATGTAGTATCAGATCCTACATATGATGGACCTTCTACATTTGCTTCACTTCCTGTAAAGGGAATGGAAGAGTATAGAAGCGGTGTTTCTACACTTTCTACTCTTATTGCTGAGGCAGGTAAGGACAACACAGATTTCACTAACTTCACAGAAGAGCAGCAGAAGGCTTTCTGGGATGCAGTTGAGACAAAGGGTGCTGAGTTCACTCAGTCAATCGTTGATTATATGGTAGAAAATGCTGGTGTTGCAGAAGGAGATGTAACAGCTGCAGCTGCAGGTTGGGGCTTTGAGCTTCCAGCTGGTGCTACTACAGAGGATTTCTTCCTTGCAATTGGTGAGCAGTATGGTTGGAATTTTGCTTCTATGGATAAGGAAGCAGCTTCAGTTACAATCGCTGATTCATTCCCAGCAGATGTAGTTGCAATGTCTACAACAGGTGTTGAGACTGGTGAGTCTGCAGATCATATCGAAGGTATTGTTAAGACTGGTGATTACTCAATGCAGATTACTGTAGAAGAGTTCTCTGCTCCAGCTATCGAAAAGCTTGGTACTGCAATTGCTCCATTACACTACTATGGTGACAAGTCACTTTATGACTATGATAACAACAAGTTTGGTTTCCCTAAGAACGATCTTTCAATTGTAAGAGAAAAGACTACTAAGCCACTTGGTGCTGGTCCTTACAAGTTTGTAGAGTATAAGAACAAGGTTGCTTATCTTGAAGCAAATGAAAATTATTTCCTTGGTGCTCCAAAGATTAAGTATCTTCAGTTTAAGGAGACACAGGAGGCTGATAAGATTCCTGGTGTACTTCAGGGAACAATCGATTTAGCTGAGCCTTCAATGTCTAAGGCAGCAGCAGAGCAGATTGCTGGTGAGAACTCTAATGGAGAGCTTGCTGGTGATGTTCTTACAGCTACACTTGCTGATAACCTCGGTTATGGTTACATCGGTATGTGTGCAAAGAATGTTAAGGTTGGTAATGATCAGGGTTCAGAGGAATCTAAGAATCTTCGTAAGGCTATCGCAACAGTTATTGCTGCATACCGTGATGTAGTTATTGATTCATACTATGGAGATGCAGCTGAAGTAATTCAGTATCCTATCTCTAATTCTTCTTGGGCAGCTCCACAGAAGTCTGACCCAGATTATGAAATTGCATTCTCTAAGGATGTAAATGGTGATCCAATTTATACAGATGGTATGTCAGATGATGAGAAGTACGAGGCAGCTCTTAATGCAGCACTTGGTTACTTCGAGGCAGCTGGTTATACAGTTACAGATGGTAAGCTTACAGCAGCTCCAGCTGGTGCAAAGCTTTCATACGAGGCTATGATTCCTGGTGGTGGAAACGGTGATCATCCAGCATTTGGAATTCTTACAGGTGCTAAGGAATCACTTGCAAAGATTGGTTTTGAACTTGTAATTAACGATCTTTCAGATTCTTCAGTTCTTTGGGATGCTCTTAATGCAAAGACTGCAGAAATGTGGTGTGCAGCTTGGGGTGCTACTCCAGATCCTGATATGTATCAGGTATACCACAGCAAGGGTGGTACAACTCACTATGAGGTAAACGAGCCAGAGCTTGATGCTCTTATCGAAGATGCTAGAACTAGCGATGATCAGTCTTACAGAAAGGCTGTTTATAAGGAATGTCTTGATTATATTGTAGATTATGCAGTAGAAATTCCTACATACCAGAGACAGAATGCAGTTCTTTACTCATCAGAGAGAGTTAATATTGATTCTCTTGTAAAGGATCCAACACCATTCTGGATTTGGATGGATGATCTTGCTACACTTGAGATGAAGTAATTTAAGTATTCTTTATTTCCTAGGGCTTGTGTATAATAGCCCTAGGAAATATTTTGCTTAATTTTTTGATTAAAACTACCTTTAATAAACTCAAATAATAAAGGTATTTTATGATGGGATGAGTTATTGAATTTGGTAAAGGGCATTAGTCCTTTATTTGTCTCACCATAAAATATCTTTATTTATGAAATAAAGGGGAATAATAAGAAAGGAATTTTAGTGTCATGAAGAAATTTGTGATCAGACGATTATTATTATCAATCGTTATCTTGTTCTTCGTATCGATGATTATCTATGCAATCATGAGATGCATGCCTACATCTTTCGTAGAACAGAAAGCTATGGCTCTTTCACAGAAGCCAGGAGCAAAGAGCTATCAGGAGTGGCTCGATCAATTAAACGCAGCCTATGGTTTGGACGTAGGTATTGTACAGGGATATCTTAAATGGTTTGTTAAGCTTATTACTCAGCGTGATTTTGGTGATAGCTGGTACTTCAACATGCCAGTACTTGAGAAGTTTTCTAGTGTAATTTGGTATTCATTTGCACTTTCACTTGCTTCATTTATCCTTGAGATTTGTATAGCAATTCCTCTTGGTGTTATTGCAGCAAGAAAGCAGTATTCTGGTGCAGACTATGCCATTACAGTATTTGCTCTTATCGGTATTTCACTTCCAAGCTTTTTCTTTGCAACTGTTCTTAAGTGGATTTTTGCTGTAAAGCTTAATATTTTTGATTTATATGGTATTGTAGGTCGAAATTACATGAACCTTTCTACCGGTGGAAAGATTCTTGATATGGCATATCATCTTGTGCTTCCTGCAATTACACTTACTATTGTTAGCGTTGGTTCATTGATGCGTTACACACGTACAAATATGCTTGAGGTACTTAATGCAGATTATATTCGTACAGCTCGTGCAAAGGGTCTTCCTGAAAGCAGAGTAGTAAATTACCACGCATTTAGAAACATTCTTATTCCAATTATCACCTTGCTTGGTGGAACTTTGCCTGGTCTTTTTGGTGGTGCTATGATTACTGAGACATTGTTCCAGATTCCAGGAATTGGATATACATCATATCAGTGCATTATTCAGGGTGATATTCCTTTTGTAATGTTCTATATGTTATTCTTTGCAATGCTTATTCTTTTGGGTAACCTTATTGCAGATATTCTTTATGCAGTAGTTGACCCACGAGTAAGAGTTAATTAAGGAGGAAAGTAACGTGAGTGAAGAAAAGAATGTAAATAATAGCGAAGAGCTTGCGCTTGATGATGCTAACCGCGTTCAGGTACTTTCTCCTGGAATGATGGTTGCAAAGCGTTTCTTTAGAAACAAGCTTGCAATTACAGGTCTTGTTATTATTATTTGTATGTTTTTATTTGCCTTTTTAGGTGGTGTTGTTGTTCCTTATTCTCAGAGTGAGGTTTTCTACACATCTGAGGAGATGAAAAAGGATTATGCTGGTGCTACAGAAATTTCAGAGTACCAGGTTTTTGCAAATGACGGTGTTGAGCTTCCAAAGGATATCAGCTCAAAACTTATCCGTGCACTTGTTAAAAAAGAGCCTACAATCGAGACTCGTGATGGTTCTACATTTGCTCTTAATGAGTTAAATAATGATATATTTGAAATTGCCAGTGCTGATGGAAGCGAGAGCCTTGCTTACGTATGCAAGCTTCAGGCTTATGCTCCAGAAGGTGGCTTAGTAGAGTCTGGTCTTACAGCTGCTATGGTTGCTGCAAGAGCTAATGACGAAACAAGCTTTGACTATAACGGTGAGTCATACACAGTAGAGGAGCATGGCTCTGGTACAATGGTTAGAAATGCTTCAGGCGAAGATGTAGCCTATGTAACATCATACAGTATTAATGCTGTAGAAAATGGTGTTTCTATTACTATTGATTTCAGAGAGGCAGTTGTTAAAGCAATCACTGATAATGCTGAATCATTTGATTTTAATGATGAGGAATATCAGGTAGCAAATACAAATGGTCAGTATGAGATTACTAAATATAAGAATACAAGCGTTATTAATCAGTTTGAACGTCCTTCTTCAAAGCATTGGGTTGGTACTGATGCAAACGGAATGGACCTTCTTGCTCGTCTTATGTATGGTGGTCGTATTTCTCTTCTTATCGGTTTCGTAGTAGTTGCAATCGAGCTTTTCCTTGGTATTATCGTAGGTGGCTTCGCTGGTTACTTTGGAGGTTGGGTAGATACACTTCTTATGAGACTTGTAGATATCATTTACTGTGTACCTTCAATGCCACTTTACCTTATCATCGGTTCAATCATGGACTTCTACAAGGTAGGAGCTGGTGTGCGTATTTTCTACCTGTGTATCCTTATGGGTCTCATCGGATGGGTAGGTATTGCCCGTATCATTAGAGGTCAGATTTTATCTCTTCGTGAACAGGAATTTATGACAGCTTGCGAGGCTTGTGGTATCAGCATTAAGAGACGTGTGTTCAAGCACCTTATTCCTAATGTAATTCCACAGCTTGTAGTATTTGCTTCAATGGATATCGGTTCAGTTATCCTTGCTGAGTCAACACTTTCATTCCTTGGACTTGGTGTTAAGTACCCAGCAGCTTCTTGGGGAAATATTATCAATGCAGTTAACGATTCTTACGTTATGACAAACTACTTATTCGTATGGATTCCAGCTGGTATTCTTATTCTCCTTACAGTACTTGCATTTAACTTTATTGGTGACGGCCTTCGTGATGCTTTCGATCCAAAGATGAAGAGATAATAGAGGTGATAACATGGCAAAGAAAAATGTAAATTATATATCAGCCAAGGAATCCCGTAAGATTTCAAAAGAGAATCGAAAGATTACAAAGGAATTCGAGGCTAAGAGAAATAGAAAGCATATTCCAGAAGAGGAATATATTACAAAGATGAAGAACCCAGAGAACTGCGTTGAGTTTGATGATGTTCATACATACTTTTTTACAGATATCGGAACAGTAAAGGCTGTAGATGGTGTTTCATTTAACGTACCACAGGGTAAGACTGTTGGTATCGTAGGTGAGTCAGGCTGTGGTAAGTCAGTTACATCACTTTCTATGCTTCAGCTTGTACAGCGTCCACAGGGGCAGACAGTTTCAGGTGAGATTCGTTTCAACTCAGGTGATGAATGTGTTAACGTTGTAAATGCTCCAGCTTCTAAGATGCAGGAGCTTCGTGGAAACAAGATGGCTATGATTTTCCAGGAGCCAATGACAGCACTTAATCCTGTATTCAGAGTTGGCGCTCAGATCGATGAGGTTATCAAGCTTCACCGTCCAGAGATGACAGATGAGCAGGTTAAGGCTCGTACAATCGAGATGCTTGGTATGGTTGGTATCGCCAACAAGGAAGGCGTTTATAGCATGTATCCACACGAGCTTTCAGGTGGTATGAGACAGCGTATTTGTATCGCTATGGCACTTGCCTGCGAGCCAAAGCTTATCGTAGCTGACGAGCCTACAACAGCTCTTGATGTTACAATTCAGGCTCAGATTCTTGACCTTCTTCGTGATCTTAAGGACAGAATCAACAGCTCAATCATGCTCATCACTCACGATCTTGGTGTTGTAGCTGAGATGGCTGATTATGTTGTTGTTATGTATGCTGGTCGTGTAGTTGAAAAGGGTACAGCAAGAGAAATCTTCAAAGACCCACGTCATCCTTATACAATTGGTCTTATGAAATCTAAGCCAGTTGTTGGACAGAAGGTAGATGAGCTTTACTCAATCCCAGGTTCTGTTCCAAACCCAGTTAACATGCCAGATTATTGTTATTTCAAAGATAGATGTGATATGTGTATGGAGTGCTGTAATGGTGAGTTCCCAGAGGAGTACTACATCTCAGATACACATATGGTAAGATGTTACAGATGCAAAGAGGAGGGTGAGAGACATGAGTAACGAGAAAGATTATATCTTGGAAGTCAATCACCTTAAGAAATACTTCCCTATAAAGGGTGGCTTCTTTGGTGGTGTAACAGGAAACGTTAAGGCTGTAGATGACGTTTCATTTAAAATCGAAAGAGGTACTACAATGGGTCTCGTAGGTGAGTCTGGTTGTGGTAAATCTACTACAGGTCGTACAATCCTTCGTCTTTTAGAGAAGACTGACGGTGAGGTTATCTTCAATGGCGAGGATGTAAATGCTAAGAGCAAAAAGGAACTTAGAGAACTCCGTACAAAGATGCAGATTGTTTTCCAGGATCCTTATTCATCACTTTCACCACGTCTTCCAATCGGTGAGATTATTGGCGAGGCAGTTAGAGAGCATGGTCTTGTTCCAGCTGCTGAATATGATGAGTACATTTCAAAGATTATGAAGGAGTGCGGTCTTCAGGAGCACCATAAGGATAGATATCCTCATGAGTTCTCAGGTGGACAGAGACAGCGTGTATGTATCGCTCGTGCACTTGCGCTTAATCCTGATTTTATCGTATGTGATGAGCCAGTATCTGCTCTTGATGTTTCTATTCAGGCGCAGGTAATTAACCTTCTTAGAAAGCTTCAGAAGGATAGAGGCCTTACATACTTATTCATTTCACATGACCTTTCTGTTGTAGAGCATATCTCTGATACAGTTGGTGTTATGTACCTTGGCGGACTTGTTGAGACAGGTAAGACAGAGGATATTTTTGCAAATCCTCTTCATCCTTATACAAAGGCACTTTTCTCAGCTATCCCAATGCCTGACCCAGACCTTAAGAAGGATAGAGTAATTCTTGAAGGAGATATTCCATCCCCTGCTAATCCTCCTAAGGGATGTAAGTTCCATACAAGATGTTCAGAGTGCATGGGCATTTGTAAGGAAGTTGCTCCAGAGCCAAAGGATATGGGTAACGGACATGTTGTAAGATGTCACTTATATGATGATAAATAATTATGAATGATTTTGGATATTTAAGAACGATTATATCTTCTGATTCATCAGAAGTATTACAGCATGCTTTCAAGTCTCTCAGCAATGAGGGACTTGAAGTCTATGTGCAGGATTTAAAAAATCGCTTTTATTTAGCTAATGAAAATCTTGTTCACAAGAGTAGTGTATTACTTGTTCCTGCTGCAGATTGGGATTTTGCAGTTGAAATTCTTACTAGTGTTGGGCTTGAAAAATACCTTACGGAATGTATAATTCCTGAGGGAGCAAAATCTGAATTGGATATTGCTGTAGAAAAGTATTACAAAAAGCGAAAATGGACTTATATTGAAGCAGGTGTTATTATCGTGGTAGCACTTTTATATTTTTTAATTAAGATTTTTACTAATTAGGAGGCATATTTGGAAGAATTATTTCAGGTTGGTTCAATTACACAGACTCATGGTATTAAAGGAGAGGTAAAGGTATTTCCTCTTACAGATGATATTTCCCGTTTTAAGGGTATGAAGCATCTTTTGTTAGATGGCGGCAAAGATGGCTATATAGAGCTTGAAGTAGAAAACGCCCGTCCACAGAAGAATCTTGTTATTCTTAAGTTTAAGGGAATTGATAATATCAATGATATCGAAAAATATAAGGGCAAGGGTCTTTACGTCACAAAGGAAAATCGTGTAGCTCTTAAAAAGGATGAATATTTCATCGCAGATTTAATTGGCTGTGAGGTATATACAGATGAAAATCCTGATGAGAAGTTTGGTGAGATATCTGACGTAATGGAGACAGGTGCTAATGATGTCTATGACATTGAGCTTGTAAATGGAGGAAATGTTCTTCTTCCCGCTATCAAGGACTGTATCTTGAAGGTAGATGTGGATGCACGTCGAGTAGATATACATTTATTGAAGGGATTGATGGATTAGCATGAAGTATTATATTTTAACCCTTTTCCCAGAAATGATAGAGGATGCCTTGAATACCAGTATTTTAGGTCGTGCCAAGAATGCTGGTGCAATATCTTTTGAGGCAGTTAACATTCGAGATTACACTCTTGATAAGCATAAAAAAGTAGATGATTATCCTTATGGCGGTGGTGCAGGCATGGTTATGCAGGCTCAGCCTATTTATGATGCCTATAAGGCTATCTGTGAGAAGGCAGGTCATAAGGTTCATTGTATTTACCTTACTCCCCAGGGGCAGCTTTTTAAGCAGCAGAACGCTAAAGAGCTTGCGCTCAAAGAAGATATTTGCTTATTATGTGGCCACTATGAAGGCATTGATGAGCGTGTATTAGAGGAAATAGTAGATGAGTACTATTCAATTGGCGATTATGTACTTACAGGTGGTGAGCTTCCATCCCTTGTAATGATAGATGCAATATCTCGTATGGTACCAGGTGTTCTTACAAATTCTGAGTCAGGAGAGGATGAATCATTAGAGAACAACTTATTGGAATATCCTCAGTATTCCCGCCCAGAGACATGGAATGATAGAAAGGTTCCACCAATTTTACTTTCTGGTGACCATGCAAAGGTAGATGCCTGGAGAAAAGAGCAGTCAATCCTTAGAACTAAAGAAAGACGTCCAGATTTATATGAGAAATATTTAGAATCTAATGTTGATAAATAGCACAATCCGTGTTATTATACTAGAGTTGCTAAAAGAAGAGATGGTCCTCTGATATGCAATAGGGCATTTCAAGAACGTCGCGAGTTTAGGAGGAAATAAAATGAACGCAAACGAGATTATTAGAAACATCGAAGCTGCTGAGCTTAAGGCAGAGCTTCCTGAGTTCCAGGTTGGAGACACAGTTAAGGTTTACGGTCGTATCGTTGAGGGTAACCGTACTCGTACACAGGTTTTCGAGGGTACAGTTATTAAGAGACAGGGCGGCAGCAACCGTGAGACATTCACAGTTCGTAAGTCATCAAACGGTGTTGGTGTAGAGAAGACTTGGCCACTTCACAGCCCTAACGTTGAGAAGATCGAAGTAGTTCGTAAGGGTAAGGTTCGTAGAGCTAAGCTTTACTACCTCAGAGATCTTACAGGTAAGAAGGCAAAGGTTAAGGAGAGAATCTAATCTCGAAATCCATGGAACAGTCACTAAATGTGGCTGTTCTTTTACTTTTAAGGACTTTTAATGGAAATTATACTCAAAGTGCGGTATATTTATACTAAAGATTAAAAAGGGATATTGTATGTTTTCATCAGATAAAGGATTTTTAAAAGGTAGATTATTTAAGAAAAAAGACGGTCTTAACTTTAGGAGAAGACGTAGAAAGATAGATTTTGATAAGGTTAGATATATTCTAATCTTTGCTTTGGAATTGGCTCTTGTTATTGCCTTAGCTTATGGCGTGGTAATTTCTTTCGGAAAACAGGTAGAATGTGCTAATGCATCTATGGAACCTACCTACCAAACATCCGATATATTACTTGTAAATACTATTGCTTACAAGTTTTCTAAGCCTCAGCAATCAGATGTCATTGCATTCAAGCCAAAATCTAATGTAAACGCCAGTTATAGTGTAAAAAGAGTAATCGCAACTCCTGGAGACACTATATACATTAATAATGGCCGTATTTATATAAATGATGAGCTTTACAAAGAAAATCTTGAAGTAGAGCGAATTGAGAATCCTGGTATTGCTGCTGCACCAATTACTCTTATGGAGGATCAGTATTTTGTTCTTGGAGACAACCGTAATTCTTCCGAGGATTCAAGATACGAAAGTGTGGGCTTTGTTGCCAGTGAAGATATTTTAGGAAGGGTATGGATGAAATATCCATTCTAGAGGTGATTTATGGAATTTCAATGGTATCCAGGGCATATGACGAAAGCAAAGCGTCAGATGCAGGAAGATATTAAACTTATAGATTTAGTAATAGAGGTTATTGATGCTCGTTGTCCAGTTTCCAGCCGTAATCCCGATATTAACGGCCTTGCAAACGGAAAGCTTAGACTTATTCTTTTGAATAAATCTGATTTAGCAGACAAGAGCGTCAATCAAAAATGGAAAGAATACTTTAAAGCACAGGGATTCTACTGCGTAGAGCTTGATTCCCGTGACAGAAAAAACATGAAGGGTGTGCAAGCTACATTAGATGAAGTTTGCGCAGCTAAATTTGAGAGAGACAGAAAACGTGGTATTAAGAATAGACCTGTAAGAGCCATGGTAGTTGGTATTCCAAATGTAGGAAAGTCTACATTTATCAATTCCTTTGCCGGAAGAGCAGTTGCTAAAACTGGAAACAAGCCAGGTGTTACAAAGGGTAAACAATGGATTAAGCTTAATAAATCAGTAGAGCTTTTGGATACTCCAGGTATTCTTTGGCCAAAGTTCGAAGATAATACAGTTGGACTTCACTTAGCATTTATTGGTTCTATTAACGATGCAATAATTGAGACTAGAGAGCTTTCTTTAGAGCTTGCAGATTTCCTTAAGGAGAATTATCCAGGAATACTTAACAAGCGCTATGAGATTAATGAGGATGCTGTTAATCATGAAATCATCTCTGAAATTGCTGCAAAAAGAAACTTTGTAAAGAAGGGTTCGGAGCTTGATTTTGACAAAGCAGCAGCAGTATTGATTGACGAATTCAGAAATGGAAGCTTAGGAAATATATCACTTGAAAGGCCGTAAAAATGAACAACGTAATTAACTTTAACGAAGAAGAACAGATTAAAAAGGATATTGAAAGAGCTAGACGTAATGTAGATAACTCTCCTTCTGAGACAAAACCTTCAAGAAGCAAAGGTGAAGTTTTTGAAGAGGAAGAAGAGCCTATTACAAAGGGTGTTATTGTTAGAGAGATACTCAGCGTAATTATAAACGTACTGGTTTGTTTTTTAGTTGTATTTTTGATTACACAGTTTATCGGTCAGAGAACCGTTGTTAGTGGTTCTTCTATGGAAGATACACTTACAGATGGCGACAATCTTATTGTAGATAAAATTAGCTACAGAATTCATGATCCAGAGCGTTTTGATGTGGTTGTATTCCCATATAAGTACGAGGAGGATACATACTATATCAAAAGAGTTATAGGTCTCCCAGGAGAATGGGTTTATATTGATGGTTCTGGAAATATCTATATAAATGATGAGCTCCTTGAGGAAAGCTATGGTACTGAGACTATCTTAAATGCTGGTTTAGCAAATACAGATATTCTCCTTGGACCAGATGAGTATTTCGTTCTTGGTGATAATCGTAACAACAGTACAGATTCAAGATTTGAAGCTGTTGGAAATATAAAGGGAGATGATATTGTTGGCAAGGCTTGGCTTAGGGTTTATCCTTTTAAAGACTTTGGTCTTGTAGACAATATTGAATAATCATGAGCGAAAAGAAGATTACTGATATTCAAAAGGAATTCAAAGCGGCGGATATTGATATTCTTCCTGATTTTATTCAGGAATATATCAATGATGGAAGACCTGGCGTTTCTAAGATTATTGGTCAGGCTCAAAAAAAGATGGAAAAGTTACGTCTCGAAAAGGAGCGTATCGAACGTCTTAAAGAATTCGAATACAAATATTGGGAGCAGTATGATTTCATCGGTGGTATAGATGAAGTTGGAAGAGGTCCTCTTGCAGGTCCTGTTGTTACTGCTTGCGTTATTTTACCTAAGGACTGTGACATACTTTACATCAATGATTCGAAAAAGCTTTCTGCTGCAAAACGTGAAGAGCTTTACGAAGAGATTATGGAAAAGGCAGTTTCCGTTAGTATAGGTGCTGCATCAGAAGCTCGAATTGATGAAATCAATATTCTTCAGGCTACTTACGAAGCAATGAGACAGGCCATTGAAGAAAGCAAGGTTGAACCTCAAATGCTTCTTAATGATGCGGTAACAATACCACAGGTAAAAATACCACAGGTTCCTATTATCAAAGGTGATGCTAAATCAATTTCTATCGGTGCTGCCAGCATTATTGCTAAGGTTACCAGAGATAGAATGATGGTTGAGTACGATAGTATTTATCCTGAATATCATTTTGCAAATAACAAGGGATATGGTTCAGCAGAGCATATTGAAGCTTTGAAAAAATATGGTCCATGTCCTATACATAGAAGATCTTTTATCGGAAACTTTGTTTAAGTTTGCAGGGGTGAGTTATGAACATCAATACTGGGCTTAATCCATATGGTAACGGCTACAATATTAACGCTGCCGATACCACAAAGATGAGCCAGAGTCAGTCTCTTACAGGTTCTGTTACAGACAACCTAAAGGAGGGAGAGATTTTCGAAGGCTCTGTCAATTCTGTTGATAATGGCAAGGTTACTATTGGGCTTGCCAATGGTCAAACTATGACTGCACGTCTGGATTCTGGCGTTAGTCTTGTGCCCGGTCAGTCTGTTTTCTTTCAGGTAAAGAGTAACGACGGAAATTTAGTTCAAATTCGTCCCGTTTCTTTGAATAGCCTTGATGCTAATCCCACACTTCTTAAGGCTCTTGATATGGCGAATATTTCTGTTAATGAAAGGACCATAAATATGGTCAATTCTTTGATGCAGAATTCCCTTTCAATTAATCCTGAAAATTTGACAGTTATGAATAGAGCTATGCTTAATAATCCTCAGGTGGAACCTCAGACCCTTGTCACCATGGCAAAATATGGGCTTGAACTTACGCCTGAGAATATTTCCATGTTCCAAAACTATGCCAATGATAAAGCTGCTCTAGCTAATAATTTTGATATAATTTCTGATATGCTTCCTGAATTGATGACTTCTGACGAGGTCTCTACCAGTGACGTTATCAGTTTAAACAACCAGTTAAGAGATATATTTATTGATGGTGCTGAAGAAGCATCTACACCAAGCATAGCAACCCAGGGGCAGTTTAGTGAAGAACAGGCTGTACAGCAAACAAATCAGGAAGCCATGCAGGTACAGAATTTCAGCAACAGTGGAAATGAAGGTATAAATCCTCAAGTGATTGGTGCACAGCAGAATTCTGTAGTGACAGAAAACTTAAATCAGCTTCAGGGACAGGTTATTGCTGAAGTTGTGGCTGATGAGCAGGCTGCTGAAGGCGCTGAAATTGCCAAAGAAGCAAATACTCAGCAACAAGCTCAGGTTGTAGCAGAGCAGACAAAAAATGCTGTTATACAGGAGAATATTGGTACACAGACGCTAAATAGTTTTGCCGGTGAAAAACAGATTGCTTCCTTTAATACAATACTAAGCACTATGCCTGATTTTCCTAAGGATAATCTTGAGATTTTCGGAGAGGACGGCACATTAAAGGCAGATGCCAATATAAAAGAGGTCTTTCGCGAAATATCGGATTATTTAAATGAGCATCCAGATATTCCAAAAGAGACATTAAATGATATAATAAAGGCTCCGCTTTATAAGGGGCTACTCAAAAATCTAATTGCTGACAGTTTCACTATGGAGCCAAAGGATGTAACCAAGGCAGGTCAGCTATCAAAGTTATATGAGAGAGTTCTTAAGCAGACAGAAGCATTAGAAAAGCTTATGTCCAGCTTTAACAATAAAGCTGCTGAGACTATTAAGAATCAGACTACAGAAATAAAACAGAATATCAATTTCATGAATAATGCTAATGAAATGTATAACTTTGTGCAGATTCCTCTGAAAATGTACAATCAAAATACAGATAGCATGTTATATGTTCGTCAGAACAAAAAAAGCAGTTATGAAGAAGGTGAGGAAATCACAGCATTTCTTCACTTTGATATGGAGTATTTAGGGCCTACAGACGTTTTCATAGCTTTAAAAGAGATGAAGGTAGGTTGTAAATGGAATCTTGCTGATGAGTCTGCGTTAAAGCTTATAGAGGACAATATTGATATTCTAACTGAAAGGCTTGCCGCAAAAGGCTTTACATGTACCTCAGAGATGACTTGTGGTCAGCCAAAGACAAGCTTTGTGGAGGATTTCTTAGGAGCACCTCCAATAGAAACAGAAAATACAAATAAAGATGGTATAGTTCATAGATACAGCTTTGATATGAGAGCATAATAATCGTGAGGACTTATTATGGCTGGAGAAAAGGAAAAAACATTCGACAAAAATAAAACAGCGGTTGCACTTTCCTATGAAGCTGGAGATGCTGCGCCTAAAATCCTTGCTTCCGGTAAGGGATATGTGGCAGAGCAGATTATCGAGGAGGCTAAAAAGGCAGATGTTCCTTTTTATCAGGACAACGAGCTTGCTCAGACTTTGAGTAAGTTAAACATTGGTGATGCCATTCCTCCGGAGTTGTATGAGGTTGTTGCGGAGATTTTAGTCTTTGTAAACGACATGGAAAAGCTTAAAGCTAAGCTTGGAAGATAAAGATATATGAATAATAGAAGACAGGGAAATGATTTCGAAGGCCTTGCTGCAGATTATCTAAAACGCAATGGTATGTGGCTTCTGGAACAGAATTATTACTGTAAAATGGGCGAGATAGATATTGTCGCAAAGGATGGAGAATATCTTGTTTTTGTAGAAGTGAAATATCGCAAAAACAAAAGGGCTGGCTCTGCCGCCGAAGCTGTAAACTTCAATAAAATGAGAAAAATCTCACGATGTGCTGACGTTTATATGATGCAACATAGAGTGAGTGGAAATACAAGTGTCAGGTTTGATGTAGTAGCAATTGAGGAAGGACATTTAACGCATTATAAAAATGCATTTGAGTATATACCAATATGTTAAATTCAAGTCATAAAATTAAACAGGTAATGGAAGGCTCACCAGCACATTTAGCTGGGCTTGTACCTGGAGATATTATTACAAAAATAAATAATGTAGAGCTGGTAGATATCTTTGATTATCATTATTATTCTGATGATGCAGATATCACTGTGGAGCTTCTTCATGAAGATGGCAGCACAGGTGTTGTTATCGTGAAGAAGGAAGAAGGCGAGGACCTTGGCGTCATTTTCTGTAACGGTCTTATGGATGATTATAAATCCTGCTCTAATAAGTGTGCATTCTGCTTTATTGATCAGATGCCACCTGGTATGAGAGAAACTCTTTATTTTAAGGATGATGACACTCGTCTATCATTCTTACAGGGTAACTATGTCACTCTTACAAACATGAAGATGGCTGATTTGGATAGAATTATTGCATATAAGCTTGGACCTATTAATATTTCTGTTCATGCCACAAATCCAGAGCTTAGAATGAAGCTTTTACATAATCGATTTGCCGGAGATATACTGGATAAGATTAGAAAGCTTTATGAAGCTGAGATTCCTATGAATGCACAGGTAGTTTCATGTCCAGGATTGAATGACGGGCCAGAGCTTGATAGAACAATTGGAGATTTACTTCAATTTGCACCAGTAATGAGTTCAATGTCGGTTGTTCCTGTAGGTATTACAAAGTTTAGAGATGGGCTTTTCCCACTGAGAACCTACACTGCTGAGGAAGCAGGAGCTGTCATTGACCAAATTGAAAAGTGGCAGAAGATTGCCATGGAAAAGGTGGGAAACCACTTCGTTCAGGCTTCAGATGAATGGTACATTTTAGCAGGTCGTCCTCTTCCTGAGGCAGACAGATATGATGGCTTTATTCAGCTGGAAAATGGTGTAGGAATGCTTCGTCTTTTAAAGGAGGAAGTATTAGATGCTTTAGAGGATATTAAGAAGCCATTCTTCATGAAGCGTCGCAAGGTTACCATTGCCACAGGAAAACTTGCAGCACCATTTATGCAGGAGCTTGGAGATATAATTACTGAAAAGTTTAATAAAGTTTCAGTAGAGGTTGTGCCTATCACTAATGATTTCTTCGGAGAGGAAATTACTGTTTCAGGTCTTATCACAGGACAGGATCTTATTGCACAGCTTAAGGACAGAGATTTAGGAGATAATCTTCTTTTATCATGCACAATGCTTCGTGCACAGGAAGAGGTTTTCCTTGATGATATAACACTTTCAGAGCTGGAGTCAGCTTTACAAGTGAAGACCCGTATTGTACAATCAGACGGGCGTGATTTAGTTTACGCGATAATCGGACGTTAATTCAGAAAAGAGGTAATATATGTCAAGACCAGTAGTAGCTATTGTAGGTCGTCCAAATGTTGGAAAATCTACTTTATTTAATGCTCTTGCAGGAGAAAGAATATCTATTGTAAAAGATACTCCTGGTGTTACAAGAGATCGTATATATGCAGATGTTTCATGGCTGAACTATGATTTCACCATGATTGATACAGGTGGTATTGAGCCAGATTCAAAGGATATTATTCTTTCACAGATGCGTGAGCAGGCTCAGATTGCCATCGATACAGCTGATGTTATCATTTTCCTTGTTGACGTTAAGCAGGGATTACAGGATAGTGATTCAAAGGTTGCAGATATGCTTAGACGTAGTCATAAGCCAGTTATTCTTGTTGTAAACAAAGTAGATAGCTTTGAGCGTGATATGGCTGATGTTTACGAGTTCTATAATCTTGGAATTGGTGATCCAGTTCCAGTTTCAGCTTCAAGTCGTCTTGGTTTTGGTGATATGCTTGATAAGGTTGTGGAATACTTCCCTGAGCAGACTGGCGAGGAGGAAGAAGATGACACTCCAAAGATTGCCGTTATTGGTAAGCCAAACGTAGGAAAGTCATCACTTATTAATAAGCTTTGTGGTGAGGAGCGAGTTATTGTTTCTGATATTGCAGGTACTACAAGAGATGCTGTGGATACTAGAGTTCGCTACAATCACAAGGATTATATTTTCATTGATACAGCAGGTCTTCGTCGTAAGAGCAAAATCAAAGAAGATCTTGAAAGATATTCCATTGTTCGTGCCGTTGCTTCTGTAGAAAAGGCTGATGTTGTTATTATTATGATTGATGCTACAGAAGGTGTTACAGAGCAGGATGCAAAGATTGCTGGTATTGCTCATGAGCGTGGAAAGGGTATAATTATTTGTGTAAACAAGTGGGATGCCATTGAAAAGAATGATAAGACCATGAAAGAGCACGAGACAAAGATTCGTCAGATTCTTTCATTTATGCCTTATGCATCTATCCTTTTCATTTCTGTAAAGAGCGGACAGCGTCTTGGTAAGATTTACGAGACTATTGATGCTGTTATTGAGAACAATTCAATGCGTATTGCCACTGGTGTACTTAATGAAATTGTTAGTGAGGCAGTTGCTCTTCAGCAGCCACCTACAGATAAGGGTAAGAGACTTAAGATTTTCTATACAACTCAGGTTGCTGTTAAGCCACCAACTTTCGTTATTTTCGTAAATGAGAAGTACCTGATGCACTTCTCATATGTACGATACCTTGAGAACCGAATCAGAGATGCATTTGGCTTCGAAGGAACATCTCTGAAATTTATAATTAGAGAGAGAAAGGAAAACGAATAATGATTATTGGGAGAATTATTGCTGTATTAATTGGTTACTGCTTTGGCATGATTTTGATGGGGTATTTTATTGGAAAGTCAAAGCACATTGATCTTACAAAAGTAGGCAGCGGTAATGTAGGGTCTACAAACACAATGCGTAATCTTGGAGTTCCTGCCGGTCTTATTACTTTACTTTGGGACTGTTTTAAATGTGTAGTTGCATGTTTTGTTGTTTGGCTTACTTATCACAGATTTTTTGATGATGTAAGCATCTACATGGTTTATGCAGGCCTTGGTACAGTTTTAGGACATGATTTTCCTTGTTACATGCATTTTAAGGGCGGTAAGGGTGTAGCTTCTACACTCGGATTTATCATTGCCTTATTCCCTATGGGACTTCCAATTCCAGCGTGTATTTTCATTGCTCTTGTGGCACTTACACGCTACGTATCACTTGGCTCAATTATTGGATGTTTATCCTTTGCAGTTGAAATGCTTGTTGGAGCTTATTTCGGATTAGTACCATTTAAAGGATCAGAGCTTGTAGAAGTACTTGTAATTTGTTGCTTCGTTTCAGGTCTCGCAATCGTGCTTCACCACGCCAACATCAAGCGTTTAATTAATGGAAATGAAAATAAGTTCTCTTTTCATCCAGAGACAAGAGCGTGAGTATTACATCATAAAATGAAAATAACAAGCTAGTAGTAAACAAGCTCTAAGGTTATTGAACGAAACATGTTAGTTGAGTGAAATAACACTTAGGCTTGTTTGCGTAACTAGCGTAAGACTTTGATAGACTAGAGGTATTTTATGGCTAGAATTAGTGTTTTAGGTGCAGGCAGCTGGGGCATTGCCCTGGCTGTTATGCTTAATAAGAATGGACATGAGGTAAAGGTTTGGTCGCATAGACAGTCTCAGGTAGACCAGATGAATGACACTCATACCAGCGATAAGATTAAGGGAGTAAAGCTTCCTGAATCTATGATTTTTACAGCAGATATTGAGGATGCTGCAAAGACAGCTGATGTAGTTCTTATGGCAGTTCCTTCAAAGGCAACCAGAGAGACGGCTGAAAAAATCAAACCATATGTTAATGATAATCAGATATTTATTACTGTAACAAAGGGTATCGAAGAGGAGACACTTTACACTCAGACAGAAATTTTAGAGGATGTCTTAGGATGCGAAAAACGTATATGCGTATTATCTGGCCCAAGCCATGCAGAGGAAGTAGTAGTTTTTAAACCTACTCTTGTTGTTGCAGGCTCTACTGACAGACAGACTTCTCTTTTTGTTCAGAATCTTTTCATGAATAAATACTTTAGAGTATATTCCTCACCAGATGTAAAGGGTATCGAGGTTGGTGCAGCTCTTAAGAATGTCATTGCACTTGCTGCTGGTATGTCTGATGGACTAGGCTTTGGTGATAATGCAAAAGCAGCACTTATTACACGTGGTATCAAGGAGATATCCGCACTTGCTGTAGCTATGGGTGGTCAAGCCGAGACACTTGCTGGTCTTACTGGTGTTGGTGATCTTATTGTAACTTGCTCATCAATGCATTCTCGAAATAGAATGGCAGGCTTTTATATTGGACAGGGCATGTCAAAAGATGATGCCATGGAAAAGGTAGCCATGGTTGTAGAAGGTGTATATTCTGCAAAGGCAGCAAAGAAGCTTGCTGAAAAATATAATATAGAAATGCCAATCGTTGATGTTGTTAATGCGGTTTTATTTGACGGAATGGCTGCAGGTGATGCAGTATACGAGCTTATGACTCGTTCAAAGAAGGACGAAACTTCAGATATGGAATGGTAAGAAAAAAGGTAACTAACGTCATCAAGTTGGTTACCTTTTTTTATTTTCTTTAAATATGTAATTACTTGTTAAACAGATTGATTTTCTATTATTTCAAAGCCTAATTTCATAGCTTTATCAGGAATATCAGGTTTGTTTATTTTATTTAGTAAGAAGGTGGCACCTTCAATTCCGCATTCTCTGTAATAAAAATGCACAGTAGTAAGGCTAGGAGAAAGGATGGAAGATGGCTTGCTTTCCCCAAAGCCGGCAACAGCAATTTCGCCAGGAATCTTTATTTTATTTTCGTTTAGGTATTTGATAGCCCCTAAAGCTATAGTATCTGTAGCGCACAAAATAGCATCAATATTTTTATTCTGGCAAAGTAGAGCCTTAGCATTTTCATAGCCATTATCCATGTAGAATGAGCCGGTCTTGATGAGCTTGGCAGGAAGCTTGATATTGTGTTTTTCCAGGGCATCAAGAAAGCCTTTCCTTCTATTTACACCTACAGCAATATCTTTTTCAGTAACACCAATGTAGCCAATATTTTTATGACCTTTATTTATGATGTAATCTGCTAATTCGTATGCTGCTGTGTAATCATCATGGAATATACAGGTGGAAATATCAGTCTGTTGTCCTAAGACTACATATGGGATTGTAAGGTCTTTTAGGGCTTTTTTATGCTTAGGTGTAAGTGTAGTTCCAAGGAGGATGATGCCATCAACAATGTTCTGTTTGAATGTATTAATAAATTCTATTTCTTTTTCATCATGGTTATCTGTGTTGGCCAAAAGCATTTTATAGCCCTTTTCATTAAGGACCTCGCCAATACCAGCCACAACCTGTGAAATGGAATCCGAATCAATCTTAGGGATAATAACCCCGATAATCTTGGTTTTCTTGGTTCTGAGAGTTTGAGCCTGGGTAGATGGAATATATCCAGTCTCATCTATTACTTTAGCGATTGCCTGGCGCTTTTCCTCACTTAGGTATCCATTGTTTAGGTATCTGGAAACTGTTGCTGGGGATACGCCTGCAAGTTTTGCTATTTGATTAATATTCATGGGTTTCTCCTAAAATATTATTGAAATCGTTTTCACTAATATTATATTTGTTAGACAGGTCTAAATCAATTTTTGTAAGGATAATTAGGCTTTTATAGATTATTTTGTGAAAAACATATAAAAAATATATGAAATCGTTATCACACATTACTAATAGGAATTTTGCCTTACTAGTTATATAATGTCACCAAGATGTGAAATCGATTTCATAAGTGATATTAATCGATTTTATCGTATATTCATTAAAGGAAAAACAGAAAGGGAAAAACATGGATTACAGATCGTGTGCAAGCCAGATCTACGAACAGATTGGCGGAAAAGATAATTTAATCTCAGCTGCACATTGTGCAACTAGACTTAGATTAGTAATTGCTGACAACAGCAAGGTTAATGTACCAGCATTAGAGGAGATAGATGGAGTTAAGGGTGTATTTGATGCATCAGGTCAGCTTCAGCTTATCATCGGTACAGGTACAGTTAATAAGGTATATGACGAGTTTATTGATATAGCCGGTATCGAGGCATCTACAAAGGAAGAGCTTAAGCAGGTTGCTGCAAGCAAGGCACCATGGTGGAAGCGAGCTATCAAGACTCTTGGCGATATCTTTATCCCAATTATTCCAGCTATTGTTGCAACTGGACTTTTAAACGGTTTACTTGGTGGCCTTGTGCAGATTTGGCCATCAATGGCAGATTCATATTTCTATAATCTTGTAAATATGTTCTCAAATACTGCACTTACATTCTTACCAATCCTTATAGCTATTTCAGCAGCTAAGATTTTTGGTGGAAATATCTATCTTGGCGCAGTAATTGGTATGATTATGATTCATCCTAGTCTTGTTAATGCTTGGACAGTAGCAAGCGGTGCTGAGACAACTACACTTTGGTCTTGGTTTGGTGCTTGGAACATTGCAAATGTTGGTTATCAGGGACACGTTATTCCTATCATTCTTTCTGTTTGGTTAATGTGTACTATCGAAAAGAAATTACATAAGATTGTTCCAGAAATGTTTGATCTTTTTGTAACACCACTTTGTTCAGTACTTATTGCAGGTTTCATCGCTATGACATTCGTTGGACCTATTTTTGCTCAGATTGAGACATGGGTTCTTTCAGGAGCTAAGGCACTTATCACTATTCCATTTGGTGTTGGTGCATTCCTTATGGGTGGTTTTTATGCTCCAACAGTACTTGCTGGTGCTCACCACATGTACAATGCAATCGAGATGATGATGCTTTCTGATAATGGTATGAATATCTGGATGCCTATCGCTACAGCAGCTAATGTAGCACAGGGTGCAGCTGCTCTTGCAGTATCATTAAAGACTAAAAACAATAAGACAAAGGCTATGGCCCTTCCAGCTTCACTTTCAGCTTTCATGGGTATCACAGAGCCAGCTATCTTCGGTGTTAATATTCGTTACGGAAAGCCATTTATCGCTGGTATGATTGGTGGTGCCGCAGGTGCTTGTGTAGCATCTATCATGGGTGTTTATGCTACAGCAAACGGTATCACAGGTTTATTTGGACTTCTTATCGTTACTGATTGTTTACCAGGATATTTGCTTACATTTGCAGTTGCATCTGTTGTAGCATTTGCAGCATCTTGGATTTTTTATAAGGATGAGGAGAAGACTCCTTCAGTTGTTGTTGAGACAAAGTCTGAAGTAAATGTAGATGCAGATTCAGTATATACTCCTCTTAAGGGTGAAATCATTCCTCTTACAGAAGCTCCTGATAAGGTATTCGCAAGCGAGGCACTTGGAAAGGGCGTTGCAATTAATCCAGCAGAGGGTAAGGTTGTTGCTCCTTTCAATGGAACTGTTGCTATGCTTTATGATACAAAGCATGCTATTGGTCTTGTAAGTGATGATGGCATTGAGGTTCTTATTCACATCGGTCTTGATACCGTTAAATTAAATGGAGAACACTTTAAAGCACACGTTGCTCAGGGTGACAAGGTTGCTTGTGGACAGACTCTTGTAACATTTGATATGGATGCTATTACAAAGGCTGGTTACCCACTTGTTACACCAGTTATTGTTTCTAACACACAGAAGTTTGCTGAGGTTAGTACAATCAAGACAGGTAACACTGATTTCAGTGAAAAGGTTTTAACAGTAACAAAATAAAAGGTGTTTATTAGATGAGTATAAAAGATAAAAAATATTTAACTCCTAGATTTCATCTTTTTCCTATATCAGGCTGGCTTAATGACCCTAATGGTCTTTGCCAGCTTGATGGCGTACATCATATATTTTTCCAGTATTCACCAGATGAGCCTAAGGGCGGTGAAAAGGACTGGGGACATTTCTCTACAAAGGATTTTATCAATTATGAATTCTCTGGAGTATTTATGAAGCCTGATATGCCAGAGGACGCAAGTGGTGTTTATTCAGGATGCGCTTACGTGGAAGATAATAAAATGTATATTTATTACACAGGTAACGTTAAGCATCCAGGAGATTATGACTATATCCTTGAAGGAAGAGAGAGTAATACAATTTTAGTAACTAGCGAGGACGGAATAGATGCTAGCGAAAAAAGAGTATTACTGAGAAGTGAGGATTATCCAGATAATCTTACTCTTCATGTTCGAGACCCTAAGGTTTGGTATCAGGATGACTATTACTACATGACTCTTGGGGCAAGAAAAAAGAGTGATGAAGGATGCGTTATTTTATTTAAATCCAAGGATAAGATTAATTGGAAATTTAGTCATTTTATAGAGTTTGAAAAATTTGGTTATATGTGGGAATGTCCTGACTTATTTTATGTAGATGGCAAACAGTTCTTGTCAGTATCTCCTCAGGGTTTGGAGGCGAAAGAGTATTCTTTCCAAAATATCTACCAGGCTGGTTATTTTAATGCAAAAAAGGATTTATTGGCTGATGGCAAGGGCTTAGGCGAATTTACAGAATGGGATTATGGTTTTGATTTTTACGCTCCACAGACATATGTAGACGAAAAGAAAAGAACCATCCTAATTGCCTGGATGGGTATGCCTGATGCGGAATATGGTCATGATATTTCAATAAAAGATGGATGGCAGCATATGTTGTCATTGCCAAGGGAATTAGTCTATGATAGCAATTCTGGGAAATTGCTTCAGCAGCCAATTGCTGAAATCATGGATTTAAGAGAAGAAAAAATTGATATCAAAAACATTGCTGACATTGATTCATATGAATTAAATCTATCAGAGTTTGGACTGGACGACTTTTCTATTCAGTTTAACAAAGGTTTTGATGTTCAATACAATAAGCTTACAAATGACTTGGTATTCTCATTTAGTGATGAGATGCTAGGAAGCAATAGAACTAGCAGAAAGCTTAAGTTAGCTGACGGTGAGAAAATAGAAAACATGAAGATTTATGTAGATACATGTAGTATAGAAATCTTTATTAATGATGGTCTTTATACCTTCACTACAAAATGTTTTAAGCCTAAGGATGCCAAGAATTCAATTACTATAGACGGAAGCATTGATAATATAGAAGCCTATAGTCTTAATTCTTTTAATGTAGTACAAAGATAGTTTATCAATCTATTTTAGTAGGTCTAGGATGACATGTAAAAGAGATGGGAAAAATATTCCCATCTCTTATTTTATATTTATTATTACGTATTCAGACCTAACACCAGTCTTAAATTTTAGAGCCCAATCCGATATACCAGAGGTAACGATAAAATCAGTATTGTTAATATTCGTATATCCGTAGGTGAAATCATTGGCACCAACAAGCACTCCAATATGACGTATTGGAATCATCTGGCCTCCATGAGTATGTCCCGAGACAACTAAATCTGCTTTAGAGTTGGATTCTGCATTATAATCATTTGGTTCATGATCCATAACAATTATGTATTTATCATCGGGGATGTCTAGAAGTAAATCAGCAATTGTCTTTCTGATATCTCCATTAAGATTTTTATCTAACCTTCCAACAAGATAAAAGTTATTATCTATAAGCTCATACTGGTCTGCTAATATGTGAATTCCATTTTCTAATAGACTTTTTTCTAAATCTTCTGCGGAAAAATCTCTATGATTAAAATAGCCTTCATCGTGATTGCCATAGGAATACCAGACTCCGTATTTAAGGTTCATTTCACCTAAAGCCTTGCAAGCTTTTTCCATATCAAGCCTTTTTGTGCCATCATCTACAAAATCTCCAGCTATTAAAAAAATATCCGGATTTTGATTCTCTATAGTCTTTAAGTGTTTGGCAAAGCCATCGCCATCAAAGGTGGTGCCAATATGAGAATCTGCAATCATAGCGACTGTTATAGGCTCAATATTTTTAGTAGTAGATAGATTATAGTCTTTCTCCACAACAGAAACGCAAAGATAGTAGCCTGTTCCAAGATACAGGATAGAAGTAAATATAGCTAGCCATCCCTGCCAATGAATTGAAGACGGCAGGTTATATTTTAGCTTTAGTATTTTAACTAGTATTCCAAAAATCAGGAAGAATAGCGTAGTATAAATGCTTATTGTAAGAGAATTAATCCATCCTAACGTGAAGAAAAACAAGAGAAATAATGCTGCGATAATAATAAAAGCAACCAGCTTGTTTTTTATAAATGAAAATTTTGCTATTGAATTAATCATGTAGATGGAGCCTAGAATTGCTCCTAAGGCAGCACCTACAAACATTATTAACCAAATCATATATCTTTCACCTCAAAAGCTAAAAATACCTAGCCACTATAATACTATTAAAATGTGTCAAATTATTTATTGAGAAGACTATTTCCTATAGATTTATTTTCAAAATAAGGTAGAATATTAAACAGTGACATTAATTTGTAGCTTAATTGGGAAAGGTTGGAGGATAAAGTTATGAAAGGTGTAGTAATTTATAAGTCAAAGTATGGTGCTACAAAGCGATATGCTCAGTGGATTGCGGAAGAGACAGGCTTTGATTGTATTGATGTTAAGCATGCAAAGATTGAAGATATAAAAGAGTATGATACAGTAGTTTTTGGTGGAGGTCTTTATGCTCAGGGAATTGCAGGATTGTCTTTTCTAAAGAAGCATATTGATGCACTCAAGGATAAGCAGTTATATGTCTTCTGCGATGGTGCATCACCTATTGAAGAAGGTGCTATTAGCTTCATATTTGATCAGAATATGAAGGATTATTTGAAGATGCTTCCGTTTTTCTATTTCCGTGGAGGATGGGATATGGATAATATGTCCTTTATGGATAGAAATCTTTGTAAAATGCTTCAAAAGTCTGTAGCAAAGAAAGATCCAAAGGATTATGAGGTTTGGGAAAAAGCTTTGATGGAAGCTGGTACCGATAAACATGACTGGACTGACAAATCTTATATTAAACCACTTATTGAGGCTATTAATACAAGTTGTGTTTCCTAGAAAAATATTATGAATGAATAGAGGTAGAGAGATTTTGAAATGTTATTATCACCTTCCGGGGTTGTTTGAGTTTTATGAACTTTATAAAGTCTTTCTTCCTCTTTTTTATAATCATAGAGAATATTTTTATGATTGGTGCGAAATTGGTTCTATCTATGGTGCCCCTGATGATTGTATCTGGGGAGGTGGACGTGTTGGTTCTGGGGATGAAAGTCCAGAAGCAGTAGCTTCACTTATGAAAAAATTTGATATTTCATCACGATTGACCTTTAGCAATTCTCTTTTAAAAGAGGAACATCTTACAGATAGAAAGTGCAACTTGTTATGTAAGTTATTTGAGAATAATGGAACAAAGAAAAATGGCATTATCGTATATTCGGATTTACTGCTTAATTACATAAAGAATAATTATACAAACTATTATTTTGTTTCAAGCACAACAAAGGTTATTACTGATTTCGAAGAGTTTAAGAATGAATTAAATTGCAAAGAGTATTCTTTTGTAGTTCCAGATTTTAGACTTAATAGAGAATTTGACAGCCTTAATTCATTGACACAGGAACAAAAAGATAAAGTGGAATTCTTGTGTAATGAATGTTGTTGGTTCAACTGTTATGATAGAAAAAACTGCTATGAAAATGTTAGTAGAAAAAGTCTTGGTGAAGCCTGTGAGGATCACATATGTGTTTCACCTACTGCATCTAATGGTTATAGATTTTCTGATGCCATGAACAATCCGGGATTCATTGGAAAAGAGGATATATTAAATATCTATATGCCTAGCGGATTCTCGAATTTTAAAATTGAAGGCAGAGGCTTGGGTAGTGCAGTTATACTTGAATTTTTGTTATACTACATGACTAAACCAGAATATCAACTAAAAGTCAGAGAAGAAATATATTTGGATAGCATGCTGGATTTATTTTAATAGGTGCTACCTTTTATAACGTATTTTATTTGTGATATTTGTAACAACAGATGCTGTTAATATTGTAATAATCAAAGCCATGATATACGTAAATACGATATTAACGATGCCATATCTTTCAATAATTTGAAGCATAACAAAATGATGCACCAAATAAAAAGCGAAAGATAATGAACTGAAGAATTTCAATACTTTAGCAGTTGTTTCACTGTATTTTATTGAAGAAAATAACACATATAAAACATAAAAAATTGCTATTCCAAGAAGATTTTTCCATGGAAGAACGTTCCCTATGAATGGTAGCTTTACAAACAATACTAAAAGAATAACTGCAATGGCAGAAATTATTTTCCACCAAACAGGCTTTAGTATTGTTGGATATTCCTGGAACATCATTCCAATCCAGAAAAGCATAATACCTGTAAAAATACTTGCATCGGCTGGAACAGTTGGCTGTATTCCTCGTATACATTCGGTAAAGTACAGAATCGCAATTACGATTGATGAAATCACAGGATATTTTTTTATAAGAATACGAAGTAGCAAATAAGCTATATATAAGAATATAATCATGGCGGTGAACCATTCACCAACACATGAGTAGGTTGGAACGTAGTAGTACTGAAGATAAGTATCTACTCCAAGAATAGATAAAGCAATTCTCCATATCTCCCCGCCCCATAGGTAATTATTTTTGTTAATACTAGTCAATAAATACACTATGATAAAACTAAGCCAAAGGGATGGATATATAGATAAAAATCGCTTTTTTAAATACGTAGATATATTAGTATTCTTACTTCCCATATGGATTAGATATCCAGAAAGAAGGAAAAAGATGCTGGTACCCACACTTCCCCAACCACCATTTTTATATACGCAAAAAAAGGACTGGCTGGCACCAGCCTCCATACAAAAGTGGTAGTTAAATATCATAAGTATTGCGAGAATACGAATTATATCAAATTGTGATTTACGGTTTGATTTTGTAGTCATTAATTTCACCTCGTATTAGAGGGTACCATATAGTTTATTCATTTGTAAATGAAGGTTTCACGGAGAGATGTTATGGGCGCGAAAATTACGGTTATAGTAGATAATATTTCAAATATGGGACTAGAAGGAGAATGGGGGTTATCTCTTTTGATAGAGTTTTCTGATAAGAAAATTTTACTAGATACAGGGGCTTCAAATTTATATTTGAGTAATCTTAAAAGCCTTGGTTTTGATGTGGCTGATATTGATTATGGGGTTCTTAGTCATGCTCATTATGATCATGGAAATGGAATGCCTTCGTTCTTTAAAAATAATTCCAAGGCAAAATTCTATTTGCGTGAGGAGACTCTTGAAAATTGCTACCATAAGCGCAAGTTCTTTAGAGTCTATATCGGCATCCCAAAACACGTGCTAAGAGATTATCCTGATAGAATCGAAAAAGTGTCTGGAGACTATAAACTTATGGAGGGAGTCTATCTAGTCCCTCATAAGTCTGAAGGATTATCTTTGATAGGAAAAAGAGAGAAAATGTTTATAAAGGCAAACCATAAATGGTTTCCTGATGACTTTGCTCATGAACAAAGTCTTGTTCTAGATACTAAAAAAGGTCTTGTGATTTTAAATTCTTGTTCCCATGGTGGAGTTGAAAATATTATAAATGAAGTGCAATCTACCTTTCCTGAAAAACGTATATACGGATATATAGGCGGCTTACATCTATTTAACAAGAGTGAAGAGGAAATCCTGTCAGTAGCAAATACTTTTAAGGAAAAGAATATTGAATATATATGCACAGGCCACTGCACCAAAAACAGGGCTTATGGAATATTAAAAAGTGAACTGGGAGACAAACTGGAACAACTGAAAGTTGGTCTTGAAATAAATATTTAATGTAGAAGGAGGATAAAAATGGACGCTAATATTATTAAAAGAAATGAATTACTGGCACAGAAGGTTATTAAAGGACTAGAGTCTAGAAACATGAGTGGTTATTATGCTTCAAATAAAGAAGAAGCTTTAAAGAAAGCTTTAGAGCTAATTCCAGAGGGTTCTTCAATTTCTATGGGTGGAGCAATGTCAGCTCATGAAATCGGTCTTGTTGAAGCTTTAAAAGAAGGTGAATATCACTTTATCGATAGAGATGCTGCAACGGATAAAAGAGCAGCAATGCTTTCAACTTACGATGCTGATTATTTCCTCAGTAGTGCCAATGCAATTACAGAAGATGGAGTAATGATTAACATCGATGGTAATGCAAACAGAGTCTCAGCAATAGCTCAGGGACCAAAGCATGTTATTTTCATTGTTGGAATGAATAAGGTGTGTCCAGATGTAGATTCTGCCATAAAGAGGGCAAGAAATGTTGCGGCACCTATTAATGCACAGCGTTTTGGATTATCTACTCCTTGCGCTAAGACAGGTTCTTGTATGGACTGCAAGTCACCAGATACAATTTGTTGTCAGTTCCTTATGACTCGCTATTCTCGTCATGAAGGCCGTATTCACGTGATTCTGGTTAACGACAATCTGGGATTTTAGTGAAATGTGTCTGAATTGTTAAACTTTATTTTGTGTTTTGTGAACCTATTGACTACTAGATAGTGTGGTGGTAGTATAAAACCATCAACACAATATCTAGTAGTTTTTGTTTTGAATCAACTAGATATTGACAGAAAATTCTAAAATTATTAGCAGTTTTTTAATAAATTTCCGGAGGTTAGGTATGAATCGTTTTGTAGTTAAAAAGGATGGTGCACTTGAGCCATTTGATGTACAAAAAGTTGTAGAGGCTGTGGGGAAGTCAGCTACACGCGTTCTTGTAAAATTTACTCCTGAGCAGGAGAAATTTATATGTCAATTTGTTGAGGAGAGAGTGGAGGAGCTTGGCCTTGAGAAGATTGAGATTGCGCAAATGCATAACATTGTTGAGGGTGCTTTGGAGCGTGTTAATCCAATGGTTGCAAAGAGCTACCGCGATTACCGCAACTATAAGCAGGATTTCGTTCAGATGCTTGATGATGTTTATAAGAAGTCTCAGAACATCATGTACATCGGTGACAAGGAGAATTCAAATACTGATTCGGCCCTTGTTTCTACCAAGCGTTCATTGATTTTTAACGAGCTTAATCGTGAGCTTTACAAGAAATTCTTCCTTACAACAGAAGAAGTTCAGGCTATTCGTGATGGCTATATTTACATTCATGATATGAACGCCAGAAGAGACACAATGAACTGTTGTCTTTTTGATGTTAAATCTGTTCTTGAAGGTGGCTTTGAGATGGGTAACATTTTCTATAACGAGCCAAAGAGCCTTGATGTTGCCTTTGATGTTATAGGTGATATTGTTCTTTCAGCTGCCAGCCAACAGTATGGTGGTTTTACTATTCCACAGGCAGATCAGATTCTGGAAAAGTATGCTCAGATTTCTTATGACAAGTATTTAAAGAAATATCTTGATTTAGGAATCGATAAGACAAAAGCAGAAGAAGTTTCCATGGCTGAGGTTCAGCGCGATATGGAGCAGGGCTTCCAGGGATGGGAGTACAAGTTTAATACTGTTGCTTCATCACGTGGCGATTATCCATTTATCACAGTAACAATCGGTCTTGGTACATCCGTATTTGCGAAGATGGCATCAAAAGCATGCCTTAAGGTTCGTTCAATCGGACAGGGTAAGCCTGGCTTTAAAAAGCCGGTACTTTTCCCTAAGGTTGTATTCCTTTATGATGAAAATCTTCACGGACCTGGTGGTGAGCTTGAGGACGTATTCGAAGCTGGTATCGATTGTTCAAGAAAGACCATGTACCCAGATTGGCTTTCTCTTACTGGTGAGGGTTACATTGCCAGCATGTATAAAAAATATGGCAAGGTAATATCACCTATGGGATGTAGAGCCTTCCTTTCACCATGGTATGAAAGAGGCGGAATGAAGCCAGCTGATGATGAAGATGAGCCAGTCTTTATTGGCCGTTTCAATATCGGTGCAGTTTCACTTCATCTTCCAATGATTCTTGCAAAGGCACGTCAGGAATCTAAGGATTTCTACGAAGTACTTGATTATTATTTGGAGATGATTAGAAAGCTTCACATTCGTACATATGCTTATCTTGGAGAGATGCGTGCATCTACAAATCCACTTGCATACTGTGAGGGTGGTTTCTACGGTGGACATCTAGGTTTCCACGATAAGATTAAGCCATTATTAAAGGCTGCCACAGCATCCTTTGGTATTACTGCCTTTAATGAGCTTCAGGAGCTTTACAATGGCAAATCCCTTGTTGAGGATGGTGAATTTGCTTTAGAGGTACTTAAGCACATTAACGAAAAGGTTAATCAGTTCAAGGAGGAGGATGGTAATCTTTATGCTATCTACGGTACTCCAGCTGAAAATCTTTGTGGCTTACAGGTAAAGCAGTTTAGAAATAAATATGGCATCGTTGAAAATGTTTCTGATAGAGACTATGTTTCAAATTCCTTCCATTGCCATGTGACAGAAGATATCACACCAATTGAAAAGCAGGATAAAGAAGGACGCTTCTGGGAGCTTTCAAACGGTGGAAAGATTCAGTATGTTCGTTATCCTATTAACTACAACCGTGAGGCTGTAAAGACACTTGTACGTCGTGCTATGCAGAAGGGCTTCTATGAGGGTGTTAACCTTTCCCTTTCATATTGCGATGATTGCGGACATGAGGAACTTGAGATGGATGTTTGCCCAGTTTGCGGTAGCAAGAATCTCACAAAAATTGACCGAATGAATGGATATTTATCTTACTCACGTGTAAAGGGAGATACACGTCTTAACGAGGCGAAAATGGCGGAAATCGCTGATCGTAAATCTATGTAAGATTTTGTAGACTTGGAGAATAATTGTAATGAATTATCATAATATAACTAAAGATGACATGCTTAATGGCGATGGTCTTAGAGCTGTGCTTTGGGTTTCGGGCTGTGACCATCATTGCAAGGATTGTCAGAATCCTATTACTTGGGACCCAGAAGGAGGACTGAAATTTGATCAGGCTGCCAAAGATGAATTGTTTGAAGTACTGTCCAGAGACTATATTTCCGGAATTACATTCAGCGGAGGTGACCCATTGTATCCAGGAAATCGAAAGGAAGTGACGGAGCTTGCCCGGGAAATTAGGGAGAGGTTTCCCGGCAAGACCGTCTGGCTCTATACTGGATTCACTTACGAGGAAATTAAGTCTTTGGAAATCATGGAATATGTGGATGTTCTTGTTGACGGGGAGTTTGAAATTGATAAGATAGATTTACAGGCAAAATGGCGTGGAAGCATCAATCAGCGGGTTATTGATGTTCCTCAGACTAGAAAGCTAGATCAGATTGTTTTGCATGTAGATTAGACTAAGGGAGATTATTATTTTATGAATATTAATATTACAAAGCTTACCGACTCTGCAAAGCTTCCAGAGAGAGGTTCAGAGTATGCTGCAGGCTATGATTTGTTTGCAGACGTTACAGAAGAGGTAAAGATTGCACCACACGAGACCAAGATGATTGGTACAGGACTTGCAATGGAGATTCCAGTTGGTTATTTTGGCGGTGTTTTTGCCCGAAGCGGACTTTCTGCAAAAGAAGGTCTTCGTCCTGCAAACTGTGTAGGTGTAGTTGATTCAGATTACAGGGGAGAAGTTAAGGTTGCTCTTCACAATGATGGAGAGGTTGAGAGGGTTATTACACCAGCAGAAAAGATTGCTCAGCTTGTAGTAGTGCCTTTCCTTTCAGTAGAATTTTCTGAAGTATCAGAGCTTTCAGATACAGCTCGTGGAGCTGGTGGTTTTGGTTCTACCGGAAAACACTAAATTGATATTAACTGGCGCCTGGAAATCCAGACGCCTTTTAGACGTTTTATAGACGTTTATAATTATTTTTTTGAAAGAGAGAATTTTTATGGCAAAAAAAGTTACCTATGATGAAAGCAGTATATCTGTTTTAGAGGGACTTGAGGCTGTTAGAAAGCGTCCGGGTATGTACATCGGTTCTACCTCACGCAAAGGTCTCAATCATCTTATATACGAAATCGTAGACAACTCAGTTGATGAGCATCTTGCAGGAGAGTGTGACACTATTTATGTTACTCTCGAAAAGGATGGCAGCTGTACAGTTGAAGATAATGGTCGTGGTATTCCTGTTGGTATGCACGCTAAGGGTGTTCCAGCAGCACGTCTTGTATTCTCTACCCTTCATGCTGGTGGAAAGTTTGATGACAGTGTTTACAAAACATCTGGTGGTTTGCATGGTGTAGGTTCTTCAGTTGTAAATGCTTTATCTGAATATATGGTTGTTGATATTTCCCGCGAGGGCTTTGTTCACCATGACAGATATGAGAGAGGTGTTCCTACAGAAAAGCTTGTAGACGGACTTCTTCCTAAGGTTTCAAAGACAAACAAGCACGGAACAAAAATCAATTTCCTTCCAGATGCAGAAATATTTGAAAAGACATATTTTAAGGAGGATGAGGTAAAGTCACGTCTTCACGAGACTGCTTATCTTAATCCAGGTCTCACTATCAACTATGCAGATTTACGTGGTGAGACACCAGAATATATTACATATCATGAGCCTGAGGGAATCATGGGATTTGTTAAGGAAATTAACAAATCAGCAGAGACTCTTCACGATGTTGTTTACTTCAAAGGTAAATGCGATGATGTAGAGCTTGAGGTGGCCTTCCAGTACTGCAACGAATTCAAGGAGAATATTCTCGGCTTCTGTAACAACATTTACAACTCTGAGGGTGGTACACACATTACAGGATTTAAAACTGTACTTACTACAGTAATTAATAACTATGCTCGTGAGCTTGGTATTCTCAAAGATAAGGATGCCAACTTTACTGGTGCAGACGTTAGAAATGGTATCACAGCAATTGTCAGTATTAAGCATCCTGATCCACGTTTTGAAGGACAGACTAAGACAAAGCTTGATAACCCAGATGCATCTAAGGCTACTCAGAAAGTATGCCAGGATGAATTCGTTTTATTCTTTGATAGAAACTTAGAGACTTTAAAGGCAATCATTTCCTGTGCAGAGAAGAGTGCCAAGATTCGTAAATCCGAAGAGAAAGCAAAGACTAATCTTCTTACAAAGCAGAAGTTCTCCTTTGATCAGAATGGAAAGCTCGCTAACTGCGAATCCCGTGAAGCAGATAAATGCGAAATCTTTATCGTAGAGGGAGATTCCGCTGGTGGTTCAGCAAAGAAAGCACGTAATCGTATGTATCAGGCAATCATGCCTATCAGAGGTAAGATTCTTAACGTTGAAAAAGCATCAATGGACAAGGTTCTTGCCAATGCGGAAATTAAGACTCTAATTAATGCTTTTGGCTGTGGTTTTTCAGAAGGCTACGGTAATGACTTTGATATTACAAAGCTTCGTTACAACAAAATTGTTATTATGGCAGATGCCGACGTGGATGGTGCTCATATCAGTACACTTCTTCTGACATTCTTCTACAGATTTATGCCAGAGCTTATTAGAGAAGGCCATGTTTATATTGCAATGCCACCTCTTTACAAGGCAATCCCATCAAAGGGAGAAGAGGAATATCTTTATGATGATGTTGCTCTTGAAAAATATCGTAAAAAGATGGAAGGAAAATCCTTTACTCTTCAGCGATACAAGGGTCTTGGTGAGATGGATGCTGAGCAGCTTTGGGAGACTACACTTGATCCAGAACGTCGTAAGCTTAAGCTTGTAGAAATTGAGGACGGTCTTATGGCTTCAGAAGTTACAGAGCTTCTTATGGGTAGTGATGTTGCTCCTCGTAAGCAGTTTATTTATAAGCATGCAAAGGAAGCTGAGCTGGATGTTTAATTCCGGTAATTGATTTGAAAGGATATATTATTAATGGCACAAGAAATTATTAGAACTGAATATTCAGAGATAATGCAAAAATCCTTCATTGACTATTCCATGTCTGTAATACTTGCTCGTGCAGTACCAGATGTTAGAGATGGTCTCAAGCCTGTACAGCGTCGTACACTTTACGATATGTATGAGTTGAAGGTTGATTATAATAAACCCTACAAAAAATCTGCCCGTATCGTTGGTGATACAATGGGTAAATATCATCCACATGGTGATAGCTCCATTTACGAAGCTTTGGTTGTAATGAGCCAGGACTTCAAAAAGAGCCTTCCTCTTGTGGATGGTCATGGTAACTTTGGTTCAATCGAAGGTGATGGAGCCGCTGCCATGCGATACACAGAGGCACGTTTGGCAAAGGTTGCTCAGGAAGTATATCTTGGCGACCTTGATAAAAACGTTGTAGATTTCATTCCTAACTACGATGAGACAGAAAAGGAGCCAGAAGTACTTCCAGTACGTGTTCCAAATCTTCTTATCAATGGTTCAGATGGTATCGCTGTAGGTATGGTTACATCTATCCCTCAACACAATCTTGGTGAGGTTGTTGATGGTGTAATTGCTTACATGAAGAATCCAGATATTAGCACTGCTGAAATGATGGAGATTATTCCAGGTCCAGATTTTCCAACAGGTGGTATCGTTACAAATAAAGATGATTTGCTGGAAATCTATTCTACCGGTGTAGGTAAAATTAAAATTCGTGGAAAAGCCGAAATCGAAAAGATTAAGGGTGGTAAAGAGCAAATTGTTATCACTGAAATCCCTTATCCTATGATTGGCGCTAATATCGGTAAGTTCTTAAATGATATCTGTAGTCTTGTAGAGACAAAAAAGACTAATGATATTGCAGATATTTCAAACCAGTCTAAGGGCGAGCAGATGAGAATCGTTATCGAGCTCAGAAAAGGTGCTGATGCCCAGAATGTACTCAATCTTCTTTATAAGAAGACTCGTCTTGAGGATACCTTTGGTGTAAATATGCTTGCGGTTGCTGATGGTAAGCCTGAGACTCTTGGAATTGTTCCAATTATCAAGCATCACGTTGATTTCCAGTATGAGCTTTGTACTAGAAAGTACACACATCTCCTCGGAAAAGAGCAGGAGAAAAAAGAGATTCAGGAAGGTCTTATAAAGGCATGCGATGTAATCGATTTGATTATCGAGATTCTTCGTGGCTCAAAGGATGTTAAGCAGGCAAAGGCCTGTCTCGTAGATGGAATTACTGCTGGAATCAAGTTTAAGTCACAGAAGTCTAAAGCAGATGCAGAGCAGCTTCATTTCACAGAGAAGCAAGCTCAGGCAATTCTTGATATGAGACTTCATCGCTTAATTGGCTTGGAAATCGAAGCTTTACGTGGCGATTATGCTGAGACAATGGATAAGATTGCCAGATACACAAAGATTCTTGGTTCTCGTGCTGAGATGGCAAAGGTAATCATCAAAGATCTTCAGGCAATCAGAAAAGAATATGCAAAAGATCGTCGTACAGTTATCGATAATGTAGAGGAAGCTGTTGTAGAAGAGAAGCCTATTGAGGTTATCGATGTGGCTGTTCTTATCGACAGATTCGCATATGCCCGTGTGGTAGATATGCCTACCTTTGAAAGAAATAAAGAGGCTGCAGAAATCGAGTCAAAGAAGATTGTATTCTGTAAAAACATAGATAAGATTTGTCTGTTTACAGAAAAGGGAGACATGCATGCAATAAAAGTTTTAAGTCTCCCATTCGGTAAATTTAGAGATAAGGGTCAGCCTATTGATACCGCTGAAAAGGGTTCAAAGATTGACCTTACCAAAGAGAATCTTATATTCGCTGATTCAATGGAAAATATTATTAAGAATAAGCTTATCTTTGGTACAAAGCAGGCAATGATTAAGCTTGTTGATGGTAGCGAATTTGATGTTTCCAGAAAAACAATTGCTGCCACAAAATTAAATGACAAGGATGAAGTAATCTGCGTTAAAATTATTAATCCTGGTGATACAGTTGTTATGCAGTCGGCAAAAGATATGTTCTTAAGAATTGAGGGAGATACAATTCCAGAGAAGAAAAAGACTGCTGCGGGAGTTAGAGGAATTAAGCTTGCAAAGGGTGATGAGCTTACAAATATCTACGTGCTTTCAGAAGGTGATTCACTAGAAGTAAAAGTAAAAGATAAAGCTGTTGCCCTCAACCGACTTCATATAGGAAGCCGTGATACTAAAGGAGTTAAGAAGTGATAAAAAACATTTATTTTGACTTGGATGGTACATTAATCGATTCTGCTCCAAGTATCATAGAAGGTCTTAAAATTACACTTACTAAGTATGGATATGATATCCCAGATTATGCAACACTTCGTAAATGCGTAGGACCTCCTTTTACATATTCGTTTCCTAATTATCTAGGTGTTAGAGATGAGGATTTTAAAGAGGCTGTGGCTACATACAGACATTACTATGATGCTGAAAATGGATGTTTAAATGTTGAGGCCTTTGAAGGTGTGGAGGGTCTGCTTGATGCACTTGTAAAAAGAGGCTACTGTCTATTGGTATGTACCTCTAAGCCTGAACCTACTGCACGAAAGATCCTTGAATATTTAGGAATAGATAAATATTTCACTGATATTTGCGGTGCCACAATGGATGCAAAGATTAATACAAAAGAGCAGGTTATTAATCTTTGTTTCAGCAGATCCCCTTGGCATCAAAAGGAAGAGACTATACTTATTGGAGATACCAAATTTGACGTAGATGGAGCAAAGGCTGCTGGCATTGATTGCATTGGAGTTTCCTGGGGATTTGGTTCTACTGAAGAAATGCTGGAGCATGGCGCTTTAGAGGTCTTTGATTTTCCAAGTGAGGTGTTAGATTACATTGAATCAAATTAAGACTAATCGAGTAATTCAAATAATTTATCCATTGTTGGTATATTTTATTGTCTATCAGCTTGGTAGTTCTTTATTGATGGATTTATATGCTGCAAATATAGGCAGGCTTATATGCCTGCTTATTGCAGCATTATTTTGTTTGGTACCAATGTGGATAATATATAAGGGCTCCCCTAAGATAATACCTACAAAACTAGATAAAAACGAAATAATTAAAAGCTTAATATGGGTGATTTTTGTAATTGCTGTTGGTGTTTTATCAAATATTGTTCTTACACATAGCGGACTTATACAGCGCTCCACAAATTTTTCAAAGGCAAGTAGTACACTTTCAGATGGTGGATTGTGGCTAAAGCTTATTTGTAATGCTCTTGTAATTCCTATTTTAGAGGAACAATTAATGCGTGGAATTATAGCAGGACAGTTGTGTTTATGGTACGGGCCTATACAAGCTGTTGTTTTATCTACAATTTGTTTTGGAATTATACATAATAATATAGTACAATTCATATATGCAGTGATTGTTGGTATAGCACTTGGAGCCATGTATGTTAAAAACAAAAGACTTTGGATGTGTTTTTTAGCTCATGGCCTAATCAATCTTATTGCAATATTATTTAGCTAACTAGAGGAGGGTAATAATGACTAAGAACAGTGAAGAAATTAAGGATTCAAAGGTGGCATTGGTTGCGCACATTGTTGCATCTCTTATTTATCTTGCATTAGGAATATGCCTTTTGGTTTTGGATGCTGAGTTTATTTCAAAAATGGTTTATTCATTTTCCGTTTTAGCAGTAGGCATACTTTTTATTTGTTTTGGAGCATGGTACATGATTAAATTCTTCTTTAATCATGAATTTATAAAAATTTCCAACTATGGATTTACCATGGGAGTTATTTTAGTTATTATTGGCGCTGTTTTTATTTTCCAGGCCAATACTATTTCAACTTTTATTGATGCATTGGTTTGCTTAATAGGCGTGATTCTAGGAGCAGTAATGCTTCAACAATCTTTTGCTTTATTCCATATTCAAAGAGGGGTTTGGTTCATAAGCCTTATTTTCGGAATAGCAAGTATAGCAGCTAGTATCTATTTCCTTTTTGTTCCACAGAAGTTTTTTGAAAGAAATGTAATTACTTGCTCATATTTGATTGCCGTTGGTGCTTTATCTTTATTCTCATTGCTTCTTATGGCAATTGGATTACATGATCATAAAAAGGATGCTAATCGCAATTACAATCGTAATCTAGAGGATGCTCCAGGTAAGTCATCGCTTGATGATTCGATTTTTGAAGAGGAGCCTCAGGAAGATTACTTTGACGATATTTACACTGACACAAACTCAGACTCATTATTTGAGGAATAATTTATAACTATGGCTAACATTGAAGATTATCTGATTTGGCGAGGAGACGTACCATTTGATATTGACCCATTTAACGAGGTCGACAATGCTGTCTTATGCGAGCTTGTATATACAGCCTTCGATGGTATAGTCCCAGGACCAGGCTTAAAGGAAAAGATTTCAATAGAAGACGCCTGTGACTTATTTTTTGAAAAACATTCTGAAAATGAGCTACTGGCAAGGACTTCCCTTACAAAACGCGCGCCTTTTCTTATAAGAGAAATGGCTCATTCTAAGAGATTTGGCGGTATGAAGCTTTCTGGTTTTGTTAACGAGCTTGATGCTGAAGAGCAAAGTCAGTTTGCTGTATGCACCTTTTACCTGCCAGATGGCACTATCTATGTTGCATTCCGTGGTACCGATGACAGTCTTATTGGATGGAAAGAGGATTTCAATATGTCCTTTTCGCCAGGGACAGGTGGTCAGTTAAAGGCTGTAGAATACTTAAATAAAAATTTTGCCCGAACAATGAAGCAGCTTCGTATAGGAGGTCATTCAAAGGGTGGAAGCTTTGCCTTATATGGTTCAGCATTTTGTAAACCTCACATAAAGGATAATATTATAGAAATTTATAATAACGATGGCCCTGGCTTTATTCCTGAAATTCTTAAAACACCAGAATACAAGTCCGTAATTAAAAGAGTACACAAATATATTCCAAATGAATCTATTATCGGAATGATGATGTACACTAAAGCAAAGATTTCTGTTGTATCCTCTAATACAAAAGGGTTAAGCCAACATGATTTATTTAGTTGGCAGGTGGTTCGTAATAGATTTACAAAGGTAGATTCTGTAGCAAATTCATCAGTTATGATTGATGAAATAATGAAAGAATGGACTAAGAAGTTTGACTACGAAACCAGAGAAGCGTTTGGTGACGTATTCTTTGAGCTTTTATCTAATTCTGGAGCTACGAAAATGTCCCATATTACAGGCAATAAAGTAAAATCTATTGCAATAGTTACTAAGGAAATCCAGGAATTGGATCCAGAAAACCAGGCAATAGTCATAGACGTTCTGAAACATTTGATGGCAGTAGGCGGAGATACCCTTAAAAATACGGTACTTTCCAAGCTTCCAAAAATGCAAAAGTAAGAAAAAACGAGAAAAAAAGAGAAATAAAGAGTTTTTAATAGGATTCTATTGAAATTCTTCCTTCCGATTTAGTTGAAAGTTTTTCAATAGAATCCTATTATACTTTTTGTAGTTAGCACTCGTATACAATGAGTGCTAACAGAATGACAGAGATTATTATTTAGGAGGTAATATAAAATGAAATTGGTTCCATTAACAGATCGCGTTGTATTAAAGCAGTGCGAGGCAGAAGAGACTACAAAATCAGGAATTATTCTTGCATCAGCAGCACAGGAGAAGCCACAGGAGGCACTTGTAATCGCTGTTGGTCCAGGTGGGGTTGTAGATGGTAAGGAAGTTACTATGCAGGTAAAGGAAGGCCAGAAGGTTATCTACTCTAAGTACGCAGGTACTGAGGTTAAGCTTGAAGGCGAAGAATACATTATCGTTCGTCAGAATGATATTCTTGCAGTTGTTGAATAATCTAAATTCAAAATACAGAAAAGAGGTAAATTATAATGGCAAAGGAAATTAAGTACGGTGCTGAAGCTAGACAGGCTTTAGAAGCAGGTGTTGATAAATTAGCAAATACAGTTAGAGTTACTATTGGACCAAAGGGGCGTAATGTTGTTCTTGCAAAGCCATATGGTGCTCCACTTATCACAAATGATGGTGTGACTATCGCAAAGGATGTTGAGCTTGATGATCCATTTGAGAACATGGGCGCTCAGCTTGTTAAGGAAGTTGCTACAAAGACTAATGATGTAGCAGGTGACGGTACAACAACAGCTACAGTTCTTGCTCAGGCAATGGTTAAGGAAGGTATGAAGAACCTTGCTGCAGGAGCAAACCCAATCGTTCTTAGAAAGGGAATGAAGAAGGCTGTAGAGTGTGCTACAGAGGCTATTTCAGCTATGTCAAAGGCTGTTGATGGCAAGGAGCAGATTGCAAGAGTAGCTGCTATTTCTGCTGGTGATGATGAAGTAGGTCAGATGGTTGCTGACGCTATGGAAAAGGTTTCTAACGATGGTGTTATCACAATCGAGGAATCAAAGACAATGCAGACAGAGCTCGACCTTGTAGAAGGTATGCAGTTCGATAGAGGTTATATTTCAGCTTACATGTGTACAGATATGGATAAGATGGAAGCAAATCTTGATGATCCATACATCCTTATCACAGACAAGAAAATTTCTAATATCCAGGAGCTTCTTCCAGTACTTGAGCAGATTGTACAGTCAGGTGCAAGACTTCTTATCATCGCAGAGGATATTGAGGGAGAGGCACTTACAACACTTATCCTTAACAAGCTTCGTGGCACATTCAATGTAGTAGCTGTTAAGGCTCCAGGCTATGGTGATAGACGTAAGGAAATGCTTCAGGATATTGCTATCCTTACAGGCGGTCAGGTAATCTCTGAGGAGGTTGGTCTTGAGCTTAAGGATACAACTCTTGAGCAGCTTGGTCGTGCTAAGTCAGTAAAGGTTAATAAAGAAAACACTACAATCGTTGATGGTGTTGGCGATAAGGATGCAATCGAGGCTCGTGTAGCACAAATTCGTGGTCAGATTGATGAGACAACATCAGAGTTTGATAAGGAAAAACTTCAGGAGAGACTTGCTAAACTCGCTGGCGGTGTTGCAGTTATCCGTGTAGGTGCTGCTACAGAGACAGAGATGAAGGAAGCTAAGCTTCGTATGGAAGATGCTCTTAACGCTACACGTGCAGCTGTTGAGGAAGGTATCATCTCAGGTGGTGGTTCTGCATACATCCACATTCAGAAGAAGGTTGCTGAGCTTGCTGAGACACTTTCTGGTGACGAGAAGACTGGTGCTAACGTTATTGTTAAGGCACTTGAGGCTCCACTTTTCTACATTGCTGCAAATGCAGGTCTTGAGGGCTCAGTTATCATTAACAAGGTACGTGAGTCTGAGGACGCTGTAGGCTTTGATGCATACAAGGAAGAGTATGTAAACATGGTTAAGGCTGGAATCCTTGATCCTGTAAAGGTTACAAGAACAGCACTTCAGAATGCTGCTTCTGTTGCATCTACACTTCTTACAACAGAGTCAGTTGTTGCTGATATTAAGGATCCTGCTGCTGATGCAGCTGCTGCAGCCGCTGCTGCTGGTGGAATGGGTGGAATGTACTAAAATTCACTTAAAAATGTTTTATTTCACCGCTGGTTATGGTATCATAATCAGCGGTGCTTTTATTTTAAGCAATACAATTTTCGAGGTGAATTATGAGTAAAGTAGCAATACTTACAGATAGCAATAGTGGCATTACTCAGGAAGAGTCTAAAAAATTAGGTATCTTCGTTGAGCCAATGCCTTTTTATATTGATGGACAGTTATATTACGAGGACATCGACCTTAGTCAGGACGAGTTTTATGAGAAGCTTACCCAAGGCGGAGAAATTACTACTTCAATGCCTATCACAGGTAATCTTATGGATTCCTGGGATAAGATTCTTGAAGAATATGATGAGCTTGTTTACATTCCTATGTCATCTGGCCTTTCATCATCTTGTGCCACAGCAAAGATGTTGTCAGAGGATTATGATGGAAGAGTTGTTGTTGTAGATAATCAGCGTATATCCGTTACACAGAAGCTTTCAGCTTTAGAAGCTAAGAAGCTTGCGGATATGGGTAAGAGTGCACAAGAAATTTGCGACGCACTTATGGAAATTAAATCTGCATCTACAATTTATATTACAGTTGATACTCTTGAATACTTGAAGAAGGGTGGAAGACTTACTCCTGCTGTAGCAGCTATTGGTTCCTTGCTTAAGATTAAGCCTGTTCTATCTATCTATGGAGAAAAGCTTGATAAATACAGCATGGCACGTACCATGAAGGCTGCAAAGCAGACTATGATAGAAGCTTTAAAAAAGGATATGAAAGATGTCCTTCATACAGATAATTTTGATGATGTTGTTATTTCTGTAGCACATACTCAGAATCAGGAAGCAGCTGAGAAATTCCGTGAAGAACTATTAGAAGAATTTCCTGTTAAAAATATTTGGATAGATCCGTTATCATTATCAGTTTCATGTCATATTGGACCAGGCGCTTTAGCTTGTACAGTTACAAAGAAGCTGATTGATATAGAATAATTTAGGCAATATTTTAGGAGGATTGTTATGGTAAAAGCAGTTGTAGGCGCCAATTGGGGCGACGAAGGAAAAGGCAAGATTACTGACATGATGGCTGCAAACGCTGACATCATAGTTCGTTTTCAGGGAGGAGCTAATGCTGGTCATACTATCGTAAATAATTACGGTAAATTTGCTCTTCATACATTACCTTCCGGAGTATTTTATAGTCACACCACAAGTATTATTGGAAATGGTGTAGCTCTTAATATTCCAATCCTTATTAATGAGATCAACTCCATTGTTGAGAAGGGAGTACCTGCACCAAAGATTTTGGTATCAGACAGAGCTCAGATTGTAATGCCATATCATATTCTCTTTGATCAATATGAAGAAGAACGTCTTGGAAAGGCTTCTTTCGGTTCAACAAAGAGTGGTATCGCTCCATTCTACTCAGATAAATATGCAAAAATTGGATATCAGGTTCAGGAGCTTTTTGATGAGAAGCTTTTAAAGGAAAAGGTAGTTCGTACTTGCGAGCAGAAGAATGTTCTTTTAGAGCATCTTTATCACAAGCCACTTCTTACACCAGAAGAGCTTCTTAATACACTTCACGAGTACAGAGATATGATTGCACCTTATGTTTGCGATACTTCTGCATATCTTTGGAATGCACTTAAGGAAGACAAAACAATTCTCCTTGAGGGACAGCTTGGCACACTTAAGGATCCTGATCATGGCATTTATCCTATGGTTACATCTTCATCAACACTTGCACCTTATGGTTGTATTGGTGCTGGTATCCCGGCTCAGGAGCTTAAGCAGGTGGTTACAGTATGTAAGGCTTATTCTTCAGCAGTAGGTGCTGGAGCCTTCGTTTCAGAAATCTTTGGAGATGAGGCTGATGAGCTCAGACGTCGCGGAGGCGATGGTGGTGAGTTTGGTGCTACAACTGGACGTCCTCGTCGTATGGGTTGGTTCGACTGTGTTGCATCAAAATATGGATGTAGAATGCAGGGTACAACAGATGTAGCCTTCACAGTAGTTGATGTTCTTGGATACCTCGATGAAATTCCAGTTTGTGTTGGATATGAAATCGATGGAGAAGTTACTACCGATTTCCCTGTTACATCTAAGCTTGAAAAGGCTAAGCCAGTTCTTGTTACTCTTCCAGGATGGAAGTGCGATATTCGTGGTATTAAGAAATACGAAGATCTTCCAGAAAACTGCCGTGAGTACATTGAATTTATTGAGAAGGAGATTGGCTTCCCAATTACAATGATTTCAAACGGTCCTAGCAGAGACGATATTATTTATAGATAATCAATTAAAATTGCTTTACAATATAGTTGTAAAGCAATTTTTTTTGTTTAGGAGGAGCTGGAGTTATGGGGGCATTTTTGAATTCTAAGAAATTAAAGATAGCTTTATTGATTCTTGTTCTGATACTGATTGGCGCCTTTATAGCTATTATTTATATGAATCATGTATGGAATAGTGAAAATCCGCCTTTAGGATTGCTCAATCCCAGCGACGAAACAATTATATCCAATACCCCATCCATAGCAGATAAACTTGATAAAGAAAGCGAAAAAAAGGATAAGGGTGAGCAAATAATCTATATACCAAAAGAAGAGGTTTATAAGTTCACTATGACTGATTCAAATGGTATTGAACTTTATTTCGAAAAGATTAATGATCAGTGGATTTATACTGATAATACTGATATCAGTTTAAATCAGAGTCGAATTGATAATGTTCTAAATTATTTGTGTGATATTCATAGTATCGATTATATTGAAAATGCAAATGGCGAAGATTATGGCTTAAACACAGAGTCAAAAGTATTTTCGATAGAAGATTCTACTGGAGACGCAATCTATATTTCTATAGGCGATAAGAATGAAAAAGGAAATATTTATTTTGCAGTGAATTATGATTTTTCTACAATATATGTAAATAGCGGTAAAATAGGCAATATATCAGAATATGCCATTCAGGATATGGTACAGCTTTAATATAAGCTAGTTTATGATTTTTTCTTTGTTTACATATTTTACTGGCTGTGCTATTATACTAAAGTACGATTTACTGTAACTCAGGTTTTGGACACTCCGACCTTTCCTTAGTTACGGCATATTAATAGTTTTATTAGGAGGTAATTAAAATGATTACAAAAGAGAAAAAGCAGGCAATTATCAATGAGTACGCTAGAACAGCTGGTGACACAGGTTCTCCAGAGGTTCAGATTGCAGTTCTTACAGCTCGTATCTCAGAGCTTACAGAGCATCTTAAGGCTAACCCAGGTGATCATCATTCACGTCGTGGTATGATGAAGATGGTTGGTAAGAGAAGAAACCTTCTTGCATACCTTAAGAACACAGATATTGAGAGATATCGTTCAATTATTGAGCGTCTTGGCTTAAGAAAGTAATCTATACGAGCGGAGTGTATTCTCCGCTCATTTTTCTATGATTTAGTTTTCGAGCCCAATCCGAAGCCACTGAATTTGTTAGCGAAAGACTTATAATAAGTCAAGGTTCTAGAAGTTCGCTTCATTTTCAGTAGTTTCGGGTTAGAGCTTAATATAATTTAAGTTTATAAGGAGAAAACCATGAAGACATTTACAATGGATTTAGCTGGTAGAACACTTCGTGTAGATATCGGCAGAGTTGCAGCTCAGGCTAATGGAGCAGCATTTATTCAGTATGGTGATACAACAGTTCTTTCAACTGCTACAGCATCTGATAAGCCACGTGATGGCATCGATTTCTTCCCTCTTTCAGTAGAGTTCGAAGAGAAGACATACGCAGTAGGTAAGATTCCAGGTGGATTTAATAAGAGAGAAGGTAAGGCATCTGAGAACGCAGTTCTTACATCTCGTGTTATCGACAGACCTATGCGTCCACTTTTCCCAAAGGATTATCGTAACGACGTTACACTTAACAATATGGTTATGGCTGTTGACCCACAGTGCCGTCCAGAGCTTGTTGCTATGCTTGGTGCTGCTATTTCAACATGTATTTCAGATATCCCATTTGATGGTCCATGTGCTATGACACAGATGGGTATGGTTGATGGTGAGTTAATCGTTAACCCTTCACAGGAGCAGTGGGATAAGGGCGACCTTAAGCTTACAGTTGCTTCTACAAGAGAAAAGGTAATCATGATTGAGGCTGGTGCTAACATCATCCCTGAGGATAAGATGATTGAAGCCATCTACAAGTGCCACGATGTTAACCAGACAATCATCAACTTCATCGATGAGATGGTTAAGGAATGTGGTAAGCCAAAGCACGAGTACACATCATGTGCTATTCCAGAAGAGCTTTTTGCTAAGATGAAAGAAATCGTTCCTCCAACAGAGATGGAGGAAGCTGTATTCACAGATGAGAAGCAGGTTCGTGAGGAGAATATTCGTCAGATTACAGAGCGTCTTGAGGAAGCTTTTGCAGAGAACGAAGAATGGCTTGCAGTTCTTGGTGAGGCTATTTATCAGTATGAGAAGAAGACAGTTCGCAAGATGATTCTTAAGGATCATAAGCGTCCAGATGGACGTCAGCTTGATCAGATTCGTCCACTTGCAGCTGAGGTTGATATTATTCCACGTGTTCACGGTTCATCAATGTTCACACGTGGTCAGACACAGATTTGTGACGTAGTAACACTCGCTCCTCTTTCAGAGGCACAGAAGATTGATGGTCTTGATGCCTTCGTTACAGAGAAGAGATATATGCACCACTACAATTTCCCTGCATACTCAGTAGGTGAAACAAAGCCTTCTAGAGGACCAGGACGTCGTGAGATTGGTCACGGTGCACTTGCAGAGAGAGCACTTCTCCCTGTACTTCCTACACCAGAGGAGTTCCCATATGCAATCCGTGCCGTTTCAGAGACATTTGAGTCAAACGGTTCTACATCAATGGCTTCTACATGTGCATCTTGTATGTCACTTATGGCTGCTGGTGTTCCACTTAAGGCTATGGTAGCTGGTATCTCTTGTGGTCTTGTTACAGGTGATACAGATGACGATTTCGTACTTCTTACAGATATTCAGGGTCTTGAGGACTTCTTCGGAGATATGGACTTCAAGGTTACTGGTACAAAAGAAGGTATCACAGCTATCCAGATGGATATTAAGATTCACGGTCTTACACGTCCAATCGTTGAGGGCGCTATCGCTCGTTGTCGTGAAGCTAGATTCTTCATCATGGACAACTGCATGAGCAAGGCAATCGCTGAGCCACGTCCACAGGTTGGCGAGTACGCTCCAAAGATTATTCAGCTTTCTATCGATCCAGAGAAGATTGGTGATGTTGTTGGACAGCGTGGAAAGACAATCAACGAAATCATTGCAAGATGTGATGTTAAGATTGATATTACAGATGAAGGCAACGTTTCTATCTGCGGTACAGATGCTGCTAAGATGGATGAGGCTAAGAAGATGATTGAAATCATTACTACAGATTTCGAAAAGGATCAGATTCTTACAGGTAAGGTTGTCAGCATTAAAGAATTCGGTGCATTCATCGAGTTTGCTCCAGGCAAGGAAGGAATGGTTCACATTTCTAAGATTGCTAAGGAGAGAATTGATAGAGTAGAAGATGTTCTTACACTTGGCGATACTGTTAAGGTTGTTTGCCTTGGCAAGGACAAGATGGGACGTATTAGCTTCTCTATCAAGGACGTACAGTAAAACTAATTAGCTAGCTATTTTAATGCGCCTGGCTCTTTGTCGGGCGCATTTTTTAAGGAAAAAATCATGTTACTTAATGTTTCACATATTTATAAATCCTTTGGCGAGGATTCAATAATTAAAGATGCTACATTTACAGTAGACGAAGGTTCAAAGGTTGCTATTGTCGGAAACAATGGTACCGGCAAATCAACACTCCTTAAAATTATAATCGGAGAACTTCCAGCAGATGACGGAGAAGTTACTTTAAAAAAAGATGCCACAATGGGCTACTTGGCTCAGTATCAAGAGGATTCCTTCGGAAGCAATATATTAGACACTGTTCTTGGTGCCAGAGAAGACCTTCTTTCAATGGAAAAGCGCCTGACAGAAATGGAACAGCAAATGAGTCAGCTTTCTCATGAAGAGATGGAAGCATTTATGGAGGATTATCATAAGCTTCAGCATCAGTTTGATTTAAAGGGAGGATACACCTTCCGTTCTGAAGCTGTAGGTATTCTTAAAGGTTTAGGCTTTGAGGGTGACGATCTTTCGAAAAGTATGAATGAGCTCTCGGGCGGTCAGAAAACAAGAGTAAGTCTTGGTCGATTGCTGGCATCTTCACCAGATTTACTTCTTCTTGATGAGCCTATAAACCACCTGGATTTAAATTCTATAATGTGGTTGGAAGGATATCTGGCTTCCTATAAAGGTGCTGTTGTAATTGTTGCCCACGATAGATATTTCCTTGATAAAATCGCTGACCATGTAGTTGATTTATCTTACGGCAGAACCAGTGTATATACTGGTAATTACTCATCCTTTGTTGCTCAGAAAGAGCTTGCTCAGATTTCCTACGAAAATGCTTATGAAAAGCAGCAGAAGGAAATAGAACATCAGAAGGCAGTAATTGAAAAGCTTCAGTCATACAATAGAGAAAAATCTATCAAAAGAGCTGAAAGCCGTAAAAAGCTTCTTGATAAAATGGATGTAATGGATGCACCTGATAAGGATTTACCAAAAATGCGTCTTACTCTTGAGATTGAAAAAGAAAGCGGTAAGGATGTTCTTGATTTTTCCCATGTAACCAAATCTTATGACGATAAAAACATCTTTACAGATTTATCTTTTGACGTCCATAAGGGCGATAGAATCGCTATCTTAGGTGATAACGGTACAGGCAAAACTACAATTTTAAAATGTATAAATGGTCTTACTGATTTCGAATCCGGTGAGATTCGTTTTGGTGCAAATGTAACTGTAGGCTACTACGATCAGGAGCAGCAGGGACTTACTGAATCTAATACAATTTTCAGTGAGCTTCACGATGCTTATCCTTTCCTTACAGAAACAAAGGTTAGAAACACTTTAGCAGCCTTTATGTTTACTGAGGATGATGTTTTCAAGCGTATCAGTGATTTATCAGGTGGTGAACGAGGAAGAGTATCTCTTGCAAAGCTTATGCTTTCAAAATCAAACCTTCTGATTCTCGATGAGCCTACCAACCACTTGGATATGGATTCAAAACAGATGCTTGAAGAGGCGCTTAATGAATATGATGGTACTCTTTTATATGTAAGTCACGATAGATATTTTGTAAATAAAACCGCCAATACCATTTTGGAGCTTTCAAATGGTGGACTGACAAAATATCTTGGTAACTATGATGAATACATTGCCAAGAAAGAGCAGTTATATGGCAATTCATCTACATCAAGCGTGTCTCAGGGCTCTGGAACAAATCAGGAAGAAACAGCTGCAAAGCTGGACTTCAAGGAACAGAAGCGTATCGAAGCAGAGAAAAGAAAGCTTCAGAATCGTATTTCAAAGATTGAAGAAGAAATAGAACAGCTTGAAGCTGAGAAAGCCTCTATAGACGAGGAATTTATCAAGCCTGAGAATATGACCAATTCAGCTAAATTAAATGAATTGACTGCTAAACAGAACGAAATAAATGCTAAACTTGATAACCTATACCAACAGTGGGAGGAAATCAGTAGTATATAGCGTATAAATTGTTAATTTGTTGACAAACTTTTTTGCGAACCCTATAATAAAATTAATCTTTTATTAGGAGGCGTTTATTTTGGACAAACAGATTTCGCAGGCGGTAATCAGGAGACTTCCTAGATACTATAGATACTTAGGAGAGCTTCTAGATGATGGTGTTGAACGCATTTCTTCAAATGATTTAAGCAAGCGTATGCACGTTACGGCATCTCAAATAAGACAGGATCTTAACAATTTCGGCGGCTTTGGCCAGCAGGGCTATGGTTACAATGTAGCTTATCTTCATGACGAAATTGGAAATATCCTTGGTGTTAATGAGACTCATAACGTTATAGTTATTGGTGCTGGTAATCTTGGCCAGGCTATTGCAGGATATGTTAAATTTGAACGAGTTGGTTTCAAGATTATCGGTTTATTTGATACAAACCCTGATTTAAAAGGTAAAATGGTTAGGGATTTACCTATCCAGATGCTTGATGAATTACCAGAATTTATTAAGAATAATGATGTTGAAATTGCAGCCCTCACACTTCCAAAGGCAAATGCAAAATCAACAGCTTTAAAGCTGGTTTCACTTGGCGTTCACGCTATTTGGAACTTTGCTCATGTTGATTTGGATGATATTCCAGATGTTGTTATTGAAAATGTTCATCTTTCTGACAGCTTAATGCAGTTATCATATAATATTACCAAGCAAAATAAGTAGGTGATTTTATGGCAGAACATGATTTTCAAAGTGCAATTGCTAAAATCAAGGTTCCAATGCTTATTTTAGATCAAAAATGGCACAGGCTTTTTGCCTTAGGAGGCAAGCCTGATACCGTTAAAGATTTAGAAACAAAAGAAAATGAGCTCCTCAAAAGAGATGCTGAGCTCAAAAAGGAATTAAAGGATTTAAAAAAAGTAAAAGAAAGTCTTATGGCTTCCGTTATGGAAAATATGGAGGGCACCTCTGACTTGGTTTCAAAGAAACTTGACGATGATAAAAGACTTCTTGAAGAATGTAACGAGAGGATTGCTGCTGCCGAAGACGAACAGAAGGATTTACCTGCCCAAACTGATGAGGTAAACAGAGAGCTTATGATGGCAACCATGGATTTTTGTTATGATAAGCTTAGGACTAATTCTTCAGAGGCTGAAGAAATCACAAATTGGATAAAAGATATCCGTGTTCAGCTCAAAAAAAATGTTATTAGAAAGCATAATCGAGAGATAAATAATAAAGAAATATATTCATATATGCATGATGTATTTGGAATGGAAGTTTTAAATCTCTTTGATATGCAAAATGGCGACTTTTATATTGGTATAGCCGATGATAAAATCGATGATGCTGCACCCAAAAAATCGACAGATGCTGAAGTAGCTGATTTATCTAACGTTGATTTAGAAGATGTGGATTTGGAGGCTGTGTCAAAGGAAACAAAAGAATCTAATAACTCTGAAGATGCAACTTCAGATGAATCTGAATAATCTATGAATTTTAAAGACTAAGCTTCATAAAGTTTAGTCTTTTCTTTGTCATTATGGTAAAATATAAGATGTTAGAATTCATTGTTTTCGAAAGGAGAATCTAATGGAGGACGGGTCGAATCCCTATATTTTTCTTGTAATTTTATTAATTATAGTTATAGCAGAGCTTATAGCCATTATTATTTTGTATCGCAAATCAAAGCAGGAAAATGTCACAGAAGAAGATGTTATCTCGCTTGTGAATGAAGGCCATGAAGATGGCAATATTTTAGCTTCTGAAGCGGAAATGATTCAAAATATTTTCGAGTTTTCTGATACTGATGTAAAAGATATCATGACTCATAGAAAAAATATTGTGGCTATCGATGGTGAGCTTACTCTTAGAGAAGCTATAGAGTTTATTAATAATAATAATATGAGTCGTTATCCGGTATATCTGGAGGATTTAGATAACATTATTGGGATTTTACATATCAAGGATATCCTCACTTACTTTGATAAGGATATAGACAATGTTAAAATAAAAGATCTTCAGGATTTAATGTCTGTGGCAGAATTTGTTCCAGAAACCCATGGCATAAATACTTTGTTTGCAAAAATGCAGACGAAAAAACGTCACATGGTTATAGTAATAGATGAATATGGTCAGGTTTCAGGAATATTATCTTTAGAAGATATTTTGGAAGAAATCGTTGGAAATATTGAGGATGAGCATGACGAGGGAGAAGCGTCCATAGAAGTCCGTACTCAGGATTCATTCATGATGGATGGTAGTACCACTCTGGAAGAAGTTGAAGAAATCCTTGGAATGATTTTATCAGAGGATTACGAGACGCTTAATGGATATCTTATTTCACTTCTTGGAAAGATTCCAGAAGATGGCTCCAGCTTCAAATTAGAAGATGATAATTTTACATATTATGTAAAAAATGTCTCAGAAAAGGTTATCGGACAAGTGTATGTTCGTAGGAAAAGCCACGTTGAATAACGCATTGTTATTTGATATAATTTTTTGAGATTTTAAAATAAGAAAAGAGGTATATAAATATATGTCAGGACATTCAAAATTTGCAAATATTAAGCACAAAAAAGAGAAGAATGATGCTGCAAAGGGTAAAATTTTTACAATTATCGGACGAGAGATTGCTGTAGCCGTTAAGGAAGGTGGTCCAGATCCTAACAATAACTCTAAGCTTCGTGATGTAATCGCAAAAGCTAAGGCTAATAACGTACCTAATGCTACTATTGAAAGTGGTATTAAGAAGGCTGCTGGTAATGCAGACGCTGTAAACTATGAATCAGTAACCTATGAAGGATATGGTCCTAACGGAACAGCTATCATCGTAGATTGCCTTACAGACAACCGTAACCGTACAGCTGCTAATGTAAGAAATGCTTTCACAAAGGGTGGTGGCAGCATTGGAACACCAGGTTGTGTATCTTTCATGTTTGATAACAGAGGACAGATCATCGTTTCTAAAGAAGAGTGTTCTATGGAAGCAGATGATTTAATGATGATTGCTCTCGATGCTGGTGCAGAAGACTTTGCTGAAGAAGATGATTGCTTCGAAATCTACACTACTCCTGAGGATTTCTCAAAGGTAAGAGAAGTTCTTGAGGCTGAAAAAATTCCTATGGCAGATGCTGAGGTTACAATGATTCCTCAGACATATGTTGAGCTTACAGACGAGCAGGATTTATATAAGATTAATAAGATTCTTGATCTTCTTGATGAAGATGATGACGTACAGAACGTTTACCATAACTGGGATGAGTAATGTAGTTTTACTATAAAATTTTTGCGGGGTTAAAAACTAATGAACAAAATTTTGTTTGCGTCAAGTGAATGCGTACCATTTGTAAAGACCGGAGGTTTGGCTGACGTTTGTGGTGCATTGCCAAAGGAATTTTGTAAGGATTATTTTGATGTCAGGGTGGTTTTGCCATACTATACATTTATTCCTGAAAAATATAAAAAAGATTTCCGATATCTAACAAGTTTTCAGATGAATATGGGACCTCTTGTAGGCACAAAATACGTTGGTGTTTTTGAGTATGAATTAGATGGTGTTACTTTTTACTTTATAGACAATCATGATTATTTTGATTGTTTCTATCCTTATTCAGAGGATAGATGGGACCTTGAAAAGTTTATTTTCTTTGATAAGGCTGTTCTTTCAATGCTTCCACTTATTGGATTTCAGCCAAATCTTATTCACTGCCACGACTGGCAGACAGGATTTATTCCAGTATATTTAAAGACAGATTTTCAGGGAGATCAATTCTTCTGGGGAATGAAATCTGTTATGACAATTCATAATCTTAAATTTCAGGGCATGTGGGATACAAAGACAGTATCCGGTATTTCAGGACTTCCAGTGGATTTATTTACACCTGACAAGCTTGAATACAAGAAGTGCGGAAACATGCTAAAGGGTGGTCTTGTTTATGCTGATTACATTACCACTGTATCATCTAACTATTGTGACGAAATCCAGACTCCATATTATGGAGAAGGGCTTGATGGACTTTTAAGAGCTCGTCATTATGATATGCAGGGTATTGTTAATGGTATTGATAACGGTATATACAATCCAGCCACTGATTCTAAGATTTATAAGAATTACGATATTTCTACATTCCGTAAGAATAAAAAAATCAACAAAACAAAGCTTCAGCAGGAACTTGGGCTTGATGTTGACCCAAAGAAATACATGATTGGTCTTATTTCAAGACTTACGGACCAAAAAGGTTTAGACCTTATCAATTACTGTATTGAAGGAATTGTAGATGATTTTACTCAGCTTGTAGTTATCGGAACTGGAGAGTCTAAGTATGAGAATATGTTTAGACATTATGCATGGAAGTATCCAGAAAAGATTTCTGCCAATATAAGCTATGATGATGCTATGGCCCACAGATTATATGCTGCAGCTGATTCATTCCTTATGCCATCGAGATTTGAGCCTTGTGGACTTACACAGCTCATTTCCTTTAGATATGGAACAGTACCTATTGTTCGTGAAACAGGTGGCTTAAAAGATACTGTTGAGGCATACAATGAATATATGAAGACAGGAGATGGATTCTCATTTGCTAATTACAATGGCGATGAGCTTCTTAACACTGTCAACTATAGTAAATTTGTATTCTTCGAGAAAAAAGCTCAATGGAATAAAATGATTGAGCGCGGTATGAGTAAAAATTATTCTTGGTCTGTACAAAAGGAAAAATATGAAAATATTTACAACTATTTGATTGGTTGATAAATAAAAAATGCAAAAAGAGAATAGTTTAGCTATTCTCTTTTTGATGAATCGAAGAATAATTGGATGAGGTTTTAATTTGGCAACAAAAGGGAAGAATAATTCTAGAAAAAAATCTAATACCAGGTCAAGGACTGGTGGCTCATCTAAAAGAGCTTCCACCAGAAAAAAGTCATCTAAGCGAGTAAATGACGAGTTAGATTTTGAAGATCCTTTTTTCGAGGATTCTTCTAAGGAGATTATTTTATGGTCTTCTATAGCTCTTTGTATTTTACTTTGCATTAGTAATTTTGGACTGGGTGGTGTTGCTGGTAATGCTGTTGCTGATTTTCTATTTGGTGTTTTCGGCATTATTCAGTATGTCCTTCCATTCATGGTAGCTTTTTCTGCATTTTTTATAATTTCAAATTATGGTAATAAGGTTGCAATTGCCAAAGTTATTGCCGGTTTTGTTCTGCTAATGTTTATAAGCGCATTTGTAGAATTAATTATTAATGGTCAAAATATTTTATTGCCTTTAGATGCTTTTTCTTTTGCGAAAGAAAAGCACCTTGGCGGAGGACTTGTAGGAGGCGGTATTGTATTTGGAATTAACGATAGCTTTGGACTATTTGGAGCTTACCTTATAGTTCTCATTGCTATGATTGTTTGTACAATAATTATCATTGAAAGATTTGCTTTCGACAGAGTTCAGCAATCATCAAGATATCATGCTGACAGAGCTGCAGAAAAACGTCGTATTCGCAGAGAACGTCAGTTGATGGAAAGAGAAGCTAATCAGACACGCTTTAATTCTGATAGACAGGCTATTAGAGATAAAATCGAAAAAGATAAAGAATTAGAGCTACAACAAAGAAAACAAAACGATGGAAATCGTAGAGATAGAAGATTTTCCGGTGTTACCTCTGACACTACAATTATGCCTGATTTTACTGAATCAGCTTCAAGTGCAGATGGTATAAACGAAATTCGCTTTAATATGGCTGATGGAGAGGAAGAAATGGAAATCACCAAAACCAGCAGACATCGTCTAAGAGCAGGAGATAAGCGCTCAAAAAGTGCTCACGCTTTCAAAGAAATTGAGCAATCCGCAGAGGAAATTGCTGTTGCTCAGCCTGTTATAAGTGAGCCAGAACCTGTTATTCCAAAGAAAAGCACTATTTCCTTTAAGGGGGCAGCTCTTATGGAAGCAGAACAAGAGGCTGCTAGCATAAGACAGGAACAGGAGGCAGCTCCGGTTCGTCACGCCAAGGCGTCTGTAGCTAGTGCTGATGAGATTGAAAACTCTTCAGAAAGCCTAAAAGCGTCTATAGATGCAGATAAAAAGAAGCCTAAAAAGCCATATAAATATCCACCTCTTACCTTGCTTAAGGACGCAAAGAAAAACGGTGGTGATTCAAAAGAATATCTTACAGAGATGGCTAACAAGCTTGAAACAGCCCTTAGTAGTTTTGGCGTTCAGGCAAAGGTTACTGAGGTTACACTCGGGCCATCTGTTACGAGATATGAGCTTGAAATAGCAGTTGGTACAAGAGTATCAAAGGTAGTAAATCTTGCCGACGATATTAAGCTTAGTCTTGCTGTTACAGATGTTAGAATTGAAGCTCCTATTCCAGGTAAGTCTGCCATCGGAATTGAGGTTCCTAATAAAGTTAAATCTATGGTTGGATTTAAGGAACTGGTATCCTCTAAGGAGTTTAAATCAGCAAAATCAAAGATTTCTTTCTGTGTTGGAAAGGATATTTCTGGTAGTGTTATAGTTGGAAATATTGAAAAGATGCCACATCTTCTCATTGCCGGCGCTACTGGTTCAGGAAAATCTGTTTGTATTAACACAATTATTATGAGTATCCTTTATCACGCTAACCCTGATGAGGTTAAAATGATAATGGTTGATCCTAAAATGGTAGAACTTTCTGTATATAACGGTATTCCTCATTTGTTACTACCAGTAATCACAGATGCTAAAAAGGCAGCCGGTGCGCTGCATTGGGCTGTTAAGGAAATGACAGACCGTTATGAGCTTTTGGCTATGGCCGGGGTTCGTAATATAGAAGGTTTTAATGAAAAAGTTGCGAGCAATGCATTGCCAGAAGAAGTTCCAGAAGAGAAGCGTGTACGTATGTCACAGCTTGTTATTATCCTGGATGAGGTTGCAGACCTTATGATGGTAGCAGCTGCCGATGTTGAGGACTCCATTGTCCGATTGGCACAGCTTGCACGTGCTGCAGGTATTCATCTTATTATCGCGACTCAAAAGCCTACAGTTAACGTTATTACAGGCTTAATTAAAGCCAATGTCCCTTCACGTATAGCTTTTTCTGTTTCAAGTGGAAATGATTCTCGAGTTATTCTTGATATGAATGGTGCTGAGGATCTTCTTGGAAATGGTGATATGCTTTATGCTCCACAGAATTTATCTAAACCAATTAGAATTCAAGGAGCTTTTGTTAGTGATGACGAGGTCAGTGCCGTTGTTGATTTCTTAAAGAATAACAATGACCCTGCAGAAGATAATTCAGAAATTGAAGCTCAAATTCAAAGCTCTGAGACAAGTTCAGGTGCAGTAAGCATCTCTGGTGAGCCAGATAATTCCAGAGATCCATTATTCGCTGAGGCTGGACGTCTTGTTATAGAAAATCAAAAGGGTTCTATAGGCTATCTGCAAAGAAATTTCAGGATAGGCTTTAATAGAGCAGCCCGTATCATGGATCAGCTGGCAGAAGCCGGTGTAGTTGGTCCTGAAATGGGAACAAAGCCTCGAGAGATTCGTATGGCAATATCAGAGTTTGAAGAACTAATAAATGCATAGTAAAGGGAGTTTGCAAATGAAGTCAGACATTCAAATCGCACAGGAAGCAAAGATGGTTCACATTAAGGAGGTTGCTTCATCCTTAAATATTCAGGAGGATGACCTTGAGCTTTATGGCAAGTATAAAGCAAAATTTTCTGATGAACTGTTAAGCAAAATTGAAGGCAACAAGGATGGAAAGCTCGTTCTTGTAACTGCTATCAATCCTACACCAGCTGGTGAAGGAAAAACCACTACATCAGTTGGTCTTGGTCAGGCTATGGGTGTTCTTGGAAAGAAAGCCTGCCTTGCCCTTAGAGAGCCATCCTTAGGACCTTGCTTCGGAATTAAAGGTGGCGCTGCCGGCGGTGGATATGCTCAGGTAGTACCAATGGAGGATCTTAACCTTCATTTCACTGGAGATTTCCACGCTATTACCTCTGCTAATAATTTACTTGCAGCGATGCTTGATAATCACATTCAGCAGGGAAATTCTCTGGGAATTGACCCACGACAGATTGTGTGGAAGAGATGTCTTGACATGAATGACAGAGCTCTTAGAAATATTGTTGTAGGCTTAGGTTCAAAGATGGACGGAATGGTTCGTGAAGACCATTTTGTTATTACAGTAGCTTCAGAAATCATGGCTATTCTCTGCTTAGCAGATGATATGCATGATTTAAAGAAGAGACTTGGAAGAATTATCGTTGCATATTCTTTCGAGGGTAAGCCAGTAACAGCCGATGATTTACAGGCAACCGGTGCTATGGCAGCACTTCTTAAGGATGCACTTAAGCCAAATTTAATTCAGACACTGGAGCACACACCAGCAATTGTTCACGGTGGACCATTTGCTAATATTGCTCACGGTTGTAATTCAGTTCGTGCCACAAAGGCTTCTATGAAGTTAGCTGATATTACTATTACAGAAGCTGGATTTGGTGCTGATCTTGGTGCTGAGAAATTCTTTGATATCAAGTGTAGAATGGCTGGTCTTAAGCCTGATGCCGTAGTACTTGTAGCTACTATTCGTGCTTTAAAATATAATGGTGGAGTACCAAAGGCAGAGCTTACAACTGAAAATCTTGATGCTTTAAAGAAGGGTATTGTAAACCTTGAGAAGCATATTGAAAACTTACAAAAGTACGGTGTACCTGTTGTTGTTACACTTAATTCTTTTGTTACAGATACTCAGGCTGAGACAGATTTTGTTCGCAATTTCTGTCAGGAGAGAGGCTGCGAATTTGCTCTTTCTGAAGTTTGGGAAAAAGGTGGAAAAGGCGGCGTAGAGCTTGCTAAAAAGGTGCTTTATGTTCTTGAAAATAAAGAAAGCAACTTCAAGCCACTTTATGAAGATTCATTATCCTTAAAGGATAAAATTAAAACTGTTGCTACAGAAATTTACGGCGCAGCAGATGTTTCTTATTCACCAGCAGCTGAGAAGGAACTCAAGAGAATCGAGGAGCTAGGCATGGGCGATTTCCCTGTATGTATGGCTAAGACTCAGTATTCTCTTTCTGATGACCAGACAAAGCTTGGTAGACCAGAAGGCTTTACTGTTAATGTAAGAGAAGTATATGCTTCTGCCGGTGCAGGCTTTGTTGTGGCTGTTACAGGAAGTATAATGACAATGCCGGGACTTCCAAAGCAGCCAGCAGCAAATAATATTGACGTTACAGACGATGGAGTAATTACAGGACTTTTCTAACTATGAATTGTAAAAAATGCGGAGCTGAAATAGAATCAGGTTTTTTATACTGCCCAAAATGTGGGGAGTCTATTCAGCTTGTGCCAAATTACGATGTAGTAGAAGAAGAGCTTCTTTCCAGAGTTGTTGAAGACAAGGATAAAGCTAAAAATAATCGTTTTGCTACTGGGGTGTATAAGCCTGTAACAACTGGAAACGCTCAAAAGCAACAGACTGATAAAAAACCAACCAACAATGGAGCAGTTATACGTAACAAAGATTTTCTAATAAAGCTTTTAGTTTTTCTTCTAATTGTAATTTTAGGAATGGTTATAATAATTCCATTAATCGGCAGCCACTCTTATGACAACGTTATGAACAGCGCTGTAGCTGCTGAGGGTGAAGAGCAGTATGCAAAAGCTTTAGGTTTCTATCAAGAGGCCTATGACCTTGATAATGCTTCTTTTGAAGCAATCTATGGATTAGGCAGAATGTATTATAAAGTCAAGGAATATGATAAAGCTATCGAATACTTGACTCAGGCATTGGAACTTGATGTTACCAATAAAAAAATATATACATATCTGCTTGATTCCTATACAGCAATTGGAGATACAGATAGCATTTATGCTCTTCAAAGCAAAGCTCCAAATGAAGAAATATTAAAGCTTTTTGATGACTATGTGGTTCAACCACCAGAGTTTAGTGAATTAGGCGGTGATTATGACGAAGAAGTATACCTTGTTCTTTCCAGCAAAAGCGATAATCAGATTTTCTATACTTTAGATGGTAAAAATCCAACTACATCTGGAAAACTGTTTTCAAAGGCAATTGAATTAGAAGAGGGAGTTACAGAAGTGAAAGCTGTATCGCTGAGTCCATCTGGTGATTATTCTGAAGTGGTAAGTGAAACCTATAATATCGTTTACCCTTCACTTGATACACCAGTGGTCAGCCCACAGGCTGGAACATATACTCAGCAGGAATATATTACTATTACAGTACCTGATGGATGTAAGGCTTATTATACGTGGGATGGTACAGACCCAGCGCAGGTTGGTATATTATACACAGAACCTTTTCCTATCCTAAAAGGTGCCAGCGTTCTTACTGTGGTAATTATCGATAGTAAGGGAAACAACAGTCCTTTGTATCGTGGGGATTATATTTATAATCCTTGAAATTGTTCACATTTTTTTCACAATTAGTACTTTATTTATACATATTTTATTAGTAATATAAGCCTATCTCATTAAGAGATACATTTTTCATAACATTATTCTCCCTTTTAAAAGGCACGTCACCGCAGGCGTGCCTTTTTATTTTATCCATTTGTTCATATAAACCACTAAATCTATGTGATTCTATTGTTAAATCCTACTAAATGTTCTAAAATATAATACATGAATGTTAAAATTCTTTGCGTAGGAAAAATCAAAGAAAAGTTTTATAGAGACGCTATTGATGAGTATGTAAAAAGACTTTCAAAATACTGTTCAGTCACGGTAACAGAGGTTCCAGATGAAAAGACTTCTGAGAATGCATCTGATACAGAAATAGACATTGTTAAGGACAAAGAAGGCGAAAGAATTCTTAAGCATATCAATGAGCGAGATTATGTAATCGCTCTTGCAATTTTAGGAAAGCAGATGGATTCTGTGGCTTTCTCAAAATTCATCGAGGATTTAGGAATACAGGGCAAAAGTTCACTTGTTTTCGTTATAGGTGGTTCTCTTGGTCTTTCAGATAATGTTCTAAAAAGAGCAGATTATCAAATATCCTTTTCTAAAATGACTTTTCCTCATCAGCTTATGCGAGTAATTTTATCAGAACAAATTTATAGGGCGATGCGTATTATGAAAAACGAGCCTTATCACAAATAAGTAATTAGAGGTATTTTCTATGAGAATGTATGATTTGATTGAAAAGAAAAAATTAGGTCAGGAGCTCTCCACAGAGGAGATTTATCATATTATTGACGGCTACACCAAAGGTGATATTCCAGATTACCAGATATCAGCCTTACTTATGGCTATATATTTTAATGGCATGAACGTAAGAGAGCGTTATGACCTTACAATGGCCATGAGAGATTCGGGAGATATTCTTGATTTATCTTCAATTGATGGAGTAAAGATTGATAAGCATTCTACAGGCGGTGTTGGTGACAAAGTTACACTTGTTTTAGGTCCAATCATTGCTTCTATTGGTGTTCCAGTTGCAAAAATGAGCGGTAGAGGTCTTGGTCACACAGGTGGCACCATCGATAAGCTTGAGGCTTTTCCAGGCTTTAACGCTGAGCTTTCAGATGACCAGTTTATCAATCAGGTTAACAGCATAAAGATTGCCGTTACAGGCCAGTCTAAGAACTTGGCTCCTGCAGATAAAAAGCTTTATGCCCTAAGAGACGTTACAGCTACTGTTGATGAGATTTCACTCATAACTGGTTCTATCATGTCTAAAAAGCTTGCTGCTGGTACAGATGCCATCGTTCTGGATGTTACTGTTGGCGACGGTGCTTTTATGAAAAATAAGGAATCTGCACTTGAGCTTGCAAAGTCAATGGTAGATATCGGTAAGAAAGCAGATAAAAAAATTGCTGCTGTTCTTACAAACATGGATGAGCCTTTAGGTTTTGCAGTAGGTAATGATTTAGAGGTTATTGAAGCAATCGAAGCTTTAAATGGCAATGGTCCAGAGGATTTAATGACTGTCGTATATGAGCTTGGTTCTCAGATGATTGTATTCTCTGGTATCGAGACAGATAAGGCAAAGGCTAAAGAGCTTATGAAGGAGGCTGTTGCTTCTGGCAAGGCATTCGAAAAATTCATCGAGTTTATCGATGCTCAGGGCGGTGATTCTTCATTTGCAAAGGATACAAAGAAATTCAAGCCAGCTGCACATATTGTTCCTGTTAACGCAGAGTCAGACGGTTATGTTCATGCTATAAAGGCAGAGGCTATCGGTCTTGCCTCAATGTCACTTGGTGGTGGACGTGAGACTTTCGATGATGTTATCGATATGGCTGTTGGTATTGTATTAAATAAAAAGGTTGGAGATGAAATCAAAAAAGGTGAGCCTATTTGCTATATTCACGCAAATGATCAGGCTAAAATTGCTCACGCAGAAGAGATGATTAGAAATGCAACTGTTATCTCTTCTGAGAAATGCAATCACATGGATTTGATTATTGATATTGTAGAATAATATGGATGAATTTACTTTAAATATCAGTATTCCCTCTGACCATATAGACAACATATTTGGTCAGTTTGACAGAAACATTAAATCTATAGAAAATGGCATGAATATCTCCTTTATTCTTAGAGACGATGCCATCAAGCTTATAGGTGACAGGGATAGAGTGGAGCACGGTAAAATCATTATCGATGAGCTTTTAGCTCTTTCTGAAAAAGGGAATATTATTACAGCACAGGATGTAAATTACGTTATGTCTATTGAAAAAGAAAAGATTGAAAGCCACGATGTTTCAGAGGCAAGAGGTGAGATAATCTGCCATACCACGACAGGTAAGCCTGTAGCCCCTAAAACACTTGGTCAGAAAAAATATGTAGACGCCATCAGCAATAATATGATTGTTTTTGGTGTAGGACCTGCAGGTACTGGTAAAACATATCTTGCAATGGCAAAGGCTATCACAGCCTTTAAAAACGAGGAGGTTTCTAGAATTATTCTTACTCGTCCAGCCATCGAAGCAGGAGAGAAGCTGGGATTCCTTCCAGGTGATCTTCAGAGCAAAGTTGATCCTTACCTTAGGCCATTATATGATGCACTTTATCAAATAATGGGAGCTGAGGCTTTCCAGAGAAATATGGAAAAAGGTCTTATTGAGGTTGCACCTCTCGCGTACATGCGAGGCAGAACTTTAGATAATTCCTTTATTATTCTAGATGAAGCACAAAACACAACACCAGCTCAAATGAAGATGTTTCTTACAAGAATTGGTTTTGGATCGAAGGCGGTTATCACAGGTGATCAGACTCAAAAGGATTTACCAAATGGTCAAAAATCCGGTTTAGATGACGCCATGAAGGTTCTTAAAAATATTGATGATATAAAGATTTGTACTTTAGATTCAAAGGACGTTGTAAGACATCCACTTGTACAAAAGATAGTTAACGCATACGAAATACACGAGAAAAAACTAGAAAGTAAAAATAAAAGGGCAAAATAAAAGGGTAGAATAATGAAACACACCAATAGGTTCTCTTCAATTAGGATTGGATATACCATTGGAATGGCATTAATTTTCATTATTGCAAATACAGTTTTATGTTTAATGAATACCGTTCTGTTTGACAAATTTATTTGCATAATGGCAATTAATGTATGCTTCTTCTTTTTGTTTGTTTTACTTCTCATTAGAAAAAGATTAGAAGGGGCGCTTCCAGAATTTAACTATATTACATACGGTAAAATTACTTTTGTAGTTTTATTGGCATGGATTATTACGTTTTTATGCGCTATTCTTGCGCCTGATTTTTTTGCTCCATTCATATTGTTACCTATTGTTTGCAAAACAGTATTTGATGACAGTCTGTCAAATGTACTAAGCCTATACATGGTAGTGGTTACTTCCATCTGCTTGGACTATAGCATTTTTATCGTTCTTTGCTATATTACTCTTGTTGCATTTGGCACAGTTTTTGCTCAGCTTTTCAAAGAAAAAGAAGGACTGGAGAGACTATACATTTTAATTCTGATTTTTGCAGTAACTACAGTTATTTCTGTAATATTTTATTATTTTAATTACCTTGAACTTTCTTTATCAATTTTATTTTTTGGACTTGTAGATGGATTTATAGCAAGTGCTCTTACCATTTGCCTGGTACCACTGTTCAAGACTTACGTAGAAAAGACACAACACAGTAATTACGAAATGTTCCTAAGCCAGGATTACACTTTAGTTCAGGATATCAGGAATTTTTCATTTATTGAATATCAGCATGCCAGCAGAGTATCCATTTTATCTCGGAAATGCGCTGAGGCTATAAATGCTAACTCAGAGCTCGCAGCTTGCGCTGGTTTTTACTATCGACTTGGTAAAATAGAAGGCGAGCCAATGATAGATAACGCCTTAAAAATTGCAAATGATTATTGCTTTCCAAGTGATGTAATTCAGATACTTGCGGAATATGGTGGCATAATATATTTACCTAGTTCTAAAGAATCTGCCATTGTACATATGGTTGATTCAGTTGTTACAAAGGTCGAGCTTTTTGATAAAGATTCAATGAGCAGTGCCTGGAATCAAAACATGGTAATTTACCAAACAATTAACGAATTATCTCAAAAAGGTTTTTATGATAATTCAACTCTTTCAATGAATCAATTCTTAGTGATTCGAAATATTTTAGCTAATGAGGATATTTTAGCATGACAATTTTAATTGAAAGCGAATGTGAATTTGACTTTGATTTTGACTATGAGAAAGTCGCAAAAGATGTAATTAATACAGCAATTGATCACCTCAAATTTCCATTTGAAGCAGAGATTAGTATTACAATTACTGATAATGATGGTATTCACGCCATTAATAAGGAGTTTCGAGGAATAGATGCTCCAACAGATGTTCTTTCATTCCCAATGATTGAATATCCAGCGCCAGGTGTTTTTGATGAAATCGAAAACGATGACGATTTATTTAATCCTGAAACAGGTGAAGTTATTCTTGGAGATATCGTTCTTTCAGTTCCTAGAATTTTATCTCAGGCTGAAGAATACGGCCATTCAGTACTCCGAGAGTATGCTTTCCTTATAGCCCATAGTATGTTACATTTATTTGGGTTTGATCACATGACAGAGGCTGAAGCGACTGTTATGGAAGAAAAACAAAGAGAGATTTTAGATATTCTAAAAATATCTCGAGACTAAGAAAAGGAGACACTAATCTATGAAAAAAAGGGTAGTATCTGCAATGCTTATTCTTACAATGGTAACTTCTCTTGTTGCCTGCGGTAAGAAAGATGAAGAAGTCGCTGTAACTGATGTTGATGATGCACCAGTTGCGGAGGAAGAGCAAGACGTTGAGGTTCTCGATGATTCCGCAGCATTTTGGGATCAGGTATCCGAGGATGGAAGGGTTCGAAGCTACCTTAATGGCGAATGGGTTGATCCCAAATATGGAAGACAGCGTCCAGTCGCAGTTATGATTGAGAACACAAAGGCATGTTTGCCTCAGTACGGTATTGGAAATGCAGGGGTTATTTATGAATGTGTAGTTGAGGGTGGCATCACTCGTATGATGGCTATTTTTGATGACTACACTGGTCTTGACCAGATTGGTAACGTTAGAAGTGCAAGACCTTATTATGTATATTTTGCAAGTGAATACGATGCTGTTTACATGCATGCAGGTGGAAATCCAGCAGCATTTGAGCTTATTGACGGTGGCCTCGTAGAAAACCTTAATGCACTTAAGCTTGAAGGTAAAAAGGGTAGTGCTGCTACATACAGAACTGGTAAGAGCGAGCATACTTTATACACTAACTCCGATGGTATCGGAATTGGTCTTGAGAAGATGAAGTATGATATGACATTACCTGCAAACTATGAGCCACATTTCAAGTTTGCTCAGAATGGCAACAACCTTGAAAACGGTGAAGATTGCCAGGCAATTCAGATGTACTATTACACAAACAAGCCTTATTGGATTTACAACGAGGATGATGGATTATATTACAGATATGAGTTCAATCAGAAGCAGGTAGATGCTACAACAGGTAAGCAGCTTACTGCTAAGAACATTATCATTGAGGATGTAGCTTGGTGGATTTATCAGGGCTCTGAGTATCTTGGATATCTTCTTTCTTACAACACAGGTACTGGAAAGTACATCACAAATGGTAAGATGATTGACATTGCTTGGTCAAAGGATGGTGATAGTGATATCACTCATTATTATGACTTAGCTACAGGCGAGGAAATCCAGTTAAATATTGGTACAACATGGATTCAGGCTTGCCAGCATGATTACAGTGATGAGAATGTATTCTATGCAAACAAAAATGATTTTAGTAAGGCAAAATAATTAATTTATGACTACAAGAAACAAACGTAGCGATACCAAGTTTCTTATGCAGGGCAGTATCCTTGCAATGGCATCAATAATAAGCCGTATTGTGGGACTCATGTACAGAGTCCCACTTAAGGCTATTATAGGCAAAATCGGAAACGACTACTATGGTACCGCATATGAGGTATACAATATAATATTGCTTATTTCTTCTTACAGTATTCCACTTGCTGTTTCCAAGCTGGTTTCTGCAAGAATGGCAAAAGGGCACGTAAAAGACGCAAACAAGGTTTTGCACGGCGCCCTTCTTTTTGCGTTTATAACAGGTGGTAGTGCATCACTAATAGTATTCTTTGGTGCCGAATTTTTTACAGGTTCACTTTTAAAGACTCCACTGTCAGCCATAGCTTTAAAGGTTTTGGCTCCAACATTATTAGTGGTTGCTATTCTTGGTGTATTTCGTGGATTTTTCCAGGGCCTTGGCTCTATGATACCAAGTGCTATATCACAAATAGGAGAGCAGATTGTCAACGCTATAGTATCTGTAGTAGCTGCTCACATTCTATTTAGTTATGGAAAAAAAGTTGGTGGTGTTCTAGGAAATGAAAAGGGTTATGCTGCGGCTTTCGGTGCTGCAGGTGGTACACTGGGTACCGCTTCAGGAGCAGCCTTTGCTTTGATTTTTGTTTTGTTTATCTTTTTCGCTTTCAAAAAAGTATTTAATAAAATGATGAAAAAAGATAAGCACAGAAATACTGAAGGATATGGCGAGATAATGTCCGCCCTTGTAATGACTATTATCCCTGTACTTTTAAGTACAACGGTTTATAATATCAGCTCTATTATTGATCAGGGTATTTATAAAAATATTGCCCTTGCACAAGGCCATGATGCCACTCTTATCAGCGAAAGCTGGGGTGTATTTACTGGTCAGTATAAGGTACTTATAAATGTACCTTTGGCCATTGCATCTGCTATGGCAGCATCTACTGTTCCAAGCTTGACTGCAGCTTTTCATTCAAATGACGCTGCACTGGTTAAAAAGCAGATTAATATGGCCAACAGATTTGTCATGGTTATAGCATTTCCATGTTGTGTAGGTATGATGGTTTTAGCTTCACCAATAATGCAGCTTTTATTCAGTGATTCAGAAAAATCTTCTGGATTAATGCTTATGATAGGTGGTTGCTCTATTATTTTCTATTCTTTATCTACACTATCAAATGGTATTTTACAGGGTATAGATAAAATGACTATCCCTGTAAAAAATGCATTAATAGCCCTAGTGGCACATGTTGCCTTTTTATTCGTACTACTAGAAGTCTTTGATCTGCATATTTACGCTGTAATTATCGCAAATGCATTTTACGCCCTGCTTATGTGCTTTTTGAATCAATCTGCTGTACTGAAATTTTCAGGCGCAAATATTGATATCAAAAAAGTATTTCTTGCTCCACTTGAAGCAAGTGCACTTATGGGTGTTATAGTATACTTAGTTTACAGATTGATTAATGGTCTGGTTTCATTAAGTGCTTCAGCAGGTGTTGCTAATTTTGTAGGATGTATTGTCTCTATTATTGCTGGAGTTATCGTTTACTTTGTCTCTATGTTCATTTTTAAAGGTATAGACGAAGAGACCTTAATGAAATTCCCAGGCGGAGCTAAGCTATGCAGTATTGCCTATAGCTTACATTTATTGAGGTAAATTATATGGATAACAACGAAAAGCTTTACGATGTCTGTATAGTTGGTGCTGGATTCTCAGGACTTGTTCTTGCAATTAAGCTTGCAAGAGCAGGTCTTTTGGTATGTTTAGCAGAACTTAACAGAGTCGTTGGAAGACGCATATTATCTACTGGTAACGGAAGATGTAATTTTACCAATAGACGTATGAGTAGTGATTATTATTACAGTCAGCATGACCTTTCCTTTATGGAAGATTATCATGACGATTTGATAGATTTCTTGCGAGAATTAGGTGTAATTGAAAGAGATTTTGATGGATATTATTATCCAATCACCAATCAGGCTAAAACAGTAAGAGATGCTTTGGAAAATGAAATTATCGCTCTTGGAATTGATGTATTCTTGGATAATCGTGTTACAGATATTTCAAAAGATGATGTTTTTACAGTTACTACCCATAGAACAGTAATTAAAGCTAAAAAGGTATGTGTGGCTTCCGGTGGATTATCTGCAGCGACTCTAGGATCATCTAAATTCGGTTACAAGATGGCCACTAAGTTTAAAATGAAAGTCACAAAGCTTGCTCCTGCATTGGTGGGCGTAGTCTCTAAGGATATATGTCTTAAGGATTTAGCCGGCGTGAGAGCATTGGGGATGGTTTCATACAGAGATACCTCCTGCGAGGGCGAAATACAGTTTAATAAAGACGGTATTTCAGGCTATCCTGTTATGTGCATTAGCAGATATATAGGTTTTGATGAGCTTGATAAGAAGCTCTCTGATATATCAATTGATTTTGCTTACTTTATGTCAGAAGATGAGCTAAAAGAAGAGCTTAAGAAAAGATTTTCACACAACAATAATGCAACCATTCTAGCAGCTTTAAATGGTATTTCAAATGAAAAGGTAATCCAGACCGTGGTAAGTTACGCACGTATTTACGGAGATACCGTTGTTTCAAAGCTTGATGAAGAAGATATAGATAATTTGGTTTATTATTTCAAGCATTTTACTGTTAGTCTAGAAGGAACAAAAGGCTTTGACAACTCACAGGTTACTGCCGGAGGTGTTGAGCTAGACGGTATTGAATTAGACAGTATGGAGTCAAAAAATTGTAAAGGTCTTTACTTTACTGGAGAAGTTCTTGATGTAGATGGAATTTGTGGTGGTTATAATCTTACATGGGCATACCTTTCAGCTTCAAAGGCTGCAAAGGCAATTATTGAAGAGGTGTAAATGATTAAAATTGACCAGCTGAAGCTAGATATTTCAGCAAAAGATAACCAAATAATTAGCGCTATAGCAAAGAAACTCAGAGTAAATGAAAAGGATATAAGAGAATATCAAATTTTAAAGCGTTCTATTGATGCTAGAAAAAAGCCTGATTTATTTTTCGTTTATTCTGTTGCAGTCACCTTAGACAATTCTTTAGAGTCTAAGGTCTTAAAAAAGTGTTCAAAAGACAATAACGTAAATACGTATAAGCCAAAGGTTTATGCATTACCTTCAACAAATTATAATTCATCACGTCCAATCGTGGTTGGTGCAGGTCCTGCTGGACTTTTTGCCGCTTACATATTTGCGCTAAACAACATGAATCCAATTGTTTTTGAACGTGGTAAAAAGGTTGATGACAGAACAAAAGACATCTTAGAGTTTTGGGAGACCGGTGTTTTAAATACATCTTCAAATGTACAGTTTGGAGAGGGTGGTGCCGGAACTTTTTCTGATGGAAAGCTTAATACACTTGTTAATGACAAGCTTGGTAGAAACAAATTTGTACTAGAGACCTTTGTTAAGTTTGGTGCTCCTTCAAACATTTTATATGATGGCAAACCACACATTGGTACAGATATTTTAAAACAGGTTATTGCCAGTATGCGTAATGAAATTATCAAGCTTGGCGGAGAATTCCATTTTGAAGCTCAGGTAGATAGCTTTGTTATTGAAGATAGTAAAATTAAGGGTGTTATATCAAAAGGCGAAACCTACTACAGTGATTCTGTAGTACTAGCAATTGGCCACAGTGCAAGAGATACATTCAAAACTCTTTATGACCTTGGCTTTGATATGGAAGCAAAAGATTTTGCAGTTGGATTTAGAATAGAACATCCTCAGGCAATGATTTCTGAGACCATGTACGGTCCTAAGTTTAACCAGCTTGAGCCAGCCCCTTATAAGCTTGCACATAATCTTGAAAATGGACGAGGAGTATATTCCTTCTGTATGTGTCCAGGAGGGTTCGTTGTTAATTCTTCATCCGAAGAAAACCGCTTAGTGGTTAACGGAATGAGCTATTCAAAACGAGATAGTCATAATGCCAACAGTGCTATTGTTGTATCCGTTGGCGCAACAGAATTTGATAAAAGTAATCCTCTTGCCGGAATCGAATTCCAGCGCAATATAGAAAGCAAGGCCTTTACTCTTGCCAATGGATTGATTCCACAGCAGCTTTACGGCGATTTTAAAGAGAATCGTTTATCAAAGGCATATGGCGATTTTTCTTCTGAAACTAAGGGAAAAACAGCCTTTGGACTTCTTTCTGAGATATTTTCTCAGGAAATTAATCAATCTATTATTGACGCAATGGGTCATTTTGGTACTAAAATAAAGGGATTCGATAGATATGATGCAATTCTTTCCGGTGTTGAAAGCAGAACTTCATCACCAGTAAGAATTAGCAGAGATGAGCAGTTCCAATCCAATATCAAAGGATTGTATCCTTGTGGTGAAGGAGCTGGATTTGCTGGCGGTATCACATCTGCAGCCATGGATGGACTTAAGGTGGCTGAAGCTGTGATAGCAAATCAGAATTTATAGAATAAGGTGGGAATAAATAGTGGCAGAATACACTCCAATGATGCAGGAGTATCTTAAAACTAAAGCAGAATATGAAGATTGTATCTTATTTTACCGTTTAGGTGATTTTTATGAGATGTTTTTTGAGGATGCTAAAACAGCCTCAAGAGAATTAGAACTTACACTTACAGGTAAATCATGTGGTATGGAAGAACGTGCGCCTATGTGTGGTGTTCCTTTTCACGCTGCAGATTCATATATAAACAGACTTGTTAGCCGTGGCTATAAGGTAGCTATTTGCGAGCAGGTAGAAGATCCTAAGGAAGCAAAAGGTCTTGTTAAAAGAGAAGTAATCAGAGTTGTTACTCCTGGAACAAATATCGACCAGATGGCACTTGACGAGGGCAGTAATAATTATATTATGTCCATCTTCTATAACAGAGGCATTTTTGGCGTAAGTTCCTGTGATATTTCCACAGCAGACTTTTATCTTACAGAAGTAGACAGTATAAGAAAGCTTATTGATGAGCTTTATAAATTCAATCCTGCAGAAATTATTTATTCAAAATCTATTTTTGAATCAGGCATTGATATTTCTGAGGTTTCGCAGAAAATCGAAAGTGCTTTATCACAGTTGGATGAATCTTTCTACGACGATACACTTTCTACAAGAGAGTTGTTAAATCACTTCCATGCCCATTCTTTAGAGGGGCTTGGATTAATGGATTTTTCCTATGGTCGAATAGCAGCAGGCGCACTTCTCAGTTACCTTAAAGAAACACAAAAGACAGAGCTTGCTCACCTTACACATATCACTCCATATACAGATGGAAAGTATATGCTTCTTGATAACTCAACAAGAAGAAATTTAGAGCTTACTGAGACCATGAGAGACAAGCAAAAGCGTGGCTCACTTCTTTGGGTTTTGGATAAGACAAAAACCGCCATGGGAGCACGACAGCTTAAAAGCTTTATTGAGCAGCCTCTTGTATCTGTAGATGAGATTATTAAGCGTCAGGATGCCATTTCTGAAATTAATGAATCTCTCATAGATAGAGAAGAACTTAGAGAATACCTTTCTTCAGTTTATGATTTAGAGCGCCTAATCACTAAGATTACCTATCAGTCGGCTAATCCACGTGATTTAATTGCTTTTAAGCAGTCTATTGGTATGCTTACACCAATTAAGACTTTGCTTTCAGGCTTTCATTGTCATCTCTTAGAGGATACTAATTCAAATATTGATGACATGAAGGACTTATTTGAGCTCATAGATTCAGCTATCGATGATGAGCCTCCAATTTCTTCAAGAGATGGAGACATTATCAAGTCAGGCTTTAATGAAGAAGTAGACAGACTTCGTGCTGCAAAGGTGGATGGTAAACAGTGGCTCGCAGATTTAGAGGCAAAGGAAAGAGAAAAAACTGGTATTAAAAACCTTAAAATCAAATTCAACAAGGTGTTTGGTTTCTATCTTGAGGTTACAAATTCATATAAGGATTTAGTTCCTGATTACTACGTTAGAAAGCAGACCCTTGCTAATGCCGAGAGATATTACACTCCTGAATTAAAGGAGCTTGAAGACAGTATTCTCGGCGCCGAGGACCGTCTTAACACAATCGAGTACGAGTTCTTCAAAACAGTCAGAGATACTATTGCTTCAAACGTTGACAGAATTCAGATTACTGCCAAGGCTATTGCATTATTAGATGCAATTATTTCAATGGCTGTAGTTGCAGAAAAGAATCACTATGTACGTCCGATAATTGATAATAGAGGAATCATCGATATCAAGGATGGACGTCATCCTGTTGTAGAGCAGATGATTAACGCAGATCAGTTTATTTCAAACGACTGTGAACTTGATATCGACTCAAGAACAATAGCAATCATCACGGGACCAAATATGGCTGGTAAATCTACATACATGCGTCAGGTTGCACTTATTGTTCTTATGGCACAGATAGGAAGCTTTGTACCAGCAGCCTCTGCGCAGATTGGTGTTGTTGACCGTATCTTTACCCGAGTAGGTGCCAGCGATGATTTATCTACCGGTCAGTCTACCTTCATGGTGGAAATGAATGAGGTTGCTAATATTCTTCATAATGCTACCAGTAAATCACTTTTAATTTTGGATGAAATCGGTAGAGGAACATCTACCTACGATGGTCTTTCTATTGCGTGGTCGGTGGTAGAGCATATCGCCTACCAAATTGGTGCAAAGACCCTTTTTGCGACCCACTATCACGAGCTTACAGAGCTTGAAGGTCAGATAAAAGGTGTACATAATTATTGCATCGCTGTTCAGGAATTAGGTGAAGATATTATCTTCCTTAGAAAAATCATTCCTGGTGGTGCTGACCAGAGCTATGGTATTCAGGTAGCACGACTTGCAGGCTTACCAGAAGAAGTTCTTAGTCGTGCAAGAACTATCGTCAACTCGCTAAATGAAAACGATATAGCAGCTGTTTCTGACAGAATTTCTATCAGAGAACAGGTAGAAGAGAAGTTAAAATCTCTTGAAGGGGTAACCATATCAGAAAACGAAGCTGAAATAATAGCTGGTTTAAGGGAGCTTGATGTTACAAAAATCACTCCGCTTGAAGCTATGAATATACTATTTGAGTTTCACAATAAGGTTAATGAATAATGGGAAAAATTAATTTACTTAGTCAGGAAACAATCGATAAGATTGCCGCTGGTGAGGTAGTAGAAAGACCAGCTTCTGTCGAAAAGAGTTAATCGAAAACAGTATTGATGCAGGTGCAACAGCTATTTCTGTTGAAATTAAAGGTGGTGGAATAGAGTATCTTCGTATAACCGATAATGGTTCTGGAATTGATAAAGACCAGATTCAGATTGCGTTCCTTCGTCATTCTACGTCTAAAATTTCATCAGCAGTCGATTTGGACAACGTTCGTTCACTAGGTTTTAGAGGTGAAGCTTTATCAAGTATTTCTGCTGTTTCAAAAGTCGAATTAATCACAAAGACAAAGGATTCTCTTCTTGGTGCCAGCTATATTATCGAGGGGGCCAAAGAGATTTCTCTTACAGATGTGGGAGCACCTGATGGCACAACCTTTATAGTACGACAGTTGTTTTATAATACTCCTGCCAGAAAGAAATTCTTGAAATCTGAAAGTACTGAAGGAAGCTATGTATTTGATGTTGTTGAGCATTTAGCACTTTCACATCCAGAGATTTCATTTAAATTTATTCTAAATGGCAAAGAAAAACTAATGACTTCTGGAAATGGCTCTCTTTCAGATACCATTTATCAGATATATGGACGTCAGATAGCTTCCAATGTTTTGGATTTAGATTACAAGGATGAAAAGGTTTATATTAACGGATTTATAGGACAATCTATTATAGCTAGAGGAAATAGAGCCTTTGAACACTTCTTCGTTAATAGCAGATATATAAAAAGCAATAATTTATCTCGTGCCTGTGAAGAAGGCTACTACGGATTTTTAATGGGACATCAGTATCCATTTTTCGTAATAAATATCGCATTTACGGATTCAGCTGTGGATGTAAATGTGCACCCTACAAAACAGGAGGTACGTTTTGAGAATGAAGCTCAAATATGCGAGCTTCTAACAAAAATAATTAATCAGCGTCTTAGAAAAAGAGAAGATGTATTAGAGACCCATATAGATGAACCAGTTGTAAAGCCTCAGCCTATAATTCAGCAACCTGTAAATACATCAAAGGTAGAACTACAACCTGAATTCAATACTTCATCTTCAATGTCTTCTCCAGAAGCAGAGGTTATTCCTCATCCAAAGCCTGTTAAAACTCCAGAACCTTTTGAGAGAGACAGGCTCGAAAAAATAAAACAGTCTATCACTGCACAGATTCACAGCGATACTCCTTATGAAAAGAAGTTTGCTGAAAAGAATCGTGGCGGAGAAAAATATGAACAAATCAGTTTCCTAAACAAGGAAGCTTTTAAAGAACATAAAATTATAGGTCAGGTATTTGATACATATTGGATAGTAGAGTACGACAAAAATATGTATATAATCGACCAGCATGCTGCACATGAAAAGGTACTCTTTGAGAAAACCATGGCACGCCTGAAAAATAATGAGATGACTTCTCAAATGATAAGTCCTCCTGTTATTGTTTCACTTTCACCTCAGGATGTGCTGCTCTTTGAAAATTACAGAGAAGCTTTTGAAAAACTGGGATATAGAGTAGAATCCTTTGGTGGCAATGAGCTTGCTATTAACGGAATTCCAGGAAATCTTTTAAACCTCGACCCAAAAGCCTTTTTCCTTGAAGTTTTGGCAGATTGCCAGTCATATAAGGCAAGTGATTCCTTTGATATGATTATTGAAAAAGTTGCCTCTATGTCATGTAAGGCGGCAGTCAAGGGAAACAACAGACTTTCCATTCCAGAAATCAAAACACTTATTGATGAGCTTTTAGATTTGGATAACCCATATCATTGTCCTCATGGCAGACCAACAATGATATCTTTTTCCGAATATGAGCTTGGTAAAAAGTTTAAAAGGATTATTTAATGAAAAACTTAGTAGTACTTACTGGCCCAACAGCAGTTGGTAAAACTTCACTTTCAATTAATCTCGCCAAGGCTATAAATGGCGAGATTATTTCTGCTGACTGTATGCAGGTATATAAGCGAATGGATATCGGAACCGCAAAGATAATGCCAGAAGAAATGGACGGTGTAGTTCATCATTTGATCGATGTTATCGAACCACAGGAGGATTTCCATGTTGTACGCTTTAAGGAAATGGTCCTTGCTGCAATGGAGAAAATCTATGCAAAGGGAAAAGTGCCAATCATTTGCGGTGGTACTGGCTTTTATATACAGGCTATACTTTATGATATACAGTTTACTGATCAGGAAATTGATCAGGAATATCGTAGTTCTCTCGAAAAATACGCTGATGAGAATGGAAATGAAGCTCTTTTGGAAAAGCTAAGACAAGTTGATCCCGAATCAGCTGAATCCATTCCTGCAAACAATCGAAAGCGTGTAATAAGAGCTTTGGAATACTTCAAACAAACTGGAGAACAGTTCTCCGTACATAACAAGCGTGAAAGAGACAGAATTAGTCCTTATAATTTTGCATATTTTGTATTAAATGATGATAGGGAACTGTTGTATAATCGCATAGATTTGAGAGTAGACAAGATGGCGGAAGCAGGTTTGCTTGAAGAAGTAAAATCACTTCTTGAAGAAGGTTGCAAGCCTGGCATGACTTCTATGGATGGAATTGGCTATAAAGAAATCATAGCGAGTCTTAATGGAGAAATGTCCCTTGAAGAGGCTCTTGAATTGATAAAAAAGAATTCAAGAAACTATGCAAAGCGTCAGCTTACATGGTTTAGAAGAGAAAAAGAGGTTGTTTGGCTGGATAAAACTGACTTAAAAACAGAAAAACAACTTTTAGATAAAATTCTACAAACCTTAAAAGAGAAAGGAATTATATAAGGTGTTAAATATTTATAAAGAATTTGGAATTTCAAATGAAGTTTTTAATTTCGGTGCATCTGTTATTGATTCTCTTGAAGCACGTTTCAAGGAAATCGATGAAGTGGCAGAGTACAATCAATTAAAGGTTATCAAGGCTATGCAGGAACATCGAGTAGCTGCAGAGTGCTTTAATACATCCACTGGTTATGGTTATGATGATGTGGGACGAGATACTCTTGAAAAGGTATATGCATCTGTATTCAAGACAGAAGATGCACTTGTTCGTCCACAGATTACATGTGGTACACACGCACTTGCACTTGCTCTTATGAGTAATTTACGTCCTGGTGACGAGCTTTTATCGCCTGTAGGAAAGCCATATGACACATTGGAAGAGGTTATCGGTATTCGTCCTTCAAATGGTTCACTTGCTGAATATGGAATCACATACGCTCAGGTAGATTTACTTGAAGACGGTGGTTTTGATTTTGATGGTATAAAGGCAGCAATAAACGAACGTACTAAGCTTGTTACTATCCAGCGTTCAAAGGGATACGCAAATCGCCCTACACTTTCTGTTGAGGCAATAGGAGAACTTATCTCATTTATCAAGGGAATTAAGCCAGACATTATCTGCATGGTTGATAACTGCTACGGTGAGTTTGTTGAGAAAATAGAACCTACAGAAGTAGGAGCTGATATGTGTGTTGGTTCACTTATTAAAAATCCAGGTGGCGGTCTTGCCCCAATTGGTGGTTATATTGTTGGAACAAAGGCTTGCGTAGAAAATGCCGCTCACAGACTTACAAGTCCAGGTCTCGGTAAAGAAGTTGGCGCATCACTTGGCATCATGCAATCCTTCTATCAGGGATTTTTCCTTGCTCCAACAGTAGTAGCAGGCGCTTTAAAGGGTGCAATTTTTGCTGCAAATCTCTATGAGAAATTAGGTTTCCTTTGCATCCCAAATGCAACAGAACCTCGCTACGACATAATTCAGGCTGTTACCTTCAACAAGCCAGAAGGCCTTATAGCTTTCTGTGAAGGAATTCAGGCTGCAGCACCTGTAGATTCATACGTTACACCAGAGCCATGGGATATGCCGGGCTATGATAGCCAGGTTATAATGGCAGCAGGTGCCTTTGTTCAGGGTTCTTCCATCGAACTTTCTGCAGATGGTCCGCTTAGAGCACCATATACTGCATTTTTCCAAGGTGGATTAACATGGAATCACGCTAAGCTTGGTATCCTTAAATCCCTGCAAAAACTTGTAAACAGCAACCTTGTGAACCCTAGTCAACTGTGCTAAAATTTCATTGATTATGGTTTTTTACTAAAATATTTTTTGGAGGAAAGTTATGCCAGGTTCATTCGGTATTGATATAGGAACACAGAATCTTAAAATTTTCAGTGGTTCTAACAGTCAGACAATTAACATTAAAAATACTATTGCTATTGTAAATAAAAATCAGATGTACGCATACGGAGACAGCGCTTATTCAATGTATGAAAAGGCTCCTGATACAATTGAGGTTTCCTTCCCAATCGTTTCAGGTGTTATTGCTGATTTTGATAATATGCAGACTATGCTTTTCGAAGTACTCGAGAAGGAACTTAAGGGAAAAATCAAGGGAGCAGATATTGTTGTAGCTGTTCCTACAGATATTACAGAAGTAGAGAAGAAAGCATTCTCAGACTTATTCAGCAAATCAAAGAATAAACCACATTCCATCAAAGTATGCGAGAAGCCAATCGCATGCGCTATCGGAATGGGACTTGATGTATCTGAGCCTACAGGTGTTATGGTAGTAGACTTAGGTGCAGATACAACAGAAATTTCTGTTATTTCTCTTGGTGGACTTGTTTTATCTGAGCTTTTACCATTCGGTGGAAACCAGATTGATGAATCCATCGTTACATATCTCAAGAGAAACTATAACCTTGTTATTGGTCAGAAGACAGCAAAGCAGCTTAAAGAGGAAATCGGTTCTGCAGTCGAAGGCAGAGGAGAGAAGCTTACTGTAGTAGGTCGTGATGTTGTAAGTGGCCTTCCAATCGAAATGGAGATTGAAAGTGACGTTATTTACAATGCAATCAAGAGCGATTTAGAGAGTTTCTGCACAAATGTAAAGCTTATTCTTGAGAAGGTTCCACCAGAACTTGCAAAAGATATTGTACATTCTGGAATTTATCTTACAGGTGGTACATCTCAGCTTCATCAGCTTACAGATTTATTCTCTGAGGTTACAAACATTAAGGTTAATGCTATCGATGAGCCTCAGGAATCATGTGTCCGCGGTCTTGGTCAGGTTCTTACTGATGCAAAATACAAGAAATACGGATACAGTATGAAGACAAGAATTTTCAAATAATACAGAGGTAATATGAGACAAAGAAAAGCAAATGGTGGTATTCCAAGTAAATATTTGCTCACCATCTTATCTATTATTTGTATAATGCTTTTGTTTTTTAGTTATTCAACTGGCTTTTCAGGTGGTCCCTTGGAGACAATAGCCAACCATATTTTCATTCCTATGCAAAAAGGTATTGATTATATTGGCAGCACTATAGCTATATCTTCAGCAGACACAAAGACAAGAAAAGAGCTTGTATCTGAAAACGAAGCTTTACAGGCAGAGGTTGAAGAATTAAATTCAAAAATCAGCAACATGCAGCTTAAGCTCGATGAATTGGACGAGCTTCAAAAGCTATATGAGCTTGATCAAAGCTATTATGATTACGACACAACAGGTGCGCGTATCATCGGAAAGAGCACTTCAAACTGGTTTAACACCTTCACAATAGACAAGGGAACAAAGGACGGCATTAAGGTCAATATGAACGTTATTGCGGATGGTGGTTTAGTAGGTATTGTTTCATCCGTTGGCGATTCTTATGCAGTTGTTAGAGCAATAATCGATGACACTGCAAATGTTAGTGCCACAATTTCTTCCACAGAAGACAATTGTATCGTTTCTGGTTCTCTTGAAAAAATGACCTTAAACAACCTTATTACATTTTCTAATCTTGATGATAGTGCTGATAAGGTTGCAATTGGTGACATGGTAGTCACCTCAAATATTTCTGATAAATATCTTCCTGGTATCCTTATTGGATATGTTTCAGAGGTTAACAAGGATGAAAACGACCTTTCGAAATCGGGAACAATTACTCCTGTAGTTGATTTTAAGCATTTATCAGAAGTACTTGTAATCAAGCAATTAAAGGAGTCCTATAAGAGTGAGTAAATTCAAACAATATTTAAAGAAAATATTGGTAATTGCACTTGTGATATATGTTTGTTTTTTACTTCAAACAAGTATTTTTTCACGATATAGACTTGCAGGAGTAACTCCAAATATTCTTATATGTGTTGTAGCTACCTACGGATTTATGAAGGGTAGACGCCACGGTATCACTGTTGGCTTTTGCACAGGACTTCTGCTTGATATTTTTTCAGGTACTTTATTTGGATTTTATGCTCTAGTATATATGTATATTGGCCTTTTAAATGGTCTATTTAAAAAGCAGTTTTTCGGAGACGACTTAAAGTTGCCTCTGATTCTTATTGGCACCAGCGACTTTATTTACGGAGTATTTTCTTATTTAGCACTCTACGCTATAAAATCTCAGTACAATTTTTCATTTTATCTTATGAATATTATTTTACCTGAGGTAGTTTATACTCTGCTCGTGTCAATTTTTGTATATTACATAATATTGAACATTAATAACTGGCTAGAAAAATTAGAAAAGAAAGGTTCTGATAGAATTGGAAATTATTAAGGACTTTTTTGTAAATGCATTTTCTTCACGTATTCGCGTGGTTTCAGTAGTAATGGGTATTTTTGCTGCTGTTCTTATTTCACGTCTTTTTTATTTGCAGATTATCAATGGTAGCGAATATCAGGACAACTATAATTTGAAGCTTGAAAAAACAGAGACGATTCCTGCAACCAGAGGTAATATCTATGATCGCAATGGAAATCTTTTGGCTTATAACGAATTAGTTTATGCTGTTACTATTCAGGATAATGGCTCGTATTCCAACAAAAAAGTGAAAAGCGAGTCTCTTAATTCAGAAATCGCAGAAATAATTACAAAACTTCAAGCAAACGGAGATGAAATTGACAACAATTTCCCTATCTATATAGATTCATCCAACAGTTATCAATTCATGTATTCAGGCAGTGCACTTCAGCGTTTTCGTGCTGATGTTTTCGGCAAAACAAGTATTGATGACCTTGAATATAATGAAAAACTGGGAATCGATGAAGCTAATGCCACTGCTGATGATATTATCAATTATCTGCAGGGTGAGAGAGTATATAACATCTCTGATGAATATAACCAAAAGCTCAGATATGAGATAATGGTAGTCCGCTATAATATGGGACAAAATTCCTATCAAAAATATATCTCAACGGTAATTGCCTCTGATATATCCGAAAAATCAGTGGCTTACATAGAGGAAAATGTTAATGAGCTTACAGGCGTAGCAATAGAACAGAAGTCTCTTAGACGCTACAAAAACAGTGAATATTTTGCTCATATCATAGGCTATACAGGACAGATTTCTACTGACGAATACAAAACTCGTTCAGCAAAAGATGATTCTGTGGAGGCAACAGATATTGTCGGTAAATCTGGTATCGAAAAATATATGGATGATTATCTCTCTGGTACCAAAGGTGCTGAAACCTTATTCGTAGACAGTGTAGGTAATACAATTGCTGAAGGCGATTACACACCAGCAGTATCGGGAAACGATGTGTATCTTTCAATCGATATGGATTTACAAAAGGCTACCTACACACTTTTGGAGCAGGAGATTGCAGGTATCTTATATTCAAAGATTGCCAATATTAAGCAATATCATGCCTCTGAAAACGCTTCTTCTTCTGATGTAGTTGTACCAATTTATGATGTTTACAATTCATTAATTGCCAATGGCATCATTGATACAACAGCCTTCTCTGATGAAAAAGCGACGGATACTGAAAAGGCAGTTTTAGCAGCATACAAGATAAAGGAAAAGGAAGTATTAGCTAACCTTAAAACTCAATTGAAGTTTGGTAATGAAGTAGTTTACAAGGATTTACCCGATGAATATCAGGCATATTCTACTTTTATTGTTACAAAGCTTAAAAGTCTTGGTATATTTGATTCTTCTGCTATTGATAGCTCATCTGAGGTTCAGGAAAACTGGACATCTGAGAATATGGCAGTAAACAAGTACCTGCTATATGCTATTGAGCAGAATTGGATAGATATTACTAAGTACGAAAGTGAAGCTAAATATGCTGATACTGAAGAGCTTTATAATGACCTGATTAATTATACTCTCGAGTATATTTCTCAGGATAAATCTTTCCAAAATTTAATTTATAAATATCTTCTTTTAGATGATGGAATATCAGGAACACAGCTTTGTATTATTCTTTATGATCAGGGTGTGTTAAAGGAAGATGCTGAAACCTATAGCATGCTTAAAAGCGGTCGTATTTCTGCTTACGAGTTTATGCTTTCAAAGATCAAAAATCTTGAGCTTACACCAGGTCAGCTTGCATTGGATCCTTGTTCTGGTTCAACTGTAATCTTAGATGTAAAGACTGGTGAAGTTTTAGCTATGGTTACTTACCCAGGCTACGACAATAACAGACTTGCTAACTCTGTAGATTCAGATTACTATGCTTATCTTACAAATAGCGCAGCTAATCCTCTTTATAACTACGCTACACAGCAGAGAACAGCTCCTGGTTCTACCTTTAAGATTGTTAGTTCTACAGCAGGTTTAGCTGAAAACGTTATTACAACAACTTCAGAAATCGTGGATCTTGGTCAATATACAAAGGTTTCTAATAATCCTAAGTGTTGGATTTACCCAAGCAACCACGGTAGTATCAATGTTTCTGAAGCTATCAGAGATTCATGTAACTACTTCTTCTATGAAGTAGGTTGGAGATTATCGGGAGGCGATGGTGCCTACGATGATGTAAAGGGTATTGAAAAAATATCTAAGTACGCATCACTTTATGGTTTGGATGAAACAACAGGTGTGGAGATAGAAGAGAATTCTCCTCATATTGCCACAGAATATCCTGTCATGGCAGCCATCGGTCAGTCTGATAACAACTATACAACAGTTGGTTTGGCGCGTTATGCTACAGCAATTGCCAGCAGAGGAACTGTATATAATCTTACTTTACTTGACAGCGTAAGGGATTCAGAAGGAAATGTAGTTGAAAGCTATAAGCCTAGTGTTAGAAATCAAATTGATGTTCTTAATGCTGGACAGTGGGATGCAATCCATTATGGTATGAAAATGGTTACAGAATCACTTTCTTCCTTCAATAATTTCTCTGTTCCAGTAGCAGGTAAGACTGGTACAGCTCAGCAGGTAAAAAGCAGACCTAACCACGCTTTATTTATTGGGTTTGCGCCTTATAACAATCCAGAAATAGCCCTTGCAACACGTATCGCTTACGGTTATACCTCTCATAATGCAGCGGCTGTTTCAAAGGATATTATGTCTTATTACTTTGGAGTTTCTTCTACAGAAGAGCTTCTTAGCGGTGAGGCTACTTCAGTATCTAATTCAGGAAACGAAGTTACTGATTAATACATAATTACAATTTAGGAGGTACGTTTTGGCTAACGATCCTGTAGTATTAAAAAGTAATAAATACGGTTTATCGTTACAGCTTGATGCCACAATACCATTTGAAGATTTGGTGAGAGCCATCTGCGAGAAATTTGCTACTTCAGCAGATTTCTTTGGCGAGACTTCTATGATTCTCGAAACCTTTGGTCGAGAGATTAGTACAGAAGAAGGTCTCGTTATCATTCAGGCAATCGAGCTTAATTCAAAAATAAAAATCATTCTTCTCAACGAAAACAATCAGTATAAAGACACAAGAATGCTTGGTGAAATCGATAGATTTTATACTGATGAAATATTTGAGAATGCAAAAATCATCAGAGGCAGTGTCACCAAAACTGATGAGATTACATCAGATTCCAGCCTTATTATACTTGGTGATGTAAAATCCAAGGCAAGTGTAAGAGCAAAGGGCAATATTATTGTTCTCGGTAGTCTGGATGGTAGCTGTCACGCAGGATACCCTGATAATACAGGCTGCTACATTGTAGCTGGAGAGCTTAATTCAAAGGATATCCATATTGGAACGGTTACAGGCGAAATTAAGCTTCAGGAAAAATGGTCTCTTCGAGTAAGACGTTCTAAAGAAGAGCCAATAGGTATATCGGTATGGAACCATGAGCTTTTGGCCGAGCCTCTTAGCAGTGGTTTATTAAAAAGGATAAAATAAATGTTTCATAATTATAGATTTAAAAATCTGGATATAAAATTAATACTTGCAGTTATTACACTTACAATTATAGGTATTTTTGTAATCGGAAGTGCCAATGAATCAAACCAACAAAAGCAAATTATTGGTATGATTCTTGGTGTTATTGTTATGAGTGTAATGACACTAATTGATTATGATTTTATTCTTCATTTTCATTGGATTTACTACGGATTAGTTATTGCCTTGCTAATAGCCGTGCTTTTATTCGGTGATGAAGCAGGTGGTGCCACCAGATGGATTGATGTAGGTGTGCGCTTCCAGCCTTCCGAGCTTGGCAAAATTCTTTTAATTTTATTCTTTTCGTGGTTTTTAATGATGCATGAAGAAGACATTAATAAACCTAAAATATTAGGTTTAACAATACTTTTATCTGCATTTCCGTTATTTTTAATAGAAAAAGAGCCAGATTTATCCACTACTATAGTCACAATGATGATAATTTGTGTTATGATGTTTGTAGTGGGATTAAGTTATAAACTTGTCGCTATAGTTTTAGGCATTACAGTCCCATCAATTATCATTTTGCTTTTACTAGTCGTACAGGACGGTCCGACGATTTTGAAAGAATATCAAGGCGGTCGTATCCTTGCATGGCTTAAGCCTGAGAAATATCCTCAGGGAGCATATCAGCAGCAGAATTCCATTATGGCCATTGGTTCAGGTCAGTTACTTGGTAAGGGCCTGGGAAATGATTCCTTTGATTCTGTAAAAAATGGTAATTATATTTCAGAGCCTCATACTGATTTTATCTTCGCAGTAGCAGGAGAGGAATTAGGATTTGTAGGTTCAGCTTTAGTTATAATCTTAATATTTTTTATCACAATAGAAATATTACTAATCGCAAAAAGAGCAAAGGACGTTTCCGGAAAGCTTATCTGTGTTGGTATGGCCACACTTATTGGTTTCCAAAGCTTTGTTAATATTTGCGTAGTCACCGGATTGATGCCAAATACCGGTTTGCCTCTTCCTTTCGTAAGCTATGGACTAACATCGCTTGTTACCGTTTACTTTGGAATAGGTATTGTTTTAAATGTTGGCATACAGTCAAAAAATAATAATGGGAGGCTATTTTAAATGAACATTGGATTAGTAGCTCATGATTCCAAAAAGAAGCTTATGCAGAATTTCTGCATTGCTTACAGAGGAATTCTTAGCAAAAATGAAATTTTTGCAACAGGAACTACTGGCAGACTAGTTGAAGAGGTAACAAATCTTTCTGTACACAAATATTTAGCTGGACACCTTGGTGGTACACAGCAGTTAGGAGCACAGATTGAACAGAACGAAATCGATTTGGTTATCTTTCTGAGAGATCCTCTTACTGTTAAATCCCATGAGCCTGATGTAAACAATATTGTAAGACTTTGTGATGCTCACAATATTCCACTAGCCACTAATTTGGCGACAGCAGAGCTGCTTATTAAGTCATTAGATAGAGGAGATCTTGAGTGGCGTGAAATGTATAAATAAACTTTTATCTTTCGTGCTTATAGCATCAATGTCTCTTTCACTTACTGCATGCAAAAGTGAGCAGGAGGATGTCACAAAATACAATTTATACGATACATCCTTTGAATATGGGTTAACCCAAAACGGAGCTACCTCAGATGTTGAATTATACGCGAAGAAGCTTTGTGTTACGAACACTGATGATTTAGGTACTTCTAATGTAGATTCACAAGTTGCATCAGGCGCTGGTGCCTTTAACATTACTAAGCAATCTACAGTATACGCACAATCAGTGCATGAGAAGCTTTATCCTGCATCCACTACAAAGATTCTCACAGCATATATAGCATGTCTCAAAGGAAATTTGGATGACTATTACACGGTAAGTGCCAATGCCGTTAAACAGGCCAGTGATTCCTCTGTAATTAACTTAAAAGAGGGAGACGTAATTTCATTAAGAGATTTACTATATGGTTTAATGCTTCGTTCTGGAAATGATGCAGCTATAGCTATAGCAGAGGGGATTAGTGGAGACACCGAAACCTTTGCTGATCTTATGAATGAGACAGCAAAATCTCTTGGAGCTACAAATTCACATTTTGTTACTCCAAACGGATTGCACGATGAAAATCATTACACAACTGTATATGATATGTATTTGATACTCAATGCAGCCATTGAGAACCCAGATTTTTACAATATTTTCACTGCAAATACCTATACTGCAAATTATACCAGCGGTGGAAAAGCAAAGACGGTTGAATGGGCTACAACAAATCAGTATCAAAATGGTAAGATCAAAAAACCTGCAGGCTTTAACATATTAGGCGGTAAGACCGGTACTACTGGTGCTGCCGGATATTGTTTGGTTCTTTTATCAGAGAACGAAGAGCAGGATAAGATTATTTCCATTGTATTTAATGCTGATTGCCGTAGTAATTTATATCTACTTATGAACGAAATACTCAGCAAGTATTGTATTTAGTTTTCTGAATTTTCCGGTTTTAACTTACAATTGTTCTATATATTGTATTTTATATGTGTATATTTTTTGAATAAATCTTGTTTTTGTTATTTAGGTTTTCTACACATTATGTTAGAATGTATATAACAAAAAAATAGTTAATCCGGAACGAGAAGGAGAACTATAAATATTACTTAAGGGAGGTATTTTGACATGGTGGAGATTATTTCAGGCGAGAAGGGCAAGGGCAAGACAAAGTATTTACTTGATAAGGTAAACAGTGATATCCAGAAGGTGGATGGATCCATTGTTTACATCGACAAGAATACAAAACATATGTATGAGTTAGATTCAAAGATTCGTTTGATTAACATGGGGGATTATCCAATCGATTCTTCTGATGAATTTTTAGGTTTCTTAAGTGGAGTTTTATCTCAGAACTCTGATATCCAAGAGGTCTTCTTAGACAGTTTTCTTACAGTATCAAATATTGACACAAATGAAGGTATTACAGTTGCCCTTAATAAGCTTGATAAGATTTGCAACATGTTTGATGTTAAATTTGTTTTGTCTGTTAGTAGGAATGAAAAAGATTTACCTGAGGATGCCAAAGGCAAGATAGTTATATCTTTATAAAATCAAAAATAATGGGGCACGGAAACGTGCCCTTTTAAATTGTAGCAGGAGTACTATATATTTAAATGCGCAAAAAGAAGGATGAAAAAATAATTAAATATCCTAAGCAATATCATATATCTATTGGCTTCATTACTATAGGTGTTATGTTTATTTACATGCTTTTTCATTTGCTTACCTATATTACAGAAGCAAATATCACTGTTTACGAGGTTTCACAAGGTTCTATATCTTCAAATCTTGAATACAATGCACTGGCAATCCGACAGGAACAAATTATTAACGCAGACACAAATGGTGATATCCTGTACTTAGCCGAAAATTACACTAAGGTAGGAGCGAAGTCACAAGTCTATGCATTAGATTTATCCGGAGAGATTCTTTCGTCATTAAAAAGTTCTTCTCAATCTGTAGACGTAAGTCTTGATGAAGATGATTATCAAAAGCTTCAAAACAGCATATCAACTTACTCTTTTGATTATTCAAATATCACCTACAACAAGCTATATTCATTTAAAAATGAATTAGAATCTCAGGTTCAACAGCTTTATACAGTTTCTGCTATGGAAGCAATGAATGATTCTGTACAATCAGCTATTGCAAGTGGTACTTTTAATATATATTCAAGTCCGCAACCTGGACTTATAGTATACTCAATTGACGGTCTTGAGAATCTTACAATCGATTCCTTTATTTCAGATTCTTTTGACATGTCAAAATATGCAGCAACTAATTTAAAATCTCAGGAAACGGTTGTTGCAGGTCAGCCAGTTTATAAGTTAATTACGTCTGATCACTGGAATCTGATATGTGAAGTCGATAAAACACTATACGATTCTCTTCAAAGTGAATCATATATAAAAATAAAATTCTTGGAAGATGAAACAGAAACCTGGACATCCTTATCTTTTACAGAAAAAGCGGGGAAATATTATTTGATTTTATCCCTTGATGATTCCATGGATCGATACGCCGAAAGCAGATATGTCCACATAAAGCTTATAAATAATAATATTTCAGGATTAAAAATTCCTAATTCATCAATAGTACAAAAATCCTTTTATACCATTCCAAAGTCTTATGAAATGCGAGGAAGTAATGATGATGAAGCAGGATTTCTTAGAAAGACTGAAAGCTCCAGTGAGTATGTAAGTCCTACAATTTACTATGAAACTGATGATTATTTTTATGTAGATAATGAAGTGCTTTCCCGAGGCGATGTACTATGTAAGCCTAATTCTAACGAAACCTATGTAGTAGGTACAGATATGGATAAATTAAAAGGCGTATACAACGTAAATAAAGGTTACGCAGTATTTAAACAAATTGAGATATTATACCAAAATAACGACTACTCAATCATAGAGACAGGAACAAACTATGGAATTTCCATGTATGACCATATCGTATTACAGGGTGACGAAGTAGAGGAAAATTCAATCATAAATTAATTAACGAGGTAATATAATGAGAGTGGAAGAATTAAAAGAGAATTTAACTAATGTTGAACAACGTGTAGCAGATGCTTGTAAAAGAGCCGGAAGAAATCGAGAAGATGTTACTCTTATAGCAGTAAGCAAAACAAAACCCGTCGAAGATTTACAGGTCATTTATGACTGTGGCATCCGCAGTTTTGGAGAGAACAAGGTACAGGAGCTCACAGGAAAGATTCCTGAAATGCCAGAGGATATTGATTGGCACCTAATCGGACATCTTCAGAGAAATAAGGTAAAGTATATTGTTGATAAAGTAAAACTTATTCATTCAGTAGACAGCTATCGACTTGCTGAAGAGATTAATATTCAGGCCAAGAAACATGGAGTAATTGTGCCAATCCTTATTGAAGTAAACGCAGCAAATGAGGCTACAAAGTTTGGTGTTAAACTTGAAGAAGCAGCTCAGTTATGTGAGGAGATTTCACATCTTGATGCTGTTCGTATAATGGGCTTAATGACAATAGCACCAAATGTTGTGGTTCCAGAAGAAAATCGTCCAATTTTTCACAAAATAAAGGATTTATCGGTTGACATAGCTAATAAAAACATCGATAATGTAGATATGAAAATTTTATCTATGGGAATGACAAATGATTTTGAAGTTGCTATAGAAGAGGGTGCTACTCATGTTCGCGTGGGTACAGCCATTTTTGGAGAAAGAAATTATAATATCTAATTTTGAGGAGTAATGTTATGTTTGAAAGAATGCTTGACGCAATGCATCTTAGTGATGACTATGATGACTATGAGGACGAAGAACTTTACGAGGAAGAAGAGAAAGAATCTTTCTTCAATAAGTTTTCAAAAAAAGATGAGGAAGAAAAGCGTCCAGTTTTGAACAAGCCTTCTGACAGGGAGACTAGAGCTTCTAAACCAGCGCCAAAGATTACGCCAATGAGAAATAAAGGGAAAGGAGCTGTAATGGAAGTTTGTGTTATTAAGCCATCTTCATTCGAGGATGCCCGCGAGATTTCAGAGACACTTTTAGCTGAGCGAACAGTCCTTCTTAACATGAAGGGATTAGACTTAGGTGTTGCACAGCGAATTATAGATTTTACATGCGGAACCTGCTACGCAATCGATGGTAATTTACAGCGTATCGAAGATTATATCTTCATAATTACACCAGCAGGAGTTGAGCTATCTGGTGATTTAGCAGGAATCGTTGATGCCTTTGATTTTACAGGGATACAGACAGGATTTTAAAAAATTAGCACCAGATAATAATCTGGTGCTTTTTTAATACAGTTATTAAATGAGGAGACTAGAATTATGGATTGCTTAAACGTGAAATACGAGAATAAACCTTGTTACAACATCTATTTTCGTCCGGATTTTTCTGACCTTGCTTCAGTTTTTAAATCTGATTTAAATAAAGAGTACGATAATATTTGTGTTGTTTCTGATTCAAATGTCGCAGGCCTTTATTTAGCTGAGGTTGTTAGTATTTTTAAAAGTATATGTAACAATGTCTGTTCTTTCAGCTTTGATGCAGGTGAAGCCTCAAAGAATTTAGATACAGTTAGTCTCCTTTATGAACATCTAATAATAAAAAAATTCACTCGCAGCTCTTTGTTAGTAGCCTTAGGCGGCGGTGTTGTAGGTGACCTTACAGGTTTTGCAGCTGCGACCTTCCTTAGAGGAATCGATTTTATCCAAATGCCTACTACCTTATTATCACAGGTTGACAGTTCCGTCGGTGGTAAAACCGGAGTTGATTTTAATCAATATAAAAATATGGTTGGAGCCTTTAAAATGCCAAAACTCGTATATATGAATATTGGTACTTTAAAGACTTTAGATGATGATAATTTTGCTTGTGGTATGGGCGAAGTTATAAAGCACGGACTTATATCCGACAAAGACTTTTATCAGTGGTTAAAGGATAATATTGATAAAGTAAAAGCTAGAGAATATGATGCTTTATCATATATGGTTATGAAAAACTGTGATATAAAGCGTCATGTAGTAGAAATTGATCCTACAGAAAAAGGCATAAGAGCTTATCTTAATTTTGGTCACACGTTAGGTCATGCCATCGAAAAGCTTAGCAATTTTTCACTTGGTCACGGCCAATGTGTTGGTATAGGAATGGTTTGTGCATCTTTCCTTTCTAAAAAGCTTGGCAATATTACCGAGGAGCAATACCTTGATATCATTAATTGCTTAAAACTATATAATATGCCAATTAATGTTTCTGGACTTTCAGCTTCTGATATACTTGAAGCCTCAAAATCCGACAAAAAAATGACTGGCAAAAAGATAAAATTTACAATATTAAAGGCTATTGGCGAAGCATCTTCATATTTAGATTTCACAGATGAGGATTTACTTGAAGCAATAGATCAGGTGCTAAATTAATGTTTTATAAAGTTAACAAAATTACATCCATAATATACAGTTTTGCTTTAATTCTGATTTCTATTTTTTTAGATCAGTACACCAAGTATTTGGCAATAAATCATTTAATGAATAAGGATGATATTATACTTATTCCAGGCGTTTTACAGCTACATTATCTAGAGAATACTGGTGCAGCATTTTCTCTTTTAGAAGGCAAACAGGTATTGTTCGCTATTATCACACCTGTTCTTTTAATTTTACTTGCCTATGTACTTATAAGAATGCCACAGAACAAGAAGTATACACTTTTAAACTATATAATAATATTTGTTATTGCAGGAGCCATTGGAAATTATATTGATCGTGTTTCAAATAATTACGTAGTTGATTTTATTTATTTTTCATTGATCAATTTTCCTGTATTTAACGTAGCAGACATTTATGTAACATGTAGCGTTATAGCTTTATTTCTTGTTATAATTTTTTATTATAAAGATGAGGATTTAGAGGAGATTAAGCAACGCTTATTATTTAAATAATATGGATGAAATCACAATCATAATTGAAGAACCTTCGGAAGAAAATATTAGAATAGATAAATATCTAGCTGAAAATCTTCCTGAAAAATCACGAAGCTATTATCAAAAAGCAATTGATAATGGCTTTGTTTTAGTGAACGGAAGACAGGTTAAATCAAAATACCAAACAAAGCTTGGTGATGAAATCGTAGTAAGCATAGAGCCAGTAAAAGAAATAGATATTCTTCCAGAGGATATTCCGATCGAGATTTTATATGAAGATTCCGATGTTATCGTGGTAAATAAACCAAAGGGAATGGTGGTGCATCCTGCCCCTGGACATTACTCTGGAACACTTGTGAACGCTCTAATGTATCACTGTAAGGATTCATTATCAGGAATTAATGGCGAAATCAGACCAGGAATAGTTCATAGAATAGATATGAACACCACTGGCTCCCTTCTCGTTTGTAAAAATGATAAGGCACATAACGATATTGCAGCACAAATTAAAGTTCATTCTGTTAATAGAATATATAAAGGAATTGTAATAGGAAATTTCAAAGAAGAGACAGGCACTATAAACGCCCCTATAGGCCGAAATCCTAAAGATAGGAAGAAGATGGCTGTAGTAAGTGATGGAAGAGAAGCAATCACTCATTTCACCGTTTTAGAGCAATTTAAGGGGTATTCTTATGTCCAGTTTAAGCTGGAGACCGGCCGAACACATCAGATACGTGTTCATATGGCGCACACAGGCCATCCACTTCTTGGAGATGACGTATATGGTAAGCCTGTAAAAGGACTTGAGGGCCAGACACTCCACGCACAGACCTTAGGCTTTATACAGCCTAGCACAAGCGAATACGTGGAGGTAAATGCTCCATTACCAGCTTATTTTGAAAATTTACTGGAAAGATATAGAAAAATGTCCTAATTATCTTTTCTTCTAAAATCAACTGCATTACGTGCCAAACGTTTGTGTTCGTCTTCAATGGCTGCGTAATAATCAATAGTAGTATTAATATTTTCATGGCCTAAAACATCTGCTACAAGGCGAATATCGCCTGTTTCACGGTAGAGAGCAGTGCCATAGGTACTGCGAAGCTTATGAGGTGTGATTTTCTTGTTAGGAACTACCATTTTAGCGTATTTCTTAACAAGATTTTCTATTGCATCAATGCTTATTCTTCTACCCTGTAAAGAATAGAAGAGTGCAGATTCATGACCATCTACCGGATTAATATATTCACGTTCTCCATTAACATAATCCTGCAAAACCTGAGAAACTTCATCGTTGAAATAGATTATATCCTGACCGCCACCTTTTCTAACAATTGTTAAAGAATTAACATTAAAATCAACATCAGTTAAATCTAATCCATTGCATTCACTAACACGAATTCCAGTATTTAACATAAGCGTTAATATGGCTAAATCACGCCCTCTGGTCTTTTGATTATATTTTCGTTGCCTTTCAGAGGTAAAAGCATTTCCGTTGTCTATAGCGTCTAAAATAGCCTGAACTTCATAATTATTCATACGGACAATATTTTTATCTTTTTTGATTGTCGGCATATCTACAAGCTGTGTTGGGTCTTTTGAAATGTAATCCCTTTGAAATAAATATTTATACATGCCTCTTAAAGGTGATAATTTACGTGCAATAGCCTTCTTACCATTTTCATGTTGTTCACCTATAGTATTAAGCTCAAGATAACGTTTGTATTCCTCAATATCTTCAGGAGTAATCTTATCTAAAAGCTTATAATCAATTTTTTTGATCTCATTACCTGTAATAGTAGGGTTTTTGTCAGCTAAAAATCGAAAAAAAGTAAGCAGGTCATAGCAATAAGAAATAAGTGAACTAGGCTGAGCATTTTGTTCCTTAGAAAGAATATAATCCTGAGCAGGCTTTGGAAGCAGAGCTTCAAGTTCACGTAATTTTATTTTTTGATCTCTAGATTTGTTTTTATAGAATTCAGAGTCTTTTCCCATAATAAAAATCCTCCTAAGTGTTGATTTTACTGGGCCTGAGCCTGAGCCTTATAAGTATATTATAAGTATTATTGATTTAAAAAGCAATATCTATCGGTAAAACAGATATTTATCCGATAGATTGATATATCCAAAAATACGTAGCAGCAGCTATTACCCCTGCTACGCTTAATTTTAAAAGTAAATGCAAACTATTTAGTTCATTGAATATAAAACAGCAACCTGTAATCCATCTTTTGAAAGATATATCACTGAATCATCCTTATAATTAAACTTCATAGAATTCTTAGTCTTATCATAAGGCTCACCGTATTCTTTGGTAAGTTCATTTTCGATTTTCTTAAAAGTAACATTTTTGTCTTCATCAGACTGAATGCTTACGTAACCATTATTTAATTCATTTTCATTGAAACAATATGTGATATTAGAATCATATCCATAATAATAGATTATCAGTTATCAGTATTAAAAGCAAATAACGAGCTTAATGATGTAGCTTATAAATTCTATAAAAGTCTGTATCAAAATCTATGACATCCATCTTGTAGCCAATAGATTTGAAATAATCTTCTATCTCACTCTCTTCTATTTTTTCCTTTCGAACATAGAGAGTGTAATCATCGTTTTTATCAATCATGGATCCAATATCAGATATGTGATTAGAATCCATCTCCAGGATATTTGGATGCTTAAAATTTGTCTCAACCTCAAAATTTACTACCTCATAATCTACATCTATAACGATTGCATCAGTATCCTTACATGTAGCATTATATGCAATTCTATCAGCAGAATTATATAAATAATAAGGTTTGATTTCTTTGTGCCAATAAACACATAAAAAAACAGTAAGACCTATAATTAGAACAGCACAAATATTTTTATGTTTCAAAACCAATCCTAATGCCTGATAAACAAAAAAGACTATCAACATAGAAACAGCAGGCATTATAGGCATAATATATCTGTCTACAAACCAAGGTACAGAACAAGCCGCAATAACAAAGTATATTAATGCAGGAACAAAACAATATATCCATATAATAGAACTTCTAGCCGTAAGCTGTTCTTTAAAATTATGTTCACGAATCAATCTATAAATGTAAAAGCCAACTACAATTATCGAGATAATAACAACAAAAATGAAAAATACATTGTTATCAGCAAACAGCCCCTCAATAACAGCGCCTCTGTAATAATAAATTCTTCGTAAAATACCACCATTAGATAGATTACTTGTAACGTCGTGACCTCTATCTGAAAAAACAACATGCATTAAAAAGAATGGCCAAGCAATAAGATAAAGAACTCCAGTAATTATATTTCCAATAAGATACTTTTTAAGTGATATCTTGTTCAAATACATCACAATAAGTGTAATAAGAAACAATGGCACGATGTAAAAAAGTGCAAAATACTGAGTGAGCATTCCCATGAACTCAACAGCACATATCTTCTTAAAAGTATTATTATCATAATTAAATCCAGCATCGTACCATGAGATATAAAGATAAACTAGAATAACACACCACATAGTAAGTAAGGCGTACATTCTAAATAAAGAAGCACTATTAATAAACCCAAAGCTAAGACCATAATACAATACCGATATTAAAGCCATTGCTCGGTTTTCAAATAATTTACAGCCCATAAGATATAGGAAACCACAAACAATTGTTAATGCAACTATATTAAGAATTAAACCAATGGAATAAATATTTAATACAGAAAAAATAGATGAAATAATATTTAAACAAGTATAGTAAAACGGTGGATGAACATCTCCTGCATTAATATAATATGCACTAAAAATATTAAATCTGCCTTTATTTATAGCAGTATACTCATCATCTATTTCGGATTGACTTACCCAATTATTAGTACCTAAAACTTTACTCGAAAGCTGTGCAGAATAATCTGAAATAGAGCCATTTACTAATGAACTAAAAAACTCACCTGCTTCAATTACACCGTCATTTGCGAACTGAAATGAAATAGATTCATCAAGATTAAGGCTTTGCTTTTCCTTACATACAAAAACTGCATGTAACAAAACAATCCCTATACAGAGAAATAATAAAAACTGCGATACGATTTTTTCTTTATTCATAACTACAATATACTCCCGTAAAATATAACTCAAATATTATATCAATATAAATATTATAAATAAAGTATTAATCGTGCGCCACTTAATTTCTTATAATTCTTTATAAGAACTATATTCAATAACAAGATATTTTCCAGCAGTAATATTGTCCCCACCAATATGATTAATCTTTTTAATATTGTCAATGAAGGCTTCTTTATCTGATGATTCAGGAGTCATAAACTGATCAGCAATAGTCCATAATGTATCACCAGACTGAATCTCATAGCTGGTATAGTATGTATAAACAGGGCGACTGTTCTCTGCAGCTGCCTTGCTGCTATGAAGCATGAACCCTATGAAAAACGAAACAATAACAGTAGCTACAGCTAACATAATCTTTCTGTTTCTTACTATTCTCTCAGCTTTTGTATTCTTTCTCATGACCTCTCCTCCATCAAAAAGAAAAATATGTTCGAAAACATCTGTTCTGAATTAAACTATAAAGCACAAACATTCGTTTGTCAACACTTTTTCGAACAAAATTTCGGAAAATGTGTTTGCAAAAATATGTTCCGTATGATACTCTAAAGATAGATTAAAAGTGAAAGGAGATTTTCATATGGCATATGGAAAAATATCTGCTAAGCAGCGTGAAATTCTCGAAGTTATAAAAGCTGAAATTTTAAATAGAGGCTATCCACCTACAGTTCGTGAGCTTTGTGATGCATGTAATCTCAAGTCTACATCTTCTGTTCACTCTCATCTAGAGACTTTAGAGAAGAATGGCTATATCAAGCGTGACCCCTCAAAGCCACGTGCTATCGAAATTGTAGATGATAGTTTTAATATGGTACGCCGTGAGGTGGTTAATGTTCCTGTGGTAGGAAAGGTTGCTGCTGGTCAGCCACTTTTAGCTATTCAGAATATTTCTGAATACTTCCCTATTCCTGCAGAACACATGCCTAATCAGCAGTCATTCATGTTAAAAGTTCAGGGAGAATCTATGATTAATGCTGGTATCTTGGATGGCGATACCATTTTAGTAAAACAGCAGGATACCGCTAAGAATGGAGATATGGTTGTAGCGCTTGTTGATGACAGTGCCACAGTAAAGACTTTCTATAAAGAAGATGGTCACATTCGTCTTCAGCCAGAAAACGATAATATGGACCCAATCATTGTAGATAATTGTTTAATTCTTGGTAAGGTATTCGGAGTATTCCGCTTCTTCTAAATTGATACAAAAAAGGACGACCCTTTTGGTCGTCCTAAATTTTTATAAATCTTTTGCATCAATTAAGATTCCATCTTTCCAAATTCTCTCTAAATCATAGAATAATCTATCTTCCTCAGAGAAAAGATGAACAATAACATCCTCGTAGTCCATAAGTACCCATGTACTCTGTCTGTTTCCTTCGATTGACTTAGCATGAATACCCTGCTCATAAAGTAATCTGTCTACTTCATCCTGCATAGCATTAAGCTGACTCTGGTTAGAAGCTGATGCAACAATGAAATAATCAGCCATAATACTGATATTTGAAATATCAATAGCCTTAACGTCAATTGCTTTTTTATCATCAAGTGCTTTGCAAACAATCTTGGCCATTTCTCTTGCGTCCATAGTTTACCTCTTTTCTTTCATGTACTGTTTGTAGTAATTATATGTATCTACAGTGGTAGGATCTACCATATCAGGATTATTATTCAAATATGCTACAGAATCTTCTAATATCATGTAAACACATTCATCTAAATCCGTATAAGCCACGGACCTAAGAATATCTAGTCTAGGCTGCTTATCTCTTCCTGGTTCAATGTAATCAGCTACAAAGATAATCTCATCCAACAAGTTCATGTCAGGACATCCTGTTGTATGAACTGTAATTGCATGTGCAATCTGAGGATCAAAAACATTATACTTTGTCGAACAAAAATGTGCTCCAACCTTACCATGAAGTAAATGCGGATATTTTCGTTCAATATCGCTGATTGGAATATTATTGCTTTCGCAAATATTTAAACGCTCTTCATCAGAAATACATTTAGCAGAATCATGAAGCATTCCAGCAACCATTGCTGTATATGCCGGATAATTCCATTTAAGAGCCAGAGCATAAGCTGTGGTAGCAACACCTAATGTATGTATATATCTACCTGGTTTAAGGGCTTTTTTCATCTCCTCTGATAATTTCAAAATGTCATCATAAGAGTAAGTATACTTGCTATAAAGATTATGATTAATAATGTACAGAATAACCTCAGTTCTTAGGCAATCCCTAACCTTTATATCATCATAAAAATCTGCCCTAATTTTTGAAGATGAAATCTCATTAGGTTCATAATCAATGAGACCGAACTCTCCCTCAAATACTTTCCTATATTCGTCTATTACTTTGCTCAGTAAATCAAAATCATCTCCCAGTCTTGGTGCAACCAAAATAGTCGCAGTTTGGGAAATTATTTCAGGATTAACCCAGTCCTTAAAGTTTAACAGACTATCGCTACCCATAATAAAGAATATATCATCCTTAGGATGTTCATTCTTTAATTCTGTCATAGTAATGTAGGAATAGCTTTTACCCGCGCGGTAAATCTCCCTGTCGTCGATAAATAAATCTTTTTCATCTCTTATAGCAAGCTCCACCATTTCCAGTCTGCAAATATCTGCAACAGATTCTGCAGTATTCTTATGTGGTGGAGTGCCTGCAACCAAAAGATATACTTTGTCAAGGTTATACTGTTCAAGTGCAGCCTTAGCTATTTCGATATGTGTGTTGTGAATTGGATTGAATGTCCCGCCATAAATACCAATTCTCATGATGTCTCCTTACTGAGGAAGCTTAATTGTAGGCTTCTTCGCTGCTCTATAAAGAATGATCTTTCTACCGATTACTCTGACAACCTCTGAATGAGTACGCTCAGAAAGAACCTGTGCAATCTCCTTTGGATCATCAAAGCAATTCTTTAAAACATTAATTTTAATAAGCTCTCTTGCCTCGAGCGCCTCATCAACAGCATTTGTATACTCTGGAGTAAGTGAAGCCTTGCCAATCTGTAAGATTGGACTCATATCAGCTGCAAGAGATGATAAATATGCTCTCTGTTTATTAGTCATTTTAATCTCCTAATTACTTGTAATAATCAAACACAAGGCCATACATTCTAACTGTATCACCTTCCTGGATACCCTTTTCCTCAAGTTCCTTTAAGATGCCCTGCTCTTTAAGGAAATTCTGGAAGAACAAGAAGCCCTTCTCAGATTCAAGATTAGTGTAACCAAGCATTTTTTCGATACGAGGTCCTTCAACAACATAGTCGCCCTCATCGTTAATCTCAACAGTGTATGGCTCCTCGCTAAATGCACGGATAGTTGGATCAAATTCCTGCTCATAAACGATAAGCTCGTCATCGCAGGTATCAAGAAGTCTTACAACCTCGTAAAGAAGCTCTTTAAGACCTTTACCACTAACTGCAGAAATAGGATAAACCTTTATACCTTTAGGCTCAAATTCAGCTCTTAAGGCTTCTATAACCTCGTTAGATTCTTCACCGATAACATCCATCTTGTTAGCTGCAATAACCTGTGGTTTCTTAAGAAGCTCTGAATCATAGGCTTCAAGCTCTGCTGAGATAGTCTTAATATCCTCAACTGGATCACGACCTTCAACAGAAGCGCCATCAACCATATGTATAATAACCTTTGTACGTTCAATATGGCGAAGGAATTCATGTCCAAGTCCGATTCCCTCTGAAGCGCCCTCGATAAGTCCTGGAATATCAGCAATAACAAATCCGTTTATATCATCAACATCAACAACACCAAGATTTGGAGAAAGTGTTGTAAAATGATAATTTCCAATTTTAGGCTGAGCGTTAGTTACACGTGAAAGGAATGTAGATTTTCCAACATTTGGATATCCAACAAGACCTACATCAGCAATAACCTTAAGCTCAAGGATTACTTCAAGCTCGATGGCATCAACACCTGGCTTAGCGTACTTTGGAGCCTGCATAGTAGATGTCGCAAAATGTTGATTGCCAAGGCCACCCTTACCACCTGGAAGGACAATCTGACGCTTGTTATCACCAGACATATCTGCAATAACTCTTCCACTTTCAGCATCCTTTATAACTGTGCCCTCAGGAACTTTAAGGATAAGATCCTCGCCATTCTTACCATGACAATTATCCTTTCCTCCTTCTTGACCATTTTCAGCAGCAAATTTACGTCTATGACGGTAATCTACTAAAGTATTGAGACCAGGATCAACTTCAAAAATAACGTCGCCACCTTTGCCACCGTCACCACCATTTGGACCACCATTTGGTACATATTTTTCACGGCGGAAGCTAACGTGACCGTCGCCACCTTTACCTGACTTTATAATAATTTTTGCTCTATCAGCAAACATAGATTTCTCCTCAAATTTAAAATTGACCCGACTTACGTAATGTGAGTCGGGTCAAATGATTACTGTTCTACTGGATAGACAGAAGCCTGCTTCTTATCTCTACCTTTTCTTTCGAAACGAAGTACTCCATCAACTAAAGCAAAAAGTGTATCGTCTCCACCGAGACCTACATTGTTGCCTGGAAGAATCTTTGTACCACGCTGTCTGTAAAGAATATTGCCAGCCTTAACGAACTGACCGTCTGCTCTTTTAGCGCCTAATCTCTTAGACTCTGAATCTCTACCGTTCTTTGTAGAGCCTACACCCTTTTTATGAGCGAAGAACTGAAGGTTCATCTGTAACATGTCTTACACCTCCTTGTATTGTAATGAAATATATTCATCACCGTATTGTTTTTGAATTTCGTCCAAACCTAATATCATAGAATCAAGCAATAGCTTTGATTTATCCGAAATACCCTCCGGGAATGCCATGGCCATATAACCACCATCCTCGGCAGCTTCACTAGAAAAAGCATCATCAGTAAACTGTTCAATACTATTAAATGTATTAATAACAAGAACTGATACAGCTGCACAAACAATATCCTGACCGTGATCAGCATATCCTGCGTGACCTTCAAGTGAAACATTAACTATTTCATTATTATGTCTGGAAATTACTACGCTAATCATAATTAGCCGTTAATCTTTTCGATCTTAACCTGTGTGAATGACTGTCTGTGGCCATTCTTCTTATGGTAACCTGTTTTTCTCTTGTACTTGTAAACGATTACCTTCTTACCTCTGCCTTCCTTAACAACAGAAGCCTCAACTGTTGCGCCTGCTACTGTAGGTGCACCAACCTTGAGTTCCTTGTCGCTAACAGCAAGAACCTGATCAAAAGTAACCTTCTCACCAGCCTCAACGCCGAGCTTTTCAATGGTAATGATATCGCCTTCAGAGACTTTGTACTGCTTACCACCTGTTGCAATAATTGCGTACATGGTTTGTTCCTCCTTTTTATCATTACTCGCCAGTTTCGGTGGTGCTTCGGAATGAAACACACTTTAAAAACCACACTGAGCGGCATACTCAAGTATATTAACACAGGATTTTTACTACGTCAATCTAAATTGTTCATAAAACTTAGAAAATTTATATATCCTCTAATCTATCTGATGAACGTCACCAAGATGCTTCTTAAGGTAAGCATCCAATGAAGTCAAATTCTTACCATTTGCTTCTCGAATCTTTTTCACCTCATCCTCAAGACAGTGTCTGCAGGTGCGTCTAAGATCCTCCTCTTCATTTTGTGCAAACCAGTTATTAAACTGCTCATCCAAATCAGCATCCTTGTGAAAGCGAAATTTACTAAGCTGTAATGTAAGCTGAGATGTAGAACGGGTTCTCACCGAATCCTTAGCATCCTCTGTAAGCGTAATTTCAGGAAAATCCTTGTTATACTTAACGATTTCCTCCTCAGCAATTTCCTCTGCCTTTTTTTCTACAACCTGAATGATTTCATTAATATCCATAGCTGCACCCCCGCAGATAAGTGATTAATCCCACAAATTTCTGAAGCCTTCATACTGCCATAAACCTGTATTATTATCTCTGGCAGTTCTCATAAGAGCCTGTAAACAATCATCATGTGCCACAGTAGGCTCATATCTTTTTGCTACTCCATACCCATTCTTCACGATTATAGCATTAACCATTGAATTTTCTATGTTCTGCTCATCAAAGGTGTTAGACACGTCTTCTAACCATACATAAGCCAATGTTCTATCATACTGGTCATCATCATCCACATCATATTCCAAATATAACATATCAGTTTTAGAAAGTAGCTCCTTAGTATAATCGCTTGCCATTACACCATACTCATTGTTACGTTCTTCCTCGGCTGCGACAGATTCCGGAGTATCAATACCAATCATTCGAACACGCTTCTGTTCCCCTAAAGCATCCTCTACAATAATCGTATCTCCATCTACAGTTCTGACGAATTTTACTGCATCCAAATTTGAATCCTCATAACTATTGACACTGTTGTATACCTTCGGACCACTACATCCAATTAAAAAAATGAAGAATAGTATTAAAGTTCTTCGCAATTTCTTATTTTTCATAAATAATTTTTCTCTTTCTGTCTCAATATTAAAGCATTATAGAATTATAGGTGAAAACAATCTTGATCGTGTTATTTCCATTAGACCTAGATTAGTAAAACCATGAATAGTCACATTAGAATAATCATCTTTAAAAGCATCCTTCGCAATTTCTATAAGCTTATCTTCTTCCTTGTTTGATACTTTTAATAAATCAATAATAATTATTCCAGAGATTGAGCGTAATCTAAGTTGCGCTGCAATTTCTTCTAATGCCTGTCGATTTGTTTCCATAGGTGAACCTTTGCCACCATTCTTTCCGGAATTAACATCAATAACGGTCATGGCCTCAGTAGATTCAATAACAATATTTCCACCATTTTTTATATATGCAACTTTTAACGTTACATTATCAAGTAGCTTTGTTAAATCAAACAATTGCCATAAAGAAAATGATTCATCTGTGTAGGCTCTTATGTTTAGATTTTTAGAAATGATTTCGTCTAAATCGGATACTATCTCGCAATCCTTATCCGCAAATTTTTCAATAAAGAAATCTATAAAATCTCTATAACCTGATGTAGAATTATCCTTTATGAAATTGCAGGAATAGGGCTTTGTTCCTTTTTTATCCTGACTAATTTGAACCAAGAACCTATCACTTTGACATACAAGCTTTTTATCTGAATGTCTTTCAATAAAGAAATCCGGCTTTAACTTACGTTTCTCAATAAACCCTTTATCCCCTGTAGAAAGTTTCAATATACAAGCATCAATATCATTTAAAACCTTTTCAACTGTAGCCTCACATACGACACCGACTTTGGTGACGTCAAGATTAAAAATATCTAAAGGTTTATCTTTTTCATCAAAAGAAACAAGGAGCCGAAGCTCCTTATCTAAATATATTCCTTTTGTAATTACGCATTTTTTAATGCTCATCACCAATATCTCCTAAAGAAATTAAGGAATCTGGCTCACCAGTAAACATATCCATTCTTCTTATATCAAGTGAAAGCTCATCAAATTCTGGCAATCCAATGAATTCATGGAAAGCCTTAACAACTAATTCTGGCTTAATATTGTCTGTGCTACCGCTTGAAAGAAGGAGGTCATATTCTGGTTTACCTTCTTTAATAATTAAATTGAAACGGTAGATAAGAGGCTTTAAATCAAGCTCTCTTTCACCCTTTTTAGTCTTCTTAACAATATTAATGCTAGAAGCTTCATCAAAGAATCTTTCCTTTAAATCGATAATATTATCGATGTAGCAGGCGTCATCCTTTGAATCTTTATAAGTTACAACGTAGCTTGCAGCAGTAACTGCAGACATACATTTTTCAGCGGAATCTGGAAGATATTTGAAACCAATAATCTCAAGGCCTTCAACCATATTATCATTTAAAGCCTTAAGGGCTGATGCAGCATCAACCTTTTCCTTTAAATCAATATCCATGTACTCACCTTCAGAGGTAAGACCTACACCAAGTGGTGCTGCAAATGACATGATCTGATGTGGATTAAAGCCTTCTGAATATCTGATTGGAAGCTCTGATCTTTTAACCGCCTTCTGGAAAAATCTCATAAGGTCCAAATGACCTACATATCTCATTATGCCTGTCTTGGCAAATTTAACTCTAACGCGCATTATGACATACCCCCGATCCAATAATTCCTGCACCACAACCGTTGCAGCTCATTTTACAATTAGGAGTAACCTTAGCGTTCATAGCGTTGTTCCACTCTCTCTTAAGGAAATCCTTAGTAACGTGACAATTAATGAAATCCCATGGTAGAATTTCATCTAAATCACGCTGACGGTATGCATAATAATCTATTGAAATATTATTCTTTTCAAAAGCAGCAAGCCACTTATCGAAATCAAAGTATTCACCCCAGGCATCAAAGAAACATCCGCTCTTATAAGCATCTAAAATAGCTGGACAAAGACGTCTGTCTCCGCGGGCAAACACACCCTCAAGAACAGTAACATCAGAATGATGCCAGTTATACTTAAGCGACTTCTGATTAAGCTGAGCCTTCATCTCGTCATTAACAACCTTGGCACGACGCAAGTACTCTCCAGCCTCGTACATTGGAGCCCACTGGAATGGAGTAAATGGCTTTGGTACGAAGAATGATGTAGAAATAGTAATCTGGCAACGACCCTGACGCTGTTCCTTTGGAACAGTATCGTAATAAGCCGCAGCCACTTCATTAGCAAGCTGTGGGATAGCCTTCATATCCTCATCAGTCTCAGTAGGAAGACCAAGCATAAAGTAGAACTTAACCTTGTTCCAGCCACCCTTAAATGCAAGTGTGGCACCACCGATGATATCTTCTACAGTAAGACCTTTGTTAATTACATTACGCATTCTCTGAGAGCCTGCCTCAGGAGCAAATGTGATACTTGATTTTCTAACATCCTGAACCTTTGACATAACATCAAGAGAAAATGCGTCAATACGTAAAGAAGGTAATGAAACATTAACACCCTCTGATAAACAGTCATCAATAAGGAAATCCATAAGCTCACCAAGAGCATGATAATCACTTGATGAAAGTGAGCTAAGGGAAATCTCCTCGTGTCCTGTAGATGCAAGAAGCTCTCTTGCCTGCTCCTTAAGAACCTCAACAGACTTTTCTCTATTTGGACGATAAATCATACCAGCCTGACAGAAACGACAGCCTCTGATACAGCCACGCTGAATCTCGAGGACAACTCTGTCCTGAATAGCACGAACGAATGGAATAAGCATCTTTGTAGGATAGCTTGAAGAATCCATATCTTTTACAACCTGACGGTCAATTACAGCTGGAACATCATCATAAATAGGCTTAAAGCTTTCAATTGTTCCATCAGATTCCTTATAAGTAACCTCGTAAAAAGCTGGTACATAAATTCCTGGAATCTTTGCTGCTGCTCTAAGGAAAGACTGACGGTCAAAGCCCTTTGCCTTGTGTTCTTTATATAAGTCGAGAAGAAGTGGATAGCTGGTCTCACCCTCTCCCACGTAAACTAAATCAACAAAATCAGCGATAGGCTCTGGATTAGTGGCACAAGGACCACCCACAATAACGATAGGATCATCGTTTTCACGATCCTTAGACTCTAAAGCCACACCAGCCAAATCAAGAATCTGAAGGATATTGGTGTAGCACATCTCATACTGAAGTGTCATACCAATGAAATCAAAATCCTTGATAGCATCCTGTGATTCTAACGCAAAAAGAGGTATATTACGCTCCTTCATCAGATTATGTAAATCTGGCCATGGCGAATATACCCTTTCACAATATGTATCCTCACGCTTGTTAAGCATATCGTAAAGGATAGCTATACCCAGGTGAGACATACCTACTTCGTAGACATCAGGGAAGCACATAGCAAATCTGATGTCTACGTCAGCAGGATTCTTTTTCACACTATTAAATTCGTTGCCGATATAACGTGCAGGCTTGTCAATCTGCATCAAAATATCGTCAGGTAATGCAAGTTTTTTCATATAATAATTTTATCTTTGAGCAAGCTCAGATGTAATATCTTCCCAGGTAACTCCTTTGGCAACCATAAGAACCATCATATGATACAGGAAGTCTGAAATCTCATATTTGGTCTCTTCAGAATCAGGATTCTTGGCTGCAATAACAATCTCTGTAGCCTCTTCACCCACTTTTTTAAGAATCTTATCCAATCCCTTATCAAAAAGATAATTCGTGTATGAACCTTCCTTAGGATTCTTCTGACGGTCAGCAATAACTGCATAAACATCCTCGAATACCTTAAGTGGATTACGCTCAATATACTCCTTTTTTACTATCTCATTGAAGAAGCAGCTAGGTGCACCAGTGTGGCATGCCACTCCAACCTGAGAAACTTTCGCCAAAATAGTATCAAAATCACAGTCAGCAGTCAATGACTTGACAAACTGGAAATGCCCGCTTGTCTCACCCTTAACCCAAAGAGACTGTCTTGAACGAGAGTAATATGTCATCTTGCCTGTGCGAATTGTAGTATTGAAGGATTCCTCGTTCATGTATGCAAGCATAAGAACCTCGCCTGTCTGAAAATCCTGAATAACTGTAGGCACAAGTCCATTTGCATCTGGCTTTAAATCTGACCAAGCAAGCTTAGGCTCAAAGTTATCCATCTTAATACCAGAATCAGAAAGCTCGCTCTTCATCTGCATGATATTGAAATTAGTATCATTAATAAACTGTCCAGAAATACCACGGATCTGATCTGACTTTAATACCTTTATCACCTTATCGAGATCATACTCTTCTACCTGTGCAATATATGGAATCTCGGTAATGTTCTCAAGTCCCTCTAAAAGAGATGTATTCATGATAAGTAATTCATGAATGTTGCTTGGGAGGAAATCCTTTGTCTTAAACAGGAAATCAACTGTAGAAAGACTTACCAGCATTTTCTGGGCACCAAATCTGGCACTGGCTTCCTTAATCAGGTCAATGGTCTCAGGCTTTGATCCGTTAAGAATAACCTCTACACATCCAGCATAGAGAAGCTTCTTAACATCCTCGAGACGCTTAATGTTTCCTCCGCCAGCTGTCTTAACCTGTACATTACGGTTAATCTCTCTGATAGCGAGGATGTTCTTCTCATGTTCCTCGTCATCAGTAGATAAATCATAACAAATAATTTTATCTATACCGCTGTCATCATATACTGATGCCAGCTCAAGTACATCCTTTTTTACTTCAAGATCAGTAGGGCTCTTTACCGCCATACCATCCTTGATATAAATAGTGGCAACTATGTTTTTGTGTTCCATGTCAAGTCCTGCTCCTTTAAATTAAATTGAACCCTTTGTTGTCATTGTGGAATTATTAAGTCTTGGGTCAATAGTTGTAGCCTCGTCCAATGCTTTGGCAAATGCCTTAAACATTGCCTCACACATATGATGTGAATTTCCCGGTGTAAGAACCTTAATATGTAAATTCATTCCTGCTGAATAAGAAATAGCATAGAAAAATTCTTTTACCATCTCGGTATCCATGTAACCAATTTTTTCTGTAGGGAATTCAGCTTCAAAAGATAAATATGGTCTGTTACATAAATCCACAGCAACAAGCACTAAAGTCTCGTCCATAGGAAGGATGCAGCTGCCATAACGCTTAATTCCAAGCTTCCCCCCGCAGGCTTTTTTGATTGCATTGCCAAGCACTATTCCTGTGTCCTCAATAGTATGATGGCAATCAACCTGTAAATCCCCCTTTATTGATGCAGATAAATCAAAGAGACCATGTCTTGTAAAAGCGTCAAGCATGTGATCAAAAAAGCCAATACCTGAGCTTACCTGACACTCACCTGAACCATCAATTGAAAAATCGATGGTAATATCTGTTTCTTTAGTTTTTCTGGCAACCTTTGCCCTGCGTTCCTCTGACATAATTTCACCTAATTATTTATAATTCCCACGCCTTTAATTATACCGAAAATACGAATTTAATTAAAGGATGGTAAACTACACAAAATGAGCTTTTAATTTTATATAAATTTCCCTTTTATATGATTCTAGATCTCTTCAAAACGAACCTTGATTGAGTTTGCGTGTGCTGTAAGCTGCTCGTTGTTAGCGAACTTTACGATATCAGGATATACCGCCTCAAGAGCCTCTTTTGAGTATGAAATAATACTTGATTTCTTAATAAAATCATCCACTGAAAGTGGCGAGAAAAATCTTGCTGTACCGTTAGTAGGAAGTACATGATTTGGTCCTGCAAAATAGTCTCCAAGCGGCTCTGAAGAATACTGTCCAAGGAAAATAGCACCAGCATTTTTCACGTAAGTCATAGCCTCAAAAGGATTAGCTGTCACAATTTCTAAGTGCTCTGATGCGATAGCGTTTACACAGTCAATGGCATCCTTCATATTGTCCGCGACGAGTAAATATCCAAAGTTATCAAGTGACTTTTGAATAATGTCTTTTCTCGAAAGTATATTTACAAATCTCTCAATTTCCTTTTCAACTTCATCAGCCAGTTTTTCCGATGTTGTAACAAGAATGGCAGACGCAAGCTCATCATGCTCTGCCTGCGATAATAAATCGGCAGCTACATATGTAGGATTAGCAGTCTCATCTGCAAGTACTAAAATTTCTGAAGGGCCGGCAATAGAATCGATAGATACATAACCAAATACAGCCTTTTTTGCAAGGGCTACGAAAATATTTCCAGGACCAACAATCTTATCAACCTTTGCAATCGACTTTGTACCAAAAGCCAATGCTGCTATTGCCTGTGCGCCACCACATTTATAAATTACATCTACACCCGCTTCGTTGGCTGCCACAAGAGTGCTAGGATTAACTTTTCCATTTTTGTCGCATGGGGTTGTCATATAAATAGTTCCAACACCTGCAACTTTGGCAGGCATTACGTTCATCAATACAGATGAAGGATATACTGCTTTTCCTCCTGGAACATACACACCAACCTTAGCAAGAGGTGTTATCTTCTGACCAAGAATTATTCCCTCTTCAGAAGAAAACCAGCTATTTTGCTTTTGCTTTGCATGGTACTTTTCAATGTTTACAAGAGCTTTACGAATAACCTCTATAAGCTCTTGTGGAACAAGATTATAAGCTTCTTCAATCTCCTCTTTTGTAACAACAATATTATTTTCATTTATATCCGCACCATCAAACTTCTTCGTATATGCGAATATTGCCTCATCACCATTTACTCTAACGTTATTTACAATCTCATTAACGGTAGCCTCGTACTCTGTGTACTGGTTTGGGCTACGTTTAAGAAGTGTCTCCAAAATATTATCTATGGTGTTTGCTGTAAGCCTAAGCTTTCTCATTTTCAAGTGCTCCCTTCAGCTTTTCAATAAGCTCTGTAATTCTTTCATATTCCATCTTCATGGACACCTGATTTACTACCATTCTGGCTGAAAGTGGACATACCTCTTCAAGAACCACAAGTCCATTTTCTCTAAGAGTAGAACCCGTCTCTACAATGTCTACGATAACCTCAGAAAGTCCAACAATAGGTGCCAGTTCGATAGAACCATTCAACTTAATAATCTCAACTGTCTGATTTTTTGTGTTATAGAAATGATCCTTTGCAATACGAGGATATTTGCTGGCAACACGGATAAGCTCATGGTGCTTCAATAACTCAGCAGCTTCAGCTGGTCCACAGACACACATTCTGCACTTTCCAAAACCAAGATCCAAAACCTCGTAAATATTACGGTTCTCCTCAAGGATAGTATCCTCTCCAACCACTCCTATATCTGCTGCTCCATATTCCACATAGGTTGGAACATCAGGTCCTTTTGCAAGGAAGAATTTAAGCTTTAAGTCCTCATTTGTGAAGATAAGCTTTCTTGTATCAGGATCTTTCATCTCCTCGCAGGTAATTCCAATACTTTCAAATAAAGCAAGTGTTTGTTTTGCAAGTCGTCCCTTTCCAAGGGCAAAAGTTAAATATCTGTCACTCATATTATTGTCTCTCCAATGCTAACATCAGCTGGTCAACGGTAATAGCAAAGCCAATGGCAGGTGAATCCTTGCCAAATAGGCTAAGTAGGGAGTCATAGCGTCCCCCCTTAACAAGTGGCTCACCAACTCCATAGGAATATCCTGTAAAGATGATTCCTGTATAATATTTGTATTCAGAGATCATTCCAAGCTCAAAGGAGATAAAATCCATCACCTTATTTTTGTTAAGCAATTCATAGAGCTTTGTAAGATACTCTAGTGCATCATATACCTTCTTGTACTTCTTTGCCTTATCCATATAAGGCTTCCATTCTGTAGGCGAATTTAAAATCTTTCCAGTAAGATCAAATAAATCAATAAGGCTTTTTGATACGCCTGCACTTTCAAGTAATTCCTTTGCGCCAAAGAAATTCTTGTTTGAAATAAGTCCTACAAGCTTTTCTTCCATGTCCTCTGAAAGATTAGCTGCGTCAATAAGTCCTCGAACAATATCAAAATGACCTACACCAATTTCAAATTCCTTAAGTCCACTTTCTTTTAAAGCGTTGACAACAATGGTAAGAATTTCTGCATCAGCATCTACAGAGCTGTCTCCAATAAACTCACAGCCTGCCTGTGTACTTTCCTTTAAACGTCCCTGAAGGCTATGATAGTTAATAAATACATTTCCCTCATAAGAAAGCTTAACAGCCCCATCTGTGTCAGAAAAATACATTGCTGCAGCTCTTGCAATAGATGGTGTGATATCTGGCCTCAAAACAAGTGTATTTCCATCTCTATCAAAGAACTTAAACATTTCATTAGACTCACATGAACCTACTTCTCTTGAGAATGTATCAAAATATTCAAAGGTAGGTGTGGAAATAGGTGCATAATTATACTTTTTAAAACATTTTCTAAGATTGTATAAAGTATCAAGTCTACGCTCATACTCACTGTTGTAAATGTCTCGAACACCCTCTGGTGTATGTAAGGTTAAATTTTTCATATTAGTTACCTCATGGGTTGAATTCACTTTAGTCTGCTAATGTAATAAAGTAACAATATCAAAAAACAGCCACAAAGTCAACCTTTGCGACTGCTCAAATCAATATTAATCATATCAAGGTACGGAACCAAAAGGTTTGGCTTTGTCTGAAAGAAGAACTTTTCATCAAGCTCTTCTATCCTAAAGCTCTTCCTTCCTCCCTCTGTCATTCTGTCCCAGAAAGTCTTTAACTGGGCATATGTAAGATAATAATACATATCTCTTTCACTAAAGAAAATAAGGATAAAGGCAAGCCCATCCTGAGCTTCCCATTTGCCCATGAAATCTATCTGGTGTTGATGAATGTTCTGAAGAGGGAAGGTATCTTTGTTACATTCCTTTGCGTCAAAACAAACGGGAATTCCCTGAATCGCTCCTACATAATCGACAGTAGATTTCTGGTCAAAATACGCCAGTGTAATATGACCCTTTTTATCCATATCAATAGGCGTAATAGGTGTAGGGATTTTCTGAATCAATGCCAAGCCATTCTCTTCATATACCTCATTGGTCTTATTAATAAACTCCTCGAAGGTAGATCCTCGAAGCCCCCTTGATTTAAAAGTAGACATTAAACTCCTCCGGCTCTTTTGCTTCAAAATAGCTTCCGTCCTCAAATTCAATAGAGAAGGCATGAAGAAGCTGAGATTTTACATTAAGCCTTTTGTTTATATTCGCATTTCCGTATTTCATATCACCTAAAATCGGATGACCAATTGATGCCAGGTGTGCTCTAATCTGATGAGTTCTACCAGTAATCAGGTGAATCTCTAAAAGTGTAAGGTCATTATCCAAATGCTTTATAGGACTGTAAGCTGTTTTAATTGGCTTGGCATCCTTTTTTTCTTTATCAAGAATCGTAACCTTGTTAGTGGCCTCATCCTTATAAAGGAATCCATCAATGGTCTGTGACTCGGTAATATTTCCAAGAACAATAGCATGATAAAGCTTCTTACAGCTACGCTCCTTTAGAGCCAGACCAAGGTTCTGGGCTGTCTTAAGATTCTTTGCAAAAAGTACAATGCCAGAAGTATTTCTATCAAGTCTGTTGCAGATACTAGGATGAAAATGCTTAAAACTCTCTTCAGAAAGCTGACCCGTTTTTATCATGTAAGAAATAGCCATCTCATTGATAGAAACCTCTCCATCAGAATCCTTCTGTGACTTGATTCCAGATGGCTTATTAATAATAATCATATCCTCGTCCTCATGGACAATATTAATGTTATTAGGCGCCTTGGAAATAGCCCCATACAAAGGATCTGCCTGGGTTGCACCGCTCATCTTTTCAAAGGTCTCATCTGAAAACCAGATTTTAACCACATCACCCGTATTAAGTTTTTCTGAGCCATCAGCCTTTTTATCATTTAAAGTGATATTCTTTTTTCGCAGCATCTTATAGATAAAAGAAGTGCTGGCCTCTGATAACACTCTTTTTAAATATTTATCAAAACGCTGATTGCTATTTGCGTCGTCTATTCTTAGTTCTTTCATTTGAAGTCTTTTTATTCTTATTATTTTTATTTTCTGTTGGTCTTACATTTTTACCATTAGATTTCTTATTCTGAGCATTTCCTGATTTGTTGGCTGGCTTCTTATCAGAATGATTCTTAGAGAAATCCTTACCCTTTATCTTTCTAGGAGGGATAAGACACTCATCACCAAAACCAATCAAATCCTCTCTGCCGGCCTTCATAAGAGCCTCTTTAACAAGGTCATAATTTTCAGGTCTCTTGTACTGGATAAGAGCTCGCTGCATAGCCTTCTCATGCGGATTCTTACATACATAAACAGGCTTCATATCCCTAGGATCTATCTCTGTGTAGTACATGGTAGTAGAAATTGTACTAGGTGTAGGATAAAAATCCTGAACCTGTTCCGGAGACAAATGATGATCACGCAAGTACTCTGCCAAGGCAATAGCATCATCTAGCGTAGAACCCGGGTGAGAACTCATTAAATAAGGCACCAAATACTGCTTTAAACCAAGTTCTTTGTTAATCTTCGCATATTTATCGCAGAAAGCATTATAAACGCTTATATCAGGCTTTCCAAGGTAACTAAGTACATTGTTAGAAATATGCTCTGGCGCTACCTTAAGCTGACCACTGATATGGTATTTGCAAAGATCTCTTAAGAAAGTATCGTCCTTATCGTACATTACATAATCGAAACGCACACCGGAACGAACAAATACTTTCTTTACCCTTGGAAGCTTTCTAAGCTTAGTTAAAAGCTCCACATATTCCTTGTGGCTAACCTGAAGGTTAGGACACTTTGTAGGGAACAAGCACTGTCTATTAGTACAAACACCCTTTTCCATCTGCTTTTTGCAGGATGGATTTCTAAAGTTTGCTGTAGGGCCACCTACGTCATGGATATATCCTTTAAATTCTGGATCCTCGGTGATAAGCTTTGCTTCCTCAATAATAGATTCCTGACTTCTTGACTGGATAATACGACCCTGATGGAAAGTAAGTGCACAGAAGTTACATCCTCCAAAACAGCCTCTATTACTGATGAGAGAAAACTTTACTTCCTTGATAGCAGGAATTCCACCATCCTTCTCGTACATTGGATGATAGGTACGCATATACTCGATAGCATAAACATCGTCCATCTCCTGTCGTGAAAGAGGCTTCTGAGGTGGATTCTGAATAACATACATCGCACCATCATAAGTCTCCACCAATTTCTTAGCTGTGAAGGCATCCGTATTTACGTATTGAGTATAGAAACTTTTTGCATAAGTTTTCTTATCAGCTTTTATATCCTCATAAGATGGCAACATAATTCCGTCCTCAGTAAAGGACTTATCTCTTGTCTTATAGACAGTACCATCAATATAAGTAATATCCCTAACATCCATACCAGATGCAAGACAATCTGCTATCTCAACAACAGAACGTTCTCCCATTCCATAGGAAATGATATCAGCTCCTGAATCAAGAAGGATTGAACGTCTAACCTTATTAGACCAGTAATCATAATGAGCAAGTCTTCTAAGGGATGCTTCGATTCCTCCGATAATAATAGGCTTTGTCTTATAAGTATGTCTAATCAGGTTACAATAAACAATCGTAGCGTAATCCGGTCTAAGTCCAGCCTTGCCTCCTGGAGAATAATTATCGTATTCTCTGTGATGCTTAGAGACACTGTAATGATTAACCATGGAATCCATGTTTCCAGCTGACACAAAGAATCCTAATCTTGGCTCACCAAGAATATTAATTGAATTATCATCTTTCCAGTCAGGCTGAGGGATGATTCCTACGGTATAACCATGTAACTCTAATATTCTACAAATAATTGCAGCTCCAAAAGAAGGATGATCAACATAAGCATCACCGCAGACATATACAAAATCAAGCTGCTCAATGCCTCTTTCCTTCATATCCTTTTTAGAAACTGGTAAAAACTGTTGCATAAATACCTCTTAAATAATTAAGGCATCCAACCTGTGGATGCCCCTAAATTTTGATGATTACTCTTTATTAAAGAACTGATCTGGAATATCAAGTGCTGGAATATCTTCCTCCTCATTTGAATGAGCAGCCTGAATAGCTGGTTCCTCTGGTGTAGCTACAGGCTCAGCTGTCTGGACACTTGCTGGATCAGAATTACCTTCATTAATTGAATCTGGAACAAGTGACGCTCTGTTAGCATCTACAGTATCCAAATATGTCTGCATTGTAGCAAGGAAGGTCTCGTTACGATTTCTAGTAGTCTCAATGGAGTTAGCAAGGATAGTCTGAATATTTGCAAGAAGCTCATCCGTATATGCGATAGCTCCCATACGAATGTTGTTTGCATCCTCAGTAGCTCTGTCAATCTTCTCCTGAGCATTCTTCTGAGCTATAAGAATTACTTCATTTGCCTGAGCATATGCCTGTTGCATAATCTGGTGCTCAGAAACAAGCTCATTAGTCTGAATCTGTGCTTTGCTGATAATCTCATCAGCCTTAGCTTTTGCATCAGCTAAAATCTGCTCTCGATTGGCAATCATGCGCTGATATTTCTTTATCTCATCAGGAGTCTTTGTTCTAAGTTCCTGAATTAAAGATTCTAATTCATCTCTATTAACAACAATTTTGCTTGTTGAAAAAGCTGTTGGCTTACAATCATCAATATAAGCTTCAATCTCGTCGATAATATCTTCTATTTTACTTGCGTTTGGCATGATATTTTACTTCTCCTTGTTTTTTAATTTGGCTTCTATGAGAGGTATAACCTGAGCTGGCACGAATAGGCTGATATCTCCCCCGTAAGACGCAAATTCCTTTGCGACTGTAGAACTCAAATAAGAATACTTTAAAGATGTTGTCATAAACAACGTTTCAAGCTCAGGATACTGAACCTTATTTGACTGAGCTAACTGAATTTCATTTTCAAAATCAGTAACCGCTCTAAGGCCTCTGATAATAACCTGCGCATCTTTTTTCTTAGCGAAATCAACCAATAATCCTTCAAAACACTCAACTTTAACGTTATCTAAATTTTCAGTCAATTCCTTTATCATACTAACACGTTCGTCAATGGAAAACAACGGATTTTTTTGGTTGTTGTTGAGAACGCCAACAATTAATTCATCGCATAATTTACTTGCTCTTTTAATAATATCCAAATGACCAAAAGTAATTGGATCGAAACTTCCTGGATAAATTGCTCTTTTCATTTTACGCCTTCTTCAAAAAAATATGTTTATTAGTCTTATAGACCTTCTCTTTAGTGATTGAATAGCCTAAATCTGAAACATAATCAAATTCTGTTTCTATGCTGGCCTCAACAATAATAACTGTGTTATCAGAAATATAATCTCTGGTAATAAGAGCCTCTAAAACCTGCTTTTCGATAAGCTTATTGTATGGAGGGTCCATAAAAACTATATCAAAACCATCGGCGCATTTTATTCTGCTAAGAGCAGAAAAAACATCTTCATTATAGACTTTTGAACAATCCTCAAACTTAGCCTTAGCTATATTATGATTAATACAGCTAAGAGCCTTCTTATCCTTTTCAACAAATACAGCTTCTTTTGCACCTCTACTAAGTGCCTCTATACCCATCTGACCACTTCCAGAAAACAAATCTAAAAAGCAGCAATCAGGAATATCAAAAGCTATCATATTAAAAAGTGTCTCTTTTATTCTGTCTGAGGTTGGTCTGGTATCAAGTCCTTCTGGAGTCTCAAGAACCATACCTCGTTTACTACCGGATATTATTCTCAAAGTTATTCACCTAATTTATTAATACATTCTGAAAGAAGCTGAAGAGCTTCTTTAGTAGCTGCAGTACGGACTGTGGTTCTGTCACCTTTGAGATGAAGTTCCTTGACGGTACATTCATCATCTCCGTATGCACAGCCAATATAAACAAGACCAACCGGTTTCTTAGGAGAACCGCCACCTGGACCTGCAATTCCTGTAGACGATAAACCAAAATCTGCCTTAGCCTTTTTTCTGACCCCTTTAGCCATCTCTAATGCTGTTTCATAACTGACAGCTCCATGGGCAATAAGTGTGGATTCTTTAACTCCAAGATTTTTCATCTTTGCTTCGTTTGAGTATGTAACATACCCTTCGTTAAAGCAGTCTGAAGCACCTGGAACATCCACTATAGTACTGGCAATCATGCCACCAGTACATGACTCAGCAGTGGCTACAGAGTAGCCACCGCCTGACAATGTGCTAATAATAGCATCAACATCCATTATTTCTGCTCCTTAAGCACATCAATATTCTGATAGATATAAATTACAAGGGATAAAATTGTCATGATAAGTGCAACCCATTTGAAGATTTCACCAAGAACAGTAAGCCATCCAAATGGAAGATTTGCTACTAAAATAACAATCATAATCATCTGTGTTGTTGTTTTGATCTTACCAAAAATGTTTGCTGCAATAACAAGACCATTTTCAGCGGCAATAAGTCTGAATCCAGAAATGATAAACTCTCTTGCAATGATAATGATTACATACCATGCAGCGAGCTGCTTTGTCTGGATAAGACAAATCATGGCAGAACAAACAAGAAGCTTGTCTGCAAGTGGATCCATAAACTTTCCAAAGTTTGTTACAAGATTGTATTTACGTGCAATCTTGCCGTCGGCCATATCTGTAAGTGATGCTGCGATAAAGATAAGGTCAGCGATGATTCTAAGTGCTGTGATTTCTGGATTAATAAGCAGAAAGAACACAAAGAATGGGATCATGATAACTCTTAACAGTGTTAATTTGTTTGGTAAATTCATAACGCTACATCTCCTATCAAATCATATTCATCAAAACTTGTAACAGTCACATCAACAAACTGACCGCTTACAAGCTCGGTGTCACTATTAATAAAAATGAAGCCATCTACAGATGGAGTATCTCGATAAGTACGTCCGATAAACACACCATCCTCAGGAAGCTTTCCTTCAACAAATACAGGAATTGTTCTTCCAACATAGTTCTGATTGTTGGACATCGAAATGTCCTTCTGGCAAAGCATAACTTCGTCCTGCCATTTATGCTTTAAGTCTTCGTCTACTTGATTATCCCATGTGGCAGCCACTGTGCCATCTTCCTTTGAATAAGCAAAAGCACCAAGTCTGTCAAACTTCATGTCCTTAATGAACTGAAGAAGCTCCTGATGCATTTCCTCAGTCTCACCTGGGAAACCGCAAATCAAAGTGGTACGAAGTGAAATATCTGGCATTGCTTTTCTTAAACGATCAGCAATATTCATAATATCAGCTTTGTTAGTCTTGCGTCCCATCTTTCTGAGAAGCTCATCATTACAATGCTGAATAGGCATATCTATGTAGTGACAAATCTTTGGCTGAGAAGCCATACACTCTATAAGCTCATCTGTAATTTCTTCTGGATAAGCATATAAAATACGAATCCATTTAAGGTCTTCTATCTCACAAAGCTTATTCAAGAGCTCTGGTAAAGATTTCTTACCATAAAGGTCCATTCCATAAACTGTGGTCTCCTGTGCAACAAGAATAAGCTCTTTTACACCGTCAGCTACAAGCTGTTTAGCCTCGGCTAAAATCTGCTCCATTGGAACTGAACGATAATCGCCTCTAATATATGGAATGATACAGTAGGTGCATCGTTTGTTACAACCTTCTGCTATTTTAAGATAAGCGAAATGTCCGCCTGTTGTAAGGACTCTTCTTCCGTCCTTTGGAAGACCTGTAAGAGGCTTTTTATAAACAGGCTTTTCGCCATTTTTTTCGAGGACTTTATTAATTGCATTAATCAGCTCATCATAGGAATTTGTTCCAATGATAGCATCTACCTCTGGAAGGTCTGCAATAATCTCATCTGTAAATCTCTGAGCAAGACATCCTGTAACAATAAGTCCCTTGAGATTGCCCGTCTCTTTGTACTGGCCAAGGTCTATAATGTTCTGGATACTCTCCTCCATGGCATCAGCAATGAAAGAACATGTATTTACAACAATGATATCAGCCTCAGCCTCGTCATCACAAATTGTAAATCCCTGCTCCATCAAATCACCAAGCATGTGCTCAGAATCAACCAGGTTTTTATCACAACCAAGAGAAACAAATAAAACTTTCATAAAAATTAGTTATTAACTTCCTCGTTTAAGATTTTGATAGCACCGTCATTAAGCTCATTTACAGCAATTGAAAGTGGCTTATCACCCTTCTGATACTTGATAAGTGGATCTGCTCCGTCGATAATCTGACGTGCACGCTTTGCTGTAGCAGCAACGATTGTATAACGTGAGTTAACTACTGGCTCCTCACCAACCTCAACGTTCTCATTAACCTTTTCCATAAGTTCTACATAAGATGGATGTATCATAATTAATTACTCCTTTCAAACATCTTTAATTCGTTTTTCATATCATTGATGGCTTTAGTATTTCTCGAAACCTTGAAATGTTCAGCCTGAATTATATTATGAACCTGATCTACAGCTTTCTCTAAAGAATCATTTACAATCAGGTAATCATACTGGTCCATATACTGAGATTCCTTGCAGGAAATAGCAAGTCTCTGAGAAATAACCTCAGGAGTCTCAGTGCCTCTGCCAACAAGTCTGTTCTCTAATTCTTTTGCAGAAGGTGGCATTGTAAATAATAACAACGCATCTGGATACATCTCCTTAACCTGGAGAGCTCCCTGAATCTCGATTTCAAGAATAACATCCTTTTTTTGCTCAATAAGCTGTTCTACATAAGCTCGTGGTGTGCCGTAAGAATTACCATTGAAGGTAGCATACTCTAAAAGCTCGTTATTCTTAATCATATCATCAAACTCTTCTCGAGTTTTGAAGAAATATTCTCTGCCGTTCTTTTCTCCAGCACGAATGCCTCTAGTTGTAGCAGAAATTGAAAGATTATAATCATTAGGGTGTGCCTCAAGCAGATGCTTCATAATAGTCCCTTTACCAGCTCCTGAGAAACCAGAAAGAACTATAACAAGCCCTTTATCATGCATCATAATCCGAATCCTCCTTCGTGGAATTTTCTATTATTCTCCCCGCTATTGTATCCGGCATTAAAGCTGATAAAACTACATGCTGGTCACAAACAATTACACATCTTGTACGTCTTCCCTGTGTAGCATCAATAATTGTACCCTTCTCCTTTGCATTAGCGATAATGCGTTTTGCTGGCGCAGAATCTGATGTTACCATGGAAACGATTTTTTTGCTATTAATAATATTTCCAAAACCAATATTTACGAAAGCCATAATTATTCTATATTCTGAATCTGCTCCCTAACTTTTTCTATAAGAGTCTTAAGAGTAATACCAATGTCTGCAATTTCTACATCAGTAGATTTTGAAAGAATGGTATTGGCTTCACGATTGAGCTCCTGTGCAAGGAAGTCAAGCTTACGACCTACTTCTTTATCTAAATCAAAAACGGAACGTGTCTCAGCTACGTGGCTCTTAAGACGAACCATTTCTTCATCAATGCAAATCTTATCTGCATATAACACTACTTCCTGAGCGATTCTGTTCTCGTCTATTTTGGTATCCTCTAAAAGCTCATGAACTTTTGTAAGAAGCTTTGTTCTATATTCTTCGATAATCTGTGGGCTTCTCTCCTCAAGCTTATCTACCAAAACAAGCATCTCATCCATCTTAGCAATCAAATCTGCCTCAAGACGATTTCCTTCGGCAATACGAGCTTCGATAAACTGCTTGATACAATCATCAAGTGCTTTAAGTACAAGCTCCTTTAGGCTATCCTCATCAGCCTCCATCTCCTCAAGCTCGATAACATCTGGAAGACGTGAAATGCTGCTAGCCTTCATATCATTATCAACACCAAGCTTTTCAGCCATTGCTGAGATAGATTCATAATACTTTAACGCAATTGCATCATTAATAGATACCTGATAGCAGGCATCTGAATGCTCGTTAAGAGTAATATAAACATCTACTTTTCCCCTGAAAATACTCTCGCTGATTTTATTGCGAACTGTGCTCTCTAAGAAGTTGAGCTTCTTAGGAAGTTTGATATTAAGATCAAGATATCTGTGATTAACAGACTTCATCTCAATGGTGACCCTAGCGTCACTATTTTCGGCAATTCCTTTGCCATAACCTGTCATGCTTCGTACCATGTGAGTCTCCTTTTGGCTATGTATGTCGCAAACTATCCCACATTTACATAGTTGTTTTTAATTATAATTAAAGATACAATAATAGTCAATTATAGATTGAAAGGACTTAGATTTTATGGCACTTGACGGAATTTCTATACACTCATTGGTTCATGAATTTAATGAGAATCTTTTAAATGGAAAAATCAATAAAATATCTCAGCCTGAAAAGGAAGAGCTATTGATTACTATAAATACTCAAAATGGAAACAAGAGACTTTTAATTTCAGCAAACGCTTCTCTCCCATTTATGTACATAACAGCTGATAACAAGCCTGCTCCTGCCACAGCCCCAGGCTTTTGCATGTTACTCAGAAAACATATTGGTGCAGGACGTATTATTGAAATCTCTCAGATGGAATTAGAGCGAGCTGTTCGTTTTAAAATCCAGCACCTTAACGAAATGGGTGATATCACTTTCAAATACCTTTACGTAGAAATCATGGGCAAGCACTCCAATATCATCTTCTGCAATGAAGACAATATGATATTGGATGCTATCAAGCATGTACCTTCATCAGTCAGCTCTGTACGAGAGGTACTTCCAGGACGTGAATATTTCATTCCTGCCCAGGAAGGTAAAATCAATCCACTCACTGTTTCTGAAGATTATTTCAAAAATACCGTTTTAAAGCGAAGTGAATCAATTTTCAGAGCGATAATGTCCTCTTTCATCGGTATCAGCCCTACTATTGCAAACGAAATCTGCTACAGAGCAGGTATTGATTCAGATGCCAGCTGTGCATCACTTTTTGATGAACATAAAGATTCTTTATATAAAAGCTTTTCTGATTTAATGAACGATGTTTCTTCAGACAATTACAATTACAACATCATGATGGATGAAGCAAAGGGCGAACCTGTAGAATATGCTCCTGTAATTCTTACTATGTATCAGGACAAGACTCCAAAAAGCTATGACAGCATGTCAGAGGTATTGGTTGAGTTCTATGCTAAAAGAAATCAATACACCAACATAAGACAAAAATCCTCTGATTTAAGAAAAATCATCTCAAATCACATAGAGCGTGCTTCTAAAAAACTTGATTTACAGCTCAAACAGCTTAAGGACACTGATAAGCGTGATAAATACAAACTTTACGGTGAGCTTCTTCACACCTATGGATACGAAGCCAAACCTCAGGATAAATCAATCACTGTAATAAATTATTACAACAACGAAGAACTAACTATTCCGTTGGATCCAGATTTTTCTGCTTCTGAAAATGCCAAACGATATTTTGATAAATACGCAAAGCTAAAAAGAACAGCCGAAGCTCTTGATACCTATATAGAACAGTCTAAGCAGGAACTGGAGCTTTTAAAATCAATTGAAACTTCACTTAACATCGCTGAAACCGAAACAGATTTAGCAGATATCAGACGGGAGCTTTCCGACCACGGATTCATAAAAAAGCACTCTGGTAACAAAAAAGAAAAAGTCAAAAAGAGCAAGCCACTACATTTTGTCGACGATAATGGCTTTGATATCTACGTTGGAAAGAACAATTATCAAAATGATGAACTCACCTTCAAATTTGCTACTGGAAACGATTGGTGGTTCCATACAAAAAAGATTCACGGAAGTCATGTTATCGTGAAAACCAATGGTAAAGAGCTGCCTGACAGTTCTTATGAATATGCAGCAGAGCTGGCTGCTTACTACTCTTCTGGAAGAGATACCGATAAAGTAGAAATTGACTATCTCCAAAAGAAGAACGTAAAAAAGCCCGCCAGTGCTGTGGCAGGCTTTGTAGTCTATTACACAAATTATTCGATGGTGGTTTCTCCAACCTTAGAGCACGTAAAACTGATTAGCCAGGAATAAATTCAAGGTGGACCTTAGATCTGGATGGTTGTCCAGTCCAGGGTCCTCTTTTAATATATCGTCTACATCATTAGAGGCCATCTCAAGCTCATCAGCATCCTGATAAATATCAGCAACTCTGAAACTAAATTCTCCACTTTGTCTCACTCCAAACATATCGCCAGGTCCGCGAAGCTTTAAATCCTCTCTGGCAATATAAAAACCATCGTTTGACTTAAGCATTATATTTAGTCTTTCAGACTGCCTATCGTCGGCGCTGCCATTCATAAGAATACAATAGCTCTGCGCATCTCCTCGTCCCACACGGCCTCTCAGCTGATGAAGCGCCGCCAGACCAAATCGATTGGCATTTTCAATCATAATAACAGTTGCATTAGGAACATTTACGCCAACCTCAACAACTGTAGTAGAAACTAAAATCTGAGTCTTATGTTCTGCAAAATCTGACATCACCTGATTCTTCTCAGCAGGTTTCATTTTTCCATGCAAAACACCTATTTCATATTGATCTTTAAAATAGTCCTTCAGCTTCTTACTGTAATCAGTAACATTCTGTGCCTCTGTAGTCTCAGAAGCTTCTACTAATGGGCAAATAATATATACCTGGTGCCCCTTTGCAATCTCGTCTGATACAAATTTATAAGCTGTTGGTCTCATACTTTCCTTAATGACGCAGGTTTTAATAGGCAATCTGTTTGCAGGAAGTTCCTTTATCGCCGATACATGCATATTTCCGTACAAAATCATTGCTAACGTTCTAGGAATCGGTGTGGCTGACATTACAACAATATGAGGATGATTTCCCTTGGAAGAAAGCTTATCTCTTTGCTGCACACCAAATCTATGCTGCTCATCTGTAATAACTAAGGCCAGTTCGCCAAAGGTACGGCCTTCAGAAATCAGTGCGTGTGTACCAATAATCAGACAAGCGTCATTTTCGTCAACCAGCTTTTGCATAGCTTTTTTCTCAGAAACCTTCATAGAGCCTGTAAACAATGCTACTGGTATATCCAGCCCTGCTTCTTTAACCCAATTTACAAAGGTTTCATAATGCTGCTTTGCAAGTACTTCTGTTGGTGCCATTATCGCCGCCTGATATCCTGATAAAGCTACATCAAGCATAGCAAGAAAGGCTACTATAGTCTTTCCACTACCAACATCTCCCTGTATAAGTCTTTGAGTCACAAACTCACCTGTAAGGTCAGATAAAATATCCTCTAAAACTTTGGACTGATCATTAGTCAATGCAAACTTCAATCCAGCTCTAAACTCATCTGTTTCTTTATGATGATTAATATCGAATTCGTTTGGAAAGGAAACTGCCCTGTCTTCCTGCAATCTGGAATTAAGGATAAAAAAGAACATCTCCTCATATGCAAGGCGTTTTCTGGCAGCCACTAAATCCCCAAAGGTATCTGGAAAATGATAGGTATTTATAGCCTTTGAATAAGACATGAAACCATTCTTTTCCTCTAAGTAATCTGGAAGCCTGTTATCAGGTATCTTACAGTGTACAAGAGCCTCCTTAACAGCCTTAACCACAGTAGTGTTACCAAGTCCCTTAGTAAGAGGATAAATTGGCTGAATCTGTTTTCTAAGATCAACATATTTTTCAGGCTCAAATATAGCAGGCTGAGACATTTTAAAACGCCCCTTATCAAAGATTAATCTGCCATAAAATATATAAACCTTTCCCGGCTCAAAAGTCCCTTTAAGATAATTGGAATTAAACCAAACTAAATCTACAGGAATATCTCCAGAAAAAGCTGTAGCTGAAAGCACATCCATTCTACTTTTCGAACGGAAAGCTTTTGGGGAAGTTTTGATTCTTCCGGAAATACTAATTAATGAATTGACACTATCCTTATCAGGTGTCTGTGGTTCTGGATAAACTAAATATGTACGTGGAAAAAAAAGGAGTATATCCTCAATGGTATATACTCCTAACTTATTTAAATATTTAGCTGTCTTTTCGCCAACGCCTTTAATAGTGTCTACTGGTGACAACATTTCCATTACATTTACTCCACTGAAACAATGTAAGCGTAAACAGCCTGACCACCTTCGGAAATCTCTACCTCAAGATCTGGGTATTTCTCTTCGATTTCCTTACCAAGTGCTTCAGCCTTTTCCTGATCACTGCCTTCACCCCAGTAAATAGATACTACAGCAGAATCTTCAGAAACCATCTCATCGATCATCTCCTTGAAAGCTACAGAAATATCTGCATTTACTGAAAGAAGTCCTGAATCACCCATGCCCATCCAGTCGTCCTTTGTGATTTCCTTATCGTCAATCATAGTGTCACGGACAGCATAAGTAACCTGACCAGTCTTAACATTCTTGATTTCCTCAGTCATGTTAGACTCATTATCCTCAACGCTTGCATCTGCATCGAAGGAAATAAGAGCTGTAATTCCCTGTGGAATAGTCTTTGTAGGGATAACTACAATCTTCTTATCCTCGCAGATTGCTGCAGCCTGATTAGCAGCAAGGATAATATTTTTATTATTAGGTAATACAAATACAGTCTTTGCATTAACCTTTTCTACTGCGCTAAGAATATCATCTGTACTAGGATTCATAGTCTGACCACCTGGAATCATGTAGTCACAACCAAGCTCAGTAAAGATAGATGTGAGACCTTCGCCTGTAGCAATTGAAACAAAGCCCATTTCCTTAGCTGGCTCTGATGGAGCAGCCTTAGGCTCTTCCTTTGTCTCAGAAGCTGCCTCGTCACCAATCTTAATATCACTAACGCTTCCTACTGAAAGCGCCTGAAGCTTAGACTGAATCTCCTTAATCTGATATGTAGCAAGTGGCTTATCAGTCTCAATAACGAACTCAACAGTAGTCTTAACCTTTTCAGCTGTCTTAACAACAACTTCTCCAGCTGCTACTGGCTCGTAATCAACCTCTTTGCCAATAAGAGCATCATAAGCACCCTGAAGTACGCAAACAAGTCCCTGTCCGCCAGAATCTACAACGCCTGCCTGCTTAAGTACAGGAAGCATATCTGGTGTCTTTGCAAGAACATCCTCTGCTTCAGCAATAACAGCCTCAGCAAACTCAACGATATCGTCAGTCTTGCCCTTCATTTCCTGTGCCTTATCAGCTGCACCTCTGGCAACAGTAAGGATTGTACCTTCCTTTGGCTGCATAACAGCCTTGTAAGCTGTCTGTACGGCCTTTTCAAAAGCCTCAGCTAAAATATCAACTGTAACCTCATCGTAATTTCCCATGACCTTTGTAAGACCACGGAAAAGCTGAGATAAAATAACACCTGAATTACCTCTGGCACCACGAAGTGAGCCAGATGAAATAGCCTTTGCAACCGTCTTCATATCTGCATCCTTAAGCTCAGAAACAGCATTTGCTGCAGACATGATAGTCATTGTCATATTGGTACCTGTATCTCCATCAGGTACAGGAAAAACGTTTAATTCATTTATCCACTCTTTTTTAGCTTCGAGATTCTTTGCTCCCGAAAGAAACATCTTTGCTAACAAAGACGCATCGATAGTTTGGATCTCCACTATAATATTGCCTCCTTAGTCGATAACTCTTACGCCCTCAACATATATATTAATCGTATCTACATTTAATCCTGTAAATGATGATACTTTGTACTTAACTGTCTCCATGAGATTCTCAGCTACAGCCTCAATGCTTACACCATAAGAAACGATTACATGGAAATCAAGTAATATAGCGTTATTTTCGTTAATAGTAACGCTGATACCATGATTTAAGTAGTCCTTCTTCAAAAGCTTAACCAAGCCGTCTTTCATATTAACAGCCGCCATACCTACAATACCGAAGCATTCTACAGCAACTGAACCAGCATAGGTCGCAATAACGTCTGTGTCTATAACAATCTTACCAAGTTCTGTTTCCATTTGACCTTGCATAAAACTTAACCTCCAAATTCGCATATTTCTTCATGATGAATAATTATATACTAATCTGAGAAAAAATAAAAGTCACCCTTTCGAGTGACTTTCAATATCGTGTCATGTAAGATTAAGCACGCTCAACCTTGCCAGAACGTAAACAAGAAGTACATACATATAACTTCTTAGGTGTTCCATTCACATTACACTTAACGGACTTCACATTAGACTTCCACATATGATTGGATCTTCTATGAGAATGGCTCACATTGTTACCGAAATGAGCGCCTTTTCCACAAACTGCACATTTTGCCATGATTGCACCTCCTTGTAATATATTTCAAAAACCAAGTTGCCTCTGATTAAGCAACAAATGGATTATAGCAAAGCAAATTAGAAATTGCAATCATTTTTTCCTAAATAAATACTAATTATTGCTAATTTCCCAAATAAGCCTTGAAAACATCAGCTGCCAAAGGGGCCGCATACTTGCTACCATAGCCGGCTCCCTCCATAATAACAGCTATCGCCAGCTTCTTTCCATTATCATTAATTGCGTAGCCAACAAACCATGAATGAGTAATCTTTTTATTTTCAGTATACTCAGCTGTTCCTGTTTTGCCGTATACCTTTAAATCGCCGAAATTCACCTTTTCTGCTGTTCCTTCTGTAACAACAGCTTCCATATACTCTTCTAATAGTTCTGCCTCCTGAGAAGACATAATCTGACCATATAAAGCAGGTTCCGTCTCAGAAACCACTTCCCCATCGTCACTAATGATTCTATCAACCAAATAAGGTTCCATTAAGGCTCCATCGTTTGCAATGGAAGAAACCAACATACACATATGAAGCGGTGATACGGTAGTTTTGCCCTGACCTATAGCCGTCTGGGCTACAATACTTTCTTTTGTATCTTTATTTATTTTAAATTTGGAGGCTTTAGCCCCGTTCAACATTGTAGGCAGTGATTTATTGAAAAGTAAATCTTCTGCTGTAGACTGGAATATATCCCTATCGAGCTCCACTCCAATTGATGCATAGGCACTATTGCAGGAATTAGAAAAAGCCTTAAGCAAATCTTCCTGTCCATGAGATTTATTACCACTACAGTGAATGGTGTAATCATCCACCAAAAACTTTCCATCACACTTATAAGAAAAATCAGAAGACGAATTACCATCTCTTAAATATGCTAACGTGGTAACAATCTTAAATGTAGACCCTGGCGGATACGCTCCATTGGAGGCTCGATTCAAAAGAGCTGAATCTCCTTTTTCAGTATCATTTATATCATCCCAGTATTTATCGATAGTATTTGGATTGTAGTCAGGTTTTGACACCATGGCAACAACCTTTCCTGTTTCAGGATCTATTGCAATAACAGCACCATCAAACATACCAAGTCCATCATATGCAGCTTTTTGCGCATCATAATTAAGAGTGGTATAAAGGCTGTCTCCCATACTTTTTCTGCCAGTAAGACTGTTATTTATCTGATCACTAAGTGAAATATGTGATTTCAATAAATCAAAAGAATAAGACGACTCCAGCCCAGCCATACCATGACCTACATATCCAACTGCATGTGAAAACAGCCTCTCATCTGGATAAACTCTTACCTCATTTCCTTCGTCATCTTTAGTTGTTTTTGCCATTGCCCTGCCATCAGCAGTATAAATTGGTCCCCTTACAACATCATCCGCAAAAACAGAAAATCTGGAGTTGTAGGAATTATATATAAACTCTCTTGAGTCAAATAACAAAAAGCGCAAAAAATAAACTATCATCGAAATAAAAAGAATTCCAAAAATGACAGCCACCACATATATTTCTTTACGCACTGATTTTTTATTGTGATTATTAGTCATATCTTCTTCGGCCTTTCGCTGTACGCCACAAATCTTCTGAGCATTCAGCTATAAAAAATCCTATAAACATTGATAACAACGAGCTTCCACCATAACTTATAAATGGAAGTGTGACACCAGTAGATGGAATAAACTTAATAACACCACCTATATTAAGCACTGTCTGAATACCAAAAATAACGGCAATACCGCTTACAACCAGCATATAGAAACTGTTGGAACAACTAAATGCCATGTTAAGAATCATAATAGTTGAACACATGTAAATAATTATAAGACAGGCCGCTACAACGGCGCCCATTTCTTCTGAAATAGCCGCAAATATAAAATCTGAAACAACAACAGGAATCTTCGCTGGCATACCGTTATTAATTCCAGAGCCCAGCCAACTACCGGTGCCTATCGCAAACAGTGACTGGGAAATTTGATAGCCCTGATTATCTACTACCGAAAGTGGATCCAGCCATGCTACAAATCTTGTCTGAATATGCGGGAATGCATTAAAGGCTATTATTCCGCCAACTATCGCTCCACCTATTTCTAAACCAAGTAAAATATAATTTTTGTAGGCTATAAAAGTAAGGAAAACATAGGCTACAAGGAATATCAATGCTGTTCCCAAATCTTTAGAATGAACAAGCACCAGCACATGAGCCGCAGCTCCTAAAGTAGAAAATAAATAGCCTCTAAAATCCTTGAAGGTAACAATACATCCTGCGATAAAAAACAGATATGTAAGTTTTACTAATTCACTAGGCTGAATACGAATTCCCAAAACATTAAAGGAAAGTCTGGCACCGTATTCCACATTACCTATAAAACTAATAGCAAGCAATGCCATAATTCCTATGACCGCGAACGCCAATAAATAACGGGATATTTCTGGAATTTTTCTAAGAATATAGATAACAGCCACAGCCATAATCAAAGAAAACACGCCATTAATTAGCTGTCTAACTGATTTATCAATATTTAGTCTTTCGATGGCCACAAAGCTGAAGCAAAGCATCAAAAGAACATTATTAATCAGTGCCTTAGAAGCAGGCACTGATAAACTGTTTAATAATATAGCGGTGATAACCAAAAAGCCCAGTTGAAAAACCGCCAAAAGAATAATATTGAAATCTTCCCTTGCAAAATACAAAACAGCAACAGAATTGCAAAGGAATAAAACTATCATTACCGCTTGAATTGTAGTAAGTACACTACTAACTGCCTCACTAAATTTAGGCTCTAAAATCTGAAGCAAATCTATGATAGTAAATATAATAATGTATGAAAGTATAGTAATTCTTGAAAAAGAAGTAATTACGCTAACCACTCTATTCTACGCCTCTTTTTAAATGTCCTTTTGTGTAATCTTCTTTGATATGAACTAATTGATTATTGTTAAAAACATTATCGTATATACGAAGTATCTCCTGAGTTTCTTTAAAATCTTCAAGAGTGAAATCAAGTCGAAATTCCTTGACTCCAAGATCCAACAAATCAGCTTTCAAATCAAAAGCAATATACTTCTTGCTATTATAAATAGTGTTATAACAATAATCGCAGTTACATTTAATTATGTGATTCTCATTCTTTCTGTCTACAAGAGTCACCGTGCCGTTATTTTTCTTGCAGCCTACAGTATTTTTAATAGTGCAGTTGGCTGTAATCATCATCGGAATACGACTGTAAACTATCATCTGAGAATGCGCATTATCTCTATGCTTAAGCTCTTTAAGGGAAAGCTCATAAGAAATGCAATCTCTGTTTAATCCAAGATTTCTATATCCCTTAATGCTTCGATTATTAAAAGTATAAAGTCTATGATCAAGAATTACCTTTTCAAAAGGATATCCCTTCTCTTTTAACCATCCAAGTTCATCAAAAGATGCTGCTATAACTCCTGCAGCTGATTCTGGAATTGAAATATTGGTATATTCTGCTCTTAGGATTGGAGGTAAATAAATATATAAATCTCCATCAAAAAGATTTCTTGCCTCGTTATATAAATTTGTTGGAACAGCTATCGACTTTATAAAATCAAAGCCAATGACCGCTTTAAGCTGTTCAAGGGTAGAAACCGTAACAAAAGTGTCCTGACTCTGGGAAATATTACCCTTAAAGGACATTTTTTCAAAGTCATTAATTGTTGGCTTAGAAGAATTTCCGGAAATATTAAATAAAAGATTTTCAACAGCTTCCCTTCTGGCATTCTTAATTACTGATACAGGAAGGAAAATATCTTCATCTGCATCAATATCAAGCTTAACTAATTCAAAAGGTGTGTTACCAAGTCCAGCAACTGCCTTTTTAATATCCTCTTCTGTAGTAGGCTTCTTGCTAGCCTTTTCTATTACCTGACCAAAAGCTTCGCCGACCTGTCCATTATTATCGTAAAAACGAACTAAAAATTCTTCACCGAGCAAAGCTTTAACTCTACAATCCACTTTAATTTTTGATGAATTTTCGTAGGCAGGCTCTGTTTCAGTTTTTGTATGTGATGGCGCCTCAAAGGTAATCATATCTGGTCCATTATGCTTGTGCATATATAAATCTGTAAAACCACTACGATTACCGTAATCAAGAAGCTTCTGAATATCCTCCTGGGAAACAGAATAATTACGAGCGCCCTTATATAAATATTCATCTAAATAATGTCTGTAAACACTAACCACTCCTGTAGCATAAGAAAGCTGCTTCATACGTCCCTCAATCTTAAAGGACATAACACCAGCTTCAATCATCTCGGGAAGGTAATTGATTGTGCAGAAATCCTTTGGTGAAAGGATATAATTTCCCTTTTTATTAAGCTTTTTGCCATTTTCATCAAACGCATCATATGGCAAACGGCAAGGCTGTGCGCAGCGGCCTCTATTACCTGAGCGACCACCTATAATAGATGACATAAGACATTGACCTGAATAACAAACACAAAGAGCTCCGTGAATAAAGCTTTCAATCTCAAGATCAGGGCACATCTCATGTATCTTGGAAATCTCCTGACAAGAAATCTCTCTTGCTGTAACGATACGTGCTGCACCCAAATCTTCTAATAGCTTTGCACCATATCCTGTACAAGTGCTAACCTGAGTGCTCACGTGAATATGAGTATCTGGAAAATATTCTCTGATAAAATTAAATACACCAAAATCCTGAACTATAAAGGCATCGATTCCATTTTCAACGTATGCACGTAAATATTTATATAAATCGCCTTCAATCTCAGGATTTTTAAGCAATGTATTTACAGTAAGATAAGCCTTTTTCCCACGTATATGAGCGTATTTAATTGCTTCTGCAGCCTCCTCTATAGAGAAGTTCTTAGCGTAAGCTCTGGCGCCAAATAAATCGCCACCGAAATAAACGGCATCCGCTCCCGCATCAACAACTGCTTTAAAAATTTGCAAATCACCTGCTGGTGAAAGTAATTCTAATTGATTCATAAATTTCCTTTACTATTTATAAAAATAAAAACGAGTCCCTATGAAGGGACTCTGATTAGTTGTCTGATAACGAACCTAGAAGAGCATCCTCTAGGGAAGCCTCAAGCTTTGTCTTATGAAGAAGAAGCTCTTTGTTCTCCTTCTCAAGCTTTGCAATAGTCTCTTCTAATGTCTCAGTTTTCAGCTGAGCTGAAATTAAATCATGCTTAAGATTATATATTTCTTTGTCACGAATATCTAAATCTGACTCCAGAGATTCAACCTGTGTTTTGGCTTTGAAGTAGTCGTCAGCAATATTCAGCTCTAGTAATGTTGCTTTAAGGTCAGCTGAAATACGCTTGTATCCATCAATTGAATTAAACTCATCAAGCTTAGAATTGATGTAATTAGCTACGCGCTGAAGGTATTCCTCCTCCTCGTAACCACTTAACGTATATACTTTTCCGCCTATAAGCACCTTTGCGCTTTTTTCGGAAACCATAACGCATCCTCCCGTCAGAATTTCATGTTTAATTATATATTTCTTTAGGCTTAAAAACAAGTATTTTGGCTAGTCTAGATAACATTTTCTGGGACCGGCATATTGAAATGTTCATATGCAACCTTAGTGGCTACTCTGCCCTTTGGCGTGCGAATTATAAGACCATGCTGTAAAAGATATGGTTCATATACATCCTCTATTGTACCTGAATCTTCACCAACTGTAGCGGCAAGATTATCAAGTCCTACTGGACCGCCATTAAAACGCTCAATAATAGCAAGCAGTATATTTCTATCGTTATTATCAAGTCCTAATGTATCTACCTCAAGAGAATCAAGAGTGGCAGAAGCTACCTCCTTTGTAATCTCACCATCATAACGAACCTCCGCATAATCTCTTACGCGCTTTAGGTATCTATTGGCAAGACGAGGAGTTCCTCTGGAACGAAGAGCTATCTGATATGCGCCCTCATAATCTATTGGAGCATTAAGCTTTGCCGCAGAAGCTGTGACAATAGTAGAAAGCTCCTCTGGAGTGTAATAATCCATATGTCCAATGATTCCAAATCGATCTCTAAGAGGTGCAGAAAGAAGTCCCGGTCTTGTAGTAGCACCAATTAAAGTAAATCTAGGAAGCTTTGTGTGAATTGAACGGGCTGTAGTGTCTTTACCCATAACAATATCTACAGCAAAATCCTCCATTGCTGAATAGAGAGTCTCCTCTACAGGCTTTGAAAGACGATGGATTTCATCAATAAATAAGATATCTCCATCCTTAAGAGTCATGAGCACAGCTACAATCTCGCCTGGGATAGTAATAGCTGGGCCAGAGGTAACCTTTATATTAGAACCCATCTCTCCTGCAACAATCCCTGCAAGAGTAGTCTTTCCAAGTCCTGGAGGGCCATATAAAAGCACATGATCCAAGGCATCCCCACGATTCTTTGCAGCCTCAATATAGATTTTCATATTTTCCTTGACCTTAGTCTGTCCGATATAGCCATCAAAAGACTTTGGTCTAAGAGCATTATCATTTACAAGATCTTCATGACTTGCTATTGTTGATGTAATTTGTTTATTTGATAACATTGTAAAACTCCCTGAATTTTTGGTAAAATTCTCTATCCTATAAGAATGACATCTGTTTAAGTGTGTCACTCAAAAGCTGCTCTGTAGTGGTAGACTCGGTGATTGTCATTTTATCGAGAGCACGGGCTGCATTGCTTGCAGAATATCCAAGTGATACCAGCGCTTCAAGAACTTCTTCCTTAACAGAAATAACAGGAATAGAGCTCTTCTTACCTGATAAATCAGAAGTAATCTTAGCTTCAAAGGCACCAATAATATCAACCTTATCCTTGAGATCAATAATGGCACGCTCTGCTGTCTTTTTGCCAATTCCAGGACATGCAGCAAAAGCCTTAGCATCTTCTCCTGCTACAGCAAACTGAATATCACTAACTGTCATGTTACTAAGGATAGCAAGGGCTCCCTTAGGACCAATTCCACTAACTGAAAGAAGAAGCTCAAACATCTTAAGCTCCTCCTTATCATAAAATCCATATAAAGTAAGAGAATCTTCTTTTGGAATGAGCTTTGTATTAAGCTTTACTTCTGAGCCAATATTTGGCAACTGCCTGATTGTACTCATAGATGAGCTAATAGCATAACCCACTCCATTATTCTCTATAATTACAATATTCTCATCAATATCTGAAAGTGTGCCGCGAACGTAAGCAAACATACACTCTCCCCCTTGTTGTTTATTCTGAGATTTCTCCTATGAAGTAGAATCCCTTACAACAGTTTAACCTAACCTTAACGATTTTTCCAATCATAGATTCATCTCCTGGGAAATGAACAGTTACGTTGTTTGCAAGCTTACCTGAAACAAGTGAAGCATCCTGCTCGTTAACCTCTTCTACAAGAACCTCCTGAACAGTTCCCTCTAAAGACTTAACCTTATCATGGCCATGCTTCTGAACAAGGGCAAGAAGTCTGTCGAAACGATCCTTTACAACATCCTCTGGCACCTGATTCTCCATAGCCGCTGCAGGTGTTCCTATTCTCTTAGAGTAGATGAAGGTAAATGCTGAATCATAGTGAACCTTATCTACTACATCCATAGTATCAAGGAAATCTTCCTCTGTCTCACCAGGGAAACCGACGATGATATCGGTAGTAATTGCTACATCAGGAATACGGGCACGAAGCTTCTCAACCAAGCCAAGATAGTGCTCCTTTGTGTAGCGACGATTCATCTTCTTAAGGATTTCTGTGCTACCTGACTGAAGAGGAAGATGCATGTGATGACAAACCTTATCACATGTAGCCATAGCCTCGATTAATTCATCAGATAAATCCTTTGGATGAGGCGTCATGAAACGAATACGCTTTAATCCCTCGATATCATTTACCATACGAAGAAGGTCTGCGAAAGTAACCTTTTCCTCAAGACCCACACCGTAAGAGTTAACATTCTGTCCAAGAAGCATTACCTCTACAACGCCATCAGCCACAAGACTCTTAATCTCCTCAACGATATCCTCAGGCTTTCTAGAACGTTCACGTCCACGAACATAAGGAACGATACAGTATGAGCAGAAGTTATTACAGCCAAAGCTGATATTTACACCAGACTTAAATGGGTATTTACGAGAAATTGGAAGGTTCTCTACGATTTTGTCGGTATCCTTCCAGATATCAATAATCATGCCCTTTTTATTGAGAAGTGCTGTAGTAAATAACTCTGCAAATTTATAGAGATTGTGTGTACCAAAAATAAGGTCTACGAACTTGTAATTAGCTTTAAGGTGCTCAATAACTGAAGGCTCCTGCATCATACAACCGCAAAGACCAATCATCATATCCTTATTCTTTTTCTTATAGCCATGAAGGATACCAAGATGACCATAAACCTTATTATTAGCATTCTCACGTACTGTACATGTATTGTAGATGACAAAATCTGCATTCTCATCCTCTGTCTCCACATAACCAATCTGCTTTAAAATACCAAGAAGCTTTTCAGAATCTCTGGCATTCATCTGGCAGCCAAAAGTAGTAACACAGCAAGTAAGCTTACGGCCCTTTTCCTGCTCCTTCTTAGCTACAATCTTCTTTGCTTCCTCAATAAAATAATATTGACGCTCTGGCTCCTGATCTGGAGCATTGTTTAATAAATCTGTAATACTCATTTAAAAATCCTATCTTACTTTCTAATCTGACCATCGCCATAGATGGTGTATTTATAACTTGTTAATGCAAGTAGTCCCATTGGACCTCTTGCATGAAGCTTCTGAGTGCTTATTCCAATCTCAGCACCAAAGCCAAATTCAAATCCATCAGTAAATCTGGTGGAAGCATTTACATAAACACAGGCTGCATCGATTCCACTTAAGAATTTCTCTGCGTTTTCCCTATCATTTGTGATGATAGATTCAGAATGACCTGTATTATATTTATTGATATGGGCGATTGCCTCATCAACATTTGAAACTGTTTTTACAGAGATAATGTAATCCAAATACTCTGTAGCAAAATCCTTTTCTGTAGCTGCATCTGAGCCTTCCATAAAGGCTCTGGATTTCTCATCAGCAAATATCTGCACGCCATGTTCTCTAAGCTTGGAATTCAAAGCTGGAAGAAGTTTTGGCGCTATCTGTTCATTGATTACAAGAGACTCGCAGGCATTGCAAACTCCAATACGCTGAGTCTTAGCATTTTCGATAATGCTAATAGCCATATCAATTTCAGCATCATAATCTACGTAAATATGGCAATTACCTGATCCAGTTTCAATAACTGGAACAGATGCGTTTTCAACAACTGATTTAATAAGGCCAGCACCGCCTCTTGGGATGAGCACATCAATGTAATCATTCATGCGCATCATCTGATTAGTAGATTCTCTTGTAGTATCTTCTATAAGTGTTATGGCATCCACTGGAAGACCATTTTCCTGTAAAGAAGCCTTTATTACCTTAACTATAGCTTTATTTGATTCTAATGCGTCACTGCCACCCTTAAGAATAACAGCATTTCCGGTCTTAAAGCAAAGTCCAAAGACATCCGCTGTAACATTAGGTCTGGCCTCGTAAATTACACCTACAACACCAATTGGAACAAGACGCTTTTTTATCTTCAGTCCATTAGGTCTGTCAAATTCTTCAGTAATCTTTCCGATTGGGTCTTCAAGCTCTACAACAACTCTAAGACCATCAGCCATTCCTTTGATACGGCCTTCGTCAAGCTTTAAGCGGTCCAAAAGTCCTTGATTAAGTCCTTTTTTCTCGCCGTTTGCCATATCAATAGCATTGGCACTTATAATTTCAGAGCTGTTTTTCTCAAGTGCGTCTGCCGCGGCAAGAATAGCTTTGTTTTTAACCTCAGTGGAAAGTAGTGCAATCTCGTATTTAGCTTCTTTAGCCTTTGCTGCAAGTTCAATTAATGTCATAGCCTTTTCTCCTTAAGATGCGCCTGTCAGTAACTATAATATCCATTGGAACATCATGCTCCTCTGGGATTATTTCATTATTAATCTGAGAGTTGAAGCAAAGACCAATTTTTGTCACATCACTATTCTGATGGAAAAATCTGTCGTAATATCCCGCTCCATAGCCCAGTCGATTAAGGTTAGTATCAAAAACCAATCCCGGCGTAAATACGACGGTAGCACCATCATTATTATAAACCGGAAGGTCATCATTAGGCTCCATGATGTCGTATGCACCCAGGTGAAAATCTGTAGAAAGATTAGAAACCCTTCTAAAAATCAATTGGTGATTTTCCTTATCAGATACTGGGAAATACAATTCTTTCCCTTTATCTAAAAGATGCTTATACAATAAAAGTACGTCCACCTCTGAGCCAAATGGATAAAAGCATAAAAAAATATTAGCTCTTTCAAAATCAGATTCTAAAAGAGCTTTTAAACTAATAACGATTTGTTGAGATAGGAACTGCCTGTCAAAGGTTGCAATACTATCTCTCATTAATTTGTGTTGTTTTCTAAGAGTATTATTATTTTGACTTCTTTCCATATTTTTCGCCAAGGTTTTCTACCTTGCCATTTTCGTCAACAATGTCAATGTTATTGAGCTGCGCACGAACATTTCCTTTGATAGCATCGATATATGCTCTTCTAAGCTTTGCCTGCTCTTCCTTTTCTGCATCAGTAAGACCTTCTGCCTTACTCTTGTGATATAATTCGTTGATTCTTGCAATATCTTTCTCTGTAATCATTTTAATCCTCTAATAAATCTAAGACTCGGACATCATCACGTTTATTAGCGATAAACAATGTGCCCTTATCCTTATTCTCAAAAATACGATGTATATTACCGATGTGTGCTCCGTTAGTGATAACCATATCTGCGCCGCTGTATGTGGCAATCTGTGCTGCACGAAGCTTTGCAGTCATGCCACCTGTACCAACATTTGATGTGCTTTCCTCTGAGGCCATACCCATAACAGCATCCAAGTCCTCAACTATAGGAACAAACTCCGCATCTGGGTTTGTATTAGGATTGTCTGTGTAAAGACCATCAATATCTGAAAGCAATACAAGAGCGTCAGCCTTAACAAGGGCTGTAACGATAGCTGAAAGGGAATCGTTATCGCCAAACTGAATCTCGTGTGTGGCTACTGTATCATTTTCGTTTACAACAGGAATAACGCCAAGTGCGAAAAGCTGCTCGAAGGTATTACGGGCGTTTTCTCTGGACTCTGGATCGGTCATAGTCTTCTTAGTCATAAGAATCTGACCTGCTCGCTGATTATACTCTGAAAACAGCTTCTGATAAACCGACATCAAATAAGCCTGCCCGATAGAGGCACAAGCCTGCTTTGTAGCCAGGTCCTTAGGACGATCCTTAAGGCCAATGGCATAACGACCAACTGCGATGGCACCAGATGAAACAAGACATACATCCTTGCCCTGAGCTCGCAAATCACAAAGCTGTCGAACTAAACGCTCCAGCTTAGTGTAATCAATGTTACCTGTAGCTTCATGTGTAATAGTGGATGAACCAACCTTAACTACAACACGCTTCTTCTTAGTAAAATCATGTCCGTACATAGCGCTTCTCCTATTTATATTCCGCATTATCATACCACTTACCACCGCGTTTAGGCAAGAGAAATCAGCGCCATCCTAGTATAACATGCTCCCGCAAGCCAAGTTTATTTTTGGCGCAAAAAACCCTTAGCTTAATTTGCTAAGGGTTTTACGATTTATAAAATTATATGTCTTGGACAAACTTCGGCGCACTTACCACAGCTTGTACACTTACTTTGGTCGATGTGAGCAAAGAATCCATCTACTGTGATTGCACCAACCTCACAAGTCTTTTCACACTTGTGACATCCTATACAACCAACCTTGCAGACAGCCATAACATCCTTGCCCTTATCATTATTGTGACAACGAACTGCATGTCCTGCTTCGTAAGGAATCAGCTCAATAAGGTGATTTGGACAAGTTTCAACGCACTTACCACAAGCCTTGCAGGCTTCCTTGTCTACTACTGCAACTCCATCGATGATGTGAATTGCATCAAATGGACAAGCCTTTACACAAGAACCAAATCCCATACAACCATAAGAGCAGGCTTTAGGTCCACCACCTGGAACAAAGGCCATTGCTTTACAATCTTCTACACCAGTGTAATCGTAAAGCTGAGTAGCATGATCACATGTACCATGACACATTACAAAGGCAACCTTACGACCACCTTCCTCTGCCTCAACTCCCATGATTTCTGAAACTAAGGCAGCTACTGGAGCTCCACCAACAGGACAACCATTTACAGGAGCCTCGCCCTTTGCAATTGCAGCTGCAAGACCAGAACATCCGGCATATCCGCAACCACCACAGTTATTTCCTGGAAGTACTGCAAGTACAGCCTCCTCCTTAGGATCAACTGCTACCTTAAATTTTTCAGAAGCGAAACAAAGGAAAAATCCAATAATACAACCGGTAGCGCCAACAATGACTGCTGCCAAAAAAATTCCTGCAATACTCATACGTCAGCCCTCCTTATATTACTCCTGAGAATCCAAGGAATGCCATTGCCATAAGTCCTGCTGTTACAAGAACTATAGCTGAGCCCTTGAAAGTCTCTGGAATATCGTTGTATTCAATTTTCTCACGAATACCAGCCATGATTACGATAGCAATTGTAAAACCAACAGCAACACCGAAACCATTTATAACTGATTCGAGAATATCGTAGTTGTTAGTTACGTTATTGATGGCTGTACCAAGAACAGCGCAGTTTGTAGTAATCAAAGGAAGATATACACCAAGTGAATTATAAAGTGATGGCACATTCTTCTTTAAAACCATCTCTACAAACTGAACCAGTGCAGCAATTACAAGGATGAATACAATTGTCTGCATGTATTCAAATCCAGTAGGAGCAAGAATAAATTTGTAAATAAGCGAAGCAACAAAAGATGCTATCGTAATTACGAATATAACTGCTCCTCCCATGCCGGCTGCTGTCTCTACTCTTTTAGAAACACCAAGGAATGGGCAAAGTCCAAGGAACTGAGAAAGAACAACATTATTTACGATTGCTGATGCAACCAATAATAGAACTAAACCTGTAAAATAGCTCATTATTTATCCTCCCCCTTTCCTTCAATATCATCTGCATAAGAAGAATCAGATCCTGATTTTTCTACATCTTCAACATTCTTAGCATTTGCAGTATGCTTTACCTCCTGCTTAACCATCTGCGGCTTTGCCACATCCTTAGGATTAACAGGTGGAAGCTCTTCTACATGATGAACTAATGACTTTCCAGTGCATGCACTTGAAAGTGAACATCCAGAACAGTCACCAGCAAAGCATCCCTGAACAGCTGGAAGTGGCTTGCCTTTTGCTTCCATTCTTTTACGAATAATATTCATTATCGCAACAAGGAAACCAAGTACAAAAAATGCTCCAGGAGCCAAACCAAATAAAGTAATGTGATAATCATTCAAGGCTGCAATATTATTTCCAAAGAATGATCCATTACCTAAGATTTCACGAACCATACCGATAAGGGTAAGTCCGACGGTAAAACCAAGTCCCATTCCAATACCATCAAACATAGATGGTATAACAGGATTCTTTGATGCGTAGCTCTCTGCACGTCCTAAGATAATGCAGTTAACTACGATAAGTGGAATATAGATTCCAAGTGATTCATATAATGAAGGGGTAAAGCCTTCCATTAAGAACTGTACGATTGTTACGAAGGATGCAACTACAACGATGAACGCTGGCATTCTTACTCGATCTGGTATGAGATTTCTAAGAGCAGAAATCATCATATTTGATAGTACAAGTACAACAGTTGTAGAAAGTCCCATTCCTATTCCATTGATAGCTGATGTGGTAACAGCAAGTGTTGGACACATACCTAGCATCAAAACGAAGGTAGGATTTTCTTTCCAAAGTCCGTTATATAATCTTTCAAGATACTTATTCATTTGCTGCACCTCCTACCAAATAATTGAAGTAGGTAACACCTGCATTTACACCATTTGTTACAGCCTTTGAAGTAATTGTAGCTGCAGAAATGGCATCAACCTCAGAAGATTTAGATGCACCATTTTTTGTAACTGTAAATATCTCTGCTTTTCTATCCACAAACTGTGAAGAGAAAGTACCATCGCCAGTATCTCTGGCTTTCATACCAAGACCAGCGGTCTCAGAAATACTTGTAATAGAATATCCATTAATCACACTTTCATTGGTAATACCCATAGAGAAGGTGATTTTTCCGCCATATCCTGCTGATGAGGTAACAGTGATAATGTATCCAACCTGATTACCATTAACGTCCCAGGCTGTTACACAATTATCAATTGTATCATCAGTATAGCCTGCTTCATGCACTATCTCAGTAGCCTTTTCAGAATCGAATCCCTCTAAAGGCTCATAGGCCTCAGCAGTAGAATAAACTGTCTGATATGCCTTTGTAAGGGCATCCTCCTGAGCTTTTGCTATAGGTGCTTTTGTTATTTCATAAACCAAACCAAGTGCAAAGCCTGCAACAACAGTAATACCTGTAAGAACCAAAGCATCTTTAACTAATTTATTCATTAGCCTTCACCTCCTTTGGTTTTCTCTCACGTTCAATGCCGAAAGCTCTTGGAACAGTAACTCTTTCGATAAGAGGAACAAGAAGGTTGCTAAAGATAATCGCGAAGCTGACTCCTTCTGCACTGTTACCAAAAATTCTGAACAATCCGGTAAGAACACCAAGGCATATACCAAATATCACCTTACCCATAGGTGTAATTGGTGAGGTTACATAATCTGTTGCCATGAAGAAGGCACCAAGCATAAGTCCACCACCACAAAGGTGTGCAACAATGTATGTAGTGTCAAAACCATGACCACCAAATAAAACGATGAATACAACAAAACTTAAAATGTAAACACCAGGAATTGTTAAATCAATTACTCCTAAAAGAATAAGGATAATAGCTCCAATTAAAATACAAAGAGCACTTGTCTCACCGATAGTACCACCTGTACGACCAATAAGCATATCAAGCGTATTAACCAACTCGCCATTTTTGAGACATGCAAGAGGTGTAGCTCCTGCAACACCGTCATACTCAAAATGTGTCATTGTAGCGGCAAAAGAAATAACAAGGAATGCTCTACCGCCAAGGGCTGGATTCATAAAGTTCTGTCCAAGACCACCAAAAAGCATCTTAACTACAACTATCGCAAATACGGAACCAACAACTGCCTGCCATACAGGAAGTGTGCTTGGTAAATTAAGTGCAAGTAAAAGACCAGTAACGGCAGCACTCAAATCCTTGATTGTGCTTTTTTTACCAACAGCCTTTTCAAATAAAAACTCTGAAAGTACACATGTTAGAATACATACTGCAACTAGTAATAATGCTCTAAGGCCAAAATTTATAATACCAAATATCGTTGTTGGCATAAGGGCAAGGATTACATAAAGCATGATACGGCTTGTATCGTCTTTGGCTCTAACATGTGGAGATGAAGAAACCTTATATAAATTGCTCATGTTTTGCCTTTCCTTTCTACTTTTTTCTCTTATCTGCCAGAACCATCTTCTTCATGGTCTTTATTGCTTGAGCTAAAGGCTGGCGAGCTGGACATACAAAACTGCAGCTACCACATTCGATACACTCAAGACCATACCACTTTTCAAACTGTTCCTTATCACCATGATCAGAAAACTTAGAAAGACGAGAAGGAATAAGATTTTCAGGACAAGCTTCTACACATCTGCCGCAATTAATGCATGCAGTAGTCTCGAACTTAGAAACTTCATCCTCAGATAATGCAACAAGAGCTCCCGATGTTTTTGTAGTAGGTACATCAACATCCATAAGAGCAAAGCCCATCATTGGACCACCTGAAATAAGCTTTTGTGGCTCACGAACATATCCTTCTGCAGCTTCAAGTATTTCCTTGTAGCTTGTACCAATGCAGATACAGAAGTTACGTGGTTCCATGATTGCATCACCTGTGATAGTGAAAATTCTATCCATAACAGGCTTGCCCTCTACTACTGCTGTGTATACAGCATTGATAGTGGCAACATTATCAACGATACAACCTGCATCAGCAGGAAGCTTCTTTGAATTTATCTCTCTACCCGTGCAGGCTTTGATAAGCTGACGCTCACCACCCTGAGGATATTTTGTCATAAGTGGAACTACCTCGAGACGAGGTTCTTTTTCACAGAGCTTTGACAAAGATTCGATAACATCATTCTTATTATCTTCTATTCCAAGAAGTCCCTTTGCTTTTGGAAACAGCTGAAGAATAATCTTCATTCCTGTAATGAGTTTTTCAGGCTCTTCAACCATTGATCTGTAATCAGATGTAAGATATGGCTCACATTCTGCACAGTTTGCAATGATGAACTCAATTTTTTCTGGATTGTTTGGAGAAAGCTTTACGTGAGTAGGAAATCCCGCTCCACCCATACCAACAATTCCAGCGTCCTGAATCTTCTTAATGAGTTCCTCTTTAGAAAGCTTTGTATAGTCATCACAACCTTCAAAGCCTTTCTCAATGAATTTTCCATCGCTTTCAATTACGATGGAGTTTACCATGTCTCCAGTAGGTACTCGCCTAGGCTCAATCGCTTTTATCTTGCCTGATACAGAAGAATAAATAGGTGCAGAAACAAAACCACCCGCATCAGCAATCTTCTGACCTCTAAGTACAGTATCGCCCACTGCAACGCAGGCTACTGCTGGCGCACCAATGTGTTGTGACAATGGATAAACCATTTCTCCCTGTGGCACTAAATCCTTGATAGGCTTTTCCTTTGAAAGTTCCTTGCCGTCATAAGGATGAACACCACCTTTGAATGTCTTAAGGCCCATGTACTTTACCCCTCTTTTGAAAATTTGTTTCATAACACTTAACTAAATTGTATCATTTTGCTGGAAACAAAAGATAATTATTATCATTTATTTTGTATATTTTTAAGTACAAAAATGGTAAAGTAGTTGTGTTGTTTGTGCAAATCATAATAAAAAGGACGCTTTATATGGAAATTATAGAATATAGCTATGACATAGATAATATCAGCTACTCTTTAGATAAATATTTCGATGAGAACACAGTATTTTTCGATATAGAATGCACAGGACTTTCTCCTAGAAAATCCTTCATTTACCTTATCGGATATGCGGTAAGACTTGGAAACAAAATAACTATCACACAGCTTTTAGCAAACAATGAAGCTGAAGAAATAGATGTATTAACAAAGTTTGAAGAAGTACTGGATTGCTACACCACCTTACTGGGCTTTAATTCTACAAGATTTGATGAAGCATTTATCGTAGAAAGATGTAGAAAATATAAGCTCAACACGAAGATTAAAGCTAAGAAACATATAGATATGTATCTTACAACTACAAAGGCAAAATGTCTTTTAGATTTACCAAATTATAAGCAAAAAACTATAGAAGAATTCTTAGGTTTACACCGAGATGACAAATATAACGGTGGCGAATTAATCCCAGTGTATCAGCACTATTCACTTATGGGCGATAAGGAATCAAAAGACCTGATTTTGCTCCATAATTATGAAGATATAAAAGGCATGATATATATTTCAGATATTATGGCATATGCGGATTTACTTAATTCGGATATACGATATGTTAGTCAGGAAAGTGATGGAAATAAGCTGAGATTTGAAATGGAAACCTCTATTAATCTGCCTAACTCCATCAATAAAATTCGTGAATACGGAATGTATATAATTAAAGGTAACCGTATTTACGTTACATTAAATCTATTTAATGGTTCGCTTTTTACCTTCCTACCAGACCACCGGAACTATTACTATCTCATTAACGAAGATATAATTGTTCCAAAGTCTATTGGTGAAAGCATCGACAAGAACTGTCGCAGACCAGCTCAGAAAAGAGACTGTAAGGTTGCTGCGGAGGGAACATTTTTATCTTTACCAAAGGGTATAGATGTTGGAAGCACCCGCACCTTCCGGGAAACCTACGAATCCAAGGAATCCTTTATTTCCGTAGAGGATATAAGAGAAGAGATCTTGCTGAAAATTACCAGATATATGTTAAAGCATTAAAAAAACATCCAGTAGTCGACAATCTCTGAGTTTTACTCAAGCGAAGCTTTCTTCAGCTGAGCGGAGTAAAATTCAGGATTGTAGGCGTAACTGGATGTTTTGTAAATTTATTATACTTTCTCGTAATAGAAGGAATATCTTCTCTTATATCCAAGTTCTTTGTAGTCTATTACTTGTTCTGTAGATCCAATGAAAAGGATTCCACCTGTTCTAAGGGATTTGCAGAACTTGTCATAAACCTCTGTTTTAGCCTCATCAGTAAAGTAAATCAATACATTTCGACATACAATCATATCGTAGTTTGTAGGATAAGCATCTCTTAAAAGATTATGTTCCTTAAACTCTACACATTTTTTTACTTCATCACTAATCTGATAAGAACTTCCAACCTGTGTAAAGAATTTCTTCTTCAAATCAGCTGGTACATTAGCAATACTCTTGGCACTGTAAAGTCCTACCTTTGCGGTTGCAATAACCTGTTTATCCAAATCAGTAGCAAAAATCTTAATCTTATTAAGAGGTATATGTTGTGACAGACACATTACTAAAGAGTATGGCTCATCACCTGTAGAACAGGCAGCACTCCAAATTTTAAGGTTCTGCCCTGACTTTTTCATAAGCTCTGGAATAAATTCCTTGCTCATAAGCTCCCATTGCTCCGGGTTTCTGTAAAACTCAGATACATTTATTGTCAGGAAATTTACAAATTCGTCAAAGACTTCCTTGTCATTTTTAAGTAGCATTACATATTCATGATATTCCTTGCACTTATGCTTTGTTACAAGTGAATCGATACGACGGCGCATCTGCTTCTCCTTGTAAGAGCTAAGGTCTATCTTTGTCAAATCATGTACTTCTTTCTTGAATCCTTCGTAATTATCCATATAACACTCCTTAATAGTAAAGATTGCTAATCAAAAATATACATCACCACTTTGAATAGCTACATTATACTGATTATTTGTGTATTTATTGTTATATTTCTACGAAGAAATAAAAAATAAGACCTGGAACTAATCCAGGCCTTATAATAATCAATTTTATTCCTCTGAAGCAGCTACTTCTTCGATGTTAACATCAGCAACCTCAGCCTCGTCAGCCTCAGCTGTCTCTGGCTCAAGAAGCGCCTTCATTGAAAGGCTAATCTTCTTCTCATCGTCGTTGAACTCAACAACCTTTGCCTCGATGTCCTGTCCGATTGAAAGTACATCAGAAGGCTTCTCAATACGATCCTTAGAAATCTGAGAAACGTGAAGAAGTGCATCAATACCAGGTGCAAGCTCTACGAAAGCACCAAAGTCCTTCATACGAACAACCTTACCCTTAACAACAGAGCCTACAGCATACTTATCTGCAGCACCATTCCATGGGTTCTCATTATCAAACTTGCAAGAAAGTGCAATCTTGCCGTCCTTGATTTCCTTAACAAATACCTTAATTGTATCTCCAACATTAAGTGTCTTTGTAGGATTCTCTACACGACCCCAGCTCATCTCTGAGATGTGAAGAAGACCATCAGCACCACCTAAATCGATGAATGCACCAAAGTCCTTAACGTTCTTAACTGTTCCTTCGAATTCCTGTCCAACAGCAATCTTAGACATAAGCTCTTCCTGAGCCTTTGCTCTATCAGCAACAAGAAGTGTCTTTCTGTTACCAATGATTCTACGACGCTTTGGATCGAACTCTGTAATAATAAAGCTGATTTCCTGACCCTGGTACTTTCCAAGATCCTTCTCATATACGTCTGATACGAATGAAGCTGGGATAAATACTCTAGCTTCGTCAACAACAACTGTAAGGCCACCCTTAAGAACCTTATCAACAGTAGCTGTAAGAACTTCACCGTTCTCAAATGCCTCTGCTAATCTCTCATTACCCTTTTCCTGAACAAGTCTCTTGTAAGATAAGAGAACCTGGCCCTCGCCATCATTTACCTTTACAACAATAGCTGAAAGTGGGTCGCCAACCTTAACAACTGTAGTAAGATCTACATTTGACTCGTTGGTGTACTCAGAACGTGTAATAATACCATCTGACTTGTAACCGATATTTAAAACGATTTCATCAGGCTTAACACTGATAACAGTACCGTCTACGACCTCTCCATTGTGTATAGTTTTAAATGATTCCTCTAGCATTTGTTCAAAACTCATTTCTGACATTTCTTTTGAACCTCCTCGATAATATTGTTTGGGGTGGAAGCCCCTGCTGTAATACCTACACTTTCAATGGAACTAAGGCCAGAAAGCTGCAAATCATCAGCTGTCTGTATATAGTAAGTATCGTTGCATTTTGTTTTGCATATCTCATACAATTTCTGCGTGTTAGAAGAATTCTTACTTCCAATGACTATCATAGCATCTACTTTGGAAGCGATTTCAGCCGCTTCAACCTGTCGCTTATTAGTCGCATCGCATATTGTATTCAAAACAATAATATGATAACCTTTTTGCTTTATAATTTCAACTAATTCTTGAAATTTATTATGATTGAAGGTGGTTTGCGACACAATACAAATACTCGCATGAGTATTAACTGAAAAATCCAAAGCCGCCTTTTCATCAGGGATTACAGTGTAATCTTCGCCGTTAATCCAGCCTACAATCCCTCTAACCTCAGGATGATCTGGGTTTCCGATGATGACAATATGCTCACCATTTTTCGAGTGCTCGTCCACTGCTCTATGAATCTTTTTAACAAAAGGACATGTTGCATCAATAATTGTATGACCCTTTGCTTTTAAATCTTCTTCCACAGCTCTGGTAACACCATGAGAGCGAATGATAACTGTACCTGCAGGATAAACTTCGTTAGAATCCTCCTCCATTACCTTTACACCATTTGCCTCAAAGCCCTTAACAACTTCTTCATTATGAATAATTGGGCCATAAGTATATAAAGGTGCAGCACCTTCACTGATTTGTTTTTCTACAACATCTACTGCTCGCTGAACTCCGAAGCAGAAGCCTGCTGACTTGGCTAAAGTAACTTTCATAAATTACCTCTATTTATTACATAAATTAATAATTGCTTCAACAACCTCATCAATAGTCATATTTGAGCTGTCTACTAAAGATGCATCATCTGCCTGCTTAAGTGGGCTGATTTCTCTGTGACTATCACGATAATCACGTTCCTCAATATCCTTTGCAATCTGATCAAAGTCTGCTTCTAATCCCTTAGCTACAAGCTCGTCATAACGTCTCTTAGCTCTGCACTCTACTGATGCTGTAAGGAAAACCTTAACATCTGCATTAGGAAGAACTACTGTACCGATATCACGTCCATCCATGATAACATCTGTAGTCTTAGCAAGCTCCTGCTGTAATGCAACAAGCTTTGTTCTTACTGGTCCGTAAACAGATGTAGCGCTGGCCATGTTTCCAACCTCTTCTGTACGAATGAGACCTGTAACATCCTCGCCATTAAGAATTACGTGCTGAGCGCCATCTTCATATTTAATAGAAACGTTAATATCATCAACCACTGAAGAAATCTTTGCCTCATCATCCTTTGCGATATTAGAACGAAGGAAGAATAAAGCCATAGCTCTATACATAGCTCCAGTGTCTACATAAACATATCCTAACTTCTTTGCAATAGCCTTAGCTATTGTAGATTTGCCAGCACCAGCTGGTCCGTCAATTGCAACATTCATTGCCATAATAAATTATCCTCCAAAATCTTATATTGATAACCCGGCCAAATAACCAGTAGACCAGGCAATTTGTAAATTAAAGCCTCCTGTAAAGGCATCTAAATCAAGCACCTCTCCAACGAAGGAAAGACCATTTATATTTTTACATTTTAAGGTAGATGGGTCAATATCTTTCACAGAAACTCCACCCTGTGTCACAATGGCTTCATTGTAATCTCGAAGCCCTGATATTGTGAATGGAAAAGCCTTGAGCAAATCAAGAAGCTGACCTCTCTCTTCCTTTGTGACAGAATTGATTTGACGACTGTCATCAAAATCCATAATCTCAATAAAAACAGGAACCATGGAACTTGGAAGTAACCCTCTAAGCACAGAGCTCAAGTGCTTATTCATGTTTTCATTGAAATCTCTTAAAATTCTGTTTTCAAGCTCCTCTCTTGAAAGAGCTGGCTTTAAATCAACAACAGCTTTTAGACTGCCCTTCTTTTGAAGAGTTTTTCCTATTATTGAGCTGGCAGATAAAACCAAAGGACCACTTACTCCAAAATGAGTAAACAGCATTTCGCCAAAGCTGTCATAAAGCTTTTTCTTTTCATCAAAAATTGTAAGATTAACATTTTTAAGGGCAAGTCCCTGCATAGTAGGAATATACGCTTCTTTTGTATTCAAAGGAACAAGAGCTGGTCTTGTTTCTGTAACATTAAGCCCTGCCTTTTTCGCCCATTTTAAACCATCACCAGTGGAGCCTGTAGTTCTGTAAGATAAACCACCAGTTGCTACCACCACGTGGTCGCAGTCCATCTTAGTACCATCCTTTAAAAGGACACCTGTCACAGTATCCTTATCAATAATAATATCCTGTACTTCGGTATGAAGCTTTACTTTTACTCCATATTCCTTAAGCGCTTTTTCCAAAGCCTTAGTAATATCGCTGGCATGATCAGAAACTGGAAATGCCCTGTTTCCTCTCTCTACCTTTGTAGGTGTACCATTCATCTCAATGAAATCTATCATAGATTCTGGACCAAAGGTATATAACGAGCTATATAGAAACTTTGGATTACTAACTATATTCTTAAAGAAATCCTCTATATCACAAGCATTAGTAAAATTACATCTACCCTTTCCTGTAATATAAATCTTCTTTCCTAATTTTTCATTTTTTTCAAGAAGTGTGACTGTATGCCCACACATTCCTGCTGCGTATGCCGCCATCATTCCTGCAGCGCCACCGCCAATAACAATAACATTTGCCATTAAGATTCTCCTGGATAGAACATTTTTATAGAATCATCAACCATATCAATTTCATCATTCTCATAAAACTGATATTCATTCCAGACATTCTCAACCATTTCAAGAGTGTCTGCCACTTGAGCCTGTCGGCGATTACAAAGCTCAACAATAAGAGCATTAATAACAGACAATGGTGCAACCAGTGAATCAACAACTGAATGCATATCACTTTCTGCTATAAGATTGCAGGAGCTGTAAAGGTTCATAGGCGAATGTATAGAATCTGTAATCGTAATTACATTAGCCTGTCGGTTATTTGCAAACTCCAATGCCTTTAAAGTACGCATAGAATATCTAGGGAAAGATATTCCTATAATACAGTCCTCCTCACCAATATGAATCATCTGCTCAAACAGTTCTGATGCAGAGGATGTCTGAAGATTAACGACATTATCAAAAATAAGATTTAAATAAAATGATAAAAATGATGCAAGTGGAGCACAGGAACGAATACCTACCACATATATCCTTCTTGCTTTTAGCAAGGTCTCTACAGCATTATAAAAAGCAGCCTCATCCATGGATTCCATGGTGTTTTTAATCTTCAATGCATCAGAAGAAAGTACCTCACGAAGGACTCCATTTTGTTCGATTCCACCCTTTGTAATCTCTACTCTGTCAGTGGTATTGAGCTTACTTCTAACCATAGCCTCTAATGCCTGCTGGAATTCAGGATAGCCACTGTACCCAATGAATGAAGCAAATCTAACTACAGTAGACTCAGAAATACCAATAATTTCTCCAAGCTTTGCTGCAGTAAGGAATACCGCCTTATCGTAATTATCTATGATGTAATTTGCCAAAAGCTTTTGTCCTTTTGACATTCTTCCATATTTTTCATTAATTTTTGAAATTAAATCTGTTGTTGTAGCCATATCTCACCCTTTATAAATGCAAAATACTCCATTAGAAGTTAATTATAGAGTAAAAAAAAGAGTAATGCAAGAAATCTTGCATTACTCAAAATAGCTTTAATTAAACTGGATAAGCTTTATTTTCCTTATCTGCTTTTGCAGGATCAACCTTTGTCTGCTGAGCTTCACGATATTGGAAGAACTCTGTTGCAACCTTAGGGAAAAGTGCATATGTGAGGACATCCTCATCCTGCTGCTTCCACTGCTTGCATTCCTCCTCAAACTTAGCAAGACCTGGCTCAATTAAATCTGCTGGACGACAAGTAATTGCTTTATCCTTATCAGCACCAAGTGCTTTCTCAACAACCTCTGGATTGAAAGGCTTAACTGTCTGACCGTACTTACCAAGCAAGATATCCTTAGTCTGCTCTGTTACTACCTTGTATCTCTCACCCATAAGTACGTTGAATACAGCCTGTGTACCAACGATCTGAGATGAAGGAGTAACAAGTGGTGGCTCACCAAGATCCTTACGTACACGTGGTACTTCCTCAAGAACCTCACGAAGCTTATCTTCCTTACCCTGCTCCTTTAACTGGCTGATAAGGTTTGAAAGCATACCGCCAGGAACCTGATAACGAAGTGTATTGATGTTAACACCAAGTACCTTTGTAGACATAAGTCCACTCTCGATGCACTCCTCTCTGTATGGTCTGAAGTAATCAGCGATTTCTGAAAGAAGCTCCTGATCAAAGCCTGTAGCATATGGTGTGCCTTCGAAAGCAGCTGCCATAACTTCAGTTGCAGGCTGTGATGTACCAAGTGCGAATGGTGACATAGCACAGTCAATAATATCAGCACCAGCCTCTACAGCCTTCATGTATGTCATTGAAGCTACACCAGATGTGTAGTGTGTATGCATTTCGATAGGAAGTGTTGTAGATTCCTTGAGTGCTGAAACAAGCTCATAGGCCTTAGCCGGAACAAGAAGACCTGCCATATCCTTGATACAGATTGAATCTGCTCCCATATCCTCGATACGCTTTGCAATATCCTTCCAATAATCAAGTGTATAGGCCTCACCAAGTGTATAAGAAAGAGCTACCTGAGCATGTCCCTTTTCCTTATTTGTAGCCTTAACTGCTGTCTGAAGATTTCTGATATCGTTGAGGCAGTCGAAAATACGAATGATATCGATACCATTTGCAATCGACTTCTGTACGAAGTATTCAACAACATCATCTGGATACTGACTGTATCCTAAAATATTCTGACCTCTGAAAAGCATCTGAAGCTTTGTATTCTTAAAGCCATCACGAAGCTTTCTAAGTCTATCCCAAGGATCTTCCTTAAGGAAACGAAGTGAAGCATCAAATGTTGCGCCACCCCAGCACTCTACTGCGTTGTATCCAACCTTATCCATCTTATCTACGATAGGAAGCATCATAGATGTTGGCATACGAGTTGCAATAAGAGACTGATGTGCATCTCTTAGTATTGTCTCAGTTATTTTAACTGGCTTTGGACTAATTTCTGCCATTTATTTTATCCTCCTTAGTACATTAAACTCCAAATATTGCCATGAATACACCGGCTGCAACTGCAGTTCCGATAACACCAGCAACGTTTGGTCCCATAGCATGCATAAGAAGGAAGTTTGTAGGGTCCTCTTCTGCACCGACCTTTTGTGAAACACGTGCTGCCATAGGAACAGCAGAAACACCAGCTGAACCGATAAGTGGATTAATCTTACCACCAGTAACGTGGCAAAGAAGCTTACCAAATAATACACCAGCTGCTGTACCGAATACGAAAGCAACAAGACCAAGAACTACGATCTTGAGTGTAGCTGCATTTAAGAATGCCTCAGCAGATGTAGAAGCACCTACTGATGTACCAAGAAGAATAACTACGATGTACATAAGAGCATTAGATGCAGTCTCTGTAAGCTGATTTACAACACCAGACTCCTTGAAAAGGTTACCAAGCATAAGCATACCAACAAGTGGAGCTGTTGTAGGTAAAATCAAACATACAATAATAGTAACAACGATTGGGAAGAGAATCTTCTCAAGCTTAGAAACTGGACGAAGCTGAGCCATCTTAATTGAACGCTCTTCCTTTGTTGTAAGTGCCTTCATAATTGGAGGCTGAATGATTGGAACCAAAGACATATATGAATATGCTGCAACAGCGATTGGTCCCATAAGTGCTGATTGTCCTAATTTACCAGCAAGGAAAATAGATGTAGGTCCATCTGCACCACCGATGATAGATACTGCAGCAGCTGCCTGATCTGAGAATCCAAGAAGGATTGCAAGAAGGTAAGCTGTGAAAATACCAATCTGTGCAGCAGCACCAAGCCAGAAGCTGATTGGATTTGCAATAAGTGGACCGAAATCTGTCATAGCTCCAACACCCATGAAAATAAGTGATGGAAGAATTGAATACTCATCTAAAGTATAGAAATAATAAAGCAAGCCGCCTACTCCATTGGAGGTTTCCTCTGGAGATGCAATGATGTCAGGATAAATGTTTACCAACAACATACCAAAAGCGATTGGTAATAAAAGAAGTGGTTCGTATCCTTTTTTAATTGCAAGGTAAAGGAAAACACAGGCAACCGCTATCATGACAAAGTTTCCCCAGGTCAGATTGAAAAATGCAGTCTGATGAGCCAGGTTTAACAATGTCTCTCCAACGTAACTCATGTGTAATCCTCCTATTAGTTCATAGTTGCGAGTAATGCGCCAGCCTCAACCTGCTGACCTTCGTTGCAGTTGATTGATGCAACAGTACCATCCTGAGGTGCAACAACAGGTGTTTCCATCTTCATAACCTCAAGAACAACAACAGGGTCACCCTTCTTTACAGAAGTACCTGCAGCAGCTGCAATCTTAACAACCTTACCGGCAGCACCTGCCTCGATCTTAACACCACCAGCAGCGCCTGTAGCAACTGGAGCTGGAGCAGCAGCCTTTGGAGCAGCTGCAGGAGTAACTGGAGAAACGCCAGAGCCTCCCTTATCTTCTACAGTAACATCGTATACTGTTCCATTAACAGTGATTGTATAATTTTTCATGGAAATTTCCTCCTAAGTCTAAAATCTTTTCTTGATAGAACGTACTACAAACGAATCTGTAGAAGCTCCTGTGCTTGCAGCGATTGCTGCAGCAATAACAGCGACAAGCTGTAAATCATCTGTTTCGTTCTTTGCGGATGTAGCAACTGGTGTAGCTGCAGGAGCAGCAACAGCCTGTGGCTCTTCCTTCTTTTCCTTTGCTCTCTTCTCGAGCTTAGGAATAATCTCGAAGCACTTGATTACACCAGACATAACAACAAGCATTGCAAATACAATAAGGATACCCATTACTGTATTTAAAGCTGCCTTCTGCATTGTCTCGCCTAATGTGTAAACTGGCTCGATATCAACTGCTGTAGGACCAGCATCAACATCGTTAGCGTTGTAAACGAATGTTGTCTTTAAATCTCTAACTGTAAAATCAGTAATCATTGTGGCTGTGATTGTCTTACCAGACTTTTCAACCTCAACCTTACCAAAATCAACAAAATCTCCTACCTTAACATCCTTAATATCTTTGTAGCTATCGATAAGACTATCAAAACCTACAAAGCTTGTAGATAAGAACTTTGGAAGACCAGCTTCTTTAACTGCATCGCCATACTGACCAAGTCCGTTAGCCATAAAGTATTCAGTAGCCTGCTCGTACTCAGACTCATCTAAGCTAAGTGCGTAATTCATGTATAGCTTCGCGATAGTGTCGTAAGCTTCTGTATCGTATCCTCCGTAAGTGTTATCTTTCTTGCCGCCACAGGCAACAAGACTAAGAGCAAGGATTAAGGTAGTGAAAACTACTAAAATTCTTTTTTTCATAAATTCACCTTCCTGCTCTTAAAAGAACATCTCAAATCCTGCAATAATGTATTTTCTAGCATCTGCTGTAGAAACGATTCTGTCAATGTGACCGTGAGCTGCAGCTGTAAGTGCACTATCCTGAAGCTGAGCGTAATCCTTTTCAATAGCAGCTGCGTCTGTGCCATTTTCGCTTAAGATTCTAGCAGCCTTAGCAGCCTCCATAGCACCAACAGATGCTGTCTCGAAAGCATATACTAAATCTGCGCCAAGTGACTTAGAGTTCATAAGAACATATGGAGAACCGTAAGCCTGCTTAGTAATAAGATTAATCTTTGGAATGCTTGCATCAACAAATCTCTGTGTCATCTGTGCAAGAGCACGTGGTAAACGCTTCTCCTGGCATACACAAGATTTAAATGCAGCAACATTAGTAATAGAAAGAACTGGGATTTCGTACATATCACAAAGATCAACGAAATCCGCTGCCTTCTCGCAACCAGTTGCAGAAAGGAAAGCCTCTCCGTCAACTTCTCTATTACCTACTACACCAATTGTTACTCCATCAAGCTTCATAAGACCTGTAACCATTTCCTTGGCAAAACCAGCCTTAAGCTCGATGAATTCTCTGTTATCAGCAAGCTCTGTAGCAACTGCTGCTGCGTCGCCTACCTTAGACTCAAGACCTTCTGATGCTCTGTTGAGATCATCTGTAGCCTCTGTAATGTCGTTAGGAATCATTGAGATAACCTGTCTCATAGATGCAACAACCTCTGAAAGAGATCCGTGCATATCTACTGTACCAGCCTCTTCGAACTGGAATGCTGCTGAAGATGAATCGCACTCTTCTGCTCTGTTACCCTTAATAGCATCTGGAGAGTTATAGAAAAGTGAAGCACCATCAACCATGAATGTGAAATCAGCAAGTGAAGGAAGAACTGAAAGTCCACCACCACAATTTCCTGCTACACACATAAGCTGTGGAATAACACCCTTTACATCAGCTGCTCGCTCGATTACAGAACCAAGAGCTTCAAGAGCATCAAAAGACTCCTGAAGACGAACACCACCACAATCGATAAAACCGATGACAGGAGCACCAACTTTAAGTGCCATGTCATAAAGTGACAGAATCTTCTTAGCATGCATCTCACCAATTGTACCGCCCAAAACCTCGGCATTCTGGCTAAAAACGAACACTAATGTGCCATCCACAAGACCATGACCAATAATAACTCCATCTGATGGTTCTTTCTTTGCATCAAGGTTAAAATCTGTGTTGCGTGACATTACTAATGACTGAAGCTCAACAAAGCTGTTATCATCAAGTAATGCGTTAATTCTAGCCTGAGCTTGACTTAAATCATTACCCATCTCATACCTCCATTTATATAAAATATTTCAAATTTCTCGCAAGTCTAATAATAGTGTATTTTAATTATGTTTTCAACGTAAATACGTTAAAAAATTGTCATAAAAAACCACCCAAAAATTTGGGTGGTTTTTTGTCGAATTTCACTTGATTTTTTATTATTTTTATATTGTAACTTCTACGTTATTTGCTTCATTTTCAGCCTCGATTTTAAACTCTTCAATCTGAGTCTGTGAAAGCTCTGGAAGTTCATCAATAGATTTCACTCCGAAGGATCTTAAAAACTCTTCAGTAGTACCAAAAAGCATTGGTCTTCCTGGTGCATCAAGACGTCCCAACTCTGTACAAAGCCCAAACTCTACAAGCTTTGAAACAGCGAAATCACAGGATACTCCTCTGATTTTTTCTATTTCTGATTTTGTAATTGGCTGCTTATAAGCAATAATTGAAAGAGTCTCAAGAAGCACATCTGTAAGTACGTATTTACGTGGCTGCTTTGCAATTCTAATAAGATATTCATAAATTTCAGGATTAGTGCACATCTGATATGCACCATCAATCTCAGTAATTGTAATACCGCGCTTGTCAGCTGCATATTTTTCCTTAAGGGAATTAATAGCCTGCACTACCTGCTTTTCATCTATTTCAAGAGCCTTTGCTATTCTGGAAGCCTCAACTGTGCCTCCCATCGCAAACAAAATGCCCTCAACTATATTTTCAATCTCTTTTAATTCCATAATTATTCTCTCCGTAGATATTAGGCTGCGATTCTGGATTCAATCAGAATATCAGTGAAAGTATCTTCCTGGGTGATATTAATCTGACCAGCCTTCATCATCTCTAAAATACAAAGGAAGGTAACAATAACCTCTGTCTTTGAGTGTGCAGCTTCAAGAAGATTTCTAAAGCTGAAGGTGTTATGTGCCTTCGCAAATGCGATAGTCCATTCCATTTTCTGTTCAAGAGAAACCTCTTCCTTTTTTATCTTTCCAAATGTAGAACGGATTGGGTCTCTTCTATTATCCTGACGCTTAAGCACCTGTTGAAAAATATCATTAAGCTTGTTAAGTGTAAGGTCTGCCATAAGCTCTTCCAAATCAACTGGCTGCTGATACTTTAAAACTTCCTCTGGAATAGTAGGTTCCTTGTAGAAAACAAGGCTTGCATCTATCTGTCTGTCTCTAAGCTGATAAGAGATAGTCTTGTACATCTTGTACTCTAACAGTTGCTGAACAAGCTCTGCACGTGGATCCTCAGGCTCTTCACCCTCTTCTGTCTTCTCTTCCTGTGGCAATAACATACGACTCTTGATATCAAGAAGTGTGGTAGCCATAAGCAGGAACTCAGACATAACATCTAAGTCGCTGTTGTCCATAGCACGAACATACTCCATATATTGATCTGTAATCTCAACAATAGGGATGTCATAAATATCAACTTTATTCTTATCAATCAGGTGAAGTAATAAGTCCAATGGACCTTCAAAAACCTGAAGCTTAACATTCATTTCCATACATTTTCTCCATCAGGAGCATAAAAATAGCCCCATACATTTAAGTATGAGACTATTATAATAGACTATATTGTGCAAGTCAATAAACACAAACACTAAATCTTGTGTTTTCAGACTATTTTAAAGAGATTCAAGAGTTTTACGAATTTCAATGATGAAATCCCTTGAATTAAGGACTGCTGGGTTCTCGATTGATGTAATGAGAGCCAAATCCTTTGTCATCTTTCCATCTTCGATAGTCTTGATACAAGCCTTCTCAAGCTTGTCAGCAAATGCAGAAAGCTCTGGTATACTATCAAGCTCACCGCGCTTTCTAAGAGCGCCTGTCCATGCAAAAATTGTAGCTACAGAGTTTGTAGATGTCTCCTCACCCTTAAGATGCTTGTAGTAGTGACGCTGAACTGTTCCGTGAGCAGCCTCGTACTCGTAGTAACCAGCAGGGCTTACAAGAACAGAAGTCATCATAGCAAGTGAACCAAAAGCAGATGAAATCATATCTGACATAACATCACCATCATAGTTCTTACATGCCCAGATGAATCCGCCCTCAGATTTCATTACACGAGCAACCGCATCATCAATAAGGGTATAGAAGTATTCGATACCAGCAGCATCAAAGGCAGCTTTAAACTCCTTATCAAAAATCTCCTGGAATACGTCCTTAAAAGTATGGTCATACTTCTTAGAAATAGTATCCTTTGTAGCAAACCATAAATCCTGCTTTGTATCTAAAGCATATTTAAAGCAGCTATGAGCAAAACTTTCGATTGAATCGTTAAGATTGTGCTGTCCCTGAACTACACCTGGTCCGTTAAAGGTATGAACAAGTGCACGCTCTTCCTTGCCATCCTCAGATGTGTAAACAAGCTCTACCTTACCAGCTGCAGGAATAACCATCTCGGTATTCTTATAAACATCACCATAAGCATGACGGGCAATTGTAATTGGTTTCTTCCATGACTTAACATTTGGGTCAATTCCCTTTACAACGATTGGAGCACGGAATACTGTACCATCAAGGATTGCACGGATAGTGCCATTAGGACTCTTCCACATTTCCTTAAGGTTGTACTCAGTCATACGTGCTGCATTAGGAGTGATTGTGGCACACTTAACAGCAACTCCATATTTCTTTGTAGCCTCTGCTGACTCTACAGTTACCTTGTCATCTGTCTCATTTCTGTGCTCTAGACCAAGGTCATAGTACTCAGTCTTTAAATCGATGAAAGGAAGAAGAAGCTCGTCCTTAATCATCTGCCAGAGGATGCGTGTCATCTCATCGCCGTCCATCTCTACAAGTGGGGTTGTCATCTGAATTTTGCTCATAACGTATTCTCCTTATCTTATAACTTTATAGAATAAGCCTGCCGCTTTGGCAGGCTTAAACATTATTTAACTACAAGGTTAACAATCTTGTTTGGAACATAAATTTCCTTAACGAGATTCTTGCCCTCAATTGCTGCCGCAACAGCTGAATCAGCCTTAGCAATTGAAAGAGCCTCATCCTTCTCACATCCGTTAGGAATCTTGATTGTAGCCTTAAGCTTACCATTAACCTGTACAGCGATTTCGATAGTAGACTCAACAATCTTAGCTGGGTCAAACTCTGGCCAAGCTGAAAGTGATACATATCCCTCTCCGCCAAGCTCAGCGTACATTTCCTCACAAAGGTGTGGAGCAAATGGAGCTAAAATCTTAGCAAGTAATACAAGATTATCCTTAGTAATATGTCCCTCTGCAATGATATCGTTAAGAAGTCCCATCATAGCTGCGATAGCTGTGTTGTACTTCATAGCCTCGATATCCTCAGAAACCTTTTTAATTGTCTTATGAATTCCTGTCTCGATAGACTCGCTGTTAGCCTCATCAGTAACAATATCTGTAAGACCTGCGAATCTCTCAAGGAATCTCTTACATCCACGAACAGATGCATCTGACCAAGGAGCAGCTGCGCCGTAATCACCCATGAATAATACGTAAGTACGAAGTGTGTCTGCACCGTAAGCATCTACAATATCAAGTGGATCAATAACGTTTCCACGAGACTTAGACATCTTCTGTCCGTCCTCGCCAAGGATCATGCCCTGTGCACTTCTCTTCTTGTATGGCTCTGGAGTATTAACTACACCAAGGTCATAAAGGAAGTGATGCCAGAAACGTGAATAAATCAAGTGACGTGTAACGTGCTCCATACCACCGTTGTACCAGTCAACTGGCATCCAGTAGTTGAGCTTGTCCATAGCTGCGAACTCGTTATCATTGTGTGGATCAATGTAACGTAAGAAGTACCATGATGAACCAGCCCACTGAGGCATAGTATCAGTCTCTCTCTTAGCGTCAGCGCCACACTTAGGGCACTTGCAGTTTACAAAGCTGTCAATCTTAGCAAGTGGTGACTCTCCGTCTGTACCTGGCTCAAAGTTCTCAAGTACAGGAAGCTTAAGTGGAAGCTCCTCAAATGGAACTGCTACATCACCACATGTAGGACAGTGAACGATTGGAATAGGCTCACCCCAGTAACGCTGTCTGTTGAATGCCCAATCCTTCATCTTGAACTGAACACCAGCCTTACCGCAACCAAGCTTTTCAAGCTCCTGAATCATTCTGTCGATTGAGTCCTTCTTGTTGTTAAGACCATTAAGGAACTCAGAGTTAATCATGTTACCTTCGCCTGTGTAAGCTTCCTTAGTAACATCTCCACCCTCGATAACAGGGATAATATCAATACCAAACTTAGTAGCGAAATCCCAGTCACGCTGATCGTGAGCTGGAACTGCCATGATAGCACCAGTACCATAACCCATCATTACATAATCAGAAATGAATACTGGAATCTTCTTGCCTGTAATTGGGTTGATTGCATCGAAGCCCTCAACTCTAACACCTGTCTTGTCCTTAGAAACAAGCTGTGTACGCTCGAACTCAGACTTCTTCTGGCACTCAGCTCTGTAAGCTAAGATAGCATCCATGTTAGAAATCTTGTCTGCATACTCATCGATATATGGATGCTCTGGAGCAATAACCATAAATGTAACACCACAAAGTGTATCTGGTCTTGTAGTGTAAATCTCAAGCTTTTTATCTATACCATCAAGTGTGAAATTAACGAAAGCACCCTTTGACTTACCAATCCAGTTTACCTGCTGCTGCTTGATATTCTCAGGGAAATCTACCTCATCGAGACCCTGAAGAAGCTTATCAGCATACTCTGTAATACGAAGGTACCAAACGTCCTTCTCCTTCTGGATTACATCGCTGTCACAGATATCGCACTTACCACCCTGCGAATCCTCATTTGAAAGTACTACCTTACAATGTGGGCAGTAGTTAACAAGAGTCTTATCTCTGAAAACAAGACCCTTCTCGAACATCTTAAGGAAAATCCACTGTGTCCACTTGTAGTAATCCTCCTGAGTAGTGTCGATTGTACGACTATAATCAAAAGAAAAACCTACGCTCTTAAGCTGTGTAGTGAACTTTTTGATATTATCATCAGTGATCTTTCTAGGATGTGTATTTGTTTTGATAGCATAGTTCTCTGTAGGAAGACCGAAAGCATCAAAACCGATTGGGAATAATACATTATATCCCTGCATGCGGCGCTTTCTAGAAACTACCTCTACTGAAGAATATGCCTTGATATGTCCAACGTGCATACCTGCACCTGATGGATATGGGAACTCAACCAAGCCGTAGAATTTTGGCTTGTCAGAACCATCAACAGCCTTAAAGATATCATCTTTTTCCCAGGCTGCCTGCCATTTTTTCTCAATTGCTTTAAAATTGTGCTTCATTTTCTCACCTCGAACTTTACTTAACTAAACAAAAATTATAATAAAAGCTGTGTAGTTTTGCAATAAAACTACACAGCAAAATTGGTTTTTATTGAAAATATGCTTAGCGATTAGGCTATCACCGACATCATAGCTAGCATTCCTAAATTTGTAATATAAGTTCTGCGCTCATCTATGTTCCAGTATTTTTCCTCTACCGGCTTTACATCCAGGTACTCACCATAGTTTAGTGGTGCCACAGATCCATCTGCTACAAAGGGAACCACATATTTTCCTGAAATATCATCTTTATAAACACAAATCCCTGCTTCATCGGGATTATTAATATCTATTGTCTTACTAAATGAAATCAAGTCATCTAAATTTCCAGCCACAGCCTCAAAGAAATACTCTTCAACTTCAGGCTCTGCCTGCTCCATTACTTCTACATTATATTCAATAATCAATTACATTATCCTCTCGTTCTAAAAAAGTGCTCTGATATAGTAGCACGACTTATGAAATGACTCTACCTGCAATTTTTTCAGTCTGTGAAATATGTAACCGAAAATTTAATATTATAGAAAAAAGACTGATGAAGTAACAACCTCATCAGTCTTTCAAATTTTAAATATTATTCCTCATCTACATCCTTAATCTTATTAGCGCGTCTCTCAACCTCCTTAGCCTGAACATCTGAAGGAACCTGCTCATAGCGAGCTAATTCATAAGAGAATGTACCGTAGCCACCAATCATTGAACGAAGCTGGGTATCATAACCGTAAAGCTCAGCCATAGGAACTTCAGCCATGACCTCAGTCTTGCCACCAGTTTCTGTAGGATTCATTCCAAGAACACGTCCACGTCTCTTGTTCAAATCCCCCATTACATCACCAGTGTAGCTATCTGGAACTACAACCTTAAGTGTCTCGATAGGCTCAAGAAGGATTGGATTAGCCTTCATGATACCATCCTTGAATGCACCCTTAGCTGCAACCTTGAATGCCATTTCTGAAGAATCAACTGGGTGATAGCTTCCATCATAAAGGTTAGCATGTACACCAACTACAGGATAAGCTGCAAGTGGTCCTGCAAGAACAGCTTCTGAAAGTCCCTTCTCAACAGCTGGGAAATAGTTCTTTGGAACTGCACCACCAACTACAGACTCTGTAAAGTTGTAATGCTCTTCCATATTTCCAGAAGGCTCAAATGTCATCTTAACGTGACCATACTGACCATGACCACCAGTCTGCTTCTTATACTTATACTCTACATCAGCCTTTCCTCTGATTGTCTCTTTGAATGCAATCTTTGGCTGGCTAAGCTCGATGTCTACCTTGTACTTCTCATTAAGCTTCTGCACAAGCATATCGATATGTCTGTCTCCGATACCATAAAGAAGTGACTGACTGTTCTCGCCATCATTAACAGCCTTGATGGTTAAATCCTCAGCACAAAGCTTTGCGAGTGCCTGTGCAATTTTATCTTCATCTCCCTTATTTTTAGCCTTATATCTCTTGTATGTATAAGGAACTGAAAGTGGTGTTCTAATGTAAAGAATTGGATTAGCCTTTGTAGAAAGTGAGTCTGTAGTAGCTACCTTCTGGAGCTTTGAAAGTGCACAGATATCACCTGCGTGAACCTCAGGGACTTCCTCAGCCTTGCTACCTGTTAAGATGTAAAGCTTTCCAATCTTCTCCTCTGTCTCTTTATGCTTGTTATAAAGCAAATCATCCGTCTTAAGAACACCTGAATTAACCTTGATAAGTGAATACTTACCAACGAATGGGTCGACGATTGTCTTAAATACATAAGCACTCTTTGGCTTAGAGAAGTCATAGTTTGCTTCGTAAACTTCATTCGTATTTGCGTTAATTCCTGTAATCTTGCAATCAGCTGGTGATGGAAGATACTTAACAACGTCAGTAAGCATTGTATACTGACCTCTGTTAGTAAGATTTGAACCCATCATAACTGGAACAATATCACCAGAAGCTACGTTTACACGAAGTGCCTGACGGATCTCATCTTCAGAGAACTCTTCGCCACCAAAATATCTATCCATGAATTCCTCTGATGTCTCAGCAACTGATTCCATCAAAGCTTCACGATATTTCTCCAAATATTCCTGATTGTAATCAGGTACATCAGAGTGTTCTACTGTTCCATCAGCCTTCCAGCGCTTTCCCATCTGCTGGATGACATTTACATAGCCAACAAACTCTCCATTTTCTCTAATTGGAAGATGGAAAGGAGCAATCTTCTTTCCGTACAAACTCTGAAGCTCCTCAACGATTTCTCTATAGCTGGCATCATCTATATCCATGTCAGTTACAAATACCATTCTAGGAAGATTAAATTTGTCGCACATCTCCCAAGCTCTCTTTGTACCAACCTCAATTCCGCTTTTACCTGAAATAACAATAATAGCCGCATCTGCTGCCGAAACTGCCTCCTCAGCTTCTCCGACGAAATCAAAATAACCTGGTGTGTCTAGGAAATTAATCTTAGTATCGCCCCAAATGATTGGAACTAAAGAAGTGTAGATAGAAAATTTGTTTTTTGTCTCCAGTTTGTCGTAGTCACTAATGGTATTACCAGCCTCGATAGTGCCTGGCTTGCTGATCTGACCAGCCAGAAAAGCCATTGATTCGATGAGACTGGTTTTGCCCGCCCCGCTGTGACCAAGCAACACAACGTTCCTAATTTTGTCCGTAGTAAATACCTTCATGTGTCTTACCTCCCAATAAGTTATTCGACGCCTTAACCCCGCCGCGCCGTGATGTTATAAAACTTATATATATTATATTTAATATTCAGACTATTTACAACGCATAAATGTGATATTATATAAATATATTTTCGCTTTAAAGTATTAAAGTATCATATGTTTTGGGAGATTTATTTATGAAGACAAAAACTATCGGATTTGTAGGACTAGGACTAATTGGAGGAAGTATCGCAAAAGCGATATTAAACGTATATCCGAATACAAGAATACTGGCTACTGCTTCCAGAGAATCTACAATCGAAGCAGCTTTTGAGGAGCGCCTTATCGACAACAACGGCCTTCTTAAAATTCACCAGTTCGGTCAGTGTGATATCATCTTTCTTTGCAGCCCTGTAAAGATTAACTGCGATTACCTAAAGATGCTTAAAGATGTTGTTAAGCCAGACTGTATTATCACTGATGTAGGTTCTACAAAAGGCGATATCACATCTGTAGCAAGAGAACTCGGTATGACTAATCAGTTTATAGGTGGTCATCCTATGACTGGTTCGGAACTTACAGGACTTGAGCATTCAAACGCTCTTCTCCTTGAGAATGCATACTATATTCTTACTGCAGATTCAGAAATGAATCGCGAAACCTACGATGAATTTGCTTCGTATATTGAAAGCCTTGGTGCTATTCCAATAATGCTTACTCCTGAGGAGCACGATGACGCCACAGCTGCTGTATCACATCTGCCACACGTCATTGCAGCCTCTCTTGTAAATCTTGTACAGGATACAGATGATGAGCGCTCTATTTGCAAAACTATTGCAGCAGGTGGATTTAAGGATATCACAAGAATAGCCTCTGGATCTCCTACAATGTGGCAGCACATTTTCCTTAGCAACAGAGATGCTTTGATTAAACTTATAGATATATACAAGGACGAGCTGGAAGATTTTAGAACCGCTATATTGAAATCCGATGCAGATGAAATTTTACGACTATGGACAAAAGCAAAGGATTACAGAGATTCCATTACAATTCCAGACAATGCTTTACTTCGTTTTTACGAATTATATTGCGACATTGATGATAAACCAGGTACACTTGTAGGAGTTCTTCAGCTACTTGCTGATGCTGATATCAGTGTAAAGAATATCGATATCATTCATAACAGAGAATTTGAACCTGGTGTTCTTCGAATCGAATTCTATACAGATGAAGCTATGAAAAAAGCTCAAACAATTTTGGTACATAATAACTACTACGTAAGACAAAGGACAAATTAATATGCCAATTAATAAAGCAAAAAGTTTAAAAGGTGAAATCAAGGTTCCAGGAGATAAGTCCATCAGCCACCGAGGCGTTATGTTCGGTGCTATTTCCGAGGGTATCACAGAATTAACTGGATTCCTGGATGGTGCTGACTGTCGCTCCACTATCGGCTGCTTTAAAGCCATGGGAATTGATATCTCTCAGGACAGAGATCATGTTGTGATTCATGGAAAAGGTCTTCATGGACTAAGTGAGCCACAGCAGGTTCTTGATGTAGGAAACAGTGGTACTACTACCCGACTTATATCAGGTATTCTTGCCGGTCAGCCCTTTGTCAGCACCTTAAATGGTGATGAATCCATTCAGAAGCGTCCAATGGGAAGAATCATTACACCTCTTACACAGATGGGCGCCTATATCAAATCAGTAAAGAATAACAACTGTGCACCACTTGAGGTAGGCGGCGTTCCTCTCGCTCCACTTCGCTATGATTCACCTGTAGCCAGTGCTCAGGTAAAATCCTGCGTACTTCTTGCAGGTCTTTATGCTGACGGAATCACCTCTGTCACAGAGCCAGTTGTTTCACGAAATCATACAGAGCTTATGCTTTCAGGTTTTGGCGCCGACATCAAATCAGAAGGTCTTACCGCTACTGTTGTAGGCGGCCCTAAGCTTGTAGGTCAAAAAATAGAGGTTCCAGGTGATATTTCATCAGCTGCCTTCTTTATTGTTGCAGGTCTTATATGTCCTAATGCAGATTTATTAATTAAAAACGTAAATACGAATCCAACCCGCGCAGGCATTATAAAAGTTGCACAGGATATGGGAGGAAATATTGAGCTTCTCAATGAGCGAATTGTAAGCGGTGAACCTGTAGCAGATATTCATGTAACTACAAGCGAGCTTCATGGATGTGAAGTTTCAGGAGATATTATTCCTACACTCATAGACGAGCTTCCAGTTATCGCTGTAATGGCAGCCTGTGCAGCAGGTACTACCGTTATTACGGATGCATCAGAATTAAAAGTAAAAGAAAGCGATAGAATCGCCACAGTCACAGAAAATCTTTCGAATATGGGATGTGACATCACTCCTACTGACGATGGAATGATTATCAATGGTGGCAAGCCTCTGAAAGGAACACTTATTAAAACATATTTAGACCATCGTATCGCTATGGCCTTTGCAATTGCAGGACTTGTGGCAGATGGTGAAACAACTTTCGATAGCGAAGACTGTTGTTGTATTTCATATCCAGATTTCTTTAACACATTAAAGTACCTCACTAATCAATAAGGTTAGTGAGGTACTTTTTTACCAATGAGTCTTATGCTCATCTATAATTTCATATGTTTCAATATTTACAAGATAAAAACCCTTAAGGCTTGCTTCTGCCTGTCCTAAGGAATATCCATTTTCATCAAGAGGCTCTGCTTCAAGTACAATCTCTAAGCAATTATTTCCATTTTCATCTTTTTTTAAGCCATTATCATAGAGATTATATTCGTAATCTTCATCCCTATAAACAGTTCCTCTGACATTTCCCTTTGCAGTATAACTTATAAGTAAATTTGTATAATAGTCTTCAATAATTCCGTTATTCTTAAGGTAGCCCTCAAGGATAATCATTAAATTCATGATATCTATATCATCATAAGGCTCAGAAGATGCATCAATTGAATAAGAATCATCTGAACTATAATCATAGTCATCTGAGCTATAGTCATCATAATCATAGGAATCAATTAATTCCTCATCAGAATCACTCCATCTGGAATCATATCTTTCAAAACAGCATACCAAGTCACTCTTAAATATAAAGCAACCTAGCAGAAAGAAAATTAAAAATAAGATTGTAAATACCTTCTTAGATTGCTTGCCTTTTTTTATTATGGCAACAAGAAGGGAGAATCCAAAGGCATATATCAATGAAACTGATAAGATAGAATCCAATAGGGACAATCCCGTCAAAAACCTTTGAAAATATCTGCCACAGGAAAGATAATTTAAATCCATACCTAAGAAAAAGACACCATAGGATAATAGCAAAGTAACAATGATGATGGCAAATGGATTAGCTGTCTTCTGCTTGGCAAGTTTACTCTCATCAAAGTCTTGTTCCTCAGAATTAATCCATTCTTTTACAAGCTCTAAATCATCATTTTTAAAAGATGCAGGAATAAAATCTACAGCCATTCTGCATTTATCTTTATCACCCATCCTTGCATCAGCTACAGCCATTGATCTTAAGAAATTATATTTATTCCCTGGTAGTTTACAAAATACATGCTTGTGGAATAAATAAAGGCCGTAGTCATGAACATCCTTTGGTTCCAATGACAATAGCTTCTTTTTTGTCATATTTGCATAAGCCGAAAGAAGCCCTGCATAAAGTGTTAATATCGATGCAAATAATGCAATATTAAAAGTGCCATCGATATATAATCCTAAGTAATCCTTTAGGTAATAATACCCAAGAAACAGAAGCAATCCAAAATACAATAAAGATATTTTGTGAACCAAAAGTACTCTCTTGGCAATCTTCACTCCGGCATTTTCTTCATCAAGTGATGTAACATCAAACTCACCTTGTATATAGCAATTCATTTATTTAGTGTCCTCTATTCGCTAAAATTTAGATTTCGAAAATCAACGACACCCCCAAGATTCTTTGTACCATACGAGAATACGCCTATACGATATCCCACAAAAACATCTAATGTAAACTCCATATCAAGCGGTTCTCCGAACTCAATAAAGTCCGTGCCATCTACAGAATAATAGAAATAGGCCTTATCTTCATTTTCGAAATCAAAGACTATTCTAATCCAAAAATGATTACAATTGAAGCCTTGAATTTCTGAAACATTTTGTCTTATCTCTGTCTTATCTTTTTGAGTGGAAACGATGTAAAATTCACCATTAGATTTTGTTAATCCTATAGTTCCGTATTTTCCCATAAAGGCAGCAAGTCCAGCATAATCTCCGCCACGCATTCCAGAAAAATCGCCCTCTATCGTAAATACGGATTTAGGAGTAACAGTTCGCTCTGTCAAAGTGTTTCTGGCATCCATTATTGATGATGCTAGCTGCATATTTTTAAGACGTAAATAGCCAAGACGGTCTGTAAATGACCATCCCTCCTCTATAGGATTATGATTCCACTGGAACTGAAGAAGCATTCTGTCACTGCTGTGATTAAAGGAATCGCTTGTTACGAGTGGATTTGTAAATACTTCCTTCATAGGAATATCGAATTCTTCAGGAGCTTTCCCATCCTGTCCTATCACAGGCCAGTCATTTTCCCATGTCATAGGAAGCAAATAAGGAATACGTCCTACGGCTCCGTGATCCTGAAAAAACATTGAGTAGCAATTCTTTTCATCAACATCAATAAGAACTCCCTGCGCAATACCACAATTTTTATAACCCATATCATCATCAAAAATGATATGTCTTTCAAAATCTCCATCAAGGCTTGTTCCGCGATAACAAACCTCTCTTCTTCTACCATTTCCATTACCAATCTCAGGCCACTCAATAAAGCACAGATAAATATATTTCTTTCTTACGTAGGCACGACATCCTTCACAGCGAAGCATAATGCCAGCTTTGTCTGTGGCAAATAACAATCTGTCTGATGTCTCATCCACTCCACTAAAATCATCCAAAATCCTGACAATATGAATATCACCATTTCCATAAACAAGATAAGGCTTATTATCCCAGAACAAGAAACTAGGGTCATGATAAATACCATTCAACTCATATCTATCCCAAAAAGATTTCTCGATATCATCCGAATAATAGATATAAGTCTTCTTCATATCGTTGCACACAAAGCATGAATAGAATATTCCCCTGTGATAGCAAAGAGTTGTTGCCCATTGACAAGCTCCGTATGCATTCTTGCCATTCTTTAACTCATATATATCATTATCTTCAATCTTGTCAAAAATGTATGATACTATCTCCCAGTTCTTTAAGTCCTTGGAGCGAAGGATTGGGCCTCCTGGGCAAAAGAACATTGTGGTACTGACCATATAATAAAAACCATTAGCCTTAATGACATCCATATCTGGCATGTCCATTTTTAAAAGTGGATTTGTAACTTTCAATTAATATATCTCCCTATTATTTCGTAAATACTCTATCTAGTAAATTGTGATATAAATTTCCATGCCTGTTCACAGGAATGTTCTCTAAATTCATGAACCTGACCGCTTACGCTACCGAAGGCTGTACGACAAACTCCATCCTCGCTGTCATAGTAATTTACAGTCAGCACACTTCCTCTTGAAGGATCTGGAATCTTCTCAACTCTGTCTCCTGAAATACCGTATATACGGTCATCCCAATTTTCTCTGTCAGAGAAATCAACATTAAAATTAATCTTAAGCTTATTAACAGAAGCTGCATATCTGATGCGCTCAAGAGATTCCTCGGCCTGGAAAGGAAGCTCTGGAAGTGGCGATTCCTCTCCACCTGAATAAAAAATTGGTACCGATACTGTGGTATTTATACGTGGGTCTCCAAGAGATAAACCAAATGGATTATTATGGATTGGGAACAAAGCGCTGGCTGGAGCAAGTCCTGCAAAAACCTCAGGATATTCCTGGAACATATCCCAGGTCTTAGCACTTCCCATAGAGAAACCAGCAGCATATATTCTCTTTTCATCCACGTTATATTTCTTCTTTAAATCAGCAATAACCTCCATAGCCTCTGTTGGAGTTACATACTGGTGATTCTCAATTGAAACATATAAGAAGTTGTATTTATGGCAAACCTCCCACCATCCAGAGACAAAGGTAAGGAACATTGAAGAGTCTCCACCACCGTGGTAACCAATCAACATTGGAACAGGTCCATTATCAAAAAGTCCCTTATTGTAATATGCAAAATATCCAACCTTATGAGTCTTTGTGTCCTTATATTTCTTTTCCTTGTGATCCTTTGAAGTGTTAACCTCAGTAAAGCCTGGCTCCTCCACCATATTAAGAGCCTCAAAATCTGGCTCAATTTCGAGATTTCCACACCACATCTTAAACTTCTTTACGAAGCTGTAGAAATCAGCTTTATATTCAGCTTTATCCTTAATCAAAACATTTTTAGATTCAGCAAAAGCATCATTAACTTCATCTGTATTTCCTACTGAAAGAATGGCAATATCCTTTCGCTGTACCTCAGGTACGACATTTAATCCTTCCATGGAAATCATTGCTGGTGTAATCTCACCTGGTCCCCATAAATATTCACCCTCAACAGTCTGAAGAAGATTTCTTGCGCAGTAATCAGCTGATTTTCCAAAGCTATATATATCTGTTCTAAACTTAGCGCCTCTGATGAAATATCCCTTGAATTCCTGTGCTATAAAATCATGGAAGGCTGCGATTCCATCCTCATAATCAGGATTCATTTTTACTTCTTCCATTATCTCCTTGTAAAGGTCAACAGAGGCATTATCCCATCCGCCTTCACAAGTAGGATAAATAAAAAGTACACTTGAATCTACGGCTGATGCTATATCAGAAAGACCTGACTCCTTGGCAAAAGCAATAGCCTCCTCCTTTGTGCGCTTATTTTCCTCGAACACCAAAAGTAAAGGTGCTCTAAAACCGTAATTCAAAACCTCGCCATCTATTTCGGTAGATGGAACATAGGCCTTCAAATGAAAATTATTATATGTATGCTCCCAGTATTTATCACCATTATCAAATTTTTCCACATGTGGTCTTGCAAAAATTCCCATAAAAAAATCCCCCTTACCAAAATAGATAAATCTATTCTAGCATCCGGGGGATCCAATAAATACCGATAAAGTTTTAAATAAAGGATGATAAATAATAGAAAAAAGCCTGTCCCATAAAATGAGACAGGCGAAAAATTTTATTTCTTGTTCATACAACAATGCTTATACTTCTTTCCAGAACCGCATGGACATGGATCATTACGTCCAACCTTCTTCTCTGTACGGATGATTGTGTGCATGTTCTTAGCTTCCTTTGTAAGAGCCTTAAGAGTATCTGCATCAAAAATCTTCTCCCACTGTGGGAGACCATAAAGCCAATCAGCCTTAGCATCGATCATGTTCTTGTAAAGCTTTTCCTTATCGAACTTAAGAGAAACTACTGTATCCTCTTCCATTGTGTCGATTGGATTTGGCTCAACAAGTGAATCATTGATTCCATCAAGGAAACCAACCATTGGCATAACTTCAATCTTATATTTCTCAGCAAGCTCTTTAACTGTACCCTTTACCTCTGTATCAGGATCATCAAGAAGCTGCTCGTAAATGCCTTTCTCTAAAAGAAAATAATTCTGCCAGAATCTCTGTAAATCAGCCTGAGACTGGTTCTGATTGTAGGCAATCTTCTGCCACTGTTCAAGTAAACTCATTTTATATTCCTCTCCAATAAAAAAATCAATATCGTGGTAAAAACCACCTTTTGTATTTTAACATAAAAGGCTACCAGAAGGTAGCCCTAAATACTAATCGTAGATAACGCGAACACACTTAATAGGTGTACGGTACATGTAATTTGAAATCTTAATTCCATCACGTCTGTTAGATGCGTGAACAATCTGTCCACCACCAATATAAATAGCTACGTGATTGATACTGCCACCCTTGCCATAGAAGATCAAATCACCAGGCTTTAATTCTGAAGTGCTAATCTTTGTTCCTTCATTAGCCTGTGCTCTTGAAGAATGGCTAAGATATACACCGTACTGTCTCATAATCTGCATTGTGAAACCAGAGCAGTCTACACCGTGTGTAAGGGATGTACCACCCCAAACATAGCGATTACCTACATACTGAAGTGCATTTTCACAGATAGCCATACGAACATCAGAAACACCTGCACCGTAACGAGCCTCAGTAAGAGTCATGGCTGTTTTAAGGGAAAGATCAACGTCTACATATTCTGCACAGACATACCCCTCATCACCATCGACATCTACCTTAATCCACTCATCATCCTGAGTATTATCAAGAATTACTATTTCTTCACCCTCTGCGAGCTGATAGATAATCTCTGACTCGGTATTGCCCTCTGCACGAACTCGAAGACCACCTGTCTTTGCTGTGGCAACGTATTCCGCAAGCTCTACAGCCTTATCCCATGCATCATCACCTGAGATAAGGTACTCAGAACTAACGTAACCTTCTACTTCGCCAGATTTGATATGAGTCCAATCTCCATCTATATCAAGAATCTCGCAAGCAGCCTCCGCTGGGAATTTACCAACAAGCTTTGCGTCAGAAGAAGCTGACTCTCTAATATTAAGATTTCCTTCTGAGACATTACAGATACCGATATTATTATAACCATAAATATCGCCAAGTGACTTAGCAGTCGCAATGGCATTAGAATCAGTAACTGAAATCTCTTCAATAGCTGATAAATCTACAGCTGCAGCAGAAACTACACCTGCAACTGCAGAAACATTGTCATTAGAATTATTTTTATCTAAATAAGTACGTGTATCTACGCAATAATCAAATAAAAGCGCAGTAGCACATACAAGTGTGAATGCTGAAACAACCCGTCTGTTCATAAAACCTCCAATAGCTAAAAACGAACTTTTAAGAGTATAGCAAGAATTCGAAAAAATGTCAATTAAATGTAATATTTTCGTAATATCTATTTGTTATTAAAGTAGCTTTTAGCTTTTGCTTTATCAATATTCATCTGATTTGTAAGCTCCTCTATGGAAGCAAATTTCATCTCAGGTCTAAGGAAGCTTTGGAAGGTAACCTTTACAAATTTTCCATACAGATCCCCGTTGTAATCAAGAATATGTGTCTCGATTCCAACAATATTTTTGTCTGAAACTGATGGCTTGGTGCCAACATTGGTAACACCATGGTAGATTCTTCCATCAAAATCTATTGTAGTAACATATACTCCAAATCTAGGAACCAGCTTTATCTTCTCTGGCATAATGTTGATTGTAGGAATACCGATTGTGTGGCCAAGGTGAGCTCCGTGCACCACCTCGCCCCAAACAAAATATTCATATCCTAACATCTCATTAACAGAAACAATATTGCCCTCTTTAAGCTCTTCCCTAATGTAGGTACTACTAATATCTCTATTGTTCTGTTTGATTTTCTCGATGACCTTATAGTCAAATCCAAGCTCTTTAGAGAGCTCTTTGAGAAGTTCCACATTGCCTGCGCCCTTATGACCAAAAGTAAAATCAGGGCCAGATATCATATATTGCATATTGAGATTTGATACCAAAAATTCTATAAAGCTTCTGGCATCCGTCTGCATTAGACGCTCGTCAAAAGGGCACTCGATAAGATAATCGAGGCCATTATTATCAAGCATAAACATACGCTCTTTATTTGTGATCAAACATGGAGTCTGATCCTCTTGTAATAAAAAACGGGGTGAATTGGTAAAAGTGATAAGACAGGATTTTAATCCTTCTTTCTTTTTTGAAATGATATCAGTGGTCAATAGATTATGACCTCTGTGGATACCATCGAATTTTCCAACAGTCACCGCTGTAGGCTCTGATATTTTAGTGTCAAATAAAGAATGTAAATACTCCATAATTATTCCAAAAACATTTTCTCCAAAATAAACTGAGATTCCTCATAAACGTAAATTCCAAGGAATCTGTTATCTGGTAAAAAGATACGATATCTTTCACCATCTTCAAAGCTACTAACTGCCTCTGCAAATACGTTGGCAGCTGGTATCTTTCCGCCGTTAATGGCCTGCTTAAGGGCTTCCTCTGTTGGAATCACAAAAACAGTACCTAAGCCGTCAAAAACTGAGGCTATTGGCAACATTATACCATCTAATTTGCCATTTTTAACTATTCTTTCAATTTCATCTAAAGTTTTTGCATCTGAAATATCAAATTGACTAACTCTGGTGCGCACCAACGACTTCATTGCACAGCCACAACCAAGCACCTCTCCAACATCATGACAAAGAGATCTGATGTAAGTACCCTTGCTACAATGTATCCTGATAGAAACCTCAGGAAGGTTCATTGAAAGAATATCAATACTAAAAATCGTAACAGGACGAGGCTTTCTCTCAACCTCTTTGCCCTCTCTGGCAAGCTCATAAAGCTTTTTACCATTTACCTTTAAGGCAGAATACATAGGTGGAACCTGCATGATATCGCCGACAAAACTAGACAAGGCTTCCTGAACCTGAGCTTCTGTAACATCAACAGACTTTTTTGATAGAATCTTGCCGCTCATATCGTAGGTATCTGTCTCTACACCAAGAAGCATCACACATTCATAAACCTTATCCTTGTCTGTGAGCATATCACAAAGCTTTGTAGCCTTGCCCACACAAACAGGAAGCACACCTGTCGCATCAGGATCAAGTGTGCCCGTATGACCAATTTTCTTTATTTTTAAAATGCCACGAAGCTTGGCAACAACATCAAAGGATGTGAAGCCTGCCTCCTTGTAGACATTGATAATGCCACTATTCATTAGTTAATTCCTAACTCATTAAACTGTTTTTTTACCATATCAACTATCTCTTCGATAATCTTCCATGGCTCTTTTGTACTAACCGAAAATCCTGCTGCCTTCTTGTGTCCACCACCGCCATATGTGCCAGTGATAACAGTAAGATCCACATCTCCTGTTGCTCTTGTACTGCCCTTATAATCACCATCTTCAAGCTCATAAAGGAATACAGCCACTTCAACACCTGTAGTATCACGAAGCTGCTGAACAATACCCTCTAAATGCTTGCTCTGTGCACCATATTCTGCCATATCCTCTGCTGTAATAACTGCAGCGATAATCTTACCATCTTCATAAGTCTTACAGTTAAGCAATGCTTTTCCAAGCATTCTATTCTGTATCATGGTCTTGGCATAATAGGTATCAGTACAAATCTTAGAGTAATCAATACCTTTTGTCATAAGGAAGCCTGCAGCATCCATTGTGGATTCTGTAGTGCAGGAATACTGAAATACACCTGTATCATGGATAATACCCGTATAAAGACATTCTGCTATGTCCTTAGTGATTTTATCCTTACCAAACTGATTATATACAAGCTCACAGGTAGAGCTGTCATCAGGAATAATATAACTAAACTCGGCAAAACCACCGTTTGTCATATGATGATCGATACAAACAGTGTGAGTAGCCTTCTCAAAAAATGGGAAAACATCTCCGAGTCTAGCGCCATCGCTACAATCTAAAGCGATGAATAAATCAAATTTCTTGTCTGCTGAAACAGTGTGAATGTCTTCAATCTTATCAGCATTTTTGAAAAACTTAAAAATATTTGGAATCGGATCGAGATAGACATGAACTTCTATCTGAGGGTAGTAAGTGACTACATAATTGTACATAGCCATGCATGAGCCAACACAGTCACCATCTGGACGAATGTGGCCACTGATTCCTACCACCTTTGAATTTGATAAAAGTTCATTAAAGTTGTCTATCATAGTCCGTCTCCTTTTACTCTTCTTCTTTTGCATGAAGAGGTGCATTCACCTCATCAATAAGTTTGCTCATCTTTGCAGCGTAAGCGATTGACTGGTCGCTTACGAAGGTAATCTCAGGTGTGTTTCTGAGATTGATTCTGTGAGCTAGCTCACGGCGAATGAAGCCGGCAGAGCTCTTAAGACCTTCAATAGTCTTCTTAACTGCCTCATCATCCCCGAGAACTGAAATATATGCCTTGCAAGTCTTTAAGTCTGGGGCAACCTCCACAGATACCACCGATGTAACTGGTGATATACGTGGATCCTTTACCTCAAGACGAATGATATTGCTAAGCTCTCGCATAACTTCCTCGTTGATGCGGGTATTTTTAACTGAATTTTTTCTCATTATCTAGGTACCTCAACCATAATGTAGGCCTCGATGATATCCATTTCCTGAACATCATTGAAGTCTTCAATAACAAGACCACACTCGAAGTTTGTCTTAACTTCCTTAACGTCATCCTTGAATCTCTTAAGAGAACCAAGCTTTCCTTCGTGAATAAGATTTCCTTCACGTGTGACACGAACCATACAATCTCTCTGGAAGTAACCATCTGTTACATATGAACCAGCGATATTACCTACGCCTGAAGCCTTGAAGATCTGACGAACCTCTGCATGACCGATAACCTTCTCCTCGAAGATTGGATCAAGCATACCCTTCATAGCAGACTCAACATCGTTGATTGCATCGTAAATTACCTTGTAGAGACGAAGGTCTACGCCTTCTCTGTCGGCTGTCATCTTAGCCTGTGGATCAACACGAACGTTGAAACCGATGATGATAGCATTTGAAGCAGATGCAAGAACTACGTCTGACTCATTGATTGTACCAACACCACCATGGATTGTCTTAACAACAACTTCCTCATTAGAAAGCTTCTCGAGTGACTGCTTAACAGCCTCAACAGAACCCTTAACATCAGCCTTAACGATAATGTCGAGCTCCTTAAGATTTCCTGACTCGATCTCGCTGAAGAGTGCATCAAGAGACATCTTAGACTTAGTCTGCTCAACGAGCTTGTTCTTGTGCTCTGCAACGAAAGTATCAGCAAATGAGTGAGCTTCCTTCTCAGAATCAAATGACATTAATACTTCACCAGCATTTGGAACCTCAGAAAGACCAAGAATCTCAACTGGAACTGAAGGGCCAGCACTCTTAACACGTGCGCCTGTATCATCAAGCATAGCTCTTACCTTACCATAGCAGCTACCGCAGGCAACAGGATCACCAACGTGAAGTGTACCCTTCTGAACAAGTACTGTAGCAACAGCACCACGCCCCTTATCAAGCTGTGCCTCGATAACAAGACCACGAGCCTTACGGTTAGGGTTAGCCTTTAGCTCAAGTACCTCCGCTGTAAGAAGAATCATCTCAAGAAGGTTGTCGATACCTTCCTTTGTGTGAGCAGATACTGGACAGAATACTGTACTTCCGCCCCAATCCTCAGGAATGAGCTGGTACTCAGAAAGCTCCTGCTTAACTCTGTCGATATTTGCATTAGGCTTATCAATCTTGTTGATTGCAACAATGATTTCGATGCCAGCAGCCTTAGCATGGTTGATAGCTTCTACTGTCTGAGGCATAACACCGTCGTCAGCAGCAACTACAAGAATAGCGATATCTGTAGAGTTAGCACCACGCATACGCATTGCTGTGAAGGCCTCATGACCTGGTGTATCAAGGAATGTAATATCCTGATTGTTAATTGAAACTGTATAAGCACCGATGTGCTGTGTGATACCACCAGCCTCACGGTCTGTAACCTTTGTATCACGGATAGCATCAAGAAGTGATGTCTTACCATGATCTACGTGACCCATTACGCAGACAACAGGTGGACGTGATGGGTAGCTTGATGTATCCTCTTCCTCTTCCTTAAGAAGCTCAGCGATAACATCAACCTTTTCCTCTTCCTCGCAGATGCAGTTGAACTCAAGAGCGATTTCTGAAGCTTCCTCGAAATCTACCTCCTGGTTAACTGTAACCATCTTGCCCTTCATGAAGAGTGTCTTAACAACTGCAGATGACTGAACCTTCATCTTATCAGCAAGATCCTTGATAGTAATTCTATCTGGAATTGTGATAGTAAGAACCTCATCCATATTACGCTCTGGGGCCTTTGGAGCATTGTTCTTTTTCTTCTTTCCACCATTCTTCTCAAGATTGATGTAACGCTCCTGCTTCTTGCCGCCTAAGTTGTTATCTCTATCGTTGTTTCCGTTCTTCTTTTTCTTGTCGTCACGACGTCCGCCCTTAGCATTTGAAGAAGGTGCCATATCTGGAGCAGAATTCTGTGATGGACGAGAATTTCTGTCACCACGGTTATCTGGTCTAGCTGGTCTGTCACCTCTGTCGTTTCTATCATTTCTTTCAGGACGCTTTCCAGCTGGCTTATCACCTCTTGCTGGTCTGTCGTTATTATCTCTATTTGGACGCTCCTGTCTATTGTCGCGTCTTTCATTTCTCTCTGGACGATCGTTTCTATCCTGACGCTCAGGACGTTCCTTTCTTACTGGACGCTCCTGTACTTCCTCAGCTGAGTTCTTCTTTGATATGAACTCTGTATCCTGAGACTGAGCACTAGCTCTCTGTGATGGACGAACACCATCAGCAAATGTACGAGGTCTGATTGGGCCTCTTGGCTGTGCTGGTGCCTGAGCCTTCTTCTGTCCATTGTTATCTCTGTTTTCGTTTCTTGAAGAATCAGAGCCTGGGCGTCTTCTTCTGTCATCACGGTCACGAGTAACTACGAACACGTTCTTCTTTTTCTTTACAGGATTTCCATCCTTGTCTACAGCAGGACGTGCCTTCTTTACAGGATTTCCATCCTTGTCTACAGCATGAGCCTGCTTTGGTGCAGCCTTCTTTTCGTCCTTTGGTGCAAACTTAGCTCTAACCTTAGCAGCCATATCATCTTCAATGCCGCTCTGAGCTTTTGCTTCTATACCATTAGCTTCGAGAAAAGCAATGACGTCCTTGCTTTCCTTACCAAGTTCTTTGGCTAATTCATGTACTTTAATTTTTGCCATCTAATATCCTCCTCATCTACTTCAGTATCTTATCTAGAATGCTTAAGGATAAATTTTCATCGCACACTACTATGGATGCCCGATATTCTTTACCAATTGCATGACCTAAAGATTCTTTGGTTCCATATTCTACGTATTTAACATCGTAGAACTCACAGGAATTTGAAAATGATTTCTTAGTATTGGCTGATGCATCTGTTGCAACAATACACAGACTGCCCAGTCCTTCTTTAATGGCCTGCTCGCATGCGAATTCTCCACTAACGAGACGACCAGCCTTCATGGCCATACTAATCATATTAAGACCTTTATCTACTGCCATTTTCTAACTCCATTTTTATGCTGTTAATCACCTCATCTGAAACTGGTGTTTTAAATGCTCTGTTAAACGACTTTTTCTTTTCAGCAAGTGCAACACATTGTTCGTTTTTACATACCCATGCGCCTCTGCCCTGAGCCTTCTGGCTTAAATCAAGCTGAACTTTTCCATCGACTCTGGCAACTCTGAAAAGCTGATCCTTAGGAACCATCTGTCCACAGGCTACACATTTTCTAAGAGGTAATGTTTTATCAATCATTTACTCTTCCTCTGAAGACTCTTCTGAATCAGACTCCTCGTACTCCTCTTCGTACTCAGCATCCTCATCGTAGTACTCTTCCTCATCATAGTACTCGTCATCCTCATAATCCTCTTCATAATCAAGGAAGTCACCAGCCTCTTTAGCCTGTGTCTCACTCTTGATATCAATCTTGAAGCCTGTAAGACGAGCTGCAAGACGAGCATTCTGACCTTCCTTACCGATAGCAAGTGAAAGCTGATAATCTGGAACAACTACACGAGCTGTCTTCTCATCTGCATCAGCGATAACTGCAACAACCTTTGCAGGTGAAAGTGCATTCTCGATGAGGTAAGCAGGGTTCTCATCCCACTCAACGATATCAATCTTCTCACCACGAAGCTCATTAACGATAGCGTTTACACGAGCACCGTTCTGACCAACGCAAGCTCCTACTGGATCTACATCCTCATCATTTGACCAAACAGCAATCTTTGTACGGCTGCCAGCCTCACGTGAGATTGACTTAATCTCAACGATACCATCTCTAACCTCAGAAACTTCTTCCTCGAAAAGCTTCTTAACAAGCTCTGGATGTGTACGTGAGACAAGAATACGTGGTCCCTTGTTAGATGTCTTAACCTCAACAATGTATACCTTAATACGGTCCTGTGGCTTGTAGTACTCGCCCTTAACCTGCTCAGACTCTGAAAGGAAGCCCTCAAGCTTACCAAGGTTAACGTGGATATTGTTTCCTGAGAAACGTGTAACAACGCCAGTAACTACCTTGTGCTGAAGCTCGTAGTACTCCTCGAAAAGAACCTTACGCTCTTCCTCACGAATCTTCTGTGTGATTGTGTTCTTAGCTGCTGTAGCTGCGATACGACCAAAGTCCTTTGACTTAACCTCGATACGTGCGATATCGCCTACCTGTAACTTTCCATCAAGGTTCTGAGCCTCTGTAAGAGAAATCTCCTCAACAGGATCCATAACCTCATCAACTACTGTCTTAGCAAGATATACGTGATACTCGCCAGTAGCTCTGTCAATTTCAACTGACGCATTATCAGCCTTTCCATAATTGTTCTTACATGCAATGAGAAGCGAATTCTCGATAGTCTCGATTAAAACATCCATGCTGATATTTTTCTCTTTTGCAAGGTCTGTAAGAGCTTCCCAAAAATCATTTGTATTTGCTGCCATATTTCCTCCTATATTCACTAAAAATCTATTGATAATCTGACTTGTGCAACATCTGCTCTGTTAAATACTTCTGTGCCATCCTCGAACTCAATTGTAAGAGTGTCCTTATCAAAGGCCTTGAGAGCCCCTGTAAATTCCTTGGCACCATTAACAGGCTTGTAGGTTTTAATATCTACATCAAGTCCTATAGCTTTTTCAAAATGCTTATCTTTCTTAAGAATACGACCAAGACCTGGTGAGCTAACTTCGAATATGTAGCCTTCGTTACCACCAATCTGTGGCTCTGCGTCAAGTAACTCGTTCATGCGACGACTAACATCAACGCAATCATCAATTGTGATTCCACCTTCCTTATCGATGTAGGCTCTAAGATAATAATCTGCGCCCTCTTTAACGTATTCAACGTCGTAGAGCTCGAAGCCTAACTCGTCAAGAATAGGAGTAATCAATTCTTCCGTACGTTTTTCGTAATCGGTGTGTTTTGACATAACGTCCTCCTTATTCAGTTGTAAGACTGCATTAACCAGGCATCCTACCTGATTAATATAGTTGGAAAAGAACATAAACAAAGAGAGAGCAAAAATTGCTCTCTCTTCAGTCGCTCTCTTCAATAACAATGCTATTATATCAGAAAATCCGATATTTGCAAGCATTTTGGACATTTTTAATAATTAGTGGTGGAAAAGTCTAAGTCCTGTAAATGACATAACCATATTATATTTATTACATGTCTCGATAACATTATCATCTCTTACTGAGCCACCTGGCTGTGCAACATACTGTACACCAGACTTATGAGCTCTTTCAATGTTGTCACCGAATGGGAAGAAGGCGTCACTTCCTACAGATACTCCTGTAAGCTTATCAAGCCATGCACGCTTTTCTGCTCTTGTAAACTCACTTGGTCTTGTCTTGAAAGTCTTCTGCCATACATCATCACCAATTACATCTTCAAATTCATCTCCGATGTAAAGATCGATGGCATTATCTCTGTCAGCTCTCTTAATTCCATCTACAAAATCGAGATTAAGAACCTTTGGCGCCTGACGAAGCCACCAGTTATCAGCCTTCTGTCCTGCAAGTCTTGTACAGTGAATACGTGACTGCTGACCAGCACCGATACCAATTGCCTGTCCATCCTTTACATAGCATACTGAGTTTGACTGTGTGTACTTAAGAGTAATCATTGCAATAGCAAGATCTATCTTTGCCTGTTCAGTAAGCTCCTTATTATCAGTAACAATATTAGAGAAGAAATCATCATTAATCACCAATTCATTTCTGCCCTGCTCAAAAGTGATACCAAATACTTCCTTGCGTTCGAGCTGCTTTGGAACATAATTTGGATCAATCTTGATAACAGCATAATTTCCGTTCTTTTTTGCTTTTAAGATTTCAAGTGCCTCTGGCTCATAGCCTGGAGCGATAACACCGTCAGAAACTTCTCTCTTAATAAGCTTAGCAGTTGCTGCATCACATACATCTGAAAGAGAAATGAAATCACCGAAGGAAGACATTCTATCTGCACCTCTTGCTCTTGCGTAAGCATTTGCAAGTGGAGTGAATTCCATATCTAAATCATCACACCAGTAGATTTTTCTTTCTACATCTGAAAGAGGAAGTCCCACAGCAGCACCTGCTGGTGAAACGTGCTTAAAAGATGTTGCAGCTGGAAGACCTGTAGCCTTCTTAAGCTCTGACACAAGCTGCCAACCATTAAAAGCATCAAGGAAATTGATATAGCCTGGCTTTCCGCTTAATACTTCAATTGGAAGTTCCCCCTCTTCCATATAAATACGAGATGGCTTCTGATTAGGGTTACAACCATACTTTAATTCCAATTCTTTCATAGCATTATTCTCCTATTTTCTAATATTCTTATTTATGATACGGGTTTCCTTTGCACCTGTGGCAATATCAATGTAACGTACGAAAAGAGAAACCTTATTATCAGCATTAAGGTTAGACCAAATCATATCGGTAAACTCATCGATATTTCCTGAAATTTCAATTGGTGTAGGCTCGCCTTCATAGGAAGGAAGTGGATTTCCATCGCCCATATAAGTGTGAATAAAACGACCTGAACCGGCCTTAGGATTAGAATAATCAAAGGTGTATCTATTACATGAATCAGAATCACCCATGTTAGATTTAAGAATTGACATCATATAAGAAAACTGTCCGTTTTCGAGGTGAAGAAGACCTGAAATACGAGGTGTGAAATTAGGGCCATCCGGCTCAAACTCTCTTCTTCTAAGTGTCTGTTCAAATGTCTCACCAGACTTCATGTACTCATAGATGGTATCAGTCTGATCTCCGTTTGTAACTATGGTGTCGCAACCGAGTACTCGAACTGGTGCATAGATAATGAGACTTGGGTCAGTAAGCTTTGAAGGGTCGAATGCCTCTGTACGAATGCCCTCGCCTTCCTCAACAAATACTCTGTTTCTAGAATTTTCAGAACGTCCCATAATAAAATAGGCAGTGACAGCCTTGGTTCCATCTGACGATCTACCAATGACAATGCCTCTGCCTGGGTAACTGGTTTCTGATAATTCTTTTGCTAAAGATTTAACTACCATGGGTTCCTCCTTAAAATGCAATTTCCGAGCAAAATTATAACCGAACCCACAAACCATGTCCACTATAAAATTTTACGTACTTTGATCAAATTTACTTACAATGTCATCTGCAGATAATGAATAAGAACCGCTGCTTGTATACGACTTCTTACCAGTAATATCTGCAAGTGAGGTACTTGCATAAGAATTAGTCATAGATGCCTTTGTAGCAATCTGATATGCATAACTTCCTGTTCCGCTGAACAAATCTTTCACATAAGACATTGTAGCCTTATTTTTCAAGAAATCCTCATCAACGTTCAAATGATTTTTGCTATCAATGGTAATACCTGCCTTGCCTAAGGTAGATGCAGCCTTTTGTGAGGTAGTAACCATGGCAGCCACCTGAGTAAGGACACCCATTCCTTCAGCTTCCTGACCACTATCTACAAGGTCATTATAGGCTTTTGCAAAACTATTTATAGCGTTATAGATTTTATCTCTATCGTAATCCTTGGTAACCTTACCGTCAGCGTCTTCTGTCTCTACCTGTTCCCAAATAGAATTCTTACCCTTTGCAAGTAATGTATCTGTAGCTTTGTTAAGGGCAGAAGCATCATTTCTGATACCGCTTAAATCTGATATCTTCTCTTTTGACTTTACCCTGGAATCAGATTTCAGATTTCCCTCAGAATCATATTTGGCATAGTAAGACTTAACCAGCTTTCCGTATGAACCTGATCTAATTTGTGCGAGATTATTTATTGATGCTTCCAAGCCACCAAAAATAGAGCTTGAGCTGTTAGATGAACCGCCAAACAATGAATAAATAGATTCACTTCCAAAAGAATTAATAGTTAAAGACATAAACATCACTCCTTTGAATATAAACCTGAACATCCTGTTCCCATCATGTCTATAGTTACCATTATAATACTATAATAATGTGTAAAAACTGTTAATTCTATAACCGCACTGGTATGTTATTGTCCCTTAAATACCTCTTGAGGTCTAAAATCTCCATTTCCTTATAATGAAACAAAGATGCAGCAAGAGCAGCCTCTGCGCCGCCTACGGTAAGAGCATCTTTAAAATGTTCCATTGTTCCTGCACCACCGGAGGCAATGACGGGAATATTTACTGCAGAGGAAATAGCCTTTGTAAGCTCTAAATCAAAGCCAGCCTTTGTTCCGTCCTGATCCATGGAAGTAAGAAGAATCTCACCAGCTCCAAGCTTTTCAACCTTAGCGGCCCACTCTACTGCATCAATTCCGCAATCTAATCGTCCACCATGCTTATAAATATTGAAGCCGCTTCCATCTGCTCTTCTTTTAGCATCAATGGCAACAACCACACACTGACTTCCGAATTTGTCAGCTGCATCCGCAACAAGCTGTGGATTATCAATAGCTGCTGAATTGACTGCGATTTTATCAGCGCCTTCTCTGAGAAGAGCTTTAAAATCCTCTACAGTGCGAATACCTCCACCTACTGTAAATGGAATAAATACCTGCTCTGCAACACGGCGAACCATATCAACTACTGTATTTCTATGGTCAGAAGAAGCTGTGATATCCAAAAATACAACTTCATCTGCACCTGCTTTATCGTAGGCCGCTGCGATTTCTACTGGATCTCCCGCGTCTCTTAAGTTAACGAAGTTAACACCTTTAACCACACGCCCGTCTTTTACATCTAAACAAGGAATAATTCTTTTTGTGAACATGGGAAGCCTCCTATAATTTTGCGAAATTCTTAAGTATCTGAAGTCCCACAGTTGAAGACTTTTCCGGGTGGAACTGGCAGGCAAAAATATTGTCCTTTTCCACTGAAGCATGAATATGACAACCATACTCTGTGGTGGCCTTAACTATAGAAGGATCAGCTGCCTCAAGATAATATGAATGAACAAAATATACAAAGCTGCCCTCGTCAATTCCTTCGAAAAGCTTTCCCTTATTAGGAAAGTCTAAAGAATTCCATCCAATATGTGGAACCTTGATTCCTGGTTTATCAGGAATTCTCTTAACAACTCCATCCAGGAGGTGAAGACCTTCTACTCCAGGAGATTCCTCGCTTGATTCAAATAAAAGCTGAAGTCCAAGGCAAATTCCAATAAAAGGTTTGCCACTTTCAACATAATCTTTAATGGCCTTATCCAAATCATATTTTTTTAGATGCTCCATAGCATCAGCAAAAGAGCCAACTCCTGGTAACACCAAGCGGTCGGCTCTTTCAATCACACTAAAATCCCTGGTGAGGCTAGTCTCCTCACCAAGGATTCCAAATGCTTTTTCTACACTTTTAATATTTCCTGCATCGTAATCAAGTATTGCTATCATGTGTCCGGTAACCCTAGCTTTCTAAGCACTTTTCTAAGTTCGATTGTATAATAATGTCGGTTTGGTTGCTTATAAATAGCCATGGCCTCATCCACAGATAGACCAAAATCTTTCTCAAGCTCTGCAATGATGCTGGTACCAAAGGCATCATACTCATCAGCGATGCCATATTCAACAGCATCATCCTTATATTTTTCGTATCTGCCAAGTCCCTTTAATAAAGAATCTAGTGCGTAGTTATACATACCGTAATTCATAAAGGTAGTATACTCATCCTGACACTGTTGTAAGTCTGCCAGAGTTCTTGACTGATTTCTAAGAAGCTCTACCTTTTCATCAGTTTTGAAATCAAAACCGTTAAGCTTCTCGTAAGCAGCTATGTAATTACCCTGATCAAACAATTCTCTTGCCTGAGACATATGACGCTTCAAACCCGTGAAGGTCATTCCAACCAATACAACACCAATTATTGATATAGATAATACCAAAAATGTTGCAATAATGGAAATAGGAATTTTAGGAGATGTGTCAGGTTCTTTCTCTTTCTTCGGTTTTTTAGGTTTTGGCTCCTTCTTAGGCTTTTCTTTCTTACCTTTTTCCTTCTTAGCTGCTTCCTTTTCTTTCTTTGCAGCTTCCTTAGCAGCTTTCTTTTCTTCCTTCTCTCGTTTCTTCTTTGCTTTAGGATCCTCTGGTACGCCACCCTCTGGGATTATTGGATTACCTTCCTCATCATAGGTAATCTCAACTGTTGCTGCAGCAGCCGCGGCAGCCTCTGCCTCCGCTTCAGCAATTTCATCCTCATCAGGAGCACCAAAGATAATAAGAGCCAGCTTCTGTAGGAATGGATTAGGTTTCTTTTCGCCCTTTTCCTTTTTCTTCTTCTCTTTTTTCTTCTTTTTATCCTTCTTGCCTCCGTCACCTGCAGGCTCCTCTGATGCAGCTTCTGCTGATTCATCAATTTCACCTGCCTCAGAGGCTCCTTCTTCACCACCTGTTAACAATGACTGAATATCCATCAGGTCTTCATCCTCACCCTCAAGGATATTATCTAAATCTAAATCTCCTTCTCCGGAAAGATCAGGTTCTTCGCCTTCTCCATATTCAGCCTCGTCCAGAGCATCCATTTCATCAGGCATAAACTCCTTCAGGGATTCATCTAAAGGTTCTTCCTCTCCGGAATCATCCACCGCATCATCCAGTGAGAATCCAAAATCGTCCTCATCCTCAGCTTCTTCCGAATTCTCTTCAGAATCACCAGCTTCGCCAGCTTCCTCGTCATCGTCAGATTCCTCTATAAACTGGGATAAATCTATATCGTCATCATCAGGAAGCTTTAGTTCTTCACCATCATCTTCTGAACCCTCTGGGTCATTATCTTCAGCAGGACTTGTTTCAGGCTCATCTTCTGCAGCTTCTTCTGTAAGCTCTGGAAAAGCCTCTGGCAGTTCTTCTGCCTCTGGTTCTACTGTGACTGAATCAGCCTCCTCAAGCTTTTTCGCTTCAGTGCTGACCACATTATCAATATCATTTAAAAGCTTATCTACTACATCCTCGTTATCTAATGTAGCTCCTGTATTTTCAAATAGCTGTTCTTCGTTATCAATTTCCTGTTCGAACTCGGAAATGAATAAATCCACATCCTCTTGTCCCAGTTCTTCTTCAAATTTGCGCAAAAAATCCTCCTCAGAAAGAATTTTCCTGAGGTAAGGGTGTGAGCTTTTACCTTTTGTTTGCTGAACGTCAATTCCTGTTGCTGTAAAGAAGTCTTCATCAGGTGCTACCTGCTGTCGGTTCTCAACAAATTCCTGTTGCTTTCTCTCAGCATTTTCTTTGACCTGTTCAGCATCAGTCTTAGCCTTGTTTATTGAATTTAATAGTCCATCTAAGTAGTCCTCAGCCTGAGACATCTTAAATCCTCCCAATATATTTAAAATAAGGGGTATGCTTGGCATACCCCTAAGATTTTAAATTCTAATGACTGTTACGAGCATCCTCGTACTTAGCAACCAAATCATCTACTACCGCGATAAGCTTACCAATTTCTGGCTTTGTAAGCTGTGCATCAGCTCCAAGGCTTTCACCCTTGCGCCTGATTTCGTCATTAATCAGAGATGAGAATATGATAAGCGGAATATTCTTCATTGTCTCATTCTCTTTTACTAACTTACAAAGTCTGTGACCATCCATAAGAGGCATCTCGATATCAGTGATGATAAGGTGTACATCCTGAAGTACTGTGCCATTCTTATGCATCTCAACCAGCTTGTCCCAGCCTTCCTGGCCGTTCATATTTACGATAAGATTTGTATAACCAGCCTTCTTCAAGCACTCAACGATAAGCTTTGAAAGAAGTGGTGAATCCTCACAAAGAAGGATAGGTGATTTGCTTCGATCACGTGTCTCGTAATCATCCATTTCTGAAACCTTAAGACCAGTCTCAGGATTGATATCTGTAACAATCTTCTCGAAATCGAGAATAACTACTAATCTATCATCAAGTTTAATAACACCTGTTGAAACACCAGATTCATCAGATGAAATTGTAGCATCTGGTTTAATGATATCTTCCCATGATACACGGTGAATACCGAGAACCTCGTCTACATGGAATGCTGTATTTAAACTGTTAAAGTTTGTGATTATAAAGAGACCATCATTTTCAGGTTCATCCTGAATATTTAAACACTTGCGAAGAGAGATGACAGAAATCATAATATCTCTTGGCATGAAAATTCCTTCAATGCAAGGATGTGCATTAGGCAATGGAGTTACCTGCTGGTATAACAAAATTTCCCTAATCTTGGCAACGTTGATTCCATAGAAATTCTTGCCAACCTTGAACTCAAGGACCTCTAGTTCGTTAGTACCTGATTCCAATAAAATATTAGTATCCATGCAAATCTCCTCTCATTTAAATCAAAAAATGATTTATAATGGTTTTACTTCTGCCCCTCTGGTAGCACCATCACTGGTTACATAAAGCTCAACCGATGATATATTTTCAACAGCCGAATTGCTAAAGGAAAAAACAATCACAAAGGTTTTCTTCTCTTTACCAGACATCGTTCCTTTATAGGAAGATAAATCATTTGGCAGCATAGTAATTTGAGCCTTGTTCTTTTCCCCTCCATTGAGGGATAAACTATATGTCCTGCCGGAATACTGACTAAAATCAACCGTTCCATCAGTAGTATTCACAGCATCAATATACAAAGTTAAATATTTCTTTCCACTTGCCGGTTTCATATAGAAACTAGAAGTCTTGAAATCACTGGAAACATCAAATTTTGAACAGGTGAATTCAACTCCTGAAATGTCTACGGCGTTGGTAAAGGAATATCCAGCCTCAACAGAAACATCCTCCTGAGCCTGTTCTTCTGCACCTTCCTGTGCTTCAGAATCCTCACCAGGTTCGCCTTCTGGAGGAATCACTTCCCCAGTTTCAGGATCAATTGTCTCCCCTGTGTCCGCTTCCTCTAACGCCTCGTCATCAGCCTGTTCTTCATCAGGTTCATAATCCTCATCCAATTCTCCCTTTTTTACGCGGGCATTTGCGATTCCAATCACCTGATTTTTGTTAAATTTCGCAACCGCTTTCGAAGCATATAAGCTTATTATAGCCTCTTCCTCACTGGTCATTTCATATAGCTGTTCTCCACAACCAGTGGCAAATAGAGAAAAACACAACACAGAAATCATTAAAAAAATTCTGTTAGTTTTCATGCCTTCTCCTAAAAAATACACTAATCATTAATGGTATATTAGCATTAAAATGTGTATTCTTCAATGTGAAAAATCAGAAAATTCTATGAATTTTCTTTGATTTTTGTGTCTTTTACCAACGATAACTCAAACCAAAATTCAACTCCGTCAGGAACGTTCTCAACACCGAATTTTTCGTGCAATAAATCCATAGTAGCTTTAACTACAGAAAGACCTATTCCACTGCCACCATATTCACGGCTTCTGGCCTTATCAGCCTTGTAGAACTTCTCCCAAATATGCTTTATATCCTTCTTTCCGATATTATTGCCTGAATTGAATACAATAATGCGAACCTTTCCTCTTTTCACAAAATCGTAACGTACAGTGACGATATTTTCATTAAGCACATAATGAATAGCATTGCTTACAAAATTAGTGACTACCTGTTCAACCAAGAACTCATCTGCATGAACGTAGCAGTCCTGCTTATTTATAAACTCGTAATTAATATTCTGGGCCTCAAAATTGATTCTGTTACTGTCAATGACACTATCAATCATTTCAGTCACATTAAAATCAACCATATCAAGATTCATCTGACCAGCTTCAAGCTGATTAAGGATAAGCATCTCTCTAACGAGGCGGTTCATCTTATTTGCCTCATCGATGATAATATCCAGATAAATCTTTCTGCTGACCTCATCATCCATGATGCCTTCCTGAAGACCTTCAGCATATCCCTGAATAAGAGCAATAGGAGTCTTTAACTCGTGAGAAACATTAGAAACGAATTCCTTTCGCATGTTCTCAGTCTCTTCCTTCAACTCCAAATCGTGCTTCAGGTTTTCATTAGCAAGTCTAAGCTGTTCGATAGCTCTCTTTAGAGTCGTAGACATCTCATTGACATGCTCGCCAAGATCATCCATTTCGTTATAAAGCCTCTGAGGATGATAGGTTGCTTCAAAATCAAAGTTTGAAATTCTCTTTGTAATATTAATAAGCTTAAATAATGGCTTGGTAAATTTAGCGATAAAGTATCTTCCAACAAGAACACTAATAATAGAATCTATGAAAATCATAGTTAAGAAAAACTTGTTGGTAATAGATGCAGTCTGCTCCAATGCAGAAGCTGTAGCCTTGATAAAAACAATGTTTCCATCAGGCAAAACTCCAATTAATACAAGAAATGTATCATCAAACTCTGAAAATTGCTGTTTGAAAATCTTGTAGTTTTCTGTAGTTTTAATAAGCTCATTATTGGCATCATTTGAAAGCAAAGAATAATTAAGTTGATTGATTAAAAGATCTGAATCAACGGAAGATGTTAAAAGAGATTGTCCGTCAGCACCTGTGACAACAGCTGCTACGTTAAATTGTTCAAACAATGCTATATTTTCGGGGAGATATTCACTATTGTACAATCTCCCGTTTTCACATTTTTCGGAAAGGATTGAAAAAAGCTCTTTCATATCCTTCCTCTTTTCATAAATATAATAATCGCCTAAAAAGCAGGATGTTAGGATGCTAACAACTATTAAAGATGTTAGTACTATCAATCCTAACAAACCTACAATTTGGCGATTAATTTTACTAGGCTTTTGCGTCAACTTCAAATTTATACCCCATGCCCCAAATAGTCTTGATGTAATTTCCCTTGTCGTCTAACTTGCTACGAAGCTTTTTAACGTGAGTATCGATTGTTCTTGCGTCTCCGAAATAATCATAGTCCCATACGTGATTAAGAATCTTTTCTCTAGAAAGCGCAATTCCTTCATTATTGATGAAATAATAAAGGAGCTCAAATTCCTTAACCGATAGCTCTACAGGGTTACCATCATTTGTGGCAACATGAGCATCAACATCCAACTGGATACCGCCTGCCTCAACAACTTTCTTGCCAAGAGAATCATCTGTACTTCTACGAAGAACAGCATTAACTCTTGCCATAAGAATCTTAGGTGAAAATGGTTTGTTGATGTATTCGTCAGCTCCGAGCTCGAAGCCATTAAGCACATCATTCTCTTCACCCTTAGCTGTAAGCATAAGAACAGGAATAGATGAAGTTTCTCTGATTTCTTTCAATACAGCGAAACCGTCAACCTTTGGCATCATGACGTCTAAAATGATAAGCGAAATTTCACTATCCATGTAGAACATATCAAGAGCCTGTTCACCGTTTTCTGCTTCTACAACTTCATAATCTTCTCTTACTAAATAGTCCCTGATAAGTTTTCTCATTCGGCTTTTATCATCAGCCACAAGAATTTTGTTTTTCGACATAACACCAACCCCATCCTTGAATTATATTATTAGTTACCTTCTATACCACTGACTTCAGCCTCCCTGGCATCAAGCTCAGCCTCACGTTCATTGAGCTCGCGCTCTCGCTCGTCAAGCTGCTGTTTCCAAGAAGAATACTCGTCAGTAATGGCCTCTTTGTAATTAAGTATTGTCGGGCTGTTAATAGTTGAACTGACAATGAACATGCCCAAAACACAAAATAGTAAAGTAAAAACACATACAATCAAAAAGCTGTTTACCAACCTAAGCTTTCTGATTACCCCAGAAGAATCTTCTGTATCGACCGTACTTTTTTTATCGGTCTTTTCTTTTATTAGTTTAGTGAGTTTCTTGGCTCTTTTTTCTTTAACCCTTTTTTCTTTGGCAGGCTCTTCCTTTGGCTGCTCCTCTGCCTTTTCCACAGTAGCCTTTACTGCAGGTGCAGGTTTCTCAGGTGGATTTTGCTTCGGCGGTGCCTGCGGCTTTGGGGCCTCTTGCTCCTCCACAGCATAGATTGGCGGAATCTGGTCTTCATCAAAAGCTCCTGTCGCAACCAAATTCTGCCTAAGCTGATTAAGAAAACCCATGCCTATCTGAGTAGAAAAAAGCTTCTGCGAAATAATCTTTTTATATATCTTGAGAACCTCCTGCTCATCAGCAGTCTTCATTTGCCCAAGAATATACTCGACGGCTTTAAGCTCCTTAGCAGCTTTTTTAGCACTATTCTCATCGTTAAAGATATATCCACCAATGTTATATTTAGCCATATCTTTCTCTCACTATATGATATGTATATAGTTATTTTAGCAATTTGTAATTAAAAAATCTATCTTTATTCGTTATTTTTGTTTATTTATTCTGACAAGTCCTAAAATTGAGACAATAACTCCCACAAATGTAACAAATGTAGCAAAATACAAAGATGCTGAAACTCCAAGTAAATTTATTATCATTCCGCCCAAAACACTGCCTATTAAACTGCTTATAGACATTGCAATTGTAACGAAGGCCTGTCCCTTAACTGCATCCTTCTCAGGCATAATCTCATCCACAAAATGAACGGATGCTGGAATAAACAATGCAAATGCCAGTGATTGAAACAGCATACTGAAATAAAGCATTCCAATAGAAGTGGCGATTGCTGTAAAGAATATCTTCAAAAGATAAAATATTCCGGATACAGCAAGCAGGCGTTTTGAACCAAATTTATCTCTAAGCACAGAGAAGAAAATCATGGCTGGCAATTCTACAATTGCCTGTAAAGCTAAAAGACCACCATTGGTAGCCTCATTACCACCAACATTAACAGTAATCTGATATAGGAAGTTGTTCACTACAATGTGTCCAAAGAAAATACAAACAACACCTATAAGATAAATAAAAAACATTTTGTATTTAATTACAAAATTGCGTAGACCCTTGTATTCAAAACCGTCACTCTTCTTCTCCGCCAGGGGATCAAATACCTCTTTTGAAGTTTTGCCTTCATCCTTTAGTTCCTTGTAAATCCATGTAACGATTCCCGTAAACAAGATTGAAACAAGGAAGCCAAATAGCGGTGCTGCCTTAACAGAAACTGTCTTCATGAAGAATCCAACTATCAGACTCATCAAAAAGAAGAAGAAAGAACCAGACGCTCTGGCAACTCCGTAATTCATTCTGTAGCCCTGTCTTTGAATGTAAAAATTCAGGGCATTTAAAAATGGCTGAATAATTGTAGCAAGCATCGCTCCAATTAAGAAGGTCACGCTGATAAGAAACCCCTTATGGACAGCCGAAAAAGCTACAAGTAAATCTAAAATACTCAAACCACCGAGAATTATTAGAACATCTAAAACATTGAAATTAGTAGAATTGTCTGTGGCTACAGAAACAACCTGCTGAACAATCGCAGCAAATAAATAAGCTAACGCAAAGAGCAATCCGATTGCAAAAGTCGAATATCCTCTGTTTGAAAGATAGGCACTACCCATACTTATGGCGCAGCAAACAATCATCCAATACATACCCTGGGCAAGAGTATATAGGGTATTTAGTCTAAACTCCTTGGACTTTTCGAACATTTCAATCATGAAGTCACTCCTTTCAAGCCTTTATCTTTGTGCTAGAACTGGTCCCACATAGTTTATCAACGGATTTAATAATCTCCTGAATTTCGGGGAGATAATGCTCATGTCTGGTCATAAGCCTGTCAATTTCATCTCTCTCTTCCTGAACGATTCTGCGATGATCCTCAAGTCTGTCTCTAATTTTCTTTCTTCTTACAACAAGCCTGTGCCTGCAATCTGACATGTCCTGCTTGTCTATCAATGCATTTACCTGATTAAGCCAAATCTTGTCATCTGCCAAACCAATGCTTCCCAAGATTCTTTCAAGCTTATCGTTGTAAAACTCCAAATCATCATTATTTTGTATATATCTCTGCTGGTCACGTACCTTATCCTGATACTGCTCCCAAACGTACTGAAGCTCAGCGGCTGTTTTTACAAAATATTTGTCCTTTGAATATTCAATACTATTAGTTACATTAACGTACTTCATTCGTTCTACGTTAAGCATGCTAATAGCCTGATTCAGTCGTATAAGTGCTGCTCTGGATTCTTTATTTATAGTATTTTGACGAAGGAAAATTACAAAACCACTAACCGCACAAATGAAAAGCACTGCGTAAATCCAAATGGACATGTCCGCTCCCACCGCATTGTACATAACATATAGCAAAATAAGTAAAGTGGTAAAAGATGTAAGAACAGCTATCGCCATACGTTTAAAGAGACGCCCCTGAGCAATCAGTTCTTCTCTTTCAATCTCCCAACGGCTCTTTTCACCTTCCAGGTAAGAAAGGCTTCTTTTAAGCTTAGACTGATATATTTCATCAGAGGCAAACCTGTTTATAATTTCAGGCATATCCTCTTCCTCGTCGGCAATTACAGAGAATTGCTCATCCGTAATGTTTCTTGTAATAGCTCTCGCCTCAAGGATGTTCTGCTCCAATTCGCAAATACGTATAGCTGTATTTCGCAAATCCTTAGCAGTATCCTTTGGAAGATTCTCTATGGCCTTGATATCATGAAGATATCTGGTAACAATTCTATATTCCATTTTTTGGCGCTCCATTGCCTTGGTAGATGCAATGATTTGCTCACAGGAATCCAGAATATAGTGTTCCAGCTTCTTAGGGTCTTCCCAACTGTCTATGCCTTCGATTTGAGTGTAGACTCTGTTAAAAGCATCATCAATCTTTGCGGCCCTGATTTCTCTTTTGTTTTTTCGTTTTGTAAAAAATCCCATAGTAAAATCTCCCCAACAATTACTAAATTATATTTTACAATACTTAATATACTCGTCTTTCCAGCTATTTACTACACTGCTAACAGCATTAACTGTTCCTTCCCTCTTATAATCGTCATTTATCAACTCATTAACAACTCTGTCAAATTCCAGGATATTTTCATTTGCTGTGGCAGTTGAAACTGTTTTTAGCACCTGATCCACATCTTCTTTTGAAACAAGATACTTTGTAACGTACTGATCAAAGGCTAACTTGTCCTTTGCACATCTTGCTGCATAAAGCAGACAATACAGGCTCTGCTTCTTTTGATTTCTTTTATAAGCCTCATCAAAGCATTTCATAGCTTCTGAGAAAAAGAATAATCGAGAAAATGCACAACCCAAATTATGATAAACATCTCCCTCAACTACCTTTGGCATATTCTTTGCTACATCGTCTGCCAAAAGAGTCTCGTACTCGTAAATCGCATCAACAAGCTTATCCTTTGCCATAAGTCTGTCAGCTCTCATCTTCTTTCTTTCAGCTTCTGACTTGTTCTCGAAGGTAGATATAATAGCAAGAATATCCTTAATCTCTTTGTTGGAAGCATAGCCATTGGAGCCCAGAATATGACCAATAAAAATGTGAAGGGGTGCATTATTCTGCACAAGTCCCTGTAACTCAGCTGCAAGCTTTGGCTGTTTTAACTCCCTGCCAATCCAATTACAAAGCTCTGGGCTCATCAATTTAGATGAAAGCAGATATACATTGTTAAGGATATAGTAGCTAAGCTCCTCCAAAGAATAAACATTAAGGGAAGCTTCTTCGATATAGTATGGCGTTGCAGATAACGCATTTTGACAGTAAATTAATGTGCTCATATATACCTACTCAGTTGTAATAGTGTGTTCCCAGCTCTTGCCTGAAGCTGGTGATATCTCTCCAAATCCAAGATCTGTAATAGTAATTGAAACTGCCACATCTGAAACAGGGCGTGCTTCAATACGAAGACGTGTAGTTCTGTTTTCTCTCTTTGGCATATCTGTAAGTTCCAAAACCTCAGAATGTGCTTCTCTCGATTCTGGACGTTGAATAAAAAATTCTATTTCAGGCTCTCCATCAAGGATAACCTCGCATTCACCCTTTACATCGTACCAGCTTTCACCGGCGTCAATAAGAGTGAAAAACTTCATAACGTTGTTTTCTAATATTTTGATTGAAAGATTAAGCTTTAGGTCGTTATCTCCAATGTAGATGAATGGCCAATCTCTCTTTCCATCTTTTATATAACCGCCGTAGCAGGCCCCCTTTGAATAAAGATTCTTTCCAAGAAATACCTTTCTACCCTTACATAGATGTGAAAGGCTTACCTTCATCCACTCACCATCAAAACCATCTCCAACAAGATATACTGATGAGTAAAGAGAACTGCCAAAGGTATCAGAAATAACCTGATCAAAAAGCTCATCCCTGTTATCAGTGATTTCACCATGATTGATTACATTTAAAGAAATCATCTGAGGACGTGTAGTCTGATTGCGGTGAAGTGTGCAAGAAACCATATTTGTACCACTGTAATCAAACAATGCAACATTATATAAAAAGAGCTCTGGTTTCTGAGAAAGGGCGTAATAATAAAAACATTCGCTTCTATCTATAAGCATTACATGGTTCTGGTCTATGCCAATCTTCGAAGCCACGTAGTTCATCAGTTCCATAACTTCTAAATTAATCTGCTGAACACAGATAACAAGCTTCTCTACGTCACTTAAAGCTGCCATTGGCCCTGGGATAGAAAAAAGCTTTTTGAAAAAGATAACCAGTAAATCTCTGGCTCCATAATTCTCGGAGTCAATTACTACCTGTCCATCTCTTAACGCAAGATTAAAAAGCTCCTCCACAAGAACAGCTTCCTTTAATCTGCTCATTCTAATGGCTTCCTCTCCAAAGAACCATTGTCCCATACCTATTCTCTTTGCAAGCACAGTTGGGATAGAGTAGTTTTCCTCGCCAAGAATGGTGCTTATTGTAGCAGGCTCTTCCATATTCGAATTGTAAATGCTAAGCACTGTATTCCTTGAACTAATGTCAATTCCTACATATGCACCTTCTGATATTCCCATAATACTCCTTAAATAGTTGAAAATAGTTCTCTGGTAACAGCATCAAGCCCCTGATAAATCTTTACATCCTCTGCCAGCTCATAAACCTCGTTATAAAGGCTGTGACGAGATATTTTATTCATCAAAGCATATCTGCCCTCAGTCTGTTCCAGCTCATCGCTCAGTACGAAGGTGTTTGCCTGAAGAGGCTCGTCAGAAACATCCTCACGATAAATTTCGTACTTAAGCTCATCACCATAGAATAATATGAACTGTTTTACATAAAGACCATCGTACATTTCAATCATATCCTCAGTGACCGCTGGTGCACCATTAATTGAATATGTAATATCAACAGCCTTTCTCTTGTCTGTGTTGAATTCTATAAAGTGCTTGTCATAAAGATGATATTTAACCTTAAGCTTCTCATCGCACTTTGCGAAGAATCCAAAGTACTGATTGCGAAGGATTGCATCTGCCAAAAGAATATCCAGCATGTTGTAATCCTCTTCATCTAAATCAGTACCTGTGCAAAGATATTTTAAAAGGGCGATTCGCATACTTTCTGATACATTAAGCCCCTTCTTAAATCTGTTGTAAATGTAGGCGAAAATCTTCTCTGGAGTGTCCGCCTGATTAGCAAGATAATCGTGAGCCTGATAATTTAAGAAGGCTTCCACAACCATCTTGTTATTTTTACGTGATACGTAAGTATCAAACACATCCATAATCTCTGGGCAAAGGAAATCTCTGTAGAGTGCCTGTGTGATTATTCTCTCGCCAAATTCCACTACATCCTCGCCCTTTTCAAAAGCGCTATTATAGATTTTTAGCATTAAGTCTGTAGGTCCCACAAAGAACTTCACAAGGTAACGAATCATATCAGTATGAATGTAGCCCTGTGAAATCAGTCCTGCTGTGAAAAGAATCAGGAAATCCTCTGATTTTTCAGGTTCTTTGTTAATCATAAACTGGCAAAGCTTTGTGGCTGCAGCAGGCTTGAGTAAGGAAGAATTAGTATGCCTAAGCATATAAAAAGCTTCCTCATACTTACTTCTGAGAATAAAGACCTCAAGCACAGACGCAATAACCTCGGCACTCAGTGCTTTTAGATCTGCCTCCTGCATAAAGTGCTTTTCCAAAAATGCTTCTCTGTTATTGAAACGAAGAATCTCTATTAGCTTTGGATAAATAGTATCAAGATACTCTGCGGATATCTGCTTTGATTCCATGATAAGCTCTGCAGCTTCTGCATCGACAGATGAATAATCCTTTGTTCCACTACCGTTTGCAAATCTCATTAATGCATAGGTAAGGTTAAGAGGACACAACTCTTTTAGCTTTTCTGTGTATCCGTCGGTGTTGATGATGTCCTCTGTAAAATATGCATCATCATCCACAAACAAATATCCATTATTATCCTCGAAAAGAACCACACCCTTGCTGCCAATATAATTAATATAGGCTTTGTGGTCTGATATGTTGGCAATGGTAGGTGCCTTAAACTCTTCCTGATAGAGAAATACACGTCTGATATCAGGGTTAATAACTGCCAGCTTTTTCTTAAAAGATAACTCAGAAATAAGTCTTGCAACTTCCTTATCAAAAATACCAAGTTCCAAAAGGCGCTGGTAACATACCGCCAAATTGTCATCCAAACGACCAAGCTTAAGTTGCTCTAACGCAAAGGCTTCTATAGCACTTTCATAATGCTCGTAGGTGTCATAATCCTCATCCTTGTGAAGGATAATGTTGGCGTAAAGCAAGGCTCTTTTATCGTAGGATAAGTTACTGTTATATTTGAAAAACATAGTAAGAAGCTGTGGCAACTTATCTACTGAGTAAGCTGGCAGAGCCTCCATATATGCCTCAAAAATTCCTGACACATGAAGATTAACCTCAATAGCCATGCCAAACCATTTCAAAAATTCTGGCTCAACATAAGGCGCCTTTAACAAATAAGTGACAATAGCTAAAAGCAGCTTCATGTCTGGATAAACTTCGTAGCATTCATCCAAAATAGGCAATACCTTTGGATTATAATTTCTCTCTGTCTCAAGAAGATGAATCATCTGAATGGCCATATCTTTAGTGATGGCCTTTTTCTTCTTAGCCCAGTTCAAAACCTTAATAGTAAGCTCATCAAAAGATGAAATCAGGTATGGATCCTGTAGGAAAATATAGTATGCCTCTATATACAAAAGAGGTGTATCCCAGCCAGCCTCCACCCACTTAGAAATCTCTCTGAGCTTGGCTGTAGGATTCTTAATATATTCCTTTCGAAGGAACAACAGGAACCAGAAAATATGAACATCATCCCTGTGCTCTTTAAAAATACCCTCAATATTTTCAGTAAGACGATCTACATAATCCTCTTCTCGCTCGATAAGTGTGCATACATAAAGAAGGAAGGCCCACTCTCTGCTACCCTTATCTTCTATGCTGCGCTTTAAATCCTGAATAATCCATAAAGCTTCCTGCTTTTGATTATTAGTAACATATAAAAATGCTTTTACCAAAAGAATAAAATTATCATTAACCGACTCCTCTGGAAGACTGTTAACAATCTCTAAGGTGTCAGCACACCACTGACTGGTGGTAACCCTGCGCAATCGAAAATCTTCGTATAAACGAAATGCCTGCAAAAGCTTTTTGTTCTGAGCAAACTCCTCTGATTCTAAAGAAACACCTTCTTTGTCGGCTGTGGCAAGGACAGTAATCTCTTTGTGGATATCACGATAATCAAAGGAAATCTTTGCGAAGTTAATACCTGCGTGCATTTTATCCTTATGGATGTAGTAGCTCATATTGAAAATAGAACCAAGGAAGAAATCTCCTGTAATATGTTCCTTTTCAACAGATATGAAATCCGCATCGCAGGTAACGGAAATATCTATAAAGCCCCATGTAGAACGGCTAATCTCTATTTCGCCCTTAACATTACTATCAACCTCATAGTAGGAATCCTGACGCTCCTGTAAATCGAAGGTCATCTTCGTTTTGAGTCCAATAGAAACCAAAAATTCATCTACATTGACAGCTGCGATAGGTGCAGCTTTAAAGCCTCTGTAAAGAAGCTTGGTACGTTTATCCTGATCCGAAATAAATTCTGCGAATCTGTCTGAATAAAATAAAGAAACAGCTTCTGCAAAATGATTTTGTGCAAAATCTGCATATTCCTGAAGGGAACGAATCTGTCCAGTGCTGCATAACAATGGACGCTTTACGTAAGTAATGGAAAATGGAAGCTTCTTTTCCATTCCCACAGTGACAATAATAAAATTACCCTTGAGACACTCTGCTGCTTTGTAATTGTAATCGTCCACAAGATAATCTATGCGAACACTGACACCATCAAACCATGGATTGGTAATTCGTACATACGGATTATCACAGTAAACAACACCTCTGGCCTTAACATCATTTGTACTCTTAAAATATATGCTGCCCGAAAAGGCATCATTAATAAAGCAGGTTTCTTCTATCTGCTCTGATTCAAACTCAATATTTGGTTTTAAGTCGTCGAATTTATCTTCGGAAATACGATAGATTCTTTTTCTCAAAACATTCTCCTCTTTTATCATGTGGGTAATACTAACCCAAGCATATTATTTATTAGTATAGCACAACATATAGTGTTTTCAAACGTATTGGGTAACAAAAATATGGATAAAATACAGACTCAGTGCTATTATATAAGGCAAGAAAATTTTAACCTTTAAGGAGGCTTTCAATGATAAAGCACAAGGATCATTTTCATGGAAGTGATTTAGAAAAAATAGAGCAGATTTATGGCATCAAAAAAGAGGACATCATTAGCTTTTCTGCAAATGTTAATCCCCTTGGAATATCTCCTAAGCTTAAGGATGGAATCGCAGCAAATATCGACTGCATCACATCATATCCAGACAGAGATTATGTAGAGCTAAGAAAATGCATTGCGGAATACTGTAATACAGAGACAGAAAACATCATCGTAGGAAATGGTTCCACAGAGCTTATTTCTCTATTTATCCAGATTGAAAAGCCTACAAAAGCTTTGATTCTCGGACCAACCTATTCAGAATATGAAAGAGAAATCGCCCTTGGTGGTGGAAAGAGCATCTACTATCCTCTTCGTGAAGAAAATGATTTTGTTTTAGATGTAGACCATTTCATCAGCAAGCTTACAGAAGATATTGATATGCTTGTTATCTGCAATCCTAACAACCCTACTGGAACAGCAATCAATAATCATGATATGCGAAAGATTCTTGATGCATGTAAGGAATGCGATATCTTTGTTATGGTGGATGAGACTTATGTTGAATTTGCTGAGAACATCAATGAGGTTTCTTCTGTAACTCTTACACGCACTTATTCAAACATTGCAATCCTTCGAGGCACTTCAAAGTTCTTTGCTGCCCCTGGTCTTCGTCTTGGTTATGCAATCTGTTCCAACACAGATTTGATGCAGACAATCAACCAGAGAAAGGACCCTTGGACAATTAACTCCATCGCAGTGGTTGCTGGAAAGCTTATGTTCTCAGATAAGGAATATATCGAAAAGACTCGTAATCTTATTGCGACTGAAAGAAATCGTTTATACGATATTTTTGATAAGAGCACACGTTTTAAGCCTTACTGGCCACATGGAAACTTCATGCTTCTTCGCATTTTAGAAGATGGTCTTACCAGCCAGGAGCTCTTCGACCGATGCATCAAAGAAAGTCTCATGATTCGCGATTGTTCTACTTTCCCATATCTGGGCGAGAATTACATTCGCTTCTGCTTCATGAATCCAGAGGATAATGATAGACTTGCTGCTCTTCTTTTGAAGTAGATAATATTTGAGCCTGCGGTTCCGCAGGCTCTTTTTAATCATATGTAATCACTTTTGCCATGTCTAACTCTCTCCTTTTACAATATATAAATACATTTTTAAAAACCTTCTTTAGCATACCGATTTAACAACTCATCTATTTTAAGATTAGTGCTTTCTATATTTCTTTTTTACTTCCTTTTCATCTTCCGTTCCATCCAATCCCAGGATTTTACGGGCCTGACTTTTATTCATTGATATTTAAAGCTCCATAGATTCGCTTAACGCTTTGTTCTCCTGTCGAGTCTGTTAATCGGTCCAATGTTTGTGTCCTCTGTACTTGTATAATGGTATTGTACTTCTTTTCAAAAAAGAAAGCACCAATCAACACACTACTCTTACAACAGAAAAAATCATAAAAAAAAATTGGCTACGAAAACTCTGCTTACTTTTACAGAATCTTCGAAGCCAAATATGGTCTATCGCCTAAAGAATATAGAATTAGATCAGGGCGATAAGACAGATTTTTTTATCCTATTATAATTCACAAATATAGCTTCCTTGAACTATTACCTCTTCACCATTAGGCTTTATCAATTTTCCAGATAAACCATCAGGCAATTTTACACTATAAAGACATTTATCATCCTCATAGTGCCAACCTACTTTAATAACTCCCTTTTCGGATTTATAAGAGACTTTTGCATATTGTAGCTGTTTGCTTGGTAGTGGATTTAATACTAACTCGTCAAATGTGTATTTTAGACCACAAACGCCCTCTATCAGCCACTCACAAATTGCTCCGTAGCTATAATGGTTTTGGGATGCTTTTCCATCCCATGTTTCCCAAACAGTTGTAGCGCCTTGACTTACTTCGTACAACCAACTTGGTTTTGTTTCCTGCAAAAGTAGCTTGTAAGCAGTTTCTACATAACCGTTATCGGCAAGTACTTTGCATAAAAAAGGTGTCGATAAAAAGCCTGTATTTAAATGAAAATCCATCTTTTCAACTAAGGCATTTAGTTTTTTAGCATTGATGCAAATATCTTTCTCATCTAAAAGCCCAAAAGCGATTGGCCTTACATAATCCTTTTGTCGATCAGACTCAATGATGCCATTTGAAGTAAAACGGTGCTGATATGCTTTTTTTGCTCCTTGGCTTATCTTCAAAAATTCTTTTGCATCTGCATGCTTTCCAATGATATCCGCCATTTCAGCTAAGAGCCTCGCAGAGTAGCTTAAATAAGCAGTTGCGACTCCACTCTTACCTTTCATATCTACTCCACTTGCAAATTCTATATCTGGTTCAGCCCATTCTCCATAATCAAGTCCTGATGTAACGTCATAAAAACTGTCTAAACTGCCGCTAAGAAGTTTTTTTATACAGCCTTTTTTAGCTCTTTTTCTGAGAAACATTAGCCACTTTTTCATTGCCTCATAGTTTTCACGAATAATCGACTGCTCACCATATCTCTTATACAAAGTGTGTGTAACAATAATAATTGCATCTCCCCATCCAGCAGATGCAGATAAAATCTTTCCAAAGAAACTTTCCTCATTGTTTCTTGGTACGATATTTCTAACAGCTCCAGATTTATATTGATTTGCTCTGCAACTTGCCAGCCATTTTTCATAAATTCGTCTACAATCCATTAAATATAGACCAGTATTCACGAAAATCCCTGCGTCACCAGTCCAACCTGCTCTTTCTCTAGTCGGACAATCCGTTGGTATATCGCAGAAATTTCCCTTCATGCTCCACATTGCATTTTTGAACAAAGTATTTAGCTTTTCATTGCTTGACTCAAAGCTTGCTGTTTCTTCCATATCTGAATACACAGCAATTGCCTCAAACACTGCATCCTCTAATAAAATATCTGTTTCTATTAAACAATATCTGAATCCGAAAATAGAAAAATGTGGTTTGTAAGTATTTTTGCCATCATGAGCTGTATACTCAACTCTTTGAAAAATACCACCTTCTTTGTGACGTTCTCCAGGTTGAAAATTTTCAATAGTAAACTCACCATTTTCATCTAGAGTTTCACCATGAGTCAATATGATTTTTTGACCAGACTTTGCATTAAATGTCATCTGAACATATCCTGCAATATTTTGACCAAAATCTATGACCGTTTTTCCAGATGGAGTTTTTATTTGCTTTCCCTTAAATCTTTCCTTCTCAACAATATGAGGATTATCAGTAAATATTAGATTGTTAAAGGAATAGTTCTTCTCGTATACATGTGATTTGTTTTCTTGTACGGTTTTAGAACAATCAATTACTTCTCCCTGACACATATCCGCAGACACAATTTCAGAATGAGGATAAGTCTCCCATGTATTATCAGTCTTCACAATAATCGAATCTTTAGAAGAAATCCACGCCAAAAGCCCTATATGGGTTCCAAAAAGATTTCTTGCGCCAGTAACACCTGCTGCACTTCGATACCAACCATCTCCAAGCAATACCTTAATAGTATTTTTACCTTTCCTCAAAAGACCTGCGACGTTATACCTTTGAACATATAGTTCCTTTTCATATTCAGATGTACCTGGAGCAAAAACAAAGTCTCCTATTCTATGATTATTAATGTATGCCTCATAGCATCCATGGGCTGTGATAAATAGTTCCTCGTTACCATTTATAGTTTTTACATCAAAAGACTTTTCCACCCACTTTGGTCTTTGTCTTTTTTCTGTATCAATTTCCTTTTCTGGTTCTATCCAATGTACTAAGTTCGATTTTAGTATTCCGCTAATGTTCATTAGAATAATTCTCCTGCAAAAATGCTATACTTTTCTCCAAAGATTCAATGGGATTATTGTTGACCCAATTTCTATGGCTCTCAAGAATAATTGCATCAACATTTTTTATACAGTCCAAGCCAAGAATCCTTTTTAATGGCATATTACCATGCCCTAACTCTATTGAATCTGATTTAAGAATTGGAGCAATTGGAACTTTTTTTAATCTTGTCCCTCTATCGTTAATGTGATAAAGAACCAATCGCTCCCCCAGTTGTTCCATCAATGGAATAAAATCAACACCAGCTTCTGCAGGCCAATATGAATCAAATTCTACCTTAACCAAATCAGGATCCGTATCCTTAAGTATCATTTCATATGCCGTATATTTATTATCAACCTTCAAAAATTCCACATTATGGTTGTGATATAGTAATTGCAAATCTGATTCATGTAGTCTCGAGCCTACTTTGTCCAATCTTTTTGCTAAAGACTTTACATCATCATAATTACCATAATCAAATCTGTACATTCCAGTTATTACTATTTTACTTGTGTCTAATTCTCTCGCCTTTGAAATAACTTCATCAATTCTATTTTCCAAACTTCCTAAATCGGCATGAAGACTAGTAGCTTTAAGTCTACTTTCCTTTAGCATATCGGGCCAATATATATTGGCCCCCTTACCAACCGGCATACCTGCCATTTTTGTAAGTAATCGAACTATAAATGGTGTACTCTCAATCATAAATAGATTCAATTCTATTCCATCGTAACCAACCTGTTTTATTCGTTTCAAAGTACTTAACGTTGTCTTCTCATCTTTACATGCAGATCCAATCATTATCTGTTGAACAGCTAAATTATTCATTACTCTTATTTCACTTTCGCTTTCTGTTCTGCTATCTTTTCCTGAATCCTTACCATTTCTTCTTTAGATATAGGAGAAAGTTTCATTGCAAATAGATTACAAATCCAGCCAATAAATGGTAATCCAATATATATGAATATTGTCATATTTTTAATTGCAAGACTTGGTGTATCTGTTGGCTGTGGCATTGTAGATGTATAACCGATTAACGCTATTAGCGAAGTTGCCAAAACTGCTCCAAGTGATGAAAGAATTCTATCAAAAAAGTTATATGTTCCTGTAACAACTGCAGGCATATATTTTCCTGAACTGGCCATTTCATAATCAATCACATCCCCGCTCATAGAAGATGTAGCTGTTGTTACACACATCTTTGCGCCATTAACTAATAATGTAATTACAAAAAATACTGCAGTTGGAAGTATTTCAACAGTCACTTTTCTCATATCAACAATATACATAAATGCTGCCAATAATATGGAAAACGCCATACAAATTCCTGTCCAAAAATAAAGAGCTTCTTTGCTACCATGTTTACCTGCATATTTTGCTCCAAAAATTGCAAAAGCGATTGAAGGTAGCATTGCAACTACATTCAGTATTGTTGATAATTGCATATTTCCAATCAATATACCAAATAGCATTGTGGTAATAATAGATTGACTAGCAGTCTGCTGTGCAAGCTTATCAGTAGCTCCTGCTACAATGTACATCTGCAAAGCCTTGTTTGATTTCAACAGCTTTATCATATCTTTTACTTTTACCTTTTCGCTTGCGCCCTGGCTATCTGTTCCAAAGTTTTCTGGCTTATCAGCCTCTGATATACCAATACAAGCAAGTATCGTAAATACGAATGATATAACAATTGTCACTGTCGCACATGCTGCAAGCATCTCTACTGTATATTCATTATTGTATCTAGGGAGTAAAACAACAGTAAAAAATACAGTCATTATCATTGGTGCGAAATAATTATATACCGTTCCCCACACACCAACGATTGGTCTTTGGTTTGGATCATTTGTCATAACAGGTCCAGCTATCATACCTGCAACATTGTTCATTGTGTATCCCACAATGTAAACTAAATACATCATTGTAAACAAAACAATTCCATGGCCTTTTCCTGAGCACCATATATAGAGCATAAAGATTGCCAAACTTTCTAAACCCCAACCTGCCAGCAAGAATAAGCGAATTTTTCCATATTTTGTCATAGTCTTATCTATTAACATTGCTATAAACGGATTAATGAATCCATCAAATATTCTTGTCGCTGTCAACAAAAAACCAACAAGTGCAGTTGCAATTCCATAACCAACATTGGCCACATAACTTGCATATGTTAAGAGCATGTAAAAACACATTGCTCCACCTGAATTTATTGTTGTAAGTGCTATTTGCCAATTCTTTGCTTTTCTATAGATATCCTTTTTTTCTACGTTAGATGTTAAATTTTCTGTCATTATAAACCTCACTACTTTTCCATAAAGCTGCCAAGAACTTTAAGACTCTTTTTTGGTGTTCTTTCCATTGTATTTCTGTCAACTGATATTAATCCAAAGGTCATTGAAAAGCCCTTTTGCCACTCAAAATTATCTAATAATGACCATGCAAAATAGCCCTTTAATTTAATGCCCTCGGTAATGCAATCATTAAGTCCTGTCAATGCTTCTTTTATAAACTCACATCTTCTTTCATCATCCGATGTTGCTATTCCATTTTCAGTAACGATAATAGTGCCTTTGAATTCTTCAGCACATCTTCTAACAACATTTACTATTCCTGCAGGATAATCCTCATAGCCCATCTGTGTTTTAGTCCCTGTTTCAAACGAAGAATTTGCACCATTTTCGTCAAATATCTTTCTTGTATAACACTGAACTCCAAGGAAATCGTCCTTTTCAATATATGGAAGATAGTGTGTGAATTCATCATCCCATGCTTTCTTTGCGTTCTCTTCACCACCATCTACACATTGGATATCATGAAGAGAAAGGGTCAACCCAACCTGTATACTAGGATCAACTGATTTAATTGCATTTCGTGCAGCATTATGGGCTTTCATTACAAGCAAATCTCCTTCTTCACTAGCTTGTGAAACGAAATTTGCTACCTTTCTAGGATCATCTATATTAAATGCTTTTGCTGTTTCCATCATAGACATCATCATCTGTGATTGATTCTGAGAAAGATTTACTCCAACCTGTACTGAACCTTCCTGATTTTGAATTTCTGACTGCTTAGACATTCTTTCCGTAATATCCTTAATTAAAAAGGCCATCTGAAGACGCATATTTGCTTCATTAATTGTGCATACATATTTAACTTTACCTGCAACATGTTCTGTTACATATTTGGCATATCTTTCAAAATATCTAACCACATCTGTCGATTCCCAGCCACCCTTAGTTATTAGCCATGCTGGTGACGAGAAATGATGATAGGTAACTACCGGTTCAATTCCGTTTGCAAGACAGTAGTCAATCACCTTAATATAGTGCTCCATTTCCTTTTCATTCCACTGACCTTCTACAGGCTCAATCCTTGCCCATTCAATGGAAAATCTATATGCATTAAGCCCTGCTCGCTTTAACAAGTCGATATCTTCTTCATATCTGTTGTAATGATCTACGGCTAATCCAGATTTTTCTACAAAAACAGAATGTTCAAGATTCTCCATAATCCAATAATCGCTACCTACATTGTTTCCTTCTACCTGATGAGCCGCTGTTGCTGCACCTAACATAAAATCTTTTTTAAATAGCATAAATACCTATCCTCCTTTTGTTTTATGGATTTATTATATTTGACAGAAATATATAGAAATAATAAAATTGTACATAATTTATTAAAATAGTACATAAAGAGGATAAACTATTATGTCACATCGAATGCAACTTTTAGAATCATTGCAATCTACCATCAATATTCCATTTTGCATATACAATACTCACACCGAAATCTCTTATTTCATTCCAGACATACCTATGCCTAGTTTGATGAAATATGTAGTCTCAAGATTTAATAATGAGGGACACGATATAAATACCCCACTAATAATCATTGAAGAACCATCTATTTTTATTGCCATTTCAAAGCTATCCGATTATAGTTTTTTAATTCTTGGTCCCTGTTTGCCTCAAGAGCATAGTGATGAATTTATAAATCACTTTTTCTTTGGAAAGCCATATAGCAAGGACAAGGAAGCAATTAAGTTAAACATAAAACAAAGCAAGCTTATTTCCATAGAAGAATTAAAAAATGCACTTTGTTTAGCTTACTTTATAAACACTGCCAAAGAGCTGGACAAATCTAATATTTTAGTTGATGAAATAATTGCATCGAAAGAGCCTTTACAAAATCTCCTATCGCTTCTAGAAGTTAATAATCTTGATACCGAGGATAAGAATTACAGTAGCCCTGAATCCATTAATAACGACTTATACTCTTACTTCGCCATGGATGGAATTCCAGTCATGGAAGACTTATTTAAAAAGTTTTCAGAACCAAATCAGTATTCCTTTACGAAAATGTCCTTGGATCACGATCGCCAAACAAAATATGTTTTTATGGTAGTCGCCAACAAGATTTGTCAGGAAGCAATCCGTAGTGGTGTTGGAGAAGATGCTGTAAATGTGATTGCTGAAATAATATGTCAGAGGGTTGACTCAGCGCCAACTTATTTTGATGTGAGACCTTATTATGTAGAGCTTATTGCCGCCATCTCAGAAGTTGTAAATAACCATGCCACAGTTGAGAAAGGTTATTCACCTATGATTTCCAATTGTGTGTCTTATATAAATTCTCATGTGCAAAAAAAATTAAACTTATCTATACTGGCAGACATATGTAATGTTTCTGGGCGTTGGCTTTCTAAATGCTTTAGAAAAGAGGTTGGGGTTGCTATTCCTGATTACATTAATAACATAAAACTACAAAGAAGCACTCAATTGCTGCTTTATTCAAATGCAACTATAGAAGAAATATCAGATTTTTTTAGCTTTTCAAACCAAAGCTATTACTCGAAATTATTTAAAGAAAAATATTCCTGTACCCCATTGGAGTACAGGAATAATAAAAACATAGATAGCTAAATATCCTACAGACTATCCACTTATACTAGATCGATAATCTCTCTAAAGCTATTTATTTTATATTCTGCCTTGTCATAACTGCTAGCACTACCTATTCCTATGCTGTGAAATCCACCAGCTACTGCTGCGTCAATTCCAGCTTCGGCATCTTCAACAACAAAACAATTTTCATTCCTTAATTGAAGAATACCGGCAGCCTTAATGAAAACCTCTGGATTAGGCTTTGACTGAGAAATTATTGTTCCATCAGATATCCCATCAAAGAAATCCAAAAGACCAATGCGGCTTAAAATCAACTTAGTGTTTTGGGATGATGAACCAATAGCAAGCTTTAAACCTTTTGCTCTAAGTGCATTTAAAGTATCAATCACCTCTGACGATACATCCCTTTCTGTCATTGATGACAAAAGCTCTTTATATAAATCATTTTTCTTTGTCATCATCTCAAGCTTTTCTTCATCTGAATACTGCCTGTCAGCTTTCTCCAGAATTATCTCCAGGCTGGCAGCTCTGGAAACACCACGAAGTCTTTCATTTATTTTTCTATCAAAATAAATCCCCTCATGGTCAGCCATTTTCTTCCAGGCCTGATAATGATATTCATCAGTGCTGCAAATAACACCATCTAAATCAAATATAATTCCCTTGATTTCCATTTTATATATAGTCCTTTCCACACAGTGGGTCTACCGGGCTGATTCCTTTGAAGCTTGAGCGGCCCATAAGTTTATCAATACAGGCAGTAACAAATTCCTCATTGCCACTATAAGTATTGATATATGTTTTCATCATTGGTGCATCAAACAGATGATATGGGTATGCTGTAGAAACCATAAGCATAGGAATTTCGCTGGCATGCCATGGAGCGTCATCTCCCAGTCCAAACAATACGTTCCAGTTTAGTCTGAGTGTTGTATTATTTGATGCATTCTCCATGTTGCATACATACAGATATAAATCATAATCAGCCTTCATATCTGCAACGCTTCTGTACATTTCATTCATAAGAGCCTGCTTTTCTGGAGTCATTCTGCTTGGATCTGCAAAATCCATTACAGAAATTCGAGTACGTCTGTCTCTAACCTTGACTTCAAAGCCTTCTTCTTCTAGTTTTTCCTTCCACATCTTTACAAAATCGCTATTTGGATCATCATTTCTATCGATAACATTCAAATAAATGCGCTTATATTTTTTTGCAGAAAGTGGAAGTAAACTTTCCTCATCTCTTACGAGTGTGATAGCCTTATCTGCAACTTCCTTAGCCATCTTTCTATGCTCTTCACAACCTACTACAGCCAAAGCATCTTTGCCTGGCACAAGAGTTCCTTCTGCCTGCTTTTTGTGAAGACCTAAAGAAGCCTTTGTAGCAAGTATTCTAAGAACTGCTTCGTCTAATCTTTCTTCCTTAAGGATTCCATTTTTCACACCATTCATAAGGAATCCATAATCCTCTTCTAAGCTCTTATTGAAAAGAATCATGTCACATCCATTTTGGATAGCAGTAGGAATTGCAAGTTCCCTCTTCATAGCAGCTGTAAATCCAACCATAGGTGTAGCATCTGTAGAAATCAAGCCATTAAATCCCAGCTGCTGTCTAAGCAATTTGGTAAGTAATTCATAAGACAATGATGCAGGAAGTAACTGTTTTTCTCTTGAAGCACCATTATCGTATTTACGAACATAGGCAGGGCAAGCTATATGGCCAACCATAACTGTCTTAGCCCCCTTATCAATGAGTGACTTATATACATATCCAAAGGTCTCATCCCATTCCTCTACAGAAAGGCTATTTATGCTTGTAAGAATATGTTGATCTCGCTCATCGATACCATCTCCTGGGAAATGTTTGATAGCAACTGCCACATTATTCTCATCAGCACCATCCATGTACCTAGAAGCAAAGTCAACCACCATCTGTGGATTGTCTCCAAATGTTCTTACATTTGTAATTGGATTGTGAAACTCCTTGTTAATATCAACGATTGGTGCAAAAGACCAATTCATACCAAGAGCTGCACCTTCTTTGCAGGCCACATATCCCATTTTGTAGCCATATTCGCTATCTGCTGTTGCAGCTACTGCCATAGGCTTTCCAAAGGATGTTCCCTCAAAAGCCAAACCATCTCCTCCTGCCTCAGTATTGGCAGCAAGAAGAAGTGGAACCTTGGCGATTGATTGAATTTTTCTGTGAGTGTTCTGTATCTCCTCGGCTCTGCCACTTCGATACATCATACCCCCTACCTTTATATCTCCTACAATGTGGTTGAGGACTCCATCATCACTGCTGAATCCCATTGGACAGAATACCTGTCCACACTTATCCTCGAGTGACATCTCGCTAAAAGTAGATTCAATCCACTCTACAGCCTCATCATCTAAATAAAAGGGATTCCCCTTAAAATCAATCTTTGACATTTATAACCTCATTAATTACAAAAATATTTTCTTAAGAAATATGTTGGGCCACAGCTCCATGCGTGACAATAGCTGTTAACTATTGTTCCGCCATAAGGAGACTCATTTGGATTCTTAGGATTGTACAATTCCCAGAATGTATCTGCCCCTTCCTTAAGCATTCCACCCCAGTATTCTTCCATTTCCTTTAAAGCCTGATTCTTTTCACCAATCATAATCAAAGCTTCTATAAAGTTATGGAACATGTATGGTGTAACCATTGTTAGAGCACTTTCTTCCTGACGCAAACGCTCAATAAGCTTAACAGCGCCATTTCCTTCTACAGCTCCACCAAGAATCATCCATACCTGAGATGCATAGGATACCTGTCGGTCTGTACCAGAAACATATAGCTTCTTTTCCTCATCAAATAAAAAGCTATTAGCTGCTGATTTTAATTTGAGATAATCCTGGGCATACTCTTCTTCTGCCATTACATCTCCTGTAATCTGAGCAAGCTCAATTGCTGCCTCCAAAGCATAAAGGAATATTCCCTGGGCACTAGCCTGCTTGTTAAGCATGAGGTTCCAATCTACAAAGCACCAACCTAGCTTTTCGGAATCCCTTACAACATAGTTTTCATCAAGATTTTCTTTTGCCAGTTCAATTTGTCTTTTACATACATGCCACAAATCATTTACAGCCGAATCATCTCCTGTTTGTCTGTAATAGTCCAATAATGTATTAATAAATAACAATGAGTAATCAAACATGAAAGTGTCATCCACCTCTGGCTCTGGTTCAAGGAATATGCATGCTCCCACTCTATCCTCATCGTTCGTAAGAGCCCCAAAAAGATACAGGCACTCCTTTACTAAATCGTAATTACGATATGTCTCATAATTAGCCAATGCTTGCATTCTTAAATCGCCAATCCAAAGACGTCTATCTCTCTTTGGTCCATCTTCAAAAACCAGCTGCATACAATCATGAAGAGTTTTGATAGCAACTCTATCAAGATCCTTGTGTAACTGATTATCAGAATTAAGTGGAACAAGCTTAGAATCGTCAGCTGAAGATTCGCTAGTGCACACCACATTGTCCAAATAAAGCTTGAATTTATCACTTATATCTAAAACTTCAATTTTTACATATCTAAATGAATATCTTCTTTCTAGTGACACTCTTGATGGAATAACATCTACGTGAATCTGTTCCTCCTCAATCCATGATGCACTTATCCATCCTTTGTATTCAGCAGGATTCTCGTATAACTCGATTTCTCTTTCTGCAAAATGAATTTTGAGAAAAGCAGGTGCATCGGCATGAGAACCGACAGATTTCAAATCGAAAGCTAATCTTCCCACCTGATGATCACCAAAATCTATTATTATGCTATCTCCCTTTGAAAGATACTTGCACTCAGTCATATTTACAGGAGTTATATCCTTATAAATTAGCTTTGGCAATAAGCCTAAAGCTGTTTTCAATAATTTTTCATTTCTCATCTTTTAAATAATCTCTTTATCACGTTTATATTGTTTAAATAAATCAAAAATACCACTAGAAGTACGGCATTTATAATTGATTGCATAGAAGCAGTTACTTGATTTGAAAAAACAGCAAATGTGGAATTCAAAAGTGACATACAAACTGCTGCAAGCAAGAATCCCATCTTTTCATTGCAGTACTGGCTGATATATCCACCAATAAACATTGGAAGAAATGCTGTAAACATGATTGCAATACTTCCGAAGTTTAGCTGTCCACCATTGATTGTTGTGTTTCTTGCAGCATTTAAAAATCCTACAAGTCCCATTAATGCTCCGCATATTCCATAGCAGATCAGCGCATTTTTCACTTCGTTAATACCAGTGTTTATTGAAACCTTCTGTCCACTTTTCAGAGCTGCGTAATCATATCCGAATGTTGTCTTTTCAAATACAACAACCATAAATATGAGCACCACAAGAATGATAATAAATGCATAAACCCAAGTATTAGCAAAAGCGGACATAGATGAATTCTGTACCTCTTTCATAAGGTATTTTCCACTTGTGATTGTGTACATGATTCCCTCGTAAATAAGAGTCACACCAAGTGATGTGATAATAGGTGGTAAACGCAGTGCAACGTAGATAGCTCCTGAGATTAATCCCAATAAGCATCCCACAGCTACTGTTACAATAAGCATCATCACTGCAGAGCCCTTTCCACCAGCAAGAGCTGAATATGTTATTTCAGCTCCAATTACTGATGAAAGCGCTGCCATTGAACCAAGTGAAAAATCAAATCGTCCACTATTTAGATTTATAGAAAGAGCCATTGTTGTAATCATGACAATTGCTGTGTAAACAACAAAATTATCAAAACTCTTTGCATTTGTAATAATATTTTGTCCCTGTGTAAGGCAAAGTCCCTCAAGTATTGCTGCTACTAAAACGGGTATTGCCAATGAATGTATTATCTTCTTAAGGGTGCTCATAATTGCCTCCAAAAAACTATTTTGACTCTACAAGAGCCTTTACATCATCATAAGTAACTGCATCACCGATGATTGTATCAAGTGATTCCTTATCAAAAATTGGTGTATCTCCGTTGTCTGTTACATAATATTCGTTGAACGAATCAACATCTGTTGCTACAAGGTATCCCTGGCTTAATGAAACTGCATTTCCATCATTGTCACGGATTACATTTCCATTTACTGCATTCATAACAAGTGCAAATACAGGTCCAATTGATGAAGAATACTTACCAGCAAGATATGTAAGTGTTCCATTTGTCATAGAATCCAAATTCATTTCTGTAAATGAATCAATATCAGCAAACTGAATATCATTCTGAGCTAATGTCTGAGCAAAGAATGTTGTAGCCATACCAACTGATAAGAAAGCTTCTGGAGCCTTCTGGATTGCCGCATTAAGCTCATCTGTAGTTGTATCACCATATCCCTGAAGATATGCAACTACCTCTACATCACCTTCAATCTTTGATGGATCAACAGCCTGGTCTCCAAAAATCTGACCGATCATACCATTCATATCATCTGTTCCACCGTATGTGTCACCAAGTCCTGCAATGATTCCTGCTGCACGATATACATGCATTGGGTTTGGAATGAATGCACCGTAAATTGCAACTGTGCTAATTCCCTGCTCCTTGTAGTACTCCCCCATAGCCTTTCCAGCTTCAAACTCTGTTTCGTTTGATGGTCCAATCTGACCTACAAAATGCTCATAACCCTTGTACTGTTCGTACTGCTCATCATCAAGAACACCAGATGCAATTGCATAGTAAACACCATATTCTTCACATGTCTCAATCTGCTGTGCTCTATCTGAGCTTGAAAGAGAAATGATTGCGTCATATCCCTTAGATGCAAACTTCTCAATTGCAGCCTTCTCATCTTCTGCACTTTCAAGAGCATCTGTATATTCGAAAGTAACGTCATAGTTGTTCTGAATATACTCTTCATAATAGTTTCTGAAACCAAGAGCTTCCTCACCACTTACATCAGCTACTAGGACACCAATTTTAACCCCGTCCTTTGATGCAGATGCTGTGTCATTAGAATTTCCGCATCCTGCCAAAACACCAGCGCTCATTACACCAACAAGTGCTAAGCTAATGAGTTTTGCAAATCTTTTTTTCATCTTCAAATCCCTCCATAATTAACCATTATTTCTAACTGCCAAAGCAGTTGGTACCTTTATCTTGGCAATGCCTGAGTACGGTAGTTCATACTTGTTATGTATACAACTGCCATAAAGAATAAAGCAGATATCACCTGAGTAATTCCATATGCCGCGCTACTATCAATAACAATTTCCAAAATGTCGTTCAGTAGCATGTAGGAAAATCCACCAACCAAGGCTGCATAGATTTTTGAACGAGGGCCACCTGAAATAGGCATTCCTCCAAATACAATTGCAATAAAAATATTCATTCCAATGCTTGATGCTGTTTGTGTTGTAACTGATGGTGTATAGGTAAGAGTAAGAAATGCCCCGAGACCTACACCAATTCCTGCCATCGTAAATGCGATAATTGTATACTTGTTTGCTTTAATTCCTGTAAGTGAAGCACATAGTGGATTACCACCTATAAACTTCATTCTTCTACCAGTTTTTGTTAACTGGAAAACATAGAAACAAACTGCAAAATATATAATTAAGAGCATTGCTTTAAATCCGATTCCTGAATAAGGCTTTACAACGCTTGAAGGAATACTGATTCCACCGAGAGCACCACCATCTGTTGTAATAATCTGAGATGCTATTGCAGACAAAACTGACATCATAGCAACAGTTGTTACGAATGCAGGTATGTTAAATACTGATGCCAAAACTGAATTAAACAATGAGCATGCAATACCTGTTGCAAACAAAACAAGAATCATAAGCGCAAGGCTTTCTGTCTTGTTGTAAACTGTAACACCAAGGGTCGCTGCAAAAAGAGTAGATGCACCAAGGCTGATATCAAATGTTCCTAAGGTATAAATAAAAATTGCTCCTGTTGCTACAACCGCAAGAACTACCGCCTCGTTGAAAACGATTTGTAAATACATATCAAGCCTATAGCCGTATGTTTGAATAACTCCGCAAAAGATAAAAAACAAAGCAATAAGCGCTACCAATGGCAATGTAGCTATAAGCATTTGAGTATTTTTGAATTTCTTAAGTTTACTCACAGCGTACCTCCTATATCATGTAGCCAATAACGTCTGCTTCAGACAAATCTTTGCTACGATTGAATTCTTTTGTTATTTCTCCGTCCTTCATAATCAGGACTCTATCGCTCATTCCCAACAATTCTGGAAGCTCTTCACTTATCATAAGAATTGCTTTTCCCTGTTTTTTAAGCTTTATCATCAGCTGGTACATAGCCTGTTTTACGCCGATGTCAACGCCACGTGTTGGACAATCTAGAATGAGAATTTCACTGTCGCATCCAATCCATTTTCCAAAAACAACCTTCTGCTTGTTTCCACCAGATAACTGGCTCACCTGCTGATTCATATCGCTACACTTTATGGAAAGATCATTAACCTGTTTCTGCACATAATCCTTCTCATTCTTTTCTGTAATCATGCCAGCGTTATTTTTGAAAATATTCATTCCTGCAATAGCGATGTTGTCTTTAATGCTGGCTTCCAAACAAAGGGACTTTGTATCTCTGTCCTTTGATACATATCCAATCTTTTGAGATACAGCATTATGACAGCTTTTGATTTCCTTGCCAGATTCTGTAATCACCTGTCCAACATCAAGTTCCAATGCTCCGAAAAGAGCTTCCCCTAAATAGTGCATTCCACATGTTGAAAGGCCCCCGATTCCAACTATCTCGCCTTTGTGGAGACTGATGTTAACATTCTTTAATTTGTCGCCGTAATTGATATTCTTACCTTCTAATGCAACCTCTTCCTGAGAAGTAGCTTCGAAGTCAGTTCTGTAATAATCCCCCTGAAGCTCACGTCCGATCATGCTTGTTCGGATTAAATCGTCATCGAATTCTTCTTTTTCAAATGTTCTAATCAACTTACCATCACGAAGCACTGTCAATGTATCGCAAACAGTAGTGATTTCTTCTAAATCGTGGGAAATAAAAATAACTGATTTATTCTCTCTTTTAAGTCTTTTGATAAGTCCATACATCAATGTTCTTCCATCATGTGACAATGCTGTACTAGTCTCATCTATTACTAAAATGTCAGGCTTTTTCATCATGACTTTCGCAATTTCAACAAGCTTTCTTTCCTGGAAATCAAGACTTCCCATTAAGTCACTAGCCTTTACATTTTTGATTCCAATTTCCTGTAATACTTTACCAGCTTCTTCATAAAGCTTTTTCTTATCAACAAGTCCAAACTTATTTTTAAAAAGCTTTAACTCTGCTAAGAAAATGTTTTCCGCTACAGTTATTCCAGCAATAGTACCGCTTTCCTGAACAACCATACCAATTCCACCCGTTAAGGCATCTATCATGCTCTCTGGATTCCACTCTTTGTTCTTGAAAATCATCTGTCCCTCATTTGCCTTCTGCATACCAGCTGCTATAGAGGATATAGTTGATTTTCCCGAACCGTTTTCTCCAATAAGACCTCTTACCTCACCTGGATAAACTGTAAGTGAAACATCATCTAGGGCTATAACGCTACCAAACCTTTTTGAAATATTTTTCATTTCAAGTATTGGTTCACTCATAATCATCAACACCTTTCTCCTTACTTAACTTGCAGGTTGATTATAGAATCATTTTTGCCCTTTAATAATTAACAATATTGTGCAACTATATTGACCTATTTTGATGTATATGGATTATATGAAATATATTTTTGATTTTTTTTGACATAGAACCCTTTTTGAGCTATCATCATCTTCATGGACGCAAAAGCATTAAGACAGCATATCTACGATATGACGGAAACAGAAAAATTCTATAAAGAATATTACTTAGCAAGAAGCAATCAGAAAGAACTTAACAAGTTTCTTGCTAATCTGAATATGGACGAGGTTTTCAAAAAGCATTTGTTGATTTTGGAAATAGAGGAAACCATTCCCGAAGTTTTCGAGGATTCATTTTTCTTTGACTTGTCAAATAACGACAGTATTGTTGTGCAGAAGCACGAAAGATATAGTCCTGCCATTGAACATAGTCATACTTTCTTTGAAATCACTTATATTTTTGATGGACAATGCACCCAGGAAATATCAGGAAGCACTATCAATATGCGAACAGGGGATTTTTGTATTATTCCTCCAGGTATTAAGCATTCTATTTCCATTTTTGACGACACAATTGCCATCAATATTATGCTTAGAAAAGATACTTTACACTCCATGTTTTATGGCTTTTTGAATACACCAAATATTCTTTCATCATTCTTTCTAAACAATATCTACGCTAAAAAAGCAAATGATTATATTATGTTTAGAACCGGAAGTGACGAGTCCTTAAATGTATCTTTTATATGGATGTTGGCGGAAAGCACAAACAAACAAGAATACTACTATCAAGCAATAACCAATACTCTGCTATTAGATTTTTACATGATTATCAGAAACTACTCTGAATCAGTACAAATGCCCTTGTTCGACAGTAGAGTTGATGTTCAAAGATACGCTCTTATTCAATACATTCAGGAGAATTATAAAGAGATTACTCTTTCAGATTTGGCTAAGAAGTTCCATTACTCAAATGAATATACCTCGCGTTTGATAAAGGAATTGACTGGCATGAATTACACTGAGATTCTTAGAACTGTAAGAATAGAACACTCACAGGATTTGCTTGCAAACTCTACTATGTCTGTAGCAACAATAGCAGAGGCAATTGGATATGATACTGCCGAACACTATATTCGACAGTTTAAGAAACATACAGGCATGACGCCATCAGCATTCAGAAAACAATCTGCATCAACCAGAAATAGATAATTCGACTTAACAAGTTTTGGCTCAATTAGGTTGAACGATAGTCACTATTCTTCCAAGAACTTCTTTCAATTTCATTATTTTCTGATTACTGCCCTACTCTTTTCAAAAATCTTTTGTTTGAGATATGTTTCCTACTGAATCGGGTGCAGAAATTCTTAAATCAGTCGTGATGTTTGACATGACTAACTTCCTATGGTAAATTTCTTTCACATTGTTAGTTGATTCTAACTTTAGATAGATAAGATATGGAGGATTAATTTTAATGAAAAAACCATTACTAGCTTTATTGTTATCTACTTCGATTTTTGCATCATTTATTGGTTGCGGTTCTACATCACAGAAAGCAGAAACAGCTACTTCTGAGACAACAGCAGAAGCTGATACTCAGTTTCCACTTACTATTAAACACGCTTTTGGTGAGACAGTTATTGAAAGTAAGCCTGAACGAATTGTAAACCTTGGATGGGCTAATCAAGATACAACACTTGCACTTGGTGTAGTTCCAGTTGGTGTGTCTGCAGCAAATTATGGTCTTATGACTGAAAATAAACTTCATCCTTGGACTGATGATGCTTTCAAAAATTTAGGTGAAACTTCTCCAAATGTTTTCAATGATGAAACTGGTTGGGATTACGAAGCCATTGCTGCCTGTGAACCAGATGTTATCATTGCTTCTTACTCTGGATTCACCGAAGAGGAATATAATCTTCTTTCTGAAATTGCTCCTGTTGTTCCTTTCTTGGAAGTTGCATGGAAGACAAACTGGCGTGAACAAACTATTACAAACGCTACTGCAATGGGACTTAAAGAAGATGGTGAAAAGCTTGTAGAACAGACTGATGCATTGATTGCAGAAAAGCTTGCTGACTACCCTGACCTTGAAGGAAAAACTGCTGGTTACTTCTGGATATCACAAGATGATATGAGTACATTTTATGCATATCTTCCAAATGACCCACGAGCTTCTTATCTTAATGATTTAGGCTTGGCTACTCCAGAAAGCATTCTTTCTTTGGCAGAGACTTCTGATGATTTCTCGGTAACTATTTCACGAGAAAAAACAGATATGTTAAATGACGTAGATATTATGGTTGTGTATGGTGATAAAGGACTTTTGGAAGCACTTCAGGCCGACCCACTTATGAGCCAGATTCCTGCTGTAAAAAATGGTGCAGTTGTATTAATTGATTCAACAACAGCCTTAGCAGCAGCAACAACTCCATCAATTCTCTCTATACCATATGCAGTTGATGATTATCTTAAAGTATTAAATGAGGCAGCACAAAAAATTGAAGCAAAATAATAAGATTAAAACAATAACTTTAATAGGAATATTATTACTGTTTATATCAGTTATCTTGTCAATAACCTACGGAGCAAAATCCGTAGGTTTACCTGATGTTATAGATGCATTACTTGGCAGAAATCTTGAAGACTACAATGTGAATGTAGTTCAGGCACGACTACCTCGCACACTCTTTGGAATTATAGCTGGTGCGTCTCTTAGCATTTCTGGTGTATTGATGCAGTCTATTACCAGAAACCCAATAGCTGATCCAAGTATACTCGGGGTTAACACTGGTGCCTCCCTTTTTATAGTATTTGGAATATCATTTTTTAATATTCAATCCAAGCTATCATATATTGGACTTGCCTTTGTAGGGGCGCTCCTCACTTCCATATTTGTTTATCGTCTGGCAAGTCTTGGTTATAGTGGGGCCACGCCAATTAAGCTTGCTATTTCTGGGGCAGCTATTAGCACCGCTCTATCCAGTCTTATAAGCATAATTGTTATGCCAGATTCCAGTGTAATGACATCCTTCAGATTTTGGCAGATAGGCAGTATTGGCGGCACATCTACTGATGACATCTTATTGCTTCTCCCATTCACTGTTTTGGCTATCGTGGTGAGTTTTCTTCTATCAGACAATCTGGACACAATGCTTCTTTCAGAAGAAACTGCAATAGCTCTAGGACTAAACATTGGTCGTACTAGAATTTTGGCAGCTCTTTGTGGCGTATTATTATGTGCTTGCACCACAGCACTAGCAGGACCAATTAGCTTTATCGGTCTTATGATTCCTCATCTTATCCGCTCTTCTATTGGATCCAGCCACAAACCACTTATTATTCTAAGTGGAATATATGGTGGTGCTATTCTTATTATCTCAGATGTGCTTGGACGAATCCTTGGCGCTCCAGGTGAATTGGAGTCTGGAATAATGACAGCACTTATTGGAGCTCCAGTATTTATTTACATTATTAGAAAGGCGAAGCTTCAGAGCTTATGATAAAAAACGAAATCATTTTTCACGGAATAAAAAAAAGACAGAAACACTACCATATTGCAATCTTTATAATGTTTGTTATCCTTGCAATACTTGTTTGTCTCAATGTTACAATTGGCGAGAAAAACTATACTCTTGCCGAAGTAGTAAGCATCATTTTAAATGGTGAAAACAACTATATCATAATGAAGCTTAGGTTACCTCGAACTATAGCAGGTATTTTTTGCGGAATTGCCTTTGCCATTGCAGGAAACACATTTCAGACCCTTCTTGGCAATCCACTGGCAAGCCCTGATATTATCGGAGTTTCCTCTGGATCAACAGTAGCTGCAGTTTTCTGTATTTTATTTTTGAATCTAAACAGAGGGATTGTCTCTATCATCTCCGTTGTTGCCGGATTACTTGCAGCGTTTACAATCTACAAGCTATCCTGTAAAAATGGATTTTCTAACAGCAGGCTTATTCTCACAGGTATTGGGGCCCAGGCATTCTTTACAGCCCTTATAAACTGGATGGTAATGCGAGCTGCAGAATATGATGTTCCAACAGCCATGAGATGGATGGCAGGCAATCTCAACGGAATCACAACAGATACACTACCTCTCCTTGTGATTGTGGTAATCCTTGCTTTTGCGATAATGATTTATTGTAATCAAAGTATCCGGTCTCTGGAATTAGGCGAACGATATGCCACAATCCTAGGAGTAAATGTTAGTGTAGTTAGAACACTCCTCATGTTTTGCTCTGTTGTGTTGATTGCATTTGCTACCTCAATCTCTGGTCCAATTGCTTCAATTGCTTTTTTATCTGGACCAATTGCGACCCGTATATGTTCAAACAACCAAACCAACTACACGTCCTCAGCATTAATTGGAGCAATTCTTGTAATAGCAGGAGACTTTATTGGACAAAATCTCCTTCCAACTAGATATCCAGTTGGAATTGTTACTGGACTTCTAGGAGCTCCATACCTTGTATATCTTCTAATCAGACAAAATAAAGGAGGCGTAATTTAGTGAAAGCCCATTCTCTTAAAGCTGAAAATTTAGTTGCCGGATATGGCGACGATATCATATTAAACTCTGTGAATATGAAAATTCCAGAAAATAAAATCAGTGTCATTCTCGGTTCAAATGGAAGTGGCAAGTCTACTATGCTTAAAACCTTCTGCAGACTTTTGGCTCCAAAATCCGGCTCGATTCTCCTAGACGACAAGTCTATCAATTGCATTAGAAGCAAGGACATTGCCAAGTCCATAGGATTACTTCCACAGGATTCTATAGCACCAGCTGGAATCTCTGTAGCTGAGCTTGTTGCCAGAGGTCGCTTCCCTTACAGGAAATTTATGGCACCTCTTACAAAAGAAGATTACATCGCAATTGAGGAAGCTATGGAAGCAATGAATATATGTATGCTTGCAGACAAAAGTGTAGATGAATTATCAGGCGGGCAACGTCAACGTGTCTTTATTGCCCTAGCACTTGCCCAACAGACAGATATCCTGTTTTTAGACGAACCTACAACTTACCTAGACATTGCTTACCAAATAGAAATACTTGATCTTTTAAAGGATTTAAACAAAAAGAAAAAGACCACCATTGTGATGGTCTTGCATGATATAAATCTTTCCAGCAAATATGCTGATTATATTTTCGCCATGAAAAATGGTCATCTTATCAAAGAAGGCGAACCAGCTGATATTATTACCCCTGAAACTATCAGGGAAATCTATGGACTTGAAAGTGTTGTTGTGACAGCCCCTGTCTCCAACAGTCCTATGATTATCCCTATAAGCTCTCACGATGAGATTTCTGGAGTTTCTTAAAGGCTCCTGGGGATAAACCACACCATTTTTTAAATGCATTATAGAAAGCAGTTTGGCTATGATAGCCGACTGCTTTTGATATTTCTTCAAAGGTATCCGAATCGTTTAAAATGAGCCATGCCGCTCTACTCATCCTAATATTATTTTGAAAATCCCAAATAGTCTGTTTGTAATAATCTAAAAAACCATACTTCAGCTTTTGCTCACTTATACCCACTTCCTGCGCCAACATGGGAATAGTTTTAAATTCATATGCCGAAGACATAATTATCTCATGAACCTGATTTATCTTGCGCAAATCTTCTGAATTAATCTTTATGTCTCTGGCCCCAGCTTTGATAGTGCGCAGGCTTTTATCCCCTTCTGCGCTGAAAAGCTTTCGTGATGGTGGGCTAAGAAGTAGTTCTACAAGCTCCACAGCCGCTGCCTGGGCTATATGCTCTGTCATAATCCTATTTTGCATATACCCTTCCAGTTTGGACAAAACGGCAGTAATCTCTGGTATCAAGATTGTATATCTGGTATTAATTCTAAAAAAACTAAACTCGGAAATGCTCCTGCCAATAGTAGGTAAAAGACTATTCACCAAATAATCGTAGTTAATAGAAAATTCTATTCCTTTAAAATGTTGCTTTGCCCTCCATGCACCTATTCCTCTATCCATTTTTTCTAAGGACATAAATGACGATGGAATTGACTGAGCTATTATATCCCCATCTTTAACAGAATACGTCACTCCTGCATAAATAATTCCAAAATGCAAAAACTGAGTGTCATACTGATATTCAATAGAAAAATCATCCTCTATTAAATAGTCACCAATCCCGCATTGGATTGTATCAGGATTTCCATAGCTTACTATCGTTCCCAATGAATCGTTTTTATATATTGTAAAGCCATCTTCCTCGTTCACATATTTAATCCTTGCGAGCTTATGAAACAACTTCTGATATTCAGTTGATGAATGTGCGATTTCACTTTTCATTTCCATTAGCAACCTTTTCTTCCACTCTTGTGATCTTCTATTGAACAAGCATTAGCAGTGCCATATTCAATCAAGCCTGCATCGGCAGGATCAATAGACACTCTACCATCCTCAAATACAAAAGCAGGAATACCAACATCGCCTATTTCTTTACAGTGATCAAAAACAGAATTGGTATCACGTAGTCTGGTGAACGCTCCCATATTTCTGATGTTCTCACCTATATTGATATATTCAAATTCTGACTCTCTACCCTTAATCTGCTCATGAATGTAATCACAATATGGACAAGTTGGCATTCCGTATATCTTAATCATAGGCTTTCCCCTCCATTTTCTATAATCTTCTTACCATAACCCGATTAAAATAACCTCTCCTCTAGAAATTCTTTTTCAAATTGATTTCTGTAGGTATGATTGGCCAAAGTATTATAGCCATCTGTAAAACCATAATAATAAGTCCTGCTGTTCCAAGCACATCTTGGCTGCTATGTATAAATGGAATATAAGCTATTACGGACGCTGGCAACAAAATCAATCCAAGCTTAAACCACAATCGCCCAAAATACTCTTGAGCAAACTGCCAAGACTCTACATTTTTCCTAGAACGCTTAGTCCTATATCCATAGAAAGAATTGATGTCCTTTGGACCATGTTTCCACAAAAGCCATCCAAACAAAATCATAATACCTGGTATAAGCAATCCATTGATTAGCATAAACCACCAGAAAAACATAACAGCTCCTCCAAAGCAAATGCTTTTATTTGTACCCCTTCAACTGCTCTTCTATCTGTTAATTCTCATCTTCCATTGCAAGGAACCAAGGACTAACCTTGGTTGGATAATATTATTTATCTAAAAAGGAATCCAAGTGGATCTATATCAAAAAACATACAGGCAAAGACTAGCAACCAACAAATGGCAATGGTTCCAATAATCACTTTTATCAGTATGTCATTCCTAAGATGGTAAAACGGAATCTTTCCTATTATCTCATCACTCTGCTTATTTCCACAGCCCACAAGCATACAAGCCAATAATAATGTAACTAACGTCTTTTTCATAAATAATCCCTTTGCTATATTTTTTCTTTCTAATATATCACAGAAGGGTATTTGATTATATCATTTACTTAGGATTCTTTATTTTATCCGGTACAATTCAGTAGTCGCAGATTGCCCCACCTATAGCCAATGTATAATCTCTATGTAAAACTCCATGTTTTACTTCCGTCATCCTTGTGGTCATTTTCAAAATTACTTACCATCCAACACAGCAAGTCGATTGTTGATATTCTTACCGACGATAGCAAATATTTTTAAAAGGACTTTTTAAGTCTATAGTCGCAACAATCATCACCTTCTGCGACTGATTTAGTCCTCTTGTAATCAACTCCTCTAAATCCATTCATATATTCCTTATCCATGCAACAAATCATCTGAATAGCGTTTGGTGTGCCTAGTTCAAGAGCCTTATCAGCCGATGGTTCTGCATCCTGTAGTTTGACAAATTCGGATTCAGCATTATTCCACATTTCTTTTGCCATGGCAGACCCATAGTTATCCTCTAATACCTTATAGAAATTCCTGAAAATAAAAGATTTGTTCAAATTATTGCCCATTCCTCTAATTCCCCACTCTCTTCTAGTTTTATACTACCACCTCTCGTTAGATGTGTCTAACTTAATTTAAAAAATATAGAAGCTCTCACACTCGAAAGCTCCTAAATATAAGATAGCAACTTTGCATGGCATTTTATTGGACGCCCTACTCCATTGATTTTAAAGGCAATTTTTTTATAAAAAAGACTACTGTTTTTTTACAGTAGTCTCAGAGTGTAGACAAAGAGGATGCTGCAAAACTAAAATTTTGCAGCATCCTTTCCTTTTTTCTAAGATTATATTTTGATTTTTGTGTAAAAAGGCCTTCCTTTAGGCCATTTTCAAATCCCATTCTTGCTGTATTTTTGCCAGTTTCTTTAAATTCATACACGCAAAGGTAAGCGCGACTTTCATTATCATGCGCGCCTTACCATACATCTGTGTATATCTAAAACCATGATTCTCTTTAGCTGTTCCAAAGATTCTTTCAATGGTTTCTTTTCTGTGAGAGTATAAATCTTTCATACCTAAGGTATGTCTTATGTCTTCACATGTTTCCATGTATTCTTCCCAAA
>NZ_FNDP01000024.1:0-35608 GCF_900100545.1 Pseudobutyrivibrio sp. 49
TCAGAAGATATCTGTATCGTGGAAAAGAAAATGTTCTTGCACAGAGCATACTGCTGGCAATCGGCTATGATATAAATAAGCTACATCATAAGATTGCTGCTGAGCGAACAGGAACACACCTGTTTGAATTGAAAAAAGCCTCATAATTTTTGACACTTCAAAATGAAAAAGGCAACAATGCGCCGATTATCACATCGGCTTGTTAAAGTACTCAATTTTTCACAATAACAATGAAAACCATTTCTCAAATCCACAATTTATGGTAAGAAAAAGGGGCCTCGCTTAGATGATTTAATCATCTAAAGCGACAGCCCCTTCTTTTTTTGTTAGTTTTTCACTTGTAATTGTGTTAGAATTACGGCTGTGAAATAATACGAGGAGTAATTTTATGAAGAAGTTTAAAAGTGTTTCATTTTGGCTGGTATATTTATGGCTTGGAATTTTTAGTGCTATTACTTATTTGGATTTATTATTAGGAGCAAGCAATCGATTAGTAATTAACAAATATACAATACATAATGTTTTGATTTGTTTTTTGATTAATATAATTTTCTTTAATCTGATTAAGAAAAAAGGTGCGTTACTGGTTGTATCTGGGGCGACTTTCCTTTGGAGTATCGTATCGCACTTCGTTTTGCAGCTTCACGGAAGTGCCCTTTGTTTTACTCTTTTTAAGAACTTCAAAACAGCGGTTTCTGTTATGAATCATTATCATTTATCCTTTAGTCCAAGGATAATATTTATAGTGCTTCTATTAGCAGTTAATGTGGCTGTGGTTCTTGCTTTCCCAAAGAAATTTATAGATGAATATTTTGAAGATAAGTTCCATTTAGTATGGAAGGGAATCTTTGCTGCTTTTGTAATATTCTATGGTTTTGTATCTTATAAAATCGCAAACAATAATATGAGCTGGGCTCCATTTTTTATCATAGAGCAGAGAGGCTATTGTTCATATTTGATTACTGACAGTATTTATTGCATTAATCATTTCAGTAAGCCAGAGGGTTATGATGAAGCGCTCGTTCCTACTGACGTAGAGGGCTGGGAGGATAAGGTTTCTGACACTCATCCGGATATTATTGTCATTTTAAATGAGACCTTTAGTGACATCACAAAATACAGCGATGTGAAAACAGATGTGAATCCTTTGGAGGCATTAGAGTCAATCGACAATCTGTATAAGGGATACTGTATTGTTCCTAATGCAGGAGGCGGAACAAATACTTCAGAGTATGAGCTTCTTACTTCTAATTCGACAGCCTTGCTTTCAACAGGTGCACCTTTTAACTATATAAATTTTGAAAAGCATAACGATACTATTGTGTCGTATTTAAAGAATAATGATTATGAGACCTTTGCTTTCCATTGTTATTCAAAGGAGAATTACAATCGAAAGATAGCCTACACAGCGATGGGATTTGACAATATATATCTTGGCCCAGATGCTTATGAATATCATCATAAAAATGGCAATAGAGACTGGCTTGATGAGGACAATTACAAGGATCTAATCAGGGTATATAATGAGTCATCGGATTCACCTAAGTTCATGTATCTTCTTACTTATCAGAATCATGGTGGCTATGAGCAGAACGACCCAGAGATGGATACTGTTCATTCCATAGGTGAATATGAAGTGTCTAATGATATTGTTGATGAATACGAGTCAAGTGTTAAACTTTCTGCAGAAGCCTTTAAGGAGTTAACAGATTATTATTCAAAAATCGACAGACCAGTTATTATTTGCATGCTTGGTGATCATACCTTTTCATATTCAACCTCTCTCAGTAAGGAAGGAGCTTCGCAGGAGGAAAAGGAAATTGATGACAGAACGGTTCCATATTTGATCTGGTCAAACTATGATATGGACAGAAGTATCTTCACGGAATACACCAGTATGATAGACTTACTTCCATCTGTTTTGTATTCAGCAGGAATTGAGTTGGATGATTACTACAAGCAGATTTTGAACCTACATGGTGTAATGCCAGGTAAAACTACTTTTGGTTCATATATAGATAACGATGGTAAGATAAATAATATCACCAATGACAAATCAGCAGAGGATGAATGGAATAAGTATTTATTTGCTGAATATAAGCGATTAACAAAATAATAAGGATTTGATAGAATACGTGATATGAAAAAAGGAAAGATTATTTTAGGAATTTTAATAGTGGCGTGGCTGGCAGTTATCTGGGGTCACAGTATGCAACCGGCAGATGTATCAGCTGGTGAGAGTGGAAAATGGCTCGAAGTACTATCAAAGATTTTCCCATTTTTACAAGGTGAAAATGGAGAACATTATGTCCGAAAGGCAGCTCATTTTACAGAGTATGCAATTTTGGGTGTATTACTTGCGCTTGAGCTGGCTTATTTTGTGAAGGGATGGCTTAGAAGATTTTTTGAGCCTGTTGCATTTGCGCTTTCAGCATCATTTATTGATGAGACAATTCAGCTTTTTGTAGAGGGTCGTTCAGGTCAGGTATCAGATATGTGGATTGATACAGCTGGCGCAGCCCTTGGTATTTTAATAACACTTGCGATTATTGGAAACAGAAGAGGCAAAAGAGCATATTAATAGTGTCTACTGGGTACTGTTATGGTAGAATTATTACATAAAAAATAATAGTTATGGCAAACGATTCGGAGGCATCATATGAGCAAAAAGAGAATAGTTATTGCACTTGGACATGACGCACTTGGCACAACTGTGCTGGAGCAGTGGAACGCTACAAAACGCACAGCGGTAGCAGTGGCAGAATTTATCGGGCAGGATTATCAGGTGGTCATCACCCACAGCAATGGCCCACAGGTTGGAATGATTCATACAGCACTTTCAGAGTTTTATCAGAATCATCCTGATTACACACCTACACCAATGTCGGTTTGTTCGGCAATGAGTCAGGGTTACATTGGGTACGATTTGCAGCAGGCTATTCGCTCTGAGCTTGTAGGACGTGGCATTTACAAGCCAGTATCCACAGTACTTACACAGGTTACTGTAGACCCATATGATGAAGCTTTTTATAAGCCAACAAAGATTATCGGAAGAATCCTTACAGAGGAAGAAGCCGAGGCTGAGGAGGCTAAGGGTAATCATACAGTTAAGGTAGAGGGAGGCTTCCGCAGAATTGTGGCAGCTCCAAAGCCTATGGAGATTGTAGAGATTGATGCTATCAAGGCACTTTGCGATGCAGATCAGGTGGTTATTGCAGCAGGTGGCGGCGGTATCCCAGTCCTCACACAGGACAACAAATTAAAGGGTGCTTCGGCAGTAGTTGAAAAGGATACAGCAGCAGGTCTTCTTGCTTCAGAGCTTGATGCAGATATGCTTGTTATCCTTACATCAGTTACAAAGGTTTGCAAGAACTTTGGACAGGCTGATGAGGAGCCACTGGATTACATCTCTGTAGCTGATGCAAAGAAGATGCTTGCAGCAGGAGAGTTTGGTGCGACAGATATGGCGCCAAAGATTCAGGCAGCTATTGATTATATTGGTGATTCAGCTATCCGTAAGGTGCTGATCACAAAGCTTTCTGATGCTGGAAATGCTGTTGGCGGACAGACTGGAACTATGATTGGAAAATAATTAAAATAAAAAATTTTAAGTATAGAGGATTCAGCTTAAATACGGGCTGAATCCTTTTTTTATAGGCATAATATATAAATGAAATTTAATAAAGTTGTTGAAAAAGTACGTTTTGTAGTTGTACAATGTTGAAAGTCTGAGTAAAAAAATATCCAAAATAACGGGGGATGAATGTATCATGAAGTTGAGAAAAATTAGGAACAGATATAAAAGATATCAAGCTTGGAAATGGAATGTTTGGAAAGCTAAGAGTGAAGCAAAACTCCCATTTCCAACAAGAGTGCAATATGCCCTGAGAGGCTTTTCGCCAGATGAGTATCGTTGGTTTGAGTTAGATAAAAATGATTATAAGGATTATATTTCTGAGCACGAGAGACTAAAAGCCAGAGAAATAAATGGCGGCTATAAATTCATATTAGATGACAAATTAGTTTTCGAGGAAATTGTTGGACAGTATGCAAATGTTCCCAAAAACTATGCGTGGGTCAATAATGGATTTGTATATGGTCTTCATGGAGATGGTATAAATAAAGAGAATCTTATTGAGTACCTTCAGAAATATAAAAAGACCGTTTTAAAATGGACAAACAGAGGCGGCGGTGGTGGTACCTATGTCATTACTTTTGAGAATGGTGAGTTTGATGTAAATGGAGAAAAAATAACTCCAGAAGAAGTGAGCAAACTATTCGATAGAGAAGGCAGCGCAATTCTTTGCGAGTATATTACTCAGTCTGAATTTGCTGCAAGCTTATACCCTTACACCACAAATACTATTAGATTGGTTTGTGCAAGAAAAAAGGGTGAGGAAAAAGCGCGCTTTATCTGTGCAATTCAAAGATGCGGATGTAAGAAAAGTATTCCTGTAGACAATGTCAGCAAAGGTGGCTTTACTATTTCTGTAGATGCAGAAACAGGTGAACTGGGAGCAGGCTACACCATTCACGGTGGTGAAGGAATAGAAGGAATATCGTTTAATTATCACCCAGATACCAATGAAGTATTTACAGGTAAAAGAATTCCTAACTGGAAGAATATTGTTAATGAGGTTGTAGAATTAACAAATAAACTGCCATATTTAAATTTTGTGGCATGGGATATATTGCTTACTGATGAAGGATTTTATATTATAGAAGGAAATGCTTCAAGCGGTTGCAGAATCTTCCAGATGGAGCATGGTGTGAAAAATGAGCTTTTAGGACAGGTCCTTTCAAGCTACGGAATTTTTTAAGGGATAGGAATAGGATGTTATGAATGGTAAACAGAATAATGAGATAAAGAATAAGACTATATCCAACTTGATTTGGAGATATGCTGAAAGATGTGGTGCACAGGGAATAAGTTTTGTAATTTCAATTGTTCTTGCAAGACTTCTTTCTCCAAGTGAATACGGAACAATTGCACTTGTTACCGTTTTCTTGTCTATCTTTCAAGTGTTTGTTGATAGTGGAATGGGAAGTGCACTTATTCAGAAAAAAGATGCAGATCAGTTAGACTTTTCCACAATCTTTTTCTTTAACATTTTCATGTGTCTTGTGATTTATGGAGTGTTCTATGCGGTTGCTCCATTAATTGCCAATTATTATGATAATAGCGAACTTACAGCGGTTATAAGAGTTCTTGGTATTACGATTATTATATCTGGTGTAAAGAATGTTCAGCAGGCATACGTATCTAAAAACTTGATTTTTAAGAAGTTTTTCTTTTCAACCTTGTTTGGAACTATGCTTGCAGGTGTTGTTGGAATAGTGCTTGCATATATGGGCTTTGGTGTATGGGCACTTGTAGCTCAGCAGGTTGTAAATACACTTGTTGATACAATTGTTCTTTGGGCGACAGTAAAGTGGAGACCAAAGATGATGTTCTCATTCGAGAGACTTAAGGGAATGTTTTCTTATGGATGGAAGCTGTTGCTTTCAAATCTTCTTAACACTGTCTACAATGACATAAGACAGCTTATTATTGGTAAGGTATATTCGGGTTCTGATCTTGCTTACTACAACAGAGGAAAGACTTTTCCAAATTTTGTAGTTAATAATATCAATACATCAATTAATAGTGTTCTTTTTCCTGTAATGTCGCAGGTACAGGATGATAAAGAAAAGTTAAAGAACATGACACGAAGAGCTATTATGACAAGTAGCTTTATCATGTGGCCATTTATGTTTGGCTTAATGGCAACTGGTAAGACGGTGTTCATATTATTGCTTACAGAAAAATGGCTTCCAAGTTTACCATTCTTATATATCTTCTGTTTTGTAAGTGGTATGCAGCCAATTCATACTGCAAACTTAAATGCTATCAAAGCTCAGGGAAAGAGCGATGTCTTCCTGAGATTAGAGGTTATTAAGAAGACAGTTGGTATTTTGATTATTTTAGGTACTATGAATATCAGCGTTTTTGCAATTGGTATGGGTTCAGTTTTCTATACTATTTTTGCTAGTGTGGTTAACGCCTTCCCAAATAAGTCATTGTTGGATTACAGCTATTTCGAACAGATAAAGGATATGATACCTTCATTCCTATTATCAGCTGCAATGTTTGCAATAGTTTATTTCTTACCATTACCAAAATTCTTACCATTAATTATCGTATTAATTATTCAGGTAATAGTTGGTGCTGTAGTATATGTTGGTGGTGCAAAATTATTCAAAATGCAGGCAGCAGAGTACGCATTTAGTACATTAATTAAGTTCAAAGATAGAAAAAAAGCAGCGTAAGACGTAAATAAAAAATCCATCCCCTATCATACATAAGGGATGGATTTTTTTATACTGGAATATATTTCATAAGTTTCTTAAAGCCAATTGCAAGAAGAAGAGTGATGCCAAAGCAAATGAAGAAATAGATATATTGATTAGACAGTCTGTTCTCTAGAAGAATCATGGGAATTCTTTGCAAAATATAAATCTCAAATACATTTTTTCCAAAATAATTTATTACTGGATTACAAAACTCAAAGAGTGTCGATAAAGCTACTATGGATAAAACAAAGGTTATTGTTGATAATTCGTAAGCAAGAAGAACGACATGTGAATTACCTGAAGTTTTACAAATCCAAAAACTAATAGTAAATGGTACAGCCATTAAAATAAATGCAATCACACGGTTCAAAATATTCTTTTTGAAAAAGTCATTTAGTTTATCTTTATAAATCTCAAAGAACATGCCAAGTGGGTAACAGAATATCGTGCTATACCAATGAAATCCTTTACCGAAGTGTCTAGTAAAGATTATATAAATCATAGCAAATAATGTAACTAGGATTGGGGTAAGAACATTGCTTTTATTTAAGATTTTACCAACTATAAATGTTGATACATACATGAAAAGAATTGCAAAAATATACCAATTGCTATTACCTAGTGATTTCCATGCAACGAACGCAAGTAAGATATCAGGAACTGAGTAATGTTCACCTACGATTATGCTGACAATCAAATAAAGAATAATTGCTAAATCAAACTGAATTAGAATTTTTAAAATTCTTTTTGGCATTGTATCAATGTAGTTATTTTTATTATGAAGAGAATACATGATGCCGTAGCCGGAATAGAAAAGAAACGTAGTGACGATTAGTTGATCAATTCCAAAGTTGAAGATTTCAAAAATTTTATCATATTTGCCAGCTGTTAGATATTGATTGATATGCCGCATAAATACAAACATAACAAAAATACCGTTGATTGCTGCTGTTTGATTGGGGCTGATATAGTCCGCACTTGGTTCTTTTCTGTAATGTACACCGAAAAGAGAAACCAAAATTACAAGTAATAAAATAAAATTCATAATATAACTCTCCCATAAAACATTGTGTAATAATACACTTTCTGATTATAACATTGTTTATTTGGCTATTGTTAATAAAATTCAGCTAGTCCAATAAGGAGATGATGAGTATTAATAGACAAAAAATGGAGTCTTTGACAGCTATATAGTTTTTGGGTATTATGTCAATATGAGCGAAGAAATAAAGTTTTCCGTTATAATGCCTACATACGGAGTGGGTGAATATATTGGTGATGCATTAGGATGTCTCATGATGCAGTCCTATGACAATTTTGAAGTTATCATTGTGGATGATTGTTCACCTGATAACAGTGCAGATATTGCTCGTAGTTTCATTAATCGTGACGATAGATTTGTGTATATAAAACATCCTGAAAATCAGGGCGTTTCTGCTGCCAGAAATACTGGCATCGAGCATGCCACAGGAGATTATATCCTCTTTTTAGATCCAGATGATTTATATGAGAAGAATCTTTTGAGAGTTTGTGCAGCAGCCTTGGAACGAAATCCTGTTGATCTTTTGGTTTATAGTTTTACAGAAGATTATCGTAATTACGAATCAGGAAAAATTGAATATATGAAGGGAATCACTCTGGAACTTTTGGATTATGATGACGATATGCTCACCACCAATGATCCAGTTACCATCCATAGATTAGCCATGCAGATGGAAGAAATAACCATGCTTGGTTATCCATGGAACAAGTGTTATAAGACCAGTGTGATTAAGAATAATAATCTTCGTTTTCAGAAGATAAAGCATGTGGAGGATATTTTATTTAACTGCGACATGTTAGATTTCACAGAGTCACTTACCATCTTAAATGATGTTCTTTACCACTATAGAAATCAGGGGCAGATGCGTTTGACTGGTGGAGATATTGATGATTATTTTGAGCTTCAGAAGATTCGCGTTAAGAGAATTTTTGATCAGCAGCAGAAATGGAAGACCTGTGATTTTGAGGCTCTTGGAATTTTATCAAAAGAGTATTTCAGAAGCTTTCAGTCTGCTATGGTTCGCCAGCTAGAGACTAAGACAAAAACCGATGAGATTTTGAAGTGGTGCAAGAACGAGGCAGCGACTCCAATTTACAAGGAGATGCGAAAGTATCTGCCAGATAATTCCCGCACTATTAAGATGCTATACAAGCCACTTGCGGAAGGAATGTTTGGAACAGCTCTTAAGCGTGCAAGGTTAATGGAATACACAAAGCATTATTTCCCAGGAGTGTTTAATAGAGCTAAGCAGTTAAGGTAGATTTGCCAGAATTTGGAAGATTTTGCCAAGCGTTATGTATTATAACGAAATCCCTTGAAAACCATTTTTTCGAGTGTTATATTTTATAACGAATTAGGCAATATCTATTAATTCAGGAACAGGCAATACCAAAAACTTTATATAAAGGGAGTAGTATGAAGCCATTTTATCCATGAATTTATGGATATGATGGCTTTTTTTAATGTTATGAAAACAGAGGAGAATAAGAGAATGAAAAAACAGAGATTTTTAGCTGTAGCTTGTGCAATGGCTATAGCTGCGGGGACAGTTGGTACATCTGCATTTGTATCGGTTGCGGCACCATACACTCAGGCAGATACACCATCACAGGTTACTTACGGAACACTTACACAGCAGGAGCTCGAAATCGTATACAAGTATTTTGATGCAGCTTACTATGCTTCAAAGTATGATGATGTGGTTGAGGCCCTTGGCACAGACGAGGCTCTTCTTTTAGAGCATTTTGTAAAGTGCGGTATCTTTGAAGGAAGAGAAGGATGGCCTACTTTTAATGCATCAGCTTACGCAAGTGCATATCCAGAGTTAAAGGATCTTTTCGGTCGTGATATCGTAAAGTACTTCGTACATTACTACACAAAGGGTATCAACGAGGGGCGTGATATTACAACAATCGCAGCTTGTGAGAAGGCTGGAATCAAGGTTATCTCACTCTTTGATGAGGATGATTTTGTTTCTACAGAAATTTATGCAGCTTCAAGACTTCTTGGAACAAATGATTACGCAACAGTTCAGAAGGCAGCTAATTCTGCAGCGAACAATGGTGCAGCAATTGTTAATCTTCCAAAGACAGAGACTAAGAGCACAGAGGTTTCTACAACAGAGACTTCTACAACAGAGGAGACTCCAGTAGTTTCTGAGACAGAAGAGAACAGCGGGGAGAGCGTAATTATTGCCACAGAAGAGGTTGCTGAGAAACTTGCAAAGAACGATCCAAATTATCAGGTTGCTGGAACAATTTCATTATCTGATGATCGTGAGGTTATGATTTTAGTTTATAAGAATGCTTCAGGTTCAGGCTATTCTTCAAAGTTCTATAATGACATCCAGGATGTTATTACAGATACAGAGATCAATCAGCAGGGAATCGTAGGTTTTATTCCAGCTGTTATCTTCACAGCACAGGAAGCAAATGCTCTTTGCGAAGGTGAGGAGTATGATATCGAGACTTTCGATATCAAGGAAGGAAACATCATCGGAACAGAGGGTGTAGTATTCCCAACAGACAACAATATTGAGAATGCAGAGTATCTCAAGCCAACAGAGTTCAAGTCTAATCACCAGAGAACAATGACAAATTATGTAAATGGAATTTACATGGATAATGCTCAGGTTGGTGGTGATGAGAACGGTACTGCTGACACAGAATACGAGGTAGGTACAATCACTTCTGAAGATGAGAATGGCAATGCTGTTGTTACAACAGTAATCTCAAATGATGAGACTGGCTTCAATTACGAAGTAACATATACATTTGATGGAGATCCTTACGGATTCGTACAGCCAAATGAGAAGCAGTTAGATAATTCTGCTGAATAAAACAATATAGATTTATGGGGCGAGCCGCAGGTGCTCGCCCTTGTTTTTTGTGTAGATTTGATTTTGTGATATAAAAGAGATATAATTGCCTTAGTGAGAAGGAGGGTTTAACATGACTGAGGGCGGTTTTTTAATTTTCTTTTTTGCGTTAATATTGTTAGTTGTCATTGTTGCAGTTATTGCAGTGGTATCTGCGGTTTCAGGTGCTGCGGCAGCAATTGTAGACGAAGAGGACGGCGAAGAGGATTAGTATAATCCAATTATGATTACAAAAGGCGTCTATGGTTATAGGCGTCTTTTTTTATGGGAGACTAGAGCTTGGATATCAAAATATTTATAGCTACACATAAGCCTTGTCAGCTGCCAGAACAGCCTTGTTACTATCCGATTCAGGTTGGAGCCCAAGGAAAGGATCCAATTTCATATAGCCAGGTAGGCATTTCGGAAAGAACAGGAGATATAATTCGTGATGATGGTGGAGAGAATATCTCTCAAAAGAATCCTTATTATTGTGAACTGACAGCCACATATTATATATGGAAAAATATTACAGCAGATGTAGTAGGGCTTTGCCACTACAGAAGATACTTTGCAAATAAAAAGAACTTGGGAACAGAAGCAGCCCCTTTTGAAAATGTGCTTACAGAAGATGAAATTGAGAAGCTCATGACAGAAGCGGATGTTGTTATTCCTAAGAGAAATAAATATTTCATTGAGACTCTATACAGTCACTATGCTCATACCATGGATGGCATGCATCTAGATGTGGCCCGAGATGTAATGGCGAAGATTTATCCAGAGGATTTGAAATACATGGATGCTATTTTTTCCAGAACAAATGGCAGCATGTATAACATGTGCATCATGAAGAAGGATATCTTTGATCAATATAGCGAGTGGCTTTTTGCTTTGTTAAAGGGCGTGGAAGATTGTGTGGATGTTACAGGACTAACAGCTTTTCAGGCACGTCTTTTTGGCCGTGTAAGTGAGATTCTTATGAATGTTTGGATTCTTAAGATTCAATCTGAGGGAAAGATTGTTACAGAAGTCACTGCAGCATACTCAGAGAAAATCAATTGGATAAAAAAGGGATATTGGTTCCTTCAGGCAAAGTTCTTTGGCAAGAAGTACACAAAGAGTGCATAAATTCGTGCTAAACTGTACCAAGTAGAGTATGGGTACTTTTATCGAAGGAATTGATTTATATGAAGAAGAAAAAGAAGAGAATAGGGCTGAAGATATTTTTAACTATTCTTATCTTGTTGTGCATGGGTTTTATTAGCCCATTAAAGCTAACTAAATATGATTTGCATTTTTCTACTCTTCCAGAAGAATTTGATGGGTATAAGATTGTTCAGATAAGCGATTTTCATTGTAAGGAATTCGGAAATAATGAAAGCCTACTTATCAAAACGGTCAAGAATACAAAGCCAGATTTGATTGTTCTTACGGGAGATATTGTTGATGAAGAACATACAGTAGATAATGCCAGATATCTTCTTGAGGGACTTCGTGATGTGGCTCCTATGTATTATGTTACAGGTAATCATGAGTATTACACTGATGGTCCGTATGGTGGTGCACCATATGATAAGTTCCGAGAGATATGTATTGAAAATGATGTTACTATTTTACATAACGAAACCGCTGAGATAGAAAAAGATGGCGCAAAGATTCGTATTAGTGGATTGGATTGGTGGGATTCTTCTGCGAATATGAGAGATGTACTAGGGTATGCAGATTTAAGTTACTTTAATATTTTGTTATGTCACGATGCCGCTAAATTTAATTTTTTATCTGAGTATGGATATGATTTATTATTCACTGGTCATATTCATGGAGGCCTTGTACGAGTTCCTATTGGTGGAGGAGTGTTTGCGTCTGACTATACTTTTTTCCCTAAGTACGATCATGGCTTATACAGGGAAAAGAATTCTACAATGGTGTGCAGCTCTGGGTTAGGAGATGCCAGAATACCTCGTTGGAACAATCCAAGAGAGGTTGTATTTGTGAAATTACACAAGGATTAGTATTAATATTTTTTGACTAGAAAGAGAGAGATGATTATGAAAATTGCAGTTGCAGGTACAGGTTATGTAGGTCTTTCTATTGCTACTTTGCTTGCACAGCATCATGAGGTTCATGCTGTAGACGTTATTCCTGAAAAAGTAGAGAAGTTAAATAAAAAGATTTCTCCTATTCAGGATGAATATATCGAAAAATATCTTAAAGAAAAAGAATTGAATCTGGTAGCCACTTTGGATGCAGAGGAGGCTTATACAGGTGCTGAATTTGTTGTTATTGCAGCACCTACAAATTATGATTCTCAGACCCAGTACTTTGATACATCAGCGGTTGAAAATGTTATTCAGCTTGTAATGAAGTATAACCCTGATGCAATCATGGTCATCAAATCTACTATTCCGGTAGGATTCACAAAGTCAGTAAGAGAAAAATATGGCTCAAAGAATATCCTTTTTAGCCCAGAGTTCTTACGTGAGAGCAAGGCTTTATATGATAATCTTTATCCTTCAAGAATCATTGTAGGAACAGATTTAGAGGACGAGAGACTTGTTAAGGCTGCTCATACCTTCGCAGGACTTCTTCAGGAAGGCGCTATCAAAGAGGATATTGATACACTTTTTATGGGCTTCACAGAGGCAGAAGCTGTTAAGCTTTTTGCTAATACTTATCTTGCGCTTCGCGTATCATATTTCAATGAGCTTGATACTTATGCAGAGATGAAGGGTCTTGATACACAGCAGATTATCAATGGCGTTTGCCTTGATCCTCGTATCGGCTCACATTACAATAATCCATCCTTTGGTTATGGTGGTTACTGCTTGCCAAAGGATACAAAGCAGCTTCTTGCAAACTATAAGGATGTTCCACAGGATATGATGTCAGCCATTGTAGAGAGCAACAGAACCCGTAAGGATTTCATTGCTGACAGAGTTCTTAAGAAGGCTGGTTACTATGGATATTCTGAAGGTAACACCTGGAATGCTGCAAGCGAAAAGCAGGTTACAGTTGGTGTATATCGTCTCACCATGAAATCTAATTCAGATAATTTCAGACAGAGTTCTATTCAGGGAATCATGAAGCGTATCAAGGCTAAGGGAGCTACAGTAATTATCTATGAGCCAACCCTTAATGACGGAGATACTTTCTTCGGAAGTGTTGTTGTAAATGACTTGGCAAAGTTCAAGGAAATGAGCGACAGCATTATCGCAAATAGATATGATTCTTGTTTGGACGATGTTATCGACAAGGTTTACACAAGAGATATATTCAAGAGAGATTAAATGAATTATAAAGATGGGAGATGGGATTTCTTATAATCCAATGTATTATGCAATATTTAATTCTATATGCTTTTTTAGCGGCGCTGTGTTTTTTTGGAGTAAAAATCAATGACAGCAAATCTGAAAAAGTATTGACTATACAAGCCAACGCTAATTTATTAAGAGGCGTATTTGCTATTTTTATCATATATACTCACTGCACTTTGGCATTTGAAAATTTGCCAATAGTGCTAATTCCCTTGAGGAAGGTAAGCACTTTTGGAGTGGGTTATTTCTTTATTCTATCTGGTTATGGATTGGCATATTCCTTTGGGAAAAAAGAGAATTATCTTAAAGGATTTCTTTCTGGCAAGCTAACAAAAATAGCTGTGCCAGCTCTAGTGTCATGCATAATTTCTTTGGTGGCAGAGCATTTTTTCCTATCATATGATTTGACAATTTTAAAGATTTTTACATCTATGAATTGGTGCATTTATTCACTCATAGTATTGTATATTGTTTTCTATTTAGTGTATAAATTTATGCCTTCACGTTTTGGACGAGTGATTGGCATGCTTATATTGACGGTTGTTATTACGGTGTTGATAGCCTTTGTAGTAAAAGGGATTGGACAAAAAATAACTGGGAAATAGTTTTGAGGATAATTAATAGGGGAAAAGCAATGAAAGAAAGAGTAATGAAAATTGAGAAACAAAAAATATATATACCACATGCGGAAATACCTGTAGTAGAGCAATGTAATTTAAATTGTAGTTTGTGTAATAGTCATGCATATCTAATAGATAATAGTGAATATCCATTGGAGCAGTTTAAGAAGGATGTTGATATCCTTTCTGAATATATACATTTTGGTTTTCTCACTTTTATGGGTGGAGAACCGCTCTTGTGTGAAAACCTTTATGAGTACATTAACTATGCTAAGGAAAAACAATTGGGAGAGGTATGTAGAGTTTTAACCAATGGTTTTTTGGTAAGAAAAATGTCTCCTGAACTAATGGAGGCAATGGATGTACTTGAGATATCTCATTATCCACAAATGAAAGCGACGGTTAGTGAATTAAATGATTATTTAGAACCGCTATCGAAAAAATATGGTTTTACATATTATATTAAGAAGATAAAGTATTTCAATTGTATAGATACTGTGGCTTTGTCAGAAGAAGCGGCACAGCAAGGCTATGAAAAATGTTCAAGAATAACGGATGGTTGTAGTATATTTAATGGTTATTATTATAAATGCATGCGTCCTAAAACGACGAATTTATATTTAGAAAAAGAGTACGGTATTATTTCTGATGTAAATATGAGAGAGGCCGATGGATTGAAAATCTCGGAAGAGAATTTTGTTGAGCGTTTCATTGCTTATCGTAATCGCAAGGAAAGGCTGGAGGCCTGCAAGTACTGTTTGATGGGGCTTGAAAGTGAATGCTCTGCAATTGAAGGACTTAAACATTGGGCATATGGTTATCCTTGGGTTATTAAAACGTTTTATAAAAGTCGATTTTTATATCATGGCTTTAAGATGTTTAAAAAGATTTTCCAATACGACGAAGGGGCACATTATACTTCGGACGAATATATCAGAACTGAATGTCACAAGGTTCGTGATAAAAGCAAAAGGCATCCTGTTTTATAACAGGATGCCTCTTATTTTATAATTGTGGCTAAATTGTGAAAAGTTACATAATAAGGAAGGAAAATTCATATATATTTTTAACAATTAATAATTGTCATCATTATTTATGCAGTTGTATAATTTTATCACTATGGAAATTTATACCATAGTGATAAAGGGATTAAGAAAATTTATATAAACAGGGTGGAATAATGTTAAAAAGAAAAGATTATGTTGACTACATTAAGGCCATTGCCATCATACTAGTTATAATCGGTCATACTAACTTTGCAAATTCACATTTCTATATCAAACAGTGGATTTATGCTTTTCATATGCCAGTATTCTTTTTTGCCACTGGCTTGGTTATGAAAAAAGTTACTGTTGATAAAGACTTTATTGCGAATAAGTTAGAAAGGCTCATTATCCCATATTTGTTATGGGGGCTTGTGTATTCGACTTTTTCTGTGAAAAATTGTGTTTTTCTTTTATGGGGCAGTTATGAATCTATAACCCGTGCGGGTTCTTTGACTTCATTGTGGTTCCTTGTAGCTATGTTCATAGGTGTTGTTCTGGCTACATGGATTTTGTCATTAAACAAATATCTAAGTGTCATAGCTATGCTTATAGTTTATATTGTTTCGATTGCGCTGCCTGATATTAGCGTAGGTTATCCATGGTGTTTGAATTCAGCTTTGATGGCCAGTGCCTTCATTCTATTGGGATTTTTTTTCGAACAGTATATAGCTGGCTTGTTTGAGAATTCACATTACAAAGTTTCCTATGCTGTGATGTTGTGCGTAAGCTTTTGTACAACATTATTATTCAAATTAAATATGGAGAACAGCGACTGGTATGTTCTAATGGCTAAGGTGCAGGTTGGCAATCCTCTTATATTCACTATAGTTAGTGTGATGGGGTGCGTGTTTGTTTATTTTCTTGCGAAAATAATCAGCAAAGCTTTTGGGACAATAAAGCCGTTGTCCTTTATTGGAAAAAATACACTTGTAATTTTTGCAATTCAGAAACCTATTATTGCAATCTTTGGCAATGTATTTGCCAGAGTTGGTATACAGTGGTACCTTCAGTTGCTTGTAACCTGTGTAGGTATATTAATCATTTCCTGCATAGCATCAATGGTGATAAATAGGTATATACCGGCTTTGAACGGAAGATAATTTGTTAAGATTTATCTAATATTGTGACGGAATTGTGAAATGTTACATAATTATATAGGATTATACACATCTTTTTTTACTTATAGATAATGTAAATTAGTCTGTGGCTGTAGTATAATTCCACAGTAAAACATTAGAAGTGTATTTTATAATTGGGAGAGATAAGAGATTTATGAATGAAAAAATAAGGCGAATCGGGCATTATGCCAAAGCCTATTACTCAAATCGAGATTCTATAAATAGGTATCAAAGAGGCGTTCGTAGTGTTAATGCACGAAAGTCTCAGACTAAGACAATAGTCTTTCTAATTAATTTCCCTGAATCATGGAATTCAGTAAAAAGTGTTTATGAAGAAGCTGTTGCGCAAAATGATCTAAATGTATTTGTTGTTGCTGTTCCTCGTAAGGTTGAAGAAGGACAGTATGAAAAGTCAGAAATAGGTGGTATGCAAAATGCAGCCCACGAGTTTTTCTGTGAAAATGGAATCGATTCCATAAAAGCAAATTTGGAAAACAACGAATGGTTTGATTTGAAGGAACTAAATCCTGATTACGTGATTTATACCAGACCATACAACGAGTTTTATCCAGAACCATACCAGTCGGCAAATACATGTATCTTTGCAAAGTGTATTTATATTCCATACGCATATGGAATGCTTGGATCAGATGCGCTGTTTACTGTGCTACCAGAGAATTTCATCTTTACAACAAGAAAGGTTTATTTTGCAAATGAATCCAGAATGTTGGAAAGTAAGATGAAAATACCAAGATACGGTAGACTGGCTCGAGACAGATTTGTTCACGAGGGCTTTCCTAGATTTGATTTATATGCATCATCTGTAAATTGTTTGAAGGGAGAATCAAACAAGAAATTTACAATTGCGTGGATGCCTAGATGGACAACTGACAATCTTAATTCGAAGCAGAAAGCAAGTCACTTTTTAGCATATTATGATGAATTCTTAAAATATGCAGAACGACAACAGAATATAGAAATTATCATACGACCACATCCAAACATGTTTCCAACTTATTTATCAAATGGTGTAATGACTGAAGATGAGATAAATAATTTTTATAGCAGATGTGAGGCAGCGGGGAATGTAAGAATTGACACTTGTACAAATTACATGAACACACTACTTGAAGCTGATGTGCTAGTGGCTGATTACACCTCACTTATTGCGGAGTTTTTCATCACAGGTAAACCTATTATCTTTTGTGATTCCTTAGATGGTTTAAATGAGGAAGGATTGATGATATGCGGTGCGGCCTATTTTGCAGAAGAATTCTGTGAGATAGAGAAGCATATTAACAATCTGATGAATGGAAATGATGAAAAACTTTCTGTCCGTAAGGGTTTGATAGATGAATTGCTACCAAACAAGATTGGACAGATTGGAAAGAACGTATTGCAATCAATTATTAAATGTTAAGTTAAAGGAGAAATAATGTTATGAAGAAATACAAGGTAGGATATACACAGGGCGTTTATGATATGTTTCATATTGGCCACCTTAACTTACTTAATCATGCTAAAGAATACTGTGATTATCTGGTTGTAGGGGTTAATTCAGACCAGTTGGTTCAGGAGTATAAGAACAAAAAAACTGTTATAGGCGAAGATGAAAGATTAACAATCGTTGAAAACATCAAAGCGGTAGATGAAGGAATTATTGTTAACTCTCTTGATAAAGAGGAAGTGCTTAAGCAGGTTCATTTTGATGTTGTTTTTATTGGAGATGACTGGAAGGGTTCTAAGAGATGGAATGAAACTGAGGAAGCTCTTGCAAAACATGACGTTGATGTTGTGTATTTAAAGCATACTGATGGAATAAGCAGTACGCTTTTAAGAACTGTTGAGGGAAATGCAGTAAAGGATAATTAATTAATGGGAGATAAGGTAAACGTAGGTTTTTTGTATTAAGGCAATCCAAGTGACGTGAAGTACTGGAGCGGAACAGTTTCTAAGTTACATTCAACCTTGGCTAGTTCATCCAAGTTTGAAGTAAAGGATATCGTCGTAGAAGAAGGCTCAATACATAACTTAATTTATAAGGTATTGAGATTGGTATCTTTAAAGAAAAATGAATTATCCTTTTTAATGAGTCTTGTAGATACAAAAAAGGCAGTTTCAATGATTGAAAAATCTGATTGCGAAATAATTTTTGCACCTGCCTGTAGTAGAGTTGTGTATGCAGGAAGAAAAGCTCTTAAAGGAAAGAGATTATTCTATCTTAGTGATGCAACTTATCATAAGATGTTGGGATATTATTACAATCATTCTGCGCATGATCAGAAAGTCGGTAATGCGTGGGAACAGAATGCTCATAATTTAGCTGAGAAGGTTATTATTCCAGCTGGTTGGGCTTATGAGGATGCTATCAGTTTTTATGGGGATTCAAGCGACAAGATTTCGATTTTGAAATTTGGAGCAAACATGGAAGAGGAAGGATATAAAGTTGTCGATGTAGACAAGGATGTATTTAAGATTCTTCTTGTTGGCGTTGATTGGGAACGTAAAGGAATTGATATCGCCATCAAGGCAGTAGAGCTTCTTAATGAAACAGGTGTAGCAAAATTTGAGCTTAATGTAATTGGAGTTAATAAGCCAGAAAAGGAATTTCCTGAGTATATTCATTTTTATGGAAGATTAAATAAAAATGTTCCAGAAGAGAACGCTAAATTAAAAGCGTGCTATATGGAAAATGATATTTTCTTAATGCCAACTAAAGCGGAATGTGCAGGTATTGTTTTTGCAGAGTCAGCTATGTATGGCATCCCATCATTTACTTATGCTACTGGAGGAACAGTAGATTATGTAGAGGATGGAGTTACAGGACGTTGTTTAGATATAAAAGCGTCAGCAGAGGATTTCAAGGACGCCATTTTGGAATCAATTACTTCAAAGAAGCTTAAGGATTATTCAATTAATGCTCGTAAAAAATATGAAGACGAGTTGAATTGGAATGTATGGCGCGAAAAATTTGAAAGATTAGTAGAGACCTAGAGGAATATATGATAAGAGTACTTCAGTGTGTTAATAATATGCATAGAGCTGGACTAGAGACTATGCTTATGAATTATTATAGAAGAATTGATAGAGAACAGATTCAGTTCGATTTTCTTACTCATAGACCAGAACGTGCAGACTATGACGATGAGATAGAGGCATTAGGCGGTAAAGTTTATTATGCGCCACGCTTATATCCACAGAATCTTCCAGAGTATAACAGATATATGCGTAATTTCTTCAAGGAACATCCAGAATATAAAATTATGCATTCACATATTGATCCTATGAGTTATTTGCCATTAAAGGCAGGTAAAAAAGCTGGAGTTCCTATCAGAATAGCTCATAGTCATAACACATCTATAGATAAAGATATGAAATACTGGCTGAAGATGTATTATCGTGAAAGAATTACATCTGTGGCTACTGATTTTTTGGCATGTGGTGAAGAAGCAGGACAGTTTTTGTTTAAGGGAAAGCCTTTCGAGGTTATTCCAAATGCTATAGAGAAAGAACCATTTTTGTTTAACGAGGAAGTTCGTAGACAAAAGAGACAGGAATTAGGCCTTGGTGACGAGTTAGTCATTGGCCATATAGGAAGAATATCTTATCAGAAGAATCACAGACTGTTGGTACAGATTTTCAGTGAGATTGTTAAGATTAATCCAAATTCCAGATTGCTGATTATTGGAGTTGGCGAGAAGGAAGAAGAAATTAGAAAGCTTGTTAACGACTTAGGTATTACTGAGAAGGTTCTTTTCCTTGGAAAAAGAACAGATGTTAATGAGTTATATCAGGCAATGGATGCGTTTGTTATGCCTTCCTTTTTCGAAGGGGTGCCAGTGGTAGGCGTTGAAGCACAGTTTTCACATTTGCCATGTTTCTTTTCTGATAAGGTACCAGTAGAGGTCGCTTTTAGTGAGGCCACCTCATTTATAAAGCTTGAAGAGAATCCAGGTGTTTGGGCTAAGGCAATAGTTGACACACTGGCAAAGTTACCTGACAGAAAAGATATTAGATTAACAGACAATCGATATGATATTAATGAGTCTTATATCGTATTGGAAGACATGTATAAACAGTTAAATGCAAAGTTGTAAGAGGAATAGATGAAAGTACAAGTTATTACAAGACACACACCAATTAATTACGGTTCTTTATTACAGTCAATAGCTACTCAGAAGATTTTTGAAGCCTGCGATTGTGAATGTCAGATTATTGACTATTTTAGAACAGACGAAGAATATGGTGAGATTGAAAAAACTATTTTAAGAAATAAGAAGAGTTGGAATTCTAATCCATTAAAGAGGGGTATATATTTAGCCCTTAGAGTTCCAGCAAGTATTCATGCTGGTAAGAAATTTAGAGCAATGCAGTATAAATACCTTCATCTTACTCAGAGATATTCTTCAAATCAGGAGTTAAGAGATAAGATTGAAGATGCAGATTACTATGTTACAGGTAGTGATCAGGTCTGGGGTAAAATTGCATGTGGTGAGTATGATTCGTCATATTTCCTTGATTTCGTAAAAGATGATAGCAAAAAGATTTCCTTTGCTAGTAGTATGGGACATGCAACCAAAACTCCAGAAGAAGAGAAACTTTTTGTAGATAGTATTCGTAAGTATCACCATGTTGCTGTTAGAGAAGATAGTGTTGTTGAGTATTTCAAAGGTCTTGGAATAGAAGCAGAGCAGGTACTTGATCCTACACTTATGATAGATGGTGATGAGTGGAGAAAATACGAGGCAAAAAAGCCTAATGGTAAATATGTGTTAATATATCAGATACATAATGATAAAAAGCTCGGAAAATATGCTAAGGAATATGCGAAGAAAAAAGGCTTGCCTTTAGTTCGTGTATCTCAGAATTTCCATCAAATTTTACGTGAAGGAAATCTTAGATATGTTCCTGATGTAAGTGAATTTTTATCATTAATTGATAATGCTGATACTTTGGTGACTGATTCTTTCCATGGTACAGCGTTTGCTATTAATTTGAATACAGATTTTGTTGAAATATTGCCTAATACAAACACAGGCAGCAGAAATCAAAGCATTTTGCGTCTTTTAGGTCTTACTGACAGAATTGTACAAGATATGAATGATTATTCTCTTCTTGATAAGAAAATAGATTATAGTGTTGTAAATGAAAAGTTGAACTGTGAAAGAGAAAAGTCATTTGACGTATTAAAAAAATTTTTAGAAAAGTAGTTATATGAAAGATAAAGTAGTTCTATTTGAAACTGAAGATAAATGTAGTGGATGTGGCGTTTGTATGAATGCCTGCCCTAAAGGCGCAATCTCTCTTAAGGAGGATGAGCGCGGCTTTGTGTTTCCACAAATTGATTCTGATATATGCATAGGTTGCGGTGCTTGTAAAAAAGTCTGCGGTTATAATAATATTCCTGAATTAAATTCTGTAAAAAAATCTTATGCGGTTTCTAACAAGAATACTGATTCGATAAGGAAATCTGCTTCCGGTGGTGCTTTTTACATTTTAGCAAAAAAAATAATAGAACAGGGTGGCTACGTTTATGGCGCATCAATGGAGAAAGAAGATGATGCTTTAACAGCTAAGCACATAGAAATATCTAGTGTAAATCAGTTAAATAAGCTTCAAGGATCAAAATATGTTCAGAGTGATGTTGGATATATTTATAAAGAGGTTAAGAAGCGAGCAATTAATGGTGACAGCGTCCTGTTTTCAGGAACTCCTTGTCAGGTTGCTGGTCTAAAGAATTATCTTGGAAAAGAGTATTCAAATGTGATATTGGTTGAAATAATATGCCACGGTGTACCAAATTCTAGATTGTTCAAAGATTTCATTAGATATAACCAGAGAAAAAATAATTGTGTTATAGGTAATTTCTTTTTTAGAGATAAAACTCATGGTCAAGGTTATACAACTAAAACTGTCTTTACTAAGAATAATAAGCAGCAGGTAAAGATCGGCAAAGGCGAATTGACAGCATATATAAGATTCTTCTCAAAATCATTAATTTTGAGAGATAGTTGCTATAGTTGTCCGTTTGCACAAGGAAGCCGTGTTGCAGATTTTACAATAGGGGATTATTGGGGATTTGCAAAAGAGCATAATGATCAGAACATGAATGAGAAAAATGGTATATCCTGTGTTTTGTGTAATAATGAAAAAGCTATAGATTTCTTAGATGAATGTAAGAATGATTTTAATATTATAGAATCAGAATATTCTAAGATTGCTAAACATAATAAACAGCTGAATGGTCCAACTGAAAAAAGTTCTGATAGAGATATGGTTTTAGAAACTTATGTTAAAAGTGGCTATTCAAGTTTGGAGAAACTATATTGGAGAAAATATCCAAAGGATAAGGTTAAATATATAATATCTGCGATAATTCCTGCAGATTTCAAACGTAATGTTAGGAGGATTTTTAGATGAATGTACTGCATTTTCTCGCCACTGGTGGCACTGGTGGTATTGAAAGTTTAATAAGAGAATACGCAGATAAGTCAGAGTTAAATAATTATTATATTGTTTTCTGGGGTGGTGGAGCAAATTCCAACATCATGAAAGAAAGAGGATGTAATGTTATTGAGTTGAGTTACGGAAAAAAACAGGTTATAGAGACATATAAAGCTTTAGTTAAATATGTTGAAAAATACAAAATTGACGCTATAGTAACTCATCATGCAGCTCCTGCCATGTGGTTCTATATGAGTTTATTAAAGAATCGGTTTCCGAATCTTAAGACATATATTTATGCTCACGCTAATTTGAAGGATATTCTTAGGGAAGAACATATTCAGTCTATTATAGGAAAAAGAATATTTAGGACAGCGTTTAATAAGTGTGATAATGTAATAGCTATTTCTAATTCGGTAAAGCAGAGCTTTGCATCGTATGGTTATAGTCTTGATAAAATAAAGGTTATATATAATGGTGTGGATTGTGACAGATTCAAACCTACGGACAAAGAGACAGTAGAAACCGTTCGTTTGGCATATGTCGGACGATTAATAAAACAAAAGGGTGTCGATAGACTGGTAAGAGCCATAGGTTTGTTGGACGATAATCTTAATTTTACATGTGATATTGTAGGAGATGGTGTAGAGAAAGAAAATCTTGAACACCTTGCTAGAGAGCTTAAGGTAGATAACAAAATAACTTTCCATGGAATAAGAAGCGATGTGGATAAGTTCTTGTCTAATGAAATGGTTTTTGTACATCCGGCATCCTGGGAGGAAGGCTTTGGTATAGCGGTTGTTGAAGCTATGGCAGCTGGTCTAGTTCCTATCGCTTTTAAAAAAGGGGCTTTGCCTGAAATTATTGATAATGGTGTGAATGGTTTTGTGGTTGATGAAGAGACTCCAGAATCTTTAGCAAAAACTCTTACCTATGTTATAAACAATTATAATTCAAATGAAATGGATGAAATCAGACAGGCAGCCATAAAAAAAAGTAAGAAGTTTGATTTGAAAATATTTGTTAGTGAGTTGGATTCGTTAATACAGAGTGGAGAAAGATAATAATGCTCGGAATAATTATCATAAATTTTAATACATACGAAAAGACAATAGAGTGTATCTCAAGTATAAAAGATACCTATTCAGGTGATTATAAAATCTATTTGTTAGATAATGCATCAAAAAATGAGTCATGCGTTAAACTTAATGAAAAGTATATTGATGATGAAAAAGTAGAATTGATTTTTTCTGATGAGAATCTGGGATATGCCAGAGGAAACAATTTATGTTTAAAGAAGGCCAAAGAAGACGGATGTGATTATGCTTTAATCTCAAATAATGATATAATCTACAAACCTCATGCTATCGAAAATCTAGTGAAAGAGATTGTTGAAGAGGATGCATTCCTGGTAGGACCAAAGGTTATTAAACCAAGTGGAGAGACACAGGGTACTGTGAAATACCATAGACCATCATTTATAGAGTATATGACATATGAGACATATGCCCGAAACTTTGTAAAAAAGAGTTATGAAAAGCATAAGTTGGTACCAAAAACATCACAGGATGTTTATTGGATAGCGGGATGTACATTTATTGTTGATGTGGAAAAGTTCGAAAAAATAGGTTTTTTTGATGATTACACATTTCTCTTCTATGAGGAGTTTATTTTAAGCGAAAAGGCGAAAAAGGCGGGATATAGAGAGCGTTATTGTGTTGATTCTGAGGTTATACACCATCATGGTGCTTCGATGGGTGGACCTCTCAATATCATAACTAGAAGTGCAAACTGGCGCAGCGAAAGCTATTTTATAAGAGAATATCTCAATTGGGGTATAGTTAAAAGATGGCTTTTATGGCAAATGAGAGTTTTAGAAATCAAATTTAACGCTAGAAAAGAAAGTAATAAAAAAGAGCTTGTTTCGGAGTATAAGGTAGGAAAGAAGTTCTTATTTGGTATATAGTAGTAGTTTTATGAAGGGTGGCAGAAATGCTAAAAATTAACAAGTATATTTTAATTAAGCATGATATCGATACATTACTTAATATGTTTGTAATGTTCGCGATGATTGCTGATACGACATTCTTATTTTTATTACCTGTTAATAGTAACGATTTAAATAGTATAAGATTGTTCATGGTTCTGGTAGGAATAGGTATAAATGTCTACATGATGATAAAGCTTACTTATCAGAAAAAGATATATAGGCAATATCCGTTTGTGACAGCATATCTTATTATGATGATATGCATTATAGTAATTATTTGCTTGTATAGTATGGTAACTTACGATGAGGCGGTTATCGATGTTTTGATTGTAGCATATCCTTATTTGTCGTTATTGTTTGTACCTATTTATCTACTGTTATTTGAAGATGAGGGATATGAAAAAATACGTGACAGATTCGGTAAACTTGGTGTGGCAGCGACTATTATTTTGTTGTTGTGTGCAGCTGTAAGGATGTTTGTGGGAGTTAAGTTGCTCCCTGGTTTCACAACCTTTGGTTCAAGAAATGGACACATTCGAATTTCGTATCGTCCAATTTGTTTCTATTCTGTTTTTTGGATTGCTAGTCTTATCCTTAACTCTAAAAACAAGAAAAGAATGCTTAGTATTATGTATTTTGCACTAGTAACTGGAGGCGTATTATATTTTGTTAGTACCAGAATTATTACGTTAGCGTTGGGTGCGGCTATTGTACTAATGATTTTATCGCATACTGAAAAAGGAAATATCAGAGTAATTGCAAGAACAGCATTATTGGCAATGATTATCTATGTAATTTCTCAGGGTAGTATCTCTAAAATTATTGAATCTTTTTCGGTAGATTCCAGTGAGGCAGGTTCTACTCTCGCGAGATATATGGCTATAGCATATTTTAAAACTTATACAGATGCCAATCCTTTAATTGGGATGGGATTTGTTCGTCCAAGTAGACCTGACTTGAGACTTATTTGGTCAGGACCATATGGTAAAGCATATTTTGATGACTTAGGTCTTTTGGGTGGATTCTTTAGAATGGGAATATTAGGATTGTTTGTTCATTTGATTCCACTACTTAGAATGTTGTATTTGCTAATTAAAATGATAAAAAATAAGTGGTATGATCGAACAATGTTTATAGGTATTGTTGTATTCCTGTTAATAGGACAGATATCGCTGAATTTCTTAGATTTTCAGAGAGCTTTTATTGCGTCGTTCTATTGGGCAATGCTGGAGTATATTAATTTAAAAATAAAAAAAGGAGAATATAAATTTGAAAGTAACAATAATTCATGCACATTGGAATAATAGAGGAGATGAAGCTGCACTTAGAGCATTTGTTGACGAACTATATGCAAAGTACGAGAATGCAGATATTTACGTTCAGGTTTTATCGTCAATAGTAAAGCAGTTTCCATATGATGATAAGAGAATTCATTTATCTAATGTTAAATTCCCTAAGAGAAAAAATAAGTTAGATTATTGGATGGCATATTTAACAAAAGGACGTTTGTCAATTTTTAGTAATACAAGAGAGTTTGTTAAGCTTGTTGAGGGCAGTGATTTAGTTCTTCATGGACCAGGCGGCCCAAGTATTGGAGATATCTATTATGATGTTGAAGAGGAATATTTAAAGCGTCTTGATTTAATTAGACGAATGGGAATAAAGTATGCTTTCTATGCTCCATCAATGGGACCTTTTGAAAAGAAAGATGAAAAGAGAAATGCACTCAGAAGAAGAGTACTAGAAAATGCAGAGTTTATTTATCTGAGAGAAGCAACATCAGAAAAATTTGTTAAAGATTTCGGAATTAAGAATAAAACAGCAGTTTCATTAGATTCTGCATTCCAGCACTATAGTGATGAGCAGAAGTATGCTAAACAGCTAGATGAATATAAAGAGCTCAAAGAATTTATGTCACGTTATGATAGAGTTGTTGGTATGACTACAACAGATTTGAGTTGGCATCCTGTTCATAAAAAGAATTTAGAGTTAAAGGATAATATCTTTAATTCATTTGCACAGTTGATTGAGCATCTTGATAAACAGAATATTGGTGTTGTATTTATTCCACAGCTTTTTGGAATCCATAACGATAGAAGATATATGGAAACTTTTAAGAAGGATAACTGTTTTGTAATTGATGATACTCATGATACATATTTCCAGCAGTATTTAATCTCTCAGTTGTATGCAGTAATTGGAATGAGATATCACTCTAATATCTTCTCTGCAAAAATGGGAACTCCTTTCATCTCTGTATCATATGAGCAGAAAATGTCAGGTTTTATGAATATTAGCGGACTTAATGATTATTGTGTTCCAATTGGAGAGTTGAGCGGTGATAACTTGGTTAATGCTTTTGATAAGCTTTGCGATAATTATGATGATTATAAATCCATACTTAGCGTAAAAAAGGAGGAATGGTCTCAGATGGCGCACCGCACAACTGATGCAGTGTTTGAGGTTCTTGGTGAGAAATAATGGGTAAGAAACAAACTAATAAAAATATTGTTATAAATATTGCTGCGTTTGTGATACAGCTTGTTATTGGTTTATATACAGCACCAATTCTTATAAAGTCATTAGGTACTGAATCCTACGGATTTATTGGTTTGGCGAATGATTTTGTAAACTACCTAACAATTATTACAGCAGTATTTAACTCAGTTGCATCGAGATTTATTGCATTAGAGTTTTCAAAAAACAATATTGAAAGAGCAGAGCGCTATTTTAATAGTTTGCTTGCTACAAATATCGTACTTGCAACATGCTTTGGTCTTTTTGGATTGGGTACAGTAGTTTATATTGATAGAATCTTTGATGTTCCTGCGTATTTGATTACTGATGTAAGGGTGACATTTGCCATTACATTCATAACATTTATTGTGGGTGTTATGAGTTCAATATTTAACACTGCAGCTTTTGTTAAGAATCGATTAGATATACAAGGATATAGAAATATTCTTCAGTATGTTATTCGCTTAAGTTGTATTATCGGACTTCTAACTTTATCACAGCTTCATATTTATTATGTTAGTATTGCATCGCTCGTGGCAGCTATTGTTGTAGCAATCATTAATGTGGATGTTAAGCGTAAATATATGCCTGAGGTTAAGATTTCATTTGAAAAGGCATCCTTCTCAGACGTAAGGGTTCTTGCCAGTGCTGGTATTTGGCTCGCTATTACAAACTTGAGTGCCATTCTTATGAGAGGCCTTGATCTTGTAGTGGCAAATAAGTTCCTTGGAGCATATGATATGGGCCTGTTATCAGTTGCAAGAACGTTCCCTAATTCATTTACTAGTGCAGTTGCAACATTAGCTCCTATATTTACACCTGTATTTATCAGATTATGGGCTCAAGGTAAAAATGTTGAATTGAACGAGGCAATTAGATCCTCTATTAAGACTATGGGACTTATTATGATAGTTCCAGTTTCAGGATTTATTGTTTTTTCACAGGACTTCTATAGTTTATGGCAGAAGAGCTATTCTCCTGCGGAAATCAAGATTATTTGTGTACTATCAACTATAACTGTAATGCAGTGCTACTTTAATTCAACAACTGCTACCATGGCGCAGACCAGTGTTGTTGTGAATAAGTTAAAATTACCAGTTTTTGTTAGCTTTGGATGTGGAATATTGAACCTTATTGTTGTATTCTCACTTCTTAAATATACTAATTTAGGAATATACTCTATTGTTATTTCTAGCTCAGTAATAATGATTACAAGATATATACTATTCAACTCATATTATGCTGCATATATATTAAAGCAGAGTGTTTTATCTTTCTTTAAAACATGTTTATACACATGGATGACCATTCCAATCCAGATTGTGTTGATGATGAGCTGTAGACGAATGTTTAATATCCATAATTGGGCATCGTTCTTGATAAGTGTTGCATTCGCAGGTGTTTTTGGCTATATAGTTGAATTAATTCTGATAGAGAGAAGAAATAGTCTGGTTCTCATCAAGAAAATACTTGGTAAGGTTAAGCCAGCAAATTAAGGAAATATTGTTATGAAAAGGGAATATTGGCTAGATAATTTACGAGCATTTGCGTGTATATTAGTGGTAATAGGACACCTTTTACGTGGCCTTATACCAGTGATTAATCTACCAAATGAAAGTTATTTTAAGCTGTTTGTAGATTTTATTTATTATTTTCATGTTTACATTTTCTTTTTCTGTAGTGGTTTCTTGTTTGAACGTGTATACAGTAACATGGAAAATGAAAAATATTATAGAAAGAAAGCTATTAGAATATTGGATTTGCTGGTGCCTTATTTCTTTTTTTCTACAGTTCAGCATTATATGAAAGTATTATTTTCAGGTGTTGTTAATAGAGCGAGTGGAGAATCACTGTTTTACGACTATTTTATAGTACCTCAAAATCAGATGTGGTTTTTGATAGCACTTTCTATAATCACCCTATTAATACCTAGAATTAATTCTGTAAAGAGGGTTTATATTTTATTTGTGGTATGCTTTGTTATTAAAGTGATGAACTCTTTTGAATTATTTGGTACACATATGATAGTTCAAAATGTTTGTGCTAATATGATATGGTACGCACTTGGAATTATTTATGCTTATTATAATATGCATTTAAAAAACAAGTCCTGGTTGTTGATTGGAGTAGGATACATAGCTTTGTTTATTTATACTAAATTGTATTCTAGTAATTCTTTTACTACAGCCTCACTGACATTTTTAGGTATAACATTCTTTGTGTATATTTTTGAAAACTATATATATAAGCAATATGGAAAGAATAATTCAATTTCTTTAATAGCAAAATATATGATGCAAATATATCTTTTGCATACAATATTGTGTGCTGCGATAAGGATTGTTTTAATGAAGCTTGGAATAGATATCTGGTGGATACACTTGTTTTTGGGATTTTTCTGTTCTGTATATGTTTCAGTATTTGTTGCTGCAATCTTTGATAAAATATGGTTTTTTAATATCATATTTTTCCCATCAAAAGTAATTAGAAAAATTAAGGCGATGTAACGGAGATTTATGGAGTTATGATACCGATACTGATTGTGAATATAATTACATTATTACTTATAGTATTAAATGTTGTATATTTTAAATCCCAAAAATATTTATTTTTATTTATTCCTTGCATGCTTTTTTTACCAGCATACTATGGTATAGAGATATCTAAAATTTTTCCAATTATAGAGATACGCAGGATTATGTTCTGCGTATTCTATTTCTATGTGTTTGTAAACAGAAAAAAATATATCTCTAATACCGATTTATCTATCAAGACAATATCTAAAGAATACTCATTTTTAATTCTGTCTTTTACCCTTCGTATAGTTTCATGTAGTTATTATTTAGCTGAGCATTTACAGGCGTATAAAACTATTTTAGAGATAGTTTTTGAAGAAATATTGTTATTGGTTTGTATCCATATTATGTCATTAAGTAGGGAAGATTTACTGAAACTAATTAATATTATTGTGTGGAGTTCGACAGTGATATTTGCTGTTGGTATATTTGAGAGTTTTACTTTCATTCGTCCATTTGATTTCCTTTATACTGTTTCGCGCAGTGTGTTAAATGAACATTATGTGCGTCTTGGTTTATTGAGAGCAACAACAACGTTTGGAATGCCTGTTGTATTCGGTGGCGTATGTCTTATTGTATTTCCTGCTATCATATATATGATGTTGAAAACTAATCAAAAGAAATACTATATGGCATTTATTATAAATGTAATGGCAATTATTCATTCGGGAGCCAGATCTGCACAACTGTTTTTTTGTTTTTTGATGGTAATATTTCCACTATTTATTTGGAACAAAGATGAAGTTAAAAAGTATTTCAAATCGTTATTTATTTCAATTTTGATAGTAGGAATATTTGTGTTGCTTTTATGTAAACTAAGTCCTAAGTATGAATATTTTTATGAAGGAAGCGCTAAAGCTGTTCTTAATGAAGTTGGTTTTGATTTTGAGTTGGATGCAAATGTTCCTGAAGGTGTCGAAGGATATGGTGATAATGATTCTACGGGATCTTATTCTAGAGTTGCTGAATTTAGTGGTATTAAGTATGCGCTGGAAAAGAATTTTTGGTTTGGGCTTGGAGACGGCTGCGACCAAAGAAATGAAATCCGTTATTTATGGTTTGGAAAATGGAAACCTCATAAGGCGATAGATATAGGAATTGTAGAAGTATTTATGACCGAAGGTGTTATCGGCTTTTTAGCTTTTCTGTGTCTTTTTATTTTCATTATGTACACCATAATTAAAATGAAAAATGGATTGGAAAAAAGAATATGCTTCTTGACTGTTATTGCATATTTGTTAAGCACTTTAGGAACTAGTAATATATTTAGCTTTTTGTTTGCGTTCGTGGCAATAATTATGTCGTACCAAAAGGTGCAAAATAATATGATTGATTAGGTAAGGAGTCTGATGGTATGGAATATATTTCGTTGTATGTTTTTTTAGCAGCTGTTTGCTTTTGGATGGTGACAATAAATAAACCTGCATTATGTGGCGTGGAGAAGATACAAAAAAATGCGAATTCCCTTAGAGGTATATTTGCGATATTTATTATTTTTACTCATTGTACATTAGCTTTTCAACAGCTTTCAGTTTTTCTGTTACCGCTAAGAAAGGTTAGTACTTTTGGGGTGGGATTTTTCTTTGTATTATCAGGATATGGATTAGCGTTATCCTTTGAAAAGAAAGAAAATTATCTAAATGGATTTATTGTTAAGAAAGTGATTCTCAAAATAGCATTAGCTGCTGTAATCTGTAGAATTATTTCGATGATTCTAAGCGTACTTATTTTGAAAAAATCAGTTCTAACGACAGTATCGAAATTTTTTGTTGGAATAAATTGGTATATTTATGCAATGTGTATTTTGTATATCATTTTCTATTTTGTTTATAAGTATATCAAGAATGCCCAATTAAGACTGATATGCCTCTGGGTGGCCGTAATAAGCTGTACCTTGTTAGCAAGACAGTTTGATTTAAGTAGAAGCTATTATATAAGCGAATGGGCTTTTCCTTTTGGAGCTACACTTTATGAAAAGAAAAATGATATTGATAAGACAATGAAAGAACATGCATTGGCAGTTTCATTTTTCATGATTATTTTATTAGGTTTATCTTTTGTTATTGCTATAAAGGCTCAGGAGGGTACGATAGTAGACTTAATTAGTCATAACATTATGTTATTGCCATTCTATTATTTTATTATGGTTATGTGCAAATATATGACTTTTAGTAATTCTGTCTTAAATTTTTTAAATAAGATATCATTTGAAATATATCTTTACCAATTTATTATTTTGGAAATAGGTAAGACATATCTACCATCTTTCAATATTTTCTATTTTATATTTACAACAGTGTTTACAATTATTTTGGCTTATGCTGTTTACACAGTGCCAAAAATGATAAAAAATCAAACTAAATAGAGTTGGAATTGGCGTCTATTAACAGTGATAAAGCTGTATATTAGACGCTTTTTTTATATTTATATATATAAAAGTTTGGTAACAGTAATGAAATATGTTATAATCATTTGTAATATTTTGTTAAAGAAATTAATAATTGGTACATAAGGGAGGTATTGTGCATGGGCAAAAAAAGATTACTAACAAAAAAAATACTTTCACTATTAATAGTTTCTATTTTATTGATAGCTGGTCGAATTGATGTTAGTGCGAACGAGGTGTTTGATAAAAATTTAATAACTGACATAAATTTGGATATGTACGATGGAACTAGTCCCATCGACACAACTTATACAAAACCTACAATTAATACAAATAAGCGTATTTCTGTTCGCAGTTGTGGAGCAGTAGGAGATGGTGTTACGGATGATACGGCTGCCATTAGGGCTGCTATAAAAAAAGGTGAAGGAACATCTGTGTATTTTCCACCTGGGGAATATGTTATTTCAAAAACATTATTTATTCCTGCTAATACCATACTCTTTGGAGATGGTGATAGCTCCAAGATTATTGCTTGTCCTGGATTTAAAATTGGCAGAGATATGCTTAAACTAGAAGATGTTTCTAACGTTATTATTACAAGATTATGTATTAGTGGAAACTCAAATATTAATACGCGTGAACAGGGATACTCTGATTTAGATGGAATCCATTTGTTGGATATTTGGCATAGTTCAAATATAGATGTTTATGATTGTGCTTTTGTTGACAATATATATTGTGCAGTAAGGATGATTTTAGATTGTAATAATATGAACTATTATAATTGTAGATTCAAAAATGTGGATTGTGGTGTTTCTGCCTTGGGTAGTGGAAGTGTAGATACTCTTCTTGTAGAACAATGCACTTTTGATGGACATTTAAATTCAGAACCAATATGTTTATACGGTAAAGGACTATATAGTAATATAACTATAAACAAGAATGTGATAAAAAATAAATACAAGGGTCACGCTATATATGCAGGTGCCAATGGTGGTACTGTATCAAATATTACGGTATCAAATAATGCATTAGTTGATAATTGTATTGGTGTGAAGATTTCAAATGCATCCACGGTTAATATATATGGAAACACATTGAATACTGCAAATCTTTCACTGGTGGATTCTGGAAAAGGTATAGATATAAGAAAATGTTCTGATATTAATATATACGGGAATATTATTTCAAACACGAAAATGCAAGCTATTTATATTGGTGATTGTGTCAATGCGAGTATTCATGATAATAACTTGACAAATTGTGGTTATCGAAGCAGGGATTATCATTATATAGATGTGAGAGGCGAAAATTCAGAGGTTGATATTAATTCAAATACATTAATTAGGACTGATACTTCGCTTTCACCATATGTGCTAGTTTCGCATAGTAAGGGGAATGTATCAGTGACGAATAATAAGTTTTCTCGTGGTTGTAAAATCTTACTTTGTGATGATAGTGAAGGAATGACTCTACAAAACAATAATGTCACAATTAATAATATGGGGAAAAATCATACAATACAGTAGTATGAAACATTGCGTATAGGAATTCTTATAATACTAAAAAGCAGCGTCTGTTAAGAATAGACGCTGCTTTTATATATTTAAATGCTATTTGATGATAGTGTGTTTTTTACCACTCATATCAGTGATAGGAGCATCATTGCCCTGAATTGTCATACCAGCACTATCTGTATATAGAAGAATTTTTCCGTTGGATATAGTATTATCTTTCAATGTAACATCGCCAGTACTGTGTGATACGAAAGTATATGGTGATAAAGTTGTATCATTACGAATTAATTGATTATCGTAAATTTCTATACCAGAGCATTCGCCTCTAACGTCTAAGAAATGGTGGTCTTTGCTTAAATATCCACAATCTGTCAAAACGTTACCATAAACTTTTGCATTACTACATCCGTTAATCCATAAGCCTTGCATACGACTGTTTGTAATAGTGTTCTTGTAAATAGATATATCTGAACAATTCTTTATCTCAAAAGCTTTTCCTGAATCTACAGCGTCTGGTTTTTCGATAATAAAAGAATTATTGAAAACTTTAACGGATTGAGCATTTCCTATTGTGATTCCAACACAATCGTCAAAAAGCTTATTATTTGATACGGTGAGGTTGGAAACTGTACCTTTGTTAGCACCTGCATAGATACCATGTCCCTGGTACTTATTCTTAATTGTATTATTGTCTATAACAATATTACTGTAATGTCCTTGGCCAAATAAACTAATGGACTCTGAATTTTTATGGCCGTCAAAGTAACAGTTTTCAACTGTAAGTGTATCAATACTTCCACTTCCTAATGCAGAAATACCGCAGTCAACATCTAAGAATTTACAATTAGCATAATACATATTGTTACAGTCTAAAATCATTCGTACTGCACAATAAATATTATCGACAAAACTGCATTCGGTAATTGAGACATTAGAACTGCTCCAAATATCTAAGAGATGAATACCATCTCGATCATTATATCCTTTTGAGTGATCATTTATTGCAGAATTACCACTAAGACATATTTTATTTAAAGTGACATTAGTGCGATTGTATATCTTTAATAAATCTGCTCCCTTAGCATATCCAGCGCAGGCAATAATAATAGAGTTTTCGCCGTCACCGTAAACTTTTATATCAGATGGAATGCTCAGTACACTTGTTATTAAATATTTGCCAGCAGGAATGTATAATTCACCACCTGCTGCTTTTTTTAGTGCAGCTTTGAACGCTAACGTATCATCTGTCACACCATCACCGATTGCACCAAATTGACGCACAGAATACTTAGCTTCGTCAACGGCATCAATTGATGTAACGGAGCCTATTACCATCACACCACTAGCACTATTTCTGATAGAGGTCCATTTGATAGTCATATTTGATGGTAAGTAGCTACTATAATCAGGAGCAGATACAATGGCTGCTTTTACTGCAGACTCATTGTAAAGTATATCTGAGGAATTGTTTATAATTCCATCACCTATACAGGTGCGTCCTCCAGATTCTTCGACGTAGAACATTGCTTCTATATTTCCCCCAGCAAGAGGAGCAAAAGGATCTTCTATATCTTTATGTAGGCTCCGAATAACAGCTATAGTACAAAAGGTTAGTAAGCCACATAAAAGTAAAAAGGATATTATTTTTCGTTTTGTTAGTACTATAGTAATCTCCATGTGTATAACCTCCCTGAATATTGTTTGTTAGATAAATCTTGAATTATAAGGGATACTTTTAACCTAATCCAAACAAACGCTTCAGGAGGTCTAGCCATGAATTTCCTGAATTACTAGGTGTTGGTGTAGGCGTTGGAGTAGGAGTAGCCTTAGGCGTTGGAGTAGGAGTAG
>NZ_FNDP01000024.1:35688-38149 GCF_900100545.1 Pseudobutyrivibrio sp. 49
GTTGGAGTAGGAGTAGCCTTAGGCGTTGGAGTAGGAGTAGGCTTAGGTGTTGGAGTAGGAGTAGCCTTAGGTGTTGGTGTAGGCACTACCTCTTCCTCTACATCTTCTTCCTCATCCTCATCCTCGTCAGCAGGTGAACTTACTATGTAGTCCTTAAACTTATCTATAGCACTCTTAGCAGGTAACAGTTCTATAGAACTACTTTGATATTCTTCTGGTAAGGTATCTGACTCTAGAGAATAATGAACTTCTTCTCCTGTGGTACTTCTAATATATAAAGAGCGTACGATATATTCGCCCTCTGCGTAATCGCTTGTAATATTAGGACTTGCGTACCAGCCATCTCCGCCAATATTTACAAATTCTTTTTCATCATAATCGTAATATTTTCCTTGAGCTAGTGCATTGTTAATATATTTATTTTTGCTATAGTTTGCAAGAGAAATTTGTGCATAAGCTATATCATAATTTTCTTGTGAAATATTTAAACAAATTAATGGGTTTGTATCGCCAATGTGACAACTTCGATTAGAGAAAGAAATTGAAATAGAAGGGTCGAATTTTTCTTCCTCTTCTTCTTGCTCATAACCGCAGTAAATACATTTGCCATCTTCACCGAAAGTACACTCTTCAACTTCTTCATAATCGCATTCAACATCATCAGCTTCACCATCGTCCGAAGAGAAATGAATACGTCCACTACATGTTATTGTGTGTGTACCATCATTGTTACTTGTATATTCAAATGTGTGCTCGTGCTCTTCAACTGTTTCCTCAACTTCGAGTTCATCAGTTTCTTCTGATTCTTCCTCGTCAGTTGATTCCTCGTCCTCAGACCCATCTGAAGTTGCTTCTACTTCAGTGGGATCCTTCGGCTCGATTCCTGCATCTGGCCCATCAGAAGGTGTCACCTCTAAATCAAGGGTAGTAGAAGAACCATTAATTAAAGATCTGGCCATTCCACCTTCTGGCTCAGAACTTGGTTCTACAATTGGTTCTTCAGCAGCAGGACTCGCTTCAGGTTCTGCAGGACTACTGCTTTCAACGGGAGGGGTATCCTCGCTTGAATTTTCAGTGGCCGAAACCGTAATAGGAGTGATAGAGAGAACTGCTACCAAAAGAATTGCTAAAGACCTTTTCATAATACAACAGCTCCTTTCATGGTAGATTTGTCACCGTAAAAAAAGTGTAGGTAATGAGTATGTTGAAACTGTGTTAGAATTGAAAAAAGTCATTGAAAAAAGTTATAAAAAATATGTTATCTGAAAATATACTCCTTTGTGTATTGAGTGGGGCAAAAAACACAGGTGTTACATATAACAAGTAGATTATGGTCAGAGGAGGTTGTTGTTAGAATTCGGATGCGCATATGACTTGTTGTAGCGGCAATTTGTTTGTTCAATATGTTTACCAATGTGAGTATTAAATGGTTACGATTAGGAAACATTCACAGAATATTTTTTATGGATAGCAATTTGTTTAAAAGACATATATAATACATTAGGCTTTTTATATTATTATAAAGAAGTTATAGTTTATATTTTTATAAAAAAGGGGATAATTTTATGAGAACTTATTTAGTAACAGGAGGAGCTGGTTTCATCGGCTCTAACTACATTCACTACATGTTTAAGAAGTATGACAACGAGATTAGAATCATCAACGTTGATAAGCTTACATATGCAGGTAACCTCGAGAACCTTAAGGACATCGAGAATCGCGATAACTACACCTTTGTAAAGGCTGATATCTGCGACAAGGAAGCAATCAGAAAGATCTTCCAAGAGAACGATATCGACCGTGTAGTTCATTTCGCAGCAGAGTCTCACGTAGACCGTTCAATTGTTAACCCAGAAGTATTCGTTCAGACAAACGTACTTGGTACAGCTGTAATGCTCAACTGTGCTAAGGAAGCTTGGGAGCAGGAAGACGGTTCTTTCAAGGAAGGAAAGAAGTTCCTTCACGTTTCTACAGACGAAGTTTATGGATCACTTCCAGATGACGATAACGCCTTCTTCTATGAGACAACTCCATACGATCCACATTCACCATACTCAGCTTCAAAGGCCAGCTCAGACATGCTTGTAAAGGCTTATATGGATACATATAAGTTCCCAGCAAACATTACAAACTGCTCTAACAACTATGGCCCTTACCAGTTCCCAGAGAAGCTCATTCCACTTATCATCAACAATGCGCTTCAGGGCAAGGATCTTCCAGTATACGGTGATGGAAAGAACGTACGTGACTGGTTATATGTAGAGGATCACGCTAAGGGAATCGATATGGTTCAAGAGCAGGGTAAGCTTTTTGAGACATATAACATCGGTGGTCACAACGAGAAGCAGAACATTCAGATTATTCACATCATCCTTGATACACTTCAGGAGATGCTTCCAGAGGGAGACCCACGTAAGGAGCTTGTATCAGAGAAGCTTATTAAGTATGTAACAGATAGAAA
>NZ_FNDP01000012.1 GCF_900100545.1 Pseudobutyrivibrio sp. 49
GCTCGTTGCGACATCTGTAGCTTCAATTATTTCTGAATGAAGCTTAACTTCTTTAGCGATTGTGGTTGGGTCTTTTCCAAGTGCTGAACCAATGCTTTTAAATGTAGAACCGCATGTGATTTCTTGTTCAATATAAGTTCTGTCAGTAAGAGTTAAATGACGTTGTCTTTTCTTTTTGTTTGCCATAATTAATTCTCCCTGGCAGACAGATAACCACTTACAATCATGAATAATAAAAAATGCTTGTGCAAGACTAAATTCCAGTTTGAGAGAAAAAAAGCCCATAAAACCGGAATTTAAAATTTCACTTAAGGACAATTTTAACAATTTTAGCAATCTTTAAACCAAAATATAGGGTATATTTATGGACACCAACTTAGGTTACCCTGTACATAGTTACAGTTGACACAGGGAACCTATGGAGGTGTTTTTATGAAAGGATATGTTGTTTCAGAAGGTTATATGGGACTAGTTGATGGTGTATATGAGCTTTTTGCTACAGAAGATGAATACTATGAATATGTTGCTTAACTTTATTGTTCTATAAATTATCTTTACATCCAACTCAAACTACATAATAATATATTCATTGACAGTTCATGACAGGAGGGGCATAAAATGCAATCAGACAAAGATTTAGAGTGGGAGTTAACATCCTGCGAGCATATAGTGGAAGATGAGTATATTGATTTTAGAAAATGTGCATACAAGCTTCCAGATGGAACTATCTTCGAGCCATTCTATAATTATAGTAGAAGAGATTACGTTGTTATCGTTGCAACAGATGAAGACGGTAAATTCATTTGTGTAAAGCAGTTCCGCCACGGTATTAACAAGGTGACTGTTGAGTTTTGTGCCGGTGGACTTGAGAGACTTGATGGCAAAGAATATGGAAGCTGTAATGATCCAGCTCAGGTGGAAGATGCTTTGGAAGCGGCAAAGCGAGAACTGCTTGAAGAGACTGGCTATGCGTCAAATGATTGGAAATACATTTTCAGAGTTCCTTCCAATGCTACAATGGCAGACAACTATGCGAATATCTATGTGGCGAAGAATTGTCGTAAGGTTGCAGGGCAGAACCTTGATGATACAGAATTCCTGAACGTACATCTGTATACCAGACAGGAAATTGATAATCTGATTCAGTCAGGGGATTTTCCACAGATGTCCCACATACTTGCACTTTTGCTTTCGGAAAAATAAGGATTAAAAAAGCGGGTACCCTGTGGTATCCGCTTAAATTCTATATTTAATTCTATTATTTGTTGAAGGTATTAGGAGTCATATAAATTCCCCAGTTGGCAGACTGTGCATACATCTGATCTTCCTTCTGTTGAATACGCTCGCTTATACTCTCAATCAATTCTTTACTAATCCCTTCGGCCTTAAGGTCCTGGAATAAACTTACATCAAACATCACAGATCCCCTCCTTGCAAAAGTTATATATAAAGTAATTGCTTTGCTTTTTCTATAGTCATTATAACACCACAAATAGTTAAAGTGTGAAAGAACTGTGATTTAAATGTGAATTTTAAGACAAAAATAAACAACTGTCCGTGCATGACGAACAGTTGTAAAATTCATATCATTTGTTGTGGAATTAATTCAATGATGAAAGATAATCCTGAATAGCTGCAGTATCGATGTCATAGTACTCATATGTAGCATTCTCGGAAGCTGAATCCTGCACCTTTGTATATACTGAATATCCAACCCAACCTAAAATGGCAATTCCAATAACTGCAACAATTGCGAGGCTTAATACTTCCTCGATTTTTTTCTTTCTAAGTGTTGATCTACGATTCTTTTTATCTAATTTCTTCTGATCTACCTTCTGTTGACTCATTTCTTCTCCTATTTGTCAGGCCCTAGATTTTCCCATGGAAGACCCAACACAACTATAAAATATAGTAACGCAACAGATATGTATTTTCAAGGATTATCGAGTCTTCTTGAGAATAATCTCTATTAAAACACAATACGTTGTGATACACTTTTATTAGTGTATTTAGACTAGGATAACTATAGGTAAAAGGAGAGAATTAATGAGCAAAGCTGATGTGATTTTTAAGGCTATGTGCCGTGATATCTTGGAAAATGGTACTGATACAAAGGATGAAATTGTACGACCAATCTGGGAGGATACAGGTGAAAAAGCCTATACTATCAAGCAGTTTGGTGTTGTTAATAAATATGATTTAAGAGAGGAATTCCCAGCTCTTACTCTTAGAAAGACTGCCCTTAAGACTGCCATGGATGAGATTCTTTGGATCTATCAGCGCAAGTCAAACAATATCAAAGATTTAAAGGGCCACATTTGGGATGAATGGGCAGATGAAAATGGTTCTATCGGTACAGCATACGGTTATGTTGTAGGAGAAAAGTTCGAATTTAAGGGCGAAATGATTGATCAGATGGATTATGTCTTAAAGCAGCTTAAGGAGACACCTTATTCACGCCGCATCATGACTAATCTTTATCAGTTCCACGATTTGGCTACAGGCCATCTTGATCCATGCTGCTATTCAGCTACATATAATGTTACTAAGGACAAAAATTCAGATAAGCTTGTTTTAAACATGGTTTTAAATCAGCGTTCACAGGATATTCTTGCAGCTAACAACTGGAACGTGTGTCAGTATGCAATCCTTCTTATGATGGTTGCACAGGTTAATGATATGATTCCAGGTCAGCTTATCCATGTTATTGCAGATGCACACATCTATGACAGACACGTGGATATTATCAAGGAGCTCATCGAGCGCCCAGAGCTTCCAGCACCTACCGTTCGCCTCAATCCAGAAGTGAAGAATTTCTATGACTTCACCACAGATGACCTTATCGTAGAAGGCTACGAGGCTGGAGAACAAATACGTAATATACCTATAGCTGTTTAGGAGGACATATGAATTTAATAGTTGCAGTAGATAGAAACTGGGCAATTGGCAAGGATAATAAGCTTCTTGTGAGCATCCCAGATGATATGAAGTTTTTCCGTGAGACTACTACAGGAAAGGTGGTCGTCATGGGACGAAAGACACTTGAAAGCTTCCCAAATGGCAAGCCTCTTAAGAATCGCGTGAACATCGTGCTCACCCGTGATCCTAATTATCAGGTGAAGGATGCAATCGTTGTTCATTCGAAGGATGAGCTTGATAAGGAGCTTGCAAAATATAATTCCGATGATGTTTTTGTTATCGGTGGAGAGAGTATTTACAGAATGCTTCTTGATGATTGCAATCGAGCATTTGTTACATACATTGATTATGCATACGATGCAGATACATTCTTCCCAAATCTGGATGAAAAGCCAGAGTGGAAGCTTGCAGAGGAATCAGAAGAGCAGACATATTATGATATAGAGTTTTATTTCAGAGCATACACAAAATAGCAACCGCAAACCAGCACCTACAGTGAGGACATAATAATGGCATTGAATATTACAGGAAGAAAGTTGTTTGTTAAGGCGTTGAAGGAAGAGGGAGTAGACACTATTTTTGCCTATCCCGGAGGTATGATTACGGATATCGTGGACGAGCTATATAAGACCGAAGGAATCAGGGTCATTTTGGGTCGTCACGAGCAGGCTCTTGTACACGAGGCCGAAGGCTACGCAAGAGCTACGGGCAAGACTGCCGTCGTACTGGTCACCTCGGGTCCAGGAGCTACAAACACTATCACCGGTATTGCAGATGCTTATTATGACAGCATCCCTATGGTGATTTTCACAGGTCAGGTGCCACTTCATCTCATTGGAAACGATGCTTTCCAGGAGGTGGATATCGTCGGTATGACACGTTCCATTACAAAGTTTGGCGTGACAGTTCGTAACAGAGAGGATATGGGACGTTTGTTAAAGATGGGATTCCAGATTGCTTCCACAGGAAAGCCTGGTCCGGTTCTCATTGATATTCCAAAGGATATTCAGGTGACTTCTGGTTCTCCGGATTACCCAGATCATGTTGATATCAGAGGATATCATCCAAATGAAAATGTTCATATCGGTCAGCTTAAGAAAGCTTATAAGCTTTTAAAATCAGCAAAAAGACCTTTGATTATGGCAGGTGGCGGTGTGCGTATTTCAGGAGCAGAGAAAGAGCTTCAAGCCTTTGCTACAAAGATGAATATTCCTGTTACTACTACAGTAATGGGTAAAGGTGTTATGCCTGAGGACAGCCCACTTTACATCGGTAACTGTGGTATGCATGGTAGATTCGCTGCCAATAAGGCGGTCACAGAATGCGATGTGCTGTTTTCTATCGGTACTCGTTTTAACGACAGAATTACAGGCGACCTTGAGAAGTTTGCTCCAAAGGCGCAGATTGTTCATGTGGATATTGCATCTGCTTCAATCTCAAGAAACGTAGTAGTAGACGTTCCAGTTACAGCTGATGCAAAGATGGCGTTGGAGAGACTGGTTGAATATGCTGAGGAGATGGACACTGAGAAGTGGCTTGATATTATCAACAGATGGGAAACTGAGCATCCTCTTTCTATGCCAGTTCCAAAGGTTGGTATTTGTCCACAAACCATTTGCGAAGCAGTCAACATGGTTTTCTCAAATGCAAATATTGTAACGGATGTTGGCCAGCATCAGATGTGGGCCAGCCAGTTTATTAAGCTTAAAAAGGGACAGGAATTTATTACATCAGGTGGTCTTGGTACCATGGGATTTGGTTTCCCAGCAGCAATTGGAGCGGCTGTGGGCAATCCTAAAAAGCCAGTAGTATTGATTACTGGTGACGGTGGTTTCCAGATGAATATGCAGGAAATGGCTACAGCTATGACAGAAAAGATTCCTGTTGTTATATGTATATTTAATAATTCGAATCTTGGAATGGTTCGTCAGATGCAGCAGCTTTTCTATGGTAAGCGCTATGAGATTACCAATCTTGCAGCAGAGGATGGCAGCTATTATCCAGATTTCTTAAAATGGGCCGAGAGCTATGACTGTCTTGGAATCAGAGTTACAAATCCCGCAGACGTCGTTCCGGCACTAAAAAAGGCCAAAGCAAATAAAGAGGGTCCAACAGTTATCGATTTTATAGTTTCACCAGATGACTTAGTTCTTCCAATGGTTAAGAGTGGTACACCACTTTCAGACATGATACTTAAATAGCATTTACTGAGGTAGAGGACATGGAAAAGATGAAAAACAGATGGATAGCTTTATACGTTGAAAATCAGGTTGGTGTACTTGCAAAGGTTTCGGGGCTTTTTTCAGCAAAGTCATACAATCTTCAGACCCTTACAGTTGGCACTACAGAGAGAGAGGATGTTTCCAGAATGACCATCTCTGTAAAGGCTGACGATGTAACTTTTGAGCAGATTAAAAAGCAGTTGAATGCGATGGTGGAGGTTATAAAGGTCATTGATCTTACCACTATTCCAATTCATATGAAGGAGATTCTTTACGCTACAGTTTCTGGGCTTGATGTTACAGGAAAGACAGAGGCATTTCAGATTGCAGAGGTATTTGCCAGAGGTGGAAGCGTTAAGATTTGTGATATAGGAGGGGATTCTGTTCTATTTGAATGCACCCTTACAGAAAACAAAAATAATGAGCTGATTTCTCTACTTAAATCGAGATTTAAAAAAGTGCAAATCGTTCGCGGTGGAGCGGTTGCTGTGGAGGCTATCAGCCGTTCTAACAGGTAGGACAATATGGGGGAACGTTTTAAAAAGAGAATTGTATCTGTGTTGGCATTGGCAGTTGCGGTGTGCCTTTGCTTTAGTAGTTCGGTACAGGCTTCTCAGTCTGAAGTAGACAGACTGAAGGAAGAATCTAAGAACGCTACACAAAAGGTAGATGACATTAAAAATAAAAAAAAGCAGGCACAGGATTCAAAGGATCAGCTGCAGGGTCAGGCGGATAGTTTGGCTGGGCAGATTACAAGTCTTAATAATCAGATATCCACCGTAACAGGAGAAATATCTGAGACTGAACAGAATATAGCAGTGGTTGAAGCAGATTTGGAAACTTTGTCTGGTGAAATAGAAGAAATACAAAATTCACTGGATGTTCAAAAAAATGCAATGAAACTTCGTATAAAATATATGTACGAGAACAGGACTACAAATACTCTGGTGAATTTCGTGGAAAGTGGCTCCATGGCAGAGTTTTTGCAACGTTTGGAGTACATGGCTCAGATTACTGCTTATGATCAGAAAGCTATAAAGAAATTTGAAGCAACACAGCTTGATTTGGAAGAAAAGAAGGCAGAAGTAGAAGAAAAAAATAAACAGCTTAGTGCATATCAAGATACACTGATTTCGAAAAAAAGTCAGCTGGGTACATTGGTGGGCACCACCACCTCGGCGCTTAATACTACAAATGGTCAGATCGCTGATACGCAGGCTGCCATCGAGGAGCTTGAAAGGCAGCAGAAGGAAGCTGAGGAATACGAAAAGAAGATTCAAAAGCAGTATCGTGATGCTCAGTTGGCACTGGCCCAAAAACTGGCTGGTGAACATGGTGCATATTCAGGTGGATATAGCACAGACGATGAAGAGACATTATTACTTGCGGCATTGATTCAGGCAGAGGCAGATAATCAGGGAGCCGATGGAAGATTGGCGGTAGGCTCTGTTGTTATGAACCGTGTTGCAAGCTCAAAATTTCCAAATACAATTGCCGGAGTAATTTATTCTCCGGGCCAGTTTGCACCTGTTGCATCAGGACGTGTTGCTTTGATACTTGCCAACGGTCCAAACAGTGGTTGTCAATACGCTGCCGCTCAGGCAATTGCGGGAAATACTAATACTGACGCGTTGTTTTTCTTTACTGTAAGCTATGCTCAGAATCTTCACGACAGACAGGTTGCAGAAGGTAAGGAAGGATTCCTGGATAGAACAGAGGGTGTTACTATAAACGCTCACTATTTCTACAATTATAAATAGTCTGTAAATAGGCTATTTCATTGAAAAACTAGAACTAATAAGCTAGAATAAAATCCTAGCTTTGAAATTAAAGAATGTTTTAATTAATAATTAATAAGGAGGTCGCATATGGCAACACCACATAATGAAGCGAATAAAGGGGATTTTGCTAAGACAGTTCTCATGCCTGGAGATCCACTTCGTGCAAAGTTCGTAGCAGACAATTTTTTAGAGGATGTTAAGTGTGTAAACACAGTTCGTAACTGCCTTGGTTTCACAGGTACTTACAAGGGAGTTCCTGTATCTGTAATGGCTAGTGGAATGGGGATGCCTTCTATCGGTATTTATTCATACGAGCTTTTCGCATTTTATGATGTAGAAAATATTATCAGAATTGGTTCAGCAGGAAGCTACACAGATAAGCTTAATGTTCTTGATGTAGTTATTTCTGAGAGCGCATTCTCTGAGAGTACATTTGCTAAGTTTACAAACGGAGTAGAGGAGAAGACACTTTACCCAAGCAAGAAGATTAACGATATTGCTATTGCAAAGGCTAAGGAGCTTGGCATCAACGCAAAGGTTGCAAAGGTTCACTCTTCAGATCAGTTCTACACAGCACCAGAGATGGGCGGCTGGAAGGCTGTTAAAGAGCGTTGCGGTTGTGATTGCGTAGAGATGGAGAGCTTCGCTCTTTTCAATAATGCAAACATGCTTGGTAAGAATGCTACATGTATGCTTACAATTTCTGATTCATTTGTAACATCAGAGGAGATTCCAGCTGAGGAGCGTCAGAAGTCATTCACAGAGATGATGAAGCTTGCTCTTGAGACAGCTATTGCACTCTAATAACAATTAAAATTTCTAACACCTGGTAACATTAGTTACTGGGTGTTATTTTTTTACCTCAAAATAGTAAAGAAATTGTTAATAATCCATATATGAAAATTTTGTGAAATATGTTAGAATGTCTAACGTTATGAGAATAATTGGAAAATTCTTTCATATCTACTAGATATTTTCAATTCACTTGAAGGGGAGATTGATTTCCAGAAAATTAATACTAAATTTAATAAAGTTAGGTTCAATAGATGATACGCATTATTATACTCCTAGTTATATTAATACTGATTCTTCTTGGAATAGGCGGATACTTGGTTACACGCAAAAAGACCTCATATAAAGCAATAGGTGCGTTAGTAATATCAGCTTCATTAATCATTAGCATCTATGGAATATATTTTTACGTTAATAGTGTAAAAGCTTTAGAGAAAATAGCCAATCAGACTACTGAAGTAACTACTTACGGAATCTATGTATTAGGCGATTCCAAGATAAAAAATATCGACGATTTCAGTAATGAAAAAATAGGCGTTGCCAAGGATATTACAAACGAAGAGTTGTCAGAAACTCTGAAGGAGTATTCCTTTGATTTGAGTTCTTATGATAGTCAGTTGGATTTAATTGAAGGGCTTAAAAATAGAGAGTGTTTAGGCGCTGTCTTGAGTACATCTTACGTGAGTATGCTTGAGGAAAATGATGTTATTAAAGAACTAGGTGTGGAGCTTAGCTTACTGGATGAAGTAGACGTTTCAAAAGTAGTAGAGGCGTCAGCGGTAATCACACCTGAGGAACCATTTATTGTATATATCAGTGGTAAGGATACTTGGGGACATATTTCAGTGTCCAGTCGTTCTGATGTAAATATTCTTGCGGCAGTTAATCCTGAAAAGAAACATATCCTTCTTGTTTCCACCCCAAGAGATTATTATGTTCCACTTTCAATAGCTGATGGTGCCATGGATAAGCTTACTCACACAGGTATCTATGGAATAGATGTATCTAAAGACACAATGGAAATGCTTTATGGCTTGGATATAGACCATTATTTTAAAGTGAACTTTAGCGGCTTTGAAGGCTTGATTGATGCCATGGGTGGTATTACTGTCTGGTCCGATTACGATTTTGATGTAGAAAATATAAGACATTTTAGTAAGGGCGATAATCAGCTGACTGGACTAGAAGCCTTGGCTTTTGCCAGAGAAAGACATTCCTTCCCAAGGGGAGATATAGTCCGAGGCGAAAACCAAATGAATGTAATACAATCGGTTGTTCAGAAAATGACTTCTAAAAGTACATTGATGAATTATGCAGAGATTTTGAATAAATGCGATGGCACTTTCGCCACCGATATATCAACGGCTGAGATAGCGAATTTGGTTTCATATCAATTGTCAAATCCAGGAGAGTGGGAGATTGAGAAACTGAGTGTTGGGGGTACAGGCTCACACCAACATGTTTACTCACTTGGTAAGAAGTCTTATGTAATGAAACCAAATGAAGAAGATATAAATAACGCTAGAGAGAGAATTAGAGAAGTATTAGAGGAAGAGTAACGGGAGAAATATTTGTGAAAGCTTTAATCGTTTCGTCTGTTTATGGCTTTTTATCCAAATTTGAGAGACAAAATGTTGAGCTGTTGGAAGGGATGAACATCGAGGTTCTTTATGCCTCAAATTCTAAGAATGTTGTTTACGAAGATAATGATGATGTACTAAAGGAATTAGGGGTTAGATATCATGACATTCCAATTACGCAGTCACTAACAGATGTTAGGGCTAATATTAAGGCTACCATAGCCTTAAGAAAGCTTATTAAGAGAGAAAAAATCAATATTATTCATTGTCATACGCCAACAGGCGGTATGGTTGCAAGACTTGCATGTCTGGGAATCAAAGACGTGTATGTAATTTATACTGCTCATGGTTTTCACTTTTATAAGGGTGCATCAAAGCTGCGCAATCGTATTTATTATTTGGCAGAGTATTTTATGAGCAGAAATACAAATGCACTTGTGACGATTAATCATGAAGATGAGACAGCTGCTAAAACTATGCGTGCAGATTGTGTTTATCGCATTCCTGGTGAGGGGGTTGACTCAAAATATTATTGTCTTACCGATGAAGAAGACAAGATAAAAGAACGAATAAAGCTAGACATTAAAAAAGATGATTTCTTTGTAATTAGTGTTGGCGAAGTAAGAAAAAATAAAAACCAGAAAAAGATTATTGAGACTATACGATATTTTGAAAACAATAATCCTAATGGAATGAACATAGTATATGGAATTATTGGAAGTGGTAGTCAGGAACGGGCATTAAAGAAATATGTCAAAAAGTATCATCTTGAACACAGTGTTAGATTCTATGGTTACGAGGTTGATATAAGAAAGTTCCTTCGAGCTGCTGATGTCATGGTATTTCCATCTATCAGAGAGGGACTGGGAATGGCTCCTCTTGAAGCTATGTTTACAGGTCTTCCAGTAATTGCTTCAAGCAATAGAGGTTCAAAAGAATATATTAAAGACAAGAAAAATGGCTTGTTAGTATACGAAGATACGGTAGATGCATATGCTAAAGCGATTCAGCAGATGTATTTATATAAGCTAGAGCATAAAAAATACAACAGAGAGAATATTAGAGAATCAGTTACATCCTTTGAAAAATCAGAATCAGAAAAAGTTATGAGAAAGGTTTACGAAGATGCCTGCAGTAAGTGTAATGTTTCCGGTTTTTAATTGTGAAAAAGCATATTTGAAAAAAGCGGTTGAGTCTATTCTGCGTCAAACTTTCACGGATTTTGAGCTCATTATTTTTGACGATGGATCAGTTAATGACGTAAAGAAAGTTATTAGCGCTTATGCAAAAAAGGATTCAAGAATAGTATTTCTCAGAGAAGAAGAACATCATGGCCTGGCATATGGTCTTAACAGAATGGTGAAAGAGGCTAAAGGACAATATTTAGCTAGGATGGATGCAGATGATATCAGTGCTCCTGACAGATTAGAAAAAGAATTTAAATTTTTGGAGGCTCACCCTGAGTATGGATTTGTTGGGGGAAACCTGCTCCTGATGGATGATGATGACAGGGTGTATGGAAATCGAAAGTATCCTGAGAAGCCAGAGGAAAAAGACTTTCTGAAGTTCCAGCCATATGCTCATCCAACAATGATGTTCAGAAAGAGCATCTTAGAGATGGATAATCCATATGGAAGTGCAGAAAAGCCTCGCCGAGGTGAGGACTACGAGCTGCTTATGAATCTTACTGCTGCCGGAATACGAGGATACAATCTACAGGAGAATTTGCTTTACTACAGGGAGACAATAGCTAGCTATAAACGTAGAAGACTAACAGATCAGATGGCTGAAGTTACCATCAGATGGAATGGATTTAAGAAAATGGGATTGAATCCATGGCATGAAATTGGATATGTAATAAAGCCTATTGCGGTATGGATGGTTCCTGACAAAATTGCTTTTAATATCAGGAATAGTTCCAAGGGCTAAGGGAGTTTAGACTTTTGAAAGAGGATAAAGAAAAGCAGGTTGTTTTTCAAACTGGAAAGAATGTCTTTGCACCAGTATTAAATAGTTACGTTTTATATGTACTAACTGATGCAATGAGTAAGGGAATCAAAACCTTATATTTTTTGGCGAGAGATGCATACTTTGATTACCTGATAGCAGAAAAATATGTTAAAGAGTTTGATCTGGATATTCAATGTAAATATCTATATGTTTCAAGGTTATCACTTAGAATTCCTCTCTATCATTTAGATATTAATCAGGCATTATCATATATTACCTTAAGCGGTGTAGATGTTACGCCGACTAAGGTGATTAATCGTACTGGGCTTTCTTCACAGGATAAGCTCATAGAAAAAATAGCAGATTATCTTGGTGTAGAAAAAGATGAACAAATACCAAGACACAGGCTGGGGGAATTAAAAGATTTTTTAGCGGAAGATGATGAGTTCATAAATCTTCTTGTTGAGAATTCTAAAAAGGAGTTTTCCAAGGCCCTTAATTATCTTAAGGGAGAGGGACTAGGAACAAAAGAAAAAATAGCAGTTGTAGATAGTGGCTGGGTTGGTTCAATTCAGCAAAGCCTGAATGCTTTCCACAATTATCTTGGTGGAAAAGAGCCTTTAGAAGGATATTACTATGGCTTATACGAAATACCTTCTGGGGCTGAAGAGCAATATTATCATTCATTTTTGTTTGGACCAAGATCCAGATTAAAAAAGAAGGTAGCTTTTAATAATTGTCTGTTTGAGTGTGTTTTTTCTGCACCACACGGAATGACTACAGGATATAAGGGGGAAGAGGATAATTATGCTCCAATTTTATCCACTGTATCTAAAAGGCAAATTGACTATTTGAAGCAAATTGAAAAGCTTTTAAGGGATTATCAGTCTGAGGTTGTTAATAAGCACAACAGCTTTCAGGAGATATGTGGATTATTTAATAATCCTTCGGCTCAGAAAAATATAGAAAAAGAATTATTTAGATTCATGGCAAAACCTTCCTATGAGGAGGCTGAGGTGTTTGGAAAACTACATTTTTCAGATGATGTGATTGACTACAACAATGCGGTTTTGGCATCAAAGCTTTCTGAAAGAGATTTGATAGATAATCATTTTTTAGTGAGAGTTTTTCTTGAGTTGAGAGAGATGATTTTTGGACAAAGGTATGTTGTTAATATATCGGGGTGGTACGAGGGCTCAGTTATGCTTTACTCGAAACCATTCAGAAAGCACCATCATTTAACTGCATATAACCATTACAAATATTATATGCAATATAGTAAGCAAAGACGCTGGATAAAAGAGCGTGAAAGAAATGAGAGGACATAATGATATTAGGAAATAGGAAGAGGAGAAAAATAGCTGAAAATAAATCTTCTAGAGGCAATAAGTATTTTAAGGATTCGTTTGAAGTTGAAGATTTGAGTGAACTAAAGGAATCTGAAGAAGAAACAGTCATCTCTGTGCAAAATGTGACAATGAAATTTAGGGTTGCCACACAAAATGTATCTGGCATAAAGGAGTATTTTATACAACTTCTAAAAAGGAATATTACCTATAGAGAATTTAATGCATTAGATGATGTTAGTTTTGACGTCTATAAGGGCGAGGTAGTTGGAATTATTGGAACAAATGGTTCGGGTAAATCTACAATTCTCAAGATTGTTTCCGGTGTGTTGCGTCCTACCGATGGAACCGTAAAAGTTGATAGAAAAAAAGTTCAGCTTCTTACATTAGGTACAGGTTTTGATATGGAGCTTACAGGACGTGAGAATGTTTATTTGAACGGGGCTATAATCGGATATTCGCGTGAGTTTTTAGATGCACATTATGATGAAATAGTAGCCTTTGCTGAGCTTGAAGACTTTATGGATGAAAAAGTTAAAAATTATTCAAGTGGTATGGTGAGCCGTTTGGGATTTGCTATAGCAACAGCAGGTGATGCTGCTGAAATTTTAATTCTTGATGAAGTACTTTCTGTAGGTGATGAATTCTTCAGAAAGAAGTCACTTGCTCGTGTAAAGGAAATGATTCATGGCGGCAGCACAGTTCTTTTGGTAAGCCATAGTATGCCTACTATCAAGGAGAACTGTTCAAAGGTTGTATGGATAGAAAAAGGTAAGTTAAGAATGATAGGAAAGCCAGAGTTGGTTTGCAAGGCATATCAGCAGATGCGCGAAACACCTCAAACGACTTCAACTAAGGCTAGTGAGGTGTCCTAGTATGGAATATGGATTGAAGCAATATATCTTTGTAATACGAGAACTTACATCTAGAGAAATAAAGAGAAAATATTCCAGATCAGTATTAGGCATTCTTTGGAGCGTATTACAACCTTTGTTGTTTATGTTTGTTATGACAGCAGTTTTTAGCGGCTTTACTTTAAATGATATATCATACCCAGTTTATTATCTTACAGGATATACAACATGGTCTATGTTTAGTATTGCTACTACTACTGCCATGACAGCCTATGAAGATAATAAATTATTATTTCAAAAGACAAAGCTTCCTAGAGAGGTCTTTGTTCTTTCGCGTGATTATACGTCATTGGTAAATCTTGGATTTTCCTCAATAGCATTACTACTCGTGCTTATATTTTTCAAAGTTCAAATTAAATGGACGGTTGTTGTATTTTTTATAGATGTGATTTTTGAGTTGATTTTTACTATAGGTATTTCATTCCTACTAGCTACGATATATGTATTTTACAAGGATATAAAATTTATTTGGCAAAATATTATTGTTATGTTAGTTCATATGATTGCCATTTTTTATCCAATAGAGAGATATCCTGATTCTGTGAGAGAATTCACAGCACATAATCCTTTATTTATCTATCCGGATATAGCACGTAAAAGCATTATAAATGGAACATGTGAAGTGGACCAATTGATGGCGATGTTTATGTGGGCAATTGGGGCATTATTAATTGGTTTAATCATATTTAAGCTGGCAGAGAATAGCATTATTAAAAAAATATAGTGGGTGAAGTATGGAAAGAGTAAAACAATATTTTTTTGTTCTGCAGCAAATTGGATACAAAGAACAACGAAAAAAAAGTTCAGAGACTAATTTGGGAGTTGTTTGGAATGTGTTAAATCCACTGTTGTATATGGTGATTTTATCTACCTATTACAACAATATCATTATTCATGATATAGATAGATTCCCAGTTTTCGTTTTCACCGGAATCACAATTTACAATTTTTATAATTCTGCAACCAAGAGTGCGATGAAATCGCTAGTTAATAATAAAAATCTGTTGATAAAAACTAAATTACCTATTGAGGTGTTTGTAGTAAATAGCATTTACTCAGGCTTTAGGGAGTTTTTATTCTCCTCTATAGCGCTAATCCCAATATGTATATATTATCAAGTACACATAACCTGGAGAGTTATTTTTGTTATCCCTATATTAATTATTACCGCCAGTATTATAACTAGCATAGGAAGAATTCTAGCAATTTGTTATACGTTTTTTGGTGACATTGAGTACTTGTATTCTGTATTAATGTCCATGTTGGTATTTGTATCAGGTACATTTTTGCCGATGGCTAATTATCCGGAGAATATCAGATATATTTTGACGTATAACCCGATTTTCCTATCAATCTTTTTGTATAGAAATAATCTTATGTATGGACTACCTTCACATTGGTCTGTATGGGGCAAGTTTTTAGGTTGGTTTGTGGTGCTTCTGGTTTTATCTCGTCTTTTATTTGATAAAAAGAAGGACAGTTGTGTAAGCATGCTATGATTTCTAAAAAAATATTATTAGTAAGTTTTGAAATGACATACTCTGGTTCACCTGTTGCCACCCTAAAAATGGCACGGGTTTTGAGAAAAATGGGATACCAGGTTGATATTTGGACATTAAATGAGGGACCATTTGCAATTGAGTTTAGCCGGGATGGCTTTGAGGTTAAAAATATCAATTTCCCAGCAGATGCAGGTCAGGAATTAGAAGATCTGCTAAGTGAGTATAAGCTATGTATCTGTCATACAATTTTTTGCTCAGAGATAGCCTGCTACATTCAACGAATTGTTAACACCGTTTTGTATATTCATGAGGCAGGCAATATTAGTGACCTGATTGATGATTGTGATATTAATCTGGATGACTTTTTAAATATTAAAAGATATTGGTGTGTCAGCGAATACGCAAAAGAGAAGATATTAGAAAAATATAGTCTCAATAAACTGGATATTCTACCTAACTATGTAGATAGATATTTAGTGGATAGAAAACCACGCTCAGATACAAAGCTTAGATTATGTATCGCAGGAACAGTGGAATATCGCAAAGGTTTAGATGTTGTGGTAAAGGCCTTGGACTTATTGCCTGAGGAAAAACAGGAGTGTGTTGAGCTGCACGTAATTGGAAGAATTCCAGTGTGGGCAGAAAGCTATGCATCAGATAATTTGAATCACAAATGTATTCAATATCATGGTGAGATTCAGGATGTCAGTACACTGTTTGATTTATATGCATCAATGGACCTGTTCATTGTAGCTTCAAGAGATGAATCCTGTTCATTGGTGGCATTGGAGGCTGCCATGTTAAAAAAGCCATTATTAGTGACTGAAAACACAGGAGCTAAATATGTCCTTGATAATCCAAAAATGATTCTTAAAACAGAAGATGAACGTGAACTTGCAAATGGAATAATGAATTTCATGGAGAATCGGTCATTAATAAGCTATGAGGGGAATAAAAATTATAAAAGATATAAAAGAAAAGCATCCTTAAGGAATTATAAAAAACAGCTTAAACATAATATTTATAAAATAAAATTTTCATTATAGGGAGGATTTTGAAAAATGAATGAAAATGTAGAAATATCTATCGTTGTGCCAGTGTGTAATGTGGCTGCATATTTGGGAGAATGCCTGGATAGTATTTTAAATCAAACATTCAAGAACTTTGAGGCTATTTGCGTAAATGATGGTTCCACTGATAATTCACTTGATATTTTACGTGAATACGAGAAGAAGGATAAGCGAATTAAGGTTATAACCAAGGCAAATTCTGGATATGGAAATACCATGAATGTTGGTATGGATGCTGCACAGGGTAGATACATTTGTATCATCGAGTCAGATGATTATGTTGATAAGCATATGCTTGAGAGATTATTTGATTCTATTGAAAAGTACGATGCAGACGTAGTTAAATCTGACCATTATATCTTCTCTACAAAGAATGGAAAGAATAGAAGCACATTCCAGCCAGTATGTCCTGAGGAGTACTACAACAGAGTATTGAACGTTACAGTATGTCCTGAGATTTTCACATTCACAATGATGAACTGGACTGGCATATATAAGACAGAATATTTACGTGAGAATAACATTAGACATAACGAAACTCCTGGAGCTAGTTTTCAGGATAATGGATTTTGGTTTCAGGCAATATCTTTGGCTAGTAAAATTGTGTTCATTAATGAGGCATTCTACTACTACAGACAGGATAACCCAAATTCTTCTATCAACAATAAGAAGAAGGTTTTCTGCATTTGCGATGAGTACAAATTCATGCGTGAAATATTAGATAGTCACAAGGAGTTTGGCGAGGAAGTACATAAGCGTTTCTTTGAGAAGAAGCTCTTTAATTATCTGAACTCATACAACAGAGTGGCTATCGACTACAAGCTTGAGTTTTTAGAGCATATAAGTAAGGAATTTGAAGAAGATTTAAAGGACCCATTATTGAGAATTGAGTCTCTTGATCCATGGATTTTCATGCAGGTGAATCGTATTATTGACTCTCCAAAGTTATTTATGATTGAGGATTGTTCGGTTAGATATAGAGATAAATACAATGAGTGCCATGAAAAGCTTATGAAGATTAGAAATTCAGAAGAGTTTAAGAGAGGCATTAAAGTAAAAGAATTACTACATGTTAATTAATCGAAAAAAATAGAACGGAGAAATAAAGGTTATGGATAATGAAGTAATGGTTAATGAATCAAATGACGTAGAGAGTGAATACAATCCTGTAATATCAGTAATTATTCCTGTATACAACGCTGAGAAGTACGTAAAAAAATGTTTGGAAACTATTATAAACCAGTCATACTGGCATCTTGAAATCATCTGTGTTGATGATGGTTCTACTGATCATTCATTGGAGTTATTGGAGTTATTTGCCAAGAAGGATGACAGAATCAAAATTATTAAACAGAAGAACTCAGGGCCTGCTGCTGCCAGAAATGCTGCACTAAGAGAGGCTACTGGTGATTTCATTAGCTTTGTTGATGCAGATGATTATCTGGAATACAACGCATATGAGATTCTCATGAACAAGATAAAAGAAAATAATAGTTGGGATTTGGTTATTTTTGGTGGAAATGTTGTTGGCGAGCCTAATGATTACATTTCAGGAGTGTTAACTACACAGTACAGCGAGCATATTAATTGCAGACCAAGTGAAATAATCTTTAGAGAAAAGGCTGCCAAGCCATTCCTTTGGTTGCATTTAATCAAAAGAGAATTACTAACAAATCCTACAGAGTTGTTCTTTGATGAAACAATGAATTTGGGAGAGGATCAGATATTCCAATTCGGTTACGTGCCACGTGCTAAAAATGTTCTTGTTATTGAGGACAAGTTATACAACTACAGAATTACTAAAAATGCATCATTAATGCAGTTGTATAGCCACAGACGTGTTAAGAAAACTGAAATGCACTTTGAAATCATTCGAAAAGTCGTAAGTGAGTGGAAGGACATGGGCTACTATGATTCAAACAAGGATGAGCTTTGGACATGGGCTGTTAGTTTCATTTATTGGACTATCATAGATTTCCCTGTAGAGTATAGAAAAAAATATGCTCAGGAATTTGTGGACCTTTTTGAAAAGGAAAATCACGAGGGTGCTTATATCATTCTTGAATATGAGATTGACCATTACGATGAGATGCGTGAATGGACTCTAAACGATTATTCAGAAGAAAAAGAGTTAGCCAGATTAATAAAAAAGATTGAGCATGATAATTATGAGGTTCAGGAGACTCTTAAATCAAGAGCATTTAAGATTGGAAGAATATTAACACCTGAAAGCAAGCGCTTAGACTTGTCTGCTTTTTAATCGACACAGACGATACTAAGAAAAGAATGGAATGATATAAATGGATAAATCAATTATTAATGTAAAAAGAATAGATTGTACTGGCTGTGGGGCGTGTAAGGTCGCATGTCCTGTGGATGCCATCAAACTAGAGTATGACAACGATGGATTTTTATATCCAGTAGTAACTGACGCCTGCATTAATTGTGGTAAGTGCGCAAAGGCATGTCAGGTTATACATCCAGTGGAGAAATATCCTACACCTAAGGCATACGCATTTATGGCTACACAGCAGATTAGAGAAGTAAGCTCCTCAGGTGGATTATTCTCATTATTAGCTACTTATGTCATTGGTCAGGGTGGTGCAGTTTTTGGTGCAGTATATGGAGATGGATTTAAAAGCGTATACATGACAAAAGCTGAGACTATCGATGAGATTGCTCCAATGAGAGGTTCTAAGTATGTATTCTGTGAGACAAGAGATACATATAAGGAGGCAAAGGAGTTACTTGAAGCAGGACGTCAGGTACTTTATACAGGAACTCCTTGTGAAATCGCTGGATTGAGAACATATCTTGGCAAAGAATACGACAACTTATTATTAGTGGATTTTGTTTGCCACGCAGCAAATTCTGTTAAGGCTTATAAGGCATGGCTCAAGGAAATTACTGAAGGAAAAGAGCTTAAAAAGCTGGATTTCAGAGATAAGAATTTTTATAAGTGGTCAACGCCAGCTGTAGCATATTTTAAGGATGGAACAGTCAAGAAACAGCCATACAACGAATGCTTCTGGTACAACGGATTCCTTGAGGGTGTTATCAATAGAGATAATTGTGCTCATTGTGAGTACGCTTGTGCAGAACGTGTTTCAGACATCACCATGGGTGATGCATGGCAGGTTTCACGCATAAATAAAGATTATAGTGATGGTATAGGAACCTCTTTAGTTCTGGTAAATTCTGAAAAGGGTGAAGAGATATTCAATAAGATTCAGACAGAGTTAAAGAATATTATCACATTATGCGAAGAGATTCCATTGGAGGAAATCAGAAAGTATAACGGAAATATCAATTTCCCTCAGAAGCAGAGCCCAGCAAGAAAGTTCTTCTTCTCTCACTTAGATTCCATGGGTTATCACAATGCGTTATGGTATGGCAGAGGAAGAAGATGGGATTTCGGTCTTGTAGGCTGGTGGTTTGCATCAAATTACGGAAGTGCTCTCACATATTTTGCACTTGCAAAGGTGTTAGAGAAGATGGGCAAGGCTTCTATCTTTATTCCTATTCCAAAGCTGGATGGAACACCTTGGGATGATGATACAAAGAATGTTGAAGCCTTTATCGGAAAGCATTTTCGTATTGCTAAAAAGAGAGACAAAGAGCATATGCATGAAATGAATCATTTTTGTGATGCCTTCATGCTTGGCTCAGACCAGATGTGGAGAGAGTCTACAACAAAGCTTGTAGGACATACATTCTTCCTTGATTTCGTAGCTCAGGGAAAAAAGAAGATTGCATGTGCACCTTCATTTGGCGCTGGCAAATATTCAAAGGATGCCAACCTGAGAATGGAAGCATCTGTTTTGCTTGATAGCTTTGATGCTGTAAGTGTCAGAGAAACAAGTGGTGTAGATATTTGCAAAGAAGTGTTTGGCGTAGAGGCTCAGCAGATAATCGACCCAATTTTCTGGGTAGATACAGATGTATATGACGAAATTGCAGAGCAGTCAACAGTGAATGATCTTCCAGAGAAGTACCTGTTTTGCTATGTGCTTGATCCAAATGACGAGAAGGTTAAGATTGCAGAAAGAATTGCAGCAGAGCGTAATCTTGAGGTTATTACAATTCTTGGAATGCGCGAAGCTAAGTATACTCGTGATAAGTGGACTGTTGGAAGAATTATTGATAATGCTTCAGTGGAAGACTTCGTAAATGCGATTCGTAAATGCGAATATATGTTTACAGATTCACACCATGGTGTTTGCCTTGCAATCAAATACAATAAAAATTACGTTGCCATTGGAAATGTGGCAAGGGGCTTAGACCGATTTACCACTGTAGGTGGATTGTTAGGATTAAATGAAAGAATTATTTCTCTTCCAAATCAGGGAGAGGATGATGTAGTTGCACTTGCAGATATTGATTACGCACCTGTTAACGAAAAACTTTCATATGAGATTAACCGTGGAATAACATGGATGGACGAAGCTATAAAGCGACCAGTAAAACCAGAGACACCAATGTATTCAATGCTTCGACGTATAGTGTCTTTAGAGAAAGAAGTAGCGGCATTAAAAAACAGATAGGAGTGTAAGACAATGTACGATTATTTGATTGTAGGCTCAGGTCTTTTTGGAGCTGTATTTGCAAGACAGGCAACAGACGCAGGTAAGAAGGTTCTCGTTATTGATAAGAGACCTAATATAGCAGGTAATGTTTATACAGAGAAGATTGAGGGGATTCATGTGCACAAATATGGTGCACATATCTTCCACACAAACATGAAGCATGTTTGGGATTATGTTACTAAGTTTGCTACCTTCAATCGTTTCACTAATTCCCCTGTAGCAAACTATAAGGGAGAGCTTTATTCTCTTCCATTCAACATGTATACCTTCAACAAAATGTGGGGCGTGGTTACTCCTGAGGAGGCTGCAGCCAAGATTGAGGAGCAGAAAAAAGAGGCAGGAATCACAGAACCTAAAAATCTCGAGGAACAGGCTATTTCACTTGTAGGAACAGATATCTATGAGAAGCTTATCAAGGGATACACACAGAAACAGTGGGGACGTCCTTGCACAGAACTCCCAGCATTTATTATAAAGAGACTTCCTGTGAGACTTACTTTTGACAATAACTATTTCAACGCTCTTTATCAGGGAATTCCAGTAGGTGGATATACAAAGATGGTTGAGAACATGCTTGATGGTATTGAGGTTCGTCTCAATACAGATTACTTTGAGAACAAGGCAGAGCTCGATGCACTTGCAAAGAAGGTAGTCTACACAGGTCCTATTGATGCATATTATGATTTCAAGCTTGGTACACTTGAGTATCGTTCAGTCAGATTTGAAAATGAGACACTTGATAAGCCAAACTTCCAGGGTAATGCAGCAGTCAACTACACTGATGCAGAGACTCCATGGACAAGAATCATCGAGCACAAGTGGTTTGAGTTTGGAAAAGATGATGAAGGTAATGATATTCCTAAGACCATCATCAGCCGTGAATACAGCTCAGAATGGAAGCCAGGTGACGAGCCATACTATCCAGTTAATGATGAAAAGAATGGCAAATTATACCAGCAGTACAAAGAGCTTGCAGACAAGGAAGAAAAGGTTCTCTTTGGTGGTCGTTTAGGAGAGTATAAATACTACGATATGGATGCTGTAATCGATTCAGCATTAAAGTTCGCAGATAAAGAATTATAATGAGACTTAAAATATATAATGCATTAGTCAATAAACATATTGGTATCAAAAATCGATATCATGCCTTCCATGACAACTCGACTGGACTGGTTAAATTGTTGTCTTACTTTTATCTCCTTTGGCTAAATTTTGCATATTACTTTTTATTTATGCATTTCCTTGGGAAAGATGATAAGACCAAGACCTATGAGTACAAAAATGTGGAATATAAGACTTCTGAGATGGGACATTTCAAGAAGGAATTTCCATATATAACCGTCGAAAGTTTTGTGGAAAAGCTTTCAGGGTATGATGTGATTTCCTTTGATATTTTTGACACTTTGATATTCAGACCTTTTTCTGAACCAGCAGATTTGTTTTATTTGATTGGCTGCAGATTAGATTTCCTCAACTTCAAAGATCTTAGAGCGCGTGCTGAATATGAGGCAAGGATAATCAGAGCAGATAAACTGAAAAAGCAAAAGAAGTACGTTGATTATGAGATTGATATAAATGACATCTGGAATCGTATGTACGATATTACTGGTTTGGATGCAGCTAGAGGAAAGGCCATCGAAGAAGAGCTGGAATATGATCTTTGCTACGCTAATCCATTTATGCTTAAAGTTTTTAAGCGCCTTCAAGAAATGGGAAAGCGAATCGTTATTACTTCGGATATGTATTTGACCAAGGATTTCCTTATCAAGATGCTTGAGAAAAATGGTTATTCCGGATACGAGAATATTTTCATTTCCAACGAATATCATAAGAGCAAAAGTGACGGACGTCTTTATGAAGTGGTTAAGAAAAAGATGGGCGAGGATTTGTCTTATATCCATGTGGGCGATAACACTCACAGTGATATAAAGATGGCCCAGAAGAGTGGCTTCAAAACTCTGTATTATCCAAATGTAAACAGATCGACCTTACTATACAGGACCTTTGATATGTCACCTATTATAGGCGGAGCTTACAGAGGTATTGTAAATAATCGCATCTATTCTGCGACGGATGAAAAGGCCGCTTCTATGGAGTACGAATACGGATATATTTATGGTGGACTTTTTGCCATGGGCTATTGCTCTCATATTCATGAATATGCAAAGCTTTACAACATCGACAAGCTTCTTTTTTTATCACGTGATGGAGATACCTTAATGCAGGTATACGAAATGATGTATCCAGAAGAAAAGAAAGCAGGGAAGTTGGAGTATGCTTATTGGTCAAGAAAAGCAGCCACTATCCTTACTTTTGATTTGGATAAAAATGATTATTTCCGTCGATTCCTTTACCACAAGGTAAATCAGGATTATAAGCTTTCTGAAATATTATCTTCCATGGAATTGGATTCTTTGGCTGATAAAATTGAAGGCTATACCATCGGTAATAGAAAAGTAGACCTGATTGGCAAAGAAGGAAGAAAGATTAAACTTCACCTTGATGATGAGCTTACAGTTAAAAATGTGGAAGTTGTAAGAGTATTCCTTGAAGAGAATGCCAACAGAATCATTGCTCTTTATCAGCAAAGAGACAAGGCTGCAAGAAGATACTATGAGAAGATGCTTTCTGGCTCACAAAGGGCACTTCTTGTGGATATAGGCTGGGCAGGCAGTGGTGCCATAGCTATTCGCCGTTTGTGCCGCGAAAAGTGGGATATTCCTTGCGACATCGTAGGCATGATTGCGGGTACCAACACGGTTCATAATGCTGAACCTTATCAGACAGAAACCTTCCTTCAAACAGGCGTAATGAACGCTTATCTATATTCTCAGAGCTTTAATCGTGACCTGTTGAAAAAGCATGATCCGTCAAAGGAGTATAACGTTTTCTGGGAATTAATTCTTGGCTCTCCTACAAAGCAATTTAAGGGCTTTAAATTGTTGGAGAATGGTTCGATAGGTTATGATTTTGGAGATTACGATGATAATCTTGATGGCATAAAAGAAACCCAACAGGGAATCTTTGATTTTTGTAAAGACTACCTTGCCTCCTTTGGTTCACCAGAGAATGGTCTATATAAACAGCTGTATAGAATCAGCGGTAGAGATGCATATTCACCATTAATTGCTGCATCTGGAAACAAAGAAGTATATCTTAAAACTATACGAGATAAATTTAAATTGGAACCAAATGTCGTATAAAAATTTATCAACACCGTGTGTCAAATCGGACACATGGTGTTTTTTATATAAATGATACTAAATCGGTAGGAAAGCAACAGAAAATTTTCGTTTCTGAAAGTTCTGTTAAATATTTATTAATAGAAGGTTAATCTTTGGTATAACTACTGTGAACTTCCGTTTTTAAGCTATTTCACATGCTATTCTTTGTAAAAGAACTATTATTTATCCCCCTGTAGTTTGGGAGGAACAGGTTATGTGGAATAAGCTATTTAAAAAGAAAAATTTACGCTCATTATTAGGCGGTACTCTCATTGCAAGTATTATTATTTTTAGTGCGGTGGGAGCCATTAAAAGCTATCTTGATTCATCCTATTTACTTAGTATCAAGGAAGATGCTGTGCCTTTGGCAATGCAGGGAATTTACAAGTATTGTCCAACCAGCATAAACGGACAGGTACTGTATTGTTCTAATCAGGCGACGCCCGGAGAGGTAAAGGATGGCATATGCTTTAATGAAACTAAAGTCATGTCTACCACGGCAGGTTCGTGGGATTCTGTGCAGGTATGCGATCCCTCTGTTGTAGAAGGTAACTTTATTTATATGGGAAAACCGTATAAGTATTTGATGGCATATTTAGGCTGTGCCACATATGATTGCACCGCTAATGAAATTGGCTTTGCAGTATCAAATAATCTGGCAAGCTGGCGTAAAACTGGACGTGTAGTAGAAGCTATCAGAGATGGACACTGGGGCGTAGGTCAGCCATCGTTGATAAACTATAACGGTATAATTTATCTGTTCTATACCAGCGGAACTGTATCCCAGACCACAACCTTTGTAGAACAACTAGACTGCACTGATTTAGGAAATGTACAGCATCTTGGAAAGAAACAGATTACATGCAGCTATGACTTTATAAGCAACGCTGATTTTGCCTTTACAGATGATGCATTATATATGACCTGTGACACACATCCTTTCCCTGGTGGAGCTTTGAACTTTATATCTGGAACACAATCAGTTTATATGGCGCCATGGAATGGAACCTTCGAATCACTAGATAGCTTGGCATGGGATAGAATAGCATTGATTGGAGCAGAGACTACCGGTCATGGACGTAATCACAATGGCTGCTTCTCTAGAGATGGTTCGGGAAGACTGGCAGCAAGGGTATTATATGTATCAACAGCAGATGAGATAGGAACCTGGAGCCAAAATCTGTTTACTTACAGATTTACGGCGGTGGCCTTTTAAATGGCTTGTTAAGAATTTAACGTAAATTTTCATACGTATAGACACAATTTGGAAACCGTAGATATATACTGCGGTTTCCATTTTTGCGTAAAATCAAGGTTTTTTGATAATTATTTAACGAGCGGAGTGTGAGAATTGAACGAATAGAATTGATATATTCTGAAAATAACTTATTCTGTGATTATTCTGTGAAAATTTTTATTTGAAAATGTGTCTCACATATGATAAGATTTTACCATCGACGGCGTATTGAGGTTTATTTTTTTTGTCCGAGCTCGTTAAAAAATTAACAGTTTGAGCAGTGCTAAATTGTACAAAATGCACAAGCTGGTAATAAAAGGAGCTGAGATATTTAAAAGTAATGCCCGCAATCGACCGAAAACAAACAAAAAGTATTTCTTAAAAAGGAGAAAGAAAAACATGGAAAAAAAAGTAGTTATTGCTAGCGCATGTAGAACAGCCATTGGTACAATGGGCGGATCACTTAGCAACACTCCAGCAGCAGACTTAGGTGCTATCGTAATTAAGGAAGCAGTTAAGAGAGCTGGTATCAAGCCAGAGGACGTAGATCACGTATACATGGGTTGCGTTATCCAGGCAGGTCTTGGACAGAACGTTGCTCGTCAGGCTACATTAAAGGCTGGTCTTCCAAATGAAGTAACAGCAGTTACAACAAACGTTGTTTGTGGTTCTGGTCTTAACTGTGTTAACCAGGCAGCACAGATGATTATTGCAGGTGATGCAGACGTAGTAGTAGCAGGTGGTATGGAGAACATGTCATTAGCTCCATTCGCACTTCCAAATGGTCGTTATGGTTATAGAATGACATGGCCATCAAACAGCCAGGGTGCTTTAGTAGATACAATGGTAAAGGATGCTCTTTGGGATGCATACAATGATTACCATATGATTAAGACAGCTGATAACGTAGCTGAGCAGTGGAAGCTTACAAGAGAAGAGCTTGATGAGTTCGCTGTTAACTCTCAGAACAAGGCTTGCGCAGCTATCGAAGCTGGTGCATTCAAGGATGAGATTGTTCCTGTAGAAATCAAGAAGAAGAAGGAAACAATCGTATTCGATACAGACGAAGGCCCAAGACCTGGTACAACAATCGAAGGTCTTGCTAAGCTTAAGGCTCTTTATCCAGACGGAGTTGTTACAGCTGGTAATGCTTCAGGTATCAACGATGGTGCAGCTGCACTCGTAGTTATGTCTGAGGAGAAGGCTAAGGAGCTTGGTGTTAAGCCACTCGTTACATTCGTAGCTGGTGCTCTTGGCGGATGCGCTCCAGAGATCATGGGTGTTGGTCCTGTTCCAGCAACAAAGAAGGCTCTTGCTAAGGCTGGTCTTACAATCAATGATCTTGATGTATATGAGGCTAACGAGGCATTTGCAGCACAGTCTGTAGCAGTTGGTAAGGAGCTTGGCTTCGATCTTAACAAGCTCAATCCAAACGGTGGTGCTATCGCTCTTGGACATCCAGTTGGAGCTTCAGGTGCTCGTATCCTTGTAACTCTTATTTACGATATGATTCACAACCCAGAGTACAAGAAGGGTCTTGCTACTCTTTGCATCGGTGGTGGTATGGGATGTGCTACTATTATCGAGAAGTATGAAGGTTAATTTAGAAAGTATTTAATTTTAAATATACGGAGGACATTAAAATGAAGGTAGGCGTAATTGGCGCAGGTACAATGGGCCAGGGCATTGCTAAGGCATTCGCTCAGGTTGATGGCTATGAAGTAGCTCTTTGCGATATTAAGCAGGAGTGGGCTGAAGGCGGAAAAGACAAGATTGCTAAGGGTTATGCAAGACTTGTTGAAAAAGGAAAGATGGAGCAGGCAGCAGTAGATGCTATCCTCGCTAAGATCACACCAGGTCTCAAGGAGAACCTTTGCAAGGATTGTGACCTTATCGTTGAGGCTGCTTTCGAGAATATGGAAGTTAAGAAGACAACATTCAAGGAGCTTGATGAAATTGCTAAGCCAGAGTGCATCTTCGCTTCAAACACATCTTCACTTTCAATCACAGAGATTGGTAACGGTCTTAACCGTCCAATGATTGGTATGCACTTCTTCAACCCAGCTGACAGAATGAAGCTTGTTGAGGTTATCGCTGGTGTTAACACACCTGCTGAGACAGTAGATGCTATCAAGAAGATTTCTGAGGAGATCGGAAAGACTCCTGTACAGGTTAACGAGGCTGCTGGTTTCGTAGTAAACCGTATCCTTATCCCAATGATCAACGAAGCTGCTTTCATCAAGATGGAAGGTGTTTCTGATATCGCTGGTATCGATGCTGCTATGAAGCTCGGTGCTAACCACCCAATGGGACCACTTGAGCTCGGTGATTTCATCGGTCTTGATATCTGCCTTGCAATCATGGACGTTCTTTACAACGAGACAGGTGACAGCAAGTATCGTGCTTGCCCACTTCTTCGTAAGATGGTTCGTGGTGGTAACCTTGGATGCAAGTCTGGTAAGGGATTCTACGTATACAACGCAGATCGTACTAAGACAGCAGTAGATGCACAGTAATTAAAAAAAAGGAGATTCAGATCATGGATTTTACATTAGATAAGAAGCATGAGATGGCTAGACAGTTGTTCAGAGAGTTCGCTCAGAACGAAGTTAAGCCAATGGCTCAGGAAATTGATGAGACAGAGCAGTTCCCACGTGAAAACGTAGAGAAGATGATGAAGTACGGTTTCATGGGTATTCCAATTCCAAAGGAGTACGGCGGACAGGGCTGTGACGTTCTTACATACGTTATGTGCGTAGAGGAGCTTTCAAAGGTTTGCGGTACAACAGGTGTTATCGTTTCTGCACATACATCACTTTGCTGCGATCCTATCCTCACATACGGTACAGAGGAGCAGAAGCAGAAGTACTTAGTACCACTTGCAAGTGGTAAGAAGCTTGGTGCTTTTGCACTTACAGAGCCAGGTGCTGGTACAGATGCACAGGGCGCTCAGTGTAGAGCTGACGAAGATGGAGATTCTTGGGTACTTAACGGTTCTAAGTGCTTCATCACAAACGGTAAGGAAGCTGATGTTTACATCGTATTCGCTGTAACAGATATCGTTGAGGATGCTAAGGGACGTAAGTCTAAGAAGTTCTCAGCTTTCATCGTTGAGAAGGATACACCTGGATTTACATTCGGTACAAAGGAGAAGAAGATGGGTATCCGTGCTTCTTCTACATACGAGCTTATCTTCCAGGATTGCCGTATTCCAAAGGAGAACCTCCTCGGCGCAAGAGGCAAGGGCTTTGGTATCGCTATGCACACACTTGATGGTGGACGTATTGGTATCGCTGCTCAGGCACTTGGTATTGGCGAAGGTTCAATCGATGCAACAATCGAGTTCGTAAAGGAAAGAAAGCAGTTTGGTCGTCCAATCGCTGCATTCCAGAACACAGCATTCCAGCTTGCTGATATGAAGGCTCGTATGGATGCTGCTAAGTATCTTGTATACAACGCTGCTTGCACAAAGGACGTTTACACACAGGATCACAAGACAAGCTACTCTATCGAGGCAGCTGAGGCTAAGCTTTTCGCAGCTGAGGCAGCTATGGCTGTTACTACAAAGGCTGTACAGCTTCACGGTGGTTATGGTTATACAAGAGAGTACGATGTTGAGCGTATGATGCGTGATGCTAAGATCACAGAAATCTACGAAGGTACATCTGAGGTTCAGAGACTTGTTATCTCTGGCGCTATGCTTAAATAAGATTGTTTATTATCGTGTAAATAAAAGGAGATTAAATACATGAATATCGTAGTATGTATTAAACAGGTTCCTGACACAAAGGGCGGCGTAAAGTTTAACCCAGATGGAACTCTTGATAGAGCATCAATGCTCGCAATTATGAATCCAGATGATAAGGCAGGTCTTGAGGCTGCTCTTAGAATTAAGGATGAGACAGGCGCAAAGGTTACAGTTCTTACAATGGGACTTCCAAAGGCTGATGATATGCTCCGCGAAGCACTTGCTATGGGTGCTGATGAGGCAGTTCTTGTTACAGATAGACGCCTTGGTGGTGCTGATACTTGGGCTACATCTTCAACAGTTGCAGCAGCAGTTAAGAAGCTTGATTATGACCTCATTATCACAGGTCGTCAGGCTATCGATGGTGATACAGCTCAGGTTGGTCCACAGATCGCTGAGCACCTTGCACTTCCAGTTATCTCTTATGCAGAGGATATCAAGGTTGAAGGCAACAGCGTAATTGTTAAGCGTCAGTATGAAGACAGATATCATGAAGTAAAGGCTCAGATGCCATGTCTTATTACTGCACTTTCAGAGTTAAATGAGCCACGTTACATGACTCCAGGCGGCATCTTTGATGCATATGACAAGGAAGTTACTGTATGGGGCCGTGATGATCTTACAGATCTTGATGATGCTAACATCGGTCTTGCTGGTTCTCCAACAAAGATCGCTAAGGCTTCTGACAAGGTTCGTAAGGGAGCTGGCGAGAAGGTAGCTCTTGACCCTAAGGAGTCAGTAGAGTATATCATGAACAAGCTTAAAGAGAAGCATGTAATTTAATAAGAGGAGGCAAAAAGAATGTCATTAGAAGAATACAAGGGCGTAGCTATATTCGCTCAGCAGGTTGATAATAAACTTAGCTCAATTGCCTTCGAACTTATCGGCAAGGCACATGAGCTTGCAGCAGATTTAGGAACAGACGTTACAGCAGTTGTACTTGGTAAGGATATCGCAGGTCTTGCAGATAAGCTTGGCGAGTACGGTGCAGACAAGGTTGTTCTTATTGACGATCCAGCACTTGAAACATATCGTACAGAGCCATACGCACAGGCTCTTACAGCTTATATTAATGAGTACAAGCCAGAGATCATGCTCGTTGGTGCAACAGCAATCGGTCGTGATCTTGGTCCTACAGTTTCAGCTAGAGTTAAGACAGGTCTTACAGCTGACTGTACATCACTTGAGATTGGTGATTTCCCACTCGTAGCTAAGGAAGGACAGGAGCAGAAGCACAATCAGCTTCTTATGACTCGTCCAGCATTCGGTGGTAACACAATCGCTACAATCGCTTGCCCAGACAACCGTCCACAGATGGCTACAGTTCGTCCAGGTGTTATGCAGAAGCTTCCTAAGGAGGCTGGTAGAAAGGCTGAGGTTATCAACTTCAAGCCAGAGCTTAAGGAGAACAACAGATTCGTTGAGATCCTTAACATCGTTAAGAACGTTACAAACACAGTAGATATCATGGATGCTAAGATCCTTGTATCTGGTGGTCGTGGTGTTGGTTCTCCAGAGAACTTCAAGCTCCTTGAGGATCTTGCAGAGGTTCTTGGTGGAACAGTATCTTGCTCACGTGCCGTTGTAGATTCAGGCTGGAAGCCAAAGGATCTTCAGGTAGGTCAGACAGGTAAGACTGTACGTCCTAACGTATACTTTGCAATCGGTATCTCTGGTGCTATCCAGCATACAGCAGGTATGGAAGAGTCTGATATCATCATCGCTATCAACAAGGATGAGACAGCTCCTATCTTTGATGTAGCTGATTACGGTATCGTAGGAGATCTTAACAAGATTGTTCCAGCTCTTACAGAGGCTCTTAAGGCTGAGCTCGCTGCTCAGAACTAATTTCACGATTTATCGAGTTTACGAAGAAAAATCGTGAACCCCGACAATCCCTTCACCGAAGGTGAACTTAAAATGGGATTGTCTCTTAAAAAAAGGGGCAATATCTATTCTTAACAAAGATTAGATTTTTCCTATAATTTCTTTCTTTAATTTTTTTAGAGGCGGGTCCATTGGACTCGCCTTTAGTATTTATAAGTGGTAAAATCAACATATGAACAGTTCAAAAATCGATATGACTCATGGCCCTCTCTTGGGCAAATTAATTATCTTTACTATCCCTATTATTTTGTCAGGTGTGTTGCAGCTCCTTTTTAATGCAGCTGATGTAATTGTTGTGGGCCGTTTTGCGGGCGAAGCCAGTCTTGCAGCTGTAGGCTCTACTAATTCTTTAATAAATCTCATGACAAACCTGTTTATAGGTATGTCTGTTGGCGCTAATGTTTGCGCAGCCCAGTTTTTTGGTGCGGGACATTATGACGATGTAAAGAAAACAGTTCATACCAGCACTGCTTTTTCGTTAATTTGTGGTGTTGTTCTTATATTTATTGGTTTGTTTGGTGCAAAGCCAATGCTTACCATTATGGGCTCACCAGCTGATGTAATGTCTCTGGCGACTCTCTATGTTCGAATTTATTTCCTAGCTATGCCAGCTATAATGCTTTATAACTTTCTTGCGGCAATTCTTCGTTCAGCAGGAGATACTAAGCATCCACTTATCTTCCTTACTATAGCAGGCGTGATAAATGTTTTATTTAATCTTGTTTTAGTTATTGCGTTTAAGCTTGGTGTGGCAGGTGTTGCTATTGCTACAGTTACATCAAACTATATATCGTGCATCATGCTTGTGGGCTTCTTTAAAAAGCAGGAGGACGCCTTGAAGCTTGAATTTTCTAAGGTTAGCATAGATAAGAGAATATTAAATCGTATTATAAGAATTGGGCTACCTGCCGGAATTCAGGGCACGGTGTTCTCATTATCTAATGTTGTGATTCAGTCTGCTATAAATTCCTTTGGTACTGCTGTTATCGCAGGTTCATCTGCCGCAGCGAGCATAGAAGGATTTGTATATATTTCAATGAACTCAGTTTCTCAGACCACAGTTACCTTTGTAGGTCAAAACTATGGTGCTGGAGATGAAAAGAGAGTTAAAAAGGTTATATTTGAAAGCTTGGGAATAGTTACTGTAGTTGGATTAATTATGGGCAATTTGGCATATGGTTTCTCAGGGCCGCTTTTAGGGGTTTATACGGACAGCGCAGATGCCATAGCTGCTGGTACACTTCGTCTATTCTGGGTTTGCTGCCCATATTTTCTTTGTGGAGTCATGGATACACTTACAGGCGGACTCCGCGGCTTGGGCAATTCCACATTACCTATGATAGTCTCATTGCTTGGAGCTTGTGTCACAAGACTCATTTGGATAGCCACATATTTCCAGGTTCATCACACACAAAATGTTTTGTTCTTCTCATACCCTGGTAGCTGGCTACTGACTCTGACAGTCCACAGCATCTGCCTTACAATCCTGTATAAGAAGTGGGTACAGAAGAAGAATTCGGAAATTCGAATTTAGGAGGTTTTTACATGTATTGGAAGGAAATGCTTTCCGCTATCGCAAAGCCGGATAAAAACGCCAAAAGATATGAGCTTTCCACAGACTTTAAATATACAGGTCTGCAGGAATATCCGCGCCCTCAGATGCAGCGTAAATCCTATATAAATCTGAACGGTCAGTGGGATTATCGCATTATAGATGGCAAAGGGCAGGTGGTATGTGCCGGTCCTATAGAGGTTCCATTTTCTCCTGAAACAAGGCTTTCAGGGACAGAGAGGCATATCCTTCTTCCAGAAGAGACTCTTGAGTATACCAAGGTTTTTGATATTGATAAGATAAAGAATAATAAACATCTTCTGATTCATTTTGGAGCCGTTGATCAGGTGGCTCAGGTATTTCTTAATGGTATAAATCTTGGCATACATGAGGGAGGGTATACCTCCTTTACCTTTGACATTACTGATTATGTGGTGGAGGGAGATAATGAGCTGAAGGTAAAGGTTCGTGATTATACAGATAAGGTGGGTTATGCCCGTGGAAAACAGAGCCTTGAGCCATGCGGAATGTGGTACAGCGCCCAGAGTGGAATCTGGCAGACAGTATGGATGGAATGGGTGCCTGATGCTTACGTCAGCAAGATTCTCATTACGCCAGATATCGATAACGACAGACTCACACTGGAGCTTAAGGTTTCAGAGATGAAGGGACAGGTGAAGATAGATACATCAAATCCTGATTTAATAAAAGAGTTTAGCGTAGATAAGATAAGCGATGACAAACTGCTTGTGAGAATTGAACTAAACGATTATAAGCTTTGGACACCGGAAGATCCGCAGCTTTATTTCATAAATGTACACTATGGTAAAGATAGTTTTTCTACTTATTTTGCTATGAGGCATTTTGGAGTAGAGAAAGATGATAAGGCTATTCCACGTCTAAGTTTGAATCACAAGCCATTATTTATGAATGGAGTTTTGGACCAGGGATATTATCCAGAGAGTCTCATGACGCCACCTAGCGATGATGCAATGATTTATGATATCGAGACCATTAAGGGGCTTGGTTTTAATATGATTCGTAAGCATTGCAAGGTGGAGCCTATGCGTTGGTATTTCCACTGTGACAGACTTGGAATGATAGTGTGGCAGGATATTGTAAATGGCGGTACAAAGTACGATATGAACATGATTTGCAATATTCCTACAGTGGTGCGTCCATTTGGAAATACAAAGGATAAAAATCGACTTTTCTTGAGATTTACAGGGCGAAATACAGCAAAATCCAAGGAAGTTTGGCATAAAGAATGCAGAGAAATTATGGAGCAGCTGAGAAATGTTCCATCCCTGGGACAGTGGTGCCTTTTTAATGAAGGCTGGGGTCAGTTTGATGCTAATGATTGTCTGAAATTCGCGTTGAAATTTGATGATACAAGACCTATAGATGCTGCCTCAGGCTGGTTCCATGAGGGATGCGGAGATGTTTTCTCTGAACATAAATACTTCGAAGAGCTTAAGGTAAAGCTTGGTCAGCGACCTTATGTTATATCAGAATATGGAGGTTTCTCACTTAAGGTGGGAAATCATGTGACCAGAGATGTAGTATACGGTTATAAGAAATATAGTCATCAGAAGGATTTGCAGGATGCCTACAACGAATTGATGGCAAAAATAAAGTCCCTCGAATTTGAGGGACTTGCAGGTGCTGTGTTTACTCAGGCCACCGATATAGAGGATGAGGTCAACGGCCTCATTACTTACGATCGGAAGGTGCAAAAACTGTATTAAACCAGCTTTGTGGGAATGCCATTCCAAGAATGATTCCCATTACGATAGCACCAGCTGTCTTAAGTGTAGACAGACCTGACTGACTGAAGTTGTTCATGTCATTCATGATTAAATAGAATGAAGTATAGTAGATTCCTGCGCCGGGTACCAATGGGAAAATTCCTGATATAAGGTAAACGGTGACAGGATTCTTTCTTTTTGAGGCAATAGCTCTTGAAAAGAAGGTAAGGGCTAAAGAACCAACAACATTTCCAAGAGTAGGAGCGCCAAGTGCGTTGGAAATAATTGAATAGAAAATCCAACCGATGGCACCTGAAATACCACAATACCAAAGCTCAGAACGAGGAGCCGAGAAGACGATGGCAAAGGCAACCGTTGCCACCATGGCGACTACAAATTCAATAATATAATTAACGTACATATAAGAAGGCACCTCCTCCGCAAATCTGAACTATTGTGATAACAATACCTACGCCAACTGCGATACAGAAGGCAGTGAGGAGGGCGTCAATTAATCTTATTGAGCCTGAAAGATAATCGCTATTAATGAAGTCTCTGATACTGTTTGTAAGTGGAATACCAGGAACAAGCGGCATGATTCCGCCAATGATAATCTTATCGGAATGGATAGGAAGTCCTGTAAAAGCAAAGGCAAAGGCCAATACAGAAATAACTATACTTCCAAGAACATTAGTGACGGTTTTGGAATTGTTCATTCCTGCTTCAAAATGAAGGAATATGCGAAGTAGACATCCAACAATTGTAGCGATAACTCCGTCTAATGCAGTACCTCCAAAAAGGTATGCGAAGCCACCGCAGCCGATTCCTGTTGCAAGTATCATTACAGGAAGATTATAGCCAGGAAGTTTTTTGTATTCCGCAAGCTTTACCCAGGCATCTTCTATAGAAATGTTCTTTGCACAAACTTCTCTGCAAAGACTGTTAAGCGCTGCAATTCTTGCTAAGTGCATAGGGTACATAGGTACATGACGAATCATTGAGCTGGCATGCTCTGTCACCTCATCTGCACTGGCGAAAATTCCATTACTGAGAACGTAAACGTCACAGTCAGTAATATCATATGAATTTAAAATGGCAAGGACACTGTCCTCTACCCTGTAAACCTCTGCGCCATTTCGCAGGAGAATATCTCCTAATTCAACGGCAAAGGATAAGACTTTTTGTGTATCTGTCATAGTGTCTCCCTTAGAAATTATTTCTCAAAATGATTATGTATGAAATTTGTTTTTTTTTCAACACCGGTGGATAAATTTAACGATTGTGGATAACTTTGTGGGAAAAATTTGTTCGTTGATTTATGACTCACTTGGGTTGAAAAGATTGCTGAGACCTTGTGGTTTCTAGATTCAGGAGACAGAAGATTCAGATATTTAACACTTATTTGCGCACATGATTGAACTTGTCCTCAATTCAGAAAACATAATTGTGGATAATGTGGATAACTGACACTTTCAGTTGAATCAAAAAACAACTGCTGATTAGTCAGGGATATTAATATACCAGTAAAAAGATGTATCAATAAATATACGCAAAATTCGAAACGATTATGTTATACTATTCTGCGGATATTTTTCATATAAGATATGTAAATATATAATAAGTAATACAAAGTAGGAGGTCTAATAATGGCAGAGAATAGTTCATGTTCTTCAGCAAGCAGCTGCTCACGTGGCTCCTGTGAAGGATGCCCATCAGCAGAGGCAGCAAAGGCTGGAGTTAGAAATACAGCTTTTCTTGAGGCACCAAATGCTAATTCAAATATTAAGCATGTAATCGGTGTAGTTTCAGGTAAGGGTGGCGTTGGTAAGTCACTCATCACATCATCACTTGCAGGTGTTATGGCACGTGCTGGCTATAAGGTAGGTATCCTTGATGCCGATATCACTGGTCCATCTATTCCAAAGATGTTTGGTGTTCATGGTCCTGCAGCAGCAAGCGCAGAGGGCGAGATGCTTCCTGAGATTGCTGAGGATGGCACAAAGATTATGTCAGTAAACCTTATCCTTGATGATGAGGAGTCTCCAGTAGTATGGAGAGGTCCTGTTATCGCAGGTGTTGTAAAGCAGTTCTGGACAGACGTAGCATGGGGCGAGCTTGATTATCTCTTCGTAGATATGCCACCAGGAACAGGTGATGTTCCACTTACTTGCTTCCAGTCACTTCCAGTAGACGGTATCGTTATCGTTACAAGCCCACAGGAGCTTGTACAGATGATTGTAAAGAAGGCTTACAACATGGCTGATATGATGCATATCCCAGTTCTTGGTCTTGTAGAGAATTACTCTTACATCAAGTGTCCAGACTGCGGAAAGAAGATTGAAATCTTCGGTGAGAGTCATATCGATGAGGTTGCTGCTGGTCTTAATATCCCAGTTATTGGAAAGCTTCCAATGGATAGAGCATTTGCTACAGCAGCTGATGCAGGTCGTATCTTTGACGTAGAAAACGAGTACCTCGTTAGTGCGAAAGAGATATTAGAGAAATTATAAATTTAGATGAGCTGGTAGGAAACAAGCTCTTAGATTTCTCAAGCGAATCGTGTTAGATGAGCGGAGAAATACTAAGGCTTGTAGCCGTGACCAGCGGATTAAAGGAGAGAGAAAAATGGCACAGAATCCAGTAGTTACAATTGAGATGGAAAATGGCGATATCATGAAAGCTGAGCTTTATCCTGAGATCGCTCCAAACACAGTTAATAACTTTATCAGCCTTATCAACCACAACTTCTATGATGGTGTAATCTTCCACAGAGTTATCAATGGCTTTATGCTTCAGGGTGGAGATCCAGACGGGACAGGAATGGGTGGCCCAGGCTACTCTATCAAGGGTGAGTTCTCAAATAATGGTTTCAAGAATGACCTTAAGCACGAGCCAGGTGTTCTTTCAATGGCACGTACAATGATTCCTGATTCAGCAGGAAGCCAGTTCTTCATCATGCACAAGACAAGCCCACATCTTGATGGCGAGTACGCTGCATTCGGTAAGGTTATCGAGGGTATGGATGTTGTTAATAAGATTGCAGAGGTTCCTACAGATTGGTCAGATCGCCCAACAGAGGAGCAGAAGATGAAGAAGGTTACAGTTGAGACTTTCGGTGTTGAGTATCCAGAGCCAGAGACAGTATAATTCTATTTGCAATTTATAAAATATCATGGTATTATAACGGCACGCTTTTGGCGTGTCGTTTTTTTCGTTTTATATTCTATAAGTCATTCGACTGTGTTTCACAGGAGAAATATGAAATTTAATACTATTTTTTTATGCTGCACGGTATGGGCGGTAGCTGGAGTGTTGGCTATTGTTTTTGCTCTTATGGGAAGTCTTAAAGAAAAAAGAAAGCATTCAGTTAAGATGATTTATTTAAGGCAGTTTATATTAATGGCTCAAAGCGGTAAAACCTCGGGAGAAATCATTAAGGAGCTATACTATTTCTTTGTTGGTAATGAGCCAATGAGAAAAATTATGCTTAGGGCAATGAATATGCCAAATGTCAAAGGTCTGGATTATATTAATAGAAAAATCGGGTGTGATCCAATGAAGATTCTGCATGGGTTTCTGATAAAAAGGGAAGCGCAAAACAGAAGCAGACCACTGCCTTCGATTCCAGATGATATTATTCAATATTTCATTGATTTGACAGACCAGTGGGAGGAAGATTATCAGGAGACACTGCGTCTAAGGAGACAAAGAAAGATTAGAGGTACTCTTGAGATTTGCGCTTTCATGCTGGTGAATTATCATCTATATAGCTGGTTGAGAACGGATTTGAGTTTGTGGATATTTGCAATTGTAAACACCCTTGGTGTGGTTTTCTTTATTATTCTTGAAAATGAAAAGACCCAATCGCCATCCAGAGGAATACAGGGACTGTATCATCTGGCAAGTGGAATGGGTCTCATAATCAATATATTTACTGTTGTGTCTGGGTGGCTTGGGCAGGTAGCTTGATGCGAAGCTTTGTGATTCGCTTTTTTTCTACTGCAAGCACACGGATGATGGTGCCATCCTCGGAAACATAGGTCTCACCCACATTAGGGAAATGGTCGAAAGCACCTACTATGTAGCCGCCGATGGTATCGTAATCATCACTTGTAAAGCCCAGTGGAATCAGCTGGCATAAATCTTCTAGATTCATAGAGCCCAGCACCTGATATTCTCTGTCGCTGATTCTAACAAGAGGATCTTCCTCATCTTCATCATATTCATCACGGATTTCGCCTACGATTTCCTCCAGCAAATCTTCAAGTGTAATCATGCCAGAAAGCTCGCCGTATTCATCTAATACGATAGAAAGTGAAGCGGATTCTTCACGCATTTCATCGAAGAGGTCTGATACGTTTTTCATTTCATAGGTGAAGTAGGTATCTCTCAGATAATCTCTTACAGAGAAGTTATCTGAAGGGCCAACCCCAAGAAAATCCTTCATGTTGATGATACCCAGAACCTTATCGGTATCTGGCTCGCAGACAGGAATACGTGTATACATATCCTCTTTGAATACGGCCATCAGCTCATCATAAGTGATATCAGCATCCACCATTGTCATGTCGATTCGAGGAATCATAACCTCCTTGGCACATGCATCTGAGAAATCAAACACCTTGTGAATCATGGTGCGCTCATCCTGTTCAATGGCGCCACTTTCATGGCTTACATCTACCATGGTACGGATTTCTTCTTCAGTGATGGTCTCATCCTTGAAATCTGGGTCAATGCCAAAGAGCCGGATAAAAAGACCAGCAAGGAAATTAACGATGGCAATCACAGGAGTGAGTATCCACATGAGACCGCCTACTGCAGGTGCATATCTGAGGCTCAGCTTAGTGGAATTTAATGTAGCCAGAGACTTAGGAGTAATCTCACCAAAAATTAATATCAATAGAGTAAGAATTCCTGTGGCAATTCCAGCACCATAGTTGCCAAAAATTTGAATTGCAAGAGTGGTAGCAAGTGATGACGCTGACAGATTAACTATATTATTCCCAATAAGGATGGCAGAAAGCATCTTTTTGGGACGGTTAATAACGTTTAACACTCTAGAAGCTTTTTTGTCTCCATCATCAGCCATGGTCTTAATCTTAATTTTATTTACTGTTGTCAGAGCTGTTTCTGCTGATGAAAAGAACCCAGACAAGCCCAAAAGAATAAAAAGAATTATCAACTTAATTAACAAGTGAACATCCAAATGTAAAAATCCTCCTTAAAACACAAAGATAATATCTCTATTTGCGACATATTATAACACATAAGGATAGAAGTGGGGAAATTTACATGAACTGAATTTAATGCATATTTAGTATAGTATTTTCTCTTAAATTGCTTTAAAGTTATTATTAGATTTTTTTAGAGAGAAGAAGAGTTTATGAAGAAAAAACTGCTTATATTAGCATTAGCTATAGCTGCAACAGCCGGTTTTGCTGGATGCAGTAGGTACAATCAAAAAGAGATTGAGCTTAGAGACCAGGGCATAGCAGCCATGGATGAGGGTAGATATGAAGATGCCATTGCACTTTTTGATGAGGCCTTGGGGTGTTCCATTGGAACGGTGACAGACCTGGAGCTGGATGTAGATTATTTTAAGGCAGCAGCCCAGTTTAAGAATGGACAGTTTGAGGATGCAGCCACTACATATTCATACCTTATTAAATATGATGAGAAAAACTATAAGCCATATTTCTTAAGGGGCAGCATATATGCCAGCGAGGGAGAGATTGGTCAGGCTATCAAAGATTATGATGCTGCAGTAGCCATAGATGAGAAGAACTACTTACTTTACATAGAGATTTATGAAAACCTTAATGCTTTGGGATATACAAATCAGGGACTTGCCTATTTGAACAATGCTTTAGAGGTCACAGATAAATCTCCTGAAGCAAAATACTTTAAGGGTAGAATTTATTACATGCTTGGGCAGACAGCGGAGGCGGAGAAGCTTCTGAAGGAAGCCATCGAGAAGGATGTAATAGATGCAAAGCTTTATCTTGCCAAGATTTATCAGGACACTGGGGATTATGTTTCAGCCCAGGATCTTTTGGAAGAATATGCAGAATCCGATCAGGTAACAAGCGATGCTCTGGGGACACTTGGAGATATTGAATTATCCAGTGGCAATTATGACAATGCGCTGGGTTATTATGACGCTGGGTTGAGTCTCGATTCCATCGGCAATATGCCTCAGCTCATGAAAGGCAAGGCAGCAGCCCTTGAAAAGCTATACAGATTTGATGAAGCAAAAGAGGTTATAACACAATATCTTGAGTCTTATCCTAACGATGAGGAGGCAGCAAAAGAGTTAGTGTTCTTACAAACCAGGTAATTTTCTGAAAAGACGCACTACAATATGTGGTGTGTCTTTTTTGTGTTTAAATACTAAATATTGTGTGTGTTGAATCGTGATTCTACTTAGAAAATTATCAAAACTCAAAATCAATTTTAGGTAATTATGACGAAAAACACTATATATGGGTTTAATCATTGACCCACCACCCTATATTTTGTAAACTATAATCAGTCGAGAAAACCTTGGAAGAACGCTTTAGTTAGGACATCGGACAGGTTCATTGGGGAGTCCTTTTAGGGGAGATTTTAATATGAGAAAGGAATATTGGTGAGAAGAATTGTTTGAAGTTGTAAAAAGAGATGGGGAAATTGCAGAATTTAATTTAGGCAAGATTAATGATGCCATCGCAAAGGCATTTGAGGCTACTGGGAAGGAATACAACGACGATATAATTGGCTTACTATCACTTCGTGTTTCAGCAGATTTCCAGAGTAAAATCAAATCTGGCAAGATTTCTGTTGAGGATATCCAGGACTCTGTTGAGAACGTATTAGAGCAGACTGGATATACTGACGTTGCAAAGGCTTACATTCTATATAGAAAGCAGCGCGAAAAGATGCGTAACATGAAGTCTACCGTTCTCGATTACAAGAACGTTGTGGATAGCTATGTTAAGGTAGAAGACTGGCGTGTAAAAGAGAACTCTACAGTTACATATTCTGTAGGTGGTCTCATTTTATCTAACTCTGGTGCTATTACAGCTAATTACTGGCTTTCAGAGATTTATGATGAGGAAATCGCCAATGCTCACCGTAGTGCAGATATTCACATTCATGATCTTTCGATGCTTACAGGCTACTGTGCAGGCTGGTCATTAAAGCAGCTTATACAGGAAGGCCTTGGTGGCATCACAGGAAAGATTACATCAGCTCCTGCAAAGCACCTTTCAGTACTTTGCAATCAGATGGTAAACTTCCTTGGTATCATGCAGAATGAATGGGCAGGAGCACAGGCTTTCTCTTCATTTGATACTTACCTTGCGCCATTTGTTAAGACTGATAATCTTTCATATGAAGAAGTTAAGAAGTGCCTTGAGGCATTTATATATGGTGTAAACACACCTTCACGTTGGGGTACACAGGCTCCATTCTCAAACATCACTTTAGATTGGACAGTACCAAACGATCTTGCAGAGCTTCCAGCTATCGTAGGTGGCAAGGAGCAGGACTTCAAATACAAGGACTGCAAGAAGGAAATGGATATGGTCAACAAGGCATTCCTTGAGATTATGATTGAGGGTGATGCTAATGGACGTGGCTTCCAGTATCCTATTCCTACATATTCTATTACTCGTGATTTTGATTGGTCAGATACAGAGAACAATAGATTATTATTCGAAATGACAGCTAAGTATGGTACACCATACTTCAGCAATTATATTAATTCAGATATGGAGCCAAGCGATGTTCGTTCTATGTGCTGCCGTCTCCGTCTTGATCTTCGTGAGCTTCGCAAGAAGTCAGGTGGATTCTTCGGTTCAGGCGAAAGCACAGGTTCAGTAGGTGTTGTTACAATCAACCTTCCTCGTATTGCATATCAGGCAAAGGATGAGGCAGATTTCTATGCTCGCCTTGATAAGCTTATGGACATCAGCGCTCGTTCACTTAAGATTAAGCGTGGTGTTATCACAAAGCTTCTTGATGAGGGATTATATCCTTACACAAAGAGATACCTTGGTACATTTAACAATCACTTTTCTACAATCGGTCTTATCGGTATGAATGAAGTAGGTCTTAATGCTAACTGGCTTCGTGCAGATATGACTAGCGAGAAGACACAGCAGTTTGCAAAGGATGTTCTTAATCACATGCGTGAGCGTCTCTCTGATTATCAGGAGATGTACGGAGACCTTTACAATCTTGAGGCTACTCCAGCAGAGTCTACTACATACCGTTTTGCAAAGCATGACCGTGAGCAGTTCCCAGACATTATCACAGCTGGTAAGGAAGGCGATACACCATTCTATACAAACAGCTCACACATGCCAGTAGAATATACATCAGATATCTTTGATGCTCTTGAGGTTCAGGATGAGCTTCAGACACTTTATACATCAGGTACTGTATTCCACGCTTTCCTTGGCGAGAAGCTTCCTACATGGGAGTCAGCAGCAAACCTTGTTCGCAAGATTGCTGAGAACTACAGATTACCTTATTACACCTTGTCACCTACATACTCAGTATGTAAGGAGCATGGCTACATCTCTGGCGAGCACTACACATGCCCACACTGCGGAAAGCCAGCAGAGGTATACAGCCGTATCACAGGCTACTACCGTCCAGTACAGAACTGGAACGAAGGTAAGACACAGGAGTTCAAGAATCGTAAGCTTTACGATATCGCAGGTTCTGTATGCCGTCGTGCAGGAGAGCAGTATCAGGAGCGCGTAGCAAAGGAAATGCCTAAGGTTAATCTTGAGATTGTATCAGAGGAGCCAAAGACAGGTGTTAAGTATCTCTTCACTACAAAGACATGTCCAAACTGTGCACGTGCAAAGGAGATTCTTGAGGACGAGGAGTACATCCTTGTAGATGCTGAAGAGCAACAGGATCTTACAAAGAAGTATGGCGTTATGCAGGCACCTACACTTGTAGTTGTTAACGGAGATGACGTTAAGAGATATGCTAATGCAAGCAACATCCAGAAGTATGTTGATGAAAATTAGTCAATAAAATCGAGATAATACACAGGAGATGTGGCTATAATGCTACATCTCCTTTTTTGTGTGATTCTTATGTAGAAAACTCATGGCAATAAAACACGTTTTTTGGCAAGAAAGTCGGATTGACCCTCTTAGATAATCATGATAAATTATCATTTGTGATAAATTTGTGAAAAAAGTATGTCCTATATGCGGAAATGACACACAATTGAGCTTTTCGTATAATTTGTCACGAAGTATTGAGAAAGGGAAAATGATATTGAAAAGGCACTTCAAAATCGCCACGTTAAGACGGCTAGTGGCGTTGACGATGCTTTCGGCATTGTTATTTAGTAACACCGCCGTATACGCCGATACGGTCAGTGAAGGCGAGCCTTCACAAGAAGAAGTAGTAAGCGAAACAGGTAATACAGATAGTTTAAGTAGTACATCATCAAGTAATTCTAGCAATAATCTTAACAATACCGTTTCTGGTACAGACATCACAGAAGACAACAACAGTAATACTACAACAGAAGAAAATACAGATTCAGATTCATCTGAGAGAACAGTTTCTTTAGATCTCTCTGATGATGAAACTTCAGACACTCTTGATTTAGCTTCTATGCTCACAGAGAGCAAGACCAATAAGTCTAAGACAGAAAAGACTGAGGAAGAGAAGAAAAAGGAAGAGGAAGAGAAGAAGAAAAAAGAAGAGGAAGAGCGTAAGGCTCATGAATGGGACTGCTTCTGGGGCAACCACACATGGGAGAAGCAGGACGAGTTACATACCTTCACTTGGAGAGATGGCGTTCATTATCATGAGGATGTTTACAAATGTAAATATTGTTCAGAGGTAAAGTACGACAATCGCCAGCAATGCACCTTTGAAGGCGACTTCAAATATGATTCATGCTTCGATAATACTTGCAGAAATGGAAGATATTATCACATCGAGTCTAGAGCATGTACAGTGTGCCACGAGCAGAAAGAAACACAGTACGTAGAATGCTCAAGCGAAGAGCTTTCATATAAAAGCAAAGAGTCTCATAACCACGTGGTATCTGGTAAGTGCGCAGTATGCGAAAATGATTTCCACTATATAGAGAATTGTAATTTCGTTTCTGTAGAAGGAAATGAGAAGCTTAAGCGTTGCGATAAAGAGGGCTGTTTAAACTTCGAGGATTGCAGAGAATCTAAGCCAACTATTGACGCTGAAGGAACATTAGTATCTGGCGGTGCTGGCACATACGATGAGGATATCGACTGTGTAATCTTTGATGGTCAGATGCAGGTTAAGGTTACAGCTACAATCGAAGCTCTCAATGACGAGAAGCTCGAGGATGTTAAATCTGCACTTTGGGCAACACTTTGTGTTACATCAAATAAGAACACAGAATATATCAAGTTAGAGCCAACTTCCTTTTCAAAGGGCGTTGCTGTATTTAACTGGAAATCAGCAGAAACATATAGCAGCACAGCATATATCTCTGGTGTCGAGGTTGAGTATTCTCTCGGAGAGAAGCTTAAGGATGGCAGCAGAAGCGATGTACAGAGAACTGGTAATGATCACAAGGCTCTCAACTACATTCTTAGAAATGTAAGTGAAGATTGCGCTGTAGCTGATTTCACTAGCAAGGTTACTGGCGGAAATGGCTGGGAGCTTAACGCGTGTGATATCAACAAGACATGGTACTCAAAGAATGTTAATAAGGATGATTTAACAATCACTTATTCAGGCAGAACTGCAGCTCCTGTAAAGGCTGATACAGCTACAATCGAAGAGGTAGATGCTAACGGAAAGGCACTTTCTACTGCTAAGGTAAAGGCAACAGTTGAATCTAAGCCTAAGAAGGTAGTAGTTGGTCACTTCTTATTTATCATCCCTATTTACGACATTGTATATGAAAATACAATCAAGGGTGTTGTTCCAGCTGATAAGGATGGCGAGCACCTTTACAGAGTAAACTTTGAGGTACAGGGATATAAGTACCACTCAGTAGATATTCATACATATATTGATAATACAGCACCTACATATAAAGATGCTGAGTACAAGTCAGAGGCTAAGAGATTAAATGGCAAGTTCTTCAACAAGGCTGTAGAGTCTACAGTTAAGGTTGATGACGCTCATCTTAGCACATGCTCATACATTGAAGTATCTGGCGCAAAGTCATTCTTACAGAATGATGCAAAGAGCATTAGCCTTTGCACAGATAAAGAAGGCGTACACACAGTTACTGGTACTATCTATGATTTAGCAGGAAATAGCACAGAGATTAAGAACCAGAAAGAGTTCGTTATCGATACAACTGCTCCAAAATATGAGAAGCCAGTTTACACATCAAAGGCAGAGAGATTAAACGGAAAGTTCTATAACGAGGACGTAAAAGTTTCAGTAAAGGTTTCTGATTTATATCTTAGCCAGGAATCCTTCATCGAAGTATCAGGCAAGCAGGCAAACTTAGCAGAGGATGCTGATACAGTAGAGCTTGTTGTTAAAGAAGAAGGTGAGCATACAGTTATCGGTAAAATCTACGATTTAGCTGGAAACTGTACAGAGATTAAGGATCAGGACGAATTCATCATTGATAAGACTGCTCCAGTTCTTAAGATTACCTTTGATAATCATAATGCTAAGAACGAAAAGTACTATAAAGCAAACAGAACAGCTACATTCGTTTTCACTGATAAGTACATCGATGAGAAGGAAGCTAGCATGAGCTTTGTAAAGCTTAACGAAAAGGAAGGCAAAGCTACTGTTAATGAGATGAAGGGCTCAAACGGTAAGTACGAGGGCTCAATCGTATTTGACAACGATGGTTTCTACTCAATTGGTGATATTACATTAGTTGATAAGGCTGGTAACAAGTTTGTATTTGCTGAAGGTAGCGAGAAGGATTACAACGCTGAGTTCGTAATCGATAAGACAGCTCCTACATTAAAGATTACATTCGATAATAATACTCCTGATGAAGAACACCAGAAGTATTACAAGGCTGATAGAACAGCTACATTTGTTTTCGAGGATAGAAACATCGATAGCAAAGAAGCTAACATGAGCTATGTAAAGCTTAATGAAAAAGATGGTAAGGCTACAGTTAACGAGATGACTGGAGCTGATGGTAAGTACAAGGGTTCTATCGTATTCGATAAGGACGGTATTTACTCAATTGGTGAGCTTACCTTTGCTGATAAGGCAGGTAACGAGTTTACATTCACTGAGGGACATGACAAGAATTACAACGCTGAGTTCGTAATTGATAAAACTGTTCCAGAGATTAATGTTGAGTTTAACAATAACAACGCATTAAACGGCAACTACTTCAAGGCTGCACGTAAGGCTGAGATTACATTCACAGAGAAGAACTTCACAGCTGACCGTGTAACATACGAGAGAGTTAACGGTGACTTAAGTGTTCTTCCAGGTCTTCAGACATACTCAAATAAGGGTACTAGGAACACAACACATATCGACTTCGATAAGGATGGTCGCTATGGCTTCACACTCGTTTGCAAGGATATGGCTGGTAATGTTTCAGAGAAGTTCATTTCAGACGAGTTCGTAATTGATATGACTCTTCCAGAGATTGAGATTTCTGGTGTTGAGGATATGTCAGCAAACAATGGCAAGGTTGCTCCTGTAGTTGTTTCTAAGGACGCTAACCTTACAGATGCTTGTACAGAGATTTCCCTTGTTGGTTCAAACAACGGAAAGGTTACACCAAGCATTTCAAAGACAAATGGTACAGAGACATTTACATACTCATTTGCTGATATGGCACATGAGAAGCAGAATGACGACCTTTACACATTGTCAGTTAAGCTTACCGACCTTGCTGGTAATACAGTAGAGAAATCAGTTAAGTATTCACTTAACAGATTTGGTTCTATCTTCGTTCTTAGCGATGCAACAAAGGCTATGGTTGATGGTTACTATGTAACAAAGCCACAGGATGTTGTTATCACGGAGATTAACGTAGATAGCCTTACAAAGAAGGAAGTTTCAGTAGCTTTCGACGGTAGCGTTAAGGAGCTTAGAGAGGGGGCCTCATTTACAACAAATGACACTACAAACTCTAACGGATGGCATTCAATCAGCTACAACGTTGGCAAGGCAAACTTCAAAAAGGACGGTATTTACTCAGTAACAGTATTCTCTGAGGACAGAGCTTCTAACAAGCAGAGTAATCAGTCAAAGGATGCTGAGATTGAGTTCCTTCTTGATAAGACAGCACCAAGTGTTATCGTTTCAGGTCTTGAGGATGGTGGAATCTACGAAGAGGAGAGCCACGACTTCTCAGTAAACGTAACAGACACAATCGGTGTAACAGATATGAAGGTATTCTTAAATGACGAGAAGCTTGCTAGCTTCACAGCTGCAGAGCTCAATGAGAATGGTGGTACAGCAGTACTTACTATTCCTACAAAGGATGATTACCAGAAGGTAACAATCAAGTGTACAGACGTTGCAGGCAACGTTGCAAAGCTTGAGTACAACAACCTTCTTGTATCAGTTAAGGCTGAGGAGTTATTACTTGAGGACAACCTCACACCTACAGCTAAGCTTGATGCAGGTATTCCAGCAGTTGCATCTGCTCTTAGATCATCTAAGACTCTTGTAGCAGGAATCATTCTTATTATTGCAGCTTTTGGTTTAGCAGGAGCTACTGTTTATAAGAAGAAAAAGCACTAATTAAAATATTTTTGTTACTGCTCACGGTCAGATATTCTGACTGTGGGCGGTAGCAATTATTTAATAATTTGAACCAATAGCTGAGCCTTCAGTTATTAGCTGAGATTATTAATAATGTTATGAAATAAAAAGGAAGAGTAGGAGAAAAAAATGAAATTATTAAAGAGACTTTGTACATTCCTCGTTGCTATGGGGATTGCCTTAGCACCAGTAACACCTGTTGCAGCAGTAGACAGTGTCGTAGATGCAGAGACAGCTAAGCAGGGCGTTGTTCAGGTAAACACAGTTATCGTAGATGAGAATTCAGAAAAGCGTCTTGTTATCGGTGGTGCAGGATTCATCATCGGTGATGCAGAAGGCACTGAGTATGTTATTACAAGCAAGCACATTGTTAGCCCTGATCAGGAGACATTAGGTGCAGCATGCCAGTACTATGGATTAGTTAGCGGCAACGATACTTCTATCAACCTTAGAATTGCTACAGAGGTAGTTATCGAGGGGGACGTTGTATTAAACGCTTCTGTACTTACATCTAGCAACGAGCTTGATATGGTAGTGCTTCAGCTTCCACAGCCTATTTACACAAGAACACCACTTAAGCTTCTCACAAACAAGAAATATGACGTAAATAATCTTCCATATGGTGAAGAGGATGCTGTATATGCATTAGGTCTTCCAGAGATGGTTTCATATGAGTCAGAGACACAGTATTACTCTGATCAGCAGGTTCAGATGTCTTACGGTGAGATTAAGAGCCTTGGCATGTTCGAGGGTGTTCAGGTAGTAGAGAGTGATGCTGCTACAGATTTAAATAATTATGGTGGTCCACTTGTAGATCAGAACGGATATGTCATCGGAATGAATTTACCAATGCATGACGGTGAGAACAGCTGTGCTTTAGATTCTACAAAGATTGCAAAGATTTTAGATGGACTTGGAGTATCTTACTCTCAGGTAAACAGTGTTCCAAAGGACGAAGTAGAGGATGAGGAGACTGTTGAGGCTAAAGCTAAATTTAAACAGCCAGTAGCTACTCCAGCAGCAAAGTCTAACAAGGGCATTTCAGAGACAATGATAGTTGTAATCAGCCTTGTAGCTGTATTCGTCGTTGTATGTGGTGTGGCAGGTCTCATTCTTTTCTTTGTAAATAGAGATAAGAGTGATAGTGCAAAGCCAAAGAAGGAAAAGAAGGTATACAACGGTCCAGTTTTCGATATGGATACTACACCTAAGAGTTCAGTAAAGATGACTGCATCAAAGACTCCACAGCGCAATATGTTAAACATGGCTCAGCCTAAGACAGCTGCAAGTGATGAGACTACAATTCTTAGTGCAGTACCTTCAAACGATGGCGAGACATCATTACTTAGCGAGGAGCTTAACGTACCACAGAATCTTGGAACTCTTGTTAGAAAGAGAACATCTGAGAAGATTTCCCTTTCTAAGTCAGATTTCGTTATCGGTAAGGACGCTTTACATGCTGATTACTGCATCGAAAAGAACAGCTCAATCAGTAGAAAGCACGCCATGATTACAAGCGGAAGAAATGGTGCTTACATTCAGGATTGCAATTCAACAAACGGTACTTTCATCAATGGAACAAAGCTTGAGAGCGAGCGTGCCGTACTTTTAAATAATGGAGATATTATCAAGCTTTCAAATGAAGAGTTCGAGTATCTTGCATAGGAAATAAATTATGGGTTTTAAAGTAGATGCCTATTCAGATATAGGCACCAAAAAAAGTGTTAATCAGGATGCTTTGTTAATAAAACAGGCAAAGGCCGCAGGCTATGGGAATATCTGCATGGGTGTTCTCTGTGATGGCATGGGAGGTTTGTCATGTGGAGAAGTAGCAAGTTCAGCCTTTGTTAACAGGATGGACACTTGGTTCAAAACAGAGCTTCCACAGTTACTTTTAGATAGAAATATAACTGAGCCATTGAAGGGAACAGCTGATATTAGTTCTACAGGTCATCTCCTTACAAAGGTAGAGGGGCAGTGGAAAAAGGTTGTCACAGAAATGAATGACAGGCTCAAGGTTTACGGAAATGAGAACGGCATTCGCTTAGGTACAACTGTTGTAGCAATCATCATAGTCGGAGAAGAATACATGACTATGAATGTCGGAGATTCCAGAGCATATCGCTTCAATAAAAAGCAGCTTGCTCAGGTATCTCACGATCACAGCTACGTTCAGCAGCAGCTGGAGCTTGGCCGTATGACAGAGGCGGAGGCACTGGCAAGCGATAAGAAAAGCGTGCTTTTACAGTGCATAGGTGCTTCGGAAAGTGTTTCGCCAGATTTCTTCACAGGAAAAATAGAGAACAATATGAATTTCCTATTATGTTCAGATGGACTTTGGCGAAAGCTTGTAGAAAAAGAGATTATGGGCATCGCCCCACAACGTAACGGTATTAAGAAGTTGACCGAAATGGTTATGAAGCGTGGAGAGACAGACAATATTTCAGGTCTTATTATCTCCATTTAAGATTTAGAGTTATATGTTAGAAATTGGATCAGTAATTGATAATAAATACAAGATATTAAATAAAATTGGCCAGGGTGGAATGAGCGTTGTTTATTTGGCCATGAACGAAAGAGCCAATAAGCAGTGGGCTGTCAAAGAAATCCGTAAGGATGCAGCAGCTGCGTCAGAAATCAATATGGCCAGCATCAAGACAGAGACAGAGATGCTTAAGAATCTTTCCCACCCAAACCTTCCTAGCATCGTAGATATCATCGATCATGAGGATTCAATCCTTATCGTTATGGACTACGTGGAAGGTAATACACTTAGCAAGGCTGTTAATGAGCTTGGCCCTCAGCCACAGGAATATGTTATTGAGTGGGCAAAGCAGCTTTGTGATGTGCTCGGATATTTGCATTCGCAGAATCCACCTATCATCTACAGAGATTTAAAGCCGGGCAATATCATGCTTAAGCCAGACGGTACTATAGTCCTTATCGATTTTGGTACAGCCAGACAGTATAAGGAGGAGAATCTTGAGGATACTACATGTCTCGGTACCAGAGGCTATGCAGCACCAGAGCAGTTCGGCGGTCGTGGACAGACAGATGCCAGAACAGATATCTATTGCCTTGGCACTACTATGTATCATCTCGTCACAGGGATGAATCCTAGTGAGCCTCCATACGAAATCAGAAATATACGTTATTGGAACGAGTCTCTTTCAAAGGGATTAGAGCAGATTATCGCAAAGTGTACTCAGCTCGATCCAGAGAAACGTTACCAGAGTTGTAATGAGGTGCTTTATGCCCTTGAGCATTATGATGAGCTGGATGAGACCTACCGTAGAAAGGAAAGGGTAAAGCTAGGTATTTTCCTTACCACAGCTTTCCTTGCCATTGCATCAGGAATTGGTTCCTTATCATGCTACAGCTATGCTAAGCACGTGCAGCAGGTAAATCATGACAAGCTTTTAGAGGATGCCAGCCGTGGTGTTACAGCAGCGGATTCAAAGGAAGCGCTGATTAATTCCATCGCGGTATATCCATCACAGGTAGATTCCTACATCAACCTGATTGATAATGTTTATCTTGCAGATGAGAACTTCTCAGCAGATGAGGCAGCGGAGCTTCGTGAGATTCTTATCAGAACAAGTGGAAAGAACACTTACGAGCAGATTCTTGCTCAGGATGCTGATAGCTACAGTCTTTTTGCTTACAGACTTGGTCTTGCTTACTACTACAGCTACGAGGGTGAGGGTAACAAGCAGCAGTCAGCTTATTGGTTTAAAAAGGCAGCAGAAGGCAATCTTAACCCTAACCAGATGGAACGTGCTAAGCGTCTTGGAGCTATTGCAGAATACTATGTGAACTTAGGTGCTGTTGATAAGACAGGTGACAGCGAGGTTACATATAAGAACTATTGGGATGACTTAGTAGCCCTTTGTAAAGGTAATATCACCGAGTCCGATAATGCCAACACAGCACTTGCAATCTATAAGGAGATGGCATCTCAGATTTGTGTAAGTGCTAATCAGTTTAAGAAGGCAGGTGTGTCTACATCAGATATGCAGCTTCAGCTGATGAACATAGAAAAGCACGTTAAAGAAGATATTGATAGCGCTTCTGAAAAATCAGAGCGTGTTGTTGAATTGGAGCAGGAGCTTGCCACAAATATTGAAAAGGCAAAGCAGACTATTTCAATGTTAGAGTAGGTAGATTTATGAATTTACAAACAAACGTAGAAACAATTACAGAACAGACCCAGCTTTTTCAGGGTATAGCAATCATTTTGCTTGTGGTAGCAATAGCACTGTTTATAGCATCAATTGTTATCTTTATAGTATTCAATATCCCACATTCTTTCAGAGTTCTGACAGGAATGGGAATGAATAAAGAGATGAGTCGTGCAGCTTCTGGAGAAAGAAAAAGAGCTAAGGCAACACTTAGCTGGGGCAGCTCAGATAATCTTAATAAAAATGCAGCAATAAGCATTTCAAGTGCATTGAATAATGCCGAAGAGGATGCTACAACACTCCTTGCAGACGAAGAGACAACCCTACTAAGCAATGGAGATGACACTACAGTGTTGAACAGTGACGAGACAACAGTATTAGGCTGTGATGAAACAACAGTACTGGGCTGTGACGAGACAACTGTTTTAGACAGTGATGAAACAACAGTACTTACTGGAATAAATGATATTTTCCAAATGGAAGATGATATCAAGATTACAGGAAGTAACATGAATATTTAGGTTTTAGGAATACACAATGAACGCATTAATTGACAGGGGAATTATTAAGGAAATTGCTAGTGGCAACAACTTCGAGTACATCATCACAGGTGATGCGACTTTTGTTGATACAGACTACAAGGTATTACAGAGTCAGAGCAATGACATATTTGTTAAGTGCATGAAGATTACAAGAAATGGATTGGTTGATTTGTGCTATCTCGGTAACGACTACCGTACATTAGCAGGAATGTTGCCTGGCCTTTCTTTAGAAAATGCCAATACCATTGTGGCAGAAATCTTGTCATGCATCACAAAGGTAAAGACAAATGGTTTTCTTTCATGTCAGAGCATGGTGCTCGATAAAGAAAAGATTTTTGTTGATCCGAACACCATGAAGGTAAAGATGGTTTATGTACCTGTTAGTGAAAAATTGTTTTCCACAATGACAGAGTTTGAGGAACATCTTAATAACATTATCAACGAAATATCTCCTGATTTTGATATGGCCGACATTCCAGTGGTACCACAGCAAGTATATGTTAGCGGTAACACAGGCAATCTTTTGGGAGCAATGAAGCTCACAGCCTGTGATGCACCTTATCCATTTGAAATCCGTATTACAGAGGATGATGTGCTGATTGGTAAGAAAGCAGATTTGGTTGATAAGGTCATTGATTTTAACAGCGCCATAAGCCGCCGTCATTGTCGTGTGATAAAGCAAAACGGCACATTCTTCATTATGGATGAGGGAAGTGCAAATGGTACTTTTGTAAATAATGTCAGAGTTGAGATGGGACAAAAGCAGCCATTACAGCAGGGAGACATTGTACGCCTTGCAAATAGTGAATTTAGAGTGAATTAAAGGGGTGTAATATGGCAAATCCAAAGGTAATAATTGCGGATACAGATATTAATTATATTGCACCGCTTCAGTACAAATTTATTACTGATTACTTCAACAATATAGATTTAGAGATTATTACAGACAGACAGTATTTTGAAGATTATTTTTCAATGCCTCGAAATGCTGAAGTTCTTATTGTTTCAGAAGATTTATATAACCAATCAATTAAGCGTCATGACATCAAAAACGTATTTTTGATGTCAGAGCATATGGATGATGGAGCTACAGGCGATTTAAGTATCAATCGTCTTTACAAATACACAAGTATCATGGAAATCTTTAGCGAAATCGTGGCAAAGAGTTCCAAGGAGCTTGCTACAGGCGTAGTAGAGAAGAAGGAAACACAGGTGATACTTGTTACATCTGCATGCGGTGGGGTTGGTAAGACTACAGTGGCAATGGGAATTGCTGCCAGTCTTGCAGAAGGGTACCAGCGTGTTTTGTATATTAATGCAAGTATGCTTCAGAATTTCCAGTATCTTCTTGATAACGAAAGTCCAATTACGGGAATAGAGATGTATTCATCTTTGTATAACCCTACAGAGAATGTTTATCTAGATATAAAAAAGGAAATACGTCAGAACATATTCGACTATCTTCCAGAGTTTAAGGCAGCACTTCCATCTATTGGAATCGATTATTCAGTTTTCCTGAAAATCGCGTTATCTGCCAAGAAAAACAGAGATTATGACTTCATTATCATTGATGCAGATTCAATGTTTGATGAAGAGAAGCTCAATATGATAGATGCTGCAGACAAAGTTATTGTTGTGACAGACCAGTCAGTAAATTCAGTAAATGCAACAAATCATTTTGTTGCAAATGTAAATGGAGTGAATTCTGAGAAATACATATTTGTATGTAATCGTTTTGACAAGGATTCATTCAATGCATTGCTTGCAACAGAGGTTGTACCAAAGTTTGGTATTACTGAATATATCGCTGAAATTGAAACAAATTCATTCATTAAGCCTAGCGAGCTGGCTATGAATAACAGTCTCAGAAAAGTAGCATTTTTAACGATGTAAGGTGATTTGAAATGGATAATAAAGTAGTAGTTATCTTTAACAATTTAAGTAACAACGAAACAGCAGATTTGGAGATTCCAGTTGATATTACAGCAAACGATTTGGTAGTGGCACTAAACACAGCATATTCCCTTGGAATAGATATATCAGATCAGAAAAAATGTTATTTAAAGGCAGAGAATCCATTTGCTCTGCTGAAGGGAAGCAAAAGGCTTTCTGAATTTGGTGTTAGAAATGGTACAGTAATTAACTTTACTGAATAGGTTATACAAGATGGAATCTAATAGATATAGGATTATTTTATCAGGTAAAAGTTTTTATAAGGAAATAGAGATATCCCCTGACATTCAGACAATACGTGTTGGAACAGGTATCGAGAATGATGTTCGACTTAACAAAGAATATTTCTTTGAAGAGTTTGAGTTGGTCCTAACTAAAAAGGATAACTGGGCCTTGATTTGCTCAGATAATCTTTATATTAGTCAGGGGGATTCAAGAAAGCTTCTCACAAAAGAGTTTTCTCATGGTGATAATGCATCGATATGCTACCAGAGTTCAGGAATTGAGCTTTTTAATATAGAGCTGTTAATTGATTTTGACTATGAAAAGAAAAAATATGATTTGGCTATCGACTTATCAAATCAGCAGTCTGTATGTATCGGTGGCAGTGGTGATTGTCATGTAAGAATTAATGACGATTATATTGGTAATGACAGCATAATCATTGAAAAGACCAATAAAGGATATGTGGTTACTGACAGAAATACCAAGTATGGTGTACGTGTTGATGGGATTAAAATCAATTCACCAACAGTTTTGTCAGAGAATGATTTTGTATCCTTTGCATCTTTTGGAATGTGCTTAAAGGGAGATTTGCTTTATTGTGATTCTGAAAAGGTTGTTAATCTTAATTCAGTTTCCAGCAAAAAAGTTTCTTTAGATACAAACGAATTAAAGTATCCTAAATTTAACAGAAACCCACGATTTAAATCTGTTCTCCCAGAGGATGAGATTGAGATTCTTGATCCACCTGAGGCACCTCAGAAGCCAGAAGGAAACATTGTTCTTCAGCTTCTTCCAGCCATTCTAATGCTTGCTGTAACAGTAGTGTTGCGTGGCCTTATGGGAAATGGTGGCGGAGCATATGTATGGATTAGTGCTATTTCAATGACTATTGGTATTGTCACATCTGTAATCGGAATTATAAATGCCCGAAAAAAATATAAGACTGATACAGAAGAGCGATTAGCCAGCTACACTGAATACATTGAGAATAAAAAGGTCTACATCGAAGAGTGCAGATGTAATGAAGCAAAAATGCTCAATGATACCTATTACTCAATCGAAAAAGAGAAAGCTTTTGTAAGGGATTTTTCTGATTCGTTGTTCGACAGAACTACAAAGGATGAAGACTATTTAGTAGTTCGTTTGGGAAATGGTAACAAGGAGGCTGTTCAGAAATTAAGCATCAAAAAGAAGGAAGAATTAAACTGCACTGATGAGCTTCTGAAGGTTCCTACAGAGCTTCAGGCACAGTACAGGGATGTTCATAATGTTCCTATTACACTCGACCTAAAAAAGAACAATGCAGTTGGTGTAATTGGTAGCAGAGCCGACCTTAACACCTTCATCAAAACACTTACAACTGACCTGGCAGTAAGACAGTATTACACAGATACCAAACTTTTCTATGTTTTGGATGAAGAGGATGTTGAGGACTTTAAGTGGCTTAGATTTTTACCTCATGTAAAGAATGAACAGCTTAACATGAGAAACATAGTATATGACTCAGATAGCAGAAGTATTCTTTTCGACTTTTTATATAAGGAGTTATCAAGCAGGGAGGCGTCTGAGCAGACACATCCAAATTACGTAATCATGGTATATAGAGATAATGGAATTAAGAATCACCCTATCTCAAAATACATAGAGTACGCAAATATGGTTGGTGTTTCATTTATCTTCTTTGAGGAACATAAGGAGCTTCTTCCAAGTGGATGTAACAGTGTGGTTCAGCTTGAAGGCACACGCGGTATTGTTACTGATACAGAAGATAAAAACAATGTTGCTCGTTTTGAGTACGAGGTTGTCAATACAGGCGATGCAGCATTTATTTCAAATAAGCTTGCTCCAGTGTACTGTGAGGAGGTAAGCCTTGAAGGTTCACTTACAAAGAATATTACACTTTTCGAGCTTATGAATATCCTTAATGTTGAGGATATCAATTTAACAAAGAATTGGGATGAATCCCAGGTATATAAATCCATGGCAGCACCTCTTGGTGTGAAGTCAAAGAGTCAGGTGGTAAGCCTCGACTTAAATGAAAAGCAGCATGGTCCTCATGGTCTTGTTGCGGGAACAACAGGTTCTGGTAAATCAGAAATCCTGCAGTCATACATTCTTTCAATGGCTACACTTTTCCATCCATATGATGTTGGATTTGTAATCATCGATTTCAAGGGTGGTGGTATGGTAAATCAGTTTAAAAAACTTCCACATTTGATTGGTGCTATTACAAATATTGATGGTCGAGAGATTGACAGATCTCTTTCATCAATTAAGGCCGAGCTTAGAAAGAGACAGGCACTATTTGCAGAGCACGATGTAAACCACATTGATGCTTACATCAAGCTTTTTAAGAAGGGTGAGGCAAAGATTCCGCTTCCACATCTTATTCTTATAGTTGATGAGTTCGCGGAGCTTAAAATGGATCAGCCAGAGTTTATGAAGGAGCTTATTTCTGCGGCTCGTATTGGTCGAAGCCTCGGTGTTCATCTTATTCTTGCGACACAGAAGCCAAGCGGTGTAGTTGATGCACAGATTTGGTCAAACTCAAAGTTTAAGCTTTGTTTGAAGGTTCAGAATAAAGAGGATAGTAATGAAGTATTAAAGACTCCTGTTGCGGCCGAAATCAAAGAGCCTGGTCGTGCTTACTTACAGGTTGGTAATAACGAGATATTCGAATTATTCCAGTCTGCCTACAGTGGAGCACCTGCCACATTTGATGCAAGTGCACAGCAGAAGCCATTTACAGTATATTCGTTGGATTTGGCGGGCAAGCATACTCCTGTATACACACGCCAAAAGAGCAAGTCTAATGATGAGGCTGAGACACAGCTTGATGCAATTACAAATTACATTGCAGAATACTGTGAGGAAAACAATATTAACCGACTTCCTGGAATATGCCTTCCACCATTGGAAGAAACTATCGTATATACGGATTCAGAGAAGTCTCATAGTAATATCGATGTTGTTGTAGACCTTGGTATTTATGATGACCCAGATAATCAGTATCAGGGAGTTGCCCAGCTTAATATTTCAACTGGCAACACAATCATTATTGGTTCATCTCAGTATGGCAAGACAAATCTTTTACAGATGATTATAAGAGCCATAGCTACAAATTACAGACCATCTGAGGTCAATATGTACATTTTGGATTTCGCATCCATGGCACTTAATGTATTTGCGGATTTGAATCATGTAGGTGGCGTAATATCAGCAGCTGATGATGAAAAGCTTAAAAACTTTATCAGAATGATTTGTAAGGAAATGGCACGAAGAAAAGAAGTTTTTGCAGCCATGGGTATTACATCATTCTCTTCATACAAAGAGGCGGGAAATACAGACATTCCTCAGATTATCATCATGGTTGATAACTTCCTTGCACTTAAGGAGCTCTATGGTGAATATGAAGATGACATTATCAATATTTGCCGTGAGGGTGTAGCTTTAGGAATTAGTCTTATTTTTACATCCATCCAGACTTCTGGAATTAGTTACAAGTACATGAGCAATTTTGCTAACAGAATTTGCCTTTACTGTAACCAGAGTGATGAGTATAGCACTGTATTTGACAGATGTCGTATGTCACCTAAAAACGTTCCTGGTCGATGCTTATATTCTATTGATAAGACAATATATGAGCTCCAGACTTACCTTGCTTTTGAAGGAGAGAAGGAAATCGACAGAGTCCAGAAGATTAAAGAATTTATTACAGTTAGCAACTGCAATAATCCTAATGAAAGAGCAGTTAGAATTCCAGAGGTTCCTAATGTTCTTAATACAGAGTATGTTAAGGAAAATTACTTTGGTAACGGAAATTATATCCTTCCTGTTGGTATTGATTATGACAGCGTTGATTTTGTGGAGCTGGATCTTCTTAATACATACACAATGGGTATTACCGGACGAAAGGGTTATGGAAAGGCATCTCTTGCAAGGTACATTGTAAATTACCTCCAGAGAAATATCTTCAACTTTGAGTCGAAGGTATATGTAATTGATGGATTTGAGCAGAAGCTTAAGAACCTTTCTTCGATGGGAGTAGTTGAAAAATATACAGTTGATTTAAATGACTTCGAACTAATCCTTGAAGAAATCGAAGCAGAGCTCATAAGAAGAATGGATATGGTTAAGACATTGGGATTCGATGCTATTAATAATGAGCCACTTCTTATGGTTATGGTTCACAACAAAGAGATATTTGCCACTGATGGAATAAGCAAAGCGGCAGTTGAGACATATAAGCGAATCGTTAAGACATACAAAAACATGAAGTTGTTATTTGTATTCTCAGATGTAGAAAATGCATCAGGTGGATTTGGCGCTTCAGAAATGCTTAAGCAGACAAAGGAATTCAACATGATGATAGCAATGGAAGATATTGGTGCTATTAAGAATACTGATATTCCAACTGGAGCTGCAAGACAGTTTAAGAAACCTATTGAGACCGGCGATGCATATGTCATTAAGGGGCAGGATATTTCAAAAATTAAAATTGTTTATGATGGAGAATAATTATGGCAGAAAAAGGCACAAAAGCATGGGGGAATGATAATTCAGAAGGAAACCTCGAGTATCTTGATTCAAAAGCCTTTGGTGCAGCGATTGAAAAGTTTTCTAAAGGGGTCACCACCTACAACGATATAATCGAAGGAATCAAAACTACAACTAGTACTCTTCTGGAAAACTGGAAAGGTGAAGGCCGAACTCAGTTTGAAAAAGATTACAATGTTATTTTTCTTCAATTGAAGGATATAGGTGATATCTTATACGACCTGAGAGATGCATTAATATCAGCCCAGGCAGAATATGAAACTACAGATGATACATACGCAAAATCATTAACTTATAAATAAGACTACGAGGAGACAAAATGGGATTATCAGAATTATATGCTCAGCTCTCTCATCTCAATTCTAGAAAAAGAGAACTAGAATACGCTATTGGGATAAACAAAAAAAGGTTATCTGAAGTAGAGGCGATAAAAAAGAATTTAATATCATTTGTCAGTAGAAACTATACTGATGTTAACAGTTCAGCAGATGGAATCGACAGAACATTTCATGATGGTCTGGATGGTCCAGAGACAGTATACAAAATTCTTTTTACTAACAAGAGCTTATATGAGCAGGATAGTGCAGGTGACAGTAACTTATCTTCATGTGTGACAAATCTTACTACAGAAATAAAAAACACTACTGATAAGTTAGAACAGTTGAGACGTGAACTGGATAGTGTAAACTCATCTATTCGCACTACAGAAGCTGCAATAGCGGCAGAAAAAAGAAGGCTTGAAGAGGAAGCCAGAAGACAAAGGGAAGCTGAATTAGCGGCAGCTTCAAAAAGGGGTTAATAATGTCAGCATTAATAATTAATTACTCGGAATTAGCACACACTGAAAAACACGCCAGATCTGTGGTAGACAAAATAGATAACTACATTTCTGGTCTGACAAAGACAGGTACTAAATGTGGTTCTGTTACCGGAGGAAGTTCTTCAGCACTTACATCAGCTCAATACTATATTGATGCAAAGGTTGCTGTGCTAAACAAAAAAAAGGAAAGATACAACGATTACGCTAATCAGATTCATACATTCTCGGAAAATGCAAAGAGAATAGACAAGGAAGTAAAGACAGCCATAGTAAATGAACAGAAAAGCTTTCTTTCAGCACACGAAAATTTAAAGATAAATTCTGTCAAGGCAGCCTTTATCAATTTCCTAACAAGTATGAAGAATTTTTGCCCTGTATTTGATTTTATTGGAACCATGTTCCAAAAGGTCTTTGATAAAATCAAATCCATTCAAGAGGCAATACAGGAATGGTATTACTTACAGGGTGGTCGTGAAAAGCTAGCATTCTGGGGAGCTATAGCAGGTGCAATAGCGTTGATTCTCCTGGCAATAGCAGCATGGCCAGCAGAGATTGGAATAATTGCTATAGCAGGATTTATTGGTGCAGTTATAGCCGCCATAAATGGAATAGTTAATGTTATAACGTCCTATAAGGCATGGAAATCGGCAGAATCTGGTGATCCGTTATGGGCTAAGCGATATGGCAAGATGGATAAATTGAGTGATGTATTTAGAAGCAGAAATCATCATAATAAGTATCTTAATTTAATCTCGGATTGTGGTGCTGATTTAATCGATACAGTTGAATTTGTGTGTGATGCCATCGACATAGTTGGCACAATTAAGAATTTTGACTTCAAGGCAAATATTGAATGTATCCAGAGAGCCTTCAACAAAGAACATGGCTTATTAAAGTATATGTCAGTTACTAAGTGGAAGAGAGTAAAAACTGCCAACGGATTGGAATTAATACGCGATATTGATAAAGAAACTCATATTGCAAAAACAGAAATAACACTTAATTCATTCCTTCACGGAGCACGACAGGTACTAAGAAATGAAAAAGTTTATGATGATGCCAGCTCATTCACATGTGAAGCTCGTAGACTGGCTGGCTGGTATGATTCAAACGGACAAATCGGCCTTCGTACACTTTTATGTAAGAACTTTAAAGAAAATCTAGTATATGACTGGAAGTCATTAAAATATACAGTTAGCGGTGGATATAAGTTAAAGATTTGCGAATTTACTAATGACGTAAAGAGCTTCAAACATATTAATGACACAATATCAAGCGTCAAGAAGTTTACAAGCAGTGGAGATTTAATTAAGAATTCCAAAACATTAGGAAAAGGCATTAACACTGTCAAGAATACATATGAAACTATTGAAAAAATCTCTGTTGGCAAATACAAATTCAAGGAGACTATTATTAGTAATTTCCAGGAGGCAATTGGTTTCGATGGTTTAAAGAAACCAGCTGATAAGGTTGTAAAACTAAAGGGAAAAGCTGAAAAAATAATTAAAAATAGTGTAGCTTACGATTTATGTTTTGACTAAAGCGACACCAGTTATTAGAGGAAAAAGATGAATAAATATTATATTAATCAAAAAAACAAAAAATATTACCAGAAGATTTTTATAAAGAATTTCCCGGATTACAAATGGAAGACAGTAGTAGCAGATATATTCTTTTTACTTGCGATTATCGCCTTTTTAGCATTGCCTGTTATGTATATAGTTCTTACAGATTCGTTTGAAGTGGAAGTGTTAATAGAATTTCTTGGCGGTTCAGTAATTTTTGGATTAATTCCTTTCTTAATCGGATTGTTAATCAAGGACAAGACATTTAAGGATTTACTATGGAACACTGTGAATATTGACTACGAAAGCATTGAAATTACAGAAGACAGCATTATTCATACCTGGCATAGAAAAGGAGACCAGGCTGAGTCAATGCTTGAATACAATATTCACCATGATTATATCGAATCAGTGCATTTAGATAAGGCTTCTAAAATGCTAACAATAGTAGGTTCAGCTACTATCACACCATATGAGAATTATGCAGCCAAGCAGGTTAACAGCCAGTATCCAGCTTACTCAACATCATACAAAAATATAGAGCAGTTTTTCATTGCAGTAGATGATACCAAAAGTGAAGCTGAAATCATGAAGTTAATCAAAGCAGTAGCCGAGGAGAGATATTCTGAAACCTAAGAAGCTTTACAGGTTTATCCTTAGGATATTTAAGAGGTTTACAAAAATGCTTTTGAGAAAGAGAGGTTTTATATATGTCAAAAGCAGATTTTAATGAATACATGATTCAGGCCAAGTCATTACTTGGTGCTGAGAAGTATGAGGAGGCTTTAACTTATTTAGATAAAGCTGAGAAAGAAGAGAACATGGATGAAGAGCTTTACCTTACAAGAGGTATTGTTCTTGCCAACTTAAGCCGTTTTGACGAAGCAAAAGCTGAATTTGAAAAGGTACTTAAGCTAAAGAAAGATAATGGTTTGGCATTGTTCCATATGGGCAATATCGAGATCCTTATAGGCAACAGAGCACAGGGTATTGAATACTTTAATAATGCAATTGCTTATGGTTTTGATGATGCACAGGTATATTACAGCCTTGGTCTTATGCATGAGGAAGATGGAAATGATGAGCTTGCATTAAGAAATTATTCAAAAGCCATCTTAAAAGACCCAACAAGAGCTGATATAAGAATTAGAAAAGTTAGAACTCTTGTTAATAACAAGATGGAAAAGGAAGCCTTGTTCGCATTGGATGAGCTGATTTTATCTAATCCAGATGCTTTTGAAGGTTATCATATGAAATATTTACTTTTGGTTGACCAGAAGAAATATGATGATGCTGCAAAGGTAATTGAAGAAGCAATGACTCTTTTCCCTAAGGATACAGAGTTTGCTTTGGATAAGGCTTCACTTATGGTTGCCAAGGGAGATCTTGACGCTGCTTTGGCTTACATTGATCAGATAAAAGAAGAGATGGAAACTACTCCAGAGATACTTCACGGTATGGAGATGCAGAAGTCTCGTATCTATTCAGCTAAGGAAGATATGGGAAAGGTTGTTGAGCATCTTGAAAGTGCAAGACAAATCGCTTTAGAGAATAATGTTAATGATTTTGAGGAATCATATCTTCTTATGAACTGCTACGTTAGCCAGAAAGCATATGAAAAGGCAATCGAAGCAGCCAAGCATTTAAAAGAAGCTGAAGGACAGGATTATTATTCTTTAGCAGCACATTATTATGAGCCTTACGCTCTCAAGCAGATGGGAAAAACAGAAGGTGTTGACCAGATGTTTAATGATGCAATTGACTATTACAGAAGCGTAACATTGGAGAATCCATCAAACGTTGACGCATATGCATTTAGAATAATGTGTTTAAGAGAGATTAATAAATTTGATAAGGCACTTGAGTTAACTGACTATCTTGTCACAGTAGCAGACCAGTTGCCAGAAACACATGCACTTCGCGCTGCAATCCTTAATGATTTAGGAAGAACAAAGGAAGCAGAAGAAGAGAACAACAAATACCTTAGTATACAGGCTAACTTATAAAAGTAGTGGAGGGCAAAATGCTTTATATTGACAATGAAGCAATTCAAACTGCAAAAGACCAATATTACCAACATGAACTAGATATGGATGAATTAAAAGTCGATTTAGAAACAGCTATTACTGAGCTGCGAAAGTCGTGGAAGTCTGATGCAGGCGATAAGTTTTTTGAGAAATTTGACGATCAGTGGGTTAAGAATATGTCAGATTATATTGTAGTACTTCAACATATGCAGACTAATCTTAATACTGCAAAAACAAAATATCAGGATATTTACGATGAAGCTGGTCGATTAAATTTATAAATTATTATTTTTTATTTTTAGGAGGAACAAAAAATGGGACAGATTAGAATCACACCAGAAGAATTAAGAGAGGCTGCTAACTTCTTACAGCAGAAGCAGGAGGCTATCAACAGCGAGGTTAGCGAGTTAAAGTCAAAGGTTGACGAAGTTACAGGAAACTGGGAAGGTGCTGCACAGAGCCAGTTCGTAGAGTCATTCTTAAGCGATATGTATCCAATGTTACACGAGACAATGCCACAGATTATCGAAGGAATAGCTTCACAGATGAACGGTGCAGCTGATGCAATCGAGCAGGCTGACCAGGAAGTTGCTAACGCTTTCAAGGGCTAATATTTCCAGAGAAAGAGATTTTAAATGACTAATTATACTATCAATAGCAAAATATATATTCCACTTACCAAAGGACAATCCTTTATAAAGATCCTCTACAGAGGTGTCTTTGTCATGTACACACTAATCGTTCTATTCCAGACCTGGATTGAAGGATTTAGCTGGTACAGATGTCTTACACTTGTTATGGCTTATTGCATTGTAAAAAGTCTTTTTGCAAGATTTTCAGAAGGATATCAGCATACTTTGGCAGAGATGACTATTTCAGACAAGCTAATAGTAATAGACTATATTAATACTGCTTATAAAGGTGAACAGGCTTCCGTTAAGGTTGAAATTCCAGTTGACGGTGTTTCAGCTGTTGAATATAGTGAAGAACTTAGCGCATTGAGATTTGTTGGAAACATTCAAAAAAGTATCCCAGCTCAAAAGAGTCAGGAATCAGTGAATGACTGGGTTGTTTACATTCAGGAAGGTATTTCTGATATTATCAATTCAGTTGAAGAGATTACCTCTCTCAAGATAAATAAAGTGGATGATGTAATTGATTAGTAAGCTCTGTTATTTAGAGATAAAATCTAAGGGAACCTCTCGACGAAGAAGAGGTTCCCATTTTTTTACATGGTTATAAACTTATAATCATTCAATCCATTTTATTTTACATTTGACCAAATCTTATATTCTACGTTAGGATTTACACCCTTCTTTTCAAATAACTCGCTAACAGTTACGAAGGTGTAACCCTGATTTTTAAGACCTTCAATAATCTGTGGAAGTGCATCTACAGTCTGGCTGTTGCCCTGGAAATCGTGAAGGAGAATAATATCTCCATCCTTAGCTGAGCTAAGAACTGAGTTTACTCTCTGAGAAGCTGATGTGCTTGACTCCCAGTCGTTGTGCATGCTTCCCTGAATGAAAGGAAGGTCAATATTCTGATACATTGTGTTGTTTACAGCAATGTATGGAGGTCTGAAAAATTTAACATCTACGCCTACAGTGTTCTTGATAGCTGATGCTGTCCAGTCAATCTGATTTTTGATCTGGGAAGCATTCATTCTTGTCATGTCCTCGTGTGTGTATGAGTGGCATGCAAGCTCGCAGCCCATGTTTACCTGACGCTGCATGATAGCTCTTGTGTTTGAGTTAACATTCTGGCCAATAAGGAAGAATGTAGCCTTAACACCATACTTTTCAAGAACATCAAGAACCTGACTTGTAGTGCTGGAAGGACCATCATCAAATGTAAGTGCAATAAGCTTCTGGTTTGTTGTGTTTGTATTCTGATTGTTTCCTGTATTAGAAGAGCTGCTGTTTCCAGTTCCTGCTGCAGCACCTGCGCCGGCACCAGCTCCTGCTCCACCAATTGCAAGATAATCAAGATAAGCATCCCACTGACCATCATCAGCAGTAACCACAAGCTCTACAGTCTGATTACCAGTACCGTGGCTTACATTCTTGATTGTGTACTCTGCTGGGTAGTTATCTCCATAATAGAAAGTACCCTTGTTCTGGCCACCAATCTTCAAATCAACGCGAGCCATCTTGTTATTGTTAGAGCATCCGCGAAGTGTGAAATCGTGTGTGCCTGAAGCAAAGTACTGTGTATATTTAACTGCGTCATTATTAGCATAGAGGGCTACTCCGTTGAAAGGAGAAGAGATGTTGCCAGTGTACTGGCCACTCTTTGTCATGTTTTCGCACTGAACTACAGTTGCGCCAGAAGAAGCTCCTGTATTACCAGAGTTTCCAGAACCACCCTGGTTACCGCCCTGGTTTCCAGTGTTTCCACCTTGGTTACCGCCCTGGTTGCCAGAACTGCTAGAAGAACCACCGATTGTCATGTTGTTCTTATAAACGCTGGCAGAACCGCTACTCTGATATCCTTCGATATTCAATGCAGCTTCGTAAAGCTTACCGCATCTCATACCCATGTTTTCCCAAGCCTTAAAGTGCTCTGATACGCTAATTGTACCGCTGGTTCTCTTAGAGGTACGAACGCTAAAGTACTGTTTAAATGTAGTGTCACCCTGAATAGAAGGTGCGTTGTATCTAGTTGTTTCATAGACATCATATGTGCCGCCATCTACCTGGATCTGACCCTTTGGTGTTCCTCCTGGTGGACGCCATGTTCCCCAACTGTCTACGATGTAATACTCAACAAGCGGGTCTACAGTCCAGCCATAGACACAAAGATAAGAATTACCGTTAGGTCTGTAATCACAGCCGTAATCAAAGGTAATATTTCCTATCTGCTGATAAGTCTGTGTACTATCGAATTTTTTACCCTTTCGGAAAAGAGCATTGTTAATGTTGCTCCATGAACAATCGAACGTTCCCCCAGCGTTCAAAGTCATGCTAGTGTTTCCCGAATCTTTCCATAACTCATAGTCATACCCATCCTGGGTACCTGTCTTATTGTTGTAGATTGTGTCAGCTGCATGAACTGTCATAGATGGAACTACCATCGCAGCTGTCATAACAATCGCCAACAACGCCGCTGTTAATTTGTTTTTCACTAATTACCTCCTCACTTTTTCATATACATCGTTCGTTTATAACCATGTAATTATTTTAAGTGTAGAATATGCCACAAAAACGGGACAAATTATACTTAAATACCCGAAAGATTATATAAATGTTTCAGAAAAATTACAAGGATATTACACAAAAATAAATTAATTTAGAAAAAGCTAAAGAAAAATGAGATTTTTTTAGACGAAATTAAATCACATTTATACTTTAACTCGCTAAAGCGTTATGGTAAAATGTATGCATTAGTCGGACGATTATGTCGAACGGAATGTTATTGAGGAGGACTACTATGAAAAAGAAAATTATTTCAATGCTTATGATTATGACCATGGCAGCAGCATGCTTCGCTGGATGTGGCGGCAAGAAAGCAGAAGATAATGGCGCAGGTGCTGACACAGCTGCTGATGGAAAGGTATATAAGGTTGGTATTATTCAGTATGTTGATGATGCATCTCTTAATCAGATTGTAGACAATCTTGAGAAGGAGCTTGATGCTATCGCAGAGGAGAAGGGTGTAACATTTAACTACAAGGATTACTACTACAATGGTCAGGCTGATTCCACAACTATCAACCAGATTGTTACAGAGCTTATCAATGATGAGGTAGATGTACTTGTTCCAATCGCAACACCTACAGCGATGATTTGCCAGTCTGCTACAGAGGACAATCAGATTCCAGTTGTATTTGCAGCAGTATCTGATCCAGAGGGCGCAGGTCTTGTAGCTTCAAACGATGCACCAGGTGCCAACATCACTGGTACATCAGATGCTCTTAATACAGAAGCTATTCTTGATTTAATGCTCGAGCAGGATAGAGATTTACAGAAGGTTGGTCTTCTTTACGATAAGTCACAGGATTCTTCAACAGCTCCAATTAAGGCTGCTAAGGCATACCTTGAGAATGCAGGTATCGAGGTTGTTGAGAAGACTGGTACAACAAACGATGAGGTTATGCTGGCAGCAGATGCCCTTTGTGCAGATAAGGTTGGAGCAGTATTCACACCAACTGACAACACCATCATGACAGCTGAGCTTGCTATCTATGAGAAGTTCATCGATGCTGGAATTCCTCACTATTGTGGTGCTGATTCCTTTGCGCTCAATGGAGCTTACCTTGGATATGGTGTAAACTATGCAACACTTGGTTCTGAGACTGCAAAGATGGTTGCAGAGATTTTAGTGGATGGCAAGGAGCCAGCTACACTTGCTGTTAAGACTCTTGATAATGGTACAGCTACTGTTAACACAGAGACTGCTGCAGCACTTGATTTGGATTACGAAAAGCTTCGCGATATGTGCGATGGCTTCGTTGAAATCCAGACATCAAAGGAGTTCAAATAAATTATTAGGGGTTTAATGTAATGTCAGGTATTTTTACAATTTCGATTTTTCAGAGTGCTTTAGAACTAGGGTGTATTTACGCCCTAGTTGCTTTAGCACTTTTTATTTCTTTTACAATTCTTAACATCGCAGATTTGACCACAGATGGATGCTTTACATTAGGTTGTGCAGTAGGTGCTGTGGTTACTCTCGCAGGTCATCCATTCCTTGCACTTATAGCAGCAATGATATCTGGTGCTATGGCAGGTTTTATTACCGCATTTTTACAGACAAGACTTGGTGTGGAATCAATCTTAGCAGGTATTATCGTAAATACGGCTCTGTATACTATTAATATTGCCGTCATGGGATTCTCATCTCTTATTAATCTGTTCGGTTGCGATACTATTTTCTCACTTGGAAAAGATGGATTCGTAAATACGATATTTGGAGACTGGTACAAGGTTGTGACAGTAGCTCTTATTGTGGCTGTTATTGCATTGGCACTCTGGTGGTTCCTTGGAACTACACTTGGTATGTCTATTCGTGCTACAGGTGATAATGCGGAGATGGTAAAATCATCATCTATCAATCCTACCTTTACAATCACTGTAGGTCTTTGTCTTGCCAATTCACTTACTGGCCTTTCAGGCTGTCTCATTGCCCAGTATCAGAAGTCGGCAGATATCAATATCGGTACGGGTATGGTTACAATTGCGCTGGCTTCACTTATCATCGGCCAGACTCTTATTGGCAATAAGGGAAGTACAATCAGAAGAATCTTGGGAACTATCCTTGGTTCCGTTCTTTATAGATTTATCGTGGCAATCGCTCTTAGAATGAGTGTGCCAGCAGAGGCTTTAAAGCTTGTTTCTGCAATAATAGTTGCAGTTGCAATCGCAATGCCTTATGTTAGAAAGAAGGCAGCCCTCAAAAAGAGAGAGTTTGCTAACTATAGAGGTAACAGGGAGGTGAAGGACAATGCTTAAAATCGACAACATCTCAAAGACCTTCAATCCCGGCACCGTCAATGAAAAGGCGGCACTTACCAATCTTTCTTTAGATTTAAAGGATGGAGATTTTGCTACTATCGTTGGTTCAAACGGAGCAGGCAAATCTACCATGTTCAATGCCATTGCAGGTACCTTCATTGTTGATGAGGGAAATATTTATCTTGATGGGGAGGACATCACCTTTAAGAAGGAGCATGTTCGAAGCAAGGTTATAGGTCATCTTTTCCAGGATCCATTAAAGGGCACTGCGCCAAACATGACCATAGAGGAAAATATGGCATTGGCTTACTTACGTGCAAGCCATGCTTCAAGCCAGTATTTCTCACGAATCAGCGGCAAGGATAAAGCAAAGTTCAGAGAGCAGCTTTCACTTCTTGGTATGGGCCTTGAAGATAGAATGAAGCAGCCAGTTGGATTATTATCTGGTGGTCAGCGTCAGGCTCTTACACTTTTGATGGCTACATTTGTTACACCTAAGCTTTTGCTTTTGGATGAGCATACAGCAGCCCTTGATCCAGCCACAGCTGAAAAGGTGCTTGAGCTTACAAAGAATATTGTGGCAGAGCGTGGCATTACCTGTCTTATGGTTACCCACAATATGCATCAGGCACTTGACGTAGGAAACAGAACCCTTATGATGAATGCTGGACGAATTGTTTTCGATACTTCAGGCGAAGAGAGAGCAGGACTTACCGTAAATGATCTGCTTGAGAAGTTTAAGGTAGGCGCTGGAGAAGAATTAGATAATGACAGAGTACTTTTGTCTTAGTTTTTTGGGCAATTTAGCACTTTAATTCGATAAAGTATTGGTATACAATGTTAAAAGTTATTTCATACGAAAAATATTAGAACAATGAGGTTTTGATTATTATGAAGAAGGTAGTTAAATTCGGCGGTAGCTCACTTGCGGACGCCGGCCAGTTTAAGAAGGTTGGCGATATCATCCGCGCTGATGAGAATCGCGTGTTTGTAGTTCCATCTGCACCAGGTAAGCGCAACAGCAAGGACACAAAGGTTACAGACATGCTTATCGGTACCTATGAGGCTGCTAAGGCAGGCAAGGATGTTAAGGAGAATCTTAAAGCTATCAAGGCTCGTTACGACGAGATTATCACAGGTCTTGAGTTAAAGGATTTCTCACTTGATGAAGACTTCAAGGAAATTGCAGCTCAGATTAAAGAGGATTTATCACTTGATTATCTTGCAAGCCGTGGTGAGTATCTCAACGGAAAGATTATGGCTAAGTACTTAGGCTATGATTTCATCGATGCAAAGGACGTTATCTTCTTCAATGAAGAGGGAATGCTCAATTCCTACAAGACAGAAAAGACAATGGCTAAGGCTCTCGAGGAGCATCCACGTGCAGTTATCCCAGGCTTCTATGGTTGTGGCAAAGACGGAAAGGTAAAGACCTTCTCACGTGGTGGTTCTGATGTGACTGGTTCTATCGTGGCAGGTGCTGCAAAGGTTGATGTTTACGAGAACTGGACAGACGTTTCAGGCTTCTTGATTTGCGATCCACGTATCGTTAAGAATCCAGTAGGAATGCAGACAATCACATACCGTGAGCTTCGCGAGCTTTCATACATGGGCGCAGGTGTTCTTCACGAGGATGCTATTTTCCCAGTTCGTTCAGCAGGTATTCCTATCAATATTAAAAATACAAACAAGCCAGAGGATGATGGTACTTGGATTGTAGAGTCTACAGCTCAGAGAAATGAATACGTTATCACAGGTATCGCTGGTAAGAAGGGCTTCTGTACAGTACTTATCACAAAGTCACTTATGAACTCAGAGGTTGGTTTCTGCCGAAGAGCACTTCAGGCTTTCGAGGACAACGGAATCAGCATCGAGCACATGCCTTCAGGTATCGACACAATGACAGTTGTTGTTCATGAGGATGAGTTCATCAACAAGGAGCAGGCAGTAGTTTCTGCTATCCACCGTAACTGCTCACCAGATTCTATCGAGATTGAATCAGACCTTGCACTTATCGCAGTTGTAGGTCGTGGTATGAAGAGTACACGTGGTACTGCAGGTCGTATCTTCTCGGCCCTCAGCCATGCACATGTAAATGTACGAATGATTGATCAGGGCTCTTCCGAGTTGAACATCATCATCGGAGTTCAGAATGAAGATTTCGAGGCTGCTGTGAAAGCAATCTATGATATCTTTGTTCTTACAAAACTTTAAATAAAAATGTTAGCTCTAGTCCTAGACTAGAGCTAATTTTATGTTATACTATTCTAAGTTTAACGGAGGGTAATGTATGAGTCTCATCATTAAAAATGGCAGGGTGCTAAACCCACCTACAAATACAGACGAAATATTGGATATTAAGATAGACGGGAACATTATCTCAGCTGTTGAGGCTGAGATTGTTCCCGTCTCTTTTGATGAAGTAATTGATGCAGCGGGCTGCTACGTTATGCCAGGCTTCATCGATATGCATGTCCACTTCAGAGATCCAGGACAGACTGCAAAGGAAGATATCGAGACTGGTTCAAAGGCAGCAGCACGAGGCGGTGTCACCACAGTTCTTGCTATGCCAAATACAAAGCCTGTTGTGGATAATCCAGAGCTTGTGAAATATGTTCACGATAAGGGTGCTAAGGTAGGTCTTACACGAGTGCTTCAGGTAGGTTCTGTTACAAAGGGCATGGAAGGCAAGGAACTTTCTGATTTACAGGGGATGATTGATGCGGGAATCCCTGCTATTTCAGAGGATGGCAAATCTGTTATGGACTCAGGTCTTTACAGAGAGGCAATGAAGCTTGTTGCCACAGCTGGCGTGCCAGTGCTTGCTCACTGCGAGGATATCAATCTGGTGCAGGGGGGTGTTATGAACATGGGCGCTAAATCTGATGCCATGGGAGAGAAAGGTATCAGCAATGCTGTGGAAAACATCATTGAAGCCCGCGACATAATGTTGGCAGAGGAGACTGGTGCCACACTTCATCTGTGTCACTGTTCCACAAAGGAGAGCTACCAGATTTTAAAAGAGGCAAAGGAAGCAGGCATCAAGGTGTCCGGCGAGGTTTGCCCACATCATTTCACACTTACCGAGGATGACATTGTGCCAGGAGATGGCAATTACAAAATGAATCCTCCTGTTCGTACAAAGGAAGATAGAGAATTTCTTAGAAGAGGTTTGGCTGAGGGCGTTTTTGAGGTCATTTCTACAGACCATGCGCCACATACTGCCGAGGAGAAAGCTAAGGGCTTTGCTTCGCCATTTGGTATTGTCGGCCTTGAGACCTCTGCAAGTCTTACATACACAGAGCTTGTTTTATCAGGCCTGATTACACCACTTACAATGGCAGCTTATATGAGCAGCAATCCAGCTCGTATCTTGGGTCGCGACGATTTAGGAAACCTCGCGCCAGGAAAGGCAGCCGATATCACAATTTTTGACCCTACAATTTCATATGAGATTCATGCCGCTGATTTTGTTGGTAAATCTAAAAATATGCCTTACGAAGGCCGCAAGGTTCAGGGTAAGGTTGTTAAAACAATATATGGAGGAAGAGTAGTTTATTATGATTCAGAAGCTAATTAATCAAATCCAGGAAAAGAATGCGCCAATCGTTGTGGGACTTGATCCTACAATGAAATTAATGCCAAAGAGCTTAGTTGATAAATACATCAACGAGTACGGCCAGACCTTGGAAGCAGTGGGAGAAGCCATGTTTGACTACAACCGTCAGATTATGGATGCCTGCGCAGATTTAATTCCAGCAGTAAAGCCACAGATTGCCATGTACGAAAGCTACGGCATTCCTGGCATGATTGCATATAAGAAGACAGTTGATTACGCTAAGGAGCTTGGTCTTATCGTTATCGCTGACATCAAGCGTGGTGACATCGGTTCAACATCTACAGCCTATGCTCTTGGTCATCTTGGCTCAGTTCAGGTTGGCGATTACAAGTATCAGGGCTTCGATGCAGATATGGCTACTGTAAATCCTTACCTTGGCTCAGACGGTGTAAAGCCTTTCGTAGATGTTTGCAAGGAAGAGGACAAGGGTATTTTCGTACTTTGCAAGACTTCTAATCCATCATCAGGCGAGTTCCAGGACAGACTCATCGATGGCAGACCTCTCTACGAGCACATGGCTGAGAAGATTGAGGACTGGGGAATGGAGACAAGAGAAGGCTACTACTCAAATGTAGGTGCAGTTGTTGGCGCCACATATCCAGAGCAGGGCGCAAAGCTTCGTAAGCTCATGCCTCACGCATACATCCTCGTTCCTGGCTACGGTGCACAGGGCGGAAGAGGAAAAGACCTTGTACACTTCTTCAATGAAGATGGTCTTGGTGCTATCGTAAATTCCAGCCGTGGAATCATTGCAGCATATCAGCAGGAAAAGTACGCTTCCTTTGGAGAGGCAAATTTCGCAGGTGCCAGCCGTGCAGCAGTTGAAGATATGCTTGAAGACATCAGAGGAGCTTTGAAGTAATGAAGATAAAAGAAAAAGCAGTAGTATTATGGCAGGAGAAACTGGCCGAAGGCGTTTACAGCCTCACACTTGAAACAAGCATTGTTGACCATGCAATTCCGGGCCAGTTTATCAGCATTTTTTCAAATGATGGCAGCAAGCTGTTGCCACGTCCAATCAGCATCTGCGAAATCAACAAGGATTACGGCACACTTCGTGTGGTTTACCGTGTTGTTGGTGCAGGTACAGAGAAGTTCTCTCATCTCAAGATGGGAGATAAGATTGAGGTTATGGGACCTCTTGGAAATGGCTTCCCACTTGAGGGAAGAAACGCTATCGTTGTAGGCGGTGGTATCGGTGTACCCCCAATGCTTGAGCTTGCAAAGCAGCTACCAGGCACAGTCACAGCTGTTATGGGTTATCGCAACAATGATCTGTTTCTTACCGAGGAATTTGAAAAGGTAGTGGCAAATCTTTTCATTGCCACAGATGACGGCTCAGTAGGAATCCGCGGCACAGTTGTTGATGCCATGAGAGAAAACGATTTGGTGGCAGATGTAATCTATGCCTGCGGTCCAAAGCCAATGCTTCGCGCAGTGGCAGATTTTGCTTTAGAGAATCAGATTAGGTGCTACGTTTCTATGGAAGAGCGCATGGCATGTGGAGTCGGCGCATGCCTTGGTTGCGTTTGCAAGTCTAAGGAAGTGGACGACCATAGTCATGTTAATAATAAGAGGGTTTGTAAGGACGGCCCAGTATTCTTGTCAACGGAGGTGGTACTATAATGAACACTAAAGTTACCATTGCAGGAGTTGAGTTTCAGAATCCTATTATGGAGGCCTCAGGCACCTTCGGTTCAGGCATGGAGTACTCCGAATTTGTTGATTTAAATAAGCTTGGAGCAGTCGTTACAAAGGGTGTGGCAAATGTGCCATGGCCAGGCAATCCAACACCTCGTATCACTGAGGTTCGCTCAGGAATGCTTAATGCAATCGGTTTGCAGAACCCTGGTGTAGAGGTTTTCTGCGAGAGAGATTTAAAATTTCTTGAACAATATAAAAACACAAAAGTAGTGGTTAATGTTTGCGGTCATTCCGCCGAAGAATATATTGAAGTGGTAGAAAGATTAGCAGATGAGTCAAGGGTAGATATGTTGGAAATCAACATCTCTTGTCCTAACGTAAAAGAGGGCGGAATCGCCTTTGGACAGGACCCTAAAGCAGTTGAAGAAATCACTCGTCTTGTTAAGTCTCGTGCCAAGCAGCCAATCGTCATGAAGCTTTCGCCAAACGTTACCGACATTAAGGTTATGGCAAAGGCCGCAGAGGCTGGTGGCGCAGATGCTATTTCACTTATCAATACTCTTACAGGAATGAAAATCGATGTAGAACGTCAGAACTTTGTTCTCGCGAATAAGACCGGTGGCATGTCAGGTCCGGCAGTTCATCCAATTGCAGTTAGAATGGTTTACGAATGTGCAAACGCAGTATCAATTCCAATCATCGGAATGGGTGGAATCACTACATGGGAAGATGCAGTAGAAATGATGCTGGCAGGTGCCACAGCTGTCTCTGTAGGCACAGCAAATTTCTTCAACCCAACAGCTACACTGGATATCTTGTCAGGCATTGAAGACTACATGGTTCGCAAGAATATAGAAGACATCAATTCAATCATAGGTATTGTTAAGTAGGGAGGTAAGTCAGAAAGTACAGCTATAATCTGTCTGTGAAAAATGGTAAATTAAACATAGGGGTCTGCTTGTGAAAATTTTGGTAATGTACAATATATAGATAATTGTGTCGTAGTTCACGGATTGTGTCGCAATTCACCGAATGTTCAGACAATATACTCAGAATTATCCGTGACACATTAAAATCTATTTGCTACACTTTATGTACACTCACACAAAAATTATCTTATTTATAACGGTTTTACTTAGATTTTGAAAGGAGGGGAGCTGATGAAGTTCAAGAAGATAGGTGAGGACAAAATTCGTTGCGTCATCACCAAAGAAGAAATGGAACAGAACGGCATGGAGCTTGGAGATTTCGTCAGTGACCAGGAAAAGACCCAAAGCTTTATCAGGGATATTTTAGCAGAAGCGTGTGAGACCCTCGGAATAGAGACTCATGCTAAAGCATATAGCGTACAGATGACAGTTATGCCTCAGGGTGATGTAGCATTACTCATATCCCCAGATTCAAGTTCAGGACTTGCAACGGCTATTGAAGAATTAAAGAAACATCTTACAGGTTTACAGGAAACATTATCTACTACCAAAAAGGAACAGGCTGTTTCAGGTAGTACAGCAGATGTTCCAGTTCAGCCAGTACAAAAGCTTAGAGATGACAAGGATGAGATTACATCCCAGTATTTGGATACACCACTGTGGGCAATCCTTCCAAGCTTGGATGCATCCATTGAACTTTGCAAACACATTCCAAAGTTCTCAGGAATCCAGAGTGTGCTGTATCGTTACGGCGATGACTATTATGTAAAGCTCAACTTCGAGCTGACACGTCGCCAGATTTCAGCAGTCATTCTTGTTATTGCAGAATACGCCAGCCAGATGTTCACCGAAAGCTTCGATGGAGCCTTCCTCTTAGAACACGGCGATGTGATCTGCGAAGACTGCGTAAATGTACTGTCACAAATTTAAATATTGAATAATTCATAGGGATAGTCACTAGTGGCTATCCCCTTTTTTTATTTCACTCCTGCTTGCTACAGCATATCAGCCCAGTCGCGGCGTCAATGATGCCCTTCGGCGCTTCGCGTCATTGACTCCTCGCCTTTGCGCTGATATTTGGTAATCAAGCAGGGGTGAAAATGGGGCTGTGGCGATGCCACATCTGCTACTATGCATCCCAAATTGAGGTTTTGCTGTTTTGGGATGCATTAGAAATAAATTTTTTTGGAGCTATGTATCCCGAAATGCAGTTTTATTCTTTTGGGATGCATAAATCTAGGTATTTTTATAAAAATCCAAACATTTCTGAGTTGAAAATGCATCCCAGAGAAGCATTTCCTTGGTTTGGGATGCATTCACTAGCTAAATTATGCATCCCAAACAAGACTTTACTGATTTTGGGATGCATGAGGTCAAAAAAGTATGCATCCCATTTGCGACTTTTAGTTATTTGGGATGCATAGTAGTTGTTGTGGCTGTGCCACAGTCCCATTTTTATTTGAGCTTGTTTGACAACTATCTGCTAAAAGAGGCTCTGTCAGGGGGCGGCGGAGCCGAGCCGTCAGGCCTTGCCCTTGACTGGGGCTCTTGGCAGATAGAATAAGCAAAGCTCAAATAAAAAATAAAGTTTTAGCCAAGAAATTTACAAAGGAAATCCACAAACATTTTCGACACAAAGTAAAGAGGACGCCGGCGGGGCGTCCTCTTCAAAAAGGGAGAATAATGTTATGAAAAAAATGGTTCATCGCTTCTGTCTTGCGATGTAATTATAATACTAAGTTATTATGTTGGAACAATGATGAATATGTGAATAAAATTGTAAAAGAAAAAGATTATTTGTGAATTGCTTACCATTATTTTGGTGTGAGGGAATAGGGTAAATAATATAACTTTTGGGCATGAAAAAAGGACCTAAACGGTAGGTCCCTTTCATATCGTAAAACCCAAATACATTTATAACTCATATGCGCATATCTATCATGGTACCAGAAGTAGGGTAGACCAGACTTTCAAGTGATGGTGCATTCATATCGATGCCTTCAGTTAAAAGCTGCGCCTGTCCCTCCATGACATCTAAGGTCTTACCAAGCATTGCTGTCCCCACAGCGGTAAGTAACTTGTTTTGACTTAAACTCATAGAAAGCTCTGATATATCCATAATAAGCGCCTCCCCTAAAAAAGACTACGCTTTTTTAACTCACCTAAAATTCTACCATGACTTGTTCACAAATTGGTGCCAAACTGTGACAAAATTGTGAACAAACTGTGAATTATGGATAATATTGAACATTTAATAGCAAAATCTATCTGATATCAAAGGACGAGTTGAAAATTAGAGTGGATAACACGGAAAAATACCGAAATATTCATATTTTTTTCATTCTTGTTTCATATTTTACATATTTAAAAATTAGTCTAGAATTACTATAATTATAGTTACATTAGTATGATTTCATGGAGAAACTATGTCCTTATTAAACCTGAATCTTAGTGACCCTCTTATGAAGGCGCTGAAAGCTGTAAATTCAATAGCAGGAAAATCTTTGACTGAAGAAGATTTGCGAAGGCAGCGTTCAGCCATGGAACTGGCAGGTAGACTGGCGGCTCCAACAGGAGGTGTAACACTGGAACCATTTCAGGTGGGGGAGATACCATGTGAGTGGGTGAAGCCGGATTTGGCACATAACCCACAGTATGTGATTCTCTATGCACATGGAGGTGGTTACACCTGTGGCGGTTTGGCCTATGCCAGAATATTGGCAGCTAAGCTTGCTGTATCTACAGGCTTCTCCGTGGTTTCCTTTGAATACAGGCTTGCTCCGGAGAATAAGTTCCCGGCAGCCCTGGAGGATGGAAATCAGGTATGGGATTATCTAATAGAAAAAGGTTATAAGAATGACCGAATTCTTTTGGCAGGTGATTCTGCCGGTGGCAACCTGATGGTTTGCCTCACCCAGAGAATTCTGATGGAGGGAAATGACCCTCCAAGAATGTTGTTATTGTTTAGTCCATGGACTGACATGACGGCAAAATCAAAATCTTATCAACAGTATGATGGCAAGGATCCAATCCTCACAAAGCATTATGTAGAATCTGTGAGAGATGCAGTGATCGGAGAGGATGCAGAACCATCAGACCCAATATATTCGCCGCTTTTTGGTGAATTTAAGCATTTTCCACCTACGCTTGTGCAGGTTGGGAAAACGGAAATACTATACGAAGACAGTGCCTCCCTTGTGAAGCAGATTCAGAAGGTTGGGGGCAAAGCAAAACTGGACGTAGAAAAGGATGGATGGCATGTGTACCAGCAGATGCCTCTCCCAGTGGCAAGTCGTGCAATGCGCAGACTCGCAGACTATGTTTCAGATGAAATATATAAAAATTAAGTGAGCTGATAACTAACAAGCTCTTAGGTTTCTGAATGAAGCATTCTATTGCTGAATGAAGAAACACTAAGGCTTGTGAGTGTAATCAGCGGACTAAGAGGTTATATGGCAAGAGATAATTGGTATAAAGTTGATAATGTTGCGAAGGTCTTTCTAGCCACAGCGGCTAAGCGAGACACTCGAACCCTGAGGGTTAGCTGTACACTCTGGGAAGATATAGATCCAGAGCTTTTACAACAGGCTGTGGAGTCAGCGATTCAGCTTCGCCCACAGTTTCATGTGCGAATTCGTCGAGGTATTTTTTGGCACTACATGGAGGATACAGACCTTCAGCCTATAGTTGAAAAGGAGCATGGACGTGTTTGCCCATCTCTTTATCACCCGGGCAGAATGATGCTCCATTATAAAGTAACTTATTATCACAAAAGAATTAATCTTGACTTGTTCCATGCAATTTCAGATGGAACAGGAGCATTAGAGTTTCTAAATATTATTGTTTTTGATTATTTGAAGCTTAAATATCCTGATGAGCTTGAAGAGTTAAATATTCACTCAGGTGCGTCCTATGATGATTTGAATCAGGATAGTTATCGCCAGTTTTTTGGAAATTTATCTTTGAAAGCATCGGCTTTAAAGGTGGCTTATCATCCTAGTGGCTTGAAGCTTCCATATGATCAGCTTCAGTTCTTCGAGATTCAGGTGCCAACAGAGGATATTCTTCCAAAAGCTAAGGAAATCGGCGTTGGTATGACCAGCTACATTGGTGCAAAGCTTATGATGGCAATAAAAGAAGATATGCCTCCACGTAAAAAGCATATGCCAATCAATGTGTCTATGCCTGTAAATCTTAGAAATTATTATCCAAGTCAGACTTCAAGAAACTTTTTCAATAACGTAAATGTGGCACATACATTTACAGAAGAGATTTCCTTTGAAGATTTGGCAAAGGAATTTGACGGCAAGCTTAAGGAAAGCCTGACAGAAGAAAATATTAAAAAGCAGATGGATAACTTTGAGACCATGGAATACTTTATTCCGGTAAGAGCAGTGCCACTGTTTATTAAGCAGATGGTTGTGCGTTATGGTTCAAAGATTATGGATAAAAAGGTGTCAGTTGTTCTTTCAAATCTGGGAGTGCAGCGACCACCGGAGGAGCTTATTCCAAAGATTAAAAATTATAATGGTTTCTGTAGCTCATCAAATCTCTTTGTTGTTATGAGCAGCTACAACGGAAAGATGACCCTCGGAATCAGCTCACCATATTCAAATACTAAGGTAGTAAAAAGCTTCGTTAGAGGCCTCAGTGAGGAAGGCATGAAGATTACTGCTTATGCAACGGAGGTGATTCGCTAATGAAGAATTGTCCATATTGTAAGATTGATGTTGGAGGAAATTTAAAGAAATGCCCATTGTGCCAGAGCCGTCTGGTAGGTGAGGATGAGGAAAAATATTTCCCAACACAGTTAAGATTAAAGTTCCAGTCATTTTTCTTTAAGCTACAGCTATTCATTGTGTGTATAGTGATTATTTCCGCACTATGGCTGGATTACATATTCAAGCTTCCATTCGGAAAATATGGTGGATTCCATTGGAGCTTACTGATATTGATGTGGCTCTTTGCCTTTGAATTCAGTATCATTCATGTCTTTAAAAAGGGTATGGATGCCTCTAGAATCCTGTCCATAGTGGTGGTAATAGTAATGGCGATGGTAGCTGTTACAGCCTATTACTTTGGATATCTGATGTTTGTTTTATATTGGGTTATACCAATTATGGTTATGTGCACAATTGTTGCCAACTTTGTGCTGTGCATGGTGGATAAAAGTGGTAACGCGATGGTATATCTGTTGACAGATTTACTTGTGGGAATTATTCCATACTTTGTTTGCATAACATTAAAGAAGGATTGTCCAATCGAGTGGATGATTTGCTTACTTGTTAGTTTCATTATTTTTGTGGGAGCAATAATTTTTAAGGGGAGAGAAGTCGTTGGTGAAATCCAGCGAAGGCTGAGTGTTTAGGCGGATATTTTTGACAGCGTAAGTAGTGCTACTCGACGGAGGTTATTGCATGAATACCGGAGATAGAATACCTGATAAGAGAAAATATTTATTAGAGAACTTTGGAAGGGCAATGCAGGAAGGCTGGCTGGAGGTATACTATCAGCCTATCATCCGTGGCTCTAGTGGAAGAGTATGTGGTGAGGAAGCTCTTGTACGCTGGGACGACCCTGTCCTCGGTGTGCTTAATCCTGCTGAATTTATTCCTATTCTTGAATCTGTTAATTTGATTGACAGACTGGATCTTTATGTATTGGAGCAGGTTCTCGCAAAACTTGATAAATTTAAGGAAATGGGATTGTACAGAGTAGTTCATTCTGTAAATTTCTCTCAGATAGACTTTTTCTCTTCAGATATAGTAGCAGAGGTAAAACAGCGTGTGGATGCTTCATCGGTCCCGCCTTCACTTATAGCTATTGATGTTATTGAAAGCGCATGCAGTACAAGAGATGAGGCTGTTTTATCTAAGTTAGACCAGTTCCAAAAGCTTGGATTCCAGGTTTGGATGGATGACTATGGGAATGGAGATTTCTCTCCAATTCTTCTCCAGCAGATAAATTTTGATTTGCTGAAAATAAATATGAATCTTGTTAGTCAGGTTCGCACCAGTAAGAGCGCCAAGGTTATTATCACAGAGCTTGTAAGACTTGCGATGGCTCTTGGTATAGAGGTGGCAGCAGAGGGTGTTGAGGACGATGACGAGGCTGAGTTCTTAAAAGAGATTGGCTGTGTAAAGCTTCAGGGCTTCTATTATTGCAAGCCAGTATCTTTATCAGATATTTTGACCAGATATAAGAATGGTACACAGATAGGCTTTGAGAATCCAGATGAGCGTGAATACTATACAGCAGTTGGTCATGTCAGCCTGTATGACCTGGCTTTTACCAATAACGATGAAAATGGTATGGTAGATTACTTTGACACTCTGCCTATGGCCATTTTGCAGGTTAATTCCGAGGAGATTTCACTGCTTCGTTGTAATGCTAACTTTAGGAAATTCTTTCACGCAAACTTTACTGACAAGAGGGGTGTGACGACCTATCATTTTAAAGGCTCAGATAAATTAGTGGGCTTTTATGCAATGACAGAGGTGCGTCAGTGTGGTATAGACGGAAAAAGAAGGATTATTGATGAGCGTACTAAAAATGGAAAGACAGTTGAGTTGCTTATCAACAAGATTTCCGATGACCCTGTTACAGGTATGGCAGCTGTCGCTGTTGTAATTCTTTCTGTTACTGAAAGACCGGGAAACTTAGATGACTTGAGCTATAACTACATTGCAAGAGCTTTGGCTGAGGACTATATAAAGCTTTACTTTGTAGATATGGAAACGGACGAATATACCGAGTATGCTTCTGATGGTAAGAATCGAGACATAACAGCTATTAGACGTGGACAACAGTTCTTCGATGTGCCTGAAGATGAAAGATATAAATTTATCTATAAGGAAGACAGGGCAAGATTTATTGATTCGTTTACAAAAGAACAGATAACACATGATTTGAACAAATACGGAAAGTACACCATTACTTATAGGTCTCTAATGAATGGTGAACCTAAATATGTAAATCTTAAGGCGGTACGTGTAAGAACAGATAATAGGCATATAATTATCGGTATAAGTGATGTTGATGCTCAGACACGAGAGCAGGAGGCTTTCCAGAGAATAAAGGAGGAACGAATAACCTTTAATAGAATTGCTGCATTGTCCAGTGATTTTATAAATATTTATTGTGTGGATCCTAACACTGGATTCTATGAAATTTTCAAGATGAATCCTGAAAATATGCAATATGAGCTCGATCCAGAAGGTGGGGATTTCTTCAAAGATAGTAGAGAGAGATTTAAGGAAATTGTCTATGAAGAGGATGTAGATGCTCTTTTGAAAATCTTTACAAAGGAAAATATCATAGCATCCATCAAGGAACAAGGCCTATTTACCTACACATGCAGAGTTAAGAGGATTAACGGTGGTTTTAGATATGTAACTATGAAGACAGCCCTTTTGGAAGAGCTTGATGGTCCACATCTTATCTTTGGTCTTATCAATGTTGATGAGCAAGTTCGAAAGGAAAAAGAATACGCTGAAAAGGTTTCAGAAGCCGAGGATAAGGCTATTCGAGACGAGCTTACAGGTGTTAAAAATAAGCACGCTTATGCAATAGCCGAGGAAGAATTCAATGTTAGAATTGAGGCTAAAAGAGCAAATGACTTTGCACTGGTGGTATGCGATTTGAATGGTCTGAAGGATGTAAACGATAACTTCGGACATCAGACTGGAGACCAGTTTATCAAGGACGGCTGTAAGATAATTTGTACAGTATTTTCTCATAGTCCTGTATACAGAATCGGTGGCGATGAGTTTGTTGTTATAGTTCAAGGCGCAGATTATGGAAATCTTGACAAGCTTCTTGAAAACATGGAGAAGGTAAACAATCGAAATGCCAAGAAAAAAGAGGTTACCATAGCTGTTGGCGTTGCCAAGTTTGATGGACAAAGAGAGATGAGCGAGATTTTTGATGCTGCTGACGCTGAGATGTACCTTAATAAAAAGCGTATGAAAAAAGGTGAGCCGACACATCACGCTAGAGTAAACTTTTAGTCGGAAAAAATAGAATAAATACAAAAAGAACATCCTTCTTGTGATAAGGTTATGGTTTGCGAAAAAAACTTTATCAAGGGAGGATGTTCTTTTATGCAAAAGAGTATACAGTATTTTGGAGAAGTGTGCATTCAAAGATTTTTAGAAATACAAAAAGAGTTATATCAAAACCCAAAAGATTTAGCTGAGTTTATACTAAATGTTGAAAGTGAGGTAAGGAAACTGGGCCGTATTTTTATTGAAGAGACACTTGAGGAAATGGATCAACTTATACGTGAAAGTGATAAAAGAAAGAAACAT
>NZ_FNDP01000017.1 GCF_900100545.1 Pseudobutyrivibrio sp. 49
AAAGAATTCCGATTCTAACAGGACAATATGAAGTCTCGCCAGACGACATCCTATTAAAACCGGAACTCTTAGAAAAATAATATTTTAGAGCAGACAGGTAACCACTCAATCATCATTTTTACTTAATGACGGGTGGAATTTACTTTTGCTCAATTATTTCCAGTCGTCTGTTTGCCATGCAAACAAACAGACTCTGTAAAACGATTTTATCACGTTTTACAGAGTCGTCAAATGTAGTTTTGATTGTAAATAATTGTAAAAAACTCAACTGAGGCGTTTTTGATGTTCTTTGCCAGAAGTTAGTTTTTCATTTGAGCTTGTTAAAATTGTTAGAAAAAGAAATGGTGAGATTTCAAATTGTTGATGTACCCTTATTGTACCCACTTTGTAAATGGTTAGATGATAACAAAAAAGCTCAGAAATATTGATTTCTCAACATTTCTGAGCCAAATAAAAAGAGCGCGAGACGGGACTCGAAGCGTTGCAGCTAGCTACAAATGCAGTAAAATCAAGGAGGAAAGCATGTCGGCTAAGCTAGTTGCCCTTTTGGTTGTCCCTACTTCAATATTGTAATTTCGAAATACTATCTATATAATAAGGAAAGCAAGTAAAGACATATTAGATACTGAAGAATGGCTAGCGTATTGACTATTCTAAAAGACTTGCTATAATGATTATAGGCAAAGAAACGAGATTATTAAATCTTAACAAGTAAACAAAAAAGCTAGGAGTTGCAGCTCCTAGCTTTTTCTATGCCATTCTTTGGATAAGGCGGCTTAAACCTTAAGGCTCGTTGCCATTGTCATCGCCGTCGAACCATTTGCAAATATAGTAGGCTGCTATACTCGCCGCAACGGAGATTAGAAACGAAATTATTAAATCCAAGTGAACACCCCCTTCCTTTGCCTGTCTAGGGGTGGCAACGTTCATCATTATATCATCTCAAAAAATATTTTTCTATCCTGTAATCATATAATAATAAACTCAAAATATATTTCCCGTAATAAATAATGAAACGATATTACAAAGTAAAAATCAGTATAAATCTTATGAAAACTCATAAGTTTAGGAATCAGTAAAAATCTAGCAATCACAAGGGATACGCCAGTTTTAGTGTGTTATTTACTCTTATCTATATTGTTAAAGCGTCATAAATTTTAAAATAATAACCGTATTTTTTATAAATCATAATTTTTTTCCCATATAAAATATGTAGCCGCTACAAAAGACAAATATAACATTGATAAAAGAAAGGACTTTAATTATGAATAAAAAGACTATAACTACAAAAGAGATGCCAGTTGGAGTTCAAGAATATATTGATAAAATTTCTGGCGAGCTTGTTCCATGCAAGATAACAAAGCTTATAGAGAAAGATTATAACTTTCATAAGGTTTGGATGACTAATCTCATTTCATCCCTAGAAGATATAGCAAATCAAAAGACAAAAGTAGCCTACTGGATATTGATGCATCTGAATCGAGAAAATAAGCTTTTGTATACACAGCAGGAAATTAGTGCTGCTACTGGTGCATCAATCCAAACTGTAAATATCGTTATAAAATCTCTTATTAATGCTGACCTTATCCGTCAAATAGGTGGAGGAATATATATTGTAAATCCAAATACATATTTTAAAGGTACAACAAAAGCAAGACAAACTACAGCATGTTGCTATAACGCCGTGGCCAAGAAACAAGAATATGATGAAGAAATGCTACAGGCTTTACAAGCTCAAATTGCAAAATTAGAAAAACGAGCAGAGTTGATTAAATCTAAAACAAATAAACACTCAACACCTGTGACATAACTGTTCACTTGTACATAAGGCGGACAATATGAAAAACTGTGTCCGCCTTAACAAGCCAAATTACAGATGATATTATTCAGATATCAAAAGCGCTCTTGAAGTATATTTTAAAGAAAAGGAAAACAAAAATGAAAAAAGACAATTTAATTACAATAAAAAAAATCATAAGGGCAAAGTATAAAAATGCTCGAATTTATTCTTTACAAAAATATATATCGAATACGTATCAAAGCCAACCCTACAGAATAGACAAGGATAGGGCTATATTCAAAGACGTTGATGCAATAATAGAATTAAACAATTTTCATAAACACGCAGTAAACATATGTAACATTTTAGACATGGAACTCCCAAAGATATATTTACTTGGAGATAAAGGTAGTTTTCATAGAGATGGTGTAAATGGAAAAACTCTCTATAGAAAGAATCCTCTCGTGTATGTTTATTTTGATAAAGATAAGTTTATATTCTATCTAGCTCATGAATTATTTCATGTATATCAATATAGGAATTATAAAGAAAGATTTCTATTTGAAGGTCTTATCGATAACGAAGAAGAGAAATCAGAGATAGAAGCCCAAGCCTTTGCGATAGCATATATAGAAACAATGTGCCCATCGGTATCACTCGATTTAGCAGATTGGACACATTGCAAACTTAGTAAACGCATCTTAGACGATGTAAATGCTCAAGGTGAAATACGGGAAATACGAGAACAGGCAGAAGTATTTAAGGCGCATCTAATTAATAAACAATGAAAAAAATAGGCACTGGTTTTTAAGCTGGTGCTTATTAAGTTTATACTTGCAAAATACCTAAAACGTGATATAATAAGCTACTAATTTAATCATAGCGCATATATATAACGAATAAATAGGCTCGTCGCAAAATGCGACAACCTAAAAAGAATTAATAGATAATGTTATTCTATCTAAGGATTAAAGAAGTGCGGACCTTTTTTATTATCTTCCCCATAATAAAAATGTTAATCCGCTAATTTGATTAAAAAGAAAGAAATAAGGAGGAAAAATCAATGAAGAGATTGATTAGATCCATTGTTATATTTACATTTGTAATGGTTGCGACTATCGCATTCAATAGAGTAGAAGTAAGAGCTGCTGGTTATGATCCAGAGACAGGAATTATTGACACAACTGGTGTTGACACTATGACAGAAGATGAGTGGAGAGCAGCACATGATGCCATGGTTGCAAAAGAGATGGCAGAGCAGTGGGGCGCTGATTCAAATACTCAGGCTTCACCTTCTACATCTTCAAGCTCAAACACAAATTCTTCGTCTACAAAGCCATCTACATCAACAACTTCATCTGCACCTAAGTATACAGATGCAGAAATTGAGGCTGCTTGGGTAGAGTCTAGCAGAACAGAAGCTACTTGTGCTAACGATGGTGTTATTACATACAAGAACACACTTACAGGCAAAACAAAAACTGAGGCTATTCCAGCCACAGGAAATCATACATACGAGTTAACTGAGCATGTAGATTCTACTTGTGTTAACAACGGTTATGATTCTTATACTTGCTCTGTATGTGGTGATTCTTATAAAGATGAAATCGAATTAGCACCACATACTGAAGGTGAGCCACAAATAACAAAAGCTGCTAGTTATTTTTCCGAAGGGGAAAGCAAAGTATACTGCATTAGCTGTGGTGAATTAGTTTCTACTAATACTATCCTACAAACATTCCCTCTCCCATTATCAATTGTGGCTGCATTTGGTGCAGGTGCAATCGTATTACTTATAGGCATACTCTCCTTACTAAAAAGAAAAACAAAATAAAAGGGAAAAACAAAAAATATAAACTATGGAAAATAGGTCTGAAGAAATTCAGATCTATTTTTTTATTGCAAAATTGCTTTATTTTTTCGGTTCAGAAAAAAAATTCCATATTAGATATGTACGGGTTAAACGTACAAAATCTAGAGAAAGGAAAAAAGAAAATGTCAAAAGACTACAACACAGGAACTGTAGCTTTTTCTAATGGGTGTAAATTAATCCCATTAGAAAAAGGAAGCGACCCATATTGTCGTTCAAGAATTTCAATGGACAACAATAATTATATGGATGTCGTATTTAGTCCAGGTGTTCACTTTGTAAGAATCGATGAAGATTCATTAGTTTATGATAATAAGCTAGATGTACTTCTCGAGACTTTAGAAATCTTTGCAACTGAAAATGATTATAAAGTGATACAAATGGACGGTCTAATAGAACCAGAAACAGTTGACGCTTTAAAGGATTATGGCTTTGATACTGTTTATACTGTGACTGGTGGTAAGTGCTCTTGTAATTCATTGATGCTGCCAAGGAGGAAATAGTTTCACTCCCTGAGAGTGAAACGTAAAGGGAGGTATACCTCCCTTTGCTTGTTCTAAGGGGCGCCTTAGAACAAGGGGCTGAGGTAGTTCGTCTTTTTAATTTGGTTTATATCAAATTAAAAAGTACGAACGTAGGAGCTCGCAGAGGCTCCTATAGCATTTGATTGCAAAGCATTTGTAAGCAAATGATAGCGGTTAAGCTGCTAAGGTTACATGTTACCGAGCAGCTGCGAGGGGATACCAACAATTTGCTTCAGAAAATTTTGGTAGAACATGTCTACCAAAAAGCATAAAAAGCACGTAAGCATTGAGAGCGCAGCGACCTTTGCTTACGACATAGATTTATATTGAGAGCCAAAAGCGACCTTTATAAATCTATGTGTTTTTATGCTTTGAAGGTAGGAAAAATAAAAAATAAAGAAAGGAAAAATAAAATGGCAGCAAAAAAGAATTATACAGATTATAAATTAAAGAGATATGTAACTCACCTTACACAGGAATGCTATTTTAACAAACAACCAAGCAATAAGGAAATAGATATGAGTCTACATCATCTCAACAAAAATATGACACCTGAAAGAGGAAATTCAAAGAAAGAAATATTGGCTTATTATCGTCATCGCCTGAGTCAGCTATATCATCTTAATCGTAAGAATCTGGTCACTGGGCTTGAGTGGGTTATTACAGCTCCTACTGGCCTTACGGAAGAACAACGATGGAAATTCTTTGATGTATCGTTAGATTATCTGAAAGAAACCTATGGTGAAGAGAATATCATTACTGCTTTTGTTCATGCTAATGAAGGTATAAAAAATAAAGGTGTTGTTCTTTATGGAGAGTGGCATATGCATACTTTGTTAATACCTGTTAAAGATATTGAAAATCCAATGCCTCGACATAAGGGCTTTACTCAAAAAATATGCAATCGTGATGTATGTACATTAGCACATTTAAGACAATTTCATAAATCATTTCAAGCTTATGTTGATGAACATTTACCATTCAAAGCACAAGTATACAAAGGTGGTATTACAAGTGCAAACAGTAAGGATGTTAAACTACTAAAGGCAGAAACTAAGTATGAAATTGAGCATCAAAAGGTACTTGAACAGCATCGTGAAATAGAAAAGCTCCGTGAGAAAATAGCCGAAATCGAATTGAATAAGACGAATTCATGGGGCAATAATGCTACATGGGGCGAATATACTTATGGGGGTTGAGAATGCTAAAGAAACATGGAATAAAATATACGCTCGAATATTATAGGATACATGAATTGATAGTATTTGCTCTTGTCATGATGGGCATAGCTACATATTTCATATTTACTATTGAATCTTATATGAGCGCATACATAAATGATAAACAGCAAATATTAATCAGATTAATTATAATCGGTGCATTTTGCAGGGTGTATTTCAAACATGTCTACACCACAATTCGAAGCCAAACATATCGCAAGCTAACAGGTAGAAGCTATGGTTATGACCACAGTAAATACAAACGCAGTTTTAACGAATTAGTTGATTATTTTAAAGATGCAGACCCTTATAAAATTAATACAGAAAAACTTGAAGCGGTATCATGGAAAAATGCTGAAGGTGTTATTCTTGGGAAAACAAAAGATGGAAAGCTCTTTAATATCCCAAGCTCTAAAGATGGTCGAAGTTATATGGCGTTTGGACTCCCTTCATCAGGAAAGACGGCTTCAATTATAATTCCCACTTGTTTAAGATTTGGGGCTAAACATCCATTGGACAAAAATAATAAAGAAACTGATGGCAGTGTTTTTTGTATAGACCTCAAAGGAGATATTTACAAAGCAACATCTGCTTATCGTAATATCAAAAGGTTTAATCTAATGGACGATTGGGAAAATAGTTGTCACTATAATCCGTTTTCAGGTATTGAAAAACTGGATATAGATGCACGCTGTAACTTCATCGAAAATATTGGTTTTAATATTGTAAGTAAGGCAACTGGTGGGGATGGGAAATACTTCTCAGACACAGCTCAGGATTTTTTTAACGGGATTGCGTTATATATGTTGGGAAAAGATATAAATACAAGCTTTCCTGATGTCATCAAAGCTATTCTATATGGAAATCCTGTTGATTGGATTAAGCGAGTCGTCGCTGATGGATGTGAAGAATCAAAACGCCGTCTTCAATCTAAGTATGGAGAAAATGAGAAAAACTTATCTGGAGCCTATGCATTGCTTTCACAAAGTTGTAGAAAGTTTGCCAGTGAAAAATTATTCTTTCTTTTAGGAAACGAACCTGAATATGACTATATCTCAGTTCAATCAATGGAGGATGGAAACGATGTGTACCTCCAGCTAAAGCAGTCAGAAATATGCAATTATTCTGCTTTACTATCAATGATTGTACAGGGATTTTTAAATGATTTTTTGATAAGAGAAGAAAATCAAAAAGCTGGTCGGTTATCGGATGGCAGCTTGCGACCACAGTTAATGGTGCTTGATGAATTTGCTCAATTAACAAATTTAGAATACGATTGCGTAAAGACTGCGTTCATGACCTTAAGAAGTCGTAATGTAAGCATATTGTGCGCTTTACAAAGTAGAAGCTCAATATCTGAAATGTTTCATTCTGAAGATGCCTGTAAGAGTTTGATAGATTGCGTTACGACGTTCGCATTTTTGAGTATACAGGAAGTAGAAACTCGAAAATGGGCATCAGAATTAATAGGAACAAGGAAAGTATTAAAAACAGGAAACAATCTAAATAATGAAGCAAACGGTACACAAGGTACAGGCTCAAGTGCACAAGAAGCAGAAGAACCTATATTTCATCCAGCCGATTTCGGAAATCTAATTGATAAAAATACAGGAAAGGATGAAATAATCATCTACTCCCAAGGCAAGTATTTAAAAGCAAATAAGCAATATTATTTCAAGGATTAATATTGATATAATATCAATAAAAAGGCAAATAATCGCTAGGAACAACTTCCTAGCGATTATTTTTATGCCAATATTGAAAGACCACTTGAATTAAGAAGATATACGCTGTTTGACAAGAACTCTTCTGCACTCACTAAGCTTTCATTGGAATTTATGGATTTTACGAGTTTTTTTATAGCAGCTATATCAATGTCCTCATGATAGATTAAAACAAGAATTTCCATTTTACTGCATGGAATAATTACTAAGTCCTTGCTAATCTTATCCTGTAGATTGCGTAAAGCATCTGAAAACATAGCTGTAGCCCCAAAGATTCTATCTTTAGTTGTCATTACATATATATCAGGTACACTAAAGTCAATCTCACGATACTCGTCCGCAGGTGCATCAAAATAATCCATTATTGCAGACATGATAGGGGTTAATGTGAAATCCTTATAAGCTTTTACAGTATCAAACAATTCGCTTTCAGTAATTCCAGCTCTTGTCATAATATCATAATTTAAGTTATATGCTCCTATATGTTCGTTACTACCTAAATTAACAACCACTTTGTAAATTACAGCCAAATCGAGGAAATTAGTACGAACAACATCTGTGTTAAGTATTATGTCATTGTCTGGAACTACACAAGCTCTAACATGGCTTAAAATATATTCTCGACTTGTAACCTCTTCCTTATTAACTTTAAAATCTCCTGAAACATACTCTAAAACTTTCATTCAAAAATCTCCTTTAAAAACAAAAATATTAATTTCGGTATTGAGTGGGTATCGAGCCCTTAAATTCTATTTTTCAAGTTCAATTTGACCACCTCTTTCTTTAATAATTTCAATTAATTTCGTATATCTCGCGGTTTATCGTTTGCCTAATAACAATTAAGAGCGACTGGCTACATAAACAATGAGGTCTAAATAGACACTTGTGCTTGCCTCTTGTTTATGATCAGACACAAAGCGCTATGTTATTATGGGCAAACGTCCGTGAGATTATTAATTTGAAATAAAGAAACAGGGGAATAGAACGAAGAAAAATACTTGTCATTAGAGAAGGATTTATTCCTATACATGCTTGTTAGGAATAATATTCCTTAACCAAATTATCTTGGTCAAGTTACGATCAAGAAATAATCAAGATAAAATCAAGATAATCGACAAATTTGCATTTATAATCAATCTTGTCGCGAGGGATAATAATCGCACACACATAAAAGGCCTTTTAAAAGTAACAAGTAACACCAATTTTGAAAGGAAATAAAAATGAACAAGATTATAAATTTTGAAGAAGAGCTTACAAAACTAATTCGTACACAGGAAGAAAGAAAATCAAATATCGTTAAGGAACACAAATGTGGTATTATTACGGATGCCGACATGCATGAAGAATTAAAAATGATTAGCAAAAAAGAAGTGAGCATGAAAAGAAAGCTCGTAAATAAAGTGCATGTTAAAATGAACGGTACACCAAAAGCCATTAGATATGAGGCATCGAGAGATTTATGGGTTACAAAAGTTTCTGGAGATGTTAGGCTTCATGCAAGAACTGAAGCTGGTCTATTGGACAAGATACTGGAGTACTATGACTACCATTTAATGTCATATTCGATTGATCACATGTTTGAATTAGCCTTGGAAAATAAGGAACAGACAGAAAACTGTAGTAAGCTTACAATTCAAAGATTGAAAGATGACTATAATCGTTTTATCAGCGATGATTTTGGTAAGACTGATATACGAAATGTCACAAAAGATTCTTTGAAGGCATATACAAAGTCAATGGTTATTGAATTACACCCTAAATTTAAGGCATTCTTAAAGTACAAGGGAGTACTCAACCTAATCTTTGAATATGCACTCGAATATGACTATATTCAGGTTAATCCAGTCACTGCAATTAACAATCAGAAGTACAAGGCAGAATGCGACACATCAAAGCCTGCAAACACGGAAAAGATACTCTCTAATGAGGATATTAAAATGATACAGGCAGAAGTTCGTAAAAGAATGAAATTACCACGCTATAATGGATATTTCATCTGCGGTTATATGATTTTATTAGCAATAGAAACTGGAATGCGTGCAGCTGAATTATGCGCCTTAAAATGGGATGATATCGAGGATTACAATATTCATATCCATGCGCAACAACTTACCGAACGACCAGCGGGTGGAAAGGTGTTCTACTACGCAGACTGGACTAAGGATGAAAAAGGTGTATCTAGAGGTGGTAGATACTATCCAATCACTGACAATATCGCAGAGATACTTATTAAGTTAAAGTGTCTCCAGAAAGGTAAAGGCATAGACTCTGAATACGTCTTCTGTAACACTGCTGGTGAGTGGATAAAGATGAATGCTTATGAATCGTGCCTAAGAAGACTTATGCGCAGTATGGGCTATTCCGTGACAAATAACCACGCATTTAGAATGAGTTTAAATTCTAATATCCTCATACCAAAAGGAATACCTGTTGCAGATAGAGCAAGATTACTCGGGCATAGCGTAGAAACAAACCTTAGACATTATTCATATGCACGTATTGGAGTGGATGAAGAAATTAGAAATTTATTAAATGCGTAGGTTGTCTTTTGGTTGCCCCTAGGTTGTCCCTTTTTTAGCGGAAAAAGGACAATAAAAGAAAAAGAAAAAGCCCTGTAAACCGCGTGTTTACAGGACTTTTAAAAAACAAAAAATAAGAGCGCGAGACGGGACTCGAATCGCATTCCTTATCTTAAAATACTGATAGAAAGGGGATTCTAGCACCGCTATTTGCTTAGGGAACACCTGAGGGGTCACCTAGATCATTTTCATGTCTTACAGAAGTTGGGACTTGAACAGTTCTGTCAGTCCACAACCCCAGTAAGAAAGGAGGTCCTGGCACCGTCTCGCGAAAGTCTCGAACCCCATTGGGAACCCGTTGTTAACATTGCATTGCTCTTTATAAAATTTCATCATAGCTATAAGCATTTGCTGGATTTAGCATTGACAATAAGTCTTCGCACATTCTAGCATGCATCTGAGCATCGGGATGATTTATGGTTTTCATCCAAGATAAAACTCGCTGCATCATTTCACTTGTATTGATTTTTTCATCAAGGAATCTGCTTTCTCCATTCTGATAATCATGGTAATAATAATCACCATCACTAGATTTCATTCGTTGATATGCATCATAATTGTTTAATGCATTTGGAATTTTATTTCCTATTAATCCCTGATAAGTCAAATATGCAAACATTTCCATGTCTGAAGCTGATTCAACGTCAACATCATTAACATGCACGTCAATTATCTTCTTCTCTCCATCACTACCTTTATATTCTATTTGAATAACAGGGTCTTCTAGAGTCGATTCAGAAGGTAAAAATGCAAATACCCCAGCCTTAACGTGTTCTGCTACTGGAAAAGTTGTAAAACCTACGACCTTTCTGTCAGTGTTTTTTTCTTCATTATGTTCGCTTGTGATTGCTGAAATATCCTCTGCTTCTTCCTTTTTTTCGATAATTTCTGACGAAGCCAGCTCCTTCATCTTAAGTATGCAGTTTTCTGTCATTTTTAGATAGATATTTATAAGGTTTGCTTTCTGCTTTTCGAAAACTTGCCCTACCGTTTTTTGATACTCTTCATCAGCCCACATTCTTTTTACTTCTTCCTCTGTTGAGAAAGAAGAATTTGCACAAAGTCGTCCTGTTTGAATACCTTCGCCAAAGTCATCTATAGTAAAACAAAAATTACTATTTCCATGACTAGAAACATCAGTAGCATGAGAACTATAATTCTGTTCAAATGCCTGAATCCAACCATGTACGTTTTCTGCATATTGTTGGTCTTGCATCATTTTTTTGATAACGCTCACATCAATCTGTATACTACATTGACCCATTTCTCCAAAATTCTCACCTACTTGGTTCATGCTATTATTATACCCTAGGAAGTATCCGCTAACATTAGATCCAGTAGCATAGTCTTCTAAACGAAATGAAATATCAGGATAATTGCCACATAATTCCTTATAAAATGTTAGCGGATCATTAGTCATAGATTTTTCAGAAGATATATCAGTCTTAGAATCTATTGTACTTGTCTTGCTATTAGCTTGCTTATAAGCGGCACCTATACTTGAAATATAGCTTGATATTGAACATCCTATTTCCATAAAACTCCTTTCTGCGGCTTATCTATCAGTCTAAGCCGCTCCGCTCTCCAGAAAGGTCCGAGCGGAAAAATTTATCTAAAAAAGCACTTATTCCAACTTCATTCCGTTGAAATAAGCGCTTCCTTAGCTTTTATATTATGAGATAGATAAGTATTTCATCAAAAGTCTCTTATACCGTTAGTATAATGTTCTGAAACTGGTTGATTATAATCATAATAGAATAGTCGATCTTGATAATTTCTATGTTGGCAACTCGAACTCTCACATAGGAAATAATATCTATCAAAATCCCACATATACATATGTACTTCGCCAGCAGGAACTACTTTTTTACACACTGGACAGTAATTTCCAGCATTTTGTGTTTGCGTAACGCCACCGTAATTAGGATCATATCCATAACTAGTACATAAAGTATGGCATCTCGAACATCTCATTTGCTTTGGAACATATTTAGCATCCACTGTTAATGCCATAGTTATAATCATACACAGAGTCAGACAAACGACAACTATCTTTTTTACTGTTCTATTCATATATTTGTGCTCCTATATTATTACCTTTCGTATATTATGCGTAATTCTAAATGCTACTCAATTGGAATAATTACATTATCATAATATGTAGTCCTTGGATACCGTAAGGTTTGAGCTTCGGCATAGATAACTAATGAAGGTAATCCATATATTTGATCTATTGTATAAGGTGTCTTAAAAAATCGTACTTCTCCCGTTTCAATATTATTATTTCCAAAAAGAGTGTATCTTAAATTAGTTTGTTCAGGGCAATTATAATTGTTACAAGTAACTTTTGATGTACTTGGTCGTCCATTATAGTGTACTTCAATAAATACCTCTCCCGTACTATCTTCCCACTTTACATCCCAAATCTCTACTCTCGTTAGCGTTGGGGCAGGTGCAGCTTCAACATTTATTGGCCTTATAAAGGCTAATAAAAATGCAAGCATCATCACCACAGAAGTAACTTTCTTAAATATTTTCATATACTCAACCTCCACACCTTTTATTTTTTTAGTTTTGATGGTACCTTCGGCTCATAAAATCTACCGATACATAAGCAATTAGCTTTCATCCTAGCTACAGATTCAATTAGCTTTAATGTAGTCACTGCAATATTCTGTTTTTTATTCATTTTCTTTTTCACCTCCCAAAAAGTGTTCGTCTAAGCAAAATATAACACTCATGAATATTTTTACAATACAAAGTGCACGAACGACATCATTAGGAGCACGAATGACATTCTTAGGGTCTTGTAGCATTTTTTTCATAATGTTAGACTATAACTAAGATAAGGGGGAGGTGAGTATGTTATTTCTAGCGTATTTATGGGAATTTCTTGTTAACGTTGCTGAGCCAAGTCTTCTTTGGTTCTTTTTGAATGATAAACTTTCCAATAACCAAAGGTGGACATTTATCCATAAGTTGGTATTTGTCGTAATTATTACCATAGCAACATCCATTTTAAATGTATGTAGAGTTTCCACGAGTGCTAGTTTTCTGCTTATTTTTTTGTTTTCTCTTATCTTTTCTATTCTTTTTTATAATGATTCAATTACAAAAAAGATTATTTGGACGAGTGTTTTTCTGGTCATCTGTTTTTTTGCAGATAGCATCGTTACGCTGATTCCAATGTTTATATTCAATATTGATATTAGCAGCGCCCAAATAGGGGCTTCTATCCGTTTTCCTTTAACTCTATTATATATTTCTACTGTAATGTCTTTTGTTTTTGCTTTTCATTTTTTTAAGTCTAACAACGTTTTATTATTATCTTGGTTACAGAGAATTCTTTATGTATTAATCTGTATGATTGGTTTATTCTTCGGAGAATACATCACTTCTATGACAGTGGAAGCATCTAACCGGTTCAACGACTCCCATTTTACTAAAGGAATGTTTTATATCATCATTATTTATATAATTTTATTTGTGTTATTGCTCATTTATATATATAAATTAGCTTGTTTAAATGCTATGAACATAGATTTAAAGAATCAGCAACAGCTTCATGAGATGGAATCCAAGGAGTTTACAAATCTTATTGCAGCAACAGAATCGCTACGTCAAATGAAACATGAATTAACATTACATCTAACCACCGTATATTTTATGCTCTGTAAGGAAGAATACCCTGAGGCAATTAATTATGTAAAAAAATATATGCAACTAACAGATGAAATACATCATTTTCCATCAACAGGTAATACCGCAATTGACTGTATAATTTCCACTAAAATTCCAGCTGCTAGGAATAAGGGGATTCAAGTAAGGTCATCAATATTTATCCCTTCAGATTTTCCACTTGATGATTTAGATACTTGTTCACTGCTTGGAAATCTTTTTAACAACGCAATAGAAAATTGTTCAAAGCTTACTTTTGATAATCAGGGTGCTGTTATTGATTTTTCGATAAAACCTGTCCAACGAATGCTGTTAATTAGAATTGAAAACCCGTTTGATGGTATTGTTCGTATAGATAACCAAGGAAAATATCTTTCTAGAAAAAGAAACTATGAAAAGAATGGTTTGGGATTAAATAGAATATATGAAATAGTAGAGCAATACGATGGCCTTATTGATATAAGTACTACTAATAATATATTTACTGTGTCTATAATGATTCCATTAAAGGAGGCGTCTAATGAAGCTAGTGATAGTTGAAGACAACGAGGCTGCATGTGTGCGCTTGAAAAATATCATTTATTCTTGGGCTACAACTAATAACATCGAGTGTGAACTACGTATGTTCAATTCTGGCGAAGGTTTCTTTGCTGCCAAAATAAAAACTGATGATATTTGTGCCTTTTTCCTTGATATAGAATTGGGTGAAATGTCTGGAGTAGATGTTGCTCATCGTTTAAGAAATAATAATTATAATGGGGATATTATTTTTTTAACAGCATTTCAAGAATATGTTTTTCAAGGTTACAACGTCCGCGCAATGAATTATATTTTAAAACCAGCGGAACCAACAAACGTAAAAAAATGCCTAGATGAAATATATGCAAAAAACATCAAGGAATTTTACACATATCATTACAGAAGTGAAGTAATATCAATTCCCTATAAAGATATTATATGTTTTATCAGTAACTTGCATAACGTAGAAACAGTAACTCTATCAAAGACATATATTGAGCACTTAACCTTTAATGAAATAATTGATTGTATTCCCGGCACATTTATCCAAATACATAGATCGTATATTGTCAATTTATCTCATGTTTATAGAATGACAAGAAACAGTGTCGTATTATCAAATAACATGGAACTTAGCATTGGGAGATCATTTGCTAAATCTGTATCTGAAAAGTTTATTGGATACTCAACACGATTAGATTAGAAGGTGAATTAGTGGAAAGAATTGCGGGAAAAATAGTAAATTATTTAGTAAAGAAATCATCCACAACCTGTAATCAGGAAGATTTAGACGTATATATTTATGGGGTCGAATGCCTACTAAACGAATTGAACACACTTTTATTGTTGTTTGTCTGGGGTATACTTACAAAAAGCTTATTAGAAATGCTTGTCTGGTTGATTACATTTTCAATATTCAGGCATCACACTGGTGGCTTACATGCAAAATCAAATCTTCGATGCTTTTTCTATACTTGTGGTGTAGGTTTTTTAACAACCTATTTTATAAGAATTCATTTGTTGAATCATATAATATTAATGATATATGGTATATCGCTGTTGCTAGTTTTTATTCTAGCACCTCGCAAAAATGCTAAGAAAATGTTATCAAATAAAGAAGAATGGTGTGAAAAAGTTATTTCTCTATTGCTAGTTTTTTTCGCTTTCATCATTTCGAACATATCTTCTCGTGAAATTTCAATGGCTATCAGCTATGCCATTTGGGGAAATTGCTTTCTACTTATTTTAGATTATTTTATTGAAAAGTATGCCAAGAAGTAGAGTCTATTTATAGGATATTCCCATCATTTATACCATCCCTAAGCTCTGCCAGGGCATTCTTTTCAATTGCTTTAAGATAGTTTTCTGTCAGTCCAGAAACCCGCTAAGAAAGGAGGTTCTGATGCCGTCTTCCGAAAGGGAACCCCTTAGGGAACCCCTATAATAAATTATCTCTCAAAAGAGACTTCTCTTATCGAAGCATAAGGATTAATACATGATATTTTATCAGGTATATTATCGAGATTTATATTATTATCAACGGTTATTCTTGTATATATAGTAAATCTCATATTAAAAAAAGTAGGCCCTACTCGATAGATTGTTATTTTTATAATAATTGTACAATTCATAATTTCTACATAATATTGCCACAAAAATATGTTATTAGTGATAATGCGCGCAACAAAAATTATATTTAGTTTCATAAAAGGAGGAAAACAATGAGAAAAGTGAGAATGATATCCCTGTTAATGTGCCTTTTTCTACTTGGTTCAGTTGCTAATGCAAATGAGCTAGAAACTATAAGTAATGATGAAGATTGTTTGAGTATCGAATTTGAGGATGAGGCTATAGATTCCCTTGAATTAGAAGCAGTTAATGATGCAATTAATGAAGATAATAGCTTATTACCCGAAAACGACTTCGATAATGAATATTTTGACTATACTATTGATGCAGTTCAATCAAATTCCACCTTTGTAGACAACTACGAAGATAATGATACAATGGCAAAAGCTTATGACTATTCTCGAACTGAACCTGTAAGTACCACTATACGAGCAGCGGGTTCGTTATATTCATTAGGAATGCGAACGGGTGGTTTATATTCTGCGTCGGATGAAGATTGGTTTAAAGCAAGATATAGTTCAGGTGATAGAATATTTATAGATCTTAGAAATATAGGAAAAAAGAATATTAACATAGCTTTATATAATAGTAGTGGTTCAGAAATATGGGATTCTAAAAAAATATCTAAATTTAATGGGTGTCCCGAAAAATACTATAACTACTACGTACCTAGCACAGATACGTACTATATTAAGATTTATACCTTAGGTGATTTACCAGAACCTAATTACTATTTTTATTTCGGCCTTAAAGAAAACCAAAAATTTAATTATCGTATACAGATGGAAGCCTCTACAATAACCCCTTCCACAACCATTAGTACAGGAACTACAGATTTTAGAAATTTCTTTCCTAGAAGCGCAAGCGCTATTAATATGACATTGACACCTTATATTATCACTTCTTCAGGATTAGTTCGTTTACAAGAAATGGCTGTTGAGATTAATGGTCAACAATATTCAACTCGTGATGAAGATGGTAGAATACCTATTGGCGGTGCTGATTTATATGGCAGATGTTCATTAGAAGGTAGACTCCAATCTGGAAGATGTGGTATTGCGTCTTGGGCACCTCAAGCGTATGGATCGTTCCGTTGTGATATGGCACCATACCCTGGAAATGAATAGGAGTATGTATTTATGGCTGCAATATATGATGTTAATAGGCAAAGTCTGTGGGTGCATTCTAATTCAGGGCAGGGGAAATTAAATTACACAATTAAAAACGATAAAGCTGTCTTTTGTAATAGTAATGTCGATACTAATGGTTATGATTCTTTAGATGCAACAAGCCGAATATCTTATTACGATATTCAAGATATTGATGTAAGGGCATGTTCATTTGATGATTTTTGTAAAGTTATGCAATTTGCCAAAGATAGCTATAGTTCCTTTTTATATGATAGCGATTTACTTTTGAGTTTTAAAGAAGACTTCTCTGATAGCAAAATGAACGATTTTTATCAGTTTTTTGAGGAGTATAGATTAGAATGTGCTCATAATGGAGATATGAAATTGTATCATAAAATTGTTCCAATAGTACAAGCATGTTACAACATGATTCAAATTACAGATCATGAAATATCATCTGAGTTAACGGAAGATGGATATTTTAAAACAAATATTTTTAACGATGAATGTTGCTTAGGCTGTTATGATTCATATTACTTAGGTGATGAAATATTTGATTTTGGTGGGACATGCTATCGTGTAACAGCTCAATATGATATAGAGTCATCTGACAAAAATCCAGTAATTGATGTTTATCTCACAGACTTCATTTCGGGAGAAAAATTAAAAGGAACCTATATCGTTGATATCAATTCAATTGATTTAAAATGTGCCACCCCATTAGAAGTATTTGCTTATTTAAGTTATAAGGAATCAATAGATGATGCCAACTGGGAATCAACCAATAATATTGATAGCAATTTTAAATTGTTGTTTGATAGTGGTGCATTGAATGTAGATAGTCTGAGCGATTTTACTGATAAAACGTTAAACCTATATACTGCTATTAAGGATACGACAAAGAAATTAACAAATTCACAGCCTTATTTGAATAAGAATATAGATTTTGAGATATATAAAAAGAACTTAACAAAAGAGTATATTGAAAAATGTCTAAAATTATGCGAGAACATTTTAATGGCAATTGATAGTGATGAAAGTTAATATGTATAAAAAAAGCGGGGAGTTCAATCAGAGCTCCCTCCTTTTTTATAAGATTTTACCGTCATTCATTCCATCCCTCAATGTAGCCAAAGCCTGATCTTCAATTATTTTAATGTACTTTTCTGTCAAATGAAAATACGCGGCGGTTTCGCTGATACTTTTGCATTCTAATGCGCCCAAGCCATAGTGATAAGCAAGCAGCCTTCTTTGGCGAGCAGGTAAACGCTTCAATCGATTGTACATCTTCTCAAGCATTACATGAAGAACTGCAAGTCTTGCGGTGGGGTCAAATTCTGCAGAAGGAACTGTTTCTGTGATATGAACATCAAATTCATTGTTAGAATAATCTTCATCCAAGAAAACTAATGACATTCCAGATTCAATGATTCTATTCTCAAATGCTGAGATACCTTTTCTGCACAAGTCTGTCATTGCATTCTTAACAATTGTGTAGGCATAGGTAGAAAACTTTGTGTTATTGGACTCATCATAAGTCTGCGCGGCTCGAAGCATTGCAATTCTACCTTCTTGTATGATATCGTCTTTTTCAATTCCGCCCCAGTGATTTAAATCTAAATCATAGGCAACTTCCATACTACCTGCCAGCCCAACAATAAGAGCTTCATTTTCCATTAGAAGTTGAGTTTCAGCCAATAAATCATTATTCCTTATCAAGCTACAAAGCTTTCTATTGTGTTGGTCTTTATCAATATTTTCCATTACATTTCTTTCCCTATATCCATAAGTGTTGGGGCTATCTGAGATATAGCCGACTCTACACGAGCTTTATTCTCTGGCGAGAGTGAAGATGCTTTCTCTACAGAAGTATTCATTGCTTTAATAATGATTTCCTTCTTTTGTTCTTCTGATAAATCTTTTATATTTGGAATTTTGGCAGCCTCAGATTTCACTGTATCAAGAATGTCGTAATAAATGACTTTCTGTTCCTTTTGATATTCACTAACTTCATCAGTAATCTTATTTTGAATTTCCTTTACAGCCCCCATGAGTTGCCTTTGGATTCTATCAAACTCATAAGTGTTAGCAGGAACCTTTGCATGTTTGAATTGCTTCTTTAAATCCTGGATATCTTTATCATCTTTTGGAAGCTCGCCAGTATTTTGATATTCCAAAATCATATCATAGTTGAAATCCATGAGGGCATTCTGAGCCTTTAACAAGTCAGAAACTGCTCCAGAAAAGTAAGTCGCCATCATCTTAGTTGCCACAGCAAATTTGTTATTTATAAGAAGTTCATTGATAACTCTGGCATCTACTTTTCCTGTATAGAGATTCTTTGCAGCTTCAACACTTAGTCCTAACTCACCAATGTCGTAGTAAGTCTTTTCTGGTGTATTTGAAATTCCAAGAATGTAATCTACTGATACATTGTAAAGTTTGGCTAACTTCAAAAGTACATCACTGTTGATACTCTTTATTTCCCCACGTTCAATTCTTCCATATCTAGAACGATCTACTTCAATCGTATCTGCCAGTTTATTTCTTGAATAGCCGTGTTCCTCTCTAAGTTCTCTTAATCTTTCTTGAAGATTACCTGGTAAACGTTCACTCATCAATACATTTCTCCCTACTAAAAATATCTTTAAAAATCATAGCATAGGTGATGCAAATATGCATCAATATCACCCTCGAAATTCAAATTAGAGCCTAAAAAATGCAGTAACAAAGCAAAACAGAGGTATTGCCATTTTCACTCGTAACATTAAGTAGAAGGATGAAAATCCAAAGTCGAAGTGCCACTCAATCCCTTACTTTTAAGTAAGGGCGCACTTCTATACCTCTTCAAGAGGTATGTGCGTTTTGCCTTCGCAAAAGTCTTCCCGACTTCGTCGATTTTGCGTTCGCTATCGCTCCGGGATTGCAGGCAATCGTGCAAGACACTATTAACAAAAATCTGAAAGGAACCAATATTATGGAAAACAAAGAAACGATTGTAGAGGGCTATACTATTAGCTCCAAACTAACAAAAGCACTATCAGATTATGAAAAAGCTGAGGCTATTCATCAAAAAACGCTAAAGCGTTGTGAACAGCTTGAGCACAAAGTCACTTTACTAGAAAACAGAATTGAATATCAGAAGAAGCAGGAAAGAAAACGAAGAACACACAGGCTATGCACAAGAGCAGGTCACATTGAATCACTTCTTCCTGAAACAAAAGAGCTAACAGATAACCAGTTCATGGCATTCTGTGATGCTCTTTTTTCTTATCCGAAGATGAAGGAACTTGTCAGCAAACTACTAGCCAAAGTAAAGGAGGAAAACTAAATGGCACTTTATCATTTTCATGTATCTCAAGTTAGTCGAGGAAAAGGACAAAGTTGTTTGGCAAGCGATGCATATATTACAGGAACAAGACTCATTGATGACTACTATGGCGATGTCCATGATTACACCAAAAAGCAAGGCGTGCTCTTTACAGAACTTCTACTTCCTGATTATGCGCCAGAAAGATTGCATGACCGTGAAGTATTATTTAATGAACTTGAAGTAATTGAAAAACATCCTAAAGCGCAACTGTGTTACTCCTTTGATTTTTCTCTCCAAAATGAATTGAGTTATGAAGAAAACTTAGAAATTGCCCAAAAATTCATTAAGGAAAATTTCTTATCAAAAGGAATGATTGTAGATTATGCAATTCATAATCCAGATAAACATGGCGGCATCCCAAATCCACATGTTCACATGCTCATTCCCATACGCCCTCTTAATGAAGATGGAACCTGGGGAGAAAAACAAAAGCGAGAATATCTTATTGATGAGAATGGCGAAAGAATTAAAAAGCCAAATGGCAAATATGATTTTAAATCTGTACCGACAACTGACTGGGGAGATCCTGAAACGCTTGATGCCTGGAGGAAAGCTTATGCAGATATCTTTAATAAGGCATTTGAAGAAAAGGGACTTGATTGCAAAATAGACCATCGTTCTTATTCAGCGCAAGGACTTGAGCTACTTCCAACTATTCATGAAGGACCTCAGGTAAGAGCAATGGAAGCAAAGGGGATTAAAACTGAAATCGGTGATGAGAACCGCAGGATAAAGGCTTTTAATGAAATGATTAAAAAGCTATCTACAAACCTTATTGATATATTTGAATGGCTCTCAAATTTCATAAAAGAATGTCATAAGCAAAAAATATACGTTCCATCACTAGGTGAGCTTGTTTCTGATTATTATGACAAGCGCTATATCAATGCATGGAGTAACAAAGCAAAGGTAAAAAATTTAAAAGAAAGAGCTGCTGTGATATTTTTCTTATCCCAAAACAACATTAGCACTTTTGAAGAACTTAAGGATTTTGTTCATGCATCATATGGAAAAGTTAATGAACTTCAGGAGGATATTTCAGAGATTGATAAAAAGATTTCTAAAATCAATGATGCATTTCGCTATCGTCAAATGTTGGCTGAAACAAAACCTATCTATGACAAGCAGTTTTCTTTTCGTTTAAAGAGGAACCAAGAGAAGTATGTGGCTGAACATAGAGATGCACTTGATAAATATCATTTAGCCAAACGAATGCTTGATAATTATTGGTACGGCAGAAAGCCAAACTGGGAAGTTGCAAAAATTAATTTAAGCAATCTTGAGAAATCTAAATCCCAAAAGCAACAACTTTATAAAGACTGCAAGGTAACAGCTAGTGAAGCCTATAAGATAAGAAAGATTGCAGAAGAAATGATTAAAAAGCCTGCGACTAACATTCCGGTTCATCAAGTAACTAAAAAACGCAAATACGAATTAGGTCGATAGGAGGAATAACAATTGAATTATTTTACGGAGATCAAGTCAGCTGTTTCCATTGAGGAAGCCGCTTCTTTTTATGGTATCAACTACAACAATAATAAAATGTGTTGCTGTCTTTTTCATAAGGATAGACACCCTAGTATGAAGCTTAATAAAGATTATTACTACTGCTTCAGCTGTGGAGCACATGGTGATGTAATTAACATTGTCCAACAGCTTTACAACTTAAGTCCTATTGATGCTGCAAAGAAAATCTGCTTAGACTTTAACTTAAATCCCAAGAGCGATAGTTATAGCTATTCATCAATAGTAAAAGAAAAGAAAAAGGAAATTGAACACAAGAAGGAACTTGAAAGAGCATTTGCGAAGAATCGTCGTGATGCTCTTTTTATTTTGCATGAGTATCACGGTCTACTTCTTAAATGGAAAAGAGAACTAGTTCCAGATGATATGAATCTTGATAATGCAAATCCTCTTTTCCTGGAAGCACTCAATAACTTTGACCGTATCGATGCAATGATTGATGAGCTGACCTACGGAACAATGAAAGAACAAATTGACTTTATTAAAACATTTGACAAGGAGGTTTCTAAAATTGAAAAACGAATCACTGAATTTAAGTCCGCAGGATACTAAAGTGCTTGAAGCACTCTTTAAAAGCAACGGATATACACTAATAACAGATACAGATGAATCCGAAGAATGGACATCAAAGCTTGAACAGGATGCTAAAGGGAAAATCAAGCAGACAAATAATAACTGCACCTTAGTGATGGAAAATGATTCTCTTTTGGCAGGTGCTATTAAGAAAAATGAGTTAAGTGGAGGCATCGATATTGTTAAAGATCTTGGTTGGAACAGGAACGGAAAATCTCTTACAGACACAGATATAGATAACATCATCATTTATCTGGAAAGGAACTATGATCTTCACGTAGACAGAATGATAGAACGTGCTATCAGAGTTGTTGCAAATCAGAATTCCTATAACCCAATAAAAGATATGTTAAATGGTCTTAAGTGGGATGGAAAACCAAGACTTGAAAAAGCTCTTAGTCATTTTCTGGGAGTAGAAAAGACACCTATAAACATAGAGGCTTTAAAGCTATTTATGTTTGGCGCAATAGAAAGAGTCTTTAATCCAGGCTGCAAGTTTGAATACATGCTTTGCCTTGTTGGTGGACAGGGAGCAGGAAAATCTACATTCCTTCGTTTTTTAGCAATGTATGATAACTGGTTCTGCGATGATATCAAGCAGCTTAGTGATAAGGAAGTATTTGAAAAACTTCAGGGACATTGGATTATAGAGATGCCTGAGATGACAGCTATTCTACATGCTAAATATGTTGAGGACACTAAGGCATTCCTAAGCAGGCTATCTGACACATATCGAGCTCCATATGATAAGTATGCACAGGACCATCCAAGAATATGTGTATTCGCAGGTTCATCTAACACCATTCAATTTTTACCACCTGACAAATCTGGTAACAGACGATTCATTCCAATAGAAGTTCATATGGAAAAAGCTGAAACTCATATCTTGGAGAATGAAAATGAATCCAGATATTATTTCGCTCAGATGTGGGCTGAAGCCATGGAGATATATAGAAGTGGTAACTACAAGCTTGCATTTACAAAAGAACTTCAAAAGGAGCTTGTAAGGCTTCAGTCAAAATATACACCTGAAGATCCTATGGAAACTGCAATACTAAATTTCATAGAAGAAAATCAGCCTGAATACGTTTGTGCAAAGATGCTATATGTGGAAGCTTTAGGCAATAGCCCGTATTCATCCACAGCGTCATGGGAATCTAAGGCTATAGGCGAAATAATGAATCAGAAATGTCCTGATTATAGGAATATTGCAAGCCATGTATTCAAAGACTATGGCAAGCAGCGAGCCTGGGTTAATACAAAAAAGCCTGATTTTAAACCAATAACTGATGATGAGGAGAAGGAACTACCTTTTAAGTAGACCTCCTCCTTTTTTGTTGCCCTTTTTTCATAGAGCAACAGATAAACGGATAAACAGACAAAACTAAACATTTTGATTTTCATAAACAATGATTCTTTTTTTTGGAAAATCGCTGTTTATGTGTTGCTCGGAGTAGTTAAGCCTTTGTCGGCTTGCTGCTCCTTTTTTTATTTGGAGGAGGATACATGAAGCAAAAAGGAAAAAATATTGAGATTATTAAACTAATGTACAAACTTCAAGCTGATGTAGAGAGCTTGAATTCAGAGATTAATCTAGGTATCATTGATGCAAGCGGTGCTAGAGATGAATTAGAACTATTGAACATTAAACAACAGAGGTTACGTGATCAGCTGGTCTTTTCAAATCATGTAACAAATGATGGACAGCCACGTAACATCAAGCATCACACACCAACCGCAGGTGATCCGAAGGATTACTATATCACCATTATGGCTGATGGTAAGAGGATTAAAGCTGTAAGCTACGATAAGCTTATCGACAAGCTTTACAACTACTATGCCGAAGGCTTGTTGGACTTTTCAGTTAAATCAGTATTTGAAGCTGCTCTCAAAGAAAAGGCAGCTACTGAGAATCCGAAGCCTAGAACTATAGAAAAGAATAAAGGGGATTTCAACAGATTTATCAGTGAAGTCTTTGCCAAAAAAGATATAAGAGCTATTACTGAGATTGATTTGAAGAAATACATCCAGGAATGGGTTACTGAAACACATCCCAAGCAGAAAACTTTTCTTAGTTTCAAGGGCATTCTCAATTTAATCTTTGAATATGCATTTATTCATAAGATAATTGTAGAAAATCCTGTCAGCTACATTAAAAACAGACCTTATATGAAGTCATGCGATACTTCTAAAGCTAAATCTGAAGAAAAGATTTTCTCTCCTGAGGAAATCCAGATGCTAAAGGATGAAGTAAGAAATCGTATTGGCTCAAGTACTAAGCGTTATGGTGATTATTACATCAATGGCTATGCTATGTTATTTGCTATTGAAACTGGTGTTAGAGTTGGTGAATTGTGTGCGCTAAAGTGGGAGGATATCCACGAAAACTATATCCACATTCATGCTCAGCAATTATTTCAAAACGTAGATGGTAAAAAGGAAGTATATTATGCTCCTTACACCAAAAACGAGAAAGGCATATCTGAGGACGGAAGACAGTTTCCACTTACTAATGCTATTGCATCATTACTTGGTGAAATCAAGGAAATGCAAAAGAAACTAGGGATTGAATCAGAATTTATCTTCTGCAATGAAGATGGAAGATGGATTATTGAAGAAGCCTACACATCATTTCTTCGTAGACTATGCCGTTCAAAAGGACTTACCGTAACTAATAACCACGCTTTTCGCATGTCCCTTAATTCAAATGTGTTAATTCCAATGGGAATATCTGTAGCTGATAGAGCTGCTATGTTAGGACATTCAATTGAGACTAACTTGAAGTACTACAGCTATGCACAGAAGGATTATCTAGAAGATGTGAAAGCAAAACTGGATGCGATGGGTACAACACCTCAGGGAACACCTGGGGGTCACCCAAAAATCGTTCCTTTCGCAAAAAAAGAAAGTCCAGAAAGCTTGAATTATCAAGCATTCTAGACTCTCTACTAGTCGAGCGCGAGACGGGACTCGAACCCGCGACCCCCACCTTGGCAAGGTGGTGCTCCACCAACTGAGCCACTCGCGCATAACCTGTCGTTCCTGACGACAATGGTTATTCTATAGGATAAAACGGTATAAGTCAAGGGATTTTCTAAAGTTGCAAAGCTTTAAAAAATCCCTTTGTTTTTCAGAATATTCTATTAGTTTTTAGGACTGTCATATTCGATAGAAATAAGGCTGTCACCATCAAAAATGAAGACGAGCTTTACACCATCTTTTTCGAATTTTAATGAGGTAGCTGATTCTTCTGAAGGCTCACCATAAGCAGCAAGGATATCATCCTTTGAGCTTGCCAAATCGATGCCCTCTTTTGTGGCAACATTGTCTGTTCTGAGTGATACATAAAGAATTAAATCGGTATCACCATCTGGATATGTCTGAATCTGGAAATCATCATATGTGTAAAGATGACCATCTCCCTGTCCAGCACAACTAGGTGATGTAAATTCTTCCTTAGGCTCTCCAAGCTTTTCTAGAATAGGTGCAACATCAGCGTCTACTGGCATATCAATTCCATTGTAAGAAAACACATATCCTGCAGAGCCTGTAGCTTCTGCAGAAGCTGTTGTGCTGTTGCTTCCTTCAATAACCTTTGTGTCAGATGAACCACCACAAGCAACAAACGAAAGTGCCATTACTCCAATCATTCCAAGTGTTAAAAGCTTCTTTTTCATTGTCAATTTTCCTCCGAGTTTTATTGTATAATAGGGTACTTACTTGGATCATAATTATGTGTGTTTTTGTGCGCATTTGAATATGCCCACAAATCTGCATCATGCCAATAGAATATCAAAGTACCATCCAGCTGTAAATTAGGATCATAGTGATACCAGCCCTCACCGATATCAATTAGCAACCAGTAATGCCCTCTTGTATCACGAATCTTTTCGATTTCCATATTTTTGATTCCAAGACGATTCAGTAATACCTCAGCGGTCTTTTGTTTTACGGTGCAATCACCAACATGGTAATACATTCCTTTATATGCTGCAGAATATAAATCATCAATTCCTGCGGACTCTGAATAAGTAATATTATTAACTACCCAGTTGAATACCGCTTTAGCCTGAGCCTTCTGGTCCATCCCGTCCTTAATAATGTCTTCTAGGACAGCATCTGCTAAAGCATTAACATTTTCCTCAGTGGCCTCAGAAATCTTCGCTGAAACTATTTTTACTGTTGTTGATTTCTTAGTCTCATTTCCAGCAGCATCTCTTGCTATATATGTAATATTGTAAACTCCACGTTTATCAGCATTTACTTCACTGCTATCAACCTCAAGTGTAGGATTGTCATCAATATCATCAATAACCTCTATATTCTTCTTGAAAGAAATAGCATCTCCTTGGGCAATTTGTAAGGGCTCAACTCCGTTTATTACAGGCGGAGTAGTGTCTGCAATAACTTTACAAGGAACAGTACAAACGGTCTGATTGCCTGCTTCATCAGTTACAACAATAGCAATGTCGAATTCACCATCTTTAGTGAAATCATATTTCTCTGCAAAATCAATGGTGCAATTAGTTACATCGTTAACACTTTCCACCAAATCAGCAGCAGAAGGCGCCTGTGCATTTACATACATTTCAACAGTATCTTCAGAAAGAGTAACCTCAGGAGCAACTGTATCCTGTACATGAAGAGTAGTTGTGTTTGTCACATTTCCAAAGACTGGCATCTTCCATGCGATTTTTAATTCATAATCACCAGGAACTCTAGGATCAAATTGGGAATCATCCGTAAAGTGAGCACTTGGTTCACTACGCTTCAGGAACTCAGTTACATCACATTCTGACGTGCCAGCCTCCACATAAACTTCGGAGTAAACAAGATCCGACTTCATATTATAGAAGACAATCAATCCAACTCCTGCACCAATGATGGTGATGAGCAGAATTATTACTAATATAATTAAGCTTTTTTTCTTCATTTAGTAATTCCTTTTTCTATATTTAATTATGATAATGCAACCTAAATTCGACCAAAAAACAAGCGGTATTATCATTATCCTAACAAATATTAACATATATCAAAAAAAATATAAATTTCTTCTTGACTTATGCTTAATCTTCCTATAGAATAACCATTGTCGTCAGGAACGACAGGTTATGCGCGAGTGGCTCAGTTGGTGGAGCACCACCTTGCCAAGGTGGGGGTCGCGGGTTCGAGTCCCGTCTCGCGCTCGACTGAAAAGGCTCACAAATGTTGATTTTATCGCATTTGTGAGTTTTTTATTTTGCAAAAACAGGGGTACAATAAGGGTACATTCGTTGTTCTGGGCTTATAGCCCTTATTTTTTTTCTCATTTTTGCTTACCCAAACATCTCATTCCAACTATTAGTATCGATATCACCAAGGCGTGATACTCTCTTATAGTGGTCTGTAGTTGCTGGATCAGCATGTCCCGCCATACGCTGAATGTCAGCTTGTTGCATTCCATTAGCATACATGTTAGTTACCGACCAGAATCTTATCTTGTGGCTAGACATGTAAGGCACATCGGCTCGTTCACATATCCTCATCAAATGATGATTGATAGTGTTTGATACAAGTGGTGCTGCCTTGTAAAGAAATACATACTCTCCAAAAGGATTAGCTCGTCTCTGAGCCTTAAGTATCGATATAGCCTTATCAGATAGTGGCTGCATTCGATTACCTTCTTTGAGACCCGATTTTGTGTGGTCTACACACACGAAGATTTCATGACCTTCTTCATCTTTTCGTCTCACTATTTCCCTATGGATATACATAGTTCTTTTTTCGAAATCCACATCTTCCCATTTCAATGCTCTAATCTCACCAATACGAGTACATGAGCAAAACATCAGGATAATAGCTCTTGCAAACACATCATCCTCAAGCTCAGCTTGTGCAATAATTTTCTCACGTTCCTCATTGGAGTAAACCTTTAGTTCATTGTTCACATCCTTGCAGTGTATATCTCTGGTATTTACAGAACGAGCTGCATTAGTGGAGATATAATCATTATCCACCGCATAGTCGAAAACATGATTCAAAATGGTTTTGGCATTGTTGAGTGTTTTTCTTGAGATTGCTCCGTTTGCACAGATAGTCTTGTAATGGTTCTTGATAGTAGAAACCTTCACATCACCAATGTTCATTGAAGCAAGGGCTGTTCCTTCATAAAATCTAATCCAGTCACTCTTATAGCGTTCATAAGTGAGAATAGACCTATGACCAAGTACAGTATCAATCTTGTATGCTTCAATCCATTGTTCAAAGACCTCTGCAATGGTTCGAATCTTAGTGCCGAAATAATACTCATAAAGAGCTTCTAAAAGCTCAAAGCGAGTCTTCTTGGCAATCTGTGGATTCTTAGTTTTCCAACGTCCATCAGACAATTGGCAAATCTTGTTGTGGTGCACATCTTTTAGTGCATCTTCGTATTTGCGTTCTAGCTTGCATTTCATATCGTCAATAAATGCAGGACTGTCGCCATTCATTGTATAGCTGTTTATCACAGTACGCAATGATTGAATTTCGGCATCAAACATAAGATTCTTCTTGCAACCTCCTTTCTTCTTTATTTTTTGCAACTAAAAAAGCAGCCTCATCAAAGGAAACTGCTCATGTGGAACAAAGAAACAATCAAAAACGAAAAGTTATTTTATTAAATTATTATTTTTAATCTTTGAGAATTTTTGCTGTTTATTTGTTCCACCTTGATTTGTATTCTATTAAATAAAAGGCAAATCATCAGTATCTTCGACAGGTGAAAACTCTGGTTCCTTAATTCTTACCCAAGCACGTTGCTTTCCATAACCTTTAAATCTATGGGAACCAATTCTTCTATATTCATCCTTAAATGAATTAGTTATGATTTCACCTATCACAGTGCCATTCCACTTTTTATAGTCCTCAATTCGATATCCTAATGCTTCAACAAATAACATCTCAGCGCATATATACTCAGGCCATTTATCTTCAATGTAGTTCACAATGGCACTTTCCATTGGATCATCTGGCAAGTATTGTTCTTGCTCAGCATAGAGGATTTCTTGCATCTCCTTTGACAAGGTAAGTGAAAATCCGCCTTTACGATATATTTCCATTGTCTCTGCCCAAAGTTGGTTGAAATATGCTCTAGATTCTTTTTCATTATCTAATATATGAACTTCAGCTTTTTCTGCGTTCACCTTGATGGGAAGAAATCGTCTATTTCCAGATTTATCATCCGGAAGAAATTCAATCCTATTTGAGGTGCCAGCAAAAACACATTGCCTTTTGTGATCACCTGAATATTTATCATAGGGAATACGATAGTTGTCATACTGCCTACTTATAAAGGACTTTGTTTCCTCTACAAACTTTGTTTTAAGTAGTGCAACCATTTCAGGTATTTCTATTATCCAGTGACCATTTAGATGTTCATAGATATCTTTATCACTTAGTTTTTTCAAATCATCTGTAAACCAAGAATCATCCATAGCAAGAAATCTAAGGAAAGTAGATTTGCCTGCGCCTTGTCCACCAACAAGACAAAGCATGTATTCAAATTTACAGCCTGGATTAAAGACTCTTGAAATAGCACCAAGCATAAACAACTTTAGTGATTCTATAGCAAGTGGAGTTGGTTCAACACCAAGATATTTTGTTAGTACCTTGGAAAGTCTTTCCTGCCCATCCCACTTGAGAGAGTTCAACCAATCCCTTATTGGATGATATGAATTTTCAGCAGCTACGACTTTAACAGCCCTTTCAATATACTTGTCATTTTTCAGGCCGTAGTTTATTTCAAGGTGGGTGATAATGTTATCAAGGTCATTATCTGAAAAAGCTTTTGAAAAACGTTTCCAAGGCATTTTCTTTACAATGTCTCTGCCACTTGTAAACTCGTTAAATCGAATAGCACCTTTTAGAAGCTCATCTTCTCGTAAAACCAATTGGCAGTTTTCATTGCTTTGAACCACATTACCTTTTGAATCACGGCTTAAACGTTCTAAAAGCGGTGTCTCATCATCAAGATAATTATCCAATTCTCCCGCATCTTTTAATTCTTTTAATAGAGCTTTAGTCTCTGGTGTTATTGAGTTCATTGACTCTGTTTTTAACACGAGCAATCACCTCCTTGTAAGTATTCATAAAATCTAGTTGTTCATTTAATGTCGTATTTTCCAATTCCTCAATCATCACATCAATCATGTCTAGATTGTGCAAAGCCTCTTCAAATAGAGGATTACAGTTTTCTAATTCTTCTGGTGTATGAGGAGCATAGTCTCGTTTTGCACAGTGAAGAATGTAGTAATACTCATGCAAATAATTAAGAGCATCTCGCTTATAAAGCTGAAATGCTCTTAGTTCCTCTTGCTCTGTATTTGGTTTTTTAGCTTTATCATCGGGCTTATAGGGGGCTTTTATATCAATAGGAAGATTAAAGTCTGCTATAAGCTTTTTGGTGGCATCAAGTGGTGATAGTCCAAACATCTGTTGAACAAAATTGATAACATCACCATCAGCTCCACATCCAAAACAGTGAAATCGATTATCTACTTTCATGCTTGGATGCCTATCATTATGAAATGGACATTGGCACATTCCATTCCTAGAAACTTTTATCCCATAAAAAGAAGCTGCATCTCTTGTAGACACAGCTTCCTTTACACCTTTAAATATATTTGTCATCGTTCCACCTCGCATTCTTTATGCTTCTTTGTTTTGGTGAGATTTCTTTGTTCAACCAGAAGATGATTCTTTTTGAGAATTTCCATTGTACTAGGACGAGCCTTTTCTTTGATTTGATTAATAAGTTTTGATTTCTTTTCAGGATTCATTAAAGCATCTTTAATTCTTGTAATTACCTTAGAACCAATTTGCTGGATATAATCACCTAAAGAATCAAAATGTTTAACCAATGTTTTCTTAACGAGCTTTGGTTCTTTACATTGATTCGATTCAATCCAGTTTTTGTACTTACTAATCATAGCCATATCTTCATTTCTGGCTTTATCAGCAATTTCTTCTACAAGCACATCGCAAGCTTTATCGTATACAGAACATGTAACTTCGTGAAGAAGTCCTTCAACATCTTCAATCTTAAGTTCTAGCTTTTCATTCATCGCTAGAAGCCTTTCGTTTTCTGCTTTCGCATTTTCATATAGAAGATTTAGCTTCTGAAATTTCGACTGCAGCTCTTCATAATTGGCATTTAGCTTTTTGATAATATATTCCTTTTTCTCCAGATATTGCACACCACCATAGATAGGTTCAACTTCAATTTCAATTCCATGTTTGTGACAAATCTCTATAAAGAGTTTTCTGCACTCAGCATCATATGACATCTTTCGATTATTAAACTTTCCAGACTTTTTTGATGGATCAGGAAGTTCAAATCCCATTTCTTTTAATGCTTGTTCTTGCTTAGGTTGACGTTCTCCATATTGATTGATTACATCAAAAACATGACGCTCATGAATGTGTGGAGTTCCTTCATCAAGATGCAGCGCCCAGTTCAAAATGTGAACATGCTCACCATATCGTTCTTGAATTGTTGAGAAAAACTCAGCTGTAATTTTCAGCAGTTCTCCAAATTCAACAGTGCCATCAATATTTCCAATTTGATAAACTGTTTCTTCTGGACAAGTCAGTTTATTATTTCTGATATCATCCATTGTTCTGCATCTTTCTTTATGTCTACTTTCTAAGTGACGAGCATTTTGTCCTTCTAAATAATCTTTGTAAACCAAGTCGTAGAAGTTTTCTTCTACCTCAGTGAATGAATGCCAGTTATCACCTCTGTCCTTATGTTGAGTTGCAACTCTATCCACGCAATTCCAATAAACGTTGTAAGGAGTCATTGTTGGATCAATGTTATCTGCTTTATCTAAATCAAATTCTCTATCATTATGCTTTGGATTGTAGACTCCATTTTTTCCAAATCGACCATTGTGACGTGAAGCTCTCATAAAATGTTTTTTCTCCTCCTTGTTAAGATTTTTTCAAGCGAGGGAGTAACCGTCCTCAAAGCCGTAAGTGGCGATTGTGACAAGTAATACCCAGTATAGTATGTCGCACACAACATACTACTGGGTGGGGATTCTCCCTCAACCCTACAAAGGAGCGCTGCTCCCTTGACCTACGTTTATGAAAATGCGTGCACTCATTTTCATAAATGCAAAGGCTTGCAGCCTCTGCACACTGCACCAGAGCAAAGAGATAATGATTATTATTGAAATGAATAATCATCATTTCTTTGTTCTGGATTTATTGAAAAATCAATTCTGTTTTTCAATAAAAGAAAGGCAGCTATAAAACTTGCTGCCTTTCAACACCCTCATGCCGCTCATTTATTAAAGGGGTACAATTGGGGTACATTCGTTGTTCGTGTCATCTCTCCAAATGTTTTCCTGGCAGGTAACCTCTGGGTTCTTTAGCCTCGTGGACTTTTTTGGACTGTGCCGTTTTTCTATCCTTGGCTCGCTCCGTTTTCACATCATCGCTTAGCTTCTCTGAAATAGTATTCATTTGGAATGCTCATTCAGTTTTTATGATGTGAGTATGACACTTAAAAAAGGGCTTTCCCGTATATCCAGAATGTAGGATTAATTTTAAAATCGAAAATATTCCATGATTCCGGACAGACCGCATTCTTTCTAAAGAAATTCAAAACTGCTATACTTTTTTATATATACGAAGGGGGGATTTGCTATATGAAAACAAAGGTGACATTGCAAGAAAGACTTAAAGATTTAAGAGTGGAAAGAAACTTAAATCAAGAAGATGTTGCTGATGCAATTGGAATTTCAAAATCTGCATTATCAACATATGAGAGTGATGAAACTATGGGTATTCCACATTTTAACCTAGTTAAATTGGCAGAATTCTATGGGGTGTCATTGGATTATCTTTTTGATAAATCCCCAATAAGAGAAGATTCGAATATAGAAATATCAGCACTAGGTCTAGATCAAGAGACTTTAGATATTATTAAATCTCAAAAATTTAATAATAGACTTTTATGCGAACTTATAAAGCACCCTGAGTTTAAGAATCTGCTTGCTGATATAGAAATTTATGTTGATGGCGTAGCTGGATTATTCTTTCAATCTGTATCTATGTGTATGAATGGCTATAGAGAAGATATTTTACATGATATGCCTAAAGAGAAAGACGATGTTATTAATAGAGTTTTTGAAGTAAGCAAATATGAAGAAGATACATATTTCTCAAATAGAATTCAATCAACATTAAAACCAATTTTAGATGATTTGCGAGAAGTACATAAAAAAGATGCAGAAACTGCCTCAGACACTTCTTTCAAAGATTTCTTCCTTCAAAGATTGGATGCGGTTAATTGTTATGATGAAGATTTATCGAAGAGCTTTATTGCACTAACATGCAAGGTTCATAATATTCCGCAATCCGCATTGTCTCAAGAACAAAAAGAAGCATTGAGAAGTATTATGCTAAAATCTAGAAATTATCAGGCAGCTGTTAAAAACCGAAAGAATGCAAAAAAGAAAAAGAAATAGCAAGATATTTATTCTTTTCGTAAGTTTAAATTTCCAAAAGTTGCACCTCATATTTGTTAAATATATCCATTAATTATTAATCAAATAATCTCGATATCTAAGTGTAAGAATTTTTATAAGGCTAAGGATGCGCTTATTTCAACGGAATGAAGTTGGAATAGGCGCTTTTTTAGTCTCTAGCATCACCGCTCGGACCTTTCTGGAGAGCGGCGCAGCTTTGACTGACAGATGAGCTGCAGAAAGGAGTTTTATGGAAATAGAAAGTTCAGTATCAAGCTATATTTCAAGTATAAGCGCTGCTTATAAACAGACTTATAGTAAAACAAGTAAAGTAGATTCGCAGATAAGTATATCTTCTGAAGAATCTATTACTAGTGATCCATTAGCGTATTACAAGGATTTATGTAGTAAGTATCCACATATTTCGTTTCGTTTGGAAGACTACGCTACTGGAGCAAATGTTAGTGGATGTTTTCTAGGGTATAACAATAGCATGAACCAAGTAGGTGAGAATTTTGGAGAAATGGGTCAATGTAGTATACAGATCGATGTGAGCGTTATCAAAAAAATGATGCAAGACCAACAATATGCAGAAAACGTACATGGGTGGATTCAGTCATTTGAACAGAATTACGGTTCTCATGCTACTGATGTTACTAGTCACGGAAATAGTAATTTTTGTTTTACTATAGATGACTTTGGAGAAGGTATTCAAACAGGACGCCTTTGTGCAAATTCTTCTTTTTCAACAGAGGAAGAAGTTAAAAGAATGTGGGCCAATGAAGATTATCAAAAATCGGTAGGTCAACTTTTCGAAAAACAGAAAGCTGACCTTATAGATATCTATCTAAAAATGACGGAAAACTGCATACTTAAGATGAAGGAGCTAACTTCGTCAGAAATAATTGAAAAAAAGGAACAAGCAGAGGATATTGCAGCAATCACAAGCAAATATAATGAAGAAGAAAACGCTGACAGAAAGGTTGTAGGTTTTACAACATTTCCTGTAGCAGAACACGTCAAGGCTGGCGTTTTTGCATTCTTGCCATCTGAATCTACTTCAGAAGACCCTATTATTCAGATAGAATACAAAGGTAGTGATGGAGAGAAGAAAATAATTGACGTTCATGTTAATGATATTGATGTCGAATCAGCTTCAGACATGGAAATGTTTGCATATTTGACTTATCAGGGATTAATAGGAAATAAAATCCCAAATGCATTAAACAATTATGACGCATATCAACGAATGAAATTTAGTGATGGTGATTATTACTACCATGATTATCAAAATGGAGAAAGTAGATTCCTTGATGAAAAAATCAATACAAGTGAAATGATTCAGCGAGTTTTATCTTGGATGAAAAACATAAATCATCCCGATGCTCAGATGCATGCTAGAATGTGCGAAGACTTATTAGAAATGCTGAATCCTGTAAATGATACTCTCGAGAATTACGTTTAGAGTGCGGATTAATTCTCGGCTAGAAATTGACAATAGAAAGGGCTTGCTCATTGAGAACAAGCCCTTTCTATTTAAGGTATATATGTTACAGTTTCGAAACAGAAATGATTATTATTTTCAATAATTCTAGCTATTGTTTATAGTATTCTTCTATGCCATGAAATTCCTCCACAGTAAGGCAATCATCATTTAATTCAAAGGGATGTTTACCATCATTTATCATAATAAATTTGTTTTCAGCATCCCAAGTGAAATTGATTGTATCTTGTCCATCATAAACGCCAGTTCCATCAGAATTGAATGTATAAGAAACCTCGTAAGAAACCTCTTCGCCTTCAATCTCTTCAGTAAATGTAGCAGAATACGTTCCATCTGGACCATCTAAGAATTTCGCATCTTCTGATTGTTCTGAATCACTGGTCTGTGATGTTTCAGAAGTATCATCTTCAATATCTGTTGTATTTTTTCATCTACAACTACATCTTCAGTTGGATTGTCAGGAATCTGACTCTCTTTTGTATCAGTGCCGCATCCCACTAATCCAAGTGTAAGTATCATACATACTAACAACAATTTTTGTTTCATTGATTATCCTCCTCGTAATTACTGATATCAACGTGAGCCATCAGCATCACCTAGTATTTTTAAAATATTATGAAACTAAAAGGAACCATTTAGTCAAGTGGTACATAATTCCACTCAGCTTCTGGGTCATATGGTAATGTCTCCACTGGTGAAGTAGAACTTACTATATACTCATCAGTTGATTCCTCTAAAGAATCGTCTAATGCCACCTCTTTATGTGGATCAGAATCAAGTACAAACTCTGGCTTTATAGTCCATTTATTTTCTTTATCTAATGTTAAGTGAAGCACACCATATCCAAAGGTATCAGAATGACCATATGCACCTGAAATATAGTATTTTACAAGTAATTCTCCGTTGTCTGTCACTACAAAGCCACTTGCACAGTCAGATTTCGAATCATAGGCACTCATTACGGTTCCTTCTATATTTGATATATCATAGTATTCACTAGACCCTAATTTATAATATATTTCCTTTACATTTTCCTTGGTAAAATCGACTAATACTTCGTCATTATAGCTTATAGTTGCAGCACCCTCATTCCAATCTATATCAAAAGGAGTGGCGTATTTATCTTCTTGATATATCAGCTCTTCCCCATCTGAAGAATATACATGTGGGAAATATCCACCATCCCCGCCATTACATTCTAACTGTTCCACGACTATCTTTTCGTTTTTTCCATCAGTGTTTAAATCACATTTTACGGTATACCCATCTTTCATTGATTCATGCTCGTGGGAATCGATGAAGTAAGATGATATGTAATTCATAGAACCGCTATTTATAATAGATATAATCGCAGATAAATCACCATCGATAGTCTTATATTGCTTACCGCCAACTGCGATTGTAGATATAGCTATTCCTAAAGGTTCTGTTCTATCTTCAAAAACTAAGTTAATAGAATAGAAACCTTTTTTATAATCGTTTGAATCTATTTCTTCATAAGTACAAGAATTTAATGTATCTTGAATTATAGAAAGCGCCTGTTCATTGGTGAAAACAGTTTTTCTTTCATTAAATTCAAAATACTCGACAGACGAGAGTTTTCCATCAAAATGCTCAAAGAATTCAGCATTTGTTGGACTATTAGTTTCTTCTGATGATGTAACAGTAGAATCTTTGTCAGCGCCACAGGCTATTGTATTCAGGCACATCATAACCACCAATAAGCCTATGGTCCCCCGTTTGATTTTTCTTAACATTATTTTGTTTCCCCTTAGTATGTGCAGATTTTACAGGCACGTTTATTCTCTTGATTATTATATACCACAATTGTGCCGCAAATGTCTATAATTGAGCTTATGGTATTATCCATTATGATTACACTTTACGCCATAGATTAAATAATAAAAGGGGTACAAATCGGGTACAAATAAAAATGACAGTCCTGCAAACCTCCTTTTTACTAGTTTTTTCGAACACGCCCAATATTCGAGTCCCGTCTCGCGCTTTTTTTGTTTTTTAATTCCTATGAAATCAAGCTTCATAGGACTTTTTCTTTTTTATCTTCGTATAAAATCATTAAAATTTCGGACAACCTATGGGCAACCTACGCGTTCAATAAATTTCTGATTTCTTCATCCACACCTATACGTGCATATGAATAGTGACGTAGATTTGTTTCTACACTATGCCCGAGTAGTCTTGCTCTATCTGCGACAGGTATTCCCTTTGGAATGAGTATATTTGAATTAAGGCTCATTATACATATAGATAAGAGTAAATAAGAGTAGAAAATGTCAAAAATCGTTTTATTTATCAGGTTTGTTTGGGGTGTAAATTATGAAATTTCATATTTTTTATTCTAAATTTCGATAAAAAACTGAGATAGTAATTGAAGAATTTTATGATATAATGATGAACGTTGCCACCCCTAGACAGGCACAGGAAGGGGGTGTTAGCTTGGAGATAATAATCTCATTTCTAATTTCTGTTATGGCAAGTATAGCTGCCTACTATATTTGCAAATGGCTTGACAGAAATGACGATGGCAATGAGCCTAAGGACTAAGCCACCTTGACCAAAACGGCATAGAAAAAGCTAGGAGCTGCCACTCCTAGCTTTTTTGTTAGCTTGTTATGAGCTAATAATCTCATTTCTTTGCCTATGTTTATTATATCAACTATTTCTAAATAGTCAACTGAATGGATTTTTACTGTTTAAATCCTAATGACAATAATATTTTATATTCTTTCCTTATATAATACAACCAATTTTTGAAAGGACAACCAAAAGGGGTACAACTGGGGTACATTCGTTGTTTTCATTGCACTGTACCTCAAGCTTCGTCCGTCAGCAGTCTGAACGGTGCCTTGGCTTGCAAAGGTTGTATTTTCATATTCTAGATGGGTTCCTTCTGTAGCCGTTATTTTCTGCCAAACTTGAGTCCTAGAAACTGACTCAGCTGAAGACAGATTTAAGGTATTCTGACTGATTCCATTTACACTGAAGCTAACGCCATCTGAATTATTATCACATCCACCAAGTACTCCCTTTTGCACCTCCATATGCCTAGTCTTCATTCTTAATATCGGAATGTTTTATAGAAATATAACTTTATAAAATAAAAAAATGCTTCCCACAACTGATTGTTGCAGGAAGCACAATGAATAGATATTAGAGGTGTTATTTCAGTGTCAAAGTTGCCATATTTCCATTAATATCCCTTATTTCAACTGATTTGACTGTATTGGGATCAATGATGTTGTTAAATTCCACAGAGAAAATAGCATTATTATTTAATCCATCAATATTGTTTAAGCTATCTAAATCTTCGCAATTAATAATCTTTCCATCATCAAGAGTGAGACTTGCAATATATGGTACTGGGGATTCTCTTTCGTCGAGCCATCTTTCTAAAACATCCTCAGATATGTTATATCTTATCTCAGCAGAGATAGGACTGATTTTAATTGATGCAGCCTCGCAATTAAAATCAGAAAGTGATTGATTTAAATCAATGACCTTAGCATTGCTTACTTCAGGAATAGGTAAATCAAATGTCCACTTACCACCTAAACTTTTCTCAGATGAATCAAAATTCACAACCGAAAAGTCACTTAATTCTAAATGCAAAGTTTTACCAGTTAAGGTAATTCCGGAATCAATTGAATCTGTTCCATCAATAATGAACATCAATTCATCATCCTTGATTCCCATGCTATAGCCTAAGGTATTACCTTCATAGCCTTGTATATATACTTCATCAATGTTTATATTAGGCTCTGCATCATTATTAAGCTCAATGCCTGAGTATTTTACTGCAAGATTAATCTTATTATCATCAGCCACAATTGCTACTGGTGTAAGAGTAATTCCATTATCAGTAATAGCATATTTTGAATAATCATCGCTCTCTGAAAAAATAATAGCCTGTCCCTGATTTGTAAGTGACTGTTGCTCATCATCAGTAGCATTAAAATAACTACTCAAACCTTTTCCCCAGAAGTGATGAATTGCAGCTGTTGCAGTGATTGTTGTCAAAAGAATTAAGCATATGCAGGCAGCCATTGAAAATCGTTTATTGAATTTTACAACCTTATTGCCGGCATGATATCTTGCACACTGTGTAATTAAAACATCATCTACACCATTAAATGCTAAAAATAAGTTTTCTTTTTTCATGATACCAAATAGCCCTCCTTTACCAAACGTGTTTGAAGCTTCGTTCTCAACCTACTAAGTGTTACTGAAACATTGTTCTTTGATATACCATATTTCTTTGAAATGTCTGTAATATCTTCTACATAGAAATATCTGCTGAGAAAGATATATGCCTCCCTCTCTGGAAGCGCCCTAACAAAATCTGCTACTATGTTCTCAAGCTCTTTGCCTAAAATGGACTGTTCGACACCATTTGATGCAGGAATACATTCCTCTAGTTCATCCAGTATCTCATGCATTGTGCCATTTCCACGTTTTTTACTTCGAATTGCTCTATATTTGTCAAAAGCAAGTTCTCTAGTAATTTTGGCTAAAAAGGCTTTTAAGACTCTTGGTCGCGTAGGTGGGATTCTATCCCAAGTCTTCAAATAAGTATCATTTAAACATTCCTCAGCATCTAATTCATCATTAAGGATATTTTCAGCAATTGACTCCAAATAATTTCCATATTTAGAATCAGTTTCTTCTATAGCTCTTTCATTTCGTTTGAAATACAGCTCAATTATTTCCTCGTCTTTCATATATGCCCCCTTTTAGATTTATTTGTAAGCGCCTTACACTTATATAGCCGTAAAGTAGCAAAGGATATTACAAAACTTAAAAAAATTATAATCAAATAAGAATGAGCCTCCATAAAGGAGGCTCGTCTGTTATCGTAACCATAATTAATTATCTAATTCAATTTTATAAACGTTAGGAAGAATCGCAGGCAGGACTTCTTCAACACTGCCATCAAACCAAATTCTTACCGAATCCCCTTCAGAAAAATCAGTCTCTAATGTTGAACCATCAACTACATAGTCTCCATCTGCAAGAGATACAAACATATCATCCATATCTACAAAGGTTACAAGTAACTGTCCATCATTTCTAACTTCTTTGATTGTAGCAATAAAATTAGCTACTTCTATAGGAATGGATGAATCTGTTAATTTGGAATCTCTGAAAATATATTTCTCTCCATCAATATCAACGACTATTTGGCCTTCAGTACTATATTGATAATTATATCCGGTACCAAAATTAGATTGGTTATTTTCAGTAGGTGTATCTTTGGAATCAAGAGTTTTATATATGGTGCCATCCATATTCCCACAGCTAATAGCGGAACAAATATAACCCGTATTCTTGTAAACCACATCATTAATCTTGACCAACATAGGATACTCTGAATTACAGCTATCATTTGAAGTAGTATTATTCCATTCATAATCTGAAGAGATGCCATCTGGAATGTCATCAACATTTTGTTCTCGATAAAGCATTGGAACATCCATTTCGCCGGATTCATAGTATTCTATAATCCATTCATCAGAACTAAAATCTTTGTACTCATAGATTTTACCCTTTGAATCATCACCAACAAATCCAATTTGCACACCACAATCGGCTGGTGTAACTGATGTAAATGGAACAAAAACTTTATCATCTATCTGTAAGGTCTGAATGCCTTCATTCTCACTTGCAGTGTAGTTTTGTAAATTGTCGGTAACGGATTTTCCACAGGCTGATAAGCAAAAAAACAACACAGCTATTAAAAATAAAGATTTTGGATTTTTCATACATAATTTCCCCTCAAGTATTTATTATACTTAAATACTATCATTCTTAAACAAAGTTAACAAAGCTAACTTGCAACTGGACCTCCCAATTCCATAGCAACGTATAAGTATAAATAGCTATAATTTATTTTACCATTAAAAAATTTAAATGTTAGTGTCCACTTTACCCACTTTTAATCGTATTATAAGTAGAAGGCCTTCTAAAATTAAGAAAAAGGGAGCAATATCACATGGATGAGTTTGTTTTAGGATAATGTAGCATTGAATAAAAGAGGATTTGATGTTATATTATATATAAAGAAAGCACCCATTCCAAAGTGGATGCTCCTGAGAAAATAACTAGTTATGTTCTCAATGAGAACAACAGCCTCTCCCGTTGGCAGACAGGAGAGGCATTTTTATTTGCGCTTACTATTTCTCTTGTCGAGAAAGTTTAGCAACGCGAGGAGAAAACTACAAGCCGTGAAAGGCAATACTAGGATACCTAGCATTATCATTATGATTTCGTAATCGCTCACTGGCGCCACCTCCCTTCCGTTAGCATCCAATTGCTCAGATACCATATAGGCTCGGGAGACTACCACCCTGTCATGGGTACTTTCAGTGCGGATGAACCGCATAGATAAATCTAGCACAAATGTTCTGTTTTTACAATCGAGACGGGCTGCTTCCTTATTATTCCATCTCCTTAAACTTCTTGGCGAACATCCGCTGAAACTCCTCATTCTCTTTTGCCATCAATTTCTGATATTCAGCAAGCTGCTGGCTTGTTATTTCATCGCTTGACAGCCATTTTAGCTGTGCCTTTGCTCTTTCCGATTTAATCACCACCTGCATATACTCAGGCCCTATCATAAGAAGCTCCATGGATTCTTTCTTATCTAAAAATCCGCTGGTAGTGATTCCCAAAGTATCATATATAATGTCATTTGCTATAGGCCCCACTATAACATCAGCTTCCAGCTCATCTGGCTTCAGATGTCTGTTGGCATAGATATATTCAAACCACTCTTCGCTTCTGGAAAAATACTTCACCACTAATCCATCAGTATCAAGCTCATAGTAATTTACTATAGTCTTCTTCCCAACGCTCTCCTTTGCCCACCTATAGGCAAATTCCTTATCAGGGGTAGTGTAGAAGCCCTGACCAAAATCCGCATTCTTCCTACCATAATGAATATCTGGTTCTTTAATTACATCAAAGCCCGCATGGTATAACAGCATAAAACCTCCTTCAATAAACCCCTTTCTACTACATATTATTGTATAATCCCCGCGTTTTCCAGATTATTTATTTACTTTACCAATTATGCCACAGAAACATCGTTATATTTTTGTATACTTTTATCGTTCACAGATTTTTCATAACATGATACTATGCCTCAGCAACAATCGTTGCGGTATGTTTTACATAATGTGTTGATTAATATTCGAAAGGAAAGACAATGGAAGAAAAGTTTTTATACTCCGACAGAAATGAGCAGGTAAAAAGAATTAACCGTGTGTTAATTTTTACATATGGAATCTATTTTACATTACTTACAGTAGTTGTTGTAATTGCATACTTAAGAGGCTTCAGATCTCTGGCTTATCTTGCAACAACAATAGGCTTAGAAATATTTACTGTTATCTCATTAACCTCTATTTATGCCAAAAAGCCTAATTCAGAAAAACTCAGATGGATATCTCTTATAGAGCTTGCTATTATTGGCGCACTTGGCTGCTATGGTTTCACTAGCTACTATTTAAGATTTGCCATGGTCGGACCAGTTGTTCCATTTGTTCTTTATTATGATAAGAAGTTTTCAAGAATCTCCGGTTTAACGGTTGCTATTGTACAGCTTGGTTCATTTGCAGCAAGATTTGTTAGCGCCCTTCCATATACTTCAGAGGAAGCAATTGACAACGCTGCAGCAATCGGATGTACCTTCGCCGTTGTAGCACTTTGTATCTACCTTGAGAAGATTCTAGAGCTCTTCCAGCACGATACTGTTGGTCTTATCGAACATCGTGCAGAAAACCAGGCTCAGCTCCTTTCAGAGGTAATGAATGTAGCTACCAAGGTTCGTGAGGGCGTTGGTCATGCAATGGATAATATGAACCAGCTAGACGAGACTACACAGTCTGTCAGCGGTGCTATGGATGACATTTCCAGCAGTACTTTAGCAAATGCAGAACACATTCAGGAACAGACTGTTATGACACAGCAGATTCAGGATCTTATTGAAGAGACCGTAGCCCGTTCTGAGGAGATGGTGGCATCTGCTACTGAGGCTAGCAATATCAATGAAGAGAATCACGAAAAGATGGTTGAGCTGAAAGCAAAGGCTGAAAAGATTTCAGAGATTAACAACCACGTTGGTGATGCTATGAACACCCTTGTTGCTAAGGGCGAAGAAATGAAGCAGATTACAGAAGTTATTTTAGAGATTAGCGCTCAAACTAACCTTCTTGCCCTTAACGCTTCTATTGAGGCTGCCCGCGCAGGTGACTATGGTCGTGGCTTCTCAGTTGTAGCAAATGAAATCAGAGAGCTTGCAGAGAAGACAAAAACTGCAACAGAAGATATTACAAATATGATTATAGAGCTTGGAAACAACGCTCAGGATGCTGAAGCTGCCGTTTCTGAAGCACGTATCGCTTCAAGTCAGCAGGGTGAATTAATCGAAAAAACTGCTGAAGGCTTTATAAAGATGAATGATAATGTTAACAACCTTACAGCAAACATCAGTGATTTAGAGGGAATGATTGAAAACCTCGCACAGTCAAACAACACAATTGTTGACAATATTTCACAGCTTTCTGCAACTACAGAGGAAGTTACAGCAGCTGCAGCACAATCGGCAGAGCTTTCTAACGATAATAAGATTCTTTCTAATGATACAAGAGAGCTTCTTAATGATGTTATGCAGACAGCAGCTGTTCTAGATAAATATAATGATGGTATTCAGGAAGCTGAGACTTCCGAAAGAAACAGCAAGATTGTAAAATTTGCATAAAGCAACTTAATAATGTAAATACCGTAATTCGTTACACGTTATAATTATAAATATATTTTCATTTTATTATTGACATATAACATTTTGCATGCTATTATCTTTCTGATTGAGCACAGTTGATACGGTTTTTAGTTTATGAGGTGTAAAAATGGAATTAACAACACTTAACAAAGAATACAAGTTGCTCCGTGAGGAAAGCTCTGAGAAATTTGTAAAAATGAGTGCTATCGATCCTACTATCACTTTCGTAGAAGAATACTGGATTACTTCAGATCATACTCTTGGAAATGCTAGAGCTTATTTCGATTCATATGAAATGGCAGTTGAGTATGCACTTGACAGAGTTGATTATAGAATGACTCTTAATGAGGATGGCCAGAAGCCATTTATCATTTTAGTAAACGGTAAAGCTATCAATACACATGGTCAGCTTGAGAGCTTCCTTAAGGGAGATTTCAAGATTTCCGCAACAGACGTGATTGAGAGCAACGTGAAGAAATTGTATTCATAGTATGATTACTTTATTTATAGCACTTTTGATTATTAAAAAAGCCTTTGCATCGTCTAAATAATGATAATGCAAAGGCTTTTCTTTTTACTCTATTTTTTCCACAACCATCTAACAGGTACAGCAAGCATAATAGCTTTCAAAACATTATCTGCTATCATGCAGCACCATACTCCCACTAGTCCAAATCCAAAATAATGAATACCTATATATGTGGATAATATTCGAACCAACCACATTCCACCAAACTCTACAACAAATGGATATTTTGTTCTTCCCAGTCCATAATAAATACCCTCTGATATTATATATAGTCCAAAGAAAGGCTCATTAAAGGCTACCATTTTCAGCACCTTGCTTCCAAGAGCTATGACATCTGAATCATTTGTGAAGAAGCCCATTAATGGTGTAGCAAATACATACAGCAGTACTCCACTCAACGTCATAATTAAAACTGTAGCTAAAATACTGCTAACACAAACAGCATGATATTTGTCGTGATTCTGTTCTCCATAAGATATGCCTACCATGGTATTGGCTGCAGATTTAAATCCATAGCCTCCTATATAAAACAGCTCCTCTGCCCCTACTGCAATACTATGGGCGGCAAAAATAATGGTGCCCATATGGGATACCAGACCTGCGAAAACCACGTAACCAGATGTAGATGCCACATTGATAAGAAGTACTGGTAGAGACAATCTCCACATTCGACTGATAATCTCTCTTTCAATGGAAAGAATTGGTCCTTCCATCTTAAACTCCTTATGTCTAAGGAATACCATCAAGGTCATTACACCACTGAAAATCGCAGAAATACATGTAGCATAAGCTGCTCCATCCACCCCAAGATTGAAGGTGTAAATCAAGAGATAATCAAGTACAACATTAAGAATATTAGCTCCCACACCAATATACATCGGAGTCTTTGTATCCTTTGTTGCACGTATTGCCGCTGATAAAATGATATTAAGCGATTTAAAAATAATTGGAACTGAAATCCAGAAAAAATATCGTGTAGCTGCCGGAGCAACCTCCGCAGAGGCACCCATCCAGCTTGCCACAAATGGACATGCTGCCAGACAGATAATCTCAACTACAGCACCAACACCTATTGCAAAAACAAGGCTTGCCTTCGCAACCTGCGATATTTTATGATGTTCTCCACTACCAATAGCCTGAGCAATCTGCGTCATGGCACCAACGCCAAAGGCCACAGGGATACTTCCCACCAGCCAGGTAATCGTAGTAGATGTAGATACAGCCGCTGTTGCATTAGCTCCAAGTCGTCCTACCATTGCAGTATCAACATACTGCATTAACACAGAAAGAATCTGTTCCAGCATAGTAGGTAGAGCCACAACAACTACTGAAATGAAAATATTAAATAGAGAATTATTCTTCTTTAACGTCATTATTTATATCTTTTCCTAAACCATTAGCCCACACCATGTGCTCTATAGCACGAGCCACTCTAATGGCATCAATAGCTTCCATGGCGCGCTTATAATCTGCCTCCTGCTTTTCATACATGGCAGAAAAATCCTTTTGTTTCTGTTCAAACTCCTGCTTACGGCGCTCCTTTTGCTTGGCAGCTTTTTTCTGAAAAGCTGCATAATCAGCACTACTGGCTGGCTTTCTAGTATTAGCTTTGCCCATAACACGTGTATGTGTCAAAACTTGTCCCTTGGATTCAGTAATCAAAAATTGATATGCCTCAGTAATCCTGTTGTAAAGAGTGGCATCTTCCATTCCTGTCACATCAGGGTGGCATTTCTTTACTAAATCCTTATAAGCCGCCTTAATCTTCTGTTCTCCTGCATCTGGGCCCAACCCCAGCACGCGAAGCGCTTCAACTCTCGTTTTTATCATAACCTGACCCCAATATTTCCCCTATAAAATATAAAGAACCAAAAACTATGATCTTCTCGTTAAAAGTTTTTGCCAATTCAATGGCTGATTCGTAGGATTCACATGCCTGCGCCTCTACCCCAAGAGTCGCTATGGCATCTGCAAGCTCCTTCGCCTGAAGTGCACGCTCAGAATCAACTGTAACAGTATAAATACGTTCTGAAAGTGGTGCAATGAGCTGTGCCATCTCCACATAATTTTTATCTGCCATTACTGCCATTATAAATGAAAACTTCTGATTTGGAAATTCCGCCTTTAAACTATCACGAAGTGCAGTCACTCCCGCAGGATTGTGTGCACCATCCACTAAAATATATGGAGATTCCGAGATAACATGCATCCTTCCCGGCCACACAGCCGTTGCAAGACCATTTGCAATCGTCTGATTATCCACAATCATTTTCAGATTCCTAATTATTTCCACTGCAACTGCCGCATTTTTTCTCTGATATCCACCAAATAGTCCGAGCTTTAAATCCGATTCTACCTGAGTAGCATGAATCAAATCACATCCCAGCTCATCACATCGTGCTTCTATGACCTGTGAAGCCTCCTCATCCATCTCTCCTATTACAACAGGAACACCTGATTTGATGATTCCAGCTTTTTCTCCTGCGATAGCTGCTAAGGTATCACCCAAATACTGTGTGTGTTCCAAACCAATGGACGTGATGGCACATACCTCAGGCAACTGACTTAATCCATTTGTAGAATCCTTGGCACCACCTAGACCTGTTTCTAAAACAACATAGTCCACATGCTGCTCCTTAAAGTAAACCATTGCCATAGCAAGCCAGTAATCGAACATTGTAGGTTCAAGCTTAAGCTCCATATTAAGAAGCTGCTGGCCTATACGTGTCACATCTTCACGTGAAATCTGTTTTCCATCTATCTGAATGCGTTCGGTATAATCTATCAAATGAGGTGATGTAAATAATCCTACCTTATAATGTTCAGAAGACGCAAAAGAAGCAGCCTGTAAGATACTACTTACAAAAGCTGCTACTGATCCTTTTCCGTTGGTACCGGCGATGTGGATGATATGCAGCCCCTTTTCAGGATGGCCTAAAGCCTCCATAAATTCCTGGGTAACATCCCTTCCACATGCCTTTCCAAATCGGCGTTTATTATCAATTGTGTATACTACCTGTTCGTATGTCATTCTTATCTTCTAGACCACAAGAATTACTCCACCATCATTTGCGTACATTGTGCTGACGCCTCTCATATCTACAATGAAGATTTCCTTAAATGTGGCCAACGACTCCATTTTTTTCTTTAATGATAGTGCACGCTCTGGGCAGTTGCAATGAGAAATTGCAAGAATTTTGTTCTCACAATCTGTGGTAACATCCATGACGCATTTAGTCATCTTGTCGATAGTCTGGTTCATTCCACGGCCCTTAGCAAGCTGCTGAATATAACCTGTCTCTGTAGAGCCCATTACAGGCTTAATATTTAATGTCTCAGCAATAGCAGCCTTTAAACCTGATAAACGACCTGACTTTCTAAATGTCTCGAGAGTCTCCAGCACAAAGAAGGTGTGCTGACCTTCGATATAAGCATCTACAGTCTCAATAACCTGTTCAAAAGACATGCCTGCATTTTCACACTCTGCAATCTTAAGAGCGATAAGTGTCTCTCCGATAGAAGCTGACTTTGAATCAAAAACGTGAATGTTCTTAGACTCATCGTCCTCCTCGTATAAATCTTTGCCAAGGCAGGCGCTATTATATGAACCAGAAAGCTGAGCTGAAAGTGTAACTACATAAACATTCTCAGCCTCACAATCCATCTCCACCATGTATGCATTTGGTGATGGACATGCTGACTTTGGTGCATTAGGGCTTTCTGCTACAGCCTTAATGAAGCTTGCCTGATCAAAGCTATCATCATCTATAATCTGCTGGTCATCTATCTCCAGAGTGAGTGGTACATTAACAAAATGACCATCCTTTTTCATTTCCTCAGTAAGTTCTCCGCAGCTATCAAGAATAATTTTATACATCTACCTAGTATTCCTCCGCTTTTTCTACCGACATTATAGCACGAGGCCTGTTCCACGTAAATAGTTTTTATTCTTGCGACATGTAGTTTTCAAAACCACGTGTGTATTATCACCGTTTTACCCATTGAATTGTAAGGACATTTGCATTCTCATCTAGTAAATAGTACACAGAGTTTATGCCTCTACAATAATCAGACAGGTGATTTTCATCTATAAAATAGTTAATTACCTTGGAATATAGGTCAGAATTACTAAATTTTAAAGATATTTCTGCCTCACCGTTATTGTAGGATTGTGCAAGTCTGTTTCCTATTGAATCTACACCGAACCAGTCGTAATAAAGCCCTTCGTGAACAAAGAAATTATCTGCATTTGACAGGCACTCTGGCACCTCAAAATCCACAGTAATTACGTGATTCTGACTGATTTCCTCAGTAGTCATGGCAAAATAAGCGTAGTTCACACGCTTTGCGGTGTCATTATTTCCATCCAGGTATTTGCTATTGCCCCAAGTGACATCCATGTAGTAATAGGCACCATCAAGATATACCAGATTCCATGCATGGCTTTCTCCGTTTGCAGTTCCTGTAATAACAGTGCTCTTTATTCCCAGCTTATCAAGAAGATACCATGCCGCATCAGCATAGCCCTGGCACACAGTAGAACGATACAAAAATACACTGAGAATATTTTGATTTTCCTCACTGTCAGTGTTGTAATCAACATTCTCAATTAATGTTTCAAATACATAAAGTGCCTTCTTGAAATCACTGGCATCCTGACTGATTCCAGAAAGCCATTCGTCAGCAGTAGCCTCGATTGAAGCCTTGTACACATCCCTCTGATCCTTGGACATAGTATACTTTGGCCAAAACTCTATGCTGACAACCTTATCATCGCTGGTATAGGTATTGTACTTATAACCATTTACCCAGAATAAATCTCCATAATCTGCCATAACAGCTTCATAGGCCTTTTGGAGAGTTGAGTTATCCTTTGTAGATACAGTGATTTTTTCACTATACTCCGTCATACAGTTATAAATCTGATCGTATGTTACTTTGGTCTCATCATTAAGGTGTTGATATGCATATCTATCATAGGAAACACTTTCAACCACTACCGGTTCGTCCACCATAGGGTTCAAATCTATTTCCTTATTTGTATAATTCTGTATGAAATAAGAAGCCACCAGGAATATACCTGTGGCTGCTATAAGCATCGATATTGTCCTTAATAAAAATCTAACTACTCTTTTCAAAAATCCTCCTATAAAACAAAAGCAGCGTAATATAAATATTACGCTGCCTCTCCCCTTAATCACATGTTTGTATTGCCTTTAAATCCCGTTTTTCATAACAAAACCAAAGGTACCCAAAATAATGATTAACTGTGGTGCTAATTAACGTACAACTGTTACGTTAACAGCCTGTGGTCCCTTTGCACCATCGGTTACTTCATACTCAACTGTAGCACCCTCTTCAAGAGTCTTGAAACCTTCTGAGTTGATGCCGCTGAAGTGAACGAATACGTCCTTGCCTTCTTCGTCTGAGATAAATCCGTAGCCCTTAGAATTGTTGAACCACTTAACTGTACCTTTGCTCATGCTAAAGTACCTCCAATATATTACTTGCCGAGCTTCTCTCGACTAAAGATAGTTTAGCAAAAGACTTTATCAAAGTAAAGAAAATGTCGGAATTTTTTGTACAAATTTTCCAAAATGTTATCAATTAAACCATTTATGCAACAATATTAGTTTCTATAACTGCCACCAACAAACTCTGTCGGTCTGATGTTTAATTGACAGGTGTTTTTTTCTAATTTGCAGCTGCTCTTTCTGGTATTAATCCAGCTGATCTGACCATGATTCTTGGTCCACCTTTTTTCTCGATGTAGTCCTCTGTGATAATAACCTGACCGATATTATCATCCTTTGGAATCTCGTACATAATATCAAGCATAAACTCTTCTATTATAGAACGAAGTCCACGGGCACCAAGCTTTTTATCAAGTGCCTTTCTTGCGATAGCATGTAAAGCTGCATCTTCAAACTCAAGCTTAACCTCATCAAGCTCTAAAAGCTTCTCGTACTGCTTGATAATAGCATTCTTAGGCTCTCTTAAGATGCGTACAAGCATATCCTCATCAAGCATCTCTGTAGCAAACACGATAGGAAGACGTCCGATGAATTCTGGAATCATACCAAACTCTCTTAAATCTTCAACAGTAACCTTCTGAAGGATATTCTTATCATCATCGTATTTGTCCTTAAGATCAGCCATGAAGCCCATTGATGAATGCTTATTTAATCTTGCCTTTATGATTTCATCCATTGCAGGGAAAGCTCCACCGCAGATGAATAGAATATTTCTTGTATTAATTGTTGTGGTAGGAACCATTGCGTTCTTGCTGGATGCACCGATAGGCACCTCAACATCAGCACCCTCAAGGAGCTTAAGCATCCCCTGCTGCACTGACTCACCACTTACATCACGCTGATTTGCATTCTTCTTCTTTGCAAGCTTGTCAATCTCGTCGATGAAGATGATACCCTGCTGGCAACGCTCAACGTCATTTCCAGCTGCTGCAAGAAGCTTGCTAACAACCGACTCGATATCATCCCCGATATAGCCTGCCTCAGTAAGAGAAGTAGCATCTGTGATAGCGAGAGGTACATCAAGAAGCTTTGCAAGTGTACGAACAAGATATGTCTTTCCAGAACCTGTAGGTCCGAGCATAAGCATATTTGACTTCTCGATTTCGATGTCGTCCATTGTGCCTGTGGCTACACGCTTATAGTGATTATAAACAGCTACAGACATAACCTTCTTAGCGTAATCCTGTCCAACCACGTACTCATCAAGCATGGCTTTAATCTTGTGTGGTGGAATGATGTTATTGATATCGATGGCAGGAGCTGGTCTGTCTTCCTTTGCCTGGCTTGATGCTGCACCATGAGCATTCTTAACCTTTGGGCCTTCTCCAAAAAGACTGCCAAGGTTCAAAAAGCTGATGTTTGGCATCTTATTCATATCCATATTGCTCTTGGAGTTGTCTCCGCCGCCAAAGCCAAAGCTACCCATAGAATCGAAAGTACGCTGCATGCATTCATTGCAGACACCCATTCCTGGAGCCATCTTGATAAGTGGGCCACAGATAGTATCTGGTCTGTGACACATATAGCAAAACTCAGTTGGCTTCTTATCATTATTATCATTTGAAGAGTTGTTGTCCTTTTCTGGTGTAGTATCTACTACGTCTGCATCAACAACTTCGTTTGTTTCCTCTGGGTCAAATTCTCTAAAATCCTGATCTGACATAATAAATCTCCTTACAATTTTCCATAGCTCTAATTCTCGTAATACTCGAAAATCTTAGAATAATAGTCCTGTATAATCTCGTCAGTGGCATTAAATATCTCGTGCTTACTTCCTTCAAAACGAATCAGCTTGCAATTCTTAGCCTTCTGACAAAAGTGCTCCTGGGCATCTGACATTACCAGTGTATCCTTGGATGCTTGCATTAGTATAACAGGAATTTCTATCAAATGGGCGTTTTTAAGAATTTTTTTAGAAACATTAAGTGCCTCTCTTATCCATGCAAAGGTAGCTCCATTGGTGCGATAATGTGGCTCCCTCTCACGCTCATTGTACTGATAGGTGTATCTTGCCTTTGACATCGCCGAGCAATGTGGATACTTGAAGGTATGGTCATAATCGTGATGCTTTGGCAGATATCTCTTACTAAACATAGGTAAGTATGAAAGTATGCAAACAATAGCCGCCACGAAACTGTTAATGTTATGTGTAACCAGTCTTATCATTGGCGAAGTGAGAACCGCCTTTTCAAAAACCTTTGGATATTTTTCCAGATACATGGCACCGATACCTCCGCCCATTGAATGGGCGAATAAATAGAGATGCTTTGTTTTACTTTCTGGAATAACAATCTTTTCTATAAACTGATTAAAATCTTTCACATAGTTTTCGAAGCGGTCCACATATACCTTTGAAAAGCCTTCCACCTGTCTATCTGAAAAACCATGTCCTCTGTGTTCCACAATAAATACAGAATACCCCATCTTATAGAAGTAATAGATTGTCTCTGTAAACTTGGTAGCAAACTCGCAGTAACCGTGACTGATAACTATAGATGCCTTCTCTGCAGGATTAATCATCATCTGATAATGAAGATTTAGACCATCCGTATTTACGAAGTAACCGTCCTGTAATTTTCCATTCATAAAAGGAAGAATGGTATCCTGCATAGCATTTGCAAAATCCTTATCCTCTATAAATATGTCTTTAAAATTCATAAAACTTTCCCCTATATTTTGCCTTAATTAAAGCTGGCTACTATTTCAAGTGCTGTATCTGGATAGTTAGTAATGATGCCATCAATTCCCATCTCACATGCCATCTTCATATACTGCTTTGAGTTGATGGTCCAGCTGTTAATCTTCAGACCATACTCGTGACAACGCTCCACATAATTTGGATACTGAACATTGTAAAGAGCAGGGTGAAGGGCCTCCACTCCGTGGTCTCTACCGTACTCAGGCATATCCAAAGTGCCATCCATATAAAGGAAGCCTGTGTGTGCTTCAGGATCAAGCTCCTTCACCTTCATGATGCTGTAGTGATTGAAGGAAGAATAGATTACTCTGTCTTCCATATCAAATTCCTTAGTCATGGCGATGATATCCTTTTCTATATCCTCGTAGAAATAAACACCATTCTTAATCTCGATATTGATATGAAGATTGGTTGGCTTAATAAGCTCGAAAACCTCTCGCATTGTAGGAATATCTGCATGAGGGCAGGCTTCAGGCATTGTCGCATTGTAATTGTACTTACGAAGCTCCTCTAAAGTGTAATCCCTAACATAACCTTTTCCATCTGATGTTCTATCTATCTTTTCATCGTGGATAACTACCAGCTGACCATCCTTAGTCTTGTGGATATCAAGCTCGATTCCATAAGCCCCCATCTCAATAGCCTTTTGAAAAGCTGGAAGTGTATTTTCTGGTAAATATCCGCTGGCACCTCTATGTGCCCAAACAACTGGCTTATTCATTGCCCCATTTCCCCCTTTTGTACGTCCTGATACTCGGTACCAGGACAATCTAATTCTGTCACATGCTCTTTTTAATTTCTTATTCATATCTCTGTCCTTCTTAACGATGATATTTTTAATTATAGTCAAATCAAACCTAATAATAAAGGACTCCCAACGGGAGCCCCATAATTAATCCATATCTTCAAAGGCCTCTAAGCCTCTTCTTACCTCTACATCTACATCACCATGCTTTACAAAGAGCATTGTGAGAAATGCTAAGAAGGAAAATATTGTTGCATATGGGAATAATGTCATATATCCCACATGAGCAAGCAGCCAGCCTGCAACAATCGGAGTGATTATCTGAGCTGCCATTGAAAATGTATAATAATATCCTGTGAATTTACCACTTTCTGAATCTCTGCACATTTCAAGAACCATAGGTAAGGAGTTGACATTGATGAATGCCCAGCCTGCGCCCATAGTTGCAAAAAATAAATACAAGATTGGTGAAAAGGTTCCGGATAATAACGTAAATACGAATCCAGCAAAGAAGCTGCCTCCCAGTAATACTATTCCAAGGAGTATTGTCTTCTTTCTTCCAATCTTTGATGCCAGCATTCCTGACGGTATAAAGAATATGATTGCCCCTGCATTGGCAACCAGCATACATCTGGAAGCATCACCAAGCGCCATATCCCACATCTTTACAGCGTAGGTAGTAAACCATGTCTCCATGCCATTATATGCTATGAACCACAGGGCGACAGAGAAAAGCAAAAATCTCAGTGAGCGTTTCACATCAGGTGGCAACATCTCGTTACCACTTTCATCCTCAACAGAAAGATTCTCTTCTGGGTGAAGAAGCTCATAGTTTTCCACCTGCTTTCTCATTTGTACCTCATCTACATTAATCATGACGATACATAATGAAACAAGCATAATTCCTGCCACCACCATGAAAATCAGCATGTAATTAACATGTGGCAAATCTCTTGTCTTTGAGGCAGGGTAGAAAACAGCCGCAACAATCAAATATATGATTCCACCCAATGCTCCCATCAAATTAATAATGGCGTTTGCTCTAGAGCGAAGTGGCTTAATAGTGCAATCTGCAACAAGGGCAACTGTAGGACTACGATAGGTACCCATTGCCACAAGCAAAGCTCCCAATATACCTATGAAGAAAATCTCCTTCCCCATAGATGGATTTGCATAGTAACTGTTATCCACAAGTGGAAGCATAAGCATGAGCACTACTGCTGCAATGGTTCCGAACAAATAGAATGGCTTGCGGCGCCCCATTTTGCTTTTGCACTTATCTGAAACTGCACCAAAGAATGGTAGTAAAAACAAAGCAAAGACATTGTCCATAGCCATGATTACACCAGAGATGGTCTCATCCAAATGAAAGGTGTTGGTGAGCACAAGCGGAATCAGGGCATTATACATTTGCCAAAATGCGCAGATGCTAAGAAAGCCGAAGCCCATCTGCACAGTCTTCTTCACATCAAACTTCATATTCAATTATCCCCCCAATATAAAAAGCTGCTCCTCTAATTATGCAGTGTAAATAAGCATCTTATCTGAGTGCTGATTTACGACGTTGTCTACGGCTGGAATGGCCCCCTTGAGCGCATATTCGATAGCCTGAATCTCGTGAGCAAGTGGTCGAATCTCCTGATAGATAGCCTCCATGTGAACCTTCATCTCTTCCTTTTCGTATCCCTCTGGGAACTCGAGAACTACGAGATGACGAACAGCCTTTGTCTCTTCCTCAACCTTTGTAAGGAAGCTGATAGACTTAATCTCATCATGTGACTGACCGTACTCTACAAGCTTTCCGCGGATAGCCTCATTCTCCTCGCATTCCTTTGGAACACCAAGAAGAATCTTCTGACCTGCTGGAATCTTCTGCTCCTGCACATTTCCCTGTGCAGCACCTTCCTTTGGACCAAATTCAGCCTGATATCCAGGTGTGCTAACAATTGTATCAAGATAAGGAATTGGCAGTGTACATGGAACCTTGTTGAATGGATTGATAGCTATACCAGCGTATACATTGCCTCTTTTAAGCATAGCATATACATCCTGAAAGCTAAGAATCTGTGTGTGAATCTTAGCGCCATCATCCGCAAGACCTGTCCAACGACGAAGTGCATCCCAATCAGTGAAAAGTGGAAGTACCATGTTGTCCTGATCTTCAGGTGTACCTGCAAGCTTGATTGTAGATTTGAGCATGTAGAAGCCAATCTTTGTATCCTTCTTGATAACTGAAACCCCCTGCTCGTTAACCTCTGGCTCCTGATCCATCTTGATAGGTGTAAGGAAATGAGCGTGGCTTGCCCAATATGCTACTGTGCCATGGAAGGCATTGTCCTGTGCATATGTAGTAAGACCATTGATAATACCTGAAAGTGCTGGATTTTCAATAGAAACTCGTGGATTAATCTTCTCCTGTGGCTCGATATTTGTAACCACTGCATACTTCTTAATCTGAGCATCATCTGGAAGTGTAAGCTGAAGTGAAACCTTTGTATCCTCAGCCTCTTCAACGATAGAGCTTTTTCCATCTGCTGAAGCCTCTACAGCCTGAACCTCGCACTGGATAGACTTTGACGCTGGCATGCAAACGAATACCTTATCGCCCTTAACTATCTTTCCTGTAAGCTGGCCTGTGATGATGCTACCGTTGCCATCAAGCATAGTTGTGATGCCATCTATAATTACAGAAAAACGTCTTCCTGTTTCAACATTGGTTGTTACATCTGTATCTGCAACCTCAATGTTTTCCTCTTTTTTCTTCTTGTCAAATAAACCCATAACAAATTCTCCTACTTTATTCTTTCTAAATTATTTTTCGTATTATCGGATCCGCAATTCCGATTTCGACAGTAAATCTATTATATCCTAATTGCCCCTGAAAAAAAACAGTAAGCGCTTTAATTCCTTGTTGTCGCTGTCTTTTTTGCCTCATTTTCTTATTTATGTTTTATTTCAATATTGGTATAATGGTTAAAGTTTAAAATATTTTTCACAAGGGAGGTCACTATGAGCGATAAAAAAGGTTTCATCTCAGAATTTAAAGAATTTATCATGCGTGGAAACGTAATGGATATGGCAGTCGGTGTTATCGTCGGCGGTGCATTCACAGCTATCGTTACATCTTTGAACGAGGACATCCTTACACCTATCCTTGGTATCTTTGGTGGCACAGATTTTTCTGAGCTTAAGGTTACACTTGGAAGCGGTGATTTAGCTCCAACACTTACATACGGAAATTTCATTACTGCTGTAATTAATTTCCTTATCACAGCACTTGTAATCTTCTGCATCATCAAGGGTCTTAACAGAGCTACAGAAAGAGCTACTGCTCTTGTAAAGAAGAACAAAGAAGATGCTGAGGCTGCTGAGCCAACAGAGAAGGATTGCCCATACTGCTACAGCAAGATTCATATCAAGGCAACTCGTTGCCCACACTGTACAGCACAGTTATAAAATAAATATTTTAGTATGAAAAACCCTTGGGTGTGCACTGACCACTCAAGGGTTTATTTTTTATAATTCAGCTACCATTAGGATATCATCTCTGAAGGTACCATCATCATATTTATTTGCTTTTGGAATTCTTCCTGTTTCCTTAAATCCAAGAGATTCGTAAAGAAGCTTTGCTCTTTCATTTCCTTCAAGAACTGTAAGCTCCGCTTGCTCGTAGCCTGACTCCTTTATCAGCTCAATAAGGCGAGTTAATGCTAGTCGTCCAAGTCCATGGCCTGTATTTTTCTGGAAGAAGGCTATGCCGATGCTTGCTCTGTGTTTTGCTCTTCTGCTGGTTCCCACTCTCTCAAATGACATATTTCCTGCAAACTCACCATCTTCAAAGGCTAAAATCAAATATCCTGTTTCTGAATCGTTGCGTCTTTCGATAAACTTAATTTCATCTTCTGGAGTGATTTTTACTTCATCTCCATACTGAGACAAATAAGGAGTTTCATCGCAAACCGTTTTCAAATATTCTGTAAGCATTTCAGCATCCTCCGGCTGTGGTGCTCTGAGAGTTACTATATGGCCATTAAGTTCGTAGGTTTCTTCTTCTAAAATCATCTTTTCTGTCCTCCCGTCTGTTATCGTATATACGAATTAAATTATTGATTATCACAGATTACAAGCAGATGATTTGAGCTACCTAACAGCTCTCTCTTTTCACACATTGCAAGATGATAATTCTTGTATACCTCAAAGTTTTCTTCGCTTAGTTTGAAATTTTCATTACCAATTTCTACCAACTCGATGACACCATCTGTTGCAAGAGTTTTTATTCTCTTAAGTGGAGTTTTATCTACAAGCTCCTCAAACTCTGTTATGTCAAAACCTGTAAACAACTGCTCTGGGAAATGCTTTACTTTATAGTCTTCTGTGTAGTTCTCCTCCAATCCATATCTCATATCGCCACACTGTTCAATCAGGTAGTTTGTGTACATGATTGCATATACTGAAATGAATGCGATAAATACTTTTCCATCTGGCTTTGTTATACGAGAAGCTTCCTTCAGTGCTGCAAGCTGATCTTCTTCTGAATAAAGGTGATACATAGGTCCAAAGAGAAGTGTTACATCGTAAGTGTTGTCCTCCAGCTGATGAAGATTAACTGCATCTCCCTGAAGCACCCTGATATTATCAATTCCTTCAGCATTTTTCTGAAGCTTTGCGAAGTTTGCATCTGAGTATTCCACGGATGTCATATCATACCCCTGTTTTGCAAGGTCAATTGATAATCTACCTGTTCCTGCGCCAATCTCAGCCACCTTCATACCAGGCTTCAAATACTGATGAATATAATGCATTGTGGTGATGAATTCCATCTGTCCACGTCTAGATCTGTCGAGGCGATTGTCCTCCACATACTGTGCATAAAATTCGTTTACAACTTTCTCTCTGCCTTCCATATCTAGCCTCCTTGATTCTATTTAAGCGAATGTAAATAGGTATAAAAAAAGCCCCATCAGATGATAGTCTGATGAGGCTAGATTAGTCCCTATGCTTATAAAATGATATATCAACTCATATAGCATGCCTCATCGATTGTACAAGAATTAGACCCCTGCTTCATATCCACGGGTTTCGAATCCTTATTCATCGAATCGACTAGAGTTAATCTGTAAATCATTTTATCCTCGCTTTCTAAATTGAGTAGATTATAGTAGTGTCACATATGGAAGTCAATGGGTAATTATAATGAATATTTATATTATGAGATAAACTTATCTTTAATTCACTTCTCCAATTTTATTCCAGCAAATTTTTAAATACCTTAATAATTCTGGATTCCCCTTTGTGGTTCCACTCGAATATTACATCGCTGCCAGCTATAGGCTTCTGTGACAGGTCTGATAGAATTCTTGCAGGGATGAGAAATTCCCAATATCTCACCTGACAGATATCTCCATCTACTGATCCCACCACTCCAAGATGCTTTTCAAAAATCTGCATGAACCCTTCCTGTACTTTTACTTTTCTTATAGGCCTTTGCCCACTTGGAAATCTCCTTTTTCTTGGCATAATTTCTTGTATTTTCCTGACCAAGATTTTGATATAGCTGAAATCTTTCCAGTGATAATTCTCCACTTTCTATGGCAGCTTTCACAGCACAACCAGGCTCCGTATCGTGTCTGCAGTTGCTGAATTTACATCTACTTTCAAGCTCGATAATATCCGAGAATGTGCTATCAATTCCATCCTCTACCATGGCCATTCCAAGCTCACGCATGCCGGGAGTATCGATGATAGAAACTCCATTTGGCAACTCTATTAACTGCCTGTGGGTAGTGGTATGTCTTCCTGTATCATCTGATTCTCTAATAGCAGAAGTCTTCATGATTTCTTCTCCTGTGATTGCATTGAGAAGTGTGGATTTTCCTGCTCCAGAGGAACCCATTAGGCAGATTGTTTTGCCTGGCTGAAGGTATTCTTCCAGCTCATTCATGCCTATATCGTAAATGGCAGATATAGCGTGAACCCTCACATCTTCTGAAATTGTTTCCACCTCACGAATGTAGCGGCCTACGTTGTTGCAAAGGTCTGATTTCGTGAGAATCACAACAGGTGTAGCACCGCCCTGAAGAACCACGCTCACATATCTTGCAATTCTGTTGTAGCTGTAATCCTCATTCAATGATGTGACTATGAAAACATAATCTACGTTGGCTACCATGTACTGCATGACACCTGTTTTTGCCTGATCTGGTCGCTGCAAAAAACTTTTTCTGTCCTGCACTGACTGTATCATGGAATCACCATTCGGATTGTATGTAAAGCTTACATAATCACCTACTACTGGCAATTTATCAGCGCTTTCTTCATAGAAAACCCCCTTTAATTTTGCAGGAATATCCTGTCCTTGAAACTTTATTTTGAAGCTGTTCTTTTGTACCTCAGAAATTCGTCCAAGTTTCTCACCGTTAGTAATCTGTTCTTTAGTATTTAAATTATTCATTTTCTTAGTCTCCTATCATTTTCAAAATACAAATATGTATGGAGACCTATAATGGAAATCTACCTGAAAAAGGCATAAGAAAACCGTGACAAATTAGCCACGGTCGAAAATCATATTAAAATTCCAAAACCGAGGTCTTCATACGATATTCAGTTACAATCTCTGTGTTCATCACACGCATCAAATTTACCTCGCTTCCTTTATTATTTTTATACTACTTTGACATTATTGCATAATTTTCAGTGAATATCAACATGTTTATTATTTTGACAATATATGCATCTAATTGTTTTAATGAGTAATAACGATTATAATTAGTTAAAATATCAATTAATTAGGAGGATAATAATGGCTAATATTTTATGGCATGACCGAAAAAGACATTTTGGACTTCCACTTAGTTTTACTAAATATAGCATGAGCGAGGATCGATTATTTGTTGAGACTGGATTTTTTAATCTTGTTCAAAACGAAGTGAGATTATACAGAATCCTCGACCTTCAGCTTAAGAGAAGCCTTGGGCAGAGAATATTTGGGGTTGGTTCTATCTTTGTAAGTTCCTCAGATAAGAACCTTGGCACATTCGAAATTAGAAATGTAAAGAATTCTGCCAACGTTAAAGAAATGCTTTCTGTTCAGGTAGAACAGCAACGTGAAGCAAAGCGTGTTGTAGGCCGTGAATACATGGGCGGCGACATTGACTTTGAAGACGACGATGATGATGTAAGATAAAAATTGAAGGGGCACATATCTTATGATATGTACCCCTTTGTTTTTATTTTCTAGTCAATGCACAAATCGATTCACAATGATATGTTCCTGGGAACATATCAACGCAGGCAAGGCGTGTGACCTTGTAGCCGCGGGCGAGGAATACCTCAAGGTCGCGAGCTAAGCTGGTAGGCTTGCATGAGATGTAAACAAGTGAATCTACACCGTAATCGATAATCTTATCAAGTGCCTTTGGATGGATGCCATCACGTGGTGGATCAAGGATTATATAATCTGGCTTCTCAGTAATATCATCGAGAACCTTAAGTACATCTCCTGCGATGAAATCACAGTTCTCAAGGCCATTGAGCTTAGCATTGTCCTTTGCTGCCTCAACTGCCTCAGCGATGATTTCTACACCTGTTACATGCTTTGCTGCAGGTGCAATAACCTGAGCAATTGTACCTGTTCCAGAATAAAGGTCATATACCTCTGCCCCGTCAGCTCCGCCAGCAATAAAATCACGTGCTGTACTGTAAAGCACTTCTGCACCAAGTGAATTAGTCTGGAAGAATGAGAATGGAGTGATTGTAAATGAAAGTCCTAAAATCTCCTCCTTGAACCAATCCTGACCATAGAGAATTTCTGTACCTTCATCGCAGACAACATCTGCTTCTCTATCATTCTTTGTATGAAGGATACCTGTAAGCTTTCCTTCCCAATCAGGGCAATTAATAAGAGCCTGCTTCCATCCCTCTAAAAGAGCTATTTCATAGATAGATGAAATCTGTGTACTTGTAACCAAATCCACAAGAATCTCGCCAGTCTTTGCTGCCTTGCGAACAAGAAGATGACGGAGATATCCCTCGTGTGTATTCTTGCGATAATATGGCTGCTTCGCATTTGCGAAGTAATCCAATGTGATAGTAAGAACGCGTCTCATATCTGCGTCGATAATCTGGCAGCCATCTACTGTAACAACATCATAGAAGCTACCCTTTTTGTGCATACCAAGAGTAATAGGACCATCCTTTACCTCATCACCAAAAGAAAACTCCATCTTGTTTCTGTATTCAAACTGCTTAGGGCTGGCCTTGATTCCCTCGTATGTGGCATTCCAAACATCCTCACCGATAACTGGTGCCATAAGGTCATGAATCATGCCCTCTTTAATCTTAAGCTGCTGCTCATAAGGAAGTGACTGATATGTACAACCACCACACTTTCCAAAATGCACGCAAGCTGGACAGTCCATCTCAAGAGGAGATGGCGCATCCACTGAAAGAAGATTACCCTGAGCCTTTTCTTTTGAACTCTTTTTAACTCTTACAGAAACTGTCTGACCTGGAAGTACACCCTTTACACGAAGGCGGTCTCCCTCAGCAGTCTCAACTATACCTTTGTTAGGGAAGTTTACTTTTATTACTTTACCTTGTACAACTTCACCACGTTTCATAAATTACACCTATACTTTCTTTAACTTTGCGAAGGACGCAAACATCTTCTTTACGCCGACACCATCAAACTCTACTGTGACCTCGTAGTCGCGACCTTCATCTATAATATCTTTAACTGTCCCTTCTTTAAATTTGATATGGCTGACGCGGTCGCCGATGCCATAATCCAATTCACTCTTCTCAATCTTTGTGCCGTTCTTATTAGCAACTGCAGTAGTGGAGCTACCTACAGAATATCTGCTGGCGCTGTAGCTGCCCTTTCCTTTCCCTGCTGTGGAACCTGCTGTACCATAGCTTGTAGAGGCAGCAAATGGCTTACCGAAACCTGAAGGCTTTTGGTAGACAGAGTACTCTCCAATAGGAGTGCTGCTGTAATCATCCATAGGCTTTGGTTCCCAGAGATTGCCCTTTACTAGCTCTTCAGGAATCTCTTTTACAAAGCGGGAAATCTTATGGAAGGCTGTCTCGCCACGAACCATTCTCATACGTGCTGCAGTCATTGTAAGATGCTCACGGGCACGGGTGATTCCTACGTAAGCAAGACGGCGCTCTTCTTCAAGCTCGGAGTCTGCTCCGCCACCATCAAAGATAGCTGCCTGACCTGGGAACAATCCATCCTCCATGCCTGCCATATAAACACGTGGGAACTCCAATCCCTTAGCGCCATGAAGTGTCATAAGCACCACGTAATTGTCGCTTTCCTCATAGCTATCAATATCTGCTACAAGAGCAACATCTTCTAAGAATCCTGACAATGTAGGTTCCTCACCGTCATCTCTTGCATCCTTTTCGTAGGCAACTGCCTTTGTAAGTAACTCGTCGATATTTTCAATACGAGCCTTAGCCTCATCAGTGCCCTCGGCTCTGAGCTCTGCCACATAATCCGTCTGATCCAAAATCTCTTCAACAAGTGCTGATACAGATTCTTCTTTTGCAATCTGACGCAGCTTCTCTATTAAGCTGGTAAAGCCCTGAATCTTTGTAGCTGCCTTTCCAATAGATGGTACCTCTTCACAATGAAGCAGTGCCTCGTAGAAATTAAGACCACGTTCTCTGGCAAAATCAGAAACCTTTGTGATAGTGGTAGCACCAATTCCACGCTTAGGAATATTAATGATACGCTGAACAGCAATATCATCACTACCATTATCAACTGTCTTTAAATAAGCAAGAACATCCTTGATTTCCTTACGGCTATAGAAATTAACACCGCCAACAATCTTATAAGGGATACCCTCATAAATCATTTTTTCTTCTATAAGACGTGATTGAGCATTGGTACGATAAAGTACTGCACAATCCTTGTAATCTGCTTCGCCTTTACGAACCAAAGCACCTATGTTGCTGGCAATAAAGCTAGCCTCTTCATATGCACTGTCAAACTGCTGGAACTGAATTTTATCTCCATCCTCAGCCTCTGTCCAAAGAGCCTTTTCCTTACGTCCCTCGTTATTGGCAATGACAGAATTAGCCGCCTCCAAAATATTGCCTGTAGAACGATAATTCTGTTCCAGCTTAATAACGTGAGCTGCAGGGAAGTGCTGCTCAAAATTCAAAATATTATAAATATCAGCACCACGGAATTTGTAGATGGATTGGTCGTCATCACCTACTACGCAAAGATTCTGTGCACCGCCAGTAAGCAAACGAACCAGCTCAAACTGCGCTGCATTGGTATCCTGATACTCGTCTACCATAATGTATTTGAACTTATCATTATAATAAGCACGAACATCTCCATCTAAACGAAGGAGCTCAACTGTCTTCATAATCAAATCATCAAAATCAAAAGCGTTGTTCTGACGAAGACGTGCCTGATACTCACGATAAACTGTAGCCTGACGGGACATATTGAAATCGCCCATGGCACGATTAGTAAACTCTTCAGGACCAATCAATTTGTTCTTAGCATCAGAAATTACATTTAAGAATGTTCGCTCCTTAAACTGCTTTGTATCTATCTGAAGATATTTGCAAACCTCTTTCATAAGGGTCTTGCAATCGTCTGTATCATAAATAGTAAAATTGCTGCTGTAGCCCTGTCCGAGATTCTCGCAGAAACGACGAAGAATACGAACACAGCTGGCATGGAAGGTAGCTACCCAAACACCATCAGAACCGAAGCCGACGATATTATCAATACGCTCCCTCATCTCTCTGGCTGCCTTATTAGTGAAAGTGATAGCCATGATGTTGTAGGGCATCACCCCCTGCTCTATTAAATAAGCAACGCGGTGTGTAAGCACTCTTGTCTTTCCAGAACCGGCACCAGCCAAAATAAGCACAGGCCCCTCTGTGGTGACTACCCCCTCTCGCTGCTTGTCATTCAAAAAATCTAAATTCATAACAAAACTATCCTTACATTTATGATTATTTTCGAAACTTTGTTCTATTATTCTAACATAGAAACATAGTTCCTTCTACCTAATAATCACTTTTCTTTTGGTTTTTCTTTGGAACTATTGTCTGCCTTTTCCTCATCTTTACGACGGTTGGAAATATACTGTTCAATCATCATTTTCTTAACGAATACATCAAATGAAAGCAGACAGATGAATGTGAAATCCTGAAGCACATCCTTGCTCTCCTCATCCTGGTCAGCAAAGGCTTCGCGACTCATGTTGTACTTCTTGATAATATCCTTTGTTACTTCCTTTGCAACCTTGCGCTCGTAACCTACCATGTCGCAATAAATATCAAAGAAAGACAAACCATCACTGTCCCCATAGTACTTGTCGTTGATTGGATCCAAAATACTCTTGATATCCTTCAATCCCAAGAAATTCTTAAAGTAATATATAAAGATAAGATTCAGCATATGCTCTCTGGAATACTTTTTCTTTTCTGGAGGTGGCATAAGCTGATTCTTAGTGTAGTTGTTTATCATGGTTTTGGTCATGGCCTTATCCTCGTTTACCTCGCGGACAGTACCAAGCTCCTGATCTAAAAAGGTCAGCACCTGATCCATATATAAATCAATATTTGGAATATCAGCAGGATGAACATAATCTATTTCAGCCAGCTGATGAAGTATTTCATTAAGTCGTTTTCTAGAATTATCCATATCTTTCCCCTTATACAAAAAATGAGATGTAGTTTCAGAAACTACATCTCAGAGTGTAGACAAAGTGTCGCGGCTTCCGCCGCGACATTTTCTTTTTAATAAGGAGGAACTGGAGTCTGCGGACTCCAGTTCTTTCATTTTTAGATTATCCAAATCCTTAGAAAGCCTTGATTTTACAAGCGTTCTAGTTACTTTTTTGGTATAATAATACTATCAAAACAAGGGGTTAGAATAATGATTACAGAACAGAATGAGAAGGCAAGAAAGCAGATTGAATTTGTATGTACTGATGACTTGGTTCCTCAAGATCATCTTCTTAGGATTATAGATAAAGCTATTGATTGGTCTTTTATTTATGATTTAGTCAGAGATAAATATTCTCCTGATCAGGG
>NZ_FNDP01000026.1 GCF_900100545.1 Pseudobutyrivibrio sp. 49
GAACTTGATAGAAACATCAGATTCAGACTTCGTATGTGTATTTGGAAGCATTGGAAGACTCCGCAGAATAGAGCTAAGAATTTGATGAAGCTGGACGTACCAAGATGGGCAGCGTATAACATCTCCTATTGTGGAGACAGATATGCAAGACTCGCTCACAATGGATGGGTACAAAAGGCTATAAGTACAAAGAGACTAACCTCATTTGGATTAGTCTCAATGTTAGATTACTACACCGAAAGGTGTGTTACTTGTTAAGTTGATTGAACCGCCGTGTACCGAACGGTACGCACGGTGGTGTGAGAGGTCGGAATTTCTCACTTATGAGAAATTCCTCCTACTCGATTTGCACAATTAAAGGCCGGATGAGGTGTGACTCATCTGGCCTTGTTAATTAAGTTTAGCGTTCAAATGGTATGCCTGTATCAATATTTTTTCTTTCCACAATTCATCTTCAGCATCTAAAAGGTACGTTTCATATCCATATTGTTTTCCATTTGAAGCGATGATTTTTTCATCATCAATGTGAAAGGCGATTCTGTACTTGCTTGGCATTTTCTGCGGAAGAATAGTAGTATTATCTTTCTGCACTTCTTTTAGATGTCTCTGACCATTTACTATTCCATCAAAACGAATATTATACAATCTAAATAGGTGTCTGATATAGCTTTCCGTTCTGAAGGAGGAGGTATAAACCCATACCTCAAAGCCGAGCTCCTGAAGTTCATTAATCAACGCAGGAGTGCCCAGCCGCAGTCGTTCTTTATAAATTTTATTGAAGGGAAATGCGGGTGGCTCTTCAACCCTGTGAGTGTCAGGTGACACAAACAAAACCTCATCAAGATCGAAGGATATACGCATTTTCTCACCAGCATTATTAATCATAAGAAGGTAGCTCCTTAATAATGTTGATTACATCTCTAGACCAGTGTTCTGGATCATTGATTGGATATACACGGAATTCATTGGCTACATTGTCAAACATACTGACTTCAGCATTATCGAGATGTAGAGTGTATAGATAGTTGTCGACATAAAGTGCTTCCATCAGCTTTTTGTCCTCAGGGTTAGTTCTTTTTGAGGTACCGGTAACTATACCAGTAGCAGTTAAATGATATTTACGCAACAAGGCTTTAATATAATCAGTAGAATAGTAATTCATACTGTATACCCAAATATCAAAACCGTTTTTTTCAAGCATTCTAAACAAGGCAGGGATTCCCAATCTCAGCCTGTCTGGGTAAATCTTGTTAAGTGGAAATGGTAGTGCTTTTTCAGCCTGTCCCTGCTTGCCGTTGTAGAAAACAACCTCGTCCAAATCAAGGGTAACTCGTTTGTTGTGCTCTGAATGTTGAACGATTTCTTTGATTTCCTGATTATGAACTACATTTACCACCTGAATAGGAATCTTTGGGTAACCCAGTCTCATGGCCGCAGCCCACCTGTGATGACCATTTAGAATCATATAGCCATCAGGATGAATTCGCTCCACTACTATTGGTTCCTCACCCATAAAGTAATTTTGATAGACTCTTTCAGAGTTTAGAAACTTTTTTTCATAGTCCGAGATGATTCGATAACTTGGGCCAACTGAAGGCTGTGAAAACTCATCATCAGGATTAGGGTGCAGATTTTCACATTTGCATCGTCTTACCAAAAGGCGATGAAGCAGACCGGACCTTATTGGAATGGCCACACCGTCATGTCGTTCTATTTCATCAGCTATATATGTTTCAAATTGTGTATTGCTTTCCATAGGCTACCCTTTTTTGTGGATAAATCACATGTTTACTATTTTACAGGTACGCAATGCTTATCGTTAATGTCACAAACCTTCTGGACACGACGACGGTATTTCTCCTCCATGAGTGGATCTGTATTAAGCCATGTCTTTACAACTTCCATGGCCATTAAGCCACCGATGATTTTTGCGCCCAGGCAGAGGATATTAGAATCAGTATGCTGTCTTGCGAGAGTAGCGCAGAGTGGATCCTGACATACTGCCGCATAGCAGCCATTGATTTTGTTAGCGATAAGAGCGCTACCGTAGCCAACGCCATCACAGAAGATGCCTCTGTCACATTCGCCCTTTGCCACTGCAAGGGACGCTGGGTAAACAAAATCTGAAAGATCACAGCTTTCCCCATCATAAGTACCAAAATCTACAACTTCATATCCGTTACTCTCAAGATATGCCTTAATTTCATTTTTCATTTCTGTTCCTGCATGATCATTTGCCATTGCAATTTTCATATGGAATACCTCCTAAAATATATGGATTCTTGTAGGTGTTTTCTATGATTCCTTGCCTACAAGAAGTCTTGTATAACTGTGATTTCATCACAGCTTCTTTTTATAAACACCTCTACAATATCATAAATATGTGAAGACTTAATAGATTTTTTAGAATTAATTCATTGCATTTGGAGTTTTAGTTTGCATAATTATAGATATAAGGTGTTATCTATTACCTGATTGAAATATTCAATTGTTAATCCTTGAAAATTTAGTAATAGAATCTGAGAAAGGTAACAGAAAAGCATTAAAAAGAGTGATTTTCTAATTTGCTGGAGGGATGATGAAAAAGTTTAAAGATAAATCCTGGTATCCACTTACCGTTTCAATTTGCATAGGAGTAGTACTTTTTGTACTTTTGATAAGGCTGGGCACAGTTTTAAACATAATTGGTTCTTTCCTGGGATTCTTTTCCACAGTTTTCTTTGGAGCAATCATAGCTTATATAGTTAATCCGCTGGCAATGTTTCTCAGAAGAAAAGTTTTTGGAAAGCTTAAAAATGAAAAGACAAAGGCTGCACTGGGTAATGCCTGCGCATTCCTTTTGTTGATAGTTATTTTGGTATTTATCGGTGTTCTTGTTATTCCTCAGCTGATAGACAGCGTTAAAATCTTCGCTCAGAATTTTAATGGCTATGTGGACGGGCTGCAGAGAACACTTACTGCAATTGGCGTATCAAATTCAACTTTGGATTTAAGTAGTTTTGTCAATAATTCAAAGGATTTGTTAAATACCATTAAGGATTATGCTTCTAAAAATATGGATACAATTATGTCAGCCACAGCTGATGTAGGAAAGGGTGTTGGTCAGGCATTTATAGCACTTTTGCTTTCAATTTACTTCCTTGCTGAAAAGGATAAGCTTAAGGCTGGCGGCGCAAGATTCTTAAAAGCCCTATGTAAAGATCAATATGAAAAGGTTGAATATATAATCAAGCAAAGCGATAAGATTCTTAACTGCTATATCGTTTATAACCTTATCGATGCAATGGTAGTTGGTATTGTAAATGCGATATTCATGACAATAGTTGGAATGCCATATGCAGGACTTGTTTCCGTGCTTGTTGGTATCTTTAACATTATCCCTACATTCGGCCCTGCCATTGGTGCAGTAATTGGAGGCTTCCTGCTTCTTTTGGTTGAGCCATGGTATGCAGTAGCTTTCTTGATTTTCACGGCTGTCCTTCAGACACTTGATGGCTATGTAATCAAGCCTAAGCTTTTTGGCGATTCCCTTGGAGTATCAGGCCTTTGGATTCTAATTGGTATCGTGGCTGGTGGAAAGATGTTTGGTGTGGTAGGAATCCTTCTTGCTATCCCTATGGTTGCCATCCTGGACATGATTTATCATAAATTCCTTCTTCCATTCTTGGAGAATAAGGATGAGGAAGAGAGTGAAAAGGAAGAGCATTAAGAGTCTGAAGAGCCGGAAGGGCCGGAAGAGCGTTCATATGGTTATATTGTAGGATTTGTAGGAACCCGTGAGATTCACGGGTTCTTTTTTATGTGAGATATCTCATGAGATTTCTATTATGAACTTTTTTTTATTAGGAAGACATTTTTATTTAAGAAAACTTTTTGTTGTTTGATGAGTAAAGCAGGTTAATGCTCATGCATATTAAAATAACTTGTGTATGTAATATGGTTGTAAATTGAAATTTGACAAAATGGTAGCTAGGTGTTATATTTGTTCACAAGTTATAAAAACATATCTTTTTTTATCACTTTTGTGGCGGCTCGCCACGTTTTTTCGATTATATTTTGATTTTGTATATTGTATTTTGGTCAGGTGATAGGCATTGAATTGCCTGTTTACGGAATATTGACAGTTTATATGGAATTATTACGTAGGCGTTTTTCTAATTTATTGTCTGATTACGGAACAATGAGAGAACATAGTCTTTTTTTACGTAGGGATAGTGCGCTATATGATCTAGTTTTATAGGATTAGCTAAGATTTACTACGTAAAATCAAATGCAAACCAGCCATTATTCCGTAAAGACACCTGATTTATCAAAAATGGTTACGGAAGAATAGTGGTGTTTTGTCGTATGTTCCGTAAATGACATTGAAACTTAAGAATGGAGGAATAAACAATAGAAAATTATAAGAAAGAACTCGAGTATCAATTGCTAGAAGTACAGGAATTATTAAAGAAATCTAATAGGAATGTGGCTAGATATAAGGATTTACCGAACTCTCATGTTTATATTTCATACAGTAATGGTAGTCCTCAGTATTATTTAAAATCTGCAGATAAGCCTAGACATTATGTTAAGAGAAAAGACGTTAGAAATATTGCGAAATATGCCCAACGAGATTATGAAAATGAGATGAATAAGCAGTTAGTATTTTTGGAAAAGAAACTTACTCATTTTTTAGATTGGTATGACATAGAAAAAATAAAAGAATATGACAACTATTCTCCCGCTAAGCGGGCATTGATAAAACCTCTAGTTCCTTCGGATTACTTATTTGCCGAGGAATGGTACAAAGAACATCCTGGTCAACGTAATTCATACCCCGAAGAGGGAATGTATCAAACCAACCGTGGTGAAATGGTGCGCTCTAAATCAGAGAAGATTATTGCTGATGCCCTAGCTAAGTATGGGGTTCCATATCAATATGAGCCAGTTTTAGAATTGGGATATAACACAGTTTATCCAGATTTTGCAGTGCTAAATTTGAGAACACGAAAGACTCTTTATTGGGAGCATTTAGGTATTGTTTCAGATATGGAGTATGCTACAAAGAACTTTATAAAGATACAGAATTATGAGAAGAATGGCTACCTTCTGGGCAAGGACTTAATTACCACAATGGAATCGACAGACTTACCTATCGACATAAAGCTTGTAGAGCAGAAAATAAGGGAGTTTTTATTGTAGCTTTGCTATGCAACAAACTTCAGATTTAGTATACTAATTCAAAATGACGAGCTAAAAGGAAGAATGCTTGATTTTGGAATAAATGAAATGCAGAAAGTTTGGGGAACCAGATATGAGAACTAAACACGTAATAGTGCTTCCAAATTATTGATATAGATGTGGTGGTAAAACCTGATGATGTCAGTGAGGCAATCGAGGCATTAGCGGGGAATGGTTATATTCATGAAGGAAACCTGGGAATTGAAGGCCGAGAGGCATTTGAATATGAAGGAAAAAAGCATTTGCAGACGCATCACTTGTATGTATGCCCAGAGGATTCAGCAGAGTTGAAAAGACATCTGGCATTCAGAGATTACTTGAGAAGTCATCCTCAGGACAAAGAAAAGTATGGTAATGTGAAACTTGGGGCGGCAAGAAAATATCCTGATGATATAGAAAAATATATTGAGTATAAGTCGCCAGTAATAGAGGAGATATATGCTTCTATGGGCATTACCAAATAGATATATGTAAGGGTGAATAACATGAAGAATTGGGGAAAAGAAAAGGATTATTTAACTAGCACCAGACAGCATATGTGGAATGATGATTATTTTGAATTCCTTGTTAAGTGTGTGTGGAAGATAGATAAGCCTGTAAAGATAATAGATTTTGGTTGTGGTTATGGATTTTTGGCACAGATGTTGATGCCATTAGTTCCTGAGGAAAGTAGTTATAAAGGGATAGATATTTCTGAGGAATTAATTAAAGATGCTAGAAAACAATTCGCAAATCACGGGGATACAGTTAGTTTTGAAGTGGCAGACTTAAATGATTACATCCCATCAGCTGATTATGACATAGCAATTTGTCAATCAGTGCTAAGACATCTTTCAAATCCAGAGGAAATCTTGAAAAAGATGATTGCCTCTGTGAAAACTGGTGGACAGGTTATTTGCATAGAGCCCAGCAGAAGACTAGAAAATGCGGGATTGTATATAGAAAATCAGAATTTTAATCCATTTGAAAAGGATGATTTTCTAAAGGAAAGATGGCAATCTGAATTAGAAGCTGGAGGTAGAGATTTTCAAATCGGTATGAAGGCTCCAGTATATATGGAAAAGCTTGGTTTAAAGAATATAGGTGTTAGATTAAATGACTATGTTGATTATGTCTGCCAAGAAGATGAAAAATGTAGATTTATAAAAGATTATGGGACTGAAAGTAAATATGCTAAGGCAGATACCATGTTAGCTGCTAGATGTCATGTTATTTCTTATGGGTATTACGAGGGGAATTAGATATGAATAAGGAAGTGCGGATGATTTTTGAACGTTAAAATATGGTAACCCGTGATTTTCACGGGTTCTTTTTATATTCTGCTATGCAACAATCTGCTGATTTAGTATACTAATTGGAAATAGATGCGTAGATGGGAGGATGCTATGATTACTGGAATACATCATATTTCTATGAAATGCGGTTCGGAAGTAGAGTTAAATAAAACTAAGGATTTTTACATCAATTTGCTTGGACTAAAAATGCTTAGAACCTGGCCAGACGGAATCATGATTGATGCTGGAAATACCCTGCTAGAAATATTTACTAACGGTGAAGGCATCAAAGAGCTGGGGGCGATTCGTCATATCGCATTCGCTACTGATAATGTGGATGAAATAATTGAGAAGGTAAGATCTGCGGGGTACGAAGTATTCAAAGAGCCAACAGATGTTGTAATTGCTTCAACACCTGAATTGCCAGCGAAAGTAGCATTTTGTTATGGACCTCTTGGAGAAGAAGTAGAATTCTTTCATGAAAAGTAATAGGACCTGTAGATGAATTCAAATTTTTCAAGTAAGAAAAACTAATTAGAATTGAAAATGGAGGGTTGAGCTATGAAGTATGTATGTGATGTATGTGGTTATGTTTACGATGAAGAGGTGGGAGAGCCTGATTGGGATGTTGAGCCAGGTACAAAATTCGAGGATTTGCCAGAGGATTTTGTATGTCCTGTCTGCTTAGTCGAAAAGGAACATTTCAAACCTGTAGAAGAGTAAAACCAAATCATAGGAGGAAACTAATATGAAGGTATATTGCTATGAAAGATGTACAACCTGTAAGAAGGCCTTAAAGTGGTTAGATGATAATGGAATCAAGTATCAGCTAATCGATATCAAGGACGACCATCCAGATGAGAAGATTCTCAGGGATGCCCATAAGAAGAGTGGTGTTGAGCTGAAGAAGTTCTTTAATACAAGCGGACAGCTCTATAGACAGATGGAGCTTACCAAGAAATTACCAGAGATGTCTGATGATGAAAAATTCAAGCTTTTGGCATCAGACGGTATGCTTGTAAAGAGACCACTTGTTATTACAGATGATGCGGTGCTTCTTGGATTTAAAGAGGCTGAATGGACAGAGGTGCTTAAGTAGGACTAGAGGATTTGAGGCATGAAGATTGGAGTTATTTCAGATGTTCACAGCAACGTTGTGGCATTAAAGGCGGTTATAGATTACATGGAAGCAGAGGGGTGCGAGGAATATCTTTTTCTGGGAGATTATGTGTCGGACACTCCTTACACGAGAGAAACACTGGATTATTTATATGAATTCATAGATACTCACACATGTCAGCTTCTCAGAGGAAACAGGGAAGAGTATATGCTTAATCATCGAAATGCGGTGCTAGAAGGCAGGGATGAAGAAAAGTGGATTTACAATTCTGCCTGTGGCAATTTACTTTTTACCTACGAGCTTTTGACAGAAGAAGATTTGGATTTCTTTGATAAGCTTCCTATTTCCTTTGATTATGAGAAGCCTGGATATCCAACAATCAAATGTTGTCACGGTTCACCAGTAAAATCAAACGAAAGAATACCACTTGATGGTGAGGCGGCTAGAAAATGGTTTGAAAAAATCGATGCCAACTATCTGCTTTGTGGTCACACTCATTACCCTGGAGAATATTCATATGGTGACAAACATTATTTCAATTCTGGCAGTGCGGGAATTGCAATCAATGATGCAGGATTGGCTCAGTGCATTATCTTGGAAGATATCACTATTGATGGTAAAAAGGAGTGGAAACCTACATTTCTAAAGATTCCATTTGATAACAAAAAAGTTGTATGCGACATCGTAGAAAGCGGCCTATTGGAGAAGGCTCCTTGGTTCGTAAACACAAATATTCAGGTGCTTTTAACAGGCGAAGACAACTCATATGAAATGGTTGAGTGTGCTGCGAAGCTTGCTGAGGAAGCTGGCGAGATTTGGCCATTGGTGGATGATAAATTTTTCGCAATAGCAGCAGAGAAGTATAATATCCATGACTATAGGGAAGAATATGGATTGCTTGGATGAAATGAGCGGCACAGTATAAATAAAACATCAATAATCAGACAATAAAATAGGAGGGACAACATGCAGATTTCAGATATCGATTATGGAAACTCCTTTGATTGGGGAAATACGTCAAAGGATTATGCAAAGTACAGAGACATCTATCCAGAAGAGTTTTACCAGAAGATTTTATCGCTGGGCCTCTGCAAAGATGGGCAGAACGTACTGGATATCGGAACAGGCACTGGAGTCCTTCCAAGAAACATGTATAAATACGGCGCCAAGTGGATTGGAACGGATATCTCTGAAAATCAGATTGAGCAGGCAAAACGACTTGCTGCTGAAAGTGGAATGGATTTAGATTTCTACGCAAGTCCAGCTGAGCGGGTTGATTATCCTGATAACACCTTCGATGTAATCACGGTTTGCCAGTGCATCTGGTATTTGGACCCTAAAGTCATAAATGAAAAGTTTGCCAGGATGCTGAAGCCTGACGGAAAACTTCTCATCTTATACATGGGCTGGCTGCCTTACGAGGATATATTGGCAGGAAAAAGTGAGGAGATTATTTTAAAGCATAATCCAAATTGGTCCAGCTACGGAGATACGATACATCCAGTATTTGTGCCAGATGAGTTACTGGACAACTTTAACATTATCAAGCGTGAGGAGTTTCCTATAGAGGTCACTTTCACCAGAGATGGCTGGCATGGTCGCATGCGCGCCTGTAGAGGTGTGGGAGCAGCCATGAATGAGGAACAGATTAAGGCATGGGACGAGGAACATTGGAATATGATGTTGGAAAATGCGCCTGATATTTTCCCAGTAAAACACTATATGTCTTATGCAGAATTGCAGTTGAAAAAGTAAAAGATTAGTTACTGATAGGAGATAAAAACATGGTAAAACACATTATATTATGGACACTTAAGGATGAGCTTTCTGCTGAGGAAAAAGAGCAGGTAAAGAAGGGAATCAAAGAAGGTCTGGAAGGACTTGCAGGAAAGATTCCAGGAATGATTGATATTAAGGTAAATATCAATGGTCTCGCCAGCTCAAATGCAGATTTGATGCTTGATTCCACATTTGAGAGCGAGGAGGCTCTTAAGGGCTACGCTGTACACCCAGAGCATGTAGCAGTGGCAGATGGAAAGGTTAGACCTTACACAAAAATTAGAAGCTGCCTCGACTTTGAAGTGTAGAGGGATTGGAGGAAACTATGAGCAAGAAATTAGCAGTTATCTTTCCTGGGGTGGGCTATCACACAGATAAGCCACTTCTCTATTATTCAAAAAAACTTGCTAAAAACAAGGATTACGAAATCGTAGAAATAAAGTATGATTTGCCAGAGGCAGGCACGGTAATAAAAGCAGATGCGGAAAAGCGTCAGCAGGCTTTTGATACTGCTTTTGAGCAGGTTACGGAGCAGTTAAAAGATATCGTATTTACGGACTATGAAAAGGTGGTTTTCATAGGAAAAAGTATCGGTACAGCTTTGGCTGCAAGATATAATATGACCTATGAGCTGGAGGCAGATCAGATTATCTTCACCCCAATAGAAACAACCTTTGCCTTTGTAAATCCATGCGAGGGCTTTGTTTTCCATGGTGATGCTGATCCACTTTGCGATACCGATATGTGCACACAGCTTAGTGATGAGTTGTCACTGACATATGTGGTAATTCCAGATGCAAACCATTCTCTTGAAACTGGAGATGTAACGGTTGATATTGCCAATCTTCAGAAGGTAATGGAGATGGTTGATAAGTTATTATAAGATATACAGCCGCCTCAAATGTGGCATTAAGATTTAGTTATAAGGTTTGGAAATTGAAATGAGACTTTTATTTGTTAGACATGGAGACCCAGATTATGTAAATGATACACTTACAGAAAAGGGACATCGAGAAGCGAAGCTTTTGGCAGACGTTATTGAGCAGTATCGTATAGACGAAGTGTATCAGTCGCCGCTAGGCAGAGCCAAGGATACCGCCAGCTACAGCTGCAAGAAGTTAGGCATCGAGCCGATTACATTAGATTGGTTAAAGGAATTTCCAGCACAGGCGAATCCTAATATTTCAGAAGATGTGCGTAGGGCTTATGCTAATGAGCTTCAGAAGGATGAAACAACGGGAGAATACAAGTCTCATATCTTATGGGATGTTTTACCATCTTATTATATTGACCATCCAGAGCTTTTTGATAGAAATGGCTGGAGGGAATCGACACTGGTTAAGGCCAGCAACATGCCAGCTTTGTATGATGAGGTGACTGGCGAGTTTGAAAAGTTTTTGAAAGCTAATGGCTATGAAAAAGATGGCATGGCTTACAGAGTTTCAGAGAATAACGACAGGACCATAGCCTTCTATTGCCACTATGGATTGACTTCGTTACTGCTATCATATTTGTGGAATGTATCACCTTTTGTGGTATGGCAGTTTACTGCTTTGGCACCAACATCTGTTACTGAAGTGGTTACAGAGGAGAGAGAAAAAGGAATTGCTACCTTTAGAACTCTTCGTGCAGGTGAAATAACGCATTTACGAATCGGAGATGAAGAACCATCTTTTTCAGCAAGATTTTGCGAAAGATATGAAAATGTAGATGAAAGACATTAGAGAGAGGAATTATTATGTCATATTTAATTAAAGATACAACAAAAGAAGAAAGAGAACAGATTGTCAAAGAGTCACTTGGAAATATTGAGGCAAATTGTGACGGTTGCATGGCTGGACTGGCTGAAATGTATCAGGATTACATCGATGGCAAAAAGGAACTTAGAGAAATCAACATGGAGTTCAATGCTCGATATGTAAAAGATAATGATATGGAAACACGTGGTTCTAGCTGCGTGATGTAAATAAAAAACTAGTAAAAGGGAGAAGGAAAATGCAGATTGGAAGTTCAAATGATACAGCAGCTGTAAAAGCACAGTATGCTACATCAAAATCATATGATGTTAGAGTAAAATTTCATGATATGTATTCTACAAATAAGCAGGGCTACAGTAACTGGCTTGTTTCTAACTATGATATCCGTGAAGGCATGAAGGTGCTTGAGCTTGGCGGAGGCCCAGGCGGTTTGTGGGTAGGAAGAGAAGATATTATTGATAGATGCAGTAAATTCGTATTTACGGATTTTTCTGAAGGAATGCTTGAAAAAGCAAAAGAGAATCTTGGGGAACGCGATAATCTGGAATATCGTGTAGCTGATATTCAGAATTTAGATTTTGAAGATGACGAATTCGATGTTGTAATCGCAAACGGAATGCTTTATCATGTGCCAGATTTGGAGAAAGCACTTAGCGAAGTTAGAAGAGTACTTAAGGATGGCGGAGTATTTTACTGCGCTACTTTTGGCGAGAATAACTTTACAGATAAGCTTGCGGAGTGGTTTGAATTAGGTGGTGAGGATTTCCATCCAAATCACAATTTTACATTACAAAATGGTGGAGAAAAGTTGCAGAAAGAATTCAATGAAGCGAAAGCAATTGTCTTTGAGGATTCTCTTCACATAACTGAAATGGAGCATCTTGTTGAGTATCTTCAGAGTCTTGCATCTTTCAAGGCAGTTTTGGATTTATCAGTTGAGAAAATCAGGGAGATTCTTTCAGCACATTTTGTAGACGGAGCAATTGATTTGCCTAAGGAATATGGAACCTTTGCGTGCCAGTAGAGTATAGCTTGATTTACGAGGACTAGATGGATAACTTGTTTTGCGAAGGCTTAAAAGAAAACAACATAGAGAAACTTTTGTCGGTGCCTAAGAGTGATCTGCATAATCATTCAACAAAAGGTTGCAGGAGACAGTGGCTTTCCAAGCAGCTTCAGGTGGATATTCCTAAACCGCCACAGCATCTTAATGGACTTGATGGAATGCAAGATTGGTTTCAGTCTTCCATCAAGCCTTTTTGTAATGGATATGAAAACATGGTGCTCAGATGGAAAGGGGCATTTGCAGAGGCGAAGCGAAATAGTATTAAGCGCCTTGTAATGAACTTCGGTACAGCTGAAGTAGACCAAGTTGGTACAGTAGAAGATTTTAAAAATCTCCTTGAGGGATTTCATAACGAATACTGTCCAGATGCGATTTTTGAAGCAGAGTTAACATATCCATCTTTCTGCGATGTGGAAGCTGCAGCAGAAGAGATAGATAAGTATCTTGGCACAGGATATTTCAAAGCAATAGATGTGTGTGGTGGCGAGAATATGAAGCCATTTGAAGCATTTCTGCCCCTGTATAGGAAAGCAGAAAAATATGGCCTGGTTAAGAAAATGCACGTGGGAGAGACAGGAAGTGCCGAGGATGTAAGAAGAGCTGTTGAGGTACTGGGACTAGCAGAGGTGCATCATGGAATCAATGCATCAACCTCGAAGGAAACTATGAGATTCCTTGCGGATAATCAGATACAGTTGAATGTCTGTCCAAGCAGCAATGTGATGCTAGGATTTGCAAAAGATTACGGGACACATCCGATTAAGATACTGGTTGAAAATGGAGTTAAGGTCACCATCAATACCGATGACCTTCTTATTTTTGATTCATCAATCGAGAATGAATATCTTAGACTTTATCAATCAGGCACACTTACAGCAGAACAGTTAGACGAGATTAGAAAAGTGGGATTGGGAGAAAAGTGATGATATTTTTAATGCGACATGGTGAAGACGACAATACAAGATTGGGCGGCTGGAGTGATGCTGGGCTTTCAGTGAAGGGAAGAGAACAGGTTGAAGGAGCCTGTGAATTTTTCGATGGCAATTCACAGGACATAAGATATATTTTTGCCAGTGATTTGCAGCGTACGAAAGACACAGCTGATATAGTTTCAAAATATCTAGATTTACCAGTTACTCAGCTTAAGGAGTTTAGAGAGACAAACAATGGTGATTTGGCAGGTATGCCTAAGGAAAGATTTCAGAAGGAATATCCAGGGCTTTATTATGCTTCCTTAGATTGGGAACAGAAATATCCTAATGGAGAAAGCCCTAAGGATTTTTATAATCGAATCAAGGAAGCTTGGGGTAAGTTTAAAGTAAGCACAGAAGCTTTAGAAGGAAACGTGCTTTTAGTTACCCATGCAGGAGTAATTAATATTATTAGATGCATAGAAGAAGGGGTTCAATACACCAACAAGGAAGTGCATTTTAAAACAGGGCATGCGGAAATTGTATCGTTAAATAGAAATGTTATTTTTCTTGATGTGGACGGAGTGCTGAATTCTAAGTTTTGGGATAATGAGCATCAGCGTGAAATAAGTGAGGGGAAATATGTGGATGTTGATTCGGTTAAACTATTTTCAAAGCTTGTTAAAAAGACTAATGCTAAGGTTATTCTTCATTCTGGATGGAGATTTTGGTTTGATGATGAAATGAAACCTAATAGGGCTGAGGCAAAATTTTTTGCAGATGTCATGGAAAAAGAAGGGGTGTTTATTTCGGGAGTAACTCCGGATTTAACTACAGAAGAAATCAGAAAAGCTAAGAAATTCAGTCTTGTTAAAGCTGGCGAGATTCTTCAGTGGCTAAAAGACAATCCTACTGATAATTGGCTGGTTATTGATGATTTAGATCTTCATAATAGTGAGATTGCAAGCCATCAGGTTAAGACAGACGCGGAGGTTGGGCTTACAGAGAATGATGTTGAGAAAGCTCTGAATCTATTATTAGGCTAATATGATTGTGGAGCATAATTGTGTGTGTAGAGTGGGGATAAAATGAGTAAAATTATTGCAGCTTGTGGAAATTAGTTGCACAGGCTGTAAACCAGAAAACTGGTGCAGATATCATGTGGTGAAATGCTGCGAGGATAGAGGCATTAAAACTTGTTCTGAGTGTTCTGAGTATCCCTGCGATAATATGCGAGAATGTTTTGAGGTTACAAAATCTTTTGAGCCTAAGTGTCGTGAGGTATGCACAGAGGAAGAGTATAAGCAGTTGAAGAAAGCATTTTTCGAAAAGGAAGAGAATTTGAGGTAGATATATGATAGCTATAAATTGGATAAATATATTATGGACAATTGGTAACATTGCATTATGGATTGTAATAATAGCGCTGATTCTTAGATTTGTTAAAAAGATGAGGAAATAATGACTAGTTGGGAGATTACTAGAATGGAGAAGCTTAGTGTAAATGGAACTGAATATGAAATCAAAAAGCTCTTAGGATTATAAAAGACTATCGGCCATAGGTATAAAGATGCCAGCAATGCTTGAAGTAGATGTGGACAATGAACGAATTGCAAATACTAATATTGATTATTTCCCAACTAATTTTGTAGTTAATAATGGTGAGATTTTTTACATTGATTATGAGTGTAATGACTACATGGAAGAGTGGAATTTTGAAAATTGGGGAATTAAATATTGGTCAAAAACTCCAGACTTTTTAAAGTATGTAGAGGAGCATAGCTGAATTAAGAGGAAAATATTATATGAAAAAGTATAAGGTAGCTGCAGTAATAATGATAATACATGGTGGTTTCATGGAACTCGGTGGAGTTTTTTGCATGATACTTGCATTGTTATTAGGAACGGATAAGTTTGATATTGGACAATATTTTGAATTCAAACTTCCATATTTCCAAGAGAATATATATATGATGATGGTTATGGGGGCAATTTATGGTGTTCTTAGATTAACAGGAGCAATAGGATTACTAAAAAATCAAATGTGGGGGTTGGCTCTATCTCTAATTATTTCCACAATTACTATTTCTTTAATGATGTTTTTATTACCTGCAGGTATTATGGATGGAATTCTTGCGGGAAGTACGTTGATTCTAATATTAATGCAATTTTTGGGAGATAAAAAAATTGTGGAATAAAGTATTAAATTTATGAAGGATGAGTATATATGTTACCAACAGTAGAGGAAGCATTAAAAGAATTAGAGATAGCAGGTGAAATGAATCCAGGGCCATGGGTTAAACATTCAATAAATACCGGATTGGCTGCAAAGAATATAGCTGAAAAGGTTCCGGGGATGGATGCTGAGAGGGCATATGTATTTGGACTTTTGCACGATATAGGACGTCGATTTGGTATAACAGATATACCTACTCATGTTTATGATGGCTATAAATACTGCATGGAAAAAGGGTGGGATGAGGTTGCCAGAATTTGTATGACACATTCATATCTCTTAATGCAGGAAAACTTTGATTATGAGCCAGATACTGAGCATGAAAAAGCTATCAAGGCATACATCAGTGACTGCATAGCCGATGATTATGACAAGCTTATTCAGCTTTGTGATTCTTTGGCAGTAGATTATGGTTTTGTAATCCTTGAAAAGAGATTTGTTGATGTCACTAGGAGATATGGAATCATGGAGGATTATATTAATGGCTGGGAGGTTGCCTTCAGCATCAAAGAATACTTTGATGAAAAGATGGGCTGCTCAATTTATGATGTACTTCCTGATATAGGTAAAACATCTTTGTTGACACCTAAGCCTTGGAAACCGCCAGTGAAATGAGGATTCTTATGAAAACACGAGAAGAGGCATTGGCCTACGGCTTAACATTCGCATATACGTACCAGGAAGCTCCTTTTCATGATCCAAACTGGCAGCTTATTAGGGTGAAACCTAGTAAGAAAGCTTTCTTGTGGACATATGAAAAGGACGGATACATTTGCTTAAATTTAAAATGTGACCCAGAGTGGAGAGATTTTTGGAGAAACACATACGCTGCAGTTCAGCCTGGGTACCATCAGAATAAGGAGCACTGGAATACTGTGATTTTGGATGGGTCCATTCCAGATGAGGATATCAAGAGAATGATAGCAGAAAGCTACGACCTTGTGACAGATTCTCCTTCAAAACGTATATACGAAGCTGTTAAAAGGATTCCTAAAGGAAAAGTGGCAACTTATGCTCAGGTAGCTGCCATGGCTGGAAATCCAAAGATGTGCAGGGCGGTTGGAAATGCCCTTCATAAAAATCCAGACTTTGAGAATATACCTTGCTATAGAGTAGTGAATTCCAGGGGTGAGCTAGCAGGTGAGTATGTTTTTGGTGGAGCCTGGGCTCAAAAAGAGCTTTTGGAAGCAGATGGAATAGAAGTAATAGATGGAAAAGTTGATTTGAGAATATATGGGGTTGAAATAGGGGAAGATAATGTTAACAAATAAAGAAATACTATAAGCTGCCCATAGGAGCGAATTTTATTTCTTATGGGAACAATACTGTAGTTGGAGTTGCATCTGCAATAACCAGTGCCTTGGCTAGGAAGATATTTGCCCGAGGTAAGGTACCATTTTATTGTTCTGCCTGGTCAAATATTCGTTCAGTAAGAAATGCAGTTAAAAGTGGATTTATTCCAGCATGGGTGGAGATGACTATAAAACCTACAGAGATAGTGGATGAGATGAATATGTAGATAGGAGAATGATTTTTGTATGGGGGATAAAATGAGTAAAATAATTGCAGCTTGTGGAAATGATTGTGCTGCATGCCCGCGATATATAGCACATCCTTATGAGAAGACTTATGAGGAGTTAAATCATACGGCAGAGCTTTGGATGAAGATAGGATATCGTGACCATGTGGTTACCAATGAAGAAATTAGTTGCACTGGCTGTAAGCCGGAAAATTGGTGCAGATATCATGTGGTGAAATGCTGTGAGGATAGAGAAATTCACACCTGTGCTGAGTGTGCAGAGTATCCATGCGATAATATGCGAGAATGTTTTGAGGTTACTAAGTCTTTTGAACCTAAATGTCGTGATGTGTGTACAGATGAAGAATATCAACAATTAAAGAAGGCTTTTTTTGAAAAGGAAGAGAATGTGAGGCAGAAATATGAAGACTTCAAAAGGAATTACTGGAATAGAAAATTTAACAGTAAATGGAACTGAATATGAAATCAAAAAGCTCTTAGGAAAGGGCAAGGGGGGATATTCATATTTAGCAGAAAAAGATGGCAAAGAATATGTTGTAAAACAGATTCATCATGAACCATGTTCTTATTATCAGTTTGGAGACAAAATTCAGTCTGAAATTAATGACTACAAAAGATTGTCAGCTATTGGAATTAAGATGCCAGCCATGCTTGATGTAGATGTGGATAATGAGCGCATCGTAAAAGAGTATATAGAAGGGGAAACAATTTATGACCTTGTTCTTGAAGATAATATGCAGGAGGATTACCTTGCGCAGATAGAATCCATGTGTAAACTGCTTTATCCATCAAACACTAATATAGATTATTTCCCAACCAATTTTGTAGTGAATAATGGTGAGATTTTCTATATCGACTATGAATGTAATGACTACATGGAGGAATGGAATTTCGAAAACTGGGGTGTAAAGTATTGGTCTAAAACACCAGAGTTTTTACAGTATGTAGAGGAACATAGCTGAAATATGGCGATAACGGGGGATTAATACAAATGGAAAATATAAATATCAGATTAGAAACAGAATCAGATTACAGGGCAGTTGAAGAGCTGACTCGTAATGCATTTTGGAATGTATATAAGCCTGGTGCAGATGAGCACTATTTTGTGCATACAATGAGAAATCATCCAGATTTCATACCTGAGCTTGCATTTGTGCTTGAAAAGGATGGAGAGATTATCGGAAATATCATGTACACCAAGGCTTGGCTGGAGAATGAAAACGGAAATAAGAAAGAGATAGTTTCCTTTGGCCCTTTATGCGTTTTGCCTGAGTATCAGAGATTGAAACTTGGCAAATTATTGATTGAGCATTCCTTTGAAGTGGCTCGAAAAATGGGATATGACGTGAATATTATTTTTGGAAATCCAGGCAATTATGTAGGTAGCGGATTTGTTAGCTGTAGAAAGAAAAATGTCAGCTGTTTTCAGAAAGGAAATTATCCAACAGCCCTTTTGGTGTGCGAGCTGGTACCAGGTGTCTTGGATGGACATGAATGGATGTTTATTCCAAGCACAGCTGCAGACTGTTGTGATGATACAGCTGCTGTAGAGGAATTTGATAAGACATTTCCAACCAAAGAAAAGAAATGGATGCCAAGTCATGAGGAGTTTTATATTTACAGTCATTCATCAGTTGTGAGGGAGTAGAAGTATAAGGGAGAAAAGAAATTGAAGACAGTTGTATTACTATATGAGACATGTTGTATTTATGAAATCGTAATTACGAATTACTTCCTTCAGTATACTGGACGAGAATTGGTCTTTGCGACTATAGATGGAAAGCCTGTTACAGCTCAGGAAAAGTTTTCACTGAACGCTACTTGTGCGTTAAAGGATATTAATCCAAAAGAGGTCGAACTGCTTTTAGTACCAGGTGGAGACATTTCTTCAATTGATAATGAAGAAGTATATTCATTTATTCGTGCAGTTGTGGAAAATAAGCAGTTAGTTGCAGGCATATGTAATGGCGTGGACGAACTGGAAAATGCTGGAATTTTAGAGGGAATAGAATCTACTCATTCAACTAATGAATCACTTGTTGTTGGCGAGCTTGTAATCACTGCAAGAGCAAATATGTATGTGGATATGGCTATTGCTATTGGAAAGAAGCTTAATCTCTTTGTGGATGAGGCAGATTTGCAGGAAACTATAGATTTTTGGAAGTTTCATAAGACATTATAATTGAAAAAAATCATAGTTCAGCTCCATTTACGGAATAAAGTATTGTATTAGTCAATTGTTACGTAGTCATTTTTGAAATAATGAAGTAATTATACTGATTACAGGAGTGAATTTACGGAACAATTTATAATTGTTGTCATTTTTTCCGTAGGAACTTTAATTCTAGATGGTTAAAACGTGGTAAAGCTTACGGAAAAAGAACTTGAATTGAATGAAATACCGTAATTTATGTTCATGTAAGGAGTACGACTACGGAATTTATTGGTTTTTGCTAGGGAAATACCGTAATCGATGCAGTTAAGGAGATAGCTACAATGAAAATAGAACACGTAGCAATGTATGTAAACAACCTTGAGGCCGCCAGAGATTTTTTCGTGAATTATCTAGGTGGAAAATCTAATGATGGCTACCACAATAAGAATACAGATTTCCGTTCTTACTTTATTTCCTTTGAGGATGGTGCAAGACTTGAAATCATGAATAAGCCAGGTATGGTTGATATTGACAAGCCGCTTAATAGAACTGGGTTGATTCATATCGCATTTTCGGTAGGAAGTAAGGAAAAGGTGGATGAACTGACAAGCAAACTAAAAGAAGATGGATTTGAAGTTATCAGCGGACCTCGCACTACAGGAGATGGCTATTATGAAAGCTGCATTGTGGGAATCGAGGGGAATCAAATCGAAATAACGGTTTAACGAACTACTAAAACTAAGGGGCAATAAATAGGAGAAGAGATTATGCCAAACGAAAATGGAACCTGGATAATGTATGGGGTTGAGTGGGATGACCCAGAGTGCCTTCATACTGTGGATGATGTAATTGAATATATTAATGAGATTGGTTTTTTGCCTTTATTCAAGAATGAGATTCCTGGTTTTTCACTGGAGGAGCGAACTGTTCCGGAGTATTGGTGGAGCGGAGATATGGAGGTTGATCCTTGGGAGTGGCGCGAGATAATTGCCCGCCGTGGAGAAGTTGCTTATGGCAAATTTTTCGATAAGAAGGCGGGATTTATTTCAAAAGAGTGGCTTCCATATTTTGCAAATTATAGACGTGATGGCTATGATTTTGACTCTCTTTGGGAGGATGGCAAAGCTTCTCGCAGACAGAAAAAGATAATGGATTTATTTGAGGAGAATGAGGAGCTCTACTCCAATGAAATCAAAAAGCTGGCAGGCTTCGGTAAAGGTGGAGAGAAGGGCTTTGATGGTACAATCACTGACCTTCAGATGAAGACATATCTTACTGTAAAGGATTTTCGCCAGCGTAAAAACAAACAGGGAGAAGCCTATGGTTGGCCAATTGCTATATATGCAACGTCAGAAAATCTTTTTGGCTATGACCATGTAAGGAGCAGATATAAAGAGAATCCATCTGATTCGAAAGAAGCTATAGCTGATCATATAAAGGATATATACCCCATAGCTACAGAGAAGCAGATTCAAAAAATAATTAAGTGATATAGAAAGGGGATAAAAATGGCGTTAATACAAGTAAACTACTTATCAAAAGCCTTATTCAGAGAGGTGCCTGTGAATGTGATACTTCCGGTGGATCGTTTTGATGCAGATACTAATAGATATCTAAATGGAAAAGATCGTAAGTACAAAACACTTTATCTCCTGCATGGTCTTTTAGGAAATTATACTGATTGGATTAGTCAGACCAGAATCCAAAAGTGGGCCGAAGAAAAGAATCTGGCGGTAGTAATGCCATCTGGTGATAATGCTTTTTATTTCAATTCCAGAACACCTTGGAATGATTATGGAACATTCATAGGAGAAGAACTGGTGGATGTAACCAGAAGAATGTTTCCGCTCTCTGAAAAGCGTGAGGATACATTTATCGCAGGTCTTTCTATGGGAGGATTTGGTGCACTTCGAAATGGTATCGTATATTCGAAGAATTTTAGTCATGTTGCAGGACTATCTTCTGCAGTGCATATTTTTGAGGATACCTCAGAGGAAGCAAATATTGGACTGTTTGATAACATAGAAGATGCTTCAAAGACCAACAAGAACCCTTGGGTGGCTGTAGAAGAAATGCTTTCTGAAAAGCGTCCTATTCCAAAGATTTATATGGCTTGTGGAACCAAGGATGACTTAATGCCAGCAAATATTTCTTTCAGAAATTTCCTACAGGAGAAAGGTTTTGAAGTAACTTGGGATGAAGATGATTACGGTCACGACTGGGATTTCTGGGATAGTCAGATTAAGAAAGTTCTAGATTGGTTGCCTTTGGAATAAAATACCTGGAGGAGAGTTGGAATCCTGATGGTACATTTGGACCAGAGAGATATATTGAAGTTCATGTGTGGAGTGATAGAGGAATAAAACTATGAGTATTACAGTAAATTTAAGATACAAAGGTGTAAATGGTGCAGCGAAGAAATTTGCTGAGGAGATGATTAGCAGTGGAACTGTTGATGCCATTAGAAATGAAAATGGGAATCTGCGCTATGAATACTACATTGCTTTGGATGATCCAGAGACTGTTCTTTTGATTGATAGCTGGAAGAACCAGGAATCAATAGACATACATCACGCATCCCCTATGATGGGCAAGATAATGGAGCTTAGAGAAAAATATGACCTTCATATGACTGTGGAGAGATATGTTTCGGATGATACTATGCCGGATAGAGATGAATCTTTCATAAGAAAATAATCAAGTGATAAAAAGGGACTAGAAGGAGAATAATGTTATGGCATCATGGATGGTACACCTTAGGATAGCAGATGAACTGCTGAACAGAATTGATGATTTGGATGAGACTGCTTTTGTATTGGGAAATATTGCTCCGGACAGTGGTGTTCCAAATGAGGATTGGTCGGTATTTACACCACCTACAAATGTAACTCATTTCAAGACAAAGCCAGAGGAGAGAACCTTTATTGACATAGATAAATTTATTACAGAATATTTCTCGTCAGAGGCAATAAATGGTTATACCCAAAAGGAATATTCATTTTTCCTTGGCTACTATACTCATCTTTTGACTGATATTGAGTGGTCAAAAATGGTTAGAGAAGAGGGAGTAACTGAAGAGAACGCTGCAAAGGAAGGCATGTCTTATCAGGACTTCATCTGGAAAAATAAGGAAGACTGGTATGACCTTGATTTCAGATATCTGGCAGACAATCCAGAGTTTAGAGCGTTTCGTATATACGAAGAAGCGGATAACATAACAAATGTGTTCATGGATATATTTGCTGAGGATGCTTTTGAAAATAGACGTGAATATATATGCGGCTACTATCGTAGTGATGATCATGGCGACCTTTATAGGGACTACAAATATCTCTCGAAAGAAAGATATGACAGTTTTGTAGATGAAACAGTTGGTATTATTAAGACATTAATTTAATGAATTACTAAAAGTAGAGGGCAGAATAATGAATAATACTTACAAAGAAGCACTAAAATTTTGGAATAATGCATTTGAAATGGATGAGGATGCAAAGAATGAATATAAGCAGGAGTATGATCCTGTGGATGGTTGGAAAGATTTATGTACATCAGCTAAACTGCAAAAAGTAATTATTGAACAACTTGCTGGTCAGAATAGAGTTTTGGATTATGGATGTGGCGAAGGCTGGGCTGGAATAACCATAAATAAGTCAGGCTGCAAGGATGTAACCTGTGTCGATGTAGGAAAAAATGCAATTGAACTTTGCAAATGCTTTATGAAACATTTCAACATAGAGAATGGTCTTAGAGCAGAATGTGTTTCAACTGATTGGCTAAAGAATGAACCTGCAGAATCATATGATGGCATCTTTTGCAGTAATGTTGTAGATGTTTTGCCAGCTGATATAGCTTTGGATATCATAAAGAATTTTGCTAGAATAACTACCAAGGATGCGAAAATCGTTATTGCTATGAATTTTTATGCTGAGCCTGTCAGTAAGCCAGAGAAAAAAATAGAATTCAAAAATGGGAATGAAATGTATGTAAATGGAATTCTCAGAATGACCTCAAGAACAGATGAGGAATGGTCGGAGATTTTTAGTCAGTTCTTTAATGTTGAAGAAGTAACATATTTCGCTTGGGATGGGGAAGACGAGGAAACACGAAGAATATTTTTTATGAGTAAAAAATAAGGAGTACACCATGAGCAGAGACACAAAGTATTTATTTGAGACAGAGAGATTAGGATTTCGTCATTGGAATGAGGAGGATGCGGAGGTCCTTTTTGGTATGGCAAAAGAGCCAGAGGTAGGACTTCCTTGTGGCTGGCCAGCACATACAAACATAGAAGAAAGTGTTAATGTAATAAATAATGTTTTCACTAATGCGGAAAACTATTGTCTGTGTCTGAAGGATACAGGCAAGCCAGTTGGTACAGCAGATTTAATGTTCCATTTTGACAATGATAATGAGTGCGAGTTGGGATATTGGCTTGGCAAAGAATACTGGGGACAGGGGCTCATGCCTGAAGCCTGTACAGAGCTATTGAGACGTGCCTTTGAAGATTTAAATGTTGAAAAGGTATGGTGTGCATACTATCAAGGCAATGAAAAATCTAAAAGAGTCCAGGAAAAACTTGGATTCAAATACCATGACACTCAGGAAAAAGTGAAGCTTCAGCTCTTAGACGAAGTTAGAACAAATATCATGAATCTGATGACAAAGGAAGATTGGTTGAAATTGGTTAATTGTTAGGAGTAAATTAATGGGATTTTTTTCAGAGATTGATGGAGAATTAAAACCATCCGATGATTATTTGGCAAACCATACACTGGAAGGCTATGAAGATGGCGATATGGAGCATGATGACTATGAGGTTGAAGATGATGATGTAGCCATGTCTGTCATGAGAAAATGCAAGGATTGCGGCAAGGCATTTACTTTGTCTGGCGCGATAAAGGATTTTGATTCTTATTTTGATGGCGAGTTTTTTTACATGGAAGAATTTGTTGGTCAGCTCTGTGGCAAGTGCGCCATAGCTGAGATAGAAGAGGAGTTTTAGGAAAAAGATTGGCTTAGCCGAAGGGGGGAATATGGAAATTGAGAAAACTAAAGGAGAAATAAAATGACTTGGAAAACAGTTAATATACATTTAATGAAAGGAAATGTTTTAGCTCCTTATTCTTTATAAATTAGCAAAGATTAAGGAGATTAAAATGAATACAAATAAAGCTAGAAATCAGATTACTAAACTATATTTTATTGATGGAATCGGGGGATTGATGATTGCTGGAGCCTCTTGGGTGGCATTACTTGCCGCAAGAGGATTTTCCACAGTTGAGATTGGATTATTTGAAAGCATATTTCATGTAGCGAGCATGATCTTTGAGGTGCCTTCAGGAGCAGTGGCAGACGTATTTGGACGTAAGAAGGTTATGATTACAGCCAGCGTAATGGCTATTATTTCATCCATCCTGATGATATTCACAAACACCTTCGCCGGTATATCAGTTGCTATGGTTTTTTCTGCCCTAAGCTACAACTTGGCATCAGGTACCAGAGAAGCGCTAGCTTACGACAGCCTAAAGGCAGCAGGCATTGAAAATGAGTACAGCAAGTTCGCTTCTAATGACATGGTGATTTATCGCCTAACCAGTTCATTGGGTACTCTTATGGCGGGAATAGCTCTAATGCTTGGATATAAGAAGGCGAATGCCTTGGACATCCTTATGGCCACAGCAGCAATCCTAATTGGAACCACACTGATGGAACCAAAGAGTGAGTTAAGCCATCACACCAGTGTCAGCGCCCGTTTTAAAGAGGTGGCTCTAGAGAGTGTCAGATTCATCAAAGAGAATCGTAAGGCAAGACTAATCATCATATTCAACGCATTTATAGGCGCAGTGGCGACACTTATAGTTTTCTTCTTACAGGCAAAATTGCCACAGCTTGGAATCAAAACTATCTGGCTTGGGCCAGCATTATTTTCAGTAGGTTTAGGTTCTGTCATTGGCGCAAAGGCAATAGAATACTGTACGTATTTACGATACAAGTATGTCAGCCTATTTGCCGTCATAGGAATCGCCATAGCCTTCGGCTCAATCTTCACAGGCAGTATTGCCCTGACGATGCTTGGTGCTTTCGTAGGAGGCTTTGCTGACAGCTTTATAGAAGTACGCTCAGATGTTGTATTAAACAATATGATTTCATCCAGCCAGAGAGCAACATTAATGTCTATCAATTCCTTCACTTTTTCCGTTATAATGATTATTTTGTCACCTGTTTTTGGATGGATTTTTTCTTAGGAGAATAAAATGGACAGACCGATTCTAAAAAACAAATTGTATCTCTATTTGACGGAGTTTTTTGCGGGGATGTCAGTAATGGCAGTAGAATTAGGCGCTAGTAGGTTACTGGCGCCATATTTCAGTTCATCACAAATTGTGTGGACTATTATCATTGGTACGATAATGATTGCTATGGCACTGGGAAATCTTTATGGAGGCCGTATGGCGGATAAGGACCCAAATCCTGATAAGTTATATAAGCGCATTATCATTGCTGCCATATGGATAGCCGCTATACCAGTTGTGGGAAAGTATGTTATTTTAGCTATATCTGCGTTGATAATCTTTACCGTAAATACGAATTTTCTTGTCATTGCAGGATTTGCAGCCTGCATGATTATATTCGTATTTCCGTTATTCCTTTTAGGTACAGTGACTCCATCACTGGTGAAGTTTTCTGTGGACAGTCTTGATGATAGCGGAAGTGTCGTTGGTAAGCTCAACGCAAGCAATACCATCGGAAGCATTATAGGCACCTTTGTTCCTACTTTTATAAGCATTCCTGCAGTTGGTACGGCCATCACATTTCTGATATTTGCAGGAATTTTGCTTGCGCTTTGTATAGTGTATTTTGTTAGTTCTAAAATAAATTTTTCTCAGGCCAAGAGGGTTCCTGCTAGCATTGTGATATTTTTAGTCTGCTGCCTTCTTGGTCATAGCAATAGCTTTGCATTTTGGCAGACTAATCTAACATATGAAGGTGAATCAATTTACAATTATCTTCAGGTTCACGAGGAGGGCAATCAGGTCATCCTTTCCACCAATGTTCTTTTTGGCGTCCAGTCGGTATATCAAAAGGACAAAGGTCCCACAGGTCTCTACTATGATTATGCTATGGCGTCACTTCCAATGGTAGGAACATCAGAACCTTTGAAAATTCTTATCTTGGGAAATGGCAGTGGAACCTTTGCAACTCAATGCGAGAGATATTACGATAACCTGGATATTACTGGTGTAGAGATTGACGAAAAGATTACGCAGCTTGCAAGGGATTATTTCGAGCTTCCTGAGGGTGTACCAGTAATCACTTATGATGGTCGAGCTTATCTGAATGCCTCAAAGGATAAATATGATGTGATTATGGTTGATGCATATCAGGATATAACCATCCCATTTCAGATGTCTTCCAAAGAATTCTTTCAATTGGTGGCAGATCATTTAGATGAAGATGGAGTGATGGTTGTGAATTTGAATATGCGTAGCAACTCACCAGGAAACATCAATGACTATCTGGCGGATACCATAGGGGCAGTATTTCCAAATATCTATACAGCCGAGGTACTGGGCTGCACTAACAGGATTTTATATGCCAGCTTCAATCCACAGATGGAAGAAAATCTGACTAAAGCCATTGATAAAGAAACAGATGCAGACTTGTTTTACATGATGTCTTTAGCACAGGTGGGCATGCAAAAATATAATCCAGGAAATCTCATTATGACTGACGATAAGGCTCCGGTGGAGCTCCTTGGAATGAAAGTTATAGATGAGTTGATTTCTGATGAGGTCGCATATTACAAAAAAATATTCAATGAAGAGGGAATAGAGGGACTTACTTCATTGATTTTAAGAGAGGTAAATTAATGATATATATAGGCTGTCACTTATCAGTGACTAATGGATATGAAGCAATGGGACGTCAGATGACTGATTTTGGCGGAAGCACCTTTGCTTGGTTTACAAGAAATCCAAGAGGTGGAAAAGCAAAGGATATTGAAGCCTCCGATGTTGAAAAGCTACAAGCGATTCTTGAGAAAGAGAAGTTTGGAACACTTGTAGCCCATGCCAGCTACACTATGAATCTTTGCTCGGCAAAGCCAGAGACCAGGGCTAATGGGCTTGATATGCTGCAGCAGGATTTACAGAGAATGGAGCAGGTTCCAAATCAGTATTACAATTTCCATCCAGGCTCTCATACAGGACAGGGTGCCGAGGTTGGAATTCATCAGATAGCAGATGGATTGAATCAATCCCTTTGGGCTGATATGAATACCACAGTGCTTCTTGAAACAATGGCTGGAAAAGGTTCTGAAGTTGGTAAGACCTTCGAAGAACTCCGAGAGATTATTGACCGTGTAGAGTTAAATGAAAAGCTTGGGGTATGTCTCGATACCTGCCACATCTGGGATGGTGGATACGATATAGTAAATGATTTAGATGGAGTACTGACTAAGTTTGATAAAGTGATTGGCTTGGACAGACTTAAGGCAATCCATTTCAATGACAGTAAGAATGAATGCGGTGCAGCAAAGGATAGACATGAGAAGCTAGGACAAGGTTGTATTGGTATGGAAGCTATGAAAAGAATTGCTCTTCATCCAGTCACCCAGAATCTTCCATTTATTCTTGAAACGCCAAACGATGATGCCGGATATATCGAAGAAATCGCAACAGTTAAAAGCTGGTTTTAAGAGGTTGAAAAACCTCTTAAATTTTTTCTTGACTCTAACGTTACGTCATACTTTATATTAAAAGCACACGGAGGGGCAGACAGCAATGATGACAGTAAATGAAGTTAGCAAAATAGCGGGAGTGAGTATACGCACCCTGCAATACTATGATCAGATTGGTCTTTTGAAGCCGGCAGAGTATACAGAATCTGGTTATAGACTGTATGACGATACAGCAATGGAGAGATTGCAGCAGATTTTATTGTTCAGAGAGCTTGAGTTTCCACTGAAAGAGATTAAGGATATGGTGGACAATCCTGATTTCGACAAGGAAAAGGTACTAGACCAACAGATAGAGCTTTTAACCTTGAAGAAGGAACACTTAGAAAACCTGATAGCTTTCGCCCGTGAGATTAAAACAACAGGAGGAAGGAAAATGGACTTTTCAGTATTTGATAATAGTAAAATTGAGGAATATGCAAAGAAGGCAAAGGAAGAGTGGGGCAACACAGCTGCCTATAAGGATTTTGAGAAGAAGTCTGCTGGCAGAACTAAGGAAGATGAGAAGCAGCTTTGGGCTGAATTCATGCAGCTTTTTGCAAAGCTGGGAGAGGTAAAAAATGATTCGCCGGATTCTGCCGCAGCACAGAGTATTGTAAAGGAGATTCAAAATTATATTTCTGAGAACTTCTACAAATGTGATAACAAGATCCTTCTTGGTCTTGGGCAGGCATACGCCAGCGGCGGAGAGTTTACAGAAAACATTGATAAGGTTGGCGGAGCGGGCACAGGAGCCTTCGCTTTCGAAGCCATAAAAGCATATTGTAAATAAGATTCATGGGGCTGTCGCACTAAGAAACTAGTGCGAGGCCCCTTTTTGTATGCGAAAATACTGTGTTTAACACAAAAATCGGGCTTCGAAAAGCCCGATTTTTGCTGTAAAATTAGTTTATGCTACTAAACAAAATCTTACAAGGAGATTATACTGTATCTTCCTTGTATCATCAAATCAAACTTCCGCTAGACATAGAAATATCCATTCCATCCGATGATCCGGTACGCCTGGTAAGTGCATTTGTGGAGGAAATGAATCTTTCTGATCTTTATGAGACTTATAACAGAATCAGAAAGAATCAGGCTACACCACGTCAGATGCTTAAGATTGTCA
>NZ_FNDP01000005.1 GCF_900100545.1 Pseudobutyrivibrio sp. 49
ACTCCATTTGCACTTTCAAAGCTACTTATCGACAAAAGAATTCCGATTCTAACAGGACAATATGAAGTCTCGCCAGACGACATCCTATTAAAACCGGAACTCTTAGAAAAATAATATTTTAGAGCAGACAGGTAACCACTCAATCATCATTTTTACTTAATGACGGGTGGAATTTACTTTTGCTCAATTATTTCCAGTCGTCTGTTTGCCATGCAAACAAACAGACTCTGTAAAACGATTTTATCACGTTTTACAGAGTCGTCAAATGTAGTTTTGATTGTAAATAATTGTAAAAAACTCAACTGAGGCGTTTTTGATGTTCTTTGCCAGAAGTTAGTTTTTCATTTGAGCAAATTTTTAAAAAAAGGATTCTAGCCAACCGACTAGAATCCATCTACTTTACAAATCAATTATCTCTATATCTATTTCCTCTTCCACATCTTCAATCTCTGGCTGCTGACGTCTGCGAGGCCTTGGCTCTCTTCTCTCTCTTGGTGGTCTGGAGGTTTTCTTAGCACCTTCCAGCTTCTTCACCTTCTTCTTGGCCACAAGTCTGACTGGTATGAAGTGAAGAATAAAAATCATCACGATGACATACAAATGTACAAAGAATATATTTGTAATTACTCCGTTATGCTTCAGCAGGTATCCTGTAGAATATCCATATGCACAGAGAATCGCAAGATTAACAAGAGCCATAATCATAATAGGTATGTTGGCAGCTGCGTTCTTAATGCAATTCAGGAAATCCTTGAAGCTGGCATCAAAGTATACGAAACGTCCTATCATAAGAGTGAGGAAATATGCGATAAGTGTATCGTAGTTAGCACTCTCATAGATGAACTTAAGATAGCATAAAATCAAAATCATATATGCCATTCCTGTCAGTCTGATAGATGCCATGGCCTCCCTGTCCAAATGCTTTAATCTAACAAGGACATGATCCAAGAATGAATTTAGCAGGATGGATATAATCATAAATATCAATAACAGATAGTCCTTATAGGAATCCCAAATCTCTTTAAAGGGACCAGATTTCAAGAAAAGATTTATCAAAAAGTATACTGCCATGAAGCCTATGATACTTCCACCCGAAAAAATCAGCTCATAGTATCTTTCGGATAGGGAGAAAAACTCCTGCTCGAAATAATCATCGTTCTTCTTTGTGCCTTTGGCATATAAATAAAAAATCAAATAGACTATGCAAAGTAACACGCCTGTTAGCAGTGCAAAAATTATACATTGTGGCAACTGAAAATAGTGTGCCACATATTCACTATAACTCATGTCATAAAACCTTCTTTACTTCAAATTATTTATCCTTAAACAGTTTAGCCATCTGCATCCTTACAGTCAACATGCACAATATCTAATACCTGTCTATTTTCTATTGAGCGCCACTCCTACATTAGCTATAATCAACTAAATACTAGTTTTAAATACGAAAATAAGGGAGGGGTATAATGTTAGAAGATATCTTATGCGGAAAGAAATCTTTATTTGAGACAGGTGCTTCATCTGTTCTCAGAGGTCAGGAAAATCGACTTAGATCGGTTATCATTAATCAGGGTATTCTTACCACCAATAAGCGTTCTGAAGACAGCGGTGTATGTGCCTTAGTTTATAAAAACGGTGTAAAAGGCTTTGCATCCATGGCAGAATACAGTGAAGCTGCAGCCGAGCAGGTTATTAAGACTGCCACAGAAAACGCAAATTATCTTAGAAAGTATGCCAAAAATGATAAAGGTGTACTTCCTTCTGTTAAACCTCAGGTAATCAATTCAAAGCGTTTCATCGTAGATTTTGAACAGGAAAAAATTATCGAATTATGTAAGGAAGTAGATGCTTACATCGTTAAAAACTGTCCAAAAACCTCTGCAAGAGCAGTTAATTACAGGGAAGATACCATGGAGAAATTCATCTACACTTCCGATGCCTGTGACGGTCATGTTGCCTATCCACGTGTACGCATCATGGTTGTATTAAAAATGGAGGCTAAAGATGGAAGTACGGTAGAGATTTTTGATTCTGTAAATGGTTTTGGTAACATCGATGACAATTTTAAGTCCCTCGATAAAACCTATAAAACAATTGATGAGATGTATAAAAGACTCTGCGATAAGGCAGAAGGTGTCTACGCAGAGGCAGGAGAAAAAACTGTAATTCTTGACCCAAGCGTTGCTGGTATGATTGCTCATGAGGCTATTGGTCATACTGTTGAGGCTGATTTGGTTTTAGGTGGTTCTGTTGCTGGTCCAAATCTTGGTAAGAAGATCGCATCTGATATAGTAAGCATTGTTGACTACGCATATACGTATCAGGATGGACAGGCTCCTCTTCCAGTCTATGTTGATGATGAGGGTATTCCTGCGGAGGATGCTGTACTTGTAAAGAACGGTGTTCTTACTGGATTTATGCACAATAGAGAATCAGCTCTTCACTTTGGAGTGATGCCTCAGGGTAATGCACGAGGCTACTGCTTCTCTGATGAGCCTTTGGTTAGAATGAGAAACACCACTGTCCTTCCAGGTAAGGATAAGCTGGAGGATATGATTGCTTCCATCGACGATGGCTATTACTTACTGAACACTGGTAATGGTCAGGCAGATCTTACTGGCGAGTTCATGTTTGGTATTACCTGCGGCTATGAAATCAAGCACGGAAAGCTCGGTCGTGCTATCCTTGATACTACTGTTTCCGGAATTGCTTTTGATCTTCTTAAAACAGTAGATATGCTTTCTGATGAAGTAACCTGGCATTCTTCAGGAACATGTGGTAAGAAGCAGCCAATGGCCGTTTCCATGGGTGGACCAGCTGTTAAATGTAAAATCAATATAGGAGGACGATAGGATGAGTGACATGACTAAAATACAACAGGCTGCTGATTATCTTACCGGCCTGCTTGAAGAGAAAAAAGATATCAAAGCACAGTTCGAGGTGTCCGAAATAGTAACTACTGAAGTAACTTCTGAAAATGGAGATTTTACACTGCTTCGTACTCTCTTCGATAAAGAAGTTGGCATTCATGTTATTGCCGACCACAAGCCTGGATTAACAAAGATTAATTCTTTCGAGGAACCTGTATTAAAAGAGACATTAGAAGGTGTTATAGCATCTACAGCTTCAGCTGGTGCCGATGAATGCTTTGACATTGCTCCAAAAATTGAGGGCAAAGAATTTACAAGAGGCCCACTTGAGCCTGATGTTGATAAGCTTATGACTCGTGCCGTTGAGCTTCAGGAAACAATTGCAAAAGAGTATCCTAACGTGCTTGTCAGCATGATTATCATCGAGCACGTGCGTAAAGATTCACTTTACAGAAACACTAATGGAACTGAAGATATAGTTCACGAGGGTCATTATTCTATGTTCTTAGAGTTTGCTGGAAATGACGGAACAAACACCAGTGGAATCAGTTTCTCAGCCATGACAATAGAGAATCTTGATACTCCATTTATTGAACTTGGAAGAATTCGTAAGGATCTTGCTGAAGCTGAACAGTCAGTCAACCCAGTTCCAATAGAAGGCAAATTTGAAGGTCAGCTTATTTTCACACCAGAGTGCTTTAGAGCTCTTATGTATACCTACATGGAAATTGCTTTATCAGATGATGTAATTATTGATAATTCTAGTCTCTGGCGCAATAAAATTGGTCAGAAGGTGGCTGTTGACTCCTTCACTGCTTCAATTAAGCCTTGGGATGAGCGAATCATAAACCACGAGTATCACACTAATGATGGCTTCAGAAGTGAGGATTATACCATCATAGAAAATGGTATACTTAATTCCTTTGCCACAACTCTTTTCGGGGCTAACAAGGCAAAGGTAGACCGAGCAGGAAACACTGACCTCTGTTACGTTGTAGAGCCTGGTGACACAAGCCTTGATGATATGATTAAAAATGTTACGAAGGGGCTTATAGTGGGATCTATTTCCTGCGGTGAGCCTAGAACTAACGGAGAATTAGCAGGCGTGGCAAAGAACGCCTTCTATGTCGAAAATGGTGAGATTAAGAATGCTGTTTCCGAGACAATGGTCAGCTTCAACGCCATAAAGATTCTTGAAAACATTGTTTCAATTTCAAAGGAAGTTCTTGCAAACGGAGATTGGGTACTACCTTATATCTGCGTGGATGGAGTTACAATTTCAGGTAAATAAAAGACAAGGAGGCGAATCAGATTGACTCGCCTCCATTTTTATACCATTGCCTCTACAATTATTAAATCATCTTCACTTCTGATCTGGAAATCTCCATCATATTTATCAACAACAGCCTGTATATTTCTCATACCATATCCATGAACCTTATTAGCTCGTTTGCTGGATATCAGTTTTCCATTTTCATATTCCAACGGGTGATCTGAGGTGTTGCTGGAAATGATGCAAAGATTGTCATTAAAAGGCCAGCTTTGAATGGATATCTTTCCTCCGTTGGCATTAGCTTCGATAGCATTCTTTAAGATATTGGAAATCAAAATACATAAATCATAATCCCCAATATTCTTCTCCTTTGGCACCACCATCTGAATTTCAAGGTCTGTTCCCCTTTCATCCGCTAAGGCTTTCATCTGTCCCAAGACACCGTCAATAGCTGGATTACCTGTATAAGATACCCTTCTAAAGGACTGTGTATCCTTAAGAAGATTGTCACAGTATTCGGAAACCTTCTCTATATTCCCCTCTGCTGCAAGAGCAGATAATGCATTTAGGTGCGCTACCAAATCATGCTTAAAAGCATGAAGTCTCTCTTCACTTTTAATTATGGTATCAATCTGCTCCTGCTGCACCTCCAGTAAAAACTTTCTCTCTGAAGCAGCACGCTGAGTTTCTTTCGCTTTTCTCTCTAATAGGCCAAGATATAAGACAAACAAACAGAAAAGAATACAGGTAACCAATAGCACGTTTCCTAGCGCACTGGCGCGCTCTATCACCTGACTCGAGCCATATTTAAAATACTCCTGAACTACATTGAGTATAAACCACAAAAATATACAGCTGAAATTCATGAAAAATAGCTGCCATATATTGTAGCTGACTTCGTCCTGCTTTCCTCTAGACATATTAGACTGATAGCAAATTACTAATACAACTGCCACTGGAAAAACAGCTGCTGTATAGGCCATATAATTTTCCTGCCATCCTAGAAAATGACTATATATTACTAGGAAAACCGTCTGAATAACCGAGGTAATTGTGTATGTTGGTAGAAATAACGGAATCCACTTTTTTGCTCCACCCTTTAAAAAGAATACATTTGAGACAGAAACCACTAGAAAAATCAAACTCTGAAGACTTTTATCAAAAGGAATTGCCAACAGATTCTCAGCAGTAATAATCGCCAATATTCCAAACAAGGTTCTCGATCTGTCGATTCTTGGCTTTGCTCCCATTATTACAAGATAAACCAAAAAAACAGATACATAATCTTCAAATGTATATATGAATCTATATATTATCTCGGCAGCCATCATAATTAAACCTCAAATCAACATTCTATTTTGTATATTAGCAAATAATGTGAAAAAAAGAAGCCACAAACTGTGGCTTCTCTGCACTATTCAATTATCCAAATATCCACTTAATGAAACTAAAATCAAGTCCCTGTAATCCATAATACATATCGCCTTACCTCCTCCCTTTATAATTTATCATGAGCATTTTTCATTGCTAGTTCACGATATTCTTTTCTAAAAGAATCCACATAGCTTCTCCCAATATTAAGTGCAACCCCACCAGAAAGTGCCACACGGTTTCTCTCACACTTTTTTATATCATACGCATTTACGATATATGATTTATGAATCTGTATGAAGGAATCACCAAAAAGTTCCTTGTAATACGACAAAGGATTTCTTATTGCCTTTATGGTCTTGCCATTGGTACCATAAAAATCACAATAATTACCTTCTGACTTAATATAACTGATTCCAGATTTTTTTACAAAAACCTCTTTGCTAATTTCAACTACAACATCATCTTTATAATCTCTATAGGCATTTTCAAGTCGTCGTAAAACCTCGTCTGGCTGCAAAGGCTTAAGCATAAAGCCAATAACCTTGGCGCCGAATGCATCCTGCATATTCTCGTAATGACTTGTAGCAAAAATAACTCTAGCAACTCTATCATTTTTCTCTAAAATTGACTTTATTTCAACACCATTCTTTCCTGGCATTTCTATGTCTAAAAAGAGTAAATCAATTGTTCTCTCATTAGCATCCAGCCAGTTTAACAGCTCCTCACCATTTGAAAATAAAAGCTTATCGTACTCTTCCGTCTCTTTTAGAAAAGCTTTTTCTATGATTCCAGAAAGCTCCTGTTGGATTTCTTTGCTGTCATCACAAATGGCAATTGTGAACATTAGTAAAAACCTCCGATTAATATCGTATTTACGAACTGTATTACCATCTTATTATTTATTTGTAATCTTATCAATACGTTTGTGCTTAAACTTTAATTTTAGAATATCCTCTTCGTAGTAGGATGGAATATTTACAACACATTTATCCTCATTGAAATTTAGCTCTGCTGGTGTAACAAGCCAGTCCTTATACTTGTTTCCATATCTAAAGCTTACACTATCATCTGACTCGATAACTGTTTTTCTGCCCCATTTGATTCTTGCTATTCTCTTTACTGCTTTTACAAATTCCTGCTTTTCCTCAACCTTAACAGTGACAGAAACTGGCTTTGCCCACACATAGAAGAATAAAGTCATGAACAATACGAAGCAAGCTATACTTAAGGATGTAGTTATTAACATAAAAGGATTGAAAAGACTTCCGCCATCAACAAGAATCAATGTGACAAAAACGACAAAGCCTGCTGTTCCTATCATTCCAAAATGTAGTAAATATCTATTAAATGTACTCATCGTATCCTCACTTTCGGGTTGTTTCCCCCAGCCCAGACATGAAGCTGGAGGAAAAATATAAATAATTCAGAATCCACGATATATTTTTACCATGCATGTATATAGCATTCAACACTGATGTGGCATACAACAGTTTCTTGTTACAAACGACAAAAAAGGAGGCTGTTTTGCCTCCTTTCATTAATCGTTTCCATATACCACTTTATAATACGAGTCAAAAAGTTGTTTTATCTCTTCCTGCTCTTCCTCTGGCGCAAGCTTCAGATAATCTGACAGAAGCCCTCTATCCTTAAACTCTTTATCGGACTCCTTAATAAGTCTTGCCTTCGTCATTTCCACATCAATCCTGATTTTCTTTTCCGGCGAAGCCAGCTTGTAAATGATTCGTCTTGCCAGTATTGCTCCAGCCCAGATAACCAGTATCAAAAGCACAATGCTTAGAATTACTATTCCAATAATCTTGATTAACTGAAGCCCTTCATTCTTGTATGTTTCCTGCTGCTCTGCTCCCTCAGGAACATCTGGCAAATCCTGCACTTCCAGCTGGATTTCATTCTCAGTTTCTGGATCTATGGTTTCATTTCTGTGCCAACTGTACATTCCTGCTGTTGAGTAGGCGCTGGTTGGTTCAAAAGGAATCCAGCCTACATTCTCAATATATGCTTCAGGCCACACATGAGCACAGTTTGCTTCTACCACATAGTTTTCCTGAATTTCAAATGGGAAACTGTATCTGTACCCGATTACAGCCCTTGCAGGTATACCAATCGACCTAAGCATCATTACCATCGATGAGGTGTAGTGCACACAATATCCCGACTCTGTCTCAAAGAGGAACCTGTCAGCAATATCTGCCATTCCTTTTGAGGTACTCATATCAGAATCTGGATTATGTCCTCCAACAGCCTTGGTGTTATAGGTATACTGGCGAAGATATATCTCAATAAGCTTTGCTCTGAGATAATCATTATCCGCTTTAGCAGTAATGTCTGAAGCAAGCTTTTCCATTCTGTCACTGACACCCTCTGTATCACCGTAAATCTGGTACATGTCTGTCTGTTTTACATACTCCTCATATTCACTAGCATTCATCACGTCTTTCAAATCCTGATTATAAAGTGAAAGATAATATTCGCTGGCCTCCTGATATGTCATAGGCTCTCTGTCAATGAGAGAACCTTTTGGATTCTGAAATAGCTCCACTAAAAGTGGACTTCCGTAATCAATATCCAGATACTTTGCCTTAATCTTATAGCCTTTTCTGTGCCTATCGTCACTTCTACCCTTCTCAATAAAGCCATCCTGATTTGTTAACACCAGTGCTCCTGCTGGCGCAATTTCATCAGCTGTATCAAGGTATACATATTCCACATCCAGCTTAGAAATCTGGGAGAACATTTCAGCCTCTTCTTTATCTATGTCATTATCCTTAAGGAACTGAAGCCATTCTACCAACGCCTTTCCATCAACGCCTTTTCCACCAGCAAGATAAAGAACTCGTCTCATCTTCATCTTTTTGCCGGTCTCAGCATCCGTATATACGAAATATGGACGTTCCACAGATTCCAGAACTAGCTGCAATTTATCTGAATTAGAAATTCTACTACCAGTGGCATTGAAAGACCCGTAGCCTACTGTATATTCACTGTCTCCAATCACCGAGCACAAATAATAAGCCGTAGCATCTGCCGCATTTCCAAATACACTTTCCAGTCTTGACCAGTCGATAGGATCTCTATTCATTGGAATAAATATCAAAAAACACCCCAGCAACAGAAAGAAGTGAAATGGAAATTCCCCTTCCTTTCTTCCCCATATAATATGCTGTATAGACGATAAGGTAAGTACCACAAGCGCCACAAACAATAGCTTATCCAAAAGCTTGTCGCCCCAAAAGGCTGTCCAGTACATACGTAAATATAAGGCTGCGCCATCAAGCACAAAGGTGCCAAATAAAATCACTTTATCTCTGAAAGGCAGGTAATCAAAAATTATTCTTACCACCACTGCTAAAAGCACAGCAATGGCTATATCACTCCATTTTTCATTGACCTTTAAAAGGAAAAACATAAGAACCGCTGGAATCAGCGAAAATAATGGAATCGCCTTGTTTTCCACAATACCATGGAGAATAAACTCCAATACTGCATATAAGAAAAAGAACAAAATGAACGTCAAAACAAAACTACCCCTGTTAAAGTCGTAGCTATCCCCTTTTACCAGCAAAAAAATCTCCAAACAAATGGTGATTAATGCAAATACAAACAGATGAAGTTTTTTCTCAACCGCAAATAATGCAGCTACTCTCTCCTTCATCAGGATCTTCTCTGATGATAATCCAAGTATCGCCTTCATTGACTTTTGACCTCCGCTCTTCTACTAACCTTTGAATCTCTTTAAAGGATTTTGAAGAGCCATAGAAAATACCATCTGCTACTATACTGTAAAAATCCATAAAGCTTTCACGGGAATCTACTGTAGATTCCTTAACATCACCTGATGGATAAATCAATCGGACCGGAACTCCCTGCTCACCGAAATGCCATGCCGCCGATACGACGAATTCCAGGAATATATCCCTCTTCTTTAGATACTCCAAATCTTCCCTGCTCTCAGGTGGATTGGAAGCTTCCATAAGAATCGTAACAGTCCTCTTCTCCATTTTATCTGGAGTTCTAACCATCAATTCTCCCTGTTTAGCTGACACCTTCCAGTTGATAGCATTTAGACTATCGCCTTTATAATAAGGTCTCATATCACTTCCAGGAGTATCCTCATAAAGCCTGTTACTTTTCAGTCCAGTATTATTGATTAAGTTTTCGATATCAAGTACCTTTGCTGCCACATCTGTTATCTGTGGTCTTACAATCGCCCTGAAGTTATACTGAACATCAAGCTCCACCGTATACATATAAAATGGATCTGTCAGAGAAATTCTGTCTATACCGATATTGTAAGCCCCAGCATATTTACAGGTTATACCAGACAACAGTTCCTTCTTCTCATGATTATCCAGGGAAATCTCCTGACCATTTTTTATCTCATAAAGGCTACATCTGTCATCCAAGGTAAACATCCCCATTCGATGAACTGGGAAAATTCCTGCATTTTCGAAAAGCACACGATATCTATGCTCCTCACCCTTGGTGACCTTATATACCTCTATCTCCTGAAAAATATTTAAGAATTTGTAATTTAATATGGTGTAAAGAATCGAAACTGGAATAATAAGCAGCATTCCATAGAGCCATGCAAAAGAAACCGGCCCTCCATAATAGCTGGCAAAAATGATGCTCAGTACCAGCCCAATAAGATATGAAATTATCCCCCTTTTATGAATCTTAACCTTCATTTATCCACAAAAATATTTACTACCTTGTTAATTAGTTGCGTCGTTGCATCTCACCTGCTCAAGAATCTTCCTTACCAGATACTCTTTAGTTGTTCGGCTAAGCCTTGCCTCGCTTGTAAGTATTATTCTGTGAGTAAGTGTAAGTGTGGCAGCCTCTGCAATATCCTCTGGAATGCAGTAGTCTCTGTCAGCCATGAATGCCAAAGCCTGTGCACAGCGAAGCATTGAAAGAAGAGCTCTTGGCGAAGCACCACAGGCAATTTCTGGATTATTTCTTGTGGCCTCTACAATCTCCACAGCATAGGTTCTAAGATTCTCTTTTATGGTGACAGCATTAACCTGGCGACGCATTTCATTAATGTCCTCACCTGTCAAAACCGGAGTTGTATCCTGATGGAGCTGTCCCTCCAAGAATCTCTTTACCATATCCTCTGAGGCATCCTGATTTGGATAACCCACAGATAGCTTTATCATAAAACGATCAAGCTGTGCTTCTGGAAGTGGATAAGTTCCTGCCATCTCCACAGGATTCTGGGTACCGATTACCATAAATGGTGCTGGCACAGGAATATCCTTTCCATCTATTGTGACCTGCTGCTCCTCCATTACCTGAAGTAAGGCAGATTGTGTTTTTGGGGATGTTCGATTGAGCTCATCAACAAGAACTATATTACTGACAACAGGACCTGGCATAACCTGAAAACTTTGGTCCTTAGAATTGAAAATAGAAACACCGGTAATATCCGATGGCATGGTATCTGGAGTACATTGAATTCGTGCAAAAGAAAGTGACACCGAATCTGCTAGCGCTTTGGCAAGTGAGGTTTTTCCCACACCTGGAACATCCTCTAATAGCACATGACCTTCCGCCAGAAAAGCGGCAATCAGCTTGTCGATTACTTCTCCTTTTCCAACAATACGCTGCTCCATGCTATCCTTTAGCTTTTGCACCTTCTCATTCATCTATATATCCTCCCTCAATACTAATTTCCCATAACATTATATTTTAATCATACACTTTCTCAGATTCTGTTCAATATCTTTTGGTCACTTTTTCGATAAATGTCCATTAAAGTCCTTCACATATAGAACAATAGAGGCTGCTGTGCTATTTTACAGTGAAAAGAATTTAATGGAGGGGAGCTTATGAAAAAATATCCATTAACTGCTGCACAAAACATGCACTATCAGTGGATTCGTAAATACGGTACACAGCAGGTCTCAGGGCTAAGTATTGTTGCTTCGCTGCAGGCCGACCTTGATTTTAATCTCTTAGAAAAATGCATTCGTATGGAAATCAAGCGATATAGCTGTATGCGAGTCCAATTCACAAGACCTGATTCCAACGGAAATATCAAACAATATATTGCTTCCTCAGATGACTATGAGATTCCACTTAGGGATCTTTCAAATATGACTATGGAAGAAGCAGATGATGTCATGCAAGCCTGGGCTTACAACACCATCGACGGAGCCGACATTCCTATGTTTGAGATCTTTATGGTAAAGCTACCAGAGGGCTATCGTGGATTCTTCCTGCATATGGATCACAGACTTATCGATTCCTGTGGAGTAGTGGTTATGACCAACGATATCATGGCACTCTACACTCATTTCAAATTCGGTTCAGAGATGCCAGAAGAATTAGCAAATTTTGAAGATGTTCTTATAAAGGATTTATCAAAAACCAAAAACGAAAAGCGCTTCCAAAGAGATAAAAGCTTTTGGGATGATATTTTAGATAAGCTTGGCGAACCAATTTATTCCGATATTCAGGGACCTCTAACCTTAGACAAGTCTCGCAGAAAGCATAATAACCCTAATCTTCGCTCTGCCGACATAGAGCTAAAGGATTTATTTGTAGCTGTTGAAGACTATAAGCTGGAGCCCGCTTCAGCCAGAACCCTTTACGAGTTCTGCCAGAATCATCAGATTTCCATGACAAATCTTTTGCTTTTGGGAATGCGTACTTATCTATCAAAAGTAAATAACGGACAGACCGATATATCCATCCAAAACTTTATTTCCAGACGTTCCACACAAGATGAATGGACCTCTGGTGGAAGCCGAACCATCATGTTTCCTTGCCGAACAAAAATCAGTCCTAACACAGATTTTCTTTCGGCAGCTCAGGAAATACAGGATATGCAAAACCAGATATATCTTCATTCCAACTATGACCCACAGCTGATATACGACGAGATAAAGAAGCGCTATCACACCCCAGATAACACTACCTATGAAAGCTGTTACCTTACATATCAGCCACTGACTGCAAAAATGGATAATCCATATCTGAAAGACATTCCAATGCATTCAAAGTGGTTCGCCAATGGGGCTGCCACAAAGAAGATGTATCTTACCGTTTCACATACCGAGGATGGTGGAATGAATTTCTCATATCACTATCAGACAGCGGACTTAAATGAGAAACACGTGGAATTATTCAACTACTATCTTATGAGAATCATATTCAGAGGTGTTGAGCAACCAAATCTCACAGTAGGTGAAATTATGGCAGCAGTGTAAAGGAGGAAAAATATGAATATTAAATCAAAATTTTTAAATTTGGTAGCACAGTATAGCAAACTCTCCCCTTCTGAGCTGACGGGTGAGAAAAGATTCCGAGAAGACCTGGATTTCTCTTCCCTTGATTTCATGTCCTTTTTAGGGGAACTGGAAGATGAGTTCGATGTAGAGTTGGAGCAGGATAAAATCATACAGATTCGTACAATTGATGAAGCACTTTCCATGATTCAGGAGTTACAGGAGGTGGGCTAATGAAGCTACTTAAATGGATTTGGTATAGATTTTTTGATAAGACCGGAAAAGCATTCTCTAACTTAATGGAGGTTTCATAATGGAAAATCTTAGAACTCTCTGGGACAATACTGCTTCCAAATTTCAGGAGCTGACTGCTGTAAGATGGCTTGATAAAAAAGCTGTCTGTGGCACTACTTATGGTAAGCTCGATGAGCGAATTAGAAATATCCGCGCAGGCCTTGCCGCAACAGGATTTTCAGAAGCCCACATCGCTATTATTGGCGAAAGCAGCCTCCAGTGGATTGCCAGCTATCTTGGTATTGTCACTGGTACTAATATAGCTGTTCCTTTAGACGCCTTACTCCCACAGGAAGACTTGATTGATCTGATTAATCGGGCTGACTGTCAGGTTCTTTTCCTTAGCCCCAAGCTTATCTCCCTTGCTGAACCTATCCTGCAGTCATGCCCTAAGATTAGTCAGATTTGGCTCCTTCAGGATTCCTATGAGCAGAATATTCCAAATGCTAAAATCGGTGTTCTCTCTGAGCTTATTGACCTTGGCAAAGGGAAGCCTGATGTAAATGGAGCAAAACCTGATTCTATAGCCACCATCATCTTCACATCAGGTACTACAGGAAAAAGCAAAGGGGTTATGCTCACCCAGCGAAATCTTTTCGACAATGTAAAAAACGTGGATTATGAAGAGGCTCCTGGCTGTGTAATGATGAGTGTTCTTCCAATCCATCACGCCTACTGCCTTGTTATGGACTGGCTAAAGGGCTTTTCGTTGGGGGCTATCGTTTGTATCAATGACTCCTTCATGCACATGGTTAGAAATATAAGTATTTTCAAACCAAAGGTAATCCTCATGGTTCCCCTTATGATTGAATCTATCTACAAAAGACTTTCAGCCATTGAAGACCTTTCTCCAGAAATGATTTATGAAACAGTATTTGGTGGAAATCTCAAAATAATTTTTACTGGCGGAGCTCATCTGGATCCGTTTTACATTGATGAGTTTAAGAGATATGGTATAGACATTTACGAAGGCTACGGTATGTCCGAGTGTTCCCCTGTAATCACTACTAACACTGTCGATAATCATAAGCCCGGCTCAATTGGAAAGCCCCTTCCTAATGTTGAAATAAAATTTGTGGATGGGGAAATTCTTGTAAAAGGCACAAGTGTCATGAAGGGCTATTACAAAATGCCTGAAGAAACTGCTGCTACTCTTGAAGATGGCTGGCTTCACACTGGCGATAAAGGCTACCTTGATAAGGATGGCTATCTTTTTATCAACGGTCGTGTAAAGAATCTAATCATCATGTCCAATGGAGAAAACATATCTCCTGAGGAAATTGAAAATAAGCTGGCTCTGAGTCCGCTTATCGCAGAAGTTATTGTAACTGGAAACAACACTGGTCTTACAGCAAACATCTATCCAGATGAGGATTATGCACAACGACAGTGTCTGAATCAAATAGATATCAACAAAGAGCTTCAGGATTATATTGATAAATATAATAATGGCCAGCCAAGCTACCGACATATCACTAATCTGGTAGTCAGGACTGAGCCATTCATTAGAAACACTACTGGTAAAATTAAAAGAAATGATCCATCAATTCTCCATGAAGGGCAAAACGCCGTTTAGGAAAACTGTGGTCAGAATATCAGCTATTTCTTCAGCGGGAGTCTCACAGGCTTCCGCTGTCCATTTGTGTAGCACACCCAAAGTTGAGCCGATTGTGGCAGCTATCATATAAGAAAAGTGCTGTTGGTTGCCAGTGCGCACTGTTTCACTCTGACTTACATTAGCTACATACTTGTGAAACATCATCATGGCTTTTTCCAAAAAGCGGTCACCTCTTGGGCTGTGAAGAACACTAGCCAGGAATTTGTTTTCCTTTGTGTAGTTACAGATTGCAAGAAAATAAGAATGGCAAAGCTGGTGGTCATCCTTTGGGTGAAAGCTCTCCATCAGCTGAAAAATATCTTCAATTGTCTTGTCCTCAGCCGCCGATAAAAGTGCCGGAACATTCTCATAATGATTATAAAATGTGCTTCGAACAACACCTGATTTTTTCACCACATCAGAAACAGTGATTTTTTCAAATTCCTTTTCACTGCTAAGTATAAAGAAAGAATCTATTATTGCCTCTTCAGAGGTGGTGTAGCGCTCATCTAATTCGTTCATAACTTTCTCCCTTACGTGCAATTGCTGATACAAAAAAACCACCCAGTAGGCTTGTTGCCGTAACTGGGTGGTCATTTTTTTATTTGAATATAGGCTTTAAAGCGTCAGCAAGCTTGTCCTTCATAGCCTCTGCCTCAGCAAGATCCTTACCCTTTGTAGTGAAGTAAGCTTTGATCTTTGGCTCTGTACCAGAAGGGCGAACAACTACTGTACTTCCATTCTCAAGGCCATAGATAAGAACGTTTGCTGAAGGAAGTCCTGTCTCAGCTGTGTTCTTGTAATCTGTAACCTTAGAAACTGCGATACCTGCAAAATCAGCTGGTGGGTTCTCACGAAGTGAGCTCATGATACCAGCCATTGTATCCATACCTGAAAGGCCTGGGAACTCGAATGAGTCTACCTTGTTGAGGTAACGGCCGTACTCAGCATAAATCTCCTCAAGACGCTGCTTAAGTGAGCTTCCGATGCTGCGGTAGTAAGCTGCCATCTCGCAGATAAGCATAGAACCAATAACAGCATCCTTATCACGAACGTAAGGACCTGCAAGGTATCCGTATGACTCTTCGAATCCGAAGATAAATCTATCAACTTCTCCATCAGCCTCAAGACCGGCAATCTGATCACCAATCCACTTGAAACCTGTAAGAACTGAACGAAGCTCTACGCCATAGTGCTCTGCAACTGCATCAGCAAGTGGTGTAGAAACGATTGACTTAACTGCAACTGGGTTCTTTGGCATTGTGCCCTTCTCGATACGACCTGCTGCGATGTAATCAAGAAGAAGAACACCAACCTCGTTACCAGAAACAAGCTCATAGCTTCCATCTGGACACTTCATAGCGATACCAACACGGTCTGCGTCAGGATCTGTAGCAAGCATAAGATCTGCACCCTCTGCCTTTGCAAGCTCAAGACCAAGCTTAAGAGCGTCAAAGATTTCAGGGTTTGGATAGCTACATGTTGTGAAGTAGCCGTTTGGATACTCCTGCTCTGGAACGATAGTGATATCTGTGATACCGATATCGTTAAGAACACGTGTAACAGGAACTAAACCTGAACCGTTAAGTGGGCTGTAAACAAGCTTAAGACCAGCTGTCTTGCAAAGACCTGGACGAACCTGTCTCTCCTCGATTGCTGCATAGAATGCATCCTTGCAATCATCACCAACGAACTTGATAAGTCCCTTCTCAACGCCCTCTGCAAATGACATAACCTTTGCGCCTGTAAGGACATCTGTCTTCTGAATCTCAGCATAAACGATAGCAGCTGCATCATCTGTCATCTGGCAGCCATCTGGACCGTATGCCTTATAACCATTGTATTTTGCAGGGTTGTGTGAAGCTGTCACCATGATACCTGCATTACATTTATAATATCTTGTAGCAAATGAAAGAGCTGGAACTGGCATAAGTGCATCGTAAATACGAACATTAATACCATTAGCTGCAAGAACACCTGCTGCTGTCTTAGCGAAAACATCGCTCTTAAGACGGCTGTCATAGCTGATTGCTACTGTCTGATTGCCACCCTGAGTCTTAACCCAGTTAGCAAGTCCCTGTGTAGCCTGACGAACAACATAAATGTTCATTCTGTTTGTACCTGCCCCAAGGACGCCACGAAGACCTGCTGTACCAAAAGCAAGTGCTACAGCGAATCTGTCTTTGATTTCTTCTTCATTTCCTTTGATTTTTGCAAGCTCAGGCTTAAGATCACAGTCCTCAAGGTCTGCGGCAAGCCAACGCTCATAATCTTTCATATACATAATCTTCATCTCCTCGTTTTCTTCTACTTAAAAAACTCCTTTAATTTTAAGTTTTCCAGTTAGGCATGTCAACCTAAGTAATGTTAATTATTTTTCTTTAGGCTTTTGATTCATTACTTATTTGAGATATTAGATATAGTGAACCTGCAATCTGAAAAAGACCTATTTGGCATTTATCACCAAATAGGTCTTTCTATATTACTTATTGCCCTTTTTCAATGCTTTTGTAAAAACTACATATCCGCCACTTACAAGAATTAGTGCCAGTGCAACGAGTATTAATATCAGAATTGCATTACTATCTTTTTTCTCGCCTGTAGTAGGTGTTTCTTCATCAGATATGATTTCTTCTGATTGCTCATTATTCTCTTCTAATGTGCTCTCAGCCGAATCTTCCAATGTAGAATCTTTACTATTTTCTAATTTCTCATCTGCACTGCTTTCAGCTTCGGGCTTTTGCTTAGAGCTATTAGCTGCCTTTACCTTATCAGTTGTTTTAGCAACTTTATCGTTTCCAGCAGCAGGCACCTTAGGAGTATCAATCACTGTGATATCCTTTGCTGGGCTTGCAACTTTGTTTACTACATGACTAACTGCTGTGGTACCTGTGCTTCCACCTTGCGATGGCTTGAAAGGATTGACAGGATTAATGATAGGCTCCTTTGTTTTGTCTTCTTTTACCTTGCCCTTTGTTAATCCGTCTGTAAGCTTAACATATCCGCAGAAGCCTCCTGCCATGTCAATAAAGCTTACTCCATCCTCTATTGCGAATACAGGATTTGGATTGTAGCTATAGCTTGAATCATATCCAGTATCATTGATATCCTTTACTAATCTAGCTTTCTTGTCTAATGACTTTTCTGCAAAATCGTACTCACATAGCTTTTCAGGAAGCTTATCAGAGTTTGATACTTTAATCTTAATATCATCAGATGCTGAAAGCTCTCCATCTGAGACTGTAAGTGTAAGTACATAGTTACCAGCTTGATTAAAGCTTACATCAGTGATTGCCTGATTATCCTTGTCTATAGCTACTGCTGCATTGTTTGGCTTGCTCTTTACTGTCCACTTGTATTCTAATGAAGAATTAGGATATCCATCATCAATAGCAGATGCTCTTAGTCTTGTAGTTGCAACAGCTCCTAAAAGTAAGTTTGTTCCTGTAGCTACTTCTAATTCTGTCAGCTTTTCCTCTGGCACTACTTCATCTGTTGTAACTTTCAGCTTAGAATCCTCTGCTTTGACAGATTCAACTTCATCTGTGTTTTCCTCTGTTGTTTCAGCATCTTTTTCAGTAGCTTCTTCGGCAGGTACTTTACTAGCTTCTTCGATATCAGAGTCTTTCTCTTCTTTCTTTTCTTCTGACTCCACATCCTTTTCTAGCAATTCTTCCACATCTTCCTTTTCTAGCTCTTCAAGCTCTTCTTCCACTGGCTCACCACCTAGGACAGCCCATTCAATTACACCTACACCAGAGTTATTAGCTTCCTTCTTATTTAACTGAATCCTCAATCCATCAGTCATAACAGGTTTGAAGGATGTAACATTATATTTATCAGCTTCAAGTCCATAGCCTGATGCATCCTTTACTTCTTTCCAATCATCACCGTCCTTGTAACTAATGGTATAATTCTTAGGGAATTGAATTCCCACTACTTCCTCAGAATCATTATCCTTCCAGAAGTAAATAGCTGATTTGCTAATGCCTATCTTTTTATCCCAGGTGTATGTAATGGTCTCGTATTCTGATGTGTTGCCCCATGAGCCATAAGCACCAGTAGCTGGTTTTTCCATTGATGCAGATGATGAAACGCCATCATTTACTGCACCTAATGTTTCCCAGCTAGAAACATAGCTTGTTGAAACTGAAGCATCTAAAGCCAGATTAGTATCCATATCCAGGGAATTAACTGCACTATTAAGTCTGTCGGCCATCTCATCTAATTCTTTTTGAGACACACCCATCTTTGCAACCAATTCCTTAGCCTCTGCCAAAATAGACTTCATATCAGCATATCCTGATTTAACAAAGAATGGATCAATCTTTTCAGCTCTTGAAATAGCACTATTTAATCCAGACTTATCAACAGCGCCTTCCTTAAATCCGTATACTTTCCACTCAATTACACCACAGCCTAATGTCTTAGGATTAAGAGTCATTCTAAGTGCTGTTGTTTGAATAGGTTTGATTGTTGTAGTGTTGTATTTATCAAGTTCTGTTCCAAGACCTTCTACTATATCGCATTCCTTCCACTCATCACCCTCAAGATACTCCAGCTTTACAGCTGCTGGTGAGAAATTACCACCATTATCCTTGAAGTAATATGCGTCCTGACCTGTGATGATAACCTCATCATCCCATGTGTATGTTACCCATGCTGGTGCGCCCTGAGCGCCTCCTAACCAGTTGTGCCATACACCATGTGAAGTATCGTTTGATGCCGATGGGTCATAACCATCATTTAAACCAGCTACACCTCCTAAATCCTGTGGAGTGTTTACGATAGCACTAGGTGTTGCATACGCTGCAAGATTTACCTCTTTTCCATCAACTACAACAACATTAGCTTTGGCCTTAACTGTAGATTTATCTACTGAACCTTCTACAGTAAACACGCCCTTAGCACCATAAGATTCTGCAGATACTTCATCCCATTTCACTTCCACATTTCTATATACGCCATCTGAATACAGGGCGCTAACTTCTTTCGGAAGTTTAGGTGCTTCGTTTATCTTAGTTACAACTGCTGCATCCTTTATAGATACAATTTCTCTATCCTTCAAATCTCCAAAAAGCTTTGAAACCTCTTCTTCATCAAATGCTTTTGAATACATACTAAAGCCTTTGATTTTTCCATTTAGGAAGCTAATAGATTCCTCGTGAGAGCGTCCCAGATAGTTTCTTTGAGCATCTCCTAAATCTGAAAATACAAAACCTGAATCTAATGTAGCAATCTTATCTCCATCAAGGTAAGCAGCAATATTTCCATTATCATTTGTTAATACTAATTTCTTATCATATTCTGGTGCTATCGCATATACGGTATCCACTGTTTTTAGCTTCTTTGACTTCATGTCAGTAGCAGCGATGCTTAACTGATTATTTCCTTTGAAGCTCACATACAAGTAGTTTTCATCTAAATCGCCAAATTCGATAAGTCTTGTTCCATTCTCCTGATTTGCAGAAAGATTGAAGTCAATGACTATTGTAGCCTCATCTATGCCATCTACTTCTGGAAGATATGTTTCAATATCATTGCCTGCATCTACAATAGGAGCTGTATTCTTTGCAGCTGCTCCAATCTTAAATTCAACCTCTGATGTATCTTTCTTTCCAAGAGGAACTGACACTGTCACTGTCTCGTTCTTTGCTGCCTTAAATGTTCCATGAGCTTTACCATCAACCAGGATTGTGTAGCTGCCATCTGCAAGTCCTGTTAAATCAATGCTTGTATTATGCGCTGTTTTTTCAAGATTTGTTACAGTAAGCTTTACATCACTGCAATCTTTGGCAATTATCGCATTTACGTATCTATCCCTATCAAGCTCTACATAACAACCATCATCGATTAGGTTTAATCTGGTGTTCAATCCGTCAAGTGGCTTTATAGAATAACTATCTCCATTATCAACCACATTACAGCCGTATCCAAATAAACCAAACACTGGATCTGTAGCAACATCTGCAGATAAAATCTGAAGTGCTCCAAAGAGACCCAAATCTGCCTCGCCAGCCATCTGTCTCCAGCCGTTGTGAATCTTTCCACCGCCAGTTCCCTGTCCGCCTAGATTTCCCATTTCACTTTGATAAGTCCAGGCAACTGTTCCTATATTCTCTGGGTCGGCATCTATCTGACCTGAATTGATGCATGTAAGATTTGCAAGCTTTGCAGCATAATTAGCTCTTTCTGCTTCAGCCGATTCAATAGAATTTAATCCATTATTTTCAAGTCGCAAATAATCATCCATGCAATATCCTGCAAGTGCTGCTGTATACTGGAAGTTCCACCAGCTTTCGCCACAGATAGTGGTAGGATTAGCGTAGTGATACCATACAGGCTGAAGACCTCTACATGCTCTAGTCTTCAAATCAATTTTCTGCATCATGCTAAGGGCATTTGCCTCATCTGTTCCCAGATTAAGCTTTGCCAGCGTATAAACAGCTTCCTCACCTGTATTATCGTATGAATACTCTGAGCCGTATGGATATTTTGTGCTAGAGAAATTCTTATATTTTCTTGCCATAATATCTTCAATCTCAGCAGCCTCATCGGTATATCCTTCTGCTTTTAATGAAACAATAATGTCAGGGGTAGTAAGCTCTCCCATTACACCTGTTGACCAGTTGTAATACACCCCGTCTGTATAAAGAGCCTTCATTATGTTGTATGCTCTAAGTAGATAGGTATCTTTATCTTCAATGTACTCTACAATGTCAGGATATTTGCTGGCAATCTTGTACATTGAATAGTAGGTGTTGTAGATGTGAGGATATGCATAGCCACGGTATGTAGGAGTATCATTGGGTTCCTTCATTTGGAAATCGTGGATAAGGTAATCCTCCTGATGCTCCTGCATAAGTCCATGCCATATAGCAGTATCCAGGTATTCATCAATTGCAGTTATTTCCTTTTCTACTGGGATGTAAACATTCTTTTCTGCGATATATTCACCGTGGGTCAATCCCCAATCATCGCCCCAACCCCAATAGCCATTGAAAACACCGCGCTTTGATTTGGTGTCCATCATCCAATCGTCAAATACCTTATCATAAAGCTCTCCTTCGGCATCCCACTGGGTTTTGTCTATCATAAACTGAGAGTGAGTGTTCAAAGCCTCGCTTACATCATCCATGATATAGAACTGCAGCTCAGTTTCCTTTGTTCCATTGTCATAGTAAACCACTACATCATTCTGACCTAAATCATCAAAGGCAATATCGTATATATGATACTGTTCTCCATCGATTAGCTTTGTAGATTCGTACTTTGCATAAGTGCCAGCTTCGCTTTTTTCACATGGAAGATTGTTGCTGACACTATTCTTATTATCATCAAATAGATTCAACTCATGAGGACATTTGATATTTACCTTCAAATCCTTAGCAGCATATTTTGTATGAAGATACATTTTGGCTGGCATATTCTTGGCAAAGGTCATACCTGGAACAGCTACTGCATCTATAATTCCCTCTTCATAAAGGGTAGACTTCATATCCTCTTCATTATCAACTGGACTAAAATCAAAAGAATACTTCTTTGACTCGCCTTTCTTTAACTTTAATGATGTGTTATCAAGGTAACCACGATTAGTTTTCTTTATAACATCTGAATGAATATAGAAAACATTCAGGCCACTGGCCCATCCATCCTGGTCCTGACACCATGATTTTTCGTTAGCTGCTCTTTCCTCTACTCTCCAGTGATCCTGATATTCAAAACTGGCATCCGTTGCGTCATCTGGAGTAAGTAATACGTACTGTCCCTGTCCACTAGGGCGTGTAGCATATATGTATGAAGAATTCTTTCCCACAAAACTGTGGTCTACTACTCTTGTTTCGTAGATTTCATCTCCACCAGACCAGTATTCGTTAAATGTAATAGGAAGTCCTAAATCTCCTACTGTAAGAACTTCATCGCTCTTGTTTTCTATTTCGATATCCCACTTTATCCTGTCATTAACAAGAGTATAGGTTTCCTCTACCTGATAACCGTTTATTCCTTTAGCTTCAGTTGCCTTTCCGCTATATGTAACTATTACCTTGTTATCCTTAAGAGTGATGGTTCTATCAGAGTCGGACTGGCTTGTGTATCCTTCTTTATATTCACCATCACCAATTTTAGTTGCAAGCATCAGCTCACCCATCCATTGGTGGGTGCTGCTAGCCCCCTGAGCAGGAGCATTTTCTTCGTTCATCACATAGTTTGTAGGATATTTATCTCCCACAATATACAGCTTCCTAATCTGGCCGTATTTACCTATGTTTACAGAGAAATAATCATTGGATAATGTGTAGCTTCCATCTGCTTCCTCTGTCGCCTTTGTTTGACTTGTTGCCTTATCTTCCTTAGCCAGCACATCGATTGTACCCATACTCCCTGGCAAAGTTGTAAATGCTGTAATCGTAGCCAGTGCAAGTGACAGAACCTTTTTCTTCATTCTCGTGTTTGACATTTGTCCCCCTTAATTCTCCTTTCTACTACATTAAAACTTCTCCTTCATCCAAACTAACATCTCTTCATTCTTCTGTCTGTTTCCCCAATAACAATAAGGGATGGCTGTTAATTTCACCTCCTCAAAATCACTTTCCACTTCACCATATAATTTACCAGAATCCCATCCTTCTTCTTTTATCCTTTGCGCGTTGAATGTTATTCTAGTTGTTCCCCCTAAGATGTTATTGTCAAATTCTTCCTGCAGCTTTGTTTTACCGGACACAAAAATGTTGGCTAGATTATCCCCATTATCTACCTGTTCTAAGGCATACACTAATGGTCCTTTCATGATTGCAAGCTTGCCTACATCTGCTCTAACCTTTGGATTTGAATGTACAAATCTTGCAGGCATATCAAACTCAAAGCTTACATCCATACTTGTACTAGACAAGGTTATGTTGATGTAGCCTTTATCCTGTTTCATATCAAGCCCTGCTCCGCTAACGCTGATTTTTGGATTCTTTGCATAATATGGAATCCTTAGTGCAAGCGTTCCTTTCATTTGTTCATCTGATTCTACATGAACTGATACTTTGCCATTCCAAGGTATTTCGCTTTTAATATCAAGTCTGACTTCCTTGCCTGAAACCTCTGCCTTTATCTTAGATGAAACATACATATTCAAATAAAGCTTATTCTTTGATTTATATGCTATATACTGTCCCAAAGATGCAAGTGTTCTAGCTATATTAGGTGGGCAGCAGGCCACGCCAAACCATTTCTGTCTCTTGCTCTTTACATGAAGTCTTGAAGTGTGGTCCATACATGCAGCTGGCCAAACTTCCAAAGGATTTACATAGAAAAAGCCTTTTCCATCCATAGCAATTCCCGACAATACTGTGTTATATAATGCTCTTTCTACCTCATCAAAATATGTAGCTTCCCCTGTGATTTCACCCATTCTTTTTCCAAACATAGCCAGTCCGATGGATGCGCAGCTCTCAGAATAATTACAATCATTTGGCAGATCATAATCGGTTGTAAATCTTTCCAACCAACCTGATGAGCCTATGCTTCCTGTGACATACATTCTTCTGTGAACTATATCATCCCAAAGCACCTTGCAGGCATCTAACAGTTCCTTATCATCTGTTTCTACAGCTACATCTGCCATAGCACTATACAAATAAGCTGCTCTAACAGCATGTCCCTCTGCAGTTTTTTGCTGTCTTACTGGAAGATGGGACTGACTGTAGCTAGGATCATAATTTATGAATTCTGGAAAGATTCTCTCATAATCTTCCTGCTTTTCTTCTTCAAGAAAATAGTTATCTCCTACACCTCTTATATCAATAAAGTGCTTTGCCAAATCCAGATATTTTTTCTCCCCCGTCACTCTGTAAAGTTTTACAAGGCCTACTTCTACTTCTGGGTGTCCAGGGTATCCGTGGCATTTACCTTCTTCCTTACCAAAAACATCACATAGCAAGTCCGCCAAGCGGCATACTACGTCTATAATTTTTCTTTTGCCTGTAGCTTCATAATAAGCAACTGCGGCTTCCATAAAATGTCCTGCAGTATATAATTCATGGCCTTCACATAGATTCTTCCATTTTTTATCTGGCGCATTGATGATAAAGAATGTATCTAAATATCCATCAGGCTGCTGCGCCTTTTCGATTAAATCTATAGCTTCGTCTGCCATAGCTTCCAGCTTTTCATCACAGCCATAGGCTGCCAGATAAAATCCAACAGCCTCTAACCATTTTGCAAGGTCCGTATCTTGGAAAACTGCTCCCTCAAATTTCCCATTTGATAAACCTGCCGCTATCTTAAAATTTTCAATGCAATGACTGGTTTCAACATCCTCTAACCTGTCATTTAAAACATCCCACTGATATGGAATGATTACTTTTCCTACTAAATCTCTGTACTTATTCCAAAACTCATCAGTGATTTTTATGTCGCTGATTGGAATTGATGAATTTGCATTATATTTCATTTATTCCCCCTATGCCTTTACTGCTCCGTTTGTAAGTCCACTAACAATGTATTTCTGCATAAATATGAATATCAACACAATTGGGAAGATTGCTACAAGTCCAAATGCCATAGTCGCATTCCAAAGTGTCTGATATTGCTGAACATAATTATAAATATTTGATGTGATTGGTCTCATATTTGGATCTGTCATAAATGTGATTCCATAAATCAAATCGCCCCATGCATAAACAAATGAGAACACCGCTGCTACAATCACACCTGGCTTTGCAATCGGCAACATTATTTTAAAAAATGATGTTACCGGATTGCAGCCATCTATTGCCGCTGCCTCGTCTAGCTCCTTTGGTATAGAAAGGAAATAAGTACGAAGAATGATGATTGAGAAGGGAATTCCCAAAGTCGCATCTGCAAGGATTGGCGCTAAGTAATTATTTAATAATCCCACTTTTGAAAACATAATGTAAAGTGGTGTCAAAATAAGTGTAGATGGCAACATTTGCATCATTAAAAAAAACAGTATCAGCAGCTTTTTGGCATTAAATCTGAATCTTGCAAGACCGTATGCTGCTGGAATAGATAATACTGTTGATATTACCATTGAAGAAAACGCTATAAGAAAGCTATTCTTAAAGCCCTTCATTGTTGCTGATGATTCAGAAAACTGGCTTTGGAAAGCTTCTAGTGTAAGGTTTTTAGGCCACAGTGGAGTAGGAACCTGGAAGATTTCCACCTGCGTTTTAAGTGCTGTAACAATCATCCAATATAGAGGAAACATAAGAATAACGAATATCACCACTCCAATGATAAAGCTTATGGTGTTTTCTTTTCTTTCTCTTTTCATCCTACATCACCTCCTCTTCTGCATTTATTAGCTTGATGTAGAACATTCCTACTACAAATAGAATTAAAAATAGAATGTTTGCAGAAGCTGCGCCTTTACTAAATTCAAACTGTTCAAATGACAGCTTGTAAGCGTATGTTGAAGCCAATTCTGTTGCATTGATTGGTCCACCCTTAGTCATAACCCAAACTAAGTCAAATACTTTAAAGGTATATACGAAGCCAAGTGTTAAAACAGACATGATTGCTGGTTTAATCACTGGAATTGTTATCTTAAACAAAGTCTGAAGCTTATTGGCCCCATCGATTTTTGCACTTTCATAAATATCTGCTGGTACAGTTGTTAGACCTGTTAGCAGTAACATCATATTAAAAGGAATTCCAATCCAAATATTCGCAACTACAATAGCCACCATAGCAGTTGGACCATTCAATAGCCAATCAACAGGTGTTTTAATAATATGCAATTGCATTAATAGCTGGTTTGCTATACCACCTGAGCTTGCAAAAATAAACTTAAATAAAAGACCTGCTACAGTAACTGGAAGCAACCAGGATATCATTGTTGCACCTCTGAAAAATGCTGATGCTGGAAACTTCTTACTAAATAATAATGCAAGTATAAATCCAATAATAAACTGGAAAAAGATTGAAGCTACAGTAAATATTAAAGTATTCAAAATAGCACGGCTCATTACAGAATTAGCGTCTGTAAATAACTCTACATAATTTGAAAGACCAATTAATTCCTGTGCCTCTGGTCTTGAAAAATTAAAGACATTAACATTCTTTAAACTAAGAATGATATTTGAAATTGTGGGATATCCAACAAAGATAAGCATATAGATTACTGCTGGAAGAGAAAACAAAAATCCCATTTTCCCTGGTCCATTCAACTTCTTTTTTCTAGAAATCATAACATCCCTCCAAAATAACTATTTCTAAAAATGGCGGGGAATTACTTCCCCGCCAAATGATAATTCTTACTTAACGGCATCAACTGCTGCCTGTGTATCCTTTGCAGCCTGATCTGGCGACTTAGCAAGTGTAAGTACTTCCTGGAAACCAGTCTGAATTGCATTTGAGTATGAAGGCCAAATTGGTGAAGGTCCTCTTGGGATAGAAGTTTCAAGCTGTGTAATGAACTCTGCCTGAATAGGATCATCTGTCCAATAGCTATCCTTAGCTGCCTCTGTCTTAGGTGGGAATGAACCATACTGCTTCATTGCATCTACCATAACATCTGTCTGATTGTAGTACTCAAGGAATGCCTTGGCGCCTTCCATGTTGTCTTTCTTAACAGCGCCCATGTTTTCACCACCAAGAATAGATGTAGCCTGGCCGCTTGAAGCATCCTTCTTAGGAAGAACAGTTACACCATAGTTCATATCAGGAGCATCTGCTTCGATACCAGGAATCTGCCATGGACCATTTTGCATCATGGCAATGTTTCCTGCTTTCCAGTTATTACATACATCTGTCTGAGCCCAGTTTACACACTCTTTAGACCAAGAGCCGTCGTTAATCATATCCTGCATAAGCTGATATGCATCCTTACCAGCTTCGATATCTGTGTAAGAACCTCCTGCTGTGTATAACCACTGTAGGCACTGGAATGTACCTTCATCTGTTCCGATTGCTGCATTACCAAAGCCTGTTACGCCATAATCTGTGAGCTTCTTAGCCATCTCATGGAATTCGTCCCATGTAGTGTTCTCATCTGGATAAGGAACTCCTGCATCATCAAGAATATCCTTATTGTAGAAAAGAGCTGTACAGTTTGTTGCAAAAGGAAGACCATAATGCTTGCCATCCATCATTGTAGAATTCATTGGACCTTCAAGGTATTCTGACCAATCTATGTTGGCATCTGAAATATCACCGAACAAATCCATAGCAATGAATGATGACATATCGCAACCATCAAGAATAACTACGTCTGGAAGCTCACCAGATGCAATACCAAGCGTTAACTGCTTCTCATAATCAGCAAATGGTACATAAGTATGACTTGCTACATATTCATCCTGTGATGAGTTAAATCCATTAATCAGGGATTCCATCATTTTCTTCTGAGCATCTGTCTCAAAGTAATCCCAAATAACTACCTCTTGCTTGTCTCCTGCCTGTGCTGTCTGTGTTCCTTCCCCTGAATTAGAAGCATCTGGTGTTGTTCCACTTCCTGAGCTACCGCAGCCTACCATAAGTGACGCTGCCATTGCCCCTGCTAATGCCATTGATACGGCTTTCTTAAATCTCATAAAAAACCTCCCTTCGAGTACTTACCCCCGAGATACTTTGTATCTCCTTTGTTTATATAAGTATTCTAAGAGAGGTTTTGATTTTAAAAAATTCTAATAAATTAAAAAAGGTGGAAAAAATTCATCCTAATTTTAGTTCAAGGTTTTGCCTGCTGCTTCATCTGGTGTTAATTCTCCTGTCACTACATCTGCAAAGCTCTTAGGTAATTGCTTCGATATTCTAGAATATCCATCTATTCCTGTGCGAGGAATTGCATAATTCATTTGCTGACTAATAATTTCCAGCTTAGGATTATCCACTATTATTTTATTTGCTGATTTTATTCTGGATGGGAGTAGATTTGCATCGCTGCAGAATCTTTCCGTTCCGCCCTGTTCCATGCAATATTTTATAAACTCAATGGAGCCTTCTACATTTTTACCTTTGATTATTCCTAAGTTTTCTCCACCTAGTATTACTGCATTTCTTTTATTCATAGGCATAGGTGAAAGGCCATAGCTAATTCCTGCTTCATCTAGCATAGGAAAAACCCATGGTCCGTTTTCCATCATAGCTATATCCCCTTCTATAAATCTTCTTGCAATATCTGTTTGGCTGTAGTTAAGACAATCCGCCGGCATACAGCCATCTTTTATAAGTCCTGCTAAATAATCATAGGATTCACTGATTGCTTCCCTGGTAAGCTGTGTATCAGAATCAGAGGCAGCCATCACCCATGACAATAACTGAAATGAGCCTTGCTCAGAATCCATGGCACTCATCAAGAATCCGTAGGAGCCATCTTTTGATAATAGCTTTGCTGTTTCACTAAGCTCATCCCAGGTTTTAGGTGATGTAACACCTGCCGCCTTTAACAAATCACTTCGATATATCAAACAAACATTGTTGCTGTTAAACGGAACTCCGTAGTATTTATCATTGTATTTGATAGTATCTACAGATGCCTCATAATAATCTGTATCTAGATTAAGGGTACTGGCATACTCAGATATATCTTCAAACATATCCAGCTGAATGAATTTTTTCATATCAGGATTATCAATAATTACCACATCTGGAAGCTCTTGTTCTGTATATGCCCTGGAGATTTTCTTGTCAAATTCTGTCATTGGAACATACTCCCATGACACCTGATATTTGTCCTGGCTTTTGTTAAAGCTGGCTGTTAACTTATCCAGCCCATTAGCCTGTGCTTCTGTTTCATAGTAAGACCATATCAACAATTGTTCTTTTTCATCAGGTGTGTTTTCCACATCAGAAGTACTTCTTCCACAGGCTGTATTTGTAATTGCCATGCACATAGCCAGTGTTATTAGTTTCAGACCTTTTTTCATCTTTCTCTAAACTCCTTAGGTGATACTCCCTCTATATCCTTAAATACTCTATTAAAGTATTTGGTATCTGTAAAACCTACCTGTTCTGCAATCTCGTATATCTTCAGATTGCTGCCTGTAAGCAGGCGCTTAGCATGACTTACTCTAAACTCATTAACAAATGAAGAGAAATTCTTATTCATTTCTCTATGGAAAAGAGTGCTTAGATATTCTGGGGTTATAGACAAATAATTTGCTACTTCCTCCTGGGAAATCTTGTTAGCATAGTTTTCTCTGATGTAGGCTATTGCCTTTAGTATAGTATAATTGTGAATATCATCACGGGTAGCTTCACCAGCAAACACTACTGCTGCCGACTCGTCCAAGCATTCCTTTATTTCAGATAACAGCTTTGCCCTTGATATCTTTTCTACTGTATCTAACTCCCTAATCTGTCTGCCTTTATCAGGCCATATTTTAATGGCAAGCTGCAAAATAAACCCTGCAAGGCTTTGATATGCACTTCTTACAGAATATGGATCGTAGGCTTTTCCTATGAATCCTTTGGCAAAGCCATCACTCCATTTTTGCCAGCCTTCCTCATCATTATTCACAAGTATTTTTTCTATTTCTTTTTCAGTATCTTTACTATATTTATAATCCGTATATACGATATTATTACCGTCTTCTACAATTCTAGTTCCTGCCATTTCTCCATCCAAAAATTTCTTATCAGATTGAAGAGCAATATCCTTTAGCTCCTTCAAGCTGGACAAGCTTGCCACATACCACACAGAATCCTTTAGGCAATCAACAACATCTATTCTGCGGTCAAGCATGGCTACTATTTCCTCGTCAGATGAATACTTTCCGGTAGACTTATCATAAAGCATGAACAAATCCTTATTATCTTCAGATACATACAAGCCCTTATATTCCTTAAACTTTTCCATAACGGTAGTCTTGTCTAAGCATCCGCTTGTGCTATATCCTCTTAAAAAGCATAATTCATATCCTTTTGATAATTCAAAAATCCGCTCAGCCTTACCTATGTTTTCATCATTGTTTTCAAGAGCTCCAGAAACTATTGCTCTAATGTAAGATGCTGGGTCTGCATCTATTCTTGTGGCTTCGGCACTAATCTTGGCAGAGATGGATTTTAGCACCCCGTCTACCGCATCCACGGTAATCGGCTTAAGCAAATAATCATCAGCTCCGCAGGTGATAGCACGCTTGGCATAATCAAACTCGGCATAGCCTGTAAGTATTACGCTATGGCATTTTATCTGGCGATTTTTTATTTCTTCTAACATCTGTAGTCCATCCATCTCTGGCATTTTAATATCAGTGAATACCAAATCAGGATGAAGGCTTTCTATGGTTTCCAATCCCTCTCTACCGTTTTTCGCCTTGGCAATTACTTCATGTTCCCCATAGCTAGATAATAATCTAGATAACCCATTTCTTATTTTGATTTCATCTTCGACTATAACTATATTCATACCTACTCACACTCACTTTTAGGAATATACAATGTTATCTCTGTTCCGATTTTCTCCACACTATTAATATTCCAATGAGCCATACCTCCGTAATACATTACTAGCCTTGAAAATGCATTTTTCAGGCCTAACCCCGCTTTATCTATGTTGTCATCATTGATAACTGCATCTCGATTATTCATTTTGTTAACAAGCTCTTCCTCAATTCCATTCCCATTATCTGCAATACTTATTTGAAGGAACCTATTATCTTCTGATATGTCCATATTTATAGAAAGCATTCCACCTTCTTCTATTCCTTCAAATCCATGTAATATAGCATTCTCTACAAATGGTTGGATAAGCAGCTTGTGAATATGAAAATTCTTTATTTCCGGCTGCATGTTAATCTCATATTTAAATGCCCCCTCATATCTAATCTGCTGCAAATCCAAATATCTTTGAAGGAAATCACATTCTGCAATTATAGGCGTCTTTTCCTCCACCTTGCTCACTGAATGCCTTAATATTAGCCCCAGGTTACTAAGTGCTTTACTGATTTCATTTTCCCCATGCTCAATTGCCATCCAATTAATTGTATCCAGTGTGTTATACAAAAAATGTGGATTTATCTGGGCTTCTAATGCCTTTAGTTCCGCATGGCGCTGCCTATCCTTAGCAGATGATATTTGTTGCAATAGCTCCTTTACCCTGGCTGTCATTATGTTGAAGTTAGCTGCGATTGTTCCGAATTCATCCTTACTTTTTACTGATATGCGTTTGTCCAAATCACCTGCCTGAACAGTCTGCATTCCCTTCACTATCGTATTTACGGATTTGTTGAAGGTCCTTGTGGTGTAAAAAATAATCAATCCCACTACCATAATAATAACAGAGCTTATTAACACTGTTATTATTTGAATCCTTCTAACATCCTTTAGCATCTCATCTGTGTCATAAGCATTTACGAATGTCCACCCTGTGGATTCATCCTTGTATTTATTGATTCCTATATTATGGCTACTTTGTAAATATCCACTTTCTCGTACGAAAGCTTCTAAGTTTTCCCCAGTGCTCATTGCTACATAAGCTTCACTAGGATATGAGATTACCTTGCCAGCGTCATCTAAGATGAAGTTAATTCCTGTTTTGCTCTCCTTAGATGAATTACATATTGTATTTAGAACCTCTTCGTCAACAGTCATTATGACAGTTGCTATGCTGCCCTTCTCCAACTGGTCAAAGTTGTACAAGCGTTTTGATATATGAAAATAATATTTTTTTACTCCATTTTCATCAAACTTCATACTAGGAGTAATAACCATCCCTGATTTGCTTTCCGCATCCAGATATGGTGGCGCTATTCTCATATCTTTAAATCGATTCCATATATTATACATAGATGAATCTGTAGCAAAATCGTATGTTACCGACTCCCCATTCTTACACACCAGGCTGATAGAACGCACTCCTTCTACCACACTTGTGTATCTATGGAGCAACTCTCTAATATCGCTTTTAGCCGCCGCCCGTCTTGTAGGGGTACCGTTCATCAGTATCATTACCTGGTCGATAACATTCTCATCCACATATATCTGATACATTAAATTGGTATAGTTTTCTAAGCTGAGATTGGTTCTCTCTGAAATCTGAATTAAATCACTTTGGATGATTTCATCCACCTGAGAGGTCATAGTTTTCCTGACACTAGTAAAATGAAATACCTGTAATAGAATAATAGGTATTATAGATATTAGTAAAAATATAATAATAAGCTTTTTGCCTATTTTAAGATCATTGTATCTTCTAATAATGCTATGCATAACATTCACCCACCCAATACAGTCATCATACAAAAAATAAGCTCATTGCACAACAGGCAATGAGCTTATATACATTTATGGAATTATGTTAAAAATTTATCTAACCGGCGTTTATTATCATATTTTTTATTGTTATTATTTTATTCTTGCAATCACATCTAAAACAATATTTATTGACTGCTCTGCAGCTTTGCCTGCAAATGTGTTGTAATCCATTGCACTGCCGTCTCCATCAGAGATAGAACGAATAAGTGTAAATGGAACATTGTTGATGTAGCATACATGAGCGATGCTAGCGCCCTCCATTTCGCAGGCGATAGCCTGGAAATTCTGGCGGATTCTGTCTCTCTGCTTGTCTGTATCTACAAACATATCACCTGAAGCGATTACACCTGTCTGATAAGGAATTCCTTTATCCTTGAGAACATCGCAAACAATCTGAGTAAGCCTTTTATCTGCTTCAAAGTTTACTACGTTGATTCCTGAGATAAGACCAACTGGATCTCCGAGAGCTGATGTATTCATATCATGCTGCACAGCTGATTCTGCAACAGCTACATCGAGAACTTTAAGGTCTCTTACAAGTGTACCTGCAACACCAATGTTGATGATGTGATCAACACCAAAATGAAGAATCATAATCTCTGTACAAACAGCTGCAAATACCTTTCCGATTCCGCTGACTGCTGCAACTACATCGATACCATTAATCTGGCCCTTGATGAATGTGGCACCGCTGATTGTCTCTAATGTAGGGTTCTTAATAGATGGTTTGAGGTTCTCAATCTCCATCTGCATTGCGCCAATAATACCTAATGTCATAATCTACTCCTTTTCTCGCTGGTTACATTCACCAGCTATTTATAGTTTACTCTGGGTAACTAAACTCCATATTATCCCAAGAATTGAGAACTTCCAGATAACGTGCACACTCTGTCTTGGCTAACGAAATATCCAAGTTCTCATAGTGACCACATTCGATTGCAGACTTTCCGAATACATCTCCATCATGGTTTACAGTCTGCTCAAATACCTTCTTAACAACCTCGAAGGTCTTCTTTGAATCTACGCCCTTTACTACAAGGTAAAATCCTGTCTGGCATCCCATTGGTCCAAAGTAGATTACGTGGTCTGCGATTTCTGAATTACGTATATACGTAGCAATCATATGCTCAACTGAATGCATTGTAGCATTGTCCATGTAGTCGCCTGCATTTGGCTTACGTGTACGTAAATCGTAAGTGATGATATCACCATCATCTACACGTGAGATGTAAAATCCTGGTGTAAGAATGTTGTGATTGATTGTGAAACTCTTTATTCTTTCCATTTCTTTCCTCTTCCTATCCTTTATAAACAATTGCTTTTGCTATTTTATCAGCTGCTGCATCACCCTGGAAGGTTCTAACTATCTCAAGCGCAAATGGGATAGCTGTTCCAAGTCCACGGCTGGTGATGATGTTTCCATCATGACAAACCTCGTCAGTTGAAACATTAGCGCCATCCAAATCGCCTTCCATACCTGGGTAGCAGGTAGCTTTCTTTCCCTTTAAAAGTCCTGCCTTACCAAATACTGTTGGAGCTGCACATATAGCTGCAATGTTCTTTCCTGCGTTATTAAATTTATGAACCTGCTCCATAAGAGGCTGGCAAAGCTCCAGGTTAAGTGTACCTGGCATACCGCCTGGAAGCACAAGCATGTCTGCTGTGCTGAAATCCACCTCTTCAATAAGCTGATCGCAGACAGTTACTATTCCATGACTTCCTGGAACCATTCTGTTACTTGTTATAGAAACGGTGTCTATCTCTATTCCTGCACGTCTAAGTAAATCTACTACTGTAAGGGCTTCAATTTCTTCATGTCCCTCTGCCATAAATAACAATACTTTGCTCATGCGTACCTCCCATTTATTCTCAAAATATATCCACAGTACCTTTATAATACCATTTATTCTATTGGTATTGTAGTCTGCACCTGCAAAAACTCGCCATCTACCTCATGGCTAACACATAGTCGTTTCTGCCATACAACTCCCTTATTTTTCATTCCATTGTCTTTCAGGATTTTGAGTGGCTCAGATAAATCCCATACCTTATCACTCAGCTTCCCTGATTCATCATAGTCTGTTGGAATGGCATGTTCATATACAAAACACTTTACTCCGCCCACAACCATTATTTCATTATTAGGGTTATTGCTGGCTTCTTTGTAAATGATGTTTGAAAAAGGCTGCACAGCGCCCCAAAGGCGCTCGAAATTTCCTTCCTCTAGCCTATCGCAATTACGGTCCTTCAATTTCACATACTGTGTAATATTCATACTGAAATTGTCTTTCCATACAGGATTCTTAACAGATTCTTTATGCTCGAAGGATTTTGGATATACAAAATAGGATACCGGCACTTCTGCAATTCTCCAGCCTCTATTGTTTGCGATGTTTTCGATAGCAAATGATGTATCCTCTATTTGCTCTAGGAATAATTCCATCTGCTCCAGTTCCTGTCTCTTTTCCTCGCAGGCTTTTTTATAGATATTAAGTCTTTCTTCGAGACTGGCATGCTCTTGGATTCCCTTAGCATCCTCTAAGGATACCCCCATCCTGCTTAGCTGCTGGTATTCCATAAAATGGGTCACCTGATAGTCAGCATAGTATCTGTAGGACCTGTCGTCCTTCCAAGCCGGTGATACTAATCCCTTCTTTTCATAAAACTTGAGAAATTCAGGAGAGACTCCCACTTTTTTGGAATAATCTCCGATTGATAAGAATCTTTTTTTCATTTCTTTTCCTCTAAAATGATGATTCACAATTATATCGGCAATTTTACTAAAATTCAATTAGCGTATTTTTAGTTGCATGGTAGTTACTACCACCCCCTATACTCATCTCATAAAAACTTTTTGGGATGAAAAAGGAGAAGAAGAAAATGAAAAAGAGGTTATCAAGAATTATGGCATCATCACTTGCCATTGCAATGGTTAGCAGCTCGAGTCTAACAGTATTGGCTGCTCCAGAAGCAACCATTAGCGTTGAAAAAGACGTAGCTGCTACATCACTTGTAAAACAGACACAATATGGTGCTGTTAAGGGAACCAGTACTGACACATGTAATGTATGGTATTCTATCCCATACGCTGCTGCACCTACAGGTGATTTAAGATGGGCAGCTCCTACTGCTCCTGCAAGCTGGACAACACCATTAGATTGCTCAAAACTTGGAAACAAAGCTATTCAGAGTGGAACTGATTATGCCACAGGCAAGACTGTTGTTTCTGGTTCTGAAGACTGTCTAAACCTTGATGTCTATGCTCCAGCCAATGCAGAAAATCTTCCAGTTATGGTTTATATCCACGGTGGAAACAATCAGACTGGAAGCTCAACAGAGATTGACGGTACTCAAATTACTGTAGATGAAAATTGCATCTATGTTTCTCTTAACTATCGTCTTGGAATTCTTGGATTTAATGCACTTCCAGCTTTCCATACAACAGAAGGCTCTACTGGCAACTATGCTATGTTAGATATCGCAATGGCTCTCGACTGGGTAAAAAATAACATTGCACAGTTCGGCGGAAATCCTAACAACATCACTGTATCTGGATTCTCTGCAGGTGGACGAGACGTAATGGCTATGCTTATCAGCCCACTTTTCGAAGGCAAATTTGATAAGGCTGTAGTTTACTCAGGTGGTATGACAGTCGCTGACAAGGATGAAAGTGCAGAAATCATGGCTAAAGCTGTTGCTCCTTTAGCAGTAGAGGATGGCTTATTTGCTGATATAGAAACAGCTAAAACATGGTTATTATCTAATGACCCAGCTGTAGTTACATACATGAAAGGAATCGGTGCTGACCGTCTCTGCCAGCTTATGTCAAACGCAGGCATCAGAATGAGCGTGTTCCCTCATTTATATGCTGATGATGTTGTCATTCCTTCAGAAGGCTTCAAGACAACTAAGTTCAACAATGTTCCTGTATTAATGCTTACAGGTGAGACAGAATTCAGTTTATTCTCTGCGTATGATGGATATTTCTCAGGCGCTGATATGAAGGCTTTTGATGCAAAAACTCAGGATCTTGCTAAATCATATTCTATTGAGTACGGTTCAGAAATGTACAGAATCTTCAATGCACAGTGCTCTGCTGAAGAAATGTATGGCAAATATAAAAACAACATGTACCTCTGTCAGGTAAGATACGGTAGCAATAACAGTGCAACCAGAATACCATTAATGGGTTCCTTCCATGGAATATTTGTACCTATGCTTACAGATAATCATTCTTACGGAAGCTTTGCTGATTTTAGCACCCCAGGCTACCAGAATATGGCACATGTATTTGATCAGTATCTCAGCAACTTTATTGCTACTGGCAATCCAAATGGCGCTGGCTTAGATAAGTGGAGCAATTGGACAAGCTCTAATCCTGTATCACTAGTCCTTGATGCTGATGCTAATAACGCTATTGTTTCTCTTGAAAATGTATCTTCATCCTACGGAAAGATTATTGGTCAGATGAACTCAGACAATATTGTTTCAGATGATGTAAAGGACCTTATGGGTAAAAACGTTCTTAATGGAAGATGGTTCTCGTCAACCTTAGACAATTATTATAAGAATAAATAATATAATAAGGGGTGGCACATAATGTACCGCCCCTTTATAGTTTATATGGCTTCCTCAATTGAATTAACTTCTACATCAGTTTCAACTGACTCTTCACATGATATAGCTGAAGCTGGTTCATCATCACTAAGAAGATATGCTTTTCTAGACATAAGCGCTGTTACAAGAAATGCTAAGACACCACTGATAATAAAGATAGTCTTAACAGATATTACAGTAACCACGGCACTAACTAAGAATGATGTTACTGGCATAGCTGCAACACTAAACGCTGTCATAATAGCTGCTGCTCTGGCAATATATTTCTTCTCAACTTTTTTCATAAAGATAACACTAATCATTGAGTTAGCAATAGATATTATCATACCAGTAACTATTGATAATACTGATAATATTGCATATGTCACCCACTGATTCACATACAATGGTTGTAATGCCACCATAAGTATATAATATCCACTAATTATAATTCCCATTGCCCAGAATATAGCTACATTACCAATCTTCTTTGATACATATGGAAATACAACTGCACCCAAAAGCATACCTACTGTAAATGTAATTGAGAAAACTGATAATGCCTCTACCCCGCTGTGGAGGATTTCTTCTACCATAGGAGCCTGCAAACCATTAAGTGGGACTAACACTGAATTAAGGAATACTGCATACCATAAGAAGAACACAATAACTGCTTCCTTAGAAACATACTTAACACCTTCTGCAAGATCTGTTACATAATTCTTAACATTAAAGGCTACTTTTTCAGTAATTGTCTCCTTCGTATTTACGAATAATATTATTGCAGCTGAAATTATAAATGTAGCCATATCAATATATAATGCACCTGATATGCCAATAAGCGCTATAATTCCGGCAGCACAACCCAAACCAATAAGCTGAACAATTTGGGATAATGAATCCTTTAATGACATTCCAAATTCATACATTTCTTCTTCAAGAATGTTAGGCGTTATAGCAGTATTTGCAGGTCCTCTAAAAGCTTCTGCAGTTGAGATAGTAATTGTAGAAATAAGTAACATCCATGGCTGCAAAAGACCAAATAAAAATAGTGACGCAACGGCAGCCACAACTACAGCTCGAATCAAATCTGTCACTATCATTATTCTCTTTTTGTTTCTTCCCTCTACCCAGGCTCCAGCAAGTGGAGTCACTACCACTGTAGGAAGATTATTTATACCGAATATCAACGCAGACCATGCTGCTGAACTGGTAAGCTGATAAACGATCCAGGTGCTGGCAATTGCATCAATAGAATCACCAAATCTGTTAATAAGCGCCGCAAACATCATTTTAACGTATTCTTTTTGGGTGAATACGTCCTTGTAGCCAATCTTCTTGTTATCCATTATTCTCCTCCGAATATAGCAGATATTGTCCGCATAGTACCCGAATTGTACCATAATTGTTTAGTGCTTTAAAGTGTTATTCGTAACATAATAATGTTTTTCAGCACAAAAAAGAGGCCATATCGCTATGACCTCTTTCTAACAAACTATTTAGTTCTGTTTATCTACTTCACCTGTCCTTTTTAGGTATGATGGAACAGATGGAAATGCTTAAAGAACTCATGATGTTCAGCAGTTGCATGGAAGAATAATCCTAAGAATACAAGTGCTGCTACAAGTCCGATTGGATAAGCAATTGCCGTTGATAAATGTAAGCACTCTGGTGCGCAGAAGAAATATGTAACTGATACAGCTGACATAAATGTTGCTGGAACAACTGTAATCCAGTAATTCTTTGCATTCTTGTATAAGTACATTGATGCGGTCCAAAGAGCTATCATAGCAAGTGTCTGATTAGACCAGCTGAAGTATCTCCAGATTACACCGTAATTTAACTGGCTGATTAATGCGCCTGCTGCAAGAAGAGGTACGCATATGTATAAACGATTGCGATACTGCTTCTGCTCAATCTTGAACCAGTCTGCAATAACAAGTCTTGCTGAACGGAAAGCTGTATCACCTGAAGTAATAGGGCATGCAATAACACCAAGCATTGCAAGGATGATACCAACGCCACCCATTGTCTTTGTACAGATATCATATACACAAGTTGCCTGACCATTTGCAAGCATCTCTGTTAATCCTACTGTCAATCCGCCAGTTCTAGCATAAACTGCACTACCTGCTGCTGCCCAAATAAGAGCGATAACACCTTCGCATACCATAGCGCCATAGAATACCATGTGGCTTTCCTTCTCTGTCTTACAGCAACGAGCCATAAGTGGAGACTGTGTAGCATGGAAACCTGAAATAGCACCGCAGGCAACTGATACGAACATCATTGGCCAAATAGGTGTAGTTGATGGATGAAGATTTGCAAGCTCGATCTCAGGAATTGAGTATCCGTGAGTAAAGATACCAATTGCAACACCAACAGCCATTACTAAAAGACAAATACCAAATACTGGATAAAGCTTTCCAATAATCTTGTCGATTGGAATAAAGGTTGCTATGAAATAATAAACCAAAATAATAGCAAGCCAGAAATATGTATTAGTAAGAAGGCCGCTGCCTCCGTGATTACCAATCAAAAGTGAAATAAGTCCTGCTGGTCCTACAGCAAATACTGTACCAACCATAACAAGAAGAACTACACTTAAAATTCGCATGATAGTCTTCATAACTTTTCCGAGATAAATACCTGTAAGCTCAGAAACACTTGCGCCGTCATGACGCATACTCATAAATCCTACTGAGAAATCATGAACACCACCTGCAAGAATAGTACCAAGTGTAATCCAAAGGAATACTGAGGTACCCCACTGTGCACCTGCTAATGCGCCATAGATAGGTCCAAGTCCAGCAATATTTAGAAGCTGGATAAGGAACAGCTTCCATTTAGGCATTACTACAAAATCAACACCATCGTTGATTCGTACCGCAGGAGTTTCTCTGTCGTCAGGGCCATAAATACCCTCGACAATTCTGCCATAAACAAAGTAGCCACCGATGAGTACTGCTAAACAAACTAGAAAGCTGATCATAAAAAAATTCACCCCCATTCATTTTAACGTCCAAATTGGACCCTTTTCAGCTTGATTATAGTTCTCGTAAATTCACAGTTCAACAAAGCTGGTTAAAATTTCACAATAAATACATAAAAGAGGCAAGAGCCTTTGCTCTTGCCTCAACTACAGCACTTATTAATCAAACATTAAACTGATTAATAGCAATCTTCAAATCGCTGGCATTACGTTTTGTTTCCTCTGCCAAATCCTGCATTCCCTGAGATAACTCATCAGACTGAGTATTCTTTCCAAGGATGCTGGCAACACCTTCTGTATTTTCTGCAGAAGCATCATTGACTGATTCAATCTGCTTGGCAATCTCGTCAATGGATGCAGTCAGATTATCCATTACATCACCTATATCAGCCACTGCCTGCTTGATGGTTGATATACCCTCGTCGTAATGCTTGCTTTGTTCTGAGAACACCTCAAAACTTGCAATAACATCGTTCTTTATAAATTCAATAAGATTTGAAACCTGATTTCTTACGTTGCTTACAGATTCATTGCTGGCTGCAACTATCTCTGTAATGTTCATGGCGGTTTCCTTGGACTGTTCTGCCAAAGCTCCGATTTCTCCAGCAACTACAGCAAAACCTCTACCTGCCTCACCTGCTCTTGCCGCCTCGATAGACGCATTAAGTGACAACAGATTTGTCTGGGAGGTGATTGACATAATATCCTCTGCAAGTACATTAATCTGTTCAACGGCCTTTAGGCTTTCAAGTGCCTCCTGCATAGATGCCATAGTCTCCTGAAGCATAGACATATTTTTCTGAATCTCTTCATCAATCTTATCATTAATCTCGGCTGCTGATTTTATTAACTCTTCGGAATCCTCCTGTCCCACTTCAACCTTCGTAGATACCTCATCAACCAAAGAAACAATATTCTCTATTTCTGCATGAACTGTTTCAATAGCTTCATTTGTCTCATTAATTTTTACTGCCAAATTATCGGCTATATCTTTATTCTCAGCGGTAATATTAGCTAATACCTTTGACGCATCATCCAAATTACCTGCACTATCATCCATTACATTGCTGTATTCCTTGAACACACTCACGGCGCCTCGCAAGCTGAAAATTACTCGTTTAGTATCAGCTGCAAGCTTTCCTATTTCATCCGCTCTCTTTTCAAATCCAGCAATTTCATTGTTATCACTTAAATCTAACGCTGCAACTTTCGCCAATGCCTCCTGTATCTTTGTAATTGGCTTAATCATATGGCCAATTAATAATACTAGTAACAAACCAATCAAAATAATAATCACTAATCCGTTAATTATCATTTTGTTTGTTGTGGCATATGCCGGACCATAAAACTCATTTGTGTCTGTTCCTACAAACAGCAGCCAGTCATTCGCTGGCAAGTACTCATAATATCCATACATAGGTCGATTAGTACCAACCTAGTTATAACGAACAACTCCTTCTATTGTTTCATCGGTACCAGCCGACACATTTTCCATCACAGACAATACAGCAGGATTTTCTGGTGCTAATGTAATTTCTTCTGGGTTGTTGGAATAATAAACTACAGGATTTCTGATTCCTGTCAAAATGACATCCTGGTTATCTGCAAGATGAATTCCTTGTTCCAGCAAATCATAGAACTCTGTTTTATCTATTTCAACAGAACAATAGCCTGCTGGCTGACCATTATTTTTATATGATGAACGAGCAAAAACAAGGCTAATATCACCTGTAGCTGGAGATACTGCTGTAACGCTATTATAAACTGTTTTTCCTTCAGTATTATAATAGAGTCCCTGAATCATCTTAATCAGCTCAGGGTCATTTTGATAGCCTATCATATCAGGTCGTGTATGGGTCAATACCTTTCCATTGTATTCCACATAGAATAAGCTTTTACTATTTGGAATTGCATTCATAAAATCTTTTGTATAAATCTCAGCAGCTTCCTGTATAGCCGGGTCATCTGGAAATTCCTTCAGTGATGACATCTCCTTTGAGATCATAAACCCATCTAGATATGCATACTGCTTTTGGGTATATGCATCAAGACGTGCTGTAATTTGCTCAACAAATCCTGTCAAGGTTTTTTCTGCATTATCCTGCATCATATTGTACATGCTGTAAGATGCTATGAAATTCTGCATAATTATGCCTATAGATGTAGCAATAATAATATATATAGTTATTCTTACTGACAGTTTCTTGAAACGCATAAAAACCTCCCAACCCAATATAAATCACCCCATTACATCACTCCTAATATACCAAACAAATCCAAATAAATTGTTTATTAAATGTGTATTTTATTTTAAAAAAAACTAAGAAATGAATTTTTCTTGTCATAAATAATTAAGGGCCAATGTGAATCTCACATTAGCCCTCTATATAATCTAAATCTTTTTATTAAGCAAATGCATCAAATCTGTTTCCTGCAAGTCCATAGGAATTGCCGATTCCTGCTTTGCTATAACCTGTGTTTGCGGTTCTAAACTGTGAAGCTATCTCGTTGAAAGCACTGGCAGTTTTTCTTCTCTGCTCCAACATTGCTGTCGGATCAATAAGTCTCTCCTTCTCAACTGGCTCAGTCTTTACAGTCGCATTAGGATACTGGACAGGGATAGCTCCATTTACACCAGCAGTGTTCTGTGTAACCTCCGCAGCAAAGACATCTGAAACCTCAGACTCATTTTCCACTGCATAGCTCATAGGCTGAACACTTGATGTAGACATATATGAATTTACTCCACGAATAGGTGAAATAGCCATATAAAAACCCTCCATAGGTGACTACTACAATAGTATCATCTTTGGAGGGTTGAAAACGAAAATACACAAAGAATAGATAGTAAATTCTTTGTTTTTTCACTAAGAAACAAATTGTATTTTGTTGTCGCTTTTAACGTAAGAATCCCGCTACAATCTGCTCCTCAGCCTCTTCTTCTGTAAGACCAAGAGACATAAGCTTAATAAGCTGATCACCAGCAATCTTACCAATGGCAGCCTCGTGAATAAGAGCTGCATCAACATTCTTAGCATCGAGCTTTGGAATAGCAACAACGTGTGCGTTACCCATGATGATAGCATCACAAGCAGCATGTCCATTACAAGCTGTGTTACCTTCGATTGAAACCTCGAAAATCTGCTCTGAATCATCCTTGGCAACTGAACGTGAAACAACGTCTGCGCTAGAACCTTCACCGTTAAGCACTACCTTGTAATCTGAAGTAGCTGTCTGTGAGCCATGAGTCATAAGTGCTTCGTGAATAAGAAGAGTAGCACCCTCCTTAAGCTCTGCAAGATTAGTACGGACTGTAGAATCAACACCCTTAATCTGTACCATCTCCATCTCTACATAGCTGCCTTCCTCCTGGTAAACCTCTGTAACAGGATTAAGGATACGAGCGCCCTTACCGTCGCCCTCGCCGTAGTGCTTCTCTACGTATTTAACCTTGGCATTCTTTCCTACATGGAATGTATGAATACCATCGTGCTGAGAATCCTGATCTCCGCAGTTGTGAATACCACAACCGGCTACGATAGTAACATCAGCGTCCTCGCCAATGTAGAAATCGTTATATACCATATCCTTAAGTCCGCTCTCTGAAAGAACAACTGGGATATGAACGCTTTCGCCTTTTGTGCCAGCCTTTACAATAATATCAATACCTGGCTTATCTTCCTTTGTAACAATATCGATGTTTGCTGTAGTATTGCGACCAGCGCTTGTTCCATTAGCGCGGATATTGTATGCACCCTGTGGAATACTATCTAAATCTGCAACCTCATGTAAAATGTTCTTTTGAATTGCATCAAGTGTCATTACTGGTCACCTCCTAACTTCTCGCAAGCTGCTCCAACAGCTGATGATGTACCAAGAAGCTCTGGGAGGATTTCTTCCTTTGGTCCCTGCTTCTTAACTTTACCGTTCTCGATAACAACGATTTCATCGGCGATGTTAAGAATACGTTCCTGGTGTGAGATGACAATGATAGTACCATTTACAGTCTTTCTCATGTTCTCGAAAACCTTAATAAGGTTCTGGAAGCTCCAAAGATCGATACCAGCCTCTGGCTCATCGAAGATTGAAAGCTTTGTTCCACGTGCAAGAACTGTAGCGATTTCGATACGCTTAAGCTCTCCACCTGAAAGTGATGCATTAACCTCACGCTCCACATAATCCTTAGCGCAAAGGCCTACCTTTGAAAGGTATTCACATGCTGCTGCAACAGAGATGTGCTCTCCTGCTGCAAGACGAAGTAAATCAATTACTCTGATTCCTTTAAAATGAACTGGTGCCTGGAAAGCAAAGCTGATTCCCATTTTTGCACGCTCAGTAATATTTTTCTCTGAGATATCCACACCATCCAGAATAATCTGGCCTGATGTAAGCTGATTAACGCCCATGATAAGCTTAGCAAGTGTAGACTTACCACCACCGTTTGGGCCCGTGATAACAACGAATTTGCCATCCTCTACAGTAAGGTTGAGACCATCGATGATTTCCTTTGTAGTATCACCCTCATCATCAACCCTGTAGGTAAGGTTTTTGATTTCTAACATTTTAGTACTCCTCTAACTATATAAACTACAACTGGTAATTATCCTGCCAGAGATAATCACCCTACAAATATTAGGTCAATAAATTTATGCCAAACTATAATACCATGAAAGTCCAAATTGTCTAAGCCTTTTTTCAAAATAAAAGGTCTACTGATAAATGTTATCAGTAGACCTTTATCCCTAACAGAGATTCGCCATCTTCTGTTCTAATTTGTCCATTATAATTCCCTGGTTAATGAGGGTATAAATTGTCTTGTAAGTGCTCTTGTTGTAGTGAATACCATCCTTTGAGCTAACATTTCCAAGCATTGTTGAATATGTATCAATGTAGTGAACATTCTCACTAAGTCCAGCCTGCATTCTCGTATTCCAATTCTCAATTAATGAATTGGTAATACCAGGATAGCTCTTAGTCTCAAAGGCCATTGGATTAACAGATACATAATAAACATTTGCACCAAGTGCTGTCCATGCCGCCGCCTTATCGTTTATGTAAGAAACATATTTATCCGTATATGACAGGCTACGAACATCATTTACACCCATGAGAATTACCACATCAGTATTCTCATTAATGCTTGCCTCCACAGAAGGAACACCTACATTCTTCATCCACGCAAGTCCCATTCCAACCTTTGCAGACCAGATATTAGCATTCTTTCCAACAGCGCTTTTCATTCCAACAGTTCTGGAATCTCCAATGATAACAAGCTGGCGAGTAGCCTGCTCTGCTGTTACCTGAGCCAACTGCTCCTGTACCAAAAGCTCTGCCTGCTGCTCCTCTGTAAGAGCCTGAACCGAATCATCCTGAAATGGAATCTCCTGCACTGGAACTTCCACTGGCTGAGTCATCTCCTCAGCATTACTGTTCAAAGAAGGAATCGCGCATAATGTAAATAATAAGCCTACCGCCACGCATCTTAAATATTTTTTACTCATAATTCTCTTTCTACTTAATATTTTGTGACCAAAACTTTCTGCATTATAGTACCTAGTTGTGTCCAAATTATGTCCATAGTTTTTAACATAATTCTCACAATCTGTCAAACTTTTGACGCGTCTGGCTATAAAAAACACATTTTAATATTTTTATTTGTGTTATTATATAGGCTATTGGAGGTACATTATGTTAGCTAATTACCATACACACACAACAAGATGTCATCATGCGATTGGTACTGAAAGAGAGTATATTGAAAAGGCCATTGAAAACGGCTTCAAAATCTTAGGCTTTTCAGATCATACTCCTCAGCCTTATCCACCAGAATATAAATCTGGCATCCGTATGGACATGATTGAGTTGGAAAACTATACAGAAACGCTGGTGAAGCTTCGCGAAGAATATAAAAATGATATTCAGCTCTTTATTGGACTTGAAGTTGAATATACAGATAAATATTTTGAGCCTCTTATGAAGCAGGTACGCCAATATCCTATAGACTACATTATTCAGGGGCAGCACTTTGCACCTACTAATGAAATAGATGGATTTTACGTGGGCGCTGAGACTACAGATGAAGCAGATGTAAAAGCTTATGTGGATTTAACAATAGAAGGAATGCAGACTGGATTGTTCAGCTATCTTGCTCATCCAGATTTGATGAACTACGTTGGTCCTGATATGGTTTACCAGCACCACATGAAAAGAATTGTTAAAGCTTCCATCGACCTTAATATTCCACTTGAAATAAATATGCAGGGATTCTTCTTAAATAGAAATTATCCTAGTGACCGATTCTTCTCCATGGCTTCTGCTATGGGAGCTAAATTTGTAATCGGTTGCGATGCTCATCACCCTGAAGATGTGATGCAGCCATGGCAGATGGAAGACTTCGTAGCCTTCCTTGAGAGAAATAATATTGAATATGGTGATAATGTAGTAGAGCTAAGACCTGTAAAATAGGCCTTAGCTCTTTTTTAGTTCTTTAAATAGAAAATTGCAAGCTGTGTTCTGTCTCTAAGCTCCAGCTTTTCAAGAATTGTGGAAAGATAGTTTCTTACTGTACCCTCAGACAAGAAAAGCTTCTGGGCAATCTCCTTATTTGAAAATCCTTCAGCCACAAGCTGAATAACTTCATATTCCTTTTCAGAAATATCCTTTGACTGATAGTCAAAGCCAGCTTCCTCTTCAGTAGCACTGTTCATAAGAGCTGGCAGCTTATCTACTATAGCCCCACCAAATACGCTCTGACCATCCATTGCTGCATGAAGCGCTGCTGGAAGAGATTTATAATCCTGCTTCAAAAGATATCCACGAACGCCAAGCTTCAACGCCTTTACGATATATTCATCATCTGAAAAAGTAGTAAGGAAAAGAATTATAGCATCTTTGTGCTTTGAAAGGATTTCCTCTGCAGCTTCAAGGCCATTCATATCCGCCATACGGATGTCCATTAGAAGTAAGTCTGGCTGTAGCTCGTCATAAAGCTTTACGCCTTCTCTTCCACTGTTTCCCTTTCCGATTACTGTAAATCCCTCTTCCGCATTGATAATCATTTCAAGGGACATTGTAATTAGCTCATCATCGTCGATTAATAAAATCCTCTTGTCTTCCATTTATGACACCTCTTCAGCCACTTTTACTACAAGGGGAAGCCTAGCAAAAACTGTGAACCCATCGTTGGTATAAATGTATGCATCTCCCCCAAGAGCATTTGCTCTGTTTCTTATATTTGTAAGGCCTATGCCTTCATAATCATCTAAAGCAATCTTTTCCTTCATCTCCTGTGACACTGTTCCGTTATCCGTAATTGAAATGGTACAGAAGCTGTAGTTTCTTTGAAGGATAATTGATACCTCGTCGCCATTTGAGTGCTTCAGGATATTTGTAACTGCCTCTTTTAAAATTCCTATCAGCGACAGCTTGATATTTGTCGGGATAGATTCATCCAAATCTAAATCCGTATTTACGGTAAAGCTTTTCAGCTCTCCGATGATGTCATCAAAGTTCTTTTTCAAATCTATAGAGTCATCATGCAGGTCGTGTACAGATGCTCTCATCTTTGCCATTGACTCATCCAAAGTATTGGCAAGCATCTTTAACTGAGGCTCAAGATTCTCATCCTTATTCACAGTAGATATGGCTCCCAGCAACAGGATGGCTCTTGATAAAAGGTGCCCCACGTTATCATGAATCTCTCTGGCAATTCTGTTTCGCTCTGCAAGGGTTGCAAGATGCACCTGCTGATCCTGCTCTGACAAAAGCCTTCGATTTTTTTCCTCTAATATTTCCTCCAACTCCTTACTGTCGTCCCTAGTACGATGAAGAAGTCTCTTGTAGGTCATTACCTGCTCATATAATATTGTAGAAACCACAGTATATGCTGCAATAATTACAAACACCGCCACATAACCAAAAGCAGTATTATCCTCACGTATCATATATATCAGCGTGGCTACAAATGGCACAGCGGTCAGTACTCCGTATATACGTTTATCATCAACTAAAAGACTTATTTCTAATATCAAAAAAACGCAAATAGACATTACAACCGAGAGGGTTGTAATGCCACTTGCGTTAATAAGTACTGTTAATCCTAATGCCGCTAAAAAGCGGATAATCACATCAAATAGCATACAGTTCCTTTTTCCTTGAAATAATCATTCCTGCAAATATGAACACTAATGCAAAGAGGATTTCAATAAAAATATATGTACCAAACTTGCGACTCCAAATCTCATTTATTGGAGTATCATTTATAAACTTAATAGCTGTGGTGTACCAGTACAATGGCATGAAATGTGCTATCTGAACAATCTTATCTGACAGGAATTCTGTATCTACGAATACTCCACAAAGGAAGCTCATAGAAAGCACCATCATGTTTCCAATCATGTTGATGAGATTCTCATTTGATGTAAGCGAGCAGATGAAATATGCCATTCCAAGTCCTACCAACATCAGACTATAGCTGTCAATCATGTAGTAGATAAGCTTATTGTTTGCATACTGGAGACTCATAATCTGGATAACACCAATCATTAATGTTGTCAAAACCACTCCTACTGCAAACACACCACCGATTGTAGCTGCACTTCTTGTGAAGAAATGCATTCCACTAACGGATATACGATTTTTAACATCCTTGTCCTTCATAAATGTAAGTGTGCATGCACAGCAGATGCAAAGGATAATCATATGTGTATAACCATTGAAAGTGAACATTCCTGTGTAGAATGAACGATGATTTTCCTCGGCTGAGTCCATAACCGTAGCTTTTGTTTCACTAAGCTTTACCATCTGGTCGTGGGTCAGGCTGATTGCCTCTTCCTCACTAAAACCACTATTTAAATATATCACAACATCCTGTAAATAGTCACCAAGCTTCTGTGTGAGAAGAAACTGAGAAGCAGTAGTTCCTGGTGCAATATATTCAAGTACATTTTCTGTCTCACCTGATAAAACCTTTTCCTCAAAATCTTCAGGAATAATAAGTGCATATTCATAGATTAAAAATCTTACGTTATCATTCATTTCCTGTGGGTCATCTGTCTTTGGATCCACAACAATCTGTGTCTCTTTAAGATAATCAACAAGTGCATGGCTGAGAACCGAATTATCGTTGTCTGTAACCGCAACCGTCACCTGCATATCTTCAAACATATCTTCCTGAGTAGAGACAGTTGCCTTCGCCTGCATATTACCGAATACAGCGAAGATTGCAAAATAAACGATGATGTTTACTATATTCGCTCTAAGTGATTTTATAATTGCATTAAATACTGGCATATTTTCTCCTCCTCAAGAATAATGAGCTTACAAAAAGACCTCCAACAACCATGCAGCCCATAATCATAATGTCCTGATAATACATATCTGTTTTGCCGTATGTAGCTCTTGTATAAAGACAATCAACCAAAAGTGCCGCTGGGTTGATTCTGTTTAAAATAGGACAATTGCTTTCAATAATCTGTCTAATCTGATGCCACATGAGACCACTGCAGAATGAGCATCCCATTGTAAATACAAGTGGTACTGCAATCAATAATCTCTCGTTTTTGATAAAGGAACCAATCAATACACCTGCTGAAATTCCCAGGGCACTTCCCAGTGTAGTAATCAAAACAAGGTTGATAAATGGCGCTCCCATGTTGATTTTAAGTATGTACTGAACATATACAACAAGTACTGCATTTGATACTGACTGAATTGTAAGTCCTGCCATAACACAGCCTGCGATTGCAAGGAGCTTGTTGGTAGGTGCCACCTCAAATCTCTTTCCTGTCTCAGTCATATTTGCGCACATGCCTTCAAGCATTGCTATACTAATCCATGAGCTAAAAAGTGATGACATGGCAATCAAAGCGAAGAAATACTGTAGGTATGGTGAGGTGTTCGTGCCAAAATCATGCTCCTTCATTATCTCCATTTGATTGGAAACCATATCGATTGCTGTCTGGAGATTTTCAGGATGTTCCTGTGCCACTTTCTCAATGACTGAATACATATTTTTATATTCTCTTACTATTTCATTTAAAGTGGTGGCCTTGTAGCCATTTGTTAGCACATATGTGGAAATATCATCCCCATCCTCAACATAGAATCCAGAAATCATTTCGGAATTCATTGCATCAGTAGCCTCGTCCTTTGAGGAATACTCATGAACCTCTACAATCTTGGTGTGATCATCACTTACCTTTGACATTTCCTCTAACAGGATTCCAAAATTTGTCTCTTCCAGATTCGTATTTACGTATCCAACATCTATGGTTTTGAAATTATCAGGATCATCACTTATAAGATTTCCAAATCCAAAATAAAATACTGTAGCAAGTACAAGTGGGAAGAAGATATTCCAGCCCACAACGTACTTGTTGCGAAGCATTTCTTTTAATTTATATACATAGATTCGACCAAACATTAATCTCTAAGCTCCTTTCCTGTGATTTCAAGGAATACATCATTTAATGTAGGAAGTTCTGTTGATACGTGACCAAATGGAACATTGTTATCATTTAAATAACTGAGGATATGTACCAGGTTATGATCTCCACCATCACATTTAATAACCAGATCATCTCCGTCCTCCTTAACCTTATAAACATGGTTGATTTCCTTGATTCCTGCGATAATCTTGTCGGACTTATCAGGAAGACCAACACGGATTGTTTCTCTGTTTATGAGGGATGATTTAAGCTCCTGAGATGTTCCGTTTGCAACGTTCTTTCCATGGTCCATAATCACCACTCGTGTGCAAAGCTCCTCAACCTCTTCCATGTAGTGAGATGTGTAAATGATTGTTGCACCATCTCTGTTCATTTTTCTAATTCCCTCAAGGATTGCATTTCGGCTCTGTGGGTCAACTGCTACTGTTGGCTCATCAAAAATGATAAGCTTTGGCTTGTGAGCGATTCCGCAGGCGATGTTTAATCTTCGAAGAAGACCTCCAGAAAGCTTCTTTGGAAGATACTTTTTATATTCTGTAAGTCCTGTGAACTCCAAAGCATCCTCAACATATTTCTTTCTTGTTGCTTTATCCTTGATGTAAAGACCACAGAAGAAATCTACGTTTTCATAAACTGTAAGGGTTTCAACTACTGCCACATTCTGCATTACCACACCAATCTGTGACTTGATATCGTACGCCTCTGGCTTCATCTCCTTATCAAAGATTGTCACTATTCCTTTATCGTACTTAAGAAGTGAAAGCAGGCAGTTGATTGTTGTTGTCTTACCTGAACCGTTAGGTCCAAGAAGTCCAAGTATTTCTCCCTCGTTTACATTTAATGAAAAGTGATCTACTGCCACCTTATCTCCATATCTTTTTACTAAGTTTTCGATTTCTACTACGCACTGACTCATATCCTTCTCCTTTGTGGGTTCGTTTTTCGTTTCTGATGATAATATACGAAAAAATGACAGCCCTCTGTAGTGAAGGCTGTCATTTTGTTAAGTGACATTTGTCATTATGTGGTGTGAAAAATCTATATTGTCTTAGTTGTCCATTTACTGCAATCCCATACATCAGTAGCCAGACCCTCGTAGAACTCAGGCTCGTGGCATACCATAAGAATACTTCCGTTGTATTCCTTAAGGGCACGCTTAAGCTCATCCTTGGCATCTACATCAAGATGGTTGGTAGGCTCGTCCAAAAGAAGAAGGTTTGTCTCGCGGTTTAAAAGCTTGCAAAGACGAACCTTTGCCTGCTCACCACCTGAAAGAACTCGGCATAAACTCTCAATGTGCTTTGTAGTAAGACCGCACTTGGCAAGAGCCGCACGTACCTCATTCTGATTATATGAAGGGAACTCGTTCCAGATTTCCTCGATACAGGTTGTGGAAATGTGCTGATCCATCTCCTGCTCGAAGTATCCAATTTCAAGGAACTCACCCTGATAAACTGTACCTGAAAGTGGTGGAATAAGACCTAAGATACTCTTTAAAAGAGTAGTCTTACCGATACCGTTTGCACCTGTAAGTACAATCTTCTGCTTACGCTGCATCTCAAGATTAAGAGGCTTTGAAAGTGGTTCATCCTTATCGTAACCAATAACAAGCTCCTTTGTGGAGAAGATTACTCTACTTGGTGTACGAGCTTCCTTAAAGTAAAACTCTGGCTTTGGCTTCTCTGCTGCAAGCTCAATAACATCCATCTTATCAAGCTTCTTCTGGCGTGACATAGCCATATTTCTTGTAGCAACATTCGCCTTATTTCTTGCAACAAAGTCCTTAAGCTCAGCGATTTCCTTCTGCTGTCTGTTATATGCAGCCTGAAGTTGACTCTGCTTCATGGCATATACTTCCTGGAACTTATCATAATCTCCCACATAACGGTTAAGCTGCTTGTTATCCATGTGGTAGATAAGATTGATAACTGAATTCAAAAATGGCACGTCATGCGAAATAAGAATAAATGCATTCTCGTAATCATTAAGATATCTCTTAAGCCACTCAATATGCTCTACATCAAGATAGTTAGTAGGCTCGTCCAAAAGAAGGATGTCTGGCTTCTCCAAAAGAAGCTTTGCCATAAGGACCTTTGTACGCTGTCCACCGGAAAGCTCCGTAACATCCTTATCAAGACCTAGATCAAGAACACCGAGAGCTCTGGCAACCTCTTCTACCTTGGCATCTATCATATAAAAATCGTGCATAGTCAGAAGGTCTGCGATGGTGCCTGCCTCCTCCATGCGCTTATTCATCTCATCATCATCGGTGACATCTCCCAAGCTGGCATAGATGTCATTCATCTCCTGCTCCATGTCATAAAGGAAATCGAAGGCTGAGTGAAGAACCGAGCCAATTGTCATGCCCTTCTCAAGTACTGTGTGCTGATCAAGATAACCAACACGAACCTTCTTTGACCACTCAATCTTTCCCTCATCTGGCTGAAGCTTTCCAGTGATGATATTCATAAAAGTAGACTTGCCTTCGCCGTTAGCTCCGACAAGTCCGATATGCTCTCCCTTCAAAAGCCTAAATGATACGTCCTCAAAAATAGCACGATCACCGAAGCCGTGGGACAAATGTTCAACATTTAAAATACTCATTCTAATTACCTTTCAAATACTGCTTTAACCCCTCAAGGTTACGAATGGCTTCTGCTCTTCCCATTTCGTATACTCTCTGGAGCTCTTCAGGCTTCTTCTCGGTAGGATTAATATTTGGTGCCTCCGATGGCCTGATAACAAAGACCTCTCCTGCCTGCTCCTTTTCTCTGACGTAGGCTTTCTCATGATTGTACATGATATGTCTGTCCTTCATGACCTTCACCATGTTTGGATATTTGCCAAGCATCAGCTTTACAAGCCCCATGTACTTCTGAGGCTTCTTAACATAATCTGCAGGCTGGGTTTCAATCACAAGGATTCTATCACATTTTTCGCTTTCCATAAACCTCAAAGGTATAGAATCTGCCATTCCACCATCAAGATACAGGCCGCCGTCGATTTCTACAGGACGGGCAAACATTGGCATAGAAGCAGATGCACGAATCCATTTGATATCGATTCCGTCACGGGTTTCATCTCTGTTGATACAATTATGATAAGCCGCCTTACCTGTGTTTATATCTGTGGCAACGCAGTAAAAGTCCATAGGATTGTTGTAGAAGGTATCCAAATCCCACACATCAAGCTCATATGGCAGAGTGCCATAGCAAAATGGAACATTATAAAGGTCACCTGTCTTTATGAGCGACCTAACACTGCAATATCGCTTATCGTTACAGTAAACCTTATTGTATCTCAGTGGACGGCCTATCTGCTTTGATTTGAAATTAATTCCAAAAGTTGCACCAGCAGAAACTCCCACTGCACTGTCAAACTCAATTCCATTTTCAAGTAATACATCAATAACACCGCAGGTGAAGATTCCGCGCATTGCTCCACCCTCCATAACAAGTCCCTTTTTCATTATGCCTAAACCTCCAAAAAGAGGGACCTTCTCTGGTCCCTCAGCCATTACCTATTATTCGAAGTAGAAATCAATCTGTCCCATTCCATTATCAACATTTGCTTTGATAAGTGGCTGTGACATATCCTGTGAGCATTCACCATGCATATTTACTCTACCAAGGCCATTATCACAATTAAATGCTACTCTAAATTCCTTTGGAAAATATACTGATAAGCTTCCCAAACCATTGTCAATATCAAGCTCTGCTCCATTTGGATCAACTGTTGTTCCAGCAAAGTATACTGTAAGCTGACCAAGTGCATTGTCGATAGAGCCCTTTTTCATGTCAGTAATCTTGATGTACTGTGTTTTTGAGCCGAGATTATTATCTAAATCAAAAGTTCCTTCATCTTCCCAGTACTCTGTGTTTCCACAAGCATCTACAGTATGTTCCTTACCATTATGGATAACGTTTATGTGATGTGGCTTGTGACCAAAGATAGTAGAAAGTCCAATTCCAATCAATATAACAGCAATCATAATGATAGCATAGTGTACGTCGCCTAAAAGTAGCTCTTCTCTGAATAAACATGCGACCACACCAACTGGAATTGCCATTCCTACAAAGCTCCTCTCAAGAAGCTGCTCTCCGAAGAATAACGCCATTATGATGCATACTGCAATCTTTACCATAGGCATGTCTGTGAAAATGTTTGATTTGCTAAGTAATAAACATACCGCAAAAGCGATAAGTGCCAAACCTCTAATTGCATTTCTAATTGTTTTCTTTGTCATCTCTTTATCCTCTTTTCATCCATTATTTCAATAAGTGCCTTAATGTACTTTCGCGATGCATAAGCTTTCTTTGTGGAATTCCTGAAGGAGATTTCGCTTGCACCTGTAATGTTCTTTTTTATGGAAGCTATCAACTCCGTATTTACGATAGTTGATTTTGATACCCGAAGGAATTCCCTCGGTAACAATTCTTCCAACTCATATAGCTTTTGTCTTACCCTGTAGATGGATTTACCAGTGTGGATTGATATGTAGTTTCCATCAGCCTCAACAAATATTATTGATTTGACCTCCACGTAATATTCCGTGTCATCAATGTAGGCTGATATTTTCTGTGCCCCCATCTGTCCCCCAGACAACAGTCGCTGCAGCTGTAATATCTCCTCTGTTATCTCTCGGCAGTGAATGGTTATCATGTCCTGCTGTAAAGACTCATCTACGTCAATATTTATCTTCATAACTATTGGCGCCTCCTATGGTTTATATTCTACACATCTTTTTTCCCCACACAACAATTTGGGATAAGAGGTAATTATTTTAATATCAAAGGTAATAATTCTATTTGCAAAAGGAACAGCCATAAATATGACTGTTCCTAACTTACTAATATGAATTTACTTTAATCAGGTAATTGTGATAGCCGCCATAGTAGCTATTCTCAAGCTGTAATTCCACATCACCCAGCTGTAAAAGCTTATAAAGGTTGATTGGTGTGCCAGCAAAATCATAGCTCTGATACTCAAACTGACCAATGTAAATGTACTGAATATTATATTTCTTAATCAATTCCCTTGTTGTATCCAGATCGGAGCCTGTATAAATTTCACGGATATCAGCTGCACGAGCCTCGACAGCTTCCTGGCTGAATCTCCAAAGCCACTCATGGGCATACCAACCTAAAACTGTAGGACAACCTGAAGCCACAGACATTCTACCTGCGTCAGTATAAGCATCTCCATAGTTTTCTAAAACTACAGGAGGCTTATCATAATCAAGGCTATTCAGGTAATCTACAACCTGTAAGTCCTCTACAAACTGTGGATTGTTCTGCATAAAGGCAGTAGCATTTAATGTTCTTTGTCTTGAGCCGTCGAAGATATTTCCAAACCAATCGTGACAGCTTACAAAGTAATATGACATGCAGACAAGTGTAGGTACCAGAAGCACACATGCCAAAATCTTTTTAACCTTAGTCTTCTTGAAGGTAAAAAGTGATATCAGGGCATAGCCTGTGATTATTCCAAACATAATACAAGACTGATATGTCAGCTTGAAGGTAGTGTTTGCTCTGGCGTAATCAATGTTATAAATATCTTTTACATAAATAATCTCTGGAATAAGAATTAATCCTATTGAGCAGCAAGTAAAAAGCATCACAATAAGATCTGCAATATTCGCATTTACGATAATTCTTCCAAGAACATTTACCTTCTTATCCTGAGACTTATCCTCATCATTTAAGTAATCCTTGATAGCAAATACCAGACAGATAACTGCTGTCGCAACTGGTAAGAGCCAGAGAACAAGTAGCTGATGAAACAAGGTGTGATTCTCACAAAGGAAAATACCACCTTCCATCTTTGTAAAATTCAGCTTGAATGGAAGAATAACAATATTAGCAATCGCCATAATAAATGCGATTTGAATTACTGAGAATAATGTGCTCTTCTTTGTAAATCCATAGACCTTAAAATCCACGAATAAAACAGCAAGAGCTGAAATCATCATGTAAATAGCATAATCCCAGTAGTTATTTCCCTGGAAGAAGCCTGTGAAGAAGCCACAGAGAAGTACTGTAGGATTAAGAGCCTTAAGGATGAAATCCTTTGGTGTGAAATCAAGTTCAAGCTTCTGATTCTTGCCTTTCTTATCTGCCAACTGTGTAGCAAAGGCAATGATAATTCCAATAATTGTAAGCACGAACATGATATTAATAACATGTGCATGCAAATCGCCAATTACAAATGAATATGATGGAGTCTCTGTGATGGTTTTATCCATTCTCTCAGGCACATAACCAACATATCTTGTACTCTCAGGGAACCAGTACGAATACTCTGTATTTCCAATAATCGCATTATAAGCGTTTAATACAATTCCAAAGACGATAAAGTGAGCACTTCCTTCAAAGCACACTCCAGCGCCACCAAGTAAGCCACCAATAATTCCATGAACCTTCTTAAAGCCTGCACCAAACTTTGTCTGAATAAGCTTGTAAGTACATGAGAATGCCTCTACAAATGCCATAGAGCATACTGTGTAGAACATGATATTGTAGCTGAATCTTACATCATTAAAGGAAAGCTGATTGATGAAAGCTGCAAAATACTGTCCAAGGTAGTAGTAGTTGAGATTCTCGTTTGCAAACCAGATATCCTCTACTGGAAAATAGGTAAGCTTAGTCATGGTATTCATGAAACCATAATCCATGAATTTCTCAGTACCATATGCATCTGGCTTAAAAGATTTCATGTAAAGCAAGCATGTAAGAAGCAATAGGAACATTAGCTCCTCAGCTATCATGAGCTTTAGGTTATCCTTATCTACGGAAACAGCGTTGTCACTTTTCTTGTCTTGTAGGATTGATACTGTCGAAATAATCACAGCCAAAAGAACCGTGACAAAGGCACAGTTTAAAGGTGTGAACTTTAACAACTTAAGATTCGACAGCCAGAATACAACCATTCCAGAAATAGATACACCTATTACCTTTGAAAAGATGTAACCTCTGTCAGTGAAGTTTTTGAAGATCTTTTTAGTCAATGAAAAAAAGCCTATACCAACTATCAACAGGGCAAAATACCACTTATAGATGTATACGCTTTCTTCCTTAAATAGAAGACCAATCATGCCAAGAAGAATTATGAAAATAGCACTTTCTGACACGTAGTCCTTATAATTAAATTTCTTGTTCAAAACATTAATCCCCCAATCGTATGTTATCCATACTCATCTCCCCGCATTCGTCAATTATATCGTAAAATGAAGGGAATTCCTAGGGAAAAACTAAAAATATTACAAATTTATTACCTGTATTCTATTAATTCTACAGACAGCTCTGGGCTTTTCTTGCAAGTTCAAGCTCACATTTCATTCTTCGATTAAGAATTTCCTTCTGCTGGAAAATAAGCTTTTCCACTGCATCGTCAGACCCTGCCATCTTCTTCATGGTCTCCACAGATTCAATCATGTTCTCATACTGTGAAACCTTATTCTTATACTCGCTCATAAGCATAGATGGTATATTGGCTGTCTTAAATAAAACATCCACTCGCTCATGAACCTGCATAACCTGCTTATTTAAATCTTGTAATTCTTTATCCATTTTTACTACCCCTCTTAAATTAACCCATTAGCTGCATTCCATAAGAAAATGCATTTGGAAACATAAAATCCTTCTCTACACCTGATTCAAATTGTACTGAAAACTTTTCTGGCTGTCCATCATCAGAAAGAATAACATCAGTAATTGTACCTTTTCCATATTTCTTTTGAGAAACCACCTGGCCTATTATAAGCCTGTCAGGAGCACCTTCCTTTCCTTGGATTGTGGTCTTAGGCTGTTTGAAATATGATGTAACCTTTGTTGCTGAGTAGGACACCTTGTTTTCTATTTCGGCTTTCTTGGTCTCAGGCTTTAGTTCATTTATAAAAGTTGAGTTCCTGTTTTCATATTTAAAGATTGTCAGCTTATCCTTGGCTCTAGTCATGCCAACATAAAAGATCCTACGTTCTTCCTCATAATCCCTCTTCTCTTGTTGTGTAGCCTTTGTATTAGCTCTTAGTACTTTGTTTGGAAATACACCGTTAATTACATCCATCAAGATTACCGAATCATACTCTAATCCCTTGCTGGAATGAATCGTGGAAAGAATGAATTTTGTGCTACTATCATTCTTCTTTTCCATAAGAATCCTTCTAAGCTCATTTAATCTGTTTAGGAAGGATGGAATATCTTTTTCTTTTTTAGCCAGCATCTTTAGGATGAAGATTTTGTTGGTATCTATGTTGTTGGAATTAAGATAATCTCCATATCCCATGAAATTCTCTATGCGATTTATGGCCTTATATGGTGTCTCATCCACCATGTTTCTATAGTGTGTTCTTAGGGATTTACAGTTACCCAAAACATGTCCGTTGAGATTTAACAATTCTATAGCATCAAGAATTCCAGAATGATTTCTCTCTGCCAGCGCACACATTTCTATAGCGTCCTTTTTGCTGAGATACAACTGGAACTTGAAATATATCTTCATAAACAGCTCTGCATCCATCGGCACGAAGGCAAACTGAAGCATATTGATGATATCGATTACCACCCTGTTTGTGAAAAATGCCATGTCTACATTTTTGATGTTATAAGGCACTGACTGTCTTTCCAACATATCCACAAGAGGAAGCACACTTTCATTGTCTCGATATAAGACAGCTGTCTTCGTTGTTACGTTTTCCGCCACCTTAACCAGATAGCTGTACTGCTTTTCTCTGTCTATCTTCACAAAGCTAATATCGCTCTTGGCATCCTTTGTGGCACAGATATGCTTTTTATGTCTGTCCTTATTGTGCTGGATAAAGATATCAGCAGCCTCTACAATCTTTGCATTAGAACGATAATTCTTATCCATCACCAGAACTTTTGCACCTACATGATTTCTTTCAAAATTCAACAGTGCCTCTGGATAAGCTGCTCTAAATCCATAGATACTCTGATCCTCATCTCCAACCATAAAAAGATTTCCGCTTTCACCTGAAAGTAATGATATTATCATGTGCTGAATCTTTGAAGTATCCTGAGCCTCATCCACGCAAATAAATTTGTACAGATTTCTATAGTAGTTGAGCACCACAGGTGCGCCCTTCAGGATTCTGTATGCATACAGCATCTGGTCATCATAATCCATCAGGCTGTGATTCTTCAGCTCGTTATTGTACGCCTCATAAATCTTGCGAAGATTTATATCCTCATCTTTGCCAAGCTTATCAATCTCGTCACCTGTAAGATACATATTCTTGCAGTAGGTTATAAGAGTGCGGATATTCTTTATATCACTCTCTGTAGGATATTCCCCTTCCACATTTAGATATATGCTTGAAAGGAGTCTGATTATCTCCTTCTCGTCCGTCAAAAGCTCAAAGGAATTCTTTCCAATCATTCTGCCATAGTAGGCAATGACCTTGGAACAAATTCCATTTATGGTTCTGAATTCTAATCTATCCGAAAGGTCTGGTCCAAATATTTTTTCAAATCTGTTGGCCATGTCCTTTGTGGCTGCCACTGTGTAGGTCAAAGTCAAAATATTCTCCGGGGCTATTCCCTTACAATAAATCATGTATCCAAGGCGGTTCACCAAAACTGTGGTCTTACCACTTCCCGGAACAGCCAAAAGCAGCACGGGCCCTTCGACGGTCCGTACTGCTTCCATTTGTTGCTCATTTAATTGTGATGTGTATAACTCAATAAAATCTTTTTCTAACATTAATTCTTTCTTGCTCTTTCATCCCAGACGCTTACATCCATGCCGATAACGTCAGATGTGAATGGGGTTCCATCCTCTTTCTCGTAATGGAGCTGGGCTTTTTTTACATACTTAAATCCAATGTATAAAAGAGGAATGTTGCAGTATGCAATCAAGATATTAGCAAAATCTGATAAATCCCACAATGCCCCTAAATCCATTCCAACGATAGATGTAAGCATTCCGAAGCAAATTACTAGGATATCCAGTACTCTGATTACATTGATAAATGTCTTGCTTCGATTGATTCTGTTAGCACAAATCTCTGAGAAGGACATAAATCCAAGTAGACATGTAAAGGCAAACAAACCAAAGCAAAGAGATATCAGCAATGTAACCACGTTATTAAATGCTGTGCCTGGTGTAAGCTCTGCTGCAGATGCCAAATACTTTGGAAGCTTTCCAAGCTCAAACCAAGCTGCTCCATTATCTGTAAGCCATACGCGGCCCATAATAACTACAAAACCTGTTAGTGTACAAATTACAATTGTATCAAGGAAAACGCCGATAGCCTGTACGCAACCCTGATCACATGGATGGTCTGCATCTGATGCAGCTGCTGGCATTGTGATGGTACCTTGACCAGCTTCATTAGACATAAGTCCTCGCTTAACCCCCTGCATTAATGCAATACCAAATGCACCACCAAATACTGCTTCTGGCTTAAAAGCCTCTGTAAATACAGCATAGAAGAACCAAGGAATTCTTGTGATATTAATAACTATAAGCACAAGTACTGTAAGCACATATACAATTGCCATAACAGGTACAAGAATATCTGTTACATGAGAAATCTTCTTTGTTCCACCAAAGGAAACCGCGATTGTTGCAATGATTACGATTACAAAACCAATCCAATAAACCGCATGTGTGGTTGGAAGCTCTGTTCCACTTACTATGCTGGCAATCTGTCCCATTGCAGATACCGTGTTAAAGCCCTGTGCTGGGAAGCAAAGCAGCGCATAAATGATATACATAAGTGAAAGTACAACACCTACGATTGCAGAATTTTTTAGAAGTCTTCTGCCGTAGAAGGCCATACCACCGATATATTCATCATCTTTTTTCTCTTTAAAAATCTGGGAAAGTGTAGACTCTACAAATGCTGTAGACATTCCGAAGAATGCAGAAATCCACATCCACAGCAATGCACCTGGGCCGCCTACTGATACAGCGCCTGTTACGCCAAGGATGTTACCAGGGCCTACGCGCATTGCTGTGGATAGGAAAAATGATGCAAGCGGAGAAATACCTGTCTTCGCTTTACTGTTCTTTAAAACCTCTATTCCCCTCTTAAACTTTCGAACCTGAATAAAACGAAGTCTTATAGAGAAATAGATTCCAGAGCCAATTAATAAAATAATAGCCAGTGAGAAATTTCCAAGGATTGGAATATTGGCATACCAATCAAAATTAGTTGGAAAATCCCAAAATAAATCTGAAACTACCTGAATCTTACCACATACTGCTGTAATAAAGCTTAATAGTGCATCCATAACTTTCTCCCTTCGTTAGAATCGTTTTCTAACTACAGTATACCCTATTAAGCTTCAAGTTCTATAAAAATTTTACAGCTGTGCCATAGGCAAGAACCTCTGCTGCGCCCTGCATTACGCTTGAGCCTGAATAACGGACACCAATAATAGCGTCTGCGCCAAGCTGCTCAGCTTCATCTACCATACGCTTTGTGGCGATTTGTCTTGCCTCTGTAAGCATCTCTGTGTAGCCAGCAAGCTCTCCACCTACAATAGTCTTCATACCAGCCATAAAATCTCTTCCGATATTCTTTGACTGTACGATTGTACCCTTTACCAATCCTAATACTTCGTATTCCTGTCCTGGAATGTTTTCAATACTTATTAGCTTCATTTTGTTCTCCTCCATCTATTTCTTTTAATCTTTGTGATAATGCCAAGCTGACTCCAATGATTGCTGCTGCGCACAGTCCTATCATAAGAATTATGAAAAACATTGGGGTCTCTGGGTCTGTTATCTTTCCAAGCACCATTAATGCAATAAACGCAATCATAATAATTATGAATACTGATGCTGCAATCTTTGGGCCTCGCTTAGCTTTCTTTACATCAATCTTATTGATATCCATAAAGCTTACGCCTCCCTTCTCAAGGCGTTTCATATCATCCAGATATTTTTCTACATCCATATCCTCCAGCTCATCACTTGAGTCGATGATTTCCTGACATAGCTGAGACAGAATGTCCATGTCTTTTTGTCTTTTGGCAAATTCTTGTTTCTGCTTTTGTAAGCAATCATCTAATGAGATTTCCTTTACTTGAAGCTTTCGGATTTCTTCGATTGGTACCTCAAGTCTTCTAAGGAGTTTGATTTGGTTTAGAACTCTTACATCCTCCAAGGAGTACTCTCTGTAACCATTCTCTGAATTTCTTTTGGGTGTAATTAAGCCTTGGTCTTCATAAAATCTTATGTTCTTTTTTGTGATTCCCACAAGCTCTTCTACCTGGTTGATCTTCATTAAAACGCCCTCACTAACGATTGTCCTTTAAAAGATTTGGCCTTATCTTTGCCTAAAATATAAACCTTCCACAAGATGGAAGGTCAATAGTTTTCTATATTTTTTATAAAATAAATTCCATAATACGTTCTTTTGTCTTCATTCCAAGGCCTTCATAGAAAGCTTCAGCTCTGTCGTTGCCTGTCCACACCGCTAAGGTCACTTCATAACAACCCATTCTCTTTGCTTCTTCTTTGACATATTCAAATAGGGCTCTACCCACATGCTGACCTCTGGCTTTTTCATCTACACACAAATCATCGATATAAAGTTGCTTAAACTTAACCTTGTTTGTGGCATCTTCCGGTGTCTCTTTTATCTCACAGATGGCATAGCCCAACACGTTATCATTTTCATCTGCAGCAACGTATATAGGTTTACTCTCTACACAAAGCATTTCCTTCACATCATCAAAAGAGTACTTTGTTGTGCCTGAAATAAAAATGTCTGGTCTGATTTTTGCATGGACTTCCAGTACCTGCTGCAATAAGTCTATAATCTTTGGAATGTCTTTTTCCTGAGCTAATCTGATTGTCATTTATTTTACCTTTCTAGCTTATGATGTCAGCCACCTTGATATTTGAAATTTTTATCAGGTCAGCTGGTGCCAATTCGATTTGTGCTCCCACCTTTCCTGCGCTGACAAATACCTTTTCGTAATTTTCTGCGGTCATATGTATGAAAGTTGCGAACTGCTTTTTCATACCGATTGGTGAGCAACCTCCGTGTACATAGCCTGTGAGTCCCAGTAAGTCCTTCTGCTTAATCATGCTGATTGATTTCTCACCAGCTGCCTTAGCTGCTTTCTTCAAATCAAGCTCTGCTTCTACTGGAACTACAAAAACATAGTAAGTTCCAGTCTTGCCCTGTGTTACAAGTGTTTTGAAAACCTTCTCTGTGTCCTCACCTAGGATTCCTGCGATTTGTTCACCTGTAAGTGTTGGATCCGCCTCATAAGTGTGGCTTTCATACTTTATCTTCTTTGAGTCCAGGACTCGCATTACATTTGTCTTATCATTGTTTTTCATTTACTTATTACCTTCTAATTCCTTCATGAAATCTGCTATGATTTCATTTATTTCCTCTGGCCTGTCTGTATTTGAATTGTGACCTGCTCCCTCAATCCAGTAGATTGGAAGTCCTGTCTTTTTATGCCATGCTTTATTATATCTTATACACGAGCCTGCATGGTCTTTAGTTCCACATATAAGACATGCACGACATTTGATCTCATATGGAAGAGCTTCTTCTACCGCCTCCACTAGAATCTTGTATCCGCCTCCAGCAAGCTTTGCATATCTATCCTTGTCTCCATCATAGGTCATCATAAACTCTTTCATGAGCGCTCTCCCATATTCTGAGGTAGCTACATAATCTGTTCCCTGTCTAAGGAGAGTTTTCCATGGATAATAACGATACACTGGCTCCATTCTGTGAAGAAGCCATAATTCCAGCTTGGTATAATACTGGATTTGTAAGGGCGCTGAATCTACCGATATAAATCCCTGCAGCTTTTCTGGGAAAAGCTCAGCATACATCTGCCCTAGGTATCCCCCCATGGATTGACCTATTATAACTGGATTATCAAATCCATTTTCTTTAAGGATTTCATCTACCCATATGGCCTTATCCTTTAGTGAAAATGTCATCTCAAAAGGATAGGATGTATCATGTCCTGGTGCATCCCAAACAAACACAGGATATTTTCCTTCAAACTCCTGAATCTGCTTTTCAAATAATCTATGGGCAGCTGTTAACCCAGGTAGAAAAACCAGCTGATACAGCGTATTAGTGCCCTCAGTATTTATCCAGTAGTGGATATCCCCTTTTGGTGTTTTGTAGATTTTTTCTGTCATGAGGTCTCCTTGTAGTCTAGTGTTTGTTAGTATGTTGTTATCTTGTAATTTCTATTTATCCAGTTCTAGTCGCATTAGTACCAGCTCCTGCCACTTGCCTGCTCTTGTTTTAAAGCCTCTTGGATTCCTGCCATATTCTATAAAGCCATGCTTTTTGTATAGATTTTGGGCGGCTTCATTGTCTGCTACAACATCTAACTCAAGCTGTAGATAACCTGCCTCTTTGGCAATCTCTATACACATAGCCGTCAACTCATTTCCAATTCCCAATCCCCAGTAATCCTTCATTACAGTGATACCAAACTCAGCTCTGTGTCTGGTCTTGTCCCTATCCTGAACCATATGTATCCCAGCACTACCGATGAGTTTCCCATCTACGATAGCTACAATTTCAATATCATGCTCACTTTCTTTTTGTGTCTTTAGTCTTACTGACACTATCGATTCATTGTGCTCTGTCTCATCAGGGTATGTGGTCAGAAACTCTGTCTCCCCATGAGATATATCAAAATATCTAAGAAAATCCTCTGCATCTTCAGGCTCTGCATTCCTTAGTACGCATTCTCTTCCATCTTTTAGTTGAATTGCTTTGTATGTAATCAAGGTTTCCTCCTGTGGTCTACTCTTCTATAAGCTTCTTCGCCTTTTCATAGTCAGCTCTACTCACATAAACTCTATATAGAAATGTCAGATTTCCTACAGCCTGACCACCAGTATAAACGCCACCTCGACCGATACTAGAAGTCATTGATGTATGTAAAACCATATCAAAATTAGACTGGTTCCTCTTGGTTCGTGTCTCATAGCTTATGTTATTAGCTTTTAAAAGCTCCGTTATTCTTGATATTTCCATAGATGAATAGTCTTCATATAGCTTCTTTCTGTTGAATAGTGTGAGCATAATAATTCTCCTTTATTCACTAATACTATTTATCCATTCAGTTTTTAGCTCTTCATATGATTTGCCCCACCATTCTTCATAGGAAGCGTCTGAAGTAATAAATGTAAACAATTCCTTTTTGCTTTTCTTATCTATTAAATACTCCACAAAGCTCATAGCCTCTGTATATGATAAATCTACTCCAGTGTACGTTGTATTAGGCCCCAAATTGACTCCTACCTTATCCTTTAGTTTTGGATAATCAGACACATCTTTCCCCTGATATAGTCTGTCTACAACATAATCATAGTATAGTCTTACTACATTAGAATCATTACCATTCTTTTTACTGTAGTATTCTTTAAAATCTCCGTTGTCGTAATCCTCATCATTAACGAATCCTCTTATATACTCAACCATATACTCTTCTGGATAGAGAACATAAGCTACGTAGTCGCAAAAACCTTCTTCTAGCCAGTATTTATTCATATCCTCATAATCTTGGAAAAACCCATGCATCAACTCATGCTCAAGAGTGCGAACCCCATAGTCATTAAGGGTTATATCGATTTGCCCATTTTCTATATGTGCATAGCTTCTACCACCTTTATTTTCAATATGATATGTGATGTTATCCACATCGCTACCATACACAGACTTATTTATCCCCGCTTCAGCTAAGTATTCCTTTAATTTATCCTTTATTTCAGCCTCAATTCTTATTAACTCTATTACTTTCCTATAGGCATCCTCATCAAGTAATTTATTGCTTATAATAAATTTAGAGGTGTTTGTTTTGAAAATATAGTTATTGTCTCCATCTATATAAAGTTCTGTTTTTTCAATAATGTCCCGTTCCTCTGTATTGAAATCTTCTATTGGAAATAATGTCGGTTGTTCTGCATTTTCTACATTGAATATGCTTTTGTAATCATTAAAAGTCCTTGCGCACTGTCCTCTTCCTGAGATAAGTTGAACAAGATGGTACCTAAATGCTGAGTTTTCTATTATTTCCTTTGGTAAAAAAAGTGCATCCCCGTCTATTACAGGTCCCACCAATCTATTGTCATCTACAACATAAACCTTTATTTTTTCTTCAGCAACATCAGCATTATAGAAATCTATAATCTGCTTTTTAGCATCATCAAACTCTTTTACTAACTTAGACGCTTCTGGCTCATCAATAATTGCTTGTTCAAAACTATATGTAGATCCATTATATTCAGCTGTAATAATATCAAACACACCTGAATAACTATATTCCCTCTTATATAAATCCTTAGAGAATTCAATAATATTCTTCCTATACTTACATCCACCAAATACTATCATAATCAGTAAAGTCATTGTACACAGCCAGTATTTTTTCCTCATTTTCTTCTCCAGTACCCTCATCTAATGCAACACAATCTCCTAATTATGAGTAAAATAATTACTCAAATTATAGCAATCATGAAATGTTTTGCAAACAAAAAAGCACTACCTTTGGTAATGCTTTCAGTTATTACTGTAATTTACTTACTTTTGCTAGCCTAAACATACTAGCTCATGGGGACTCTCCCAAATTTCTTAGGCTAATTTGTATAGCGGCACCCCCAGATGTGTGGACCTCTTCTCAGTATTATCGTTGATTCGGAAGCATAGTTTCTATTATTTCTTAATCTTTAATATTTTAAACGATTCTAATATAGTCTGATGCTTAATCTCAGTAGCATTAAACTTCACTGTAAAGAATGCAAACTGCATAATAGGCCCCATTCCAAAAGCACAAATAATTGTACCTATTCCAACAGGTCCTCCAAGAAGCCATCCTACTACAGTAGCTGTAGCAAGTAGCATAATGCTTACTATGCCAATAGATACATGCTTAGTTCTTCTTGTTAACCCTATAAGAAGAGTATCACGAGGACCACATCCTAAGGATGCACTCATATATGTGTACTGGGTATATCCCATTACAAAGAGTCCTAAAATCATTACAGGTATCGCAATGAAGATTGAATCACATTTCTCTACTAAATTAATCTTATTGAAGAAATCTACCGACTTTCCAACAACAATAGAATCTATTATCATCGCTATTCCAATTGGCTCTTTCATCAGTAGATCAATTCCTAGGATTGAGAATGACACTATGATTGCTGCTGTACCATAAAGTATCCCAAAGGTATTCGATAAACCAAGATTAAGCACATCCCATGGAGATGCCCCAATATTAGCCTGGATTGTAAGATATACTCCAAATCCATTAACGAATAAGCTTGCTGTCGCCAGCAGCATATTTAAAATTATCTTCTTTATTGAGTCATTGTCTTTATTCTTTTGAAACACTTTTGGTACCTCTAGAATTTTTGCTATTACTATTCATCACCCATTCGGAAAATCGCAGCTTCGCTGCTTTTCTTTTCCTCATGTGTGGTTCTCACCAAATATAAACAGTGATATAAAAAGCATGCAGCCATATAAAATAAAGTTTCTTCCATGCCTATGATTCCATTCTGTGACACTAGTTAATTCATCTTCGCTTGGTGGTTTTTCTCCAGTGTTAATTGATACTGGCTTTTTACTTTTGTACTGTTGAATCCCCAATATAATAAATATAAGCGAAACAAAAAATGATATTGCTAAATACATAATTGTACCTGCCATATCTAATTCTCCCATTGACACACAAACAATTGTTCTCTATAATGCTTTTTAGTGCTACCATTTACGGTAGGCGGTTGGTCCTTCTCTCGGAGGACTGTGACCTCCGTTTATATAGAGATTCCGATCCCTCTTTGAGGGAAATCTTTACAGGAGGACTTGTGCGTATGCTTACAATCACGGACTTAATCGCAGTCTTAGGACTGTGTGCGACTTTCTATAGTCTTGGGTACGTGCGCGGAAAGCATGATTCCAAGACACAAAAATAACCGCCGAGCCTAGGAAACTGAGCGGTTATTTTCTAATCGTTTTATACTAGGGCTAACCGTCTATCGGTAGCACTCTTTGTATATAAATATTAACATCTATAGCTTATTTCGTCAAATATCATTGACGGGCGTCCCGCCCGCCATCATGTGGACTGATTTTTCACTCCAATATGATGAGGTAAATCCCCATTCGCCGGTGGACCAGAGCCTTACGGATAATCCTTGTAAATATTTACAAATTTATTTTATCAATCCCTATAACATATTACAACTATATGTTTCTTAATATTAAAGAACAGAACTCTGGCCCTTCGCTAAATCCAGCGATGGGTCGAGTTCTATCTTTACTAAAGAATACCATACAATAGATATTTGTCAAACTGTAAAAAAGCCCTCCGAGGAAATCCTCGAAGGGCATAATTTTATAATTTGGGTTGGGCTGTTCGCTCGTTATTACTCGATGATTGTAGCAACACGACCAGAACCTACTGTTCTACCACCCTCACGATTCATACTTACGTTTATCGTAGTTACAATCGTTGATTTTACAGTGTTTCTTTTGATGTGATTATCTATATTCGCATCATTATTTATTGTTTTTGAAGTTTTTGGTACCAGAATGGTACCAGAGCTCATCTCAACATCTTTATTTTCTTGTATCTAGTTCCTTATTATAAATAGGTTTTAGATACTTCTTCTTTAATGTACGTTCATTTTCAAAGAAATAAATCTCTGATCTAGATAACAACTTCTGTTCCATCTTTAACTCAATAAGCTTCATTGTACATATGAAATCAGCCATCTGAAACAATCTATAATCTTTAGGCAAAACCTTCTTAAATTCTACATTATCAAGTAGTATGTTCAACACCGATGATAGAATCTTATTTACTTCATTTTGACCGTTGTCGTAGTAAACCTTTACTTTATCGAAACTAAAAAAGTAATTCAAATTTTCTCTTATACAGATGGATAGCTGCTTACTCAAACGTCCAATAGCATCAAGTGAGTTGTCAAACTGCCTCTTTTCAATATAAAAGGTCTTATAATGAATATCCATTCTTCTGAGAAATGCCATTGTTTTCATGAATATCTTTTTTCTTGTTGCTATATCAACGCCTCTATAGTCTTCTTCACCACGTATAATAGGACCAGCATGAAGACAATGACCAGAGTAACCTATGCTCTTTAAATCATTTTCAAGTCTAGTTAGTTCTTCATGAATATCTACACTCTGGTCATGAAAAATAAACGAGATAATATAGTATGGCGAGTGTGCCTTGTATTCGCCCCAATCACCTGATTCATCAACAAATATACTGAGTTCTTTCATAATTCTCCATATAAAAAATGACGGGCGTCCTGCCCGTCGATATGTGGACCCGGGTCTTTCGACCAGCCCTAAGTAATATTATATTACCAAGTATTGTTAAAAATATCAAGATAGATTTTGACTGGGTTAAGGATTTCTCCATTCCGACAACAAACAACCTAAGCGAAAGATCTCTTAGATTCATAAAAACGAAGGATAAAGTCTCTGGGCAGTTCCAAAGTGTAGAATACGCTTCGTACTTTGCTGATATCAGAACGTACCTTGAGACCTGTGCAAGAAATGGAGTCAATGAATTCCAGGCACTTCTAAGACTCACAAACGGGAATCCATATACCCTAAATGAACTACTAGGCAGAGCATAAAGCCCTGCCTAGTTAAAATGCATAATCTTTATCAATATATTCGTGCGATAACGCTTCTGGTATATCATCTTTTCCCATAACTTCGTAGCATGAATCGTATCTTACAATTGTAGATAAAGAATCTTCATAGGTTTGTATTATAGAATTATATTTTTCCTCAGTTATTTCCTTATCATTCAAATAATACTTGCATTCTATTAATTTGCCATCGTCTGTGTATATCAAATCTAATTGCAACTCTTTGTCTAATGTCATTTTCCCATTCGAAAAAGACAAGTAAAAAAGATATCCACCAGCTCCACCACTTCTGTCATAGCTATACGAAATCATCCCTTGATTTGGGAATAATTCAAACGAACCATATGAACCAAATTGCGGAAAGCCATCTATAGCCAACGGTATTACTGTATTATCTCTATAAGAGTAGAGCAACGCCCCTTCATTATGTAAATCTCCTTGAAATACGACAAGCTCATAAGTATCATCATTATCAAGCATTATTAATGTTACACGGAGTGGTTCTTCAGTCTCCTGAATCATATCCTCAAGCAAGTCTTTGTAGGCTGTTATTTCGGGATGTTTTGATTTCTCTGATGCAACATCGACTTCAACCTTACCCGTACGCAAGAGTTCCAATGATTCTTCATTTAGTATGTATGTTTTGTTTGAACTCCTAAATCCAGACCAATAGGCAAACTCACCATCTATAACAGAGTCATGATAATTATTATACTCTGCTTCATCAACTTCTTTGCCTTCTACATAATAAGTAAATCCTAAAGATTCCCCTTCTGGACATTCTTCATATGACTCGCAGTAAGTTGATATTTCACCTTTTTCATCAAGATATCCATACCAATAAGAACAAATACCCAAATTGAAATTATTCTCTTCCAGTACATTTTTTCTTGGTATATAGCCTATGCTATTGTAGTGACCAATTGGACCGCTACTGATAACATTACCATCCACATATTTTAAAATACATATATCAGAAGTATTTGCTAATTGCTTTGTCCAACCAATAATGAGCTCTGGAATCTCATCCTCATCTATATATACTAAAGAAAATGCCAACTTAGTTTCATCCGTTTCATATTCACCTGGTTCAAAACCGTAATATAGCGAATTATTCTCAAGATAATCGGCATAGGAATTGTACACATTCTGCAAAATATTGGTTTCTGAAATATCTGTATTTTTTTCTTCAGTAGAAACTTCACTATTACTATCTTCTGTTATTGTATTGGCATTTTTACAGCCCGTTAACATCAATACAGCTATACAGAGCGATAATAATACTTTTGCTTTTTTATAATACATTTCAATATAATCCTTAACTTTATTTTTGACAGCACAAACTATTGTACGCTTTATCTCACATAAATAAAAGCCCACAATATGTGAGCTTTATCCAACATACTTATGCAACCGTGAATAGTAACAATAATTTTTTGATGTTTTTAACATTAATAGGCATCATATATTCCGCAAATCCATTCTCCCGTTGTTTTCTGAAAATCAAAGAACTAGAAAGTATCAGTCCAACTATCAATATAATGCTCACCTTTTGGCCCTAGGCGATAGTATTCAACAGTACCATGATTGTCACTTGTATATGGATCATAACCACCGCTACCAAAATCGCCTCTAATTATCTTAGTTTTGCCTCTCAATAATGGACCATAATACTTATAGTAATCCACGTTAACGTTTAGAAAGGCTCTTACTTCAGCTACATAAGTGTGTCCCTCTAGTTTAACAACATGCTCTGGAGTAAATAAAAAAACTCCTATAAAGGCCGCTACTATGAAACCAAATACCAGTCCAAAACCTACAAATCCAAGTAACACTTTAATTAATGCATGAAACCCACTTTTTATTAGCCCCCACCAAAAGGATATGATTAAACCAAGAGCTCCCCATCCTAAGAACAAATAAGTAGGAACAATTCTATATGTAATCCCAACAAGGTTTAACAGTATCCATAGCACAGAAGCCACAATAATAAAAATACAGTGATATGCAAAAAAAGTTTTTAATTTTGATTCTTTTATCTTCTCCCCTGAAAACTGAGGGTAATCTCTCAGTTTCTTTAAAACTTCTCTTTCATGCTCAGTCATATCTATCATAATATAATTCCCCATATTATTTAATTCTTACTATCTGCACATCTACCATTCTATTCCATTACATTAATCACACCATAATACTTTTCCACTGTGTTTTTATCTGTAATCATATCATCAGAGATATTCGCAGGAGCAGTATCTTCGTACTTTCCATTTTCACTATTCCTCTTAGTGCTTATCTAATTGAGATAGTAACTGTAAATTAGCCTTTTCATACTCATTAAAAACAGAGTCGTCAAAATCTTCAGCTTCTACAGTTGGCACATACCATAGCTGCCCCATAAAGAAATCATATAAATCTGGGTCTGTAAAAATGTATCCATGTCGAGCATATATTTCATTTTTAGCTAAATAAATAATGCGAGATGGATCATTTATAAAATCGGATGCCTCATAATACTTTGAATCTGTGTCATAAAGAGGATAACAATTATATGATATATCTGTTACGCCTCGCACTTCCTCCATATATGCTACAAATTCAGAATAGAATGAGCAGTTATCTCTATAGTTTCTACGCTTTTTATTCTCGTCTGAAATCTTATCATCATCCCAATCTTCGTTATATTTTTCAAATTCAATAGCGATATCATTGGTTTCATCAACTTTGATTAAATCATATGTTCCGTTTATTCCATACCCTATTAAATTTTCGTCAGACATAACAAAATCTTGAACTTCTACCTTAACTCTATTATCGCTCAATACAATATATAATGTTCCTGTATCACCCCAACCATCATCAGAAAAGCTATAGTAACATTCACCATTTGTAATGGTAGCTGAAATATTTTCAATTTCAGCAAATCTATCACAGATATCTTCTTCCTTACACATGCTTCCAGTGAGTTGGTTACCATTATTTATCTGAATAGTTAGCTCGGCGCCATTGCCATTTAATGGCTTGCCATCTAATGTCCAGGTACCTTCATAGCTCGAATAGTCTTCTTTAGAAATCGTATAATCTGTTTCATCCTCATTGGATTCTACATCAATATTATCTGTAGACTGAGTGATTTGTTCTTCAGAATTTTGAATTGTAGGCTCATCGTTTTTTGCACATCCTACAAGTCCAATAATAGAAGTTAGTGATAACACCATCATTATTTGCTTTACATATCTAGTCTTCAATTTCAACTAATCCGTCCTTATTCTTTGTTAGTATTGTATCTTCAAACACAGCCACTTTCGCTGTGTCATCAGCAAGCTTTGTTATTTCATCTGTGTTAATGAGATTGATTTTATAAAACTCATCTTCCCCTTGAACCGGAGCACCAATATATGCATAAGACTCATTCCAGCCCCATACTTCAACCATATCTGCTTCTAACTGATTAATATCAGCTATAGTATGTCCTTCATAAATCACCTTTTCGTTGGCTTCATCTACCTCAACAGCTGGTGTTTCCTTGACTATCTCAACTTCATCTGCATTCACCTTCTGAGGCTTATCCGGTGTTGAAATGTCATATACCTCATATTGATCTTCAGCATCTGTAGTTGCAACTATATAATGATTTGATGTAATAATCGAATGTACCTGATTATCAAAGCTCATCAATTCATCGAATTCATCAGTATTCTCATCATAAACAAAAAGTACAAATCCATTTGAATCTGCTTCGTCACATTCCAATGTATAAATGGTTCCTTCATACACTGCAAAATCATATGGATTAATAAGATTTTCAGTTACAACCACATTAGAATCGGTCTTCTGATCATATTTCCATAGTTTCTTATCAGCAAAATAATAGATTCCAGTGCTATCTTCCCTTGCCCAATAATAAGATATCGCCGGAATGGTAACTTGTTGTTTTTCAATTTTTACTTCTGGTAATTCTTTTATATTTTCTGATACGTCATTTTTTGATGTACTACACCCACAAAATACAGATATTACAAGTGTCATAATAGCTGTATTTTTTATTAATCTTCTTCTCATTATTTCTCCCAATTTTTCATTCATTAAATTTTGCGCAGTATAACTATTTTAGTGTAAAATTGGGCTGATGTCTATTAATTATAACTTTATTAAAGAAAAGACTCTCTACCAGAATGAACAGCCCTATTTTCTTATACTAAAAGAGCGTGAGACGGGACTCGAAAAGAATTGCTACTAGAAACATTCGTTTTAATCATTATTAATGTAAACAAGAAAAATCCCCTGCAATATTTAGCAGGGGAAATGTCAACGTGAGCCATCAGCATCACCTAGTATTTTTAAAATACTATGAAACTTAAAATGAACATTTTAGTCAAGTGGCACATAATTCCACTCAGCATCTGGGTCATATGGTAATGTTTCCACCGGTGACGAAGAACTTACTATATACTCATCAGTTGTTTCCTCTAAAGAATCATCTAATTCCTCATCTTTACCTTTCTCAAGAATTCCACCAGGTTTTTGAATCTCTTCTGTTATATCATTTGAAGTATCTTCTGCCTTGGCAGACTCTTTATTAGATGAGCAGCCAACTAAAACTGCAAAACTTAACACACAGATTATCATTACAATATTTCGCTTCATAATGGAATCACCTCCGCAAGTACAAAAACAATTGACACTATGCTTTGCATTAAATATATTTCAGAAATCATCTAATTGCAACCGTTTCACAAAAGTAATTCAAATTTCTAGCTATTGTTTATAGTATTCTTCACTTAAGAACACCATGATTTTTCCAAATACTAATGGATTATTTTCGCATATTCGAATTATCTTTCAAAATCAAGAGTTTTCTTTTTTGCTTCAGCTCTTTCTTTTTCTTTTCCCGCAATATCCTTTTTGATTCTCTCTAGCTTCTCAAGCGTACTTTCTTTTACCTCAGGCTTTTTATATCTCTCCCACCATTTCTTAAACTGCCTGAACGCTCCAGAAACAATTCGACCTAGTGCCGTTTTAGGCTTTTCCAACATCGCATACCTCATGAATTCTTTTTTCATTTCTGTGTCAGCAACTTTATCTATTGCCTCAGCAACCACCTTGTCTGTTTCTACCATTACTGCCTTTTGTTCTTCGATAAGACTATCTCGCTGAACCTCTAGCTCATCAACTTGTGCCTGAAGCTTTTCGTATTGCTGTTGCTTACACCTGATATAGAACTCCTTTGACATATCATTGTTACGACCTTTTTCCTTAGGTTTCAGTTTTTCGTCTCCAAAAATCTCTGGATGATTTTTTATTAATCCTTCAGCATGATCATGCAAAATATCTTGTATTTCCTCCAGTCGTTCTTTATTGAAAACTTTTGTTTTAGCCACTTGCTTCTTCATTCCTCTTTGATAACCTGTAGCTATAGGAACTCCTATAACTTGCATATGTGGTGACTTCTCATCAAGGTGCATAACAGCAGACGCCACTTTGAATTCAGGAACTGTAGCTTTGAATACTTCCAGTTGCTCCTTCAAAAGTGGCGTCATGGCTTTCCATTGTTCAATTGATTTATCTTTCCAAAATTCCATATCTCCGATTTGCAATATAACCTCAGCTGCAACATCGTTCTTTTTATTATCGGAAACATATTTCAAATAATCCTTAATTTTTCTATCCGCTCTCTTACCTTCATTGTACTCCTTCAACACTTCTGAGAATTCTTCTTTATAAATTTTTTTCACATCATCTAGGATGCTGGTACCGCTTCCCTCAACAATTTCAATCAGGTCGACATTGTATTCTGTTTGCTTAGTGTATAGCCTCAAATTATGTTTACTAGCTGCCGTGATTGAATGTGTTGTGGTAAGCGCATGGTCTTTATTCGACAAATGACATGAACAAGATATCATATAAATCACTCCTTTCATTTGGCGGGCAAGCCGTCGGCAGACCCCTCGGAGAGCCCCCAGATAATGATACGCAGTGTCATTATCTCTAGGGGGTTACCCATAACGACACGTTATGCGGTAACTCGCTTCGCTCGTCAGGCTATCGCTGCCTTCAATTCTTCTTGATTACTTTTCCCTAGCTGGTCTCGTATTGATTCATTTGGAAAGACAAGTCTATAACTTTTTTCAAGAATTCGATTTTTGATTCTCTCATCATAGCTTGTATTTTCCAATGCAGTGTTACTTGTAAAAATTGTAATCAGATTGTTCATATACCTTGTATTAATGATTTGATAAAATCTTTCCTCAATCCATTCTTTAGGTGTCTCAGTATCAAAATCATCAATTATCAAAACTTCTGCTCTTGCTAATTCTTCCAATAACTGCTGTTCCGTATATTCATAACTTTTGTTCCAGGTAGCTTTCAGTTCATTGATAATCTGAATTGATGTGGCAAACTTCACTGAACAATTCTTGGTTTCAATTAATTCATTAGCCAGAGAAATTGCAAATCTGGTTTTACCACAACCTTTGGTTGGTGAATAAAGATAAAAACCTTTCCCAAACTTTTTCATATCTTCAAAGTTATCCATCCACCAATTGGCAGCCTTTAAATTCTTTTCAACTATGATTCTAGACTCTTGAGATTCATAGACATCTTCACGGTAATTAGCAAGTCTCATTGCCTTAAACCCATAAGGTATGTTGGCAAACTCAATTCTATTTTTCTTAATCTGCTTCTGCCTAATACCGCAAGAACACTCCCTAGTAAATGGACGCCCTTGTTCATCCTCATAATACTCAAAGCCAGTGCCTTTACATATTGGACAAACCTTAGAATCCATATAAATCAATTTCTGACTTTGTCCAACTGCTCTCTCTTTTAGAGCCATTAACTCCTGTTCCATAAGATTTTGAATTTCCATTTTGACTATCCCCCTTTACATATTTTTGTTTTTTATATTCTTTAGTTTTATATTTATTAGTATTATATTGTTGGTGTTTTTCCGTATGCGGTTTATCCGTGGACGGATTTACCGCTGACGGATTTTCCACTTGCGGTACAACTGCTGGTATTTCATTGACTTCCACAATCAAGTCTCCAAAAACTCCATTTTCATTACGAGCCTGATATCTTCTAAGATATCCCATCTCTTCGAGTTTCCTGAGACCTGTTTTAATCTTATCCTTACCGTCTGGTAGTATCGCAACTAAACCATTTATTGAAAAATCCCAATTGTCAGGAAGCCCCAACAAAGTTACCAATAAACCTCTTTCCTTTAGTGGCAATTCTTTATCCCTTAATATTCCATTACTCACCATCGTGAAATTGCCTTGAGTCTTATTCTTTAAAACTGGCAATTACTGATTCCCCCTTTCACTCTGAAGATTATCTAGTAATGAAGCAACCTTTCGCTGTTCACTAGGATAAAGATGACCATAAGTATTTAATGTTACTTTTATATCCTTATGACCTAATCTTTCTTTTATTATCAATGGCTGTACGCCTTGATGAATTAAATATGCACAATGACTGTGTCGCAGATCATGAACTCTGATATTCTTAACCCCTGCTTTTTGAATATGCCTTTTCATTAACATCTGTAAGGCTCTATCACTTATTGCAAACAATCTTTCATCACTAGGGAACCGATATAGTTTTTCAAGATAGCTTTGTATCTCCTTTACCAAGAATGTTGGCAAGTCTATTGTTCGTATCGAGTTCTTTGTCTTCGGACTTGTAATGATATCCTCACCTTCAAGCCTGTAGAACGTCTTATTAATGTTAAGCTTCTGTAACGCTAAATCAATGTCATTCATTGTCAACGCTAAGAGCTCACCCTCTCTTATTCCTGTCCAAAATAGAATCTCAAACATCAAATGATGCATTGAACCAATTTCAAATGTATCTATGAATTTTGAGTATTCTTCTATTGTCCAGAAATTTAAACTTCTATCATCTGAGTTCCCCATCTTCTTAACTCGTTTACACGGATTATCTTTCAACCCATATATTCTTTCAGCATGTGTAAACAATGCCGTTAATTGATTCTGTAGCATCCTTAGATACGATGCAGAGAAGTTATTGCTTGATTGAACCTCATTTTGCCAAGCAATGATATCAGCTGCTGTTATTTCATTCATTGGCTTCTCTCCAAAGAATGGAATAAGATAAGCCTGAATCATATACTCCTTATTCTTTTTTGACCTAACCTTGAGTTCATTTGCCTTGTCACTAAAGTAGATTGTTACAAAGTTCTTTAGTTTCATTGACATATCCGCTCTAGCCGCTAGTTTAAATTCAGCTTCATAATCTAGTGCTTGTTTCTTTGTTTTGAATTTTCGCTTGTGTTTTCTTTTATTGGCACCTGTCCAATCTGTGTAATGAAAGGAACTGGACCAAGTACCATCTTTCTCTTTGTATGCTGGCATCCAAACCTCCTTTACATTGCTATTACTTCGGTCTTATAACCGTAGAATTTTGTTTCCCAATAAGCTTTAGGTACCTTACCAGAAACTACTATAAAACCTTTATTTGCTAACTCATCATTCAAAGTTCTGATAATCTTATACGCATGACCTCTAGATACTCCAAGCTCTTTTGAAACTTCATCTACACCAATCATGTAATTAGATTTCATTCATTTCGCCCTCCTTATTAAATATTTAATATCGATATTAGTTTTCTTGTATTTAATCATATTATTTGTATTTTAATATGTCAATACCTAAATATTAAATTTTTAATATTTTATATTTAATAATATTAAAATTTAAATTACTGTGCTAAAATATCAATTAGCAAATAGTTAATGAAGATTATGAAGGGATTATTGCTATGAGAATTTCACATTATTTAGAAATTAATCAAAAGATGAAGGCATTACGGCAAAATGCCAATATATCTCAAAAGGATATGGCCGCTAAGCTGGAGCTTTCAGTTCCAAGCTATTCAAATTATGAAAATGGCTATAGTGAGCCTCCAATGGAGATAATTGAATCATTTTGTGAGATTATAGGAATAACTATAGATTCATTCTTTGGTTTCAATACACCTACTAAACCTAATTCACAAATCAGTACATACGCAGATTTGTTACTTGTTCTTAATAAGATGAAATCAAAAGAAATCCCTATAGATATACATGTTGGTGTAAATAAAGAAACACAGACTCTCACTTCTACTCTTACAATAGAGAGTCCTCAGGTAGCTTCTCTTTTAAATGGCTGGAAAGACTTAGATGATAAGTTAGCAAGAGATGCTATAGATTCAGATGAATATAATATCTGGTTCGAAGATTTATTACATACATTCAGAGTTCCAATTGAAAATAATTAATATTTTAAGCACATTCTTTATATCTAGAATGTGCTTTTTTGGTACCTTTATAGGCAAAAAAGGTACCAAAAAGGTACCAAGCACTTATTTTATGATTGCTATTTAATATATTTTTGCATTAAAAAAGGCTCCCGAGGAAATCCTCGGAAGCCTTGATTTTACTATTTGGGTTGGGCTGTTCGATCGAAATTATTCGATGATTGTAGCAACACGACCAGAACCTACTGTTCTACCACCCTCACGGATAGCGAATGTAAGACCCTGCTCCATAGCGATTGGGTGGATGAGCTCGATTGTCATCTCTACGTTATCGCCAGGCATGCACATCTCTGTACCTGCTGGAAGCTCGCAAACACCTGTAACGTCTGTTGTTCTGAAGTAGAACTGTGGACGATAGTTGTTGAAGAATGGAGTATGACGACCACCTTCATCCTTTGTAAGAACGTAAACCTGAGCTGTGAACTTTGTGTGGCATGTTACAGTACCTGGCTTAGCAAGTACCTGTCCACGCTGGATCTGGTCACGGTTAACACCACGAAGAAGTGCACCGATGTTATCACCAGCCTGAGCCTCGTCAAGAAGCTTACGGAACATCTCGATACCAGTTACAACAGTCTTCTGTGTATCTTCCTTGATACCGATGATTTCAAGCTCGTCGTTAAGGTGAAGAACACCACGCTCTACTCTACCTGTAGCAACAGTACCACGACCTGTGATTGTGAATACGTCCTCTACTGGCATAAGGAATGGCTTGTCTGTCTCACGCTGTGGATCTGGAATGTAAGAATCTACAGTGTCCATGAGCTCCATGATCTTGTCGCCCCACTCACCGTTTGGATCCTCAAGAGCCTTAAGAGCTGATCCCTTAACGATTGGGCAATCGTTGAAGTCATACTCCTCAAGCTGCTCTGTAACTTCCATCTCTACGAGCTCGATAAGCTCCTCATCATCAACCATATCACACTTGTTAAGGAATACAACGATGTAAGGTACACCTACCTGACGAGAAAGAAGGATGTGCTCCTTTGTCTGAGCCATAACACCGTCAGTTGCAGCAACTACAAGGATAGCGCCGTCCATCTGAGCAGCACCTGTGATCATGTTCTTTACATAATCAGCATGGCCTGGGCAGTCAACGTGTGCATAGTGTCTCTTCTCTGTCTGATACTCAACGTGAGCTGTAGAGATTGTGATACCTCTTTCTCTCTCCTCTGGAGCCTTATCGATGTTCTCGAAATCTACCTTTGCGTTACCAGATACACGCTCAGCAAGTACCTTTGTGATAGCTGCTGTAAGAGTTGTTTTACCGTGATCTACGTGTCCGATAGTACCGATGTTACAATGTGGTTTGGTTCTGTCAAAATGCTCTTTTGCCATTTTTAAAAATCCTCCTTAAGATAATGCCCTTCAATGGGCTGTTTAGTTCTAAACTCTCGATATTTCCGATTATAATGGAAATATCGAGATTTTTCAACTATCTAGTATTTTTCTAAATTATTTAGCGTGATTAGAGATAATCTGCTCCTGAACGTTCTTTGGAACTGCCTCATACTTCTCGAAGAACATTGAGTAGTTACCACGACCCTGAGTAGATGAACGAAGCTCTGTAGAGTATCCGAACATCTCTGCAAGTGGAACAAGTGCTCTAACGATCTTTCCGCCGCCAAGATCATCCATAGACTGGATCTGACCTCTCTTAGCGTTAAGAGATCCGATTACATCACCCATGTACTCCTCTGGCATAGTAACTTCAACCTTCATGATAGGCTCAAGAAGAACTGGAGCTGCCTTAGCCATAGCTTCCTTGAAGCACATTGAACCAGCAATGTGGAATGCCATTTCTGATGAATCGACTTCATGGTAAGAACCATCGTAAACGTCTGCTTCTACACCAAGAACAGGGAATCCGCAAAGGATACCAGCCTTAGCTGCTTCCTCAATACCCTCACCAACAGATGGGATGTATTCCTTAGGAATAGCACCACCAACTACTGAAGACTTAAATCTGAATGTCTCCTCAGCGTTAGCATCCATTGGAGTAAATCTAACCTTACAGTGACCGTACTGTCCACGACCACCTGACTGCTTAGCATACTTGTATTCCTGATCAACAGGCTTTGTAAATGTTTCCTTGTATGCAACCTGAGGTGCACCAACGTTAGCCTCAACCTTGAACTCTCTAAGAAGACGATCAACAATGATTTCAAGGTGAAGCTCACCCATACCAGCGATGATTGTCTGGCCTGTCTCCTGGTCAGTATGCTGACGGAATGTTGGATCCTCTTCAGCAAGCTTTGCAAGAGCCTCGCCCATCTTCTGCTGTCCAGCCTTAGTCTTAGGCTCGATAGCAAGCTCGATAACTGGCTCAGGGAATTCCATAGACTCGAGGATTACTGGGTGCTGCTCGTCGCAGATTGTATCACCAGTTGTTGTAACCTTAAGACCTACAACAGCTGCGATATCACCAGAGTAAACCTTGTCTAACTCTGTACGCTTGTTAGCGTGCATCTGAAGAATACGACCTACACGCTCCTTCTTATCCTTTGTAGCGTTAAGGCAGTATGAACCTGAGTTCAATGTACCTGAATATACACGGATGAAAGCGAGCTTTCCAACGAATGGATCAGCCATAATCTTGAATGCTAAAGCTGCGAATGGCTCATCATCTGATGAGTGCTTCTCAACTGGGTTGCCATCCATATCTACACCCTGGATAGCTGGTACGTCTGTAGGAGCTGGCATGAACTCAAGGATTGCATCAAGAAGCTTCTGAACACCCTTGTTTCTATAAGCAGATCCACAGCATACTGGGATAGCCTTACACTCGCAAGTACCCTTACGAAGTGCTGCCTTAAGAGCATCTACAGATGGCTCTTCGCCCTCAAGATACTCCATCATAAGATCATCATCTAACTCACAGATCTTCTCAACAAGCTCTGTGTGATAAAGCTCAGCATCCTCTGCCATATCAGCTGGGATGTCTGTGATAGAAATATCATCACCCTTATCATCGTTATAGATGTATGCCTTCATCTCGAAAAGATCGATGATTCCCTTGAAATCATCTTCCTTACCGATTGGAAGCTGAAGAACGATAGCGTTCTTCTTAAGTCTGTCACGGATCTGATCAACAGCTCCGTAGAAGTTTGCACCAAGGATATCCATCTTATTGATGAAAGCCATTCTTGGTACGTTATATGTGTCAGCCTGTCTCCAAACATTCTCTGACTGTGGCTCAACGCCACCCTTTGCACAGAAGACACCAACGGCGCCATCAAGTACACGAAGGGAACGCTCAACCTCAACAGTGAAATCTACGTGGCCTGGTGTATCAATGATATTGATACGGTGCTCAAGAGCACCCTTCTTAGGCTTGCAGTTTTCCTGCTCAGTCCAGTGACATGTTGTAGCAGCTGAAGTGATTGTGATACCTCTCTCAGCTTCCTGCTCCATCCAGTCCATGGTTGCAGTACCTTCGTGAGTATCACCAATCTTGTAGTTTACACCAGTATAGTAAAGAATACGCTCTGTAAGTGTAGTCTTTCCGGCATCGATATGAGCCATAATACCAATATTTCTGGTACGCTCAAGTGGATATTCTCTTCCTGCCACTGTTCGTCCCTCCTATTAGAATCTGTAATGAGCAAATGCCTTATTAGCTTCTGCCATTCTATGCATTTCTTCTTTTCTCTTAACAGCTGAACCTGTGTTGCCAGCTGCATCCATGATCTCGTTTGCAAGACGCTCTTCCATTGTCTTCTCAGTACGTGAACGTGAGAACATTGTGAGCCATCTAAGGCCAAGGGCCTGACGACGATCTGGTCTTACTTCGATAGGTACCTGATATGTAGCACCACCGATACGTCTAGCCTTTACCTCAAGTACAGGCATAACGTTGTTCATAGCTTCTTCGAAAACCTCAAGTGCAGGCTTTCCAGTCTTTTCTGCGACTCTGTCAAATGCACCATATACAATCTTCTGAGCTACACCCTTCTTACCATCAAGCATGATGTTGTTGATAAGCTTTGTAACTACCTTGCTGTTGTATATAGGATCTGCCAAAACGTCTCTCTTTTGAGTATGTCCTTTTCTTGGCACGATACTTCCCTCCTTAACTAAAATTTGTTAGATCAACGGTACTCACATTTAATTACTATGTGTCCATGCAGTATTTATTTCTAAGTAAAATAGATACAACATTAACCAAAGTGAATGTGAATTACAACTAAATTATCCTAAGATTTATTTTGCGTCCTTAGGTCTCTTAGCGCCGTACTTTGAACGTCCCTGCTTGCGGTTAGCAACGCCGGCTGTATCAAGTGTACCTCTGATTACGTGATAACGTGTACCTGGTAAATCCTTAACACGACCACCACGAATCAAAACAACGCTATGCTCCTGAAGATTGTGACCCTCGCCTGGAATGTATGAAGTTACTTCGATTCCGTTTGAAAGACGAACTCTGGCAATCTTTCTAAGAGCTGAGTTAGGCTTCTTAGGTGTAGCTGTCTTAACAGCTGTACATACACCACGCTTCTGTGGTGAAGAAGTGTTTGTAGGCTTCTTCTGAAGAGAGTTATAACCTCTCTGAAGTGCTGGTGCTGTAGACTTCTTTACAGATGTCTGACGACCTTTTCTAACTAGCTGGTTGAATGTTGGCATTCTTTTTACCTCCTAATTTATTTCTTCGCATGCTTAAATATAGGCATAGTTATCCTATTAGCGCATGCTAGAACATTATATTTCCTTAAAATCATAATGTCAACCCTAAAAATGTGAAAAAACTAGGGTCATTTCTGACCCTAGTCCATCAATTTCAATATAAAATTTCGAGATTACTCTTCAATTTCTACTAACTCATCTGATACTAATTCATCAGACTCACCAGTCATATCTTCAAAATCCTCTGGAATCTCAACATTAGCTAAATCGTTGTCTGTTGAAAGAGGGATATTAGAGTATCTCTTCATACCTGTACCAGCAGGAATTAAGCGACCGATGATAACGTTCTCTTTAAGACCGTTAAGTGGATCAACCTTACCCTTGATAGCTGCATCAGTAAGAACCTTTGTTGTCTCCTGGAATGAAGCTGCTGAAAGGAATGAGTTTGTAGCAAGTGCTGCCTTTGTGATACCAAGAAGCTCCTGTGTACCTGTTGCAATCTCCTTGCCCTCTGCTTCCATCTGCTCGTTTGCTTCCTCAAAATCAAGCCAATCAACAAGTGAACCTGGCATGAAGCCTGTATCACCTGCTTCGTCGATTCTGATTCTCTTAAGCATCTGACGGCAAAGTACTTCAATATGCTTATCGTTGATATCAACACCCTGTAAGCGGTATACACGCTGAACTTCACGGATGAGGTAATCCTGAACAGCTGCCTTACCCTTGATAGCAAGGATATCGTGTGGGTTTACAGAACCTTCTGTAAGCTCATCACCAGCCTCAAGCTCCTGACCTGAAAGAACCTTGATACGTGATCCGTAAGGGATGAGATATTTCTCAACATCGCCTGTAGAAGAGTTTGTTACAACAACTTCTCTCTTCTTTGTCTTAGAGTCCTCTTCAATAGTGACTGTACCAGCAATCTCTGTAATGATAGCAAGTCCCTTAGGCTTTCTAGCCTCGAAAAGCTCCTCTACACGAGGAAGACCCTGTGTAATATCGTTACCAGCAACACCACCAGTATGGAATGTTCTCATGGTAAGCTGTGTACCTGGCTCACCGATTGACTGTGCAGCGATGATACCGATTGCTTCGCCGACCTGAACGGCACGACCTGAAGCCATGTTAGCACCATAACACTTAGCACAAACACCAACGTGTGAACGGCAGTTAAGTACGTTTCTAATCTTAACCTTCTTGATTGGCTCGCCCTTATCATCAACACCACGCTCAATGATTGCAGCTGCACGCTTAGGTGTAATCATGTGATTAGCCTTAACAATCATCTCGCCCTTAGCATCGTAGATAGAGTAGCAAGAGAATCTACCTGTAATACGGTCCTTAAGAGACTCAATCTCCTCACGACCATCCATGAATGCGTATACCCACATACCTGGAATCTCACGGTCTGTTCCAGCAACACAGTCTGACTCACGGATAATAAGCTCCTGAGCAACGTCAACCATTCGACGTGTCAAGTATCCAGAATCGGCTGTACGAAGAGCTGTATCTGAAAGACCCTTACGAGCACCATGAGCTGACATGAAGTACTCAAGTACGTCAAGACCCTCACGGAAGTTAGACTTAATAGGAAGCTCGATAGTCTTACCTGTTGTATCAGCCATCAAACCACGCATACCTGCGAGCTGCTTGATCTGCTTTTCAGAACCACGGGCACCTGAGTCAGCCATCATGAAGATGTTGTTGTACTTATCAAGACCATCAAGAAGGTCTCTAGTAAGCTGATCATCAGTCTCTTTCCATGTATCTACAACTTCACGGTAACGCTCTTCCTCAGTAATAAGACCTCTCTTGTACTGACGAGTAATCTTATCAACTGTCTCTTCAGCCTGTGCAATAAGCTCTGGCTTCTGAGGTGGAACTGTCATATCTGAAATTGAAACTGTCATGGCAGCAATTGTTGAGTAATGGTAACCCATAGCCTTGATATCATCAAGAACTTCTGCTGTCTTTGTAGCTCCATGTGTATTAATAACTTTTTCAAGAATCTGCTTTAACTGCTTCTTACCAACGTGGAAGTCTACCTCAGGAACAAGCTCGTTCTCAGGATTTGTACGATCTACGTAACCAAGATCCTGTGGAATGATCTCGTTGAAGAGAAGTCTACCAAGTGTAGATGAAACTCTACCAGTTACAACTGTACCATCTGGACGTGTCTTAGATACGTTAACAGTGATACGTGCATGCATTGTAAGAGCATCATTCTCGTAAGCAAGGATTGCTTCGTTAAGGTTCTTAAATGCCTTACCTTCACCAAGCTCTTCACGGCTATCGCCTACTGTAGTACCACGCTCCTGTGTAAGGTAGTAGATACCGAGTACCATATCCTGTGAAGGAACGGCAACAGGACCACCGTCTGAAGGCTTCAAGAGGTTGTTAGGTGAGAGAAGCATGAATCTACACTCAGCCTGTGCCTCCTGAGTAAGTGGAAGGTGAACAGCCATCTGGTCACCGTCGAAATCGGCGTTGAAAGCTGTACATACAAGTGGATGAAGCTTGATAGCTCTACCTTCTACAAGGATTGGCTCGAAAGCCTGAATACCAAGTCGGTGAAGTGTAGGAGCACGGTTAAGCATAACTGGATGCTCTTTAATGACATCTTCAAGGATGTCCCAAACCTCTGGCTCAAACTTCTCAACCATCTTCTTAGCATATTTAATGTTGTGGGCCATGCCATTACCAACGAGCTCCTTCATAACGAAAGGCTTGAAGAGCTCAAGTGCCATCTCCTTTGGAAGACCACACTGGTAAATCTTAAGTTCTGGTCCAACGACGATAACTGAACGTCCTGAGTAGTCAACACGCTTACCAAGGAGGTTCTGTCTGAATCGTCCTGACTTACCCTTAAGCATGTCTGAAAGTGACTTAAGAGGTCTGTTACCAGGACCTGTAACAGGACGACCACGTCTACCGTTATCGATAAGAGCATCAACAGCTTCCTGAAGCATTCTCTTCTCGTTACGAACGATGATATCAGGAGCACCAAGCTCTAACAATCTACGGAGACGGTTATTTCTATTAATAATACGACGATATAAATCGTTCAAATCAGATGTAGCGAAACGGCCACCATCAAGCTGTACCATAGGACGAAGATCTGGTGGAATAACAGGGATAACTGTCATAATCATCCAATCTGGTCTGTTTCCTGACTCGCGGAATGCCTCAACAACCTCAAGTCTCTTAATGATACGTGAACGCTTCTGGCCTGTAGCGCTGTCTAATTCAATCTGAAGCTTTGTAGCCTCTTCATCGAGATCGATATCTCTAAGAAGCTCCTGGATAGCCTCAGCACCCATTCCTACTCTGAAGCCGTTACCATACTGCTCTCTAGCTTCCTGGTACTCAGCCTCTGTAAGAACCTGCTTATACATAAGAGCTGTCTCACCTGCATCAAGTACGATGTATGATGCAAAGTAGAGAACCTTCTCTAATGTCTTTGGTGAAAGATCAAGAATAAGTCCCATACGTGAAGGAATACCCTTGAAATACCAAATATGTGAAACTGGTGCAGCGAGCTCGATGTGACCCATACGCTCACGACGAACTGATGCCTTTGTGATTTCAACACCACAACGATCACAAACTACACCCTTATAACGAATTTTCTTGTACTTTCCGCAGTGACATTCCCAGTCCTTGCTAGGTCCAAAGATCTTCTCGCAGAAAAGACCGTCCTTTTCAGGCTTCAGTGTACGATAATTGATTGTCTCAGGCTTTTTAACCTCGCCACGAGACCACTGTCTGATCTTCTCAGGTGATGCCAATCCAATCTGTATTGCGTCAAATGCTATTGGTTGATATGTCGCTTCTTTATTCTCTGGCATTTTGTAGCTCCCTTCCTATTTATTCCTCATCAAAATCTGTTGGTATATCAGAAAAATCATCTTCTTCATCTTCGAACTGCTCTTCCTCGTCATCTACGAGTTCGCCTTCAGTATCAAACTTCTTTGTAGAGAAGCCTGCCTGTGCAAATGAGCTGTCATCCTCGAATGCGAAGTTTCTGTCGCTACCTGCGATAATTGCGTTGAGGTCAGTATTTCCATATTCACTTGTCTCCATGAGCTCAACCTCTTCGCGGTTCTCATCAAGAACACGAACGTCAAGACCAAGTGACTGTAATTCCTTAAGCAATACCTTGAATGACTCAGGGATGCCTGGCTCAGGGATGTTTTCACCCTTGATAATAGCCTCATATGTCTTAACACGTCCGATAACATCATCTGACTTCATTGTAAGGATTTCCTGAAGTGTATATGATGCACCATAAGCCTCGAGGGCCCAAACTTCCATCTCTCCGAAACGCTGTCCACCGAACTGTGCTTTACCACCGAGTGGCTGCTGTGTAACAAGAGAGTAAGGACCAGTTGAACGTGCGTGAATCTTATCATCTACAAGGTGGTGAAGTTTCAGGTAGTGCATGTGTCCGATTGTAACAGGACCATCAAATGGCTCACCTGTACGACCGTCACGAAGCTGAACCTTACCATCTCTAGAAATAGGAACACCCTTCCAAAGAGCTCTGTGAGCACGATTTGTAGATAAGTATTCCATAACATCATCACGAAGAATATCAACGTACTTGTCGTAGAATGTCTCCTCACCGTTCTCAGCCTCTTCCTTATCAAATGGCATATTTACATAGTCATTTGCAAGCTCAAGAGTATCCTGAATATCAATTTCCTTTGCACCATCAAATACTGGTGTTTCAATATCAAATCCAAGAGCCTTTGCAGCAAGTGAAAGGTGAATCTCAAGGACCTGACCAATGTTCATACGTGAAGGTACGCCCAATGGGTTAAGTACGATATCAAGTGGACGACCGTTTGGAAGATATGGCATATCTTCTACTGGAAGTACGCGGGAAACTACACCCTTATTACCGTGACGACCGGCCATCTTATCACCTACACCAATCTTTCTCTTCTGAGCGATGTAGATACGTACTGACTTATTAACACCTGGAGAAAGCTCATCGCCATTCTCACGTGTGAATACCTTAGCATCAACAACGATACCGTAAGCTCCGTGTGGTACACGAAGTGATGTATCACGAACTTCTCTAGCCTTCTCACCGAAGATTGCAAGAAGAAGTCTCTCTTCTGGAGTACGCTCTGTCTCACCCTTTGGTGTAACCTTACCAACAAGGATATCACCGGCACGAACCTCCGCACCGATACGGATGATACCACTCTCATCAAGATCCTTAAGAGCATTATCACCAACACCAGCTACATCACGAGTGATTTCTTCTGGTCCGAGCTTTGTATCACGAGCGTCAATCTCGTACTCTTCAATATGAATAGATGTATAAACATCATCCTGAACGAGGCGCTCTGAAAGAAGAACGGCATCCTCGTAGTTGTAACCTTCCCATGTCATGAAACCGATAAGTGGGTTCTTTCCAAGGGCAAGCTCACCATTCTTTGTAGAAGGACCATCAGCGATAACCTCGCCAGCCTCTACATGATCGCCCTTAAATACGATTGGGCGCTGGTTATAGCAGTTAGACTGGTTAGAACGTGTGAACTTGAAGAGTGTGTACTCATCTCTTGTTCCGTCCTCGTCAGCCTTAACAATAATTCTGTTTGTCTCAGACATCTCTACGATACCTGCGCGCTTAGCAACTACGCAGACACCTGAATCGACTGCTGTCTTTGGCTCCATACCTGTACCAACTACTGGTGCTTCTGTAGTAAGAAGTGGAACGGCCTGACGCTGCATGTTTGATCCCATGAGGGCACGAGTAGGGTCATCGTTCTGAAGGAATGGAATTGAAGCTGTAGCAACTGAGAATACCATCTTAGGAGATACGTCCATGTAATCAAATACTTTCTTGTCGTACTCCTGTGTCTCCTCACGGAAACGACCAGATACATTCTTTCTCATGAAGTGGCCTTCTTCGTCAAGCTTGACGTTAGCCTGTGCTACATGATAATTATCCTCTTCGTCAGCTGTCATATATACAACCTCGTCAGTTACACGAGGATTCTCTGGGTCTGACTTATCAATACGTCTGTATGGCGCCTCAACAAAACCATACTCATTGATACGAGCATAGCTTGCAAGAGAGTTGATAAGACCGATGTTTGGTCCTTCAGGTGTCTCGATAGGACACATACGTCCATAGTGAGAATAGTGTACGTCTCGAACCTCGAAACCTGCACGGTCTCTTGAAAGACCACCAGGACCAAGTGCTGAAAGACGTCTCTTGTGTGTTAACTCAGAAAGTGGGTTATTCTGATCCATGAACTGTGACAACTGTGATGAACCAAAGAACTCTTTGATTGCAGCTGTAACAGGCTTGATGTTGATAAGGTTCTGTGGAGAAATATCCTCAAGGTCACGAGTAGTCATACGCTCGCGTACAACCTTCTCAAGACGTGATAAACCTATTCTATACTGGTTCTGTAATAACTCACCAACAGCACGAATACGACGGTTTCCAAGGTGATCAATATCATCATCCTTACCAATAGCGTACTCAAGGTGCATGTTATAGTTAATAGATGCAAAAATATCCTCAACAGTGATGTGCTTTGGAATAAGATCTGCTACTGAACGAGCGATTGCATCCTCGATATCTTCTTTTGTTGTATTCTCTGAAAGAATTCTTTCAAGTACTGGATAGTAAACAAGCTCAGTAATACCAAGAGCCTTAGCATCACAATCAACAAACTTTGTGATGTCAACCATCATATTAGAAAGAACCTTTACATTACGAGTCTCAGTCTGGATGAATACATGAGTAACAGCTGCATTCTGAATATCATCAGCCATCTCAAGTGTAACCTTATCTCCAGCCTTTGCAATAATCTCACCTGTTGTTGTGTCGATAACGTCCTCAGCAAGAACATGTCCAGCAATACGATTTCTGAGCATGAGCTTCTTATTGAACTTATAACGACCAACCTTAGCAAGGTCATAACGTCTTGGATCGAAGAACATACCATGGATAAGTGACTCTGCGCTATCCTTTGCAAGAGGCTCGCCTGGACGAAGTCTACGATAGAGCTCTAAGAGACCTCCTTCGTAACTACCCTGTGGGTTCTTCTCTGTGATAGCTGGATCCTTTGCAAATGTTGCAAGAATCTTTGGCTCCTCGCCAAATACATCGATGATTTCCTGGTTAGTTCCTAAGCCAAGAGCACGAATAAGAACTGTAACAGGTACCTTTCTGTTACGGTCTACACGAACATAGAAAACGTCATTGGAATCTGTCTCGTACTCAAGCCAAGCGCCACGGTTAGGGATTACAGTACATGAATATAACTCCTTACCGATTTTATCGTGGCCAATTGCATAGTAAATGCCTGGTGAACGAACAAGCTGTGATACAATAACACGCTCCGCTCCATTAATTACGAATGTGCCTGTATCTGTCATAAGTGGCAAGTCACCCATGAAGATTTCGTGCTCCTGCATATCGCCGGACTCCTTGTTAACAAGGCGCACTTTAACCTTTAAAGGCGCTGCGTATGTTGCATCTCTTTCTTTGCACTGTGGAATTGTGTACTTCACCTCGTCTTTACACAGTGTGAAGTCAACAAAATGCAATTCAAGCTGGTTTCCCCTATCTTGAATAGGTGAGATATCTGCAAATGCTTCCTTTAATCCGTCCTTAACGAACCAGTCGTAACTGTCCTTCTGGACCTCGATTAAATTAGGCATCTCAAGTACCTCTTTTTGTCTCGAGTAACTCATACGCAAGTTCTTTCCAGCTTTCACTGGACGTATTCTGTTTTTCTCCATTGACGTTCCACCTCTCATTTTATTTTTAATTTGGATAAATCTTTCATGAAAAAATGTGGCATATTTCCAGCCATGAAAAAAGGCATAGGAATGCACACTGCACCATAATAGTGCAAACTACATTCTATGCCAAAAACAATAGTAAAGTCAATACATTTTTTGTATTTATTTAAAAGCAAAAAATTGGCAGGTCAATGATGACCTGCCAATAGAAAATTCGTAACAATGATTACTTAAGAGTAACCTTTGCACCGATCTCCTCAAGCTGAGCCTTGATTGACTCTGCTGTAGCCTTATCAGCTGCTTCCTTGATAACCTTAGGAGCGCCATCAACGAGCTCCTTAGCTTCCTTAAGACCAAGGCCAGTTGCCTCACGAACAACCTTGATAACCTTAACCTTCTCAGAACCTACTTCTGTAAGCTCTACGTCGAACTCGTCCTTCTCCTCAGCTGCTGCTGCATCGCCAGCTGCTGCTGCAACTACAACGCCTGCTGCTGCAGAAACGCCGAACTCTTCCTCACATGCCTTTACAAGGTCATTTAACTCTAATACGCTAAGCTCTTTGATAGCTGCGATAAACTCTTCTGTTGTCATCTTTGCCATGATAATTTTCCTCCATTAAAAAATTAATATAAATAATTATTTGTTTTGAGTATTCTAAATTACTCTGCTGGAGCCTCAGCTGGCTCCTCTGCTGGTGCCTCTGCTGCTGGTGCTTCCTCTGCTGGAGCTTCTGCTGCAGGTGCCTCTGTAGATGCACCACCCTGCTCTGCGATCTGGTTGAGAACACGAGCGAAGTTTGTGATTGGTGACTGTAAGCTTCCAAGTAACTTTGAAAGAAGTTCCTCTCTGCTTGGTACTGCTGCAACTGCTGCCATACCCTTAGCATCATAGTATGTTCCTTCAACTACACCTGCCTTGATCTCAAGGTTCTGAGCTGTCTTACCAAACTTAGCAAGAATTCTTGCTGGTGCTGTAGCATCATCCTTTGATACAGCGATTGCGCTAGGTCCTTCAAGAACCTCGTCAAGCTGTGCAAAGTCTGTTCCTTCGAAAGCGTGCTTCATAAGAGTGTTCTTGTAAACCTTATATGTAACGCCAGCTTCACGAAGCTGCTTACGTAACTGTGTGTCTTCTGCAACTGTAAGTCCACGAGCATCAACAACTACAACTGAAGCTGCATCTTTAACCTGTGTTGAAATCTCGTCAACGATTGGCTGCTTTAATTCAACTTTTGCCACGATTTTTTTCCTCCTTATAATATTTTTGTGTTGCTTATATGAGGATAAAGTAATTTAAAAAACCTCTATGCCATAAAGACATAGAGGTTTGATTAGTCGATAAATACTTAATCGTCCTCGGCTGGTAGAGATAAATCTCTTTACGGCTAACGCCACCTGCTGTCTTCGGCAACAACTTTGTGCATTATATCATTATGTATATTGGATTGTCAACAATTAGTTTGAAACCTTTGCAACATTAAGCTTAACGCCAGGTCCCATTGTTGGAGCAAGTGAAATGCTCTTAATGTACTGACCCTTTAAGCTTGATGGCTTAGCCTTGTTGATTGCATCCATAAGAGTCTGGAAGTTGTCCGCTAACTGCTCCTCTGAGAAAGAAGCCTTTCCGATAGGTACATGGATAATGTTTGTCTTATCAAGTCTATACTCAATCTTACCTGCCTTGATTTCCTCAACAGCCTTAGCAACATCCATAGTAACTGTACCAGCCTTTGGGTTTGGCATGAGTCCTCTAGGTCCAAGTACACGACCGAGACGACCAACAACACCCATCATGTCTGGTGTAGCAACTACTGCATCAAACTCATTCCATCCTTCGTTCTGGATCTTTGGAATAAGCTCCTCGCCGCCAACGAAATCAGCACCAGCAGCCTGAGCCTCGTCAAGCTTTGTACCCTTAGCGAATACTAAAACTCTAACTGACTTACCAGTTCCGTGTGGAAGTACAACTGCACCACGGATCTGCTGCTCTGCGTGACGTCCGTCACAACCAGTTCTGATATGAGCCTCAATTGTCTCATCAAATTTTGCAGTAGCATTCTTCTTAACCTGAGCGATTGCTTCTGCTGGATCGTATGCAACTGACTTGTCGTATGTAGCTACAGCTGCAACGTATTTCTTTCCTCTTTTCATGTTTACCTCCTGTGGTTAATCGAGCTCTAAGCTCTCCCACTCAATAATTAATAGTAAGAACGTTGTTTTCGCTAAGCTGTGATTACTCTACAACCTCAACGCCCATTGATCTACATGTTCCCTCGATCATGCTCATAGCTGCCTCAAGTGAAGCTGCGTTAAGATCAGGCATCTTTGTCTCTGCAATCTCCTGAACCTGAGCCTTTGTGATCTTTGCAACCTTTGTCTTATTAGGTGTGCCAGATGCCTTCTGGATCTTGCAAGCCTTCTTAATAAGAACTGCTGCTGGTGGAGTCTTTGTGATGAAGCTGAAGCTTCTATCTGCATAAACAGTGATGATTGTAGGAACGATTGTATCTCCCATATCTGCTGTCTTTGCGTTAAACTGCTTTGTAAACTCCACGATATTTACACCGTGCTGACCAAGTGCTGGACCTACAGGTGGGGCTGGTGTAGCCTTGCCTGCTGGAATCTGCAACTTGATATAGCCTTCGATTTTCTTTGCCATTATCCTATTCCTCCTGCAAAAAAATTAATCCATTTTTCGTACGTCCGTGAAATCAATCTCAACTGGAGTCTCACGTCCGAACATTTCAACGCTGATTGTAACTGTCTGCTTCTTAGCATTGATAGACTTAACAACGCCGACAGTATCTTTCCAGGTACCGTCGATAACGCTAAGAGTATCACCAACCTCGAAGTCAACCTCAACGTTGACCTTTTCAGTGTTATCACCTAGTAAGTAAGCCTTAACTTCTGCCTCTGACAATGGCACTGGCTTGCTTCCTGGTCCTACGAAGCCTGTAACACCTCTGGTATTTCTGACAACGTACCAGGTCTCGTCATTCATAATCATCTCAATAAGAACGTAACCAGGGTACATCTTCTTTGAAACTTGCTTTTTAACGCCATCCTTAGTCTCTGTTACCTCAACCATAGGTACGCGTACATCAAGAATCTGCTCCTCGAGATGTTGTGTCTCGATAGCCTTTTCAATGTTTGTCTTGACTTTGTTCTCATAGCCTGAGTAAGTATGAACTACATACCACTTTGCCTCTGCCATATCCGATGCCTCCATTATAAATTAACTAGGATATTTACACCTTTGTTGATCACTGCATCTAATACGATGATGATCACTGCTACAACTACTGACACAGCAACAACTGCTGTTGTCTGCTTTGACACGTCTGTTGGGTCTGCCCAGACAATCTTGTTAAATTCTGCCTTGAGACCTGCAAAACGTCCTGACTTAGTTTTCTTCTCTTCTGCCATAATAGCACCCCCGTTAGACTATTTAGTCTCCTTGTGCATTGTGTGTTTCTTGCAAAATCTGCAGTACTTCTTTGTTTCCATTCTGTCAGGGTGTGTCTTCTTGTCTTTTGTCATGTTGTAATTACGCTGCTGGCATTCTGTACATGCCAATGTTATCTTTGTGCGCACAACTTCCACCTCCGTTATAATTCTACTTTGGTCTTACTTACGCTCACTCATCATAGCGAACAATTTGATGAGGCGAAAAAAGAGCATAAAAAAAAGACCTGCTTTTCTTAGTCGCTAGCAAAATATATCACAGCTAGTCAACTCTGTCAAGTCTTTCGAAAATATTAAGGGGACTAAATTTTAGCCCCCTTTAAATAATAAACTTTTAGTTATATCAATTCAACGGGATTAACCCTTTACACCACCAAGAGTTACGCCACCTACGATATGCTTAGAAAGAATAAGGTAAACAATGATTACAGGGAAAATAGAGAATGCAATCATCATGTATACCTGTCCCATATCAAACTTAAGCCAGTCAGCTGAACGTAGCTGTGCAATTAATATAGGAAGCGTCTTCTTTGTATCATCATGAAGTACAAGTGCTGGAGTGAAGTAATTATTCCAGCTGTTTACGAAGCTGAAGATTGCCTGAACAGCAATAGCTGGCTTCATAAGAGGTACTACAATCTGATTAAAAGTTCTAAACTCTCCAGAGCCATCGATTCTTGCTGCCTCAACAAGTGAAAGAGGAAGTGTAGAATCCATGTACTGCTTCATATAGAAGAATACAGCTGGAGATGCAATTGCAGGCACAATAAGTGCTGTTGGGTTGTTATCAAGTCCCATCTTACCAATTAACTGTAAGAAACCAAGTACAGTAACCTGTGTTGGAATCATCATAATCATAAGAATGAATGTGAACATGAACTTCTTACCTTTAAAATCATAGGCGTGAATTGCATAAGCAGTCATTGCAGAGAAGTAAGTTGCAAGACCTGCTGTTAAGAATGCAATTACAAGCGAGTTAATCAAACCATTAAGAATAGGAAGTGTTCCATTTTTAAGGTTTGTCCAGTTCTCAACAAAATGAGTACTTGGAACTGCTGAAAATCCTAAGCTAAGCTCAGAATTGCTTCTTGTGGCATTGATAAACAATACATAAAACCAAAACAGGCACAAGAATGAAATTAAAATCAATACTACATATGATACTACTCTTCTAGCATGTACAGAGGCACCAGTGTCCTGCTTGCCTGCTATAGTAGTGTTAGCTGCCATATCCATAATATTTTACCTCGTTTCTATTTAAATAACTATAGAATTACTTCACCTTATCAGAATTTGTAAACTTGAATACGATCAAGCTTAAGATACCAGTTATTACAAACAGGAATACTGAAAGCGCACCAGCTAAACCGTAGTTCTTGCTGAACAGGTGCTTGTTCAAATACATAATAAGTGTCATTGATGAACGCATTGGATCTCCAGTTCCGTTTGTTAAGATCTGTGGAACGTCGAACATCTGCAAACCACCAATAAGTGATGTAATCATAACGAAGATTAGAATAGGTCTAAGTAGTGGTAATGTAATTTTATAGAAAATCTGAGTAGATGTAGCTCCATCTACCTGTGCAGCCTCAAAGAGTGATGGGTCAATGCCCAACATTCCGGCCATCAGAAGAATTGTCGTATTTCCAAACCACATAAGGCAGTTCATTGTAGCAACAAGAGTACGAACTGTCCAAACATGACTCATAAACTGATATGCTTCCTTAAAAACTCCAATCTGCATAAGCATAGAGTTGATAGGACCGCTATCTGAGAATAATGTAAAGAATAACATGGCAAAAGCCGAAGCCATAATCAAGTTTGGTAAGTAAATTACTGTCTTGAAGAATGTCTGGCATTTTAATCTAAGTGATGGATCTGTAAACCAAGCTCCTAAAAGAAGCGATAATAGAATCTGTGGAATGAATCCCATTAACCACATAACCATTGTGTTATAGAAATATGTAGGCAAATCACCATTTGTGATAATTGTGCCATAATTCTGAAGCCCTACGAAGTTAGGGCCAATCTGAGTAAGACCTGAACGGTAATTCTCAAAAAATGAATTGTAAATAGTTGTTGCAAGTGGCACCAACTGGAAAATTAAAAAGATTACAGTAAATGGAATTAAGAATATGTAGCCCCATTTGTTGTAGCTTACTACTTTACTCTTCTTGTTCATAAGTGCTCCCTTTTGAATATCTTTAATATAGGGCGCACAGGACTAACCCATGCGCCCCCATTATTTTATTTCCCGCTAAGTGTAATTGTAAAATTACTCTGCTGTAAGCTCTGGATACTTCTCAACTACAGCCTTCTTGAACATATCAAGTGCCTCTTCCTTTGTAGCATTGCCCTGGAAGTAGTTCTTGATTGCCTTCTGAAGCTCTTCGTTACATCCCTGATCGTATGCAGAAATATTTGAAAGGTCTACCTTCTCAGCACCTTCTGCAAGCTGCTTGTATGGGTTCTGTCCACCAAGAAGATCAAGGTTACCTGAGTCATCAGCTGCAAGCTCTGCAAGTACTGTCTTGCTGTTTACACAGTCAGCATCCTGCTGAGCGATATCCTTAAGGATACCCTTATCTGTTGTCATCTTAAGGATGATATCCTTTACAAGGTTAGCATTGTCTGTACCTGTTGCAGCGCAGATCCATGTACCACCCCAGTAGTAAGACTGTGGTCCTACACAGTATCCCCAGCCACCCTGGCCAGCGATTGAAGCAGGATCATCTGCGTTAAGGCAGAAGTTGAAGAACCAAGCTGGTCCGAAGTAGCAGAATACCTTTCCTTCAGGATTCTTACCCTTTGCCCAGTCATCGCCCCAAAGGTCATCTGTATCCTCAGCCTTTGCGTCTACGAGTTCCTTTGAATCATCAATCCACTTATCAATGTTCTTGTCGATAACAACCTTGTTATCCTGTACCCACTTACCTGATACATTGTTTGAATATACACGGAATGTATCATAAGCAGAACACATTGTATAACCAGCCTCAGCAACCTTTGCTGCTGTCTCGTTGTACTTGCCCCAATCAGCTACTGCTGCCTGTACTTCGTCTGGATCATCTGTTCCAAGAACTTCCTTAGCTGCTTCTCTGTTGTAGATAAGACCAGCTGAGCAAGCCTGCCATGAAGAACCCTTTAACTTTCCATTGCTATCTGTAACGATGCTCTGTGTGTACTTATACTGATCTGCAAGGTCAGCATCTGTGATACCAAGATCTGATAATGCCATAGCATAATCTGTATCAACATACTTAAGAGCGTAATCAGCTTCTACTAAGAATAAGTCAACCTTATCATCAGCTGCTGCTGACTCCTGTGCAAGAAGTGCCTCGTCAAGGTTGTTCTGGTATGCGTTGTCTGTAGAAGGAGTAATTGTCCAAACTACCTCAACATCACCAATCTTACCATGAGTAGCGTCAACTTCCTCATATCCTGGATAGTGTGACTTAAGTCTTGACTGGAACTCATCATTCCAGCACTGGATGTTAAGTACCTTACCTGTGTCTGCAGGTAACTCTGCTGCTACTTCAGCATCCGCTGTCTCTGTAGCTGCGCTGTCTGCTGGAGCTTCTGTAGTAGCTGAATCAGAGCCGCCACAGCCAGCAAACATTGTCGCTGTCATTGTTGCTAATACAAGCAAACTAACAATTCTTTTTTTCATTTTGTGTTCCTCCCAAATTTTTTACGTGTTTGTCACGTTTTTTTTAAGTTACTGCATTTATTCAAGTTGATGGCTCAACTAAATGCCTAATTGAGTTTCTTGAGAGTGTCACCCTCAAGTAACCAGCCCTTGACTGTGATTTGCTGAATCAATGTTGTCTTAGGCTTTTCAATTAATGCAACCAGACTCTTTGCTGCCAGAGTCCCAAGCTCCTCGGTGTTCTGTCTGTAAGTTGTAAGACGTGGTCTAATGTGTCTTGCGACCTTAATTCCATCGAATCCTACCACCGAAATGTCATCAGGAATCTTAAGGCCCCTTTCTGCTATAGCTCTCATGCCGCCGTATGTAGCATAATCGTCTGGGTAAAAGATACAGGTCGGTCTTGTGCGAAGCTTTAAAAGCTCCAAGGTCCTTTCGTATGCACCATGAGTATCTCTATAAGGAGATTCTTTGATGTATTCCTCAGGAACTTCAATCCCGTATTCTTCTAACTTCCTATTAAAAGTAACCAATCTCAAATTGGTGGTAGCGGATTCAGCACCATGTATGTATGCTATTCTGTTATGTCCGTTTTGTACTGCAAAATCAACCAGATCGGACATTCCGCCAACGTTGTCAGAAAGAATTGTTGTTGTTTCATTATAGATATGATCAATTGTTACCACCGGAATGTTGCTCTTTACCAGCTCAACTACCTCTGGGTCATCAAAATGAACATTTGCTATAATAACACCATCAAATCTTCTGTACCTTGCATGCTCAAGGTAGGTTGCCCTGCCCGGCCTGCTTCTATCATTCGATATAAATGTTATATCGTACCCTTCTCGTTCTACTTCCCTCTTAAAACTCTCCAGAACTCCTGCAAAGAAATCGTGTGTCAACCCGCTGTTCGCATCATCCATAAATAAAACTCCTATATTATGGGTGCGATTTGTTTTCATAGATTTCGCTGCCGCATTTGGAACGTATCCCATATCTTTAGCAGCCTTTCGAATTCTGGTCTTTGTTTCTGCACCTATATCACTATGGTCATTCAAAGCCTTACTAACAGTAGCTATTGATACACCACATTCCGATGCAATATCTTTCAATGAAACCATTACTCTCTCCCAGCTCTATATTTTGATTTCTCCCTTAATCGTTTTCGCTAACTTAAATATAGCTCGATTTAAGTAGATACACAAGTCTTTTTCGAAAATTTGGATTTTCGTTAGATTTTTCTATTACAGTTTAGTGCATTTTGCACAAAAATTCAATAGAGTAATTGCTTTTTACCTTGTTTATGTTATTCTTTTTGTGGAGTACCTTGGTTTATTTACTTAAACGTTTACGGGTCTATTATTTCGAAAACGGCTAATGCATAGGCTCTCAGTTACTTAATCGTTTTCTTAAATTTAATGCAGGCCGTACTTCGAAATACCATAAATATGATCACTTTAAAAAGGGAGGAAAACATGAAATACGGATTTTTCGATGATGCTAATAAGGAATATGTCATCACAACTCCAAAGACTCCTTTGCCATGGATTAACTATCTGGGCTGCAAGGATTTCTTTACATTATTATCAAATACTTGCGGAGGTTATACCTTCTATAAAGATGCAAAGCTTCTTCGCATGACCAGATATCGTTACAACGATACTACACCAGATACAAATGGTAAGTATTTCTATATTAAAGATGGCGATACAATCTGGAATCCAGGTTGGCAGCCAACAAAGACTGAACTTGACTCTTATGAGTGCCGCCATGGCATTGGCTACAGCAAGTTCACAGGTGTAAAAAATGATATCGAAGCAGCACTTGTTACTTTTGTTCCTTTCGATGATCCTGTAGAGCTTACTAAGGTTACTCTTACAAATAAAGGAAACTCAAAGAAAGATATTACTCTTTTCTCATATGTAGAGTGGTGCCTCTGGAACGCCGATGATGATATGAAGAACTATCAGCGTAACCTTTCAATCGGTGAGGTTGAGGTAATCGATTCTACAATCTATCACAAGACTGAGTACAGAGAGCGTCGTAATCACTATGCTGTTTACTCTGTAAACGCTAAGATTGATGGTTTCGAGACAAGCCGTGATGAATTTAGAGGCGCTTACAATGGTCCTGATAAGCCAGCAGCTGTTATCGAAGGAAAACTTCATAACACAATCGCTTCTGGTTGGTATCCAATCGCTTCACACCAGCTCAACGTTAGCTTAAATCCAGGCGAGTCAAAGACATTTGTATTTGCACTTGGTTATGTAGAGAACGCTGAAGATGACAAGTGGGAGAAGCCAGGCGTTATCAATAAGAAGAAAGCAACTGCTCTTCTTTCTAAGTACCAGACAACAGAAGATTTTGATAAGGCTTTCGCAGCACTTAATGCTTACTGGAATGACCTTCTCAGCAAATTCCATATCGAGTCTAAGGACGAGCATGTAAACCGTATGGTTAACATCTGGAACCAGTATCAGTGTATGGTTACATTTAACATGTCACGTTCTGCTTCTTACTATGAGACAGGTATCGGACGTGGAATGGGATTCAGAGATTCTTGTCAGGATCTTCTCGGATTCGTTCACCTTATTCCAGACCGTGCAAGAGAACGTATTATTGATATCGCATCTACACAGTTCCAGGATGGTTCAGCTTACCACCAGTATCAGCCACTTACAAAGAAGGGTAACTCTGATATCGGTTCAGGCTTCAATGATGATCCACTTTGGCTCATCGCTGGTACATCAGCTTACATCCGTGAAACAGGTGATACTTCAATCCTTAAGGAGATGGTTCCATATGACAACGATATGTCAGTTGCAACTACACTTATGGAGCACTTACAGCGTTCATTTGATTACATCGTAAACCACAAGGGTCCACATGACCTTCCACTTATCGGTCGTGCTGACTGGAACGACTGTTTGAACCTTAACTGCTTCTCTGAGCATCCAGGCGAAAGCTTCCAGTGCTTCGGACCTTCTGAAGGACCAGTTGCTGAGTCAGTATTCATCGCTGGTATGTTTGTTAAGTATGGTCGTGAGTACGCAGCACTTGCTAAGCTCATGGGTGATACAGCTGAGGAAGCAAGAGTTCTTGCAGAGGTTGATAAGATGATTGCAGCTATCGAGAAGGATGGCTGGGACGGCGAGTGGTTCGTACGTGCTTATGATGCTTACAGCCACAAGGTTGGTTCTAAGGAATGTGACGAGGGACAGATTTACATCGAGCCACAGGGTATGTGCGTAATGGCTGGTGTTGGTGTTGAAGATGGCAACGCTAAGAAGGCCCTTGATTCAGTTAAAGAGAAGCTTGATACAAAATATGGTGTTATGATTCTTCAGCCTGCTTACACAAGATATCATCTCGAGCTTGGTGAAATCACATCATATCCACCAGGATACAAGGAGAATGCTGGTATCTTCTGCCACAACAATCCTTGGATTTCTATCGCTGAGACTTGCATTGGTCGCGGCGACAGAGCATTTGAAGTTTACAAGAAGACTTGTCCTTCATACATCGAGGACATTTCTGAGATTCATAGAACTGAGCCATATGTTTACTCACAGATGGTTGCTGGTGCTGACGCAAAGTTCCATGGTGAAGCTAAGAACAGCTGGCTTACAGGTACAGCAGCTTGGACATTTACAAATATCTCTCAGTACATCTTAGGTATTTATCCAACACTTGAGGGACTTTCAGTAAATCCTTGTACTCCAGCTGAATTTGGTGATTTCAATGTAACTCGTGTTTACCGCGGTGTTACATACAACATCGAAATCAAGAACCCTAACAAGGTACAGAAGGGTGTAGCAAGCTTACTTGTTGATGGTAAGGAAATCGAAGGAAACATCATTCCATTCGATGGTAGCAAGAAGACAGTAAATGTCGTTGCTACAATGAAATAGTTTCTTTTCATTTTCTTCATATATATTAATTTATTCTCCTTCGAAAAAGAGCCGACGTTGACCGTTCGGCTCTTTTGCTGTTTAATGATGAGTATGAATCGAACATTAACATACACAATCTCAACTGAATATGATGGATTTCAAATAGATAAATTCCTTAAAGCCAACGGCTATTCATCTGCCAACATCACCGCTATTAAAAAAATGCCAAACAACGTGGTTATTGATAGCGAATGGGTACATATGAATCGTAAGCTTCACACTGGAGAGATTCTGATTGTAAATATCACTGAGGAAGATTCTTCTGAGAAGATTCCTCCTGTAGAAATGCCTTTAGATATTGTTTATGAAGATGAAGATATCATAGTAATTAACAAGCCAGCAGGGCTTTCAATTCATCCAAGCCTAAATCACTACGAGGATTCTTTAGCAAATGGACTTGCATATTACTATGAGCAGCAGGGCAAACCATTTATATTCAGATGTGCTAATAGATTAGATAAGAACACTTCTGGGCTAACGGTTATTTCCAAGCATCTTGTTAGTGCCAACATTCTTTCCACAATGGTAAAGAACAGAGAGTTTCACAGGGAATACTATGCCATCGTTCGTGGCACACTAGATGAGCAGGAAGGCACTATAGATGCTCCTATTGGACGTGTTAGCGACTCAATCATCACAAGACAGGTGGATTTCGAAAATGGTGAAAGAGCTGTCACCCACTACAAAGTTATGGACGAAAAAAATGGGCACAGCCTCATCTCAATTCATCTTGAGACAGGCCGCACCCATCAGATTCGTGTTCACTTTAAATATCTTGGTCATCCATTGATTGGTGACCACTTGTACAATCCAGATTTTGAGTATATGGAGAGGCAGGCACTGCACTCTCATAAGATTGCTTTTACTCATCCGATAACAAAAAAGGTAATGGAGTTTGTTGCTCCATTACCTGATGATATGTCTGCAATATTTAATTCATCTGAGACTTAAGGTCCTCGTACTCTCTGTTGATTTCAGCAACTGTAGCTGTATCACCTGCGTCTCCATCTGGATGATAAATCTTAATAAGATCCTTGTAACGCTTTTTAAGTGCTTTCTGAGTGGATACGCCAGAGAAGAACATTTCGCCATGGACTATGTTGTCAGATGTAGCGACAGCATACTCCTCCTGTGCGTTAGCCTGAACGTGGTCATAAAACTTTTTCTTGCGCTCAAACTGTTGTTTATCATCAGCAAGCTGTTGAGTCTCTCTAATGAGCATTTCCCATTTCATCTCAAACTGCTTTTCCTGCTGCTCGAGGGTATGTATCCTAGCCTCGACTTCCCTCTTTTCTTTTAATAAATCGTTCCATGCTTTTTCTAACTCTTTATGTCGCTTCTCAAGTTCCTGCATGTCGATCTTGTCCTGACATGTGAGATTCTTCGCCATAATTTTTCTCCCGCTTTAATTACCAAATTTTTTGGTTTTCCTAATTATACTATGGTAACTTCGGCGTTGTAAATTAGTACATTGGTCAAGTATTTTTAAATTCTTTTGTACACTATGCCCGAATTTGGTCCAAGTGTAACATGGAGATTTCCTCCCTCAACAGTTATATCGGTCGGCATGATGGAATACCCAACCTCATTACTCAAAATCAATCTCTCAAGTTGACAATTAAGTGGCACACCAGCTATCCAAACAGGCACATCTACGTCGATATCATGGCCATTGGAATTAATTAAAACAACAATTTGTTCATTGCTGGTAAATCTTCCATAGCTGATAAATCCCTGCCCACAATTCAAAAATCTAAAGGATCCTTCCTTAATAGCGTGGCTCTGCTTATGAATCATAATTATATCTCGGGTATAATCTATCAAATCATAATTTGCATTACCCCATGGATAAGTACGACGGCTATCCGGGTCAGTAAATCCACATACACCTGCCTCATCGCCATAATAAAGTGTAGGTGCTCCAGGCCATGTGAACTGAATCATCTCTGCAAGCTTCATCACAGGAATGCTTACACCATCTTCAGCAGCCTTCGTGCCCTTTGTAGCAATTCTTCCCACAGTATGATTAGTACGTGTTAGGAAGCGTGAATGATCGTGATTTGAAAGCTGATTCATGGCACAGTACAGGGATGGTGTTTTAAGTCTCGCCATAAAATGAAGCATAGTATTCTTGAAACGGTCACCATCACCCAAGGCACTAGGCTGGAACTCATCAGAATGCTTCTCCATACCTGTAAGGAAATAGGTAAGAGGCTCCATAAAAGCATCGTAATTCATAATAGTATCCCACTGGTCACCTGCAAGCCAGGCAGAAGGATTTCCGTAATGCTCTGCCAAAATAATGGCATTTGGATTGGCACTCTTTACCGCATCTCTAAAATCACGCCAAAATTTGTGATTAAACTCCTCGGAATGTCCCAAATCAGCAGCAACATCAAGGCGCCAGCCATCACAGTTATATGGCTCGCTAACCCATTTTTTGCCTATATTTAGTATATATTCATATAGCTTTGGCGAATCCTCGTAATTGAGCTTAGGAAGCGTATCATGGCTCCACCAACCGTCATGGCTCTTATTATCTGGCCAACTGTCCTCATAGAACTTAAAGAAGCTGTTATAAGGACTATCCTTACTTTCATAAGCACCTGGCGCATAGCCCTCCGCCTTAGAATAAATCTTCTCTCGATTCAGCCACTTGTTGAAGGAACCACAGTGGTTAAATACACCATCTATGATTACACGGATACCTTTCTGGTGCGCCTCATTAACAAAGTCAGCAAAAAACTGATTGCTGGCCTCCAGATTCTCCTTATTGGTAACACGGAGCTTGTACTTTGTGGCATGGGTATTGTCATAGTCCCCTGGATCAAGGCATTCTCCGCCATCCTTTTTAATTACAGTAAAATGAGGATCAATATAATCGTAATCCGAAGTATCGTATTTATGATTAGAAGGAGATACAAACAGCGGATTGAAATAGATTACCTCCACGCCAAGACTCTTCAGGTAATGCAGCTTCTGACGGACTCCCTCTAAATCTCCACCGTAGAATCTACCTATATCAAGATTTGCTGGCATAGAATTCCAGTCCTTTACTCCCTCAACTGGCGCACCAACATAATGATATTCGTTTGTTACCACATCATTGTCAGGATTTCCATTGCAGAATCTATCCACCAGGATTTGGTACATAACCGCACCTTTAGACCAGGCTGGTGTGGAAAAGCCTGGCATAATAGAAAACTCATAGTGCTCCCTGTAATCTCTCCACAGACCTACACGGTCATAGTAATAATGATCAAGGCCCACTACGAGCTCAAAATAATATCTAAATTCCTTTTCGCCCAGTTGTACTGTGCAAGAATAAAAATCAAATTCACCACGAGTTCTGTCCAGGTGCATGCGCTGACTGAGATTGTCAGTTTTAGACATCAAAAAAACATCTACATCTTCCTGATGATAAACTCTAATACTAATAGTCACCAGAGAATTCTCATCTGGTTCCATAGGGTATCTATATTCAGCTGTTCCATCTGAGTATATTGCGTGGATATTCATGTGAATCCCCCTAGCTGACTAAGAATATTTTTAGATAGTAAAAAAGACAGCAACGATCGCTGTCTTTTTAGGAGAAGGTATTTTTACTATGGGGTTAGTAAAAATTATATAATGTATTGGGGGGTTTTTACGATGTTTATTATATGGCGGTGCAACACTCAAGTGTGCACAAACATACCAAAACCCCTCAATATTTTTTGTGCATATTGCACTAATTATCCCAGTTAATACCTTCTACAGCGACTCCCTCGAGGCTTTCTTCGGTATTTTCATCCTTCACTTCATCCCCAAATAAAGCTTCGAATTCTGATCGACTAATCTTTTCTTTCTCTAATAATAGATTAGCACATTTGTGTAAGATAGGTTCATACTCTTTCAAAAGTTTCACAGCTTTTTCATAACATTCATCGATGATCATCTTAACCTCATCATCGATGGCCTTAGCTGTTGCATCTGAGAATCCCTTAGTATGAGCCAAATCTCTTCCGATGAAGACTTCTTCCTCGTCATCACCATAATGAACCATACCAATATTCTTAGAGAAACCAAACTTGGTAACCATGTTTCTGGCTGCCTGAGTAGCCTGCTTAATATCCTGAGATGCACCTGTGGTAACATCATCAAAAATAAGCTCTTCAGCAACTCTACCACCTAATGAAACCACAATATCCTGAAGCATTTTGCCCTTTGTATTGAACATTTCATCATTTTCATTGATAGGCATAGTGTAGCCTGCTGCGCTGGCACCTGTAGGAATGATAGAAACAGAATATACAGGACCTACATCAGGAAGCACATGGAATAAAATCGCATGTCCACTCTCGTGGTAGGCTGTAATCTTCTTTTCCTTATCAGAAACCACACGGCTCTTCTTTTCCTTACCAATACCAACCTTTACAAATGACTTCTTAATATCATCATTTGTGATGTATTGTCTGTCCTCACCTGCTGCAAGAATGGCTGCTTCATTAAGAAGATTCTCCAAATCTGCGCCTGTGAAGCCAACTGTAGTCTGAGCAATCTGTTTAAGATCAACGTCATCGCCCAAACTCTTATTACTAGCATGTACTTTAAGTATTTCTTCGCGTCCCTGCACATCTGGACGTCCAACAAATACCTTTCTATCAAAACGTCCTGGACGCATGATAGCGTGATCCAAAATATCTACACGGTTTGTGGCTGCCATAACAATGATGCCTTCGTTTACACCAAAACCATCCATCTCTACAAGAAGCTGATTCAGTGTCTGCTCACGCTCATCATGACCGCCGCCCATACCTGTACCACGGCGTCTGGCAACAGCATCAATCTCATCGATAAAAACAATACATGGCGCATTCTGCTTTGCCTCTGCAAAAAGGTCACGCACACGTGATGCACCTACACCGACGAACATCTCCACAAAGTCCGAACCAGAAATTGAGAAGAAAGGTACTCCTGCCTCACCAGCAATAGCTTTGGCAAGAAGTGTCTTACCTGTACCTGGAGGGCCTACAAGAATAACTCCCTTAGGGATACGTGCTCCAAGCTTTGTATATTTCTTAGGATCCTTGAGGAAATCAACAAGCTCCTCAACCTCTTCCTTTTCTTCTTTAAGACCTGCAACGTCATTGAAACGTGTGTGGATGTCCTCTTTTGTAGACATCTTGGCACGGCTCTTGCCGAAGTTCATCATTCTGGCATTGGCACCACCGCCACCTGCCCCCTGCGCATTCATCATAATCATAAAGAGAATGAATACTGCACCAAGAACAATGAGCATAGGTAAAAGCTCAGAAAGCCAACTATCATGAGGAATATCACTGAGATTGTAAGCAATATCTGCCTCAGTGAGCATATCCTGAAAATCATTTACATCAGACACATACAGTGTGACTGTATCGCCTGTGGTGAGCTTTATGGTAGCCGCACCTGTAGGAACTTCCTCATTCTGTGTAATACTAACAGATTTGACCTGTTCCCTTTTCATTGCACCTTTAAACTCCGCCATAGAATAGGTAGTAGTCTTGTTGCCCATGCTGCTGTAAAGAATACCTAACACAACCACAACAAATAGGGCGTAGATAATCATTCCTGAAGCTCTGTTTTTCTTCAAAGTGTCCTCCTAGTCTAGCTCAACAATACCGATGTATGGAAGGTTACGATATTTCTGGTCATAATCAAGACCGTAGCCAACAACAAACTGATCTGGAATTGTAAAGCCTGTATAGTCAACATGAACATCAACTTCTCTGCGGTCAGGCTTATCAAGCATTGTAACCATACGAACTGACTTTGCGCCACGGTCCTTGAAAAGCTGACCGAGGTAGTTAAGTGTATTACCACTATCAATAATATCCTCAACAATGATTACATTCTGACCTGTTGGATCTAAATCAAGGTCCTTCTTAATCTTAACTACTCCAGAAGATACTGTGCCACCATCATAGCTTGATGTAGCCATAAAATCGATAATAACTGGCACTGTAATTCTCTTAGCAAGCTCACATGCGAAGAATGAAGCTCCCTTAAGGATGCAAACTAAAAATACTGTCTCACCCTCATAATCCTTACTAATCTGTGCTCCAAGCTCAGCAATACGTGCTGCTAATTCATCCTCTGGTAAAAGGACTCTGATGTTCTCACTCATTTCCAATTCCTCCGTAAACTACCTCTAATACACGAGTGGTATTATTAGAGATTTTATAATATTCGCTGATTCGATAACCTACTACCCACATTACATGGCTACCATCACACACAAGAATGATTTTGTCCCTCATATGCTTAGGTATTTTTTCATCCACAAAATAGTCCTGAATAGACTTATGATTTCCAGCGGAATCGATAGTAAGATAATCCCCTTCAGCTCGGGTTCTTATTACAACATTATCCGATATTTTATCACAATCAAACCATTTAGTATAGGTTGACGTAGGGTATTTCATACCCGGCTCAAGGTCGAATTCACGGTAGGAAATGGTACCTTTTGGCTCATCATCTTCCTCCTCGTCAATCACATATAAATGCTCGTAGGAAATGATGAGAGTCTTCTTATATGGAAGCTGTACCTGTCGCTCTCCCTCCTCCTGTAGGAGCCCTAAAATACTTTCAATATGAACTGCACTTACATCCTTCTGATTTGGCATAAAACCACTAAGATACTCTTTTAAGGCCTGACTGGCGATAACTCGTGGAGCAGTGATAAAAGCTCGCTTTCTCAGCTTATCTCCCTCATCCTTGGCAATAGCCAAAAGCCCTTTCGCCTCAAGTGAGATATAATCTGCAACTTCCATCAATCTGTTAGTCATATCGGTAATATGCTCTAGTGCCTTAGGATTTATTTCTGAAAGTTCTGGTAAAATATTGTGTCTTATCCTGTTCCTGTCATAGCAGACCTCTGAATTGGTTTCATCCACGCAATAGGCAATCTCATTATCCTGAATAAATTCCAATATTTCTGCCTTGGGAATCTCCAATAAAGGACGTATAATTCTTCCTCTGGTTGGGGCTATTCCACACATTCCATCCAAGCCTGTACCTCTTGCCATATGGAAAAGAACCGTCTCTGCGTTATCGTCCGCATTGTGGGCTATCGCAATCTTTACTGTCTCCTCATCACTATCACCTTCCAGTTCCTTTGCGTAGGCCTCAAAGGCCTCATATCGTGCCATTCTGGCCTCTTCTTCAGTAGACCTGCCTGATTCTGCCACCATTGCAGGAATATCCACTCTAACGACCTTTAACGGCACCTCAAAGTCCCTGCAAAGACTCTCCACATATGCCTGATCTTCATCAGCATCCCCTTCCCTTATGCAGTGATTTACATGAAGGGCATGAATATCAAGACCATACTCCTCTTTCAATGCAAGGAGCACAAAAAAAAGGCATACAGAATCAGGTCCTCCGGATAAACCCAAGACCACCCTGTCGCCTTTGTTTAACATATTATTTTTTTGAATATATTCTCTAATCTTCTTTTTGTCTAAAAATGATCCAATTGTCATGTGTCAATCCAAGCTTCTGTGAAGCCTCATTTTCTATGTATTCGTCACTACCGACGTATTCTTCCTGTTCTTTTAACTGCTTACTCTTTTCTTCTGCTGCATCAAGCTGAGTCTGTAAAGTCTCCTCCTTCTTCTTGAGCTCCTCATTCTTATCGTAGAGGCGCACAATCTGGACAGTCATTACGCCTATCATGAAAAGCATAATAACCGCTACATATATTCTACCTGTGGAGGTTTTCTTTCGTCTTCTAACCTGTTTTCTTTTTTTCTTTGCCATAATTATAAATATTTAAAGAGATCTGCAGCTGCATCCTTCTTTGTAGTGTCCTGAATATCAAGGACCTCAACTTTCACATTTTTATTACCAAATGCTATTTCTATTATATCACCAACTTTAACGTCGGTGGAAGCTTTCGCAATTTTTCCATTAATTTGTACACGACCGCTGTCACAAGCTTCATTAGCAACAGTTCTACGTTTTATCAATCTACTTACTTTTAAATACTTATCTAGTCTCATAGCGTACCTCTTATCTCAACATAAGCTAGTAGGCTTGTAGCCGTAACTAGCGTAGGCTTAAAAAAAGGGTTCGGCATTGCCGAACCCTAGTCGATTCTAAAAGTTATTAGTTGATAGAATCCTTAAGAGCCTTACCAGCCTTAAACTTAGGAGCCTTAGATGCAGGAATCTTCATCTCAGCGCCTGTCTGTGGATTTCTACCTGTACGAGCTGCTCTCTTAGAAACTTCGAATGTACCGAAGCCAACAAGCTGAATCTTCTCCCCCTTCTTAAGCTCTTCAGCTACAACCTCTGTGAAAGCCTTTACAGAAGCCTCAGCATCCTTCTTTGAAATGTTAGCCTTGCTAGCGATAGCTGCTACTAATTCTGTCTTGTTCATTACTTATTCCTCCTCGAGAATTGTTATTTTTATTTTAGGACCAAAATCCTTAATAACTACAATATCCTTTATAATTGTTTTATATAACAGTGTCAACACAAAAACCCCAAAAAATCCCGATTTTATAAGGGTTTTATGAAATATTACAAATTTCTAACGTGATTTTTAACTATAATTACCATTTACAAACCCTTGATTTTCTAGGAAGTTCACAACTTTTTCACACAATCTAGTTCATTAAGTTGCTTATAAGGTCGGAAATCGTTGATAAATAGTCAACTTCGTAGTCATAATCATCCTTAATTGCGCTGCCTGCAGTCTCCTCTTCATGGCCGTTTGAAACAGTTTCGTCAATTATTTCTTCAGCCTGTTCAGAAGCCTCACTTGTTGACTCCGAAGAGGTAACTCCACTATCATTTTCAGCCTCCATTGCCAAGGTAATCTCAGCAGATTCTGAATTAACTACAAGGGTCTTTTTCCAGGCTTTATAGCCAGAGCATTTTACCACCAACTTGTGGGTGCCGTATTGTACATATTGAGGCTCGTTTGTGTCCACAATCTTTCCATCTATATATACATAGGTTTCTGGTACCGTCACCAGGAACGTCATCAGACAGTAGGATGGACCGTCTCCTTTCATGGAATCCAAATCCACCATGATATTTTCGCCACGATTAACTGTTATTTCCTGAGAACCGCCCCAGCCGTTATTGGCCACAGTCACCAGATAAGTGCCTTCAGGCACCTCAATTGTCTCATTTCCATTTACCATTGAAACAATCTTATTTCCTATAAAAATTAGACTACCATCAAAAACAGCTGTATTTACAAGGCTGAGATATCCATGCCCAGTAGTGATAGCAATAGATATTACCTCCTTGTCCTTTCCTATGACAGTTATTGCATCATCCTTACCTATATTCTCTATAAGAATCTTTTCACTGTCAGAATATGCTTTGGTCTTCTCTGTAAGCTTATAATTCTTACCATCGATAGCTATTAAATTGTGGGACATATCGATATTATATTTTTTAATATCCTCATACATCCATACATCTGCTGATTTCTGCACCAGACTTAGTGCTCCTGAAGACGGCAGAAAATCACCTATAGAAACTACGGAACCGGTAGTAAACTCGGCCCAGGTGTCTGTACTGCCATATTGATTTAAGAATTTCGTGGTCATGTTGTAATTGTAGCGTAGCTGCTGGTCAGATTCGATAGAATAAAGGGCTATAGTCTCATCTGTCATATCCAGACTTTCAACTATGTAAAGCTCCGGGTTCTCAGCCTCAGCCTGCTCCTGCTGGTCCTCCACCTCTTCAGTCTCATTACCATTCTGAAGAGCCGAACCAGTATAGTTAGTAACAGTGGCATTGTTACGATATCCACATCCCAGCAATGCCCCTGCACAAATAACTGATAATACTATTAAATTAGACCATTTTTTCGTAAAAATCCCTCTCATGGGATTATTTTATCATACTTTTAGCCATATTTAACAGAGTTTCCCTCTGATTCAATTCAGGATTTTCCACAACCGAGTCAAAAATAGTGGATAATACCTCTCCTATTCTTTGTCCCTGTGGAACTCCCATGGCAATTAAATCCTTGCCATTTATCTGCAAATCCTTGATTCGAAGGCAATCGCCTGCTGCAACCACCTCATTAAAAACTCTTTCAAGCTCATCTATATATTCAAGCTTCTCTTTACGATGATATGCGCTCTGAGCCAGTGTATCTGCTCTTTTAACCGCCAATAGGTCCTGGAAATTCTCCTGTCCCACGCGAATAATCATTCGACGAACATTGCGGTGATTAATCTCCGGTCTGTCATCATGATTCTTTACAAGATTGCATACCTTATCAGTAGTGTCATTATCAAATTTCAGGCGACGCAATACTGTACGAGCCATATCAGCACCCTTTACAGGATGGGTCTTGAAATGATTCTGACCATTTTCATCTGTAGTCTTGCAAACTGGCTTAGCAACATCATGAAGCATCATTGTAAGGCGAATAACCTTGTCCTCTGGAGCAAGTCCCATAGACACAATAGTATGCTCTCCTACTGAGTACATATGATGCTTGTTTACCTGGTCGCATTCCATCATGGCATCGAACTCTGGGAAGAATATCTTTGTAAGACCTGTAGCATATACATCCCTGATACGTTCTGGGTGAGCAGAAGTAACCAGCTTTACCATCTCCACCTGAATACGCTCTGCGCTGATTTTTTCCAGGGTAGGCGCAAGAGTCTTGATTGCCTCATAAGTGTCCTGCTCAATTTCAAAACCAAGCTGGGCTGAGAAGCGAAGAGCACGCAACATACGAAGGGCATCCTCTGTAAAGCGCTCGATCGGATTACCAACAGCCCTTATGATGCCAGCCTCCAAATCTGCTTTTCCACCAAACAAATCCACTAGACCATTTGTATCGTTATATGCCATGGCGTTGATGGTGAAATCGCGGCGCTTCAAATCCTCCTCAAGAGAAGCTGTGAAGGTAACCTCCTTAGGATGACGACCATCCTCGTACTTACCATCTACACGGTAAGTAGTAACCTCGTAGCCAATGCCATGCATCAAAACAGTAACCGTGCCATGCTCAATGCCTGTATCAAAAGTGCGCTCAAACAAAGCCTTCACCTGTTCTGGCAAGGCCGATGTGGTAATGTCCCAATCGTGAGGATTTTTCCCTAGAATGCAGTCACGGACACAGCCGCCTACTGCATAGGCTTCGTGTCCGTTAGATTCTAATACATTTATTATGTTTTGAACGTCTGCTGGTAAATTCATATTAATAAGCTTTACCCCAATATACTAATTTCTTAGCTGGCTTGCCGCAGCATGCACATACATCAGAAATATGCTCCTGATCATTGAATGGCATACAACGTGAAGTAACAGCTAAATCTTCTTTAATCTTGTTCTCACAAGCTTCATCCTCGCACCACATAGCACGAATGAAACCTGGCTTGTTATTTGCAATCTCTGTAAACTCTGCATAGTTGTGAGCATCCCAGATGTGGCTGTCGCGGTGAGCCTTTGCTCTCTCAAACATATCCTTCTGGATTGTCTCAAGAAGCTCTGCAACCTTTGCCTCTACCTGATCAAGTGGGCACTCAATCTTCTCGCGTGTATCACGACGAACAAGTACACACTTACCTGCCTCGATATCCTTTGGTCCGAGCTCTACACGAACAGGGATACCACGCATCTCTGCCTCGTTGAACTTCCAACCTGGTGACTTATCTGAATCATCAAGCTTAGCACGCATAGTCTTGCCAAGGCGCTCTGTAACCTCTGCTGCCTTCTCAAGTACCCCTTCCTTCTTCTGCCGAATAGGAATAACGATAACCTGTGTAGGTGCGATACGTGGTGGAAGAACAAGTCCTGAATCATCACCATGTACCATAATGATAGCACCGATAAGACGTGTTGTCATACCCCAAGATGTCTGATGTACATACTGAAGCTGATTATTCTTATCTGAGTACTGAATACCAAATGGCTTTGAGAAGTTCTGGCCAAAGTTGTGTGAAGTACCAGACTGTAAAGCCTTTCCATCGTGCATAAGTGCCTCGATTGTATATGTAGCCTCTGCTCCTGCGAACTTCTCCTTCTCAGTCTTCTGTCCGCGAACTACAGGCATAGCGAGAACTTCCTCGCAGAAGTCTGCGTAAAGATTAAGCATCTGAACTGTACGCTCCTCTGCCTCCTCTGCTGTAGCGTGAGCTGTGTGGCCCTCCTGCCATAAGAACTCTCTAGAACGAAGGAATGGACGTGTCTCCTTCTCCCAACGAACTACTGAGCACCACTGATTGTAAACCTTTGGTAAATCTCTGTGAGAGTGAATAATATCCTTATAGAAATCACAGAAAAGAGTCTCTGAAGTAGGACGAACGCAAAGACGTTCCTGAAGCGGGTTAAGACCACCGTGTGTAACCCAAGCTACTTCTGGTGCAAATCCCTCTACATGGTCCTTCTCAACCTGAAGAAGACTCTCCGGGATGAACATAGGCATGTAAACGTTCTGTACGCCTGTCTCCTTGAATCTTCTATCTAACTCGTGCTGGATGTTTTCCCAAATAGCATACCCATCGGGCTTGATAATCATGCATCCCTTTACTGATGAATATGCAATCAAATCAGCCTTAACAACTACATCGGTATACCACTGAGCGAAATCCTCTGACATAGAGGTAATCGCTTCTACCAGCTTTTTTTCCTGTGCCATTTTTTTCTCCTTTTCTTATTATAAAAATCTAGTTAAGCCCTATTATTCTAATACAAAATAAAAAGCAAGTCCACCCCTTAGATGAGATGGACCTGCACCAAATTTTTCAAAAAAATTTTAAAGATATAGTTCTTCGAATTTCTTTACCGGAAGTGGCTTATTAAAGTAGTAGCCCTGGAGATAATCAGCTCCTGTACCTTTAAGATAATTCATCTGATCCTCATTCTCCACGCCCTCTATAGTAACCATCATTCCAAGAGCCTTTGCAAGGGTGATGATAGTATTTACAATCTTGCGACCTCTTGTAATATTTTTATCCATAGCAAGGAAAGCCATATCCATCTTAAGAATATCTGCCGGAACCTCCTTCAACATATTCAAAGAAGAATATCCGCTTCCAAAATCATCAATTTCTATAAGGAAACCGTATTCCTTAAGGGATGCCATAATATCTATCTGGCGTTCCTTCTCTGTCATGAATATCGTCTCTGTAATCTCAAGCTTCAGACGTGATGGCTCAATGTGATACTTCTCCACAATTGAAACCAAGGTTTCGTATATATCCATGTAATAGAAATCCTTAACCGAGATATTAACCGAAATAGACAACTCCTCATGTCCCAGTGTAGTCCAGTAAGCCAGTCTCTTGGCCGCCTGCTCCCAAATGTACTGGTCAAGCTTGTAGATATATCCGGTCTTCTCCAACAGTGGAATGAAGGACGCTGGAGCAATAATTCCTCTGTCAGGATGAATCCAGCGAACCAGTGCTTCTGCCATTGTGATTCTTCCATCAACAGTAACCACCGGCTGTAAGAACATGGCAAACTGCCCTGTCTGAAGGGCTGTCTCAAACTCAGCCAATATTTTCTGCTCAGTCATGTACTCACGGCGAAGCATGTCGCCATAGTAGGCAATGCTGTTTTTAAAGCTATCCTTAATTGATTCAATGGCAAGGAATGCACCATCACACATTGAAACGATTGGAGCATCTCTGTCAAAGATGTCATATACACCTGCCAGAATAACCATGCGATACTGTGAATTATCAAGGGAATGACTAACCTGATTCATCCCAGTCATAAATATCTCTTCACTGTATCGATTCTTTGGTACCAAAATAGCAAAACGGTCTGCTTCAAGTCGAGCGAAGGTAGCACCTCCCGCAATTTTTTCTCGAATCGTATCTGCACAGCGGACAAGAAGCTCATCGCCCTTATCTACACCAAACACATCATTGATAAGCTTGAAGCCCTTTATATCGCAACAAACCATTACATAATCTATCTCAGGATTCTCATCCAGGATATTTCTGGCTTCCTCATAGAAGCTTTCTCTGTTAAGAGCACCTGTCAAGGCATCGTGAGTAGAACGATATTTCTCCTCCTCATATGCAAGGAAATCTCCAGTAACATCATAGAAGGAGAAGTAACATCCGCAGTAAAAACCTCTCTTATCGTAAATCTTATTGAAGTGAATATCGAAGCGATACTCCTCTCCATTAAAATTGTAAATGGCACTCCAATTGGTATTTGAAATGGAATTAGTTTCTCTTCCCTCTCTCCATCTCTTGAATCTGTCCTCGATAAGCTTATTGTCTCCACCTGGTGAAAACATTCTGTTGGCCTGCTGATTAGAATAGATGCAGTTGTCGTTCTCATCGAAGGATACCAGCGCGCATTCCATTCTTTCAGTAATGGTACTGAGCATGTATTCCACGAAGGTTTTTGGATTATACAAAAGCGTGTAGTAGCTTACGAAAATCGATGCCACCGAATACAGGCAAATGGAAATATCTACTGGGTAATCAAAGAAGAGATAAACAATATCCAACAATATGATGCCCACAAAGATTACCAGAATAGAAAGGTATCTGTTCCTGTGAAAGCCGCTGGTCAGATATGATTTCTGAATGAAAATCATAATAATCATGGCCACAAGGATATAGCAGAATACCAAATGCACTACGTAGTAATCATTGATTTGGAAGGCATAGAACCACTCTCCATCAAACTCCTTCTTCACAAGATAAAAAGCATGATGCCATTTGTAGTTAAAAAAGAGACTGATGGAATCAAGTGCTGCTATAGTAGCCGTAATCAACGCTGATGCATACTGATCTATCCAGATTCTTGTATATTGTCGGGCATAGAACAAAAACGTTATCAGTATCCAGTCGATGCCTATGAAATAAAAGGCATAACCAAATTCAGATGCCGTTTCCGTGCGCACAGATATAGCATGACTGTAAGAAAGGCAAGCAAAAATTCCCACAGCCAGAAGCTGCATTATTGAGATATTAAGTTTATTTTGCTTTATAGTGTGTTTTGTAGCAATGTACACTCCACACACCAGCATGATAAATGCTGTCAGCAAATAAGCTGCAACGTAGAGTTTGATCAATTGAAAACCCCCTGTTTTGTCAGTTAATTAGCAATTTTACTGTCTAAAAAATCTTCTCCCTTTGGCTTAACCTGAAACTCAACCTGTGCGCCAGAGGTAGGATGTGTAAATCCTATTGAATATGAGCACAGTGCCAGATTATGCCCTGTAGAAACTCCGCCATACTTAACATCTCCAAGGATTGGAGCTGTCCTGCTGGCAAGCTGTATTCTAATCTGATGATGACGTCCTGTTTGTAGCTCGATATCAAGGAGCTTGCGGTCATCCCACTCATCAATGGTATGATAACTCAACGAAGCCCTCTTCGCTCTAGGGTCATTTTCCGAAACCACCTTTGAAAGATTTGTGCGATTATCCTTTACCAAGTAATCCACCAAATCCCCCTCATCTGGAAAAGACTCTCTGGTAATGATTGCATAATAATGCTTTTTAAATTTGTGATCAGCAATCTGTCTTGTGAGATTATTGGCTGCAGCCTTTGTCTTAGCAAAAACCATAACCCCCTCTACAGGCTGATCCAAACGGTGAACCACATGAATCTCAGGGCTCTCCCCATTGGCCTTGAGATAATTGGAAAGCTCGCTTTCCATGTCCTTTTCACCTATATTTCTGGTCTGTGTCGCCAGACCAGCTGGTTTGTAGCATACTACGATGCTGTCGTCTTCGAATAATACTTCCATAGCATTACACCCCCTCAAGTGATAGTTATATTTTATCAGACTTTAAATCGATAACCAACACCCCAGATAGTCTCAATATATTGAGGTTTTGAAGTATTTAGCTCAATCTTTTCTCTAATCTTATTTACGTGCACAGTGACTGTGGAGATATCTCCAATGGATTCCTCTCCCCAAAGCGTCTCAAAGAGCTGCTCCTTTGAATAGATAACGTTAGGATTCTCTGCAAGGAATGCAAGCAAATCGAATTCCTTGGCTGTAAAAACTTTTTCCTCACCATTAATCCAAACACGACGGCTAGCCTTGTCAATTCTAAGTCCACGAATACTAATTTCATTCTTCTGAATATTTGGTGACTGAACCAGTCTCTCATATCTTGATAAATGGGCCTTTACACGGGCAACCAACTCACTTGGTGAAAATGGCTTTGTGATGTAATCATCTGCCCCAAGACCCAGTCCACGAATCTTATCAATCTCTTCTTTCTTTGCTGTAACCATAAGAATAGGTACATTCTTAACCTCACGGATTCGCTTGCAAAGCTCAAAGCCATCGATACCTGGAAGCATCAAATCCAAAATGTACATATCATAATTTCCAGCCAAAGCTTTCTGCAGGCCCTTTTCGCCATCGCCTTCTATGTCTACCTCGAAGTTAGAAAGCTCCAGGTAGTCCTTTTCAAGCTCAGCAATTGATTCCTCGTCCTCAATAATAAGTATTCTACTCACTGTAGACCTCCTCTAAATATTTACGAATTACGAAGTACATGGTGGTGCCTTCGTTTTCCTTACTTGTAACCCAAATCTTGCCACCATGGTCTTCAATGATTTTCTTAACAATGGATAGACCTATACCGCTTCCACCTGCTGCAGAATTTCTAGAGGTATCTGCACGATAAAACCTGTCAAAAACATATGGCAAATCGTGGGTGGCGATACCTTTCCCATTATCAGCAATTTCAATCTGAACAAAATCACCTACATCCTTGATAGTAATACCAATTCGTGATGAAACATCAGCACGCATATACTTCACGGAATTACTAACGATATTATGAATGATGCGTCCAAGCTGCTCTGGATCCGCAATAATCTGCACATCAGGGTCAACAAAATTGGAATAATCCAGACGAATATGCTGATTCTCCAAATCCATCCCCAGCTCCTCTATACAATCTGTAAAATAGGCGCTTAAGTTTAGCTTCTGGAAATTGTATGGAATCTTGTTGGTATCAATATTTGAATACAAGGTAAGCTCATTGATGAGTGTGTTCATCTCGTTAGCTTTATTGTAGATAGTTCGAATGTATTTCTCCTGCTTTTCAGGAGTGTCTGCTACGCCATCCAACATTCCCTCTGCATAGCCTTTGATAGCTGTGATTGGAGTCTTAAGATCGTGGGCGATATTTGAAATCAAAGCTCTCTGTTCTGCTTCATCCTCAAGTCGGTCCTTGGCATTGTTCTGAAGACGAACTCGCATATCCTCAAAGGAATTGCAAAGCTCACTCATCTCATCTTTGCCTGTGCTTGCGACACTGTAATCTAGATTGCCCTCTTTGATATTATTAGCGGCTCTTATCAGCTTTTTTAAAGGAATAACGACACCACTATATATCCAGGTAACCATCATAAAGGCGGTAAAGGACATGATAAACAATTCCGCAATTACGAATTTAAGTAAGGTGCGATCGAACCTGCCGCTAAGCAATAGTAATATGTACATGATGATTGGTACGACAGCGATTATGAAAAATGAAATAATAAGCCTGTGTTTTAATTTCATGACACGTCTCCAAATATAATAAAAGCAGCCCTGTATAGGACTGCTTTTATTATATCATATTGATAATTTTAAAGATATTTCTTTAATGTCTCAGCTTTGTCTGTCTGCTCCCATGGAAGCTTAACATCTGTACGGCCAAAGTGACCATAAGCTGCTGTTGGACGGTAGATTGGACGACGAAGGTCGAGCATCTTGATGATTCCTGCTGGACGAAGATCAAAGTTCTCGCGAACGATCTCAATGATTCTCTCATCAGAAAGCTTCCCTGTACCGAATGTGTCTACCATAACTGATGTAGGCTCTGCAACACCGATAGCGTATGAAAGCTGAATCTCGCACTTATCTGCAAGTCCTGCTGCTACGATGTTCTTTGCAACGTAACGTGCTGCATAAGCACCTGAGCGGTCTACCTTTGTGCAATCCTTTCCTGAGAAAGCACCGCCGCCGTGACGAGCGTATCCACCGTATGTGTCTACGATAATCTTACGGCCTGTGAGACCTGCATCACCGTGTGGGCCACCGATTACAAAGCGGCCTGTTGGATTGATGTAGAACTTTGTCTTATCATCAATCATGTCCTTTGGAAGGACTGGATCAAAGACATATTTCTTAATGTCTTCGTGAATCTGTTCCTGAGTAACGTCTTCGTCATGCTGAGTAGATAAAACTACAGCTTCAAGTCTAACTGGCTTGCCAGCTTCGTCATACTCTACAGATACCTGTGTCTTTCCATCTGGTCGGAGGTACTTTAAAGTACCGTCTTTGCGGACATTTGCAAGCTGTAGAGCAAGTCTATGAGCAAGAGAAATAGGATAAGGCATGAGCTCTTCTGTTTCGTTTGTAGCGTAACCGAACATCATACCCTGGTCACCGGCGCCTGTATCCAGGTCGTCTGTAAGTGAGCCTTCCTTTGCCTCAAGAGCCTTGTCAACACCCATTGCAATGTCTGCGGATTGTTGATCAAGAGCGACCATAACAGCGCAAGAGTTTCCATCAATGCCTTTCTTTCCATCGTCATAACCGATTTCAAGAAGAGTCTTGCGAACAATAGCTGGAACGTCGAGCTGAGCCTTTGTAGTAATCTCGCCTGTAACAAGTACGAAACCTGTACATGAGCAAGACTCACAAGCTACTCTACTCATAGGATCTTCAGCTAAGCAAGCATCGAGGATGGCATCAGATATGGCATCACACACCTTATCTGGATGGCCTTCTGTTACTGACTCTGAAGTAAAAAGTAACTTTTCCATTTTCGACTCTCTTTCTATATAAAATTAAAAATGAAATACACCTAAGCGCATACTTAGGTACGCTAAGTATACTCCCAATTTTACATATAAACAATAGCTAGATGCCTTGTTTTGTCTTTTATTCACGGACATTTCACAATCACCAAAATTTGTAACTACTGTGAACTATATTGTCTTTAGATTTTTCAATTATTATAATTAAATTGTATATACAATAGGTGAGGTCTAAAGATGACAACATTAACAGTAGACAAACTTGAACCTAATATGATTGTTTCAGAACCAGTGGTCACCAAAAGAGGGCAGACCATTGTGAAGGCCGGGGAAAAACTTACGCCTCAGATGATTGCAAAGCTTACTTTCTATAAGATAGAGTCTGCCACTGTGGAAGATATCGAGGAAGAGGCGCCCGTAGAAGAAGTTCCTGCGCCAGTTCAGGAAGAAACACCTGAACCTAAAAAAACAAAACCTGCACAAAAAGAAAAGAAAAAAGAAGTAGACCTTGCTCATCCTAAAGAGGCTGTAAAACAATCTTATACACAGATTCCTTACACTCAAAGATTAAAGGCATCGCCTACTTTCCAAAAATTTCAATCGGATTATGCAATCAATTTAGCATTCCTTCAGAAGAATTTCGATGACATCTTAGCCGGAGCTACCTGTTCCACGGATGAAATGCTTAAAAACTGCGAATCACTTTTTAAATCAAAGACAACCATTGAGCTTTTAAATATGCTTGGTAATATGCGTAATTTGGAAGACCCTGTTTATTCCCACTCTTTAAATGTGGGCCTCATTTCCCGCGTTATTGGAAAATGGTTGAAGCTGCCACTGGAAGACGTTAATTTACTGACGCTTGCAGGACTGCTTCATGACATAGGCAAAACCCAAATTCCTAAAGAAATACTTAATAAGCCAGATAAACTTACCGACGAAGAATTTGCCACCATGAAAACCCATACCACCCTTGGTAAAAAGGTTCTTAATGGCAAGGGCTTTGATCCTAGAATTTTATATGCCGCTCTCCAACATCATGAAAGATGTGACGGCAGCGGATATCCAAGAGGTCTGGAAGAAGATGAAATAGATGATTTTGCCTGCATCGTGGCCATCGCTGATGTGTATGATGCCATGACTTCAGCAAGAGCGCACCGTGACCCACTATGCTCCTTCCAAGTAATTAGTGAATTCGAAAGGGAAGGCTTACACAAATTTAAAACTAAATATATTCTTACCTTCCTGGAACATATTGCAAACACCTATAATAACAGTCGCGTCATGCTGAATGACGCAAAAACAGGCCGTGTAGTCTACATTAATAAATCTAGCCTTTCACGACCTGTAGTGCAGCTTGATAGTGGCGAAATTATTAATCTCGCCGACAGCGCCTATAGCAATTTTTTTATTAAATCAATTCTCTAAAGGCTTCCTCTATTCTATCCTTGAGACCTGAATAGCGCTTGGCCTGAGAAACATTATCTATCATAGAATAGAAAACCTCTGCGTCACCTACCATGGTGACGCATTTTTTTGCTCTGGTGATTGCTGTGTAAAGGATATTTCGATTCATAAGCATCCTTGGACCATCCATAATAGGCATAACCACGGCGGGGTACTCTGAGCCCTGTGACTTATGAATGGTAATAGCATAGGCAAGCTCAAGTTCATCTAGATTGACAAATGGATAAACCACCTTTCTGCCCTCTTCAAACTCTACTGTCACTGTCTTTGCCCAGTCATTGATATCTTTAATTATTCCCACATCACCATTGAAAACTCCTACGCCTTTTTCCAAAGTGATGTTGTAATTTCCAGTCACTTCCCATTCAAGCTGATAGTTATTCTTAATCTGCATAACCTTATCGCCCTCACGGAAAAGCCGGGTATCACCCTTCCACTCCTTCTTGTCAGGAGATTCCGGATTAAGGAAGCGCTGCAAAATAGTGTTCAGTCGCTCCACTCCAATAAGACCCTTTCTGGTAGGAGTAAGCACCTGAATTTCACTGATTCCAGCATCAACATATTTAGGCATCTTATCCCTTACAAGAGTAAGCATTACATTGATAATTGTATCCGCCTCATCCCTTTTTAAGAAAAAGAAATCCTTGGATTTATTATCCAAAACTACATGCTCGCCCTGATGAATCTTGTGGGCATTCATGACGATATCACTTTCCTGTGCCTGACGGAAAATCTTCTCAAGTGTAACCGAGCAGAATTGTCCTGAAGCCAAAATATCCTTTAGAACATTGCCCGGTCCGACACTAGGAAGCTGATGCTCATCGCCAACAAGAATAAGACGTGTTCCTGGTGATATTGCCTTAAGAAGGGAAAACATAAGAGATACATCTACCATAGACATCTCATCGATAATGATAACATCGCACTCCAAAGGATTGTCCTCATTGCGCTCAAATTTTGCGAAGCTTGTTACGTCATCGTCATCATCACCCACACGCCCAGAAACCTCCAGCATTCTGTGGATAGTACGAGCCTCGTAGCCTGTAGCTTCGCTCATTCGCTTCGCTGCACGTCCAGTTGGGGCCCCAAGGAAGATGTTGTACCCCTCTTCCTCGAATATATGAATCATGGTGGTGATGGTAGTGGTCTTTCCTGTACCAGGACCACCAGTAAGAACGAAAAATCCTCTTTCAACTGCTGCAAGTACTGCTTCCTTCTGCAAATCATCCAGCTGGAATTCTCCTTCTTTTTCAATTCGACGGATGACCTTCTCTAAATCTTCCCTGTCCACCTTGTAGGTCACATTAAGATCCTTCAGCATTCCGGCAATGGATTCCTCCATACGATAGAATGCTCTGGAATATATTTGACGGTTACCCTCTGGATCTCGCTTTATAATCAGCTTTTTATCCATAGCCAGATTCATAATCTGCGCAGCTACGGACTCAGCATCTACCTTAAGCAAATCCACCGACATATCTACAAGAGTATCCTCTGGCAAATATGTGTGACCAAAGCTGGCCCCCTGGGTAAGGACATACATGATACCGCCCTTAATTCTAAACTCAGAGTCAACCTTGATTCCTACCTGGCTTGCTATCTCATCGGCAGTTTTGAAACCGATACCTGAAACCTCGTCTGCAAGCTTATATGGATTGCTCTGGATTATGTTGTAAATATCATTTCCAAAGCGGTTGTAAATCTTGATAGCCTTGTTACCATGTAATCCATATCTATCAAGGAAAATCATGGCATTTCTGATATCCTTGGCGCCTACAATCTGGTCTGAAATCTCCATAGCTTTGTTGATGGAAATTCCCTTTACCTCAGCTAAACGCTCCGGCTCTTCTTCAATAATTCGGAAGGTATCTCCACCAAACATCTTGATAATTCTGGCTGCAAGCTTCGGACCGATTCCCCTGATTGCACCAGAGCCAAGATATCTTTCCATAGAAGCAGCATCTGTAGGAGCCACCGCCTCATAACTTACAGCCTTGAACTGCTTTCCATAGGTAGGATGATCTACGTAATCTCCTCTCAGGAGAAGATTCTCTCCCTCACCTACTGTAGGAAATACTCCTGTACAAGTGATAAGGAACTCATCCACCACAAAATCCAGCACTGTGTAGCCATTGTCGGCATTTCTATATATTATGTTTTCTACGTAACCTGTTATTTCTTCCATGCGATAAATGATAGCATAAAAATACCACCATGTAACTATCAAGCTCTAAGTGTTACTAAAGCGAAGCTTTCTTCAGCTGAGTGTAGTAACATCTTAGGCTTGAGAGTGTAACATGGTGGTTTCTTATACTATGCCTGTACACCAGTTACTGTACTTCCGTTCTGCTGAGCAATATCGTCTGACACTCTCTCAGCATCAAGTCCTGCATTTTCTGAAGCCTGGCTTGAAGTTCCTGTGATTCCGTAGTTTCTCATAATCTGCTCTACAAAATCGTCTGTTACAGAACCACCTATCTGGTCTACCAGCTGTGAAGCAATGTGTGTAATGGCCTGATCAAGATAAAGATCCTTGTACTGAGACATTGTAGTATCTTCATCCTCATCCTCGTTTACGAAGGTCTCCTTCATCTGCTTGATAACCTGTTCCATCATGTAAGTCTCGAAATCCTTAACTGCGTTGGTGATTTCTTCCTTACTGGAATCCTTCGAAATACCATTGACAGATTTGGCAGTTGCCTCGGCATTTGCCTTTGTTTGATTCGCGTATTGTGTTTGTAAATACGTGCTCATTCCTGTTACATCCATTTTTTTGTCCCCTTTCGTGACAACAACTACTATCCCTTTTTAATTACTTTTATCTCTTAAGGTTATTAGCCTGCTCCAGCATTGTATCTGAAGTGGTGATAGCCTTTGAGTTCATTTCGTATGCACGCTGTGCAATGATAAGATTTACCATTTCATCAGCTACATTTACATTGGAGCCTTCCAAATAGCACTGTGCAATTTGGCTACGGGTAACTCCCGCAGTGTTCCATTCGCTGATAGGTTCTCCAGATGCATCACTTTCATCATAGAGATTCTCGCCTATTTTATTTAGTCCTACTCTGTTGGTAAATTGGTATAGCGCTATAGACTGTCCGGTTTGAATAATATTTCCTGCTGCATCCTTATATGATGTAGAACCATCATCAATATTTACTGCAAATCCAAGCTCACCTGCTGTTGCAGGAAGTGTAATCACCCGACCTGCCTGATCCAGTACTTGATATCCTTCAGCTGTGGTAAGTACCTTATTTCCATCAGGACCAATTGCCCAAGTAAAATTACCATTTCTGGTATAGTGTCTTTCCTCACCATCCTGTACTGCAAAGAAGCCTTCGCCGATGATACACATTGCAGTTTTACTATCATTGGCCATCTGAGCACCTTGCGTAAAGTTAGCATTCAAAGATGCTACTCTTGTACCCAAACCAACCTGTGCACTTGTAGGCTTTGATTCACCCTGTGCATTTGTACTTGTAGCTTCAAGTGTCTGATAAAGCAAAGTCTTGAACTGTGCAGACTGAGCCTTATAGGCTGTGGTATTAACGTTAGCTAAGTTGTTAGCTATTGTATCTACTTGAATCTGCTGACCCTTCATTCCAGAAGCGCCTGACCACAATGATCTTACCATCTAGCTACCTCCTATACATTGCCAACCTGATTACATGTCTTCTCTAACGTTGAATCCTCTGTCTGAATCATCTTCTGACCAGCCTCATAGGCTCTTGCGATTGTAATCATGCTTACCATTTCATCAATTACGTTTACATTTGAGGCTTCAAGCATTCCCTGTTGCACTGTTGCCTCTGCTTCAATTACGGTACCTCCATCGATTAAATCGTAAAGATTCTCGCCGTATTTATTGATGTAATCGTAGTCTTCAATATCTACAATACCTATAGTGGTAACATCCTCTCCGTTCTGTCTGATGGTTCCATCTGGAGATATCTCGTATTTAAGATTCGGATCAATCTGCACGTAATTGTCCTCGCCACCCTGTGAATTTAATGCTCCATCCTGTGTTAGAACAAAATCACCATCCACAGTTCTCAGATAACCATCCACATCAACTACAAAAGCACCATCTCTCGTGTACTTGATGGAGGTTTCCCCTGCCTTGTTTGTGAACTCAATAGCGAAGAAGCCTTTGCCTGCCAGTGCTACGTCAGAATCCTTATCAGTAATCTGAAAAGCTCCCTGGTCCCAATTTGTATAAGTCTCACCAACCTTTGTTCCTAATGAAATATAACCGATTCCCTCAGGAGCATTGTGTAAATGAGAAGTATCCTTAATTTTGATTGCAAGTCTTTCATCAAAAGCTTGTGCAACCAAAGCTTCCTTCTTGTATCCAGTGGTAGCAGAGTTCGCAAGATTGTTGGTCATAACGTCCATTCTTCTCTGCTCGTTAACCATTCCGGTATAGCCTGTATAGAGTCCTTTTACCATGTAAGCCTCCTACATTTTTGCAAGCTTTACACTATTCTACATCTAGGTTATCGGATACTTTAAAATAAAAATAACCCCTTTTGTTATATTTTTTAACAAAAGGGGTTATCTAAATATTCTATGTTTTATGAATCTGCAAGAAGCTCTACATAACGGCCTGTACCGATAGCTACGCATGTCATAGCCTCGTCAGCTGTCATTGTGTTGATACCTGTGCGATCCTCGATAAGCTCCTCGAGACCACGAAGAAGTGCACCACCACCTGTAAGAACGATACCTCTGTCGGCAACGTCAGCTGCAAGCTCTGGTGGAGTTCTTTCGAGAACAGAGTGAATAGCCTCAACAATCTGCATTGTAGCTTCCTTAAGAGCTTCCTCTGTCTCCTCTGACGAAACTGTAATAGTCTTTGGAAGACCTGAAACAAGGTTTCTTCCTCTAACATCCATAGTCTCTGCCTCACCAAGTGGGAAGCAACGACCAATCTTAATCTTAATATCCTCGGCTGTACGCTCACCGATAAGAAGATTGTGCTTCTTTCTCATGTAACGAACGATAGCCTCATCGAAATCATCACCAGCAACCTTGATAGATGTGCTGACAACTGAGCTACCAAGTGAGATAACAGCGATATCTGCTGTACCACCACCAATATCTACAATCATGTTACCCATTGGAAGAGAAATATCGATACCAGCACCGATAGCTGCTGCGATAGGCTCCTCAATGATAGACACCTCACGTGCACCTGCTGCAAAAGCTGCATCCTCAACGGCACGCTTCTCTACTTCTGTAGCACCAGAAGGTACGCAAACTGCGATACGAGGCTTACGATAGCTCTTCTTGCCCATAGCCTTCTGTACGAAGTACTTAATCATCTTCTCAGTAACTGTGTAGTCAGAGATAACACCCTGACGAAGTGGACGAACTGCCACAATATTACCAGGAGTACGTCCGATCATAAGACGTGCCTCCTCACCAATTTCCTTAATCTTGTTAGTATCTCTATCAAAAGCCACTACTGAAGGCTCTTTTAAAACAACGCCTTTGCCCTTTGCATAAACAAGAACACTCGCTGTACCTAAATCAATACCGATATCTGAACCTGCCATTTTCTTATTCCTTTCTAATTTCTGTATATTGTATATTACTGTCCATTTGGACAGAATGACGCATTTTTACTTTTCTATTATATACGAAATCTTTAAGGATTCAAGTATTCTTTCAAATACTGTCCGGTATAGCTCTTTTTAACCTTCACAATCTCCTCAGGAGTGCCCTTGGCAATTACTGTACCGCCTCGGTCTCCTCCGTCAGGTCCCATGTCAATAATGTAATCTGCACATTTGATAACATCAAGGTTGTGCTCAATGACTACAACAGTGTTTCCTGAATCAGAAAGCTTTCTCATGATTTCCACAAGCTTGTTTACATCATCAAAATGTAAACCTGTAGTAGGCTCATCCAAGATATAGATTGTCTTTCCAGTAGCGCGACGTGAAAGCTCTGTAGCAAGCTTGATTCGCTGAGCCTCACCACCTGAAAGTGTGGTAGATGGCTGACCAAGCTTGATATATCCAAGCCCTACGTCATAAAGACTCTGAATCTTATTTAGGATGCTTGGTACATTCTTAAAGAACTCTACAGCTTCCTCAACAGTCATATCAAGGATATCGTAGATAGTCTTTCCCTTGTAGTGAACCTCAAGAGTCTCACGGTTATAACGCTTTCCACCGCATACCTCACAAGGAACATACACATCAGGAAGGAAGTGCATCTCTATTTTGATGATACCATCACCTGAGCAGGCCTCGCAGCGACCACCCTTTACATTGAAAGAGAATCGGCCCTTGCTGTAGCCACGCTCCTTTGCCTCAGTAGTACCAGCAAACAAGTCACGAATCAGATCAAATACACCAGTGTAAGTGGCAGGATTTGAACGAGGTGTACGTCCGATTGGTGACTGGTCGATGTCAATTACTTTATCAAGCGCTTCTGTGCCGATGATATCATCATGCTTTCCAGAAATCTTTCTTGCTCTGTTAAGGCGCTTAGCCAAATCCTTGTAAAGAATCTCGTTGATAAGTGAGCTCTTTCCAGAACCTGATACGCCTGTAACAACTGTCATTATTCCAAGTGGAATATCAACATCAATATTCTTAAGATTGTGCTCTCTGGCCCCCTTAATAGTTAGCCAACCCTTTGGCTCTCTGCGTTCTGATGGGACCGGGATGCAAAGCTTTCCACTGAGATACTGACCTGTGATGGAATTAGGGTTAGCCATTATTTCCTCAGGCGTACCAGCGGCAACCACTTCTCCACCATCCTTGCCTGCGCGAGGTCCGATATCCACAAGATAATCTGCAGCCTTCATGGTATCCGCATCATGTTCTACGACAATCAGCGTATTTCCAAGGTCTCTAAGCCCCTTCAGAGATGCTAATAACTTGTCATTATCCTTTTGGTGAAGACCAATGGATGGTTCATCCAAAATGTAGGCAACGCCAACAAGTCCTGAACCAATCTGGGTAGCAAGACGGATTCGCTGAGCCTCTCCACCTGAAAGAGATGCTGTAGCTCTTGCAAGGGTAAGATAATCCAAGCCTACATCCACCATGAATTTAAGTCTGTTTCTAATCTCTTTAAGTACAACAGCACCTATCTTTTTCTGCTGCTCTGTAAGCTGAAGATTCTCAATCAAATCATAAAGCTCATGGATAGGATACTGAGTCATTTCAAAAATATTTTTGTCGTCGATAGTAACAGCCAGTGATTCCTTCTTTAGACGCTGTCCATGACAGCAAGGGCACTCGCTGTAGAACATAAACTCCTCGTACTCTCTCTTGGCAGACTCCGAGAAGGTCTCCTTGTAACGACGATTAACATTTTCAATTAATCCCTCAAACACTGTAGGATAAACGCCTCGACCACGCTGTCCCTCATAGTGAACGTCAACGGACTTATCAAATCCATGGATGAACATGTGACGAATCTTCTCTGGTAACTCCTTGTAAGGTGTATCCAAAGAGAAATCGTACTCGCTTGCCAATGCCTCCAATAACGCATGGGCAAAGCTCCCCTTCTTACTAGATGACTGCCAGCCCATTACCTGCACACAGCCACCGTTGAAAGAAAGACTTTTATCAGGAATCATAAGGTCCTCATCAAACTCCATCTTATAGCCAAGACCGAAGCACTCTGGGCAGGCACCAAATGGATTGTTGAAGGAGAAGCTTCGTGGCTCCACCTCATCGATACTGATTCCACAATCTGGACACGAGAACCCTTCAGAAAATCTGATAGGTTCTCCATCGATAACATCTACAATCATCAGACCCTCAGCCAGCTTAAGCACTGCCTCGATAGAATCTGTAAGTCTCTTCTCGATACCTTCCTTGATAACAAGACGGTCAACAACTATCTCAATGTTATGCTTAATATTCTTATCTAATAAGATTTCCTCAGATAAATCGTAGACATTTCCATCAACGTTTACACGAACATAACCAGACCTCTTCGCCTTCTCAAAAAGCTTTTCATGGGTACCCTTACGGCCTCTTACAACAGGTGCAAGAAGCTGTATCTTGGTGCGCTCTGGAAGTGCCATAATCACATCCACCATTTGGTCTACTGTCTGCTTGCTGATAGGCTTTCCACAATTTGGACAGTGTGGCACACCGCAGCGGGCATAGAGAAGGCGCATGTAGTCATAAATCTCAGTAACTGTTCCAACCGTAGAACGTGGATTGTGATTAGTGCTCTTCTGGTCAATAGAGATAGCAGGTGGCATTCCTTCCATGTGCTCTACATTTGGCTTTTCCATCTGGCCTAAGAACTGGCGGGCGTAGCTGGATAAGGATTCCATGTAGCGACGCTGTCCCTCGGCAAAGATTGTATCGAAGGCCAGGGATGATTTTCCTGAGCCTGAAAGACCTGTGAGAACAACAAATTCATCACGTGGAATGTCTATGCTGATGTTTTTCAGGTTGTGCTCGTTGGCCCCTTTTATTTTGATGTATTTTCGTTCTTTCATTTTATAACTCCAATAACATATTCTTTAACTCTACCATCTTGTCACGATACTCAGCCGCTGCTTCGAAGTTGAGCTCTGCGGCAGCCTTCTGCATCTTCTTCTGAATATCTGCAATAAGCTTTTCAAGCTCCTGCTTATCCATCTCTTCTGGGTCCTTCTTAAACTGCATTTCCTTCTTTGCAATGTCCTTGGAAATGGAGATAAGCTCTCGGACAGATTTCTGAATGGTAGTAGGAGTGATTCCATTGGCCTCGTTGTAAGCCTTCTGAATCTCGCGACGACGCTCTGTCTCTGAGATAGCTTTTTCCATGGACTCTGTCATGGTGTCGGCATACATGATAACATGGCCCTCTGAGTTTCTGGCAGCACGTCCGATAGTCTGAATAAGTGAGCGCTCACTACGAAGGAAGCCCTCCTTATCAGCATCCAAAATAGCCACCAGTGTAATCTCTGGAATATCCAGACCTTCTCGAAGAAGATTGATTCCAACAAGTACATCAAATACATCCAGGCGCAGGTCACGGATGATTTCCGCACGCTCCATGGTGTCGATGTCGGAATGCATGTATTTAACCCTGACTCCAAGCTCTGCCAGATAATCTGTAAGATCTTCTGCCATGCGCTTGGTAAGGGTGGTAATCATAACCTTATTTTTCTTTGCTGTTTCCTTCTTAATTTCGTTGAACAGGTCGTCAATCTGACCTTCTACAGGACGAACCTCCACCTCTGGATCCAGCAAGCCTGTAGGACGGATAACCTGCTCTGTACGAAGCATCTCGTGCTCCTCTTCGTAGTCACCTGGTGTGGCACTTACGAACATAATCTGATCTATCTTTGATTCAAACTCACCAAAATTAAGTGGTCTGTTATCAAGTGCCGATGGAAGTCTGAAACCATACTCAACAAGTGTACGCTTTCGAGCCTGGTCGCCTGCAAACATACCACGCACCTGTGGCAGGGTGATGTGGCTCTCGTCCACGATGATAAGGAAATCATCACCGAAGTAATCAATAAGACACTTTGGCGGCTCTCCTGGCTGTTGATTAGTCATGTGACGGCTGTAGTTTTCGATACCGGAACAGAAGCCTGTCTCACGAAGCATCTCTATATCAAAATTAGTACGCTCACCAATTCGCTGAGCCTCTATTAATTTATCTTCTGACTTAAAATATTTAATTCTCTCATCCAGCTCCGCCTCGATGCTTGCGCAGGCTGAGTTAATCTTATCCTGCGGAATAACATAATGACTGGCTGGGAAGATAGCCACATGCTCCAGCTCACGTTTCACCTGACCTGTCATGATTTCTGTTTCGCATATACGGTCTATCTCGTCACCAAAGAACTCGATACGGATACCGTAATCGCTGGTGTTGGCTGGAATGACTTCCAATGTATCTCCACGGACACGGAATGTACCACGGGCAAAATCCATATCGTTTCTCATGTACTGAATATTAATCAGCTCGTGAATGACATCATCCCTGTCCTTAAAATCTCCTGGACGAAGGGACACCATCATGTTCTGAAAATCATCTGGCTCACCAATGCCATAGATACATGAAACAGAAGATACGATAATTACATCTCTTCTTTCAGACAGTGATGCTGTAGCAGAAAGACGAAGCTTATCTATCTCATCATTGATAGAGGAATCCTTTGCGATGTAGGTATCAGTACTAGGCACATAGGCCTCCGGCTGATAGTAATCGTAGTAGGATACAAAATATTCAACTGCATTCTCTGGGAAAAATTCCTTGAATTCGGAATAAAGCTGACCCGCAAGTGTCTTGTTGTGAGCAATAATAAGTGTGGGTTTATTCAGCTGCTCTATAACATTAGCCATGGTGAAGGTCTTTCCAGAACCAGTAACACCGAGAAGTGTCTGCATCTGATTTCCCTCTTTGAAACCACGGACTAAATCTTCTATAGCCTGAGGCTGATCGCCTGTAGGCTTAAACTGTGAATGTAATTTAAAATCCATATTTTCACCTAAACTATAAGTCCAACGGTACATGAATCATTATATCACAGACTTTATAAAATTCAAACATTTGTTTGCTTGTGCGCAATGAAAATAGGTCTGCAGCAAATGCCACAGACCATGTTATTTTTCTATTATCAATTGCTTGCTCTACTAATCTCAAGGATTGCATGAAGGATATCTTCTGTGCTCTTCATATCAGCCTCGCAGTCCTCACTAATTGTGATGCTGGATTCAGCTGATGCTGCAACCTCTTCTGATGTAGCTGAAAGATTACTGATAGCATCCATAACCTTTGTGTTTGCATCTACACAGGAATCAACATCCTCAGAAATAACTGTTGCACGTCTTGTTAAATCAGAAACCTTCTCAAGAATCTCCTTGAACTTGTCTCCTGTTTCCACAATCATCTCACCCTGCTGATTTGCTGAATCAACGGAACGCTGCATATTATCAGATGCAATATTTACCTTCTTGATAAGTTCATCGATCGTATTTGCAATTTCCTCAGCAGATTCCTTTGTGTGTTCTGAAAGAGCTCTAATTTCATCAGCAACAACCGCGAATCCCTTACCAGCCTCACCGGCACGGGCTGCCTCAATAGATGCATTAAGAGCTAACAGGTTTGTCTGTCCACTGATATCAAGAATGGTACTAACAATATCTTTAACTGTATCCGCTGACTGCTGCAAATCTGCTGTCATTGTAGCTGTCTCAGCATTAATTGCAGATGCTTCCTCCGACTTCTTTCTAAGCTCCTGTACAAGAGAATTACCATCGGTGATGTTCTCTGTAACCTCATCAGCATTACGTCTCATAGCCCGTGACTGATGAGCAATGTTTTCAAGTGACTCCGTAATGTTTGCATTCATTTCTGTCTGAGTCTGTACGGCCTCAGCGGTCATGGTAACTGATTCAGAAATCTGCTGTGCACTTTCTGCAGAAGACTGAACCTTTGTAGCTAAGCCCTCCATGGCGTCATTAGCATCCTCAAGCTTTGCTGCAATCTGTTCGCCTATTTCCTTCATGACTCTGGCGTTTTCTTCCTGCTGTCTTGCACCTTCTTCAATCTCTTCCAAGGACTCCCCATTATGCTTACTGTTAAGGCGTACATAGAAAATTGCCATCAAACTAATCAAAATCGAAAATACTAAATCCGTCGAAACTGCATGCCTTCTATCTTCAACTTCTACTGAATACTTGTAGAAAAGAGGAAGATATCCGGCGTTAATTGCTACTACCAATGCTGCTGTGGCCAACGTCAACGTATTATCCGCGAACAACAAAACCTCAATCAGAAGAGCTGGTCCAAAAGCCCAAATATAGGTGATGTGAACACTTCCCAGCATTACTACAAAGTAGCTACCTATAAGAGATGCCATCATCAGATATTTTCCGCGGTTTCTTTTGCTGTAACGAAGATAACTATAAATAAAAAAACCTGCAATTAAAGCCTGAATAACTAACATAACATTGGTGGTCAAAAAGCCTACTCGACTTGCCTGGTAGACGATAGTCGATAAAATTTCAAACACCATTATTATGGTTCCAAACTTAAATGCAAGTTTATTTCTTTCGTATACGTGTTTATCCTTTAAACTCATATTGCCTCCTATCACCAAACAATATGCTCCCGCTTAAAGAATATAGAAAAAAATTCAATTGTACAATTACTTTCACAAAAATTTCGAGATTATTCCATAAAATCTACTAGTTTTTCAACGGTTTGACGAGTCTGCTCCTCCACTGTGATAGAAGGGTTGCCGTCGTTCTTTTGTGGACCATAATCTCCAAAGTAAGCATGACATCCACCCTCGATAACATATTCCTGATAATCTGAAGGAAGATTCTTTAGACATTCGTTGTATCTGTCCATGTTTAAAACTTTATCCTGATCTCCACGAACTAAAAGAACCTTTAAATCATCATCTGTCAAATCATCTGTAGCATAAGCAGCTAAAAAGATAAGCCCATCAAATTCATCACTATGAATGTTTCCATACATGGAAGCCATGGCACCACCAAGGCTGTGACCTCCTAAATACCAGTGCTTGATTTCAGGATACATCTCTCTGATTCCACGAGCACCATTTGCATCCAAAAGTGCCATATAATGTGGCATTCTAACCATAATGCATTTTATTCCATGTTCTGCCAACTGTTCCAGTAATGGTGCATATGCATCCGGTTCCACAAGAGCTCCTGGGTAAAAAATAAATCCTGCTGTAGGATTTTCAGGTGTAAATTCTAATGTCTTTGTCTTATCGATAACAGTCACACCCTCCGCAGGATGTTTTACATATTCCTTAGCCCTATCTGTAGCCTCATATGCAGTTTGCAAAACAAGAGTTGCTTTTACGATAAAAACAACCCACAGGAGTATCACTATTATAATTTTTCTAAGTTTCGCACTATTAAATCTTTTCATCATTCTTTTGATTATAAAGTAAATGATTTAAAAATTAAATGACCAGCTCCGTCGAGCTGGTCAAAATTTTTAAATCATTTCCATGTATGCTTCTGCAATCCTGTTATAGTCAATCTGGTTAGTAATTTTTTCTACCTTAAAATCTTCTTCTCCAACCTTTACTCGATAGATAAAACATCCCTCATCACTAACTGTATCACCGTCAACTATAGCAGCAGCTACATAACCTTTGTTCTCAAACTCGAACTGGTCAATGACAGCCATTTCTACTTCATTGCCATCTTTCGTCTTTACAACAAAAGTAATATACTCTCTAAATTCATTGTCCATTGCGGGTTCCTCCTTAAAATTTCAGGATTGTAAATCCCCCCGTTTTATGGACATTATACTACATTATAATTGTGTAAAGAGTATACAAAAAATATGAAATATTATAGAAAAGCGCCCCTCGGTGGGGCGCATTTCACATATATTACATATAATTATCTTAAAGTCGACTCGACAAAAAATTTCCTTATCCCTTCACGGCTCCGCCAGTAACACCTTCTACGTAGAACTTCTGCATGATGATAAAGAGGATAGAGATTGGCACTGCAATCATTAATCCACCGCAACAGAAGTATGCGAAGTACTGGTTAACAAGAGCACGCTGTAATAAGTTGAACAGTCCGAGAGCCATTGTCCAGTCCGCTGCATTCTTTGACTTAATCATAAGACGAACCATTACGAAGTCCATCCAAGGATTAAGGAAGGAGTTGATGACTGTATAAACAATCATTGGCTTTGAAAGTGGCACTACAATCTTTGCGAAGATTGTTGCCTCTGATGCGCCCTCAAGCTTTGCTGCTTCGTGAAGTGAAGTAGGAATTGTATCGAAGAATCCCTTCAAAATCAGGTAACCAAGACCTGATGCACCTGAATAAAGGATAATAAGTCCTACTACACTATCAGTAAGTCCAAGCATCTTCAAAATGAAGTACATAGCAATCATTGAAAGTACGCCTGGGAACATTCCAAGGATGAGTGAAAAGCTCATAAGCTTCTTTCTACCCTTAAATTCAATAAATGAAAATGCGTAAGCTGTCATGATTACAAATATTGAAGAAACAAGACAGCTAAAGACACCGATAATCATTGAATTCTTAAACCACGCAGGGAAATTTGCTGCTGCATCTGGCTCAAAGAAAAGCTGATGATAGTTTGCAAGTGTCCAATGTGCCGGGAAGAAGTGATTTGTATTAATTCCCTTTTCCACACCAAATGTTGTTACTACCAACCAAAAAACTGGTATCAACCAAATAAATGCAAGTACTGCAAGAACAATATGTCTTCCGACTATTTTCCATGTTTTTTTCATTATCTGTATACCCCCTCTTTATCTCCACCTATCATTCTTGAGAAAGTAAGAAGTGAAAGGGCCGCACAAACTACGAATGTTACAATACCAATTACTGATGCCATCTTGAAGTTACTGTACTCATTTGTAAGTCTGAATAACCAGGTGATAAGCAAGTCAACCTCGTTGGCATGTGAATTAGCCATAGCCATATTTGTTGTCTGGTAATTGTATGTAAGTAAGTAAATAACATTAAAGTTATTAATATTACCGATAACTGACTGAATAAGTGATGGGCCTGTAATAAACATTACATAAGGCATTGTTATCTTCCAGAAAATCTGGAACTTGTTTGCACCATCAATCTTTGCAGATTCAATCTGGTCTGATGGAATATTCATAAGAATACCTGTAGCAACAAGCATCTGATAAGGAATACCTACCCATATATTTACAAGAATAATTGTTATGTGTGCCCAACCTGGACGTGATAAAAATGGGATGAAGGAATCTGCCGCATTAAGCAATCCAATGTTCTTGAAGAAATCAAGGATTCCTACATTTGAGCAAAATGTATTTACGATACCATTATCACCAAACATCTTACTGATAAGAAGAAGTGTAACGAACTGTGGAATACCGATTGTGATTACAAAAAGTGTTCTCCACATTCCCTTAAATTTAGTGTCCTCATGGTTGATAAACTGAGCAAGAAGAATACCGCCAAGGAAGGTTGTTGCTGTTGCAAGAACAGCCCAAATCAATGTCCAAATTAATACTCTTACAAAAGCGTAACCAAATGTGATTGTCTGGCTTGTTGTAAAAAGATTTACGAAGTTTTTAATACCAACCCATGTAAACAAATATGTAGGTGGCTGATGATTTTCATCATAATTCGTAAATGCGATACATACCATAAATAAAATAGGTATGATGTTGATAAGAATTACGCCTAAGCTTGGGAGAGTAAGGAGGGTGATGTGGAATCTTTCATTTTTGAATGAAACAATATCATCTACAAATGTATTTAGCTTTTCACCGTTCTCCTGCATCTTCTGAAGGCAATATGTTGCTTTAATATTACCAATATATAATGCGATAAATGCAATAATTACCAGAATTCCAATAATTCCATAAAGGAGAATCAACAGAGAATTATCGTAATTATTAACAGTTTTTTTCATAGTTACAATATCAAAAATCTCTTCTCTCTGAACCGTTCCCAGAGTATTGAGCTTTGACATATAAGGTGCAAATACACCAAAAATTGATGCCAGCACTCCTATCTGGAGCACTGTCATGAGTATGCCGCGCACAAACTGCTTTCTTCCAAAGTAGCCTGCACCCATGATGATAAGGGAAAGCTTTACCCAGATGTCGCCGTGGGCTATTGCTTGCCCAAAGTCTTTAAAGTAATTACCGATTTTCTTCATACATAGTCCTCTTCATATAAAAGGCTTCCCCCTTATCAGGGGGAAGTCTACATCATACTAGCGGGAAGACGCAGCCATTATGATTGCCTTCGGCAAAGAGGCTGCGTCGTGGCAAACATTTTGCCTTCGCTCCGCTAGACAAAATACTTGCTTATTCTACAGGCTGTGTAATACCTGCTACAGCATCATCAAGTACCTGCTGGCTTACCTTGCCCTCAAGGATGTTCTTTCCAAGTGACTCTGCTGGTGTCCAGTAGTTGCCACCAACTCTCTGAAGCTGTGCAAATTCTGACTGAGCTGCAAGAGCATCAAGTGCTGGAGAAGAAGCCTTTGCAAGTGCCTCTGTGTTTGAAGGGCCCTCACCTGTTGCTTCGTAAACAGCTTCCTGAGATGTTGCGTTTGTAAGGTACTCAGCAAGAAGCATTGACCAACCTGTGTTCTCTGCGTATGCGTTAACACCTACGAACTTGTATCCTGAGTAAGAAGCCATCTGCTTGTCTTCACCATTTACCTTGAATGTAGGAAGCTTTGTGGCTGCATAGCCATCACCATAAGCCTCTGAGAATGCGTTTACATTCCATGTACCAGATACATAAGCTACAACCTTGCCATCGTTAAGGTTTGCAAGAAGGTCATCGTTTCCGTAGCTCTTGTATGCCTTAGAAGAAGCGATTTCCTGAAGTGCCTCTGCTGCCGCAAGACCTGTCTCATTGTTCCAATCACAGTTGTTTGACTGATCTTCGTTCTCTGTAAGGTTGCAACCAGCGCCCTTGAAGAATCCATATAAGTACCAGCCGTTTGCTGTCTCACAACCAACTTCCTTACCAAGCTCCTCAGCCTTTGCTGTAAGTGCTTCCCAAGAAGCTACATCTTCATCAGATAACTGATTCTTGTCATAGTATAAGAAATATCCATTAGAAGCTGTGAATGGATAGCCATACTGCTTTCCATCGTACTGTGCAGCCTCAACTGTTGCTGGAGTATCTGTCTCGTTCATATCGTATGTATACTGAGCTGCTACCTCGTTAAGAGCGCCTGCCTTAGCAAGTGCCTCAAGCTGATCATCTGGGAATACGAATACATCAGCTGCTGCCTCAACATCCTCTAACACTCTATCTTTCATATCAGCTTCTGAAACAGCACCAAGTGTGATGTTGAAATCTACATCTGGATACTGAGCTGCGAAATCATCGCAAAGCTTCTTCATAACTGTCTGATATTCTTCTGTCTCTGAGCACCAAAGGTCAATGTTTACTGTTCCCTCTGTTGCTGCAATAAGATTTGCAATTGCATCCTCTGTAGATGCCTCTGCTGTCTCCTCTGTAGACTCTGTTGAATCTGCTGCTGGTGTTTCCTCAGCTGCTGCACCGCATCCTACAAATGCAGAAACTGCCATTGTAGAAACAAGAAGTGCTGATACTAACTTTTTCTTCATGATTATTCCTCCATTTTTTACATGATATTTATACTCCCAGGTTGTCGTCATTGTGCAACCGGTTGTTCTTCATACATAATCCTATCCTTTGTAGCGTTTTTCGTCAACACAGCAAATTTAACGACTATTGTGTATCTTTTTTATTAATTTTTACTAAGTTGTGCTGTCGCGCATCTGAATGTTAAAGTCAGTCACTACCAAGTTTGTGACACTTTCACCATCTAGGTTGCGCATCAGAAGCTCAATACATTCACTTCCCAGTCTCTTTGCATCAAAATAAAGGCTGGTTATTGAAGGTTTTGATGTTGATAGTAAGTTAGAATCATAAAAGGAGCAAAGCTTTACATCCTCAGGCACAGAAATACCATCATTGTGGAGGCAGTTTAATACGGAGTTGCAAAGCATATCATCCATGCAGACAATACATTCTGCCCCCTCTGAAATAACCTCGCGCAACACAGAATCCATCCTTGCGCTTTTATGCATATTTAAGAAAATCAGACTTTCGTCTGCCTTAAGACCTTTGTTTTTAAAGCCATCTCTAAAGCCCTCTAAACGGCTGTGGGTTACATTAATATTTTCACCACCACCAATGAGAGCCATACGTGTAATCCCTTTATCAATAAGTGTTTCAATCATTCTTGATGCCGCGCCCTGGTTATCATGATCTACACAGAGCACCTCGTCATCCATAGGATTTCCCACTACTACATAAGGAATATTTGAAGCTTTCAAGAAATTAATAACCATGGAATCTCTCTCGCAACGGCTGACAATAACCGCATCAATCTTACGATTCTGAACAGCATGCTTCAAAGGTGTGATTCCATCGTTATCAGCAAGCAGGATAAGAACATCATAATCATAATCCATAGCTCTGTCGCAGACTCCTGTCATAAGAGTCTGGAAGTATGGCATCTCTCCCAAAGCAGAATCCGCAGGCACTACAAGCCCTACGTTGAAAGTACGATTGGCCGCAAGAGAGCGTGCTACAGCGCTAGGTCTGTAGTTAATCTCCTTGATATATTTATTAACTTTTTGTCTTGTTTCCTCGGAAATACGACCCTTGCCTGAAATTGCACGGCTTACCGTTGTCTTTGAAAGACCAAGCTCCTTAGCTATCGAATCTAATGTATGTCCCATATATTTTCCACCTCAGTACAAACCCTACCACAAGAAATCTCCGTTTGCAATCGGTTGCGCTATTTTTGTAAAAACAATACAAAAAGAGCCTCTGATTTTCGTCAGAGACTCTAAATCTGTTTCTTATTCTATTTCTGTCAATAATTAAAAATCATCACGATAATCATTCTGACTGCTATATGCACCAGTTGAATCATAGTCTGTAGTCTTTGGTCCACCTGGCATTGTGATGAACTTTGATGTCTTATCCATTAATGCGTTTGCTTCCGCAGAAAGCTCCTCAAATATCATCCTCATTTCATCCATATCAGTTGTCTCATTAATACCCATAGCATAGCTTTGTAAATTGATTGCTGAGAACTGAATATCTGAAATAATATCGTTGAAGGTTTCCTTGATTGAATTAACTGACTTGGCAATCTGATTCAATTCTCCTGGGAAGTTCTCAATATCCTCCACAATAAGATTTCCATTTTCCATCTCAGAAAGCACATAAGCCTGCTTGTCAATTACCTTTGACAAAGCCTCTAACACAATAGCTAGTTCATCCTGTAAATCACCAATCTCATCATTTGCTTCAGCGAAATTTAGCTTGGTAGAGAAATCGCCTTCCACGATTTTTTGCATTGCCGGATTAATCTTACCTAGAGGCTTCAGTACTCTTCTAACTGTAACTGTAATATCACCAACTGCTAGAATTGCACACAATATTGCCACAAACAAACTAATTCGAATTCCTCGATCCACATGCGAAAGAAAGTTAGACTCTGGATAGGCCACAGCCACTGTCCACCTGCTACCCTCAAGCGTTTGAGCTGAATATACCATTCTTTTACCTGTATAGTCAGGAGCTGTTATATATTTATCCTGCTTTGATGTGGATAAAATATCATCCAGTTCAGGCATAACATCCACTGCTGATGTTATATTTCCATTCTTTGGATTAAAATCGGCGTTTGGATGAGCGATTATATTATTTTTGCTATCTAAAAGGAACCCATAGGAACCATTTTCAAAATCTATCGAATTAATAAAATCCTGAACAGTTGCAATATCTGCATCAACAGCAACAACTCCAACTAGCATTGTTCCCCAATAAACAGGAGTGGCAACTGTTACCATCATGACGTCTGGTCGCGATGCGCTGGAATAAGGATCTATTACTACCGTATGGCCTAGCGCTTCTGCAGTCTTATACCAAACTCGTTCTCTAGGGTCTACCCCTTCAGCAAACTGAACTCCTCTAGCCATAGTCGCATTACCCAGTCTGTCTGAGAAATATACATAATAGAGCTCAGGATGATTCAATGCCACTCTGTCTACGACGGCTCGCACTGTAACCTCATTCAAATCACCTAAAGCAGTAAGAGAACTTGCCATATCTTCTGTAACAGTAGACATGTCCTTAATCCAATTCTGCACTTCGCCAGCACTCATTTGAGTAGCAAGCTCCAGCTTCATCTCCTGCTGCTCGATAATTCGTCGAGACAAATATATAAGATTAACAATAGTCATAACCGTGATAGTTATTGCAATTGCAATTACTACATGCCTAGTTATTCTTCTTCTGACTGTTGTACGCTTATTCTTTTTCATTTTTACCCTCTTTTTAAAGATACGCACACTACTTGTGTTATATATCATTGATTTTAGTATAAAAATAAGGGTATTCCGTGAACAAAAAATGCCATTTGATGAATTATACTCAAAGGCCCTTTATCTTGCGTAAACCATGCAATCGTACCTAATAGCTTTCCCCTCTAAACTGTAGCTTGGCTTTCTGTCAGCCAGATATGGTCCCTTGAGAGGACGTTTGATTACTATTCGCTTAGGTCCAGCCATCTCTGCTGCTTCTAACAGCTCATTTTCAGTGCTACATGGACTTTCAAGCCTTTGAATCAGCTGGAATTTCTTTTTAATCAGCCCGCTCTTCTGACGGGCTGGAAACATTGGGTCAAGAAGAACAATATCCGGCGTATAATCCAGATTCTTCATGCCCTCCACACTGTCTCCACAAATAAGCTCCATGCGACCTACTGCCGCCTTTAGCTCTGGAATTTCCGCTGCTCTTTCCATGCAATCCTGAAGAAGTACCGCTATTATCTCATCGAATTCATATAAACGTACCTGAAAGCCAGCCGCCGCTAAAATAAGGGAATCCTCACCAAAGCCTGCCGTGGCATCCACTAGAGTCTGAGGCATCTCCTGCCCCTTTATCCTTGCAGCCTTCACAAGCATCTCTCGCTGAAGATTACTCTGCTTTAATCTTGGAAGCATTTCCCTGAAATCTGCCATTATTTGAAGCTTGCCATCAGTAAGGCAAAGCCCTTGGTCCGAAAACACAAGGGCTAAATCATGCTGCGCAAGCTTTGTATTATATTCTTTAATCTGTAAATCTGATATCAATCTTATTTATCCTCTTCACGTAAGAGTTCCATCTTCATGTTATAGTATGCAGGAGTCATATCCAAATAGTGCTTATGCGGATTCTCGAAACGTTGCTCCTCAGGCCATACACTGGTCTCCAGCTGTTCCTTTACTCTTGCTCTGATTGTCTGAATATCCTCATCCTCACATGCTGCCTTGCCATCTCTGATAAGAGGCTTCTGAAGAAGATCTACTGTACAATTTTCAAATACATGAGTGCTCTTCCATGGCTGCTCTGGGTCTACGAATTTGTAACCACCAGCAACAGACATATCTACCAGCTCTCCCTTGATTGCAAGCATATCTGCTACTGCTCTTCCGTGCTCATCCTTAACTCGATATACATCCTTGAGACCAGGATTAGTAATCTTCTCCACTGTCTCAGAAATCTTAATCTTTGGAATAGTCTTTCCAGTCTTGGCATCTGTAACTGCGCAAAGCTTATATACCGCACCAAATACAGGCTCAGATTTTGCTGTGATAAGACGCTCGCCAACACCAAAGGAATTAACCTGACCACCCTGCTGAAGAATAGATGTGATGGTGTACTCATCAAGTGAGTTACTTACGATAATCTTAGCGTCTGTAAAGCCCGCAGCATCAAGCATCTGACGAGACTTCTTTGTAAGATATGCCAAGTCACCTGAGTCAATTCTGATACCAAAGCTCTTTGACTTGATACCTGCATCCTTCATCTCCTGGAATACCTTTATAGCATTAGGTACACCTGACTTAAGAACATTATAAGTATCTACAAGAAGAATACAGTTGTTAGGGTAGCTCTTTGCAAAGCTTCTGAAAGCCTGAAGCTCTGATGTACCATAATCATTATCATCACTTGTAAAATACATTACATAGCTGTGGGCCATTGTTCCGCCAATTGGAATCTCAAAATACTGACCTGCAGAAACTGTTGCAGTACCTGCAGCACCACCAATATAAGCTGCTCTTGCTCCGTAAATTGCTGCATCGTTATTATGTGCACGTCTTGCGCCAAAATCTGAAACAGCACGACCTGCAGCGGCTCTTACAATACGGCTGGCCTTTGTAGCTATAAGAGACTGATGATTTACCTGAGCAAGAATCTCAGTCTCCACCAACTGTGCCTCAATAATAGGAGCTGTAACAGTGATAATAGGCTCATTTGGATACATGATAGTTCCCTCCGGGAATGCATCCACATCGCCTGTAAATTTGAAATTCTTCAGGTACTCTAAAAAGTCCTCTGTAAAATGACCTACACTTCGAAGATAAGCAATATCCTCATCTGTGAAGTGCATATTTAAAAGATAATCCTTAATCTGCTGAAGACCTGCAAAGATTGCAAAACCGCCCCCATCTGGATTCTTTCTGTAAAATACATCAAAACTTACCATTGTTTTTGGATCGATGGTTGGATCATTGAAATATGCGTTGGCCATAGTCAACTCATACTCATCCATCATCATGGTAAGATTTCTTTCTTTGTCCTGTGTCTGTTTCATTACTCGATTCTCCTGTCTTATCCTAGTCTGCCACATCTACATCAGCGGCAATCTGAATATCGTATTCTGGGTACTCTGCAAGTACTTCATTATGTATAATCTCAACACCTTCAGTGTGAACTATTTCAAAGCTGAATACTACGTCAAAGCGCATTTCTTTTGTCTCTGTATTAACATAAAAGCCATGTAACTGAAGCGCCCATTCATGCTGCTTAACAATCTCGAGAACTCGGTTACGAATGCGAGCCGCTTCGTCATTCTTAGTGTTATATGAATACACACCAACACCTGTCAGGACAACTCCTGTCTCCTTGAATACCTTTGCCTGTATACGACGTGTAAGATTATCCACCTCTTCTACAGTCATAACATCCGGCAACTCAATATGTACAGAACCGAAAAATTTATTTGGACCATAGTTATTAAGCACTAAATCGTAAGCCCCGCGAACCTCTGGCTCCTCACAGATAAGTCTCTTGATACCAACGGTAAGCTCTCTGTCTGGGCGACGTCCAAGGATATCATCAAGAGTATCTGACATCATTTCCCAACCAGCCTTTACGATGATTAAGGAAATAATCACACCTAACCACGCCTCAAGTGAAATACCAAAAGCAATATATATTATAGCCGAAAGCAAAACAGATGTAGAAATAATAGCATCAAAACTTGCGTCTGCTCCCGAAGCTATAAGAGCGCTGGAATTCACTTTTTCGCCTGTTGATTTTACGAATCTTCCAAGGAAAAATTTCACAAAAATAGCTGCCACGAGAACAACTAATGTAAAAGTCTCATATTTTACCTCAGTTGGATGAACAATCTTAAGAATAGATTCATTCAACGATGTAAGACCTGCATAAATAATAATTGCTGCTACTAAAAGAGCACTTAGGTATTCTGCACGTCCGTGGCCCATAGGATGCTCCTTGTCAGGCATCTTACCTGCCAGCTTGGTACCTATAATTGTAACTACAGACGAAAGAGCATCTGATAAATTATTCACTGCATCAAGAATAATGGCGATAGAACCTGATAATAAACCTACCAGTGCCTTAAATCCTGCCAGAAGAAGATTGGCAATTATTCCTATGATACTTGTTCTAACAATGACCTGGTTTCGATTATCTACTGCGTCCGCTACGTTCATGTTTGTATTTTTCATATTCACCTCATCCGGCCCTATGGGCCACCTTCCCCTCAAGGGAAAGGCTTTTTATAATAAAAAAACCTTGAGCAACTAAATTGCTCAAGGTTTATTATACCATTTCTTGATTTAATTCACATTATTTTGCAGAAGCCTTAAGAAGAGCTACTACCTCAGCCTCTGTTGAAAGGCTAAGAGCCTTCTCTGCTAAAGCATCAGCCTCAGCCTTAGACCACTTAGAAATAATGCTACGGGCTGTAAGTACGAGAACTGGGTTCACTGAGTACTCATCAAGTCCGAATGACATAAGAAGTGGAATCATGAGTGGATCTGCTGCTGCCTCACCACACATACCAACTGGAATACCAGCTGCGTTACCAGCCTGAATAATGTTCTTGATTGAACGAAGAACTGCTGGCTGAAATGCTGAGTAAAGGTATGCAACATTTGCATTTCCTCTATCAACACTCATTGTATACTGAGTTAAGTCGTTTGTACCAATTGAGAAGAAATCTGCTTCCTTTGCAAGAAGATCAGCAATAAGTGAAGCTGCTGCTGTCTCAACCATGCAACCAACCTCGATGTTCTCATCGTACTTGATGCCCTCTGCCTTAAGCTCCTGCTTGCACTCTTCAACAAGAGCCTTAACAGCACGAACCTCATCAACACAAGTAACAAGTGGTACCATAATCTTAACTTTTCCATAAGCGCTGGCTCTGAGGAGACCTCTGAGCTGTGTCTTATAAATATCTTTATTAGCTAAGCAGTAACGAACTGCTCTGTATCCTAAGAATGGATTCTCTTCCTTCTCAAGACCAAGATAAGGGATATCCTTATCACCACCAATATCAAGAGTACGGATAATGACTGTCTTACCAGCCATAGTCTCAACGGCTTCCTTGTAAGCCTCGAACTGCTCATCCTCTGTTGGAAGATGTGGCTTGTCCATGAATAAGAACTCTGAACGGAAAAGGCCGATACCTTCACCGTCACATTCGATAGCCTTCTTAGCGTCCTTAGGTGTTCCAATGTTGCAGAAGAGCTCTACTCTGTCTCCGTCAGCTGTAACTGTCTCCTTACCGAAGAAGTTCTTAAGCTCAGCCTGAGCACGGATAAACTCTTCACGCTTGATAACGTACTTCGAAACTACGTCACCATCTGGATTGATATATACATCACCCTCTGTACCGTCGACGATAGCAGTATCCTTGTCCTTAACAAGCTCTGTAATTCCAGGAACTGAAAGGACAGCAGGTATCTCTAAGGCTCTTGCAAGAATAGCAGAATGTGAAGTCTTACCTCCAACCTCTGTGATAATACCAACAACATTCTCTTTAACAATCTGAGATGTCATAGAAGGTGTCAGATCGTGGGCAACTAAAACAGTGCCTGGAGCAACCTTACTAATATCAACATCTTCTACCCCAAGTAAAATCTTAAGCAAGCTAATCTTGATATCAGAAATATCTGATGCACGCTGACGCATCATATCGTCTTCCATCTTAGAGAACATGCCAATGAACATATCGCAAACAGCTGTAACTGCTGCTTCTGCACACTGACCAGCCTCAATCATCTTAGTCATCTCACCAGCCATTGTTGGATCGTTGATCATAGCTAAGTGACCTTCCATGATTTCAGCCTCTTTTGGACCGATGTTCTTTCTAATATTCTCAGCCATTTCAGCTGTCTCAGCCTTGAACTTATCAATAGCTGAATTAAATCTTGCTTTCTCTGCATCTGTATCATCAATGTGCTTTGACTCAAAAGATAAGTCGCGCTCTACGATGAGGCAGATACTACCAATACCTATTCCTCTAGATGCTTCTATGCCCTTGTACATAGATGTTCCTCCCTCTAAATATGAATAGTGTAACGAATTAGTCTCCTAAACCGCTCTCTACGAGCTCAACAGCCTTAGCAAGTGCAGCTTCCTCATCAGAACCATCACAGATGATCTCGATCTCTGCTCCACACTTAATGCAAGCTGCCATAAGCATCATAACGCTCTTTCCATCGTACTGCATACCATTGTATCCAATCTTAACATCTGACTCAAATGGTGTAACAGCTGCGCTGAAAACTGTAGCTGGACGCATGTGCATACCCTGCTCGTTTGTAACCTTAACTACTTTTGAAACCATAAATATCTCCTTTCGTTTCAACGTACTAATTAATCCCTAAAAAAGTACATTTATATACTTTATAGAAAAACAACCTATTTGTCTATTATTGTTTCTCTAAAAAAAATATAAGTTTTTGTCAAATAAATAACAAAAATAAACAAAAACCCATTCCGAGAGGAAGCCCCCTCGGAATGGTATGAAAGCTTATAATATTATTTCTTCTATATTATTAGTCTTCTACTGTCTTCTTTAATACACCAAGTAGTACGCAGCTAACTGCTGAACCAATTGCAAGAGCTACAAGGTAAAGTACAGCATGACCAACTACTGGGAATACGAAGATTCCACCGTGTGGAGCCATAAGTGTGCACTTGAATGCCATTGAAAGAGCACCTGCCACGCCTGATCCAACCATAAGAGATGGGATAACGTGAAGTGGATCTGCTGCTGCATAAGGGATAGCACCCTCTGTGATGAAGCAGAAGCCCATGATAAAGTTAACTGGACCAGCCTTTCTCTCAGCAACTGTAAACTTCTTAGGGAAGATAAGTGTAGCAAGAGCGATAGCGATTGGAGGAACCATACCACCAACCATAACTGCTGCCATAATCATCCAGCCTACTTCGTTCTGCTCTGCAAGAGCAGCTGTACCGAATACATATGCTGCCTTGTTAAGTGGACCACCCATATCTGTAGCCATCATAGCACCAAGGATGATTCCAAGAGGAATAAGTGATGTTGTTCCCATTCCTGTAAGAACACCTGAAATCCATGCGTTAAGGGCACCAACGATTGGGTTGATTGCGCACATTATAATACCGATTACTGTGATACCGCAAAGTGGGTAAATAAGTACTGGCTTGATACCTTCAAGAGACTGTGGAAGTACGTCGCAAACCTTCTCCAGCCACTTCATGAAGTAGCCTGCTGCAAAACCTGCTACTAATGCACCAAGGAAGGCTGATGGAATAGCTCCACCTGGGTTAGCGAATGTAGCTCCTGTTGATGCAAGAAGACCACCTACGAAACCAACTGCAAGACCTGGTCTGTCAGCAATTGACTGAGCAATGAAACCAGCAAGGATAGGAAGCATAAATCCAAATGCTCCACCACCAATTGTCTTGAACCAAGCAGCTACAGGTGTATTAGAACCGAAGTTGCTAGGATCAATTGAATAATCATCAAGCAAGAATGCGATAGCGATAAGGATACCACCACCAATAACGAATGGAAGCATGTGTGATACACCATTCATTAAGTGCTTGTAAAGCTGACGTCCTAATGTCTCGTTAGAATCATCTGCTCTCTTTGTAACTGCTCCTGTGTGATGATATACAGAAGCTGTCTCAGCCTTCTCGAAAAGCTTCTCTGGTGTGTGGATTGCTTCCTTTGTAGAAGCAAGCACAACCTTCTTGCCATCGAAAACGCTCATATCGATATTTTTATCACATGCAACGATAACTGCATCTGCCTCAGCGATTTCAGCAGCTGTAAGAGGATCCTTAGCTCCGCCAGAACCATCCTTCTCTACTCTGAAACCAATGCCAAGCTCCTTAGCCTTCTGCTCAAGAGACTCAGCAGCCATAAATGTGTGAGCAATACCTGTTGGGCATGCTGTAACTGCGACAATCTTCTTTGAACCAGAACCAGAAGTAGCCTTTACGCCAGAAGCTGCATCCTTCTCTGCTTCCTTCTTGTCGATAAGTCCAAGGAATTCATCAACTGTCTTAGCCTCTACAAGAGTCTTGCAGAATGCTGCATCCATAAGCATTGTCATAAGCTTAGAAAGCACCTCAAGGTGAGTATCTGCTCCACCCTCTGGAGCTGCAATCATAAATAAAAGATTGCTTGGCTTGCCATCAAGTGCCTTATAATCAACACCTGCTGGGCAAGTAATAGCTGTAACAGCTGCCTTTGCAACAGCTGCTGACTTTCCGTGAGGAACAGCGATACCATTTCCGATAGCTGTTGAACCCTTTGCCTCACGTGCAAGGATAGCCTCCTTGAACTGTGCTACGTCTTTCAAGTTACCTACAGAATCATGAAGTGCAATGAGTTGATCAATTGCATCGTTCTGGTCTTCTAACGCAACCTGAAGCTTGATCCCTTTAGGATCGATAAACTCTGAAATTTTCATATTCCCTCCTACATTAAAAACATTAATAAAATTTATATAAACATTTATTTCAATGTTTTATACAAAGCTTCGATATCAGCTGCCTTTGCAAGTCCGTCTGAGAAAGCTGTTGCTGAACCTGCTGCTGTACCCATCTTAAGTGCTGTGTCGTAATTCTTCTCCTTCATGTAACCTGCCACAAAGCCTGCTACCATTGAATCTCCAGCACCTACTGAATTTCTAACCTGTCCCTTTGGTACGCCGATGCGGTATCTCTGGCCATTTTCATCAACCAGCATAGCGCCATCGCCTGCCATTGAAATAAGAACGTTTCTCGCTCCCATTTCCTGAAGCTTTAATGCTCCTTCATATATCTCATCGTCTGTAGTAAGCACCTTTCCTACAATCTCGCCAAGCTCGAAGTTGTTTGGCTTGATAAGGAATGGATGATACTTAAGAACGTTTGTGAGCAAATCCTTTGTTGCATCAACAACAAACTGAATTCCCTTTCCATCGAGCGCTGAAAGAATTCTTTCATAAACGTCATCTGGAAGTGAATTTGGAATAGAACCAGCAAGTATAAGAACATCACCCTCAACTAACTTTGAAAGCTTATTAAAAAGTTCCATCTGAGATTCTTCATCAATCTTTGGTCCCTGAGCATTAATCTCAGTCTCCTCTGAAGCCTTAAGCTTTACATTGATTCTGGAATTGCCTTCTTTAAGCTTAATAAACTCTGCATCAATGCCCTGCTCGCGAACACCTTCCTCGATTGCTTTTCCTGTGAATCCTGCAACAAAACCAAGGGCTGTGCTCTTAACACCAAGCTCAGCTAAAACCATGGATACATTGATACCCTTTCCGCCGAAATAATACTCCTCACTAGCAGAACGATTTGTCATACCTGGGAGTAAATCTCCATCCATTCGTACTACATAATCGATTGCAGGGTTAAATGTAACCGTATAAACCATCTTCGTACCTCCGTATTCTATTTCCTATTCGCTACAGATTTTTACTGTAGTGTTGTTCATATAATCCTTTGATGGAAGCTTGTCTGTGATGATGGTGCAATCACCAATCTCTGCAAAAGTCACAGAATTAACTTCATCAAATTTCGTGTGATCCGCCAGAATAAATGACTTATATGCATGTCTGATGGCGGCTGTCTTAATCATGGCCTCATCAGCATCTGGTGTAGTGAAGCCTGCATGAACTGAAATTCCATTGGTACCCATGAACGCCTTCGTAAAATGATATTTACGAATGAACTCTGTACAATCTGGACCAACCACTGCCTCTGTGGAAGCCTTAAGTCTTCCCCCAATCATAATAACCTCAAGTCCTTTTTCCATAAGGATTCTCGCGTGAACAACACCGTTTGTGATGTATTTTGCTTTATGGTTATTAATAAATTCCAGCATGGCCAGTGTAGTGGTACCGGCATCGATATAAACAAAATCATTGTCCTGAATAAGACCAGCAGCATAGCGGCTTATATTGCCCTTTTCAGCGACGTTTTTCTGAACCTTTTGTTTAACGGCATCTTCTTTGGTGATGACATCCTTCGCTGAGATTGAAGTAGCTCCACCGAACACCTTTATTAATTTGTGAGAACGATTCAGTTCATTTATATCTCGTCTGATTGTGGCTGCTGATGTATCCAAAAGCTCAACAAGCTCATTTACAGATACAGCCTTCTTTTCATTGACGATTTCGATTATTCGTGTCCTTCTCTCTTCAGTAAGCATTCAATCACCACCCCTTTGAGCATTTCTGCTCATTTATGATTAATACAATCAAAATATAACATTAGTAAATCATGGTGGCAATCATAAATAGTCATATTCAATCACAAATAATCAAATTCCGTCATAATACACATTTTTCGCATTTTGTTTTTGTATACTATTACTCCTTTTTATGTTGTTCTTTCTCTGCGTACATCTCTTTATCAGCTGCTTCAAGGCAATCTCTCAGGTTTCCGTACTCTGAATAAACAGCTACACCTATCGATAGCTGAACATTTATAGAGTTGGTCGACATCTGATTTGCTCGATTTAATTCGGCTAGGATTTCCAGCTTTATGCTTTCAAGCTCTGCTGTATTTTTATGCTGATGAAGGATTACGAACTCATCACCACCAAACCTGAAAACTACACTATTATCAGATGCTACATGCTTCAAAATGTTGCTGACCTTCGTAAGCACCAAGTCACCATAATCATGGCCATACAGATCGTTGATTTGCTTGAACTTATCAATATCCACCATCATAAGTGCGAAATCTGTTTTGTCAGACTCATACTGATGCATAAATTTTTCAACTATCTCAGCAAAAGCACGTCGATTGTATAGTCCTGTAAGAGCATCTGTCATAGTTAAAAGTTCCAGCTTTTCCTGCTCCTTCAGTTCATCAGTAACATCCTTGAAATAGCCTACCAAACCAACTATTTTTCTATCCACAACGTAAGGCTGTTTGCTGGCTGCAATCTTTCTTACGCTACCTCTGACAATGCATTCTCCACGGACATTTTCGATAGTACGACCATTATTGATTACCTCCAGTTCATCCTTCTTGAAGGCGTCTGGATTTATGTGCCAACCCATGTCCTCATCTGTTTTTCCTATAATTTCCTGAACTGATTGAAGGCCATAGTAATCCAAAAACATCTGGTTTGCACCAAGGAATTTTCGCTCCCTGTCCTTCCAGAAAACACCTACAGGAATCAGCTGCAAAATGTTTTCAAATGTAGGATTCATGTTTATTGCATCAATTCTGCTATCCTCATCTAAATTACGTCTCTCCTGCTGGCTATCAGTCATACGCCTTGCAATTTCATTTGGCGCCTCGCTTACACAACAAAGCACACAATCGTTATTTTCAAAATGCATTATGGATAGAGTTACTGTCTTCCATACATAATTGTATCTGGAATCTAAAATTCTATAGAAGCCTACTACAGCACCACCTGGTTCCTCTGCAATTCTCGCCTCTATAGTATCCATATCAAACATCTCTCTAAAATAAGAACGGTCGTCCTCATGAACGAGGTGCTCGCATATTCCTTCTATAATTTCATGAGATTTCTTTTTTCCCTCATCAAAATCCGCGTGTAAGCGGCTGTCACTCAAATAAATATTCTCGTAGAAGTCATCATGTATTCCAAACAAATCAACACTTTCATACATGGAAATCATTGACTTGCTAATTGATGTAAGTCTATTATCGTAATCACTATTTCTAAAACGAGATAAGAGTCTGAAGGAAACCATGTATGCCTCACGCTTTCCACCCTGTGACGCACTCAAGTAACGTACTCGCATGTTAACAATTCGTCCACTGACAATGTAATCCATGCTTTCTGAAATGTTTTCAGCCTTACTGTGGGCGCAAATATCTATGAAATGATGGTACTGGAGCCATCTTGTATGCTCCTTGTTCAACATAAGCTCAATATCAGCCTCGTCCTTATATCCAAAGAGCTTCATGGTATTCATGAACTCTTCGTTGATATATTTAAAGCTCCAAATCTCGTCTTCTACAAACAATACCGCCAGCGGCAATGCACTTTCATCATCTGGATGTTCAACATTTTGAAGAGGATTCTGTTTTAAGATATCAACCTTTCCGATTTCATCATTAAAAAGACGATCCTCATATGACTCCAGCTTTCTTCCACTCTTCTTTATACTATCGAGACCCTCAAGATAAGGCATTGGTCTTCCGATGAGATAACCCTGAATCATTTCGCAGCCAATACTCTTCATGAAGTCGAACTGCTCCTGTGTCTCAACACCCTCTATAAGTGTGTGTGTGCCAAGATTCTTAATCATAGACACAATATGCCTAAGAATTATTTTGTCATTTTCTGTATCCTCGAAATCACGGAGGAAATCCATATCTATTTTTACAAGGTCAAACTTATAATTCTTTAAAAGATTCAGAGACGAATAACCGCTTCCAAAATCGTCCATCCATACTTCAAAGCCATGCTGACGAAGCCTGCCAACTTGAGCCATGATGTGCTCAGTGTTATCCATCAAGGCACTTTCTGTGATTTCCAGATGGAACATATTCTTTGGACATTTGTACTGACGAATCTTAGTTTCTAGGAATTCAACCAAATCCATAACCTCAAAATCAATTCTTGAAAGATTTATGGAAACTGGTACAGCAGGCATCCTTCCTTCCACCTCACGATGATATCGGCCGAACACCTCGTCAATTACAAACATATCTATCTTTTGAATCATTCTGTATTCTTCAAGAACTGAAATGAATTCATTAGGATAAACTATGCCCTTTACTGGATCCTGCCATCTTGCCAAGGCCTCCCACGCACAGACTTCTCCTGTAAACGAGCGCACTATTGGCTGATAGTATACCTTGATATATCGCTTTGCGATTGCCTCATCTACCCTGTCCAAAATATCCTGTTTACGCTGAATGCTTCCACCCAGTTCCTTGTCATAAACACGATATCCAACATCATATTTTTTCTTGATACTGATGCAGGCCATACGAGCCTTATCGCAGCATTTGATTACATCCTTTTCCTCACCATCATAGATGAAAATACCTGCCTTCAGCTCGACGCTTACGCTCTTTCGTATTAATTTGATTCTATCGCGGATAGATTTGATAGATTGAATAACCTGAATGGTGTTTACGCAAGCCACAAAATGATCCCCTGAAAAACGAGAGATCAGCTGGCCTTCAAATTCGTCTTTAAGAATATATGCGATGGATATTAATAGCTCATCACCAATTTCATATCCATAGTTTGCATTAAAGATTTTGAAATTTTCTAGATCAAAGAAAATGAATGCATATTCCTGACCTTCAGGGGCTGTATCTATTAAATTTTGGGCGCAAGCGAAGAAGGTCTGTTTATCCAACAAACCTGTCAATTCATCTGTTGACATTCTAAACTCACGAAAGTCCCCCATTAGTTGCACCCCTACTAGTTACATTTTGAGTCATTAGCATTCTATCATCCAATTGTGAACTTTCTATCTAATAAGTGTGTTGAGATTTGGTGTGACGCCACCTGGAAGTGAAATAAAATCCCTAGAATACAATAATTGAGCTGCCCTCCGGCCTCGGTATTCGAAGTCGAAAAGCAGCTCCTAAACGAAAACTGTGATATTCATTTATTAGGTCCTTTCTGCCGAATCATCCTTCAAAGTTACTTTCCCTTCGCATCATCCGATAAGACCTTTGCCAAACCTGATAACGGAGAATTGGTCCGCTTGCTTTGATGGACAATTCATTTTTGTTTTGTTACTTATATTATCGGATGATGAATTGGAAAGTTTATATATAACGGAAAAGTTTTTTATTTTTGTTAATCGTCACTTGGTGGTCCTGGCTCTGAGTTGTCATCTGGTGGTGGCGGCTCGTCGTCCTGGGTGGATTGATTTTCTTCAGAGGGTGGTTCTAGCTCTTGGTCTGAGTCTGGCTTTGTTTCAGATTCAGGTTCTAGTTCCGAAGGAGACTCAGGTTCTGGTTCTGATTCAATTTCAGGCTCTAAATCTGCATCAGGCTCTTCTGGCTCTTCATAAGGCTCTGTCTCTAGGATTTCGTTGTAAATTTCTATTTCTGGTGTTTTAAGTTCCTCTGGCATTACTGGCTCCATGTCCCATGTCAGTGTTACACGTGGTCCTACATAGATATCTTGCCAACGCCCCATTGGATTACAGTAGCCCACAAGACCAAAGGAATACTGATCAACCTCTGCCATCTCAACTTCAATTTTTACCGTTCCGTCTTCAATCAATGGTCGCTCATGACCTTCATTGTCTACAACCGCCATGTACATCTGGCAGGCTTCATCATCCCATGTGTATGGACTGCCTACCATCTCAATTTCACCAAGATTGGTAATCTGAGCTGTAACTGTAACCTTTACAGGCACCTCACTTTGGTTTAAAACCTCAAATCTGTCACTGTAGCGCGAGAAATCGTAATCTCTGTCATGATTTCTGAATAAGATTGTTGCGCCACTATCTACGCGACCACCACCGTATGCTGCTGCATCTGTTAGATATATAAGCTGCTCCGGATCGATAAAGAAATCCAGTGGAGATTCCCCTTCTTCTGGAAGAGAAGGGAAAATCACTGAGACTACAGGCTCTTTGTACTCTGGAGTTTCTGGAGTTTCTGGAGTTTCTGGAGTCTCTGGTGTCTCTGAAGCCTGTGGTGTCTCTTTATTTTCTGAATTTTCCCCTGCAGGAGTTGGCTGCTCCTCAGTTACTGGAGTTGTTTCTAGAATTGTATTTAGAATTAGTGTTGTGTCTGTTGTTTCTGCAGCTTCAGTTTCCTGCTTATCTTCTGCTGGTACTTCCTCAACTACTTCTTCTGGCTCACTTGCGAGCACATTAACTGGAGCTGCCAAAATAGCAACCATCACCAACACCTCTATACCCTTAATAAATCGATATTTCTTCATAGCAGTGCCTCGCAGATTATAAAACTACATACTAATCTGTTATAAGCATTATACTCCCTATGTGTTAAAAAACTTTGATGTGTAATATATATCGGATGATGGAGGTATTTTTGTAATTTGAAATCAGTTTTTCACTGTTTTAGTGAATTTAGGGTCTGTTTTAATAAAAAAACAGTGATTTTTCATCATTAAGATACCTAAAACAAACTACTGCATAATTATTTATTTTTACGTACTTCCTGTATTTCAGCATTAATTTCTTCTAAAGACATATCGGCAATTCCGTTCTCCTCAGCCCTTTTGCTAATTTCTTTCATTACTCGAATTGCATCATTATCATCTATTTCTGCACTATTTCTCATGTTTATACTATCCATATTGAATCTCCTTTCTCTTAATCCTCCCTTTTATAATTCCGCAAAACACTTAGCCCCAAAATCCTCAAACTTCACCCAATAATTATCCAAATGATTATTTCCATTATTCTTTTTGATATATAAATCAAAATCCATTTTGTCCATTCCCAATGCCTTGAGATGTTCTCTGTAAAACATGCAACCCTCGCGCATAGTTCTGCGCTGAAAAAACTGATTGAAGCTACCATAGGATACACCAAGCTTGGCTAATTCCCATGGATATAGCTTTCCTTTACTCATATCTTCAGCCTTTACAAGCTCGCGGTTCTTTATCTCAAAATCCATTAGTGGAGTGTCTATGTAATAAAGAATCCCCTTTAGATTATTTATTAATCTAACTTCTGCCATAGCTGCATCCTCCTTTTTCGGATTTTATCTATCAATATCTTTTAGAACCCCTTTCAAATAAGCGAGCAAATACTTCTTATCTTTCAAATCCAATCCTTCGAGCATCCGAATAATCTCATTAACATCTAGTGGTTCACTTTCTCCACGCAGCAATTCATTAGGAGACACTCCAATAGCCTTTGAAACTAACATAATTTTATCAATTCCTGGAACCTTTCCCTTTGTCTTCCAGTCGCTTATTGTGCTTTCTGATATTCCTGTCATCTTAGACAATTGTTTTTGAGTGATTCCTTTTTCTTTCATCACATGAAATATATGCTCATTTTTATTTCCCATGTAAATAGCCTCCATATAAATAAAGAGTTCGCAAATAACGCAAACTCTCTAAAACTAAAAGTAATCTTTATAATCTCTGATACATAAAAATACAATCTTTATCATACAATGGTCTTATACGATTATGCATCTTTTGCTCTTCAGCTTCTTGCAGCCTAGAAAACCCAAATGAATCGTTATAATAATTTATCAATTTTTCATCTGGTAGAGCAAAAATATAAATCATGCGAATACCAATGATTTCCGATGCTTCTTTGATAATAGGTTTAATTATGCTTTCAAATATAACCTTTCCTATTCCTTTGGTAGAAGGGTATTTATCTCTAAATCTCTTACTTACTGCGAAATTCGATATTTCTATACCTGGTAAGGAATCAAACGAGTCCTCCAATTCAGACATATTATTTCGCGCAACAAATCCTGCTCTTAAAGAGAAAAACGCTACCATTTCATCAGTTTCTTTCATCCATACAAGATATGATCTATCTAACAATTCATCTTCATGTACAAATGAAAAGTAATTAATAAATCTCTCTACACCTACACCGCTTTCGCTAATGACCTTAAATTCTTTTATATAATCAATATCTTCTTCTGAAATATGAGTACAGTAAAGATGCTTTGATTCTGCTACGATTTTTCTATTTTTCAAAACCAAGTGATGCGAAAATTTTCTTTTCTAATTCATCTGCTTCTTGTTTCAGCTTTTCATGATTAGGCTTTGGTGTATTCATTATAATTCTAAAAATATCTTTCCCGTCACCTGTTGGTAATGCACCGATATTCGGTTTATTATAATGCATCATATTACTTTCAGGCATAATAAAACCTCTCATTTCCGCTTTCCTCCTTAATATTATAACTATGCTAACAGAGGAAGCACACTACACAATACCTTGACTATATTATAGCATGTAAACATATTAATATCAGTATTTTGTTAATATCTAAACTATTTCTAGCTACTATAAGATGTTTTACATAGAGCAACCCTGTCTTAGGAATTATATTATTCCGCTATAGCGGATTTGTCAATTCTTTTTACTCTCCCAAGCGCCTCTACAACATATGATCTTTTCTCCTTTGTTTGGCGACCAATATATTCTATTAAACTGCAGATATAGAATAAATCACTACTATTCAATTTTTACCCTCAATACTTTCTATATACTTCAACGAAGCAAGTGCTTTTGCTGAGTGAAAACTAATTTGATGTGTTGGATGCTTAAATTTTGCCAACGCCCAAAATGCTTCAAGCCACTCCTCTGTCATTTCATCAAACACCTTTATCTTTAGGTCATCTGAAAGCGTATATTCATAAATATTAAATATACCTGCATCCACCAATCACCTACAGCACATCAACTATCTTCGTCATCCTTCCAAAAAATGGGTCCTCTACTACAAGTTCCCTAAACTTGCTATCTGTTATCTCAAGTTTCCCAACCAAAGATAGCATAGCCTCGTCTAATTGCTTATTAATCACGCGCTGTTCCTCTGGCACAATACTTAGATAATCATCCACATACTCGAGGATTCCTTCCTGCATCTTCTGAACACATACTAAGTTTGCTTCACTTCTTGTTTCTGATGCATAAACAGGATTCCCATGCTCATCAAACTCGTCAACGGATGGCATTGGCGAAGTAAGAATAGTTTCCAAAATATAATAATTATCAAAGATTACACTCTTATCCCGTTCTGCTTCTGTATAGAATGATTCAATTTTCAACCCTTTGTCAGACATAAACTCTGGTTCAAGCTGTAAAAAATACAATCCACATAACTCTTGCGGCATCAGCTTTTTAAGAAAAAGCTGAGTAGTTCCCTTTGCCACGAAATCAAACACTACTGTGCATCCTGATGCCAGTCCAAGGCTATCGATATACTCTTTATAATTTATCCTTTGGACTTCTGATTTCTTTAAAATTGCCTGAGTTCTATCCTCTCCTGGTTCAATACTAATTCCAAATCTGGTTCTAAGATTTTCATCATCGCTTCCAAAAAATTTCATGCTGTCTATATAATCCAAATCCTCTTGACTCTCTATACCAGCTCTAATAGCAGCTGTCCTTGATGTAAGAAAATATACAACTTTTCCCTCTACATCAAGTCCAAGCTTATCGAAAATCTTCTCCATCAAATACCCATCTCTGGCACAGAGCAATACATTAGTCATTGATTCTTTTTTAACTTTTTCCTTAAACCAAAACGCAAAATCCAAAATCATCGGACCACAGATAAAATATCCTATGTTTCTTGCGTCAGTAATCTTGATTCTATTATCATCCGCATCAAACTGAAACGGATTTGAAAATAACTTTGAAAGCATCAAACCAATCTTCACTTTATCCGACAAATTAATGGCAGACTCTTCCAAGCCGAAACATCCTACCGATTCATACAAATCTTTTGCTCCGTATATACGATAGTAATTAATACCTGCCTCAACCGCTTTCTCCACATCCACGTACTCGTCATCTCCGATATGAAGAATTTTCCTGCCAGCATACTGCTCTTTTAAAACATCAAACAAACCATTTGCTTTAGACTTCCCATACTCAGAAGATACAAAAACATCGTCCCATAAATCTAAGCCAAATTTACCAAGCATGCCTAGCAACTGTTCTTTTGAATAATAGCAATCTGTGGTAACTACTACTATCTTCCCATTTTCATTGGCATACTTTATAACATCTGTCATTCCTTCTCTTAAAACAAATAAGGATGAATCAATTTCCCATTCCAGCTTTGCCAATTCTTTTGCGGATGCCCCATCAATAGTTCCCTCCGACAAAAGCCTCTCATATATCTCCACAAGCTTTGGTGCACCACCTACGGATAGTTCCTTTTCGACTGCAATTCTTTTTGAAGCAAAACCCGAAATTTCAGTCCCATTCCTTTTCAAGGCAGACTCTACCAAATAAAATACATCAGTATAAAACAATACTTTTCTACCAATAAACGTATCAAACAGATCAAAGCCAATCACATCTGCTTTATCGATAGCAGTCAACAAGTCCCTCTTCGTATATACGTTAATTCCACTAAAATCAAACTTAGCTTCCTTTATTTCTAATAAATCATTCCCGCGAACATCATATACGGAAATTCCGTTTTCAAGGCAGACTTCCCTAATCCTTTTCGCAATTACCTTACACGAACCAGGACGAGCTACGACAATAATCTGCTGCACCCCTGCTTCCACCGCCTTCTGCAGTGAAATAATTGGATAGCCATAAAGCTCCCCTTCTTCTCTAAACCCATCTAACAATCCAATAATTTTAGGCCCACCTCCCCACTGGGAAATGAGCCTTTCTGTTTCTGTGCCTAAACCATATAATGCAATTTTTTCTACTGCCAACTCTTCACTTTGCATACAACATCATCCCAATCAACTGCATCTCTTCCTAACAATATCCCCCGAACTGGAGCCTCATTGCATATCGCCAAATCTCTTTCCTTATCTCCTATGGCGATGCTCCTACTCATATCGATATTAAAATCCTTTTGTGCCTGCCAAAACAATCCCGTCTTTGGCTTTCTGCATTCACACTCACATCGATATTTCTCAACTACTGCATCTGACAAATGTGGACAGTAGTAGCTAGCAGAAATGTGCACACCTTTTAATTCCAAATCATCCTTAAGCCATGAATCGATTATCTTGTAATCCTCTTCAGTGTAATATCCTCGCCCTATTCCAGATTGATTGGTCACAACAATCAAAAGATACCCCAAATCCTGCAACGCTCTAAGCCCTTCAACCGCACCTGGCAAATACTCAAAATCCTCTATCTTATATAAATAATCCTTATCAATATTTATTGTCCCATCTCGGTCAAGAAAAACTACTTTATTCATAATCTTCCTCAGCAATCTCGCAGATAATATGACCAATCATAATGTGTGATTCCTGAATTCGCGCGGTATTCTCACCAGGTACAACAATAGGAATATCCACAACATCCTTAATTTTTCCTCCCGTTTTTCCCAATAACCCTATGGTCTTCGTTCCATGCTTCTTAGCCTCTAAGATAGCTCGATAAACATTTTCAGAATTTCCACTGGTACTAATTCCAATGACAACATCTGCAGAATGTGCTATTCCACTGAGGATTCTCGCATATACTTCGTCATAGCTATAATCATTTGAGATGGCGGTCAAAGCAGCAATATCAGCATTCAAAGATATTGCAGGCAATGATTTACGTTCTTTTTGAAAACGTCCAGAAAGCTCCGCTCCAATGTGAATTGAATCCGACGCAGATCCACCATTTCCGCAAAGATAAACTTTTCCACCATCAATAAAGGTCTGCTTTACCAACTTTCCCGCAGCCTCAATCCTACTGAGTAGTTCCTTGTCTTCAAGAATATTCTTTTTTACAGCTATACTCTCTGCAATTCTGTCTTCAACAATCCCCATTTTTTAGCTCCTTTTCATCTTCTCTACAATACCAGTAGTTGATTTTCCCGGAACAAAATCTATAATCTTTACTTCCCCTCCATTTGCCATTACAAAGTCCGCACCTGCTATTTCTTCCACTTTGTAGTCTCCACCTTTTACAAGAACATCTGGTGCAATCTTCTCAATTAATCCCGCTGGTGTATCCTCCTTAAATTCCACAACGTAATCCACAAAATCAAGAGATGATAATATCGTCATCCTATCTTTGCACGTATTGATAGGGCGTGATTCTCCTTTCAATCTCCTTACTGAATCATCACTATTAACTCCAATCACGAGGATATCTCCCAACCTTTTAGCCTTTCGCAAATACGTAATATGCCCTACATGTAAAATATCAAAGCAGCCATTCGTAAATACGATTTTCTTTCCACTGTCTTTGGCGCGGACAAGAGGGTCTAATCCGCCTTCGTGATAGTAATCCAAGATGCCCGCAGCCTTTGAGCGACCATCATCCTGCATTGCTGCACATACTTCGTCAGGATACACAATGCTTGTACCAACTTTTGATACCTGAACACCTGCTGCATAATTCGCAACAATCATGGCATGCTCGATGTCAGTGCCCTTCACCAATTCCGCTGCAAGGTATGCAATAGAGGTGTCTCCTGCACCAGTAACATCGTAGACTTCGCTGGCTACACTTTTGATACTACTTAACAAGCCATCCTTATTTACTAATATCATTCCATCTGCACCAAGAGTAGCTAACACATATTCACATCCTGCCTTAATACATAATGTTTTAGCTGCCTCTACAGCAGATGCAACTGTACTGGTGTCGCATCCTGAAAGTTCCGCCAGTTCTTTTCTATTCGGTTTCAACAGCGTTGCTTTACTGTACTTCGAAACATTTTTATCTTTAACATCAACTAATGTTTTAATACCATATTTATTAGCAAGTTCAATTATCCTTTTCGTAGTATTATCAGTTAGAAACCCCTTTAAATAATCCGAAAGGATGATTAGTCCAAAATCCTGTATGCCAGCCTCTAGGCTTTTAAAAGCATCATCCAAAAAATCATCGGAAATTGGGCTGGTATCTTCTCTATCTACTCGTAGTATCTGTTGATTACCTGGGCCAATATAACGTAATTTCGAAATCGTTTTGTAATCGTCTTTGACAAGCAAATAATCTGTTTCAATACCGCTGTCTTCCAACTGTTCTTTTAATATGTTTCCATAATTATCATTACCTGAAATAGCAAAAAACACCGTAGGCACTCCTATAGCCGACACGTTGACAGCTACATTGGCAGCACCTCCCGGTGAATATTTTCTGTTTCCTTTTTCTAAAAATACTGGCACTGGCGCCTCTGGAGATATTCTGTTAACATCTCCGAAATGATATGAATCAAGCATAGCATCGCCAACGACCAAAATTTTCTTCCCCATATCAGCCCCCGTTTATACTAATAAACCATCTTATTCTTAGCTAAATGATTAATTACATAATCCTTCACACCAGCATCTACATCCATAAACTCATCAGTGTAGCCTATGTCACGTAGCTTTCCCATTTCAGCTTTAGTATGATACTGATACTTTCCCCTCAAATGTTCCGGCATTTCTATAAACTCAATATTAGGCTCTTTTCCAACTGCATAAAATACTGCAGAAACCAACTCTTCAAAAGTCTGAGCTCTGCCAGTACCGACATTATAAATTCCACTATATTCAGGATGCTCGATAAAATATTTGATTACATTACATACATCCTTTACATATACAAAATCCCTCTCTTGCGCACCATCCGCATACTTTGGATTGCAAGATTTAAATAGTTTTATCTTTCCAGTTTCCACCATTTGATTATATCCGTGAAAAACCATGCTGGCCATGCTGCCTTTACAATATTCATTAGGTCCATAAACATTAAAGAACTTGAGACCTACATATTGAGAAGGAGTCTTATCCTGTTTCAATGACCACTGATCAAACACTTGCTTTGAATAGCCATAGCCATTTAGTGGACGTAATTCATTAATATTCATCTTGTCATCAAAACCATTCTCGCCATCGCCATATGTAGCAGCAGAGCTGGCATAAATAAGTGGTATATTTCGTTTTGTGCAAAAATTCCACATAGCCTTAGTATATTCAACATTATTAAGCCATAAGTAATCGAAATTCAGCTCAGTTGTAGATGAACATGCCCCCATGTGGATAATAATATCAGTATCATCATATTCACCAGATGCTAATTCAGGCAAAAAACGGTCTTTATTAACGTATTTACGATATCTTTTATTAACCAGATTCATCCATTTATTTGTAGAGCCAATATTATCTACAACTACTATATCCTCAATGCCATTATCGTTTAGCATCCTAAGCACGCAGCTCCCTATAAAACCAGCTCCACCTGTTAATATGACTTTCATATTGTTTTTCATTACTTGCCCCCTAATACTTCATCTACCTTATCCATCACCATCTCTACTGTAATATTCTCCATACATAAAGGCTTTTCATACCCTTTTGCACATTGATACATATTTTTGTACAATCCAAAACATCCATTACAATCCTTAGATACAATATTAATGTTTTGCTTGTACCCATATATTTCTACTGGAGTTGGACCAAATAATACTACACACTTGGTTCCTAACTGCGTGGCCATATGTACCAATCCACCATCTATATCGATATGTAGGCGTGAATTCTTTAAAATATATGCCAGATTTTCAAATGGTTCTCCTTTAAAGCTACAATTCACTCCTTTGATAGTCTCTGCAGCGGCATCTCCAACCTGTATTACAATCATTCCTGGATGCCTTTTGTAAATCTCCTCCACCAGATTATTAAATTTCTCTAACGCCCATGCCTTAGAAACCAAGCTTCCATCAGAACATTTTCCGTTTCCATAATTAACTGTGATGTATTGCTTTTCCATAATATCCTGATATAAAAACCACCTTTTTCCACCCTCAGTCAGCAGTATATCCACCTTATCTGAAATATTTAAAGCATCTCCGCATCCAAACCACGAATAGCAATTCTGCCCAAGATAGATTCTCCGTCCCATTAAAGAATACAAAGGGGTCTTCATATTTGCCGACTCATTGTCGCAGAATTCTATAACACCATTTACGGCTTTCACAAATGACTGGTTCTCTGAAAAAATCCCATCATTAAATCGATCAACTCTAATATATGCCCCACCCTCAATAAAGATAGCTAGTGCATATTTTTCATGATTCAACTCATATCTTATTCCTATATTAGGGATAATTGCGTTTATGTGCTCATCATCTTCATAGAGATACTCCAGCATTTCCTGTGTATCTACGTTAAAAATGTCTATTAGGCACCCATCTTCTAAATCGCAAATAGCTTTTACAAAACTTTTTTGAATAATCATATCGCCAATACCACCAGTTACGGATATGGCAATCGATTTTTCTGTAAGCTCATATGCAGGGTTTTCAACTAGTTCCGAATCTGCACCGCCAAAAATATTAATGTTCTCAGTATCCCTTAATAACGTATATACGATTTTAGATTCAGGTACATCTTCAGCCTTTAAAACTAACAGTATTTCATTTAGCCAATCTGCTTTTTGAAGAGCAATTACTACATAATCATATTGTAACTCTTTTATAGAATCTGGCGCATACACCGGAACTCTCATATTACTGTAATTGAAATAATTCTTATCAATCATACCAACCACTTCACAATAACCAGTAATTAAAATTTGGCGCAAGTACTCCTGCCCCATCACTCCAGTGCCATAAATCAACACTTTCGAATGAGGCTTTATTTTTTCGTATGGAAATAAATATTGGTATGAATCCATACTATCTCCTCATAAAGCTAATATTAATTCCGACAGTTACCTAATTTCTTATCCACTTAACACCCTAGCAACAATCTTTTCCCTTGGCACTCCATGCTCTACAAGGAATCTCTTTACCTCCTCAGACACCTTACGACTCTGAATCGCGATTACAACATAGTCATAGTCAGACTCTTGCAAAGTCGCAATATGATTTGGCTCATAGCAAACCACGTCAGCATTCTCACGATTCCATATTTCTGGCTTTCTGTCTAATATGCAAACCACATCCGCATACTTAGTCTGCTTCAACTCTTCTACGTAGGATTTTCCAGAGATTCCAGCGCCATATATAACCACTCTGCTACGTCTCTCTACTAAATCAAATGGAAAATAAGCATGATACTCATCATCCTTTAATGCATATAAACGCAAAACATCTATGTAGGCATCTTCTCCATTTTTAGCCATAAACCAGGATGCTCTATGCTGACCGTCCTGGATTAGATTATTGCTATCTATAATCACATATTTCTTTTGACTAATTCCCTCATTATCCAGCTTTTGATATAGCTCAGCACACTTCGATAACGAGTGCACATCGTCACCAAAATCTGACCGCAGCTCATTAACATACTTTTTATATACGTCAACATCACCATGAGCCATTGCATATGCTGGGGAGTCCTTCAAAGATTTTATCGCAAATCTACCATTTACTGGAAAATGAGCCTTGAGACTTCCAACTGGTACCTTTTCTATCTCATAATGAAGAACGCACATATTACTTAGAAAAGCTCTCTTATATGTTTCATCAAGTATAATATCCGCATCTTGGTACAGCTGTTCATTACACGAATCCAAACACTTATCATTATTCTTTATTCTATTCAGACAATCCCAAGCAACTATCCTTTCAAACACCTTGCCAGGAGTTATAGACTCCATGCATGGCGGCACATCAAATCCTCTAGGACATCTATCCATCCAATAATCTACAAGCCTTGCGCACCAATGAGGACATCCTTCGGATGTGATATTGATATTATCATCATATCCACAGTACTCTGCTGGAGTATGTCCAAATAAAACAACAGAAGTCCCTGCATCCATGGCTCGCCTATAATGAACCATGCCACAATCTCCATCGATATGCAGCCAGGCATGCTTTAATACAATCCCAAGTTCATTCCAGGATGTTTTGCTTAACAAATCTACATCCACGTCTGGAATTCTTTCACTATTACTTTCTTCTCCCAACTGAACATTTTTTTTATCGGGATAATATAAATGCAGTAGACTAATCAGCTTCTCATAATGTGAGATTGGCCATAACCTTGGATTCTCTTTATTTGATGAAGATGGCGTTGCCCCCCTCTGTATCGTGATGTACGAGCCATCTTCCAATCCGTATTTACGAAGAAATCCCAAGTCATCATTTATTTCAAGCTTCCAAGAATAGCTTCTTTCCATGCCCAAAATTGACATGGCATCCATTCCATTTAAAACGTTCTTTTTGTTATTGATTCCATAAACATAAGCCTGATAATTCTCGTTAGGGTGACTAAATCCATATCTCCTAAATGGTTCATTTGAAAACTCACGCCAACGAGATAACAACTGATGCAACTTCGGACTCAATACTTCCACAGATTCCGCTTCATTCAACACATCTGGATAAAACTCCAACTGAACAAAAGCATCACAGTCATAACCCATGTTGCTCTTATCAGGTGTATAGTAGGCAGATATAAACGACTGATTTTCCATCAGCAAATTGTTGAACTCTACAGACTTATGGCCAAACACCACGATATCAACCTTCTCCCCATCAAGGTATTTAGCTACGCAATATATAAAGTTCATCTGAACAAATCTGTTTCCCGCTCCACCGTCCATAAGAAAGGCGAGCTTTAAACTCTTTTCATTCATAACTCACACCGCCCTTTCACAATAGACTTTGTACTGACTCAAATACCAACCCTGGCGTTATAGATTTCATGCACGCAAAATCATCATTCTCTCTGATGCACTTTTTGCTCCAATCTAAAGTAACCCACTCACATGGATATGGGCAGGCATTAGTTCGAATATTTATATTTTCTGAATAACCAAAGAATTTTTCTGATGTCGGTCCAAATAAAACAATGGATTTGCCACCATGAAGTGCGTGGCGAAGATGTACATTTCCCCCTTCAGTATCGATATGTAATTGGGAATACTTTAATAGTGCCATCCACTCTTTCGATGATGTCTTTCCAACCAAATCAATATCTGCGCTGATTTTACCTTTAGTATCCTCATGGGGTGCCCCTATTAAAACAATTGGCAATACCGGATAATCTTTCTTAATATAAGAAATCAATTCATTGTAATATTCTATAGGCCAGAGCTTACTACCATCCTCGGAATAATACTTTGGATCACAACCACGATGAATAGTAATAAACCCTCCAGCTTCTAGTGACATCCCCTTTAGCAGAGACTCTCCTGGTTCGATATTACATTTAAAATTCTCATCTATTCCCAATATTCCATCTATATCCGGCTGCTGTATCCTCTTTTTACCAATGATTTCTTCATGCAAACAACTTCCGCCATCTGGCACGATTCCTCGTTCAAAATAACGAAGATTAAAAAGTCTAAACTTTTCGCACACAAATATATAATCCACCAACGGAGGGCATATAGCAGCTATTTTTTCCATTTTTGAAAAGAGAATTTCGGGATACCTTATGACTCTAATATATAAATCACACTTCGCTTCGAATGAAGAATCATCTTCATCACAAATGGCGTACTCTTTTACACAATTAAATCCTTCAATAAGCTCAGATGAAATACTTCTCTTTTCATCCGTCTCCAAATACAGCTCCACCTTATTGCCAAAATGATTTTTAAAATACCAAACATAATTTAGATTGATAAGGTTATCTCCCAAACCACCTATCAATCTAAAAACAACTCTGAGCTTCCCTTCGGACACATTTATCTTCATTACATCATTAAGATATAATATGTCATCGCGCTGAACACCGAGTTCAACTAATCGATTCGTTATCTCATAACTCTGATTCGGAGTAACAAGTATTGCATCATAATCTATATTGCAAGTCTCTTCTGGGCTTATCACTTCAAAACCCGCAATATTCTTCCCTTGCTTTTCTGGCGCACCATCAACAAGACCAATCACCTCATAATTGGCCTTTATCCATCCAATACATCTTGTGAAGTTGTTCCCTAATCCATATACAAATACTTTCATTTCTACTTTTACTAGTGTAAATCGAAAATCTTTGCGTTTGTAATATTCCCCACAGTACGTTTATTTATGTAATAATTATATAAAAACACCCTATAGTTTACAATGCAATTGCCTGTTGGTCATTGAATTGTCACACTTCAGCTCTTCAATTACTCATAGCATCCATATATGCGGCTTTAGCTGATTATTGTACAGTTTCTTTACAATAACCAGCTGAACAAAGTATATTTTTGCAATTGTCAGCTAATTATTGTATAGTTATTATGTAATTAACATATAAAGGAGGCTATGATTCATGATTGGAAGAAAAGCGGAATCAGAAAAACTTATAGAACTTTATAATAGAAACTCTTTTGAACTCGTTGCTATTTACGGAAGAAGGCGTGTAGGTAAAACATACCTTGTTGACGAGGTGTTTTCAGATAAGCTTTCTTTCAGACATGCTGGTCTATCTCCTGTTGAAACTGGAAAAAACGAAAAAGCCAGGCCTCTTAAACAACAGCTTCAAGCCTTTTACTATTCCTTGCTTTCATATGGAATGAAAAAAAGCCACTGTCCAAAGGACTGGCTAGAAGCATTTTTCATGTTAGAAATGTTTTTACAGGAAAAAGACGATGGTTCCAGACAAGTTATTTTCTTGGATGAACTTCCATGGATGGATACAAATAAATCTGGATTCATCACTGCATTTGAAGCCTTCTGTAATGGATGGGCTTCACATCGAAAAAATGTAATGGTTGTGGTTTGTGGAAGTGCTAATTCTTGGATTCTGGATAAACTAATAAATGATCAGGGCGGTTTGTATGACAGAGTTACATACGAGATGCATTTGGAACCATTTTCTTTAAAGGAATGTGAAGATTTTCTTAAAGAACGGGGCACAGCTTTATCTAGATATGATATAGTTCAAAGTTATATGCTTGTGGGTGGTGTGCCTTACTACCTCAATTATCTACAAAAAGGAAAAAGCCTTTCACAAAGCATAGATTCTATGTTTTTTGAAAAAAACGCCCAACTAAAAGATGAGTATCGTAGACTATTTGCCTCTACATTTAAGAATCCTGATAAGATACAAAAAATTGTCGAAGTTTTAAGCAAAAGAAGTTCAGGATTCACAAGAAACGAGATATCAGAAAAAGCAGGAATATCAAATGGTGGAACCCTCACCGAGATGCTCAGCGCTCTTATTGCCAGTGATTTTATTATGAAATATGTTCCATTCGGACTTAGCAAAATGGACGAGCATTATAAACTAATCGATCCTTTCTGCATTTTTTATTTAAAGTTTGTTAAAAATCGAGATAAACTAGACGGACAATTTTGGCAACAAAACACATCCTCCAATTCAATCTCTTCTTGGAGAGGCTACGCTTTTGAAAATGTCTGTTTTAATCATATACATCAGATCAAAACTGCTCTCGGAATACCAGCAATCAGCTCTGAAGAATCTGCATGGTCAAAGAAAGCAGATGATGAAGAAGGCGCACAAATCGACCTTATTATAGTAAGGAAAGACAATGTAGTTAATATGTGTGAAATCAAGTTTTATGGAGATGAATTTGTCGTCAATAATAAATACGAACGGACAATTAGAAATAGACAGATGCTCATTTCAAATATGGTTAACAAAAAATCAATCGTACATAATACTTTGATTTCAACATACGGACTCAAAGCCAATGAATATAGCTCAATATTTGATAATGTGATTACTCTAGATGATTTATTTATGTAGTCACGCTCTCATCTCTTCTCAATAAAAGTACATCATCGACAAAGCAGCGGCTTTTTAACATTTTACCCAGTTGACCGCTGCTTTGTTCTATTCCATCGACATATGGCTCACCACATTGCTATACTTCTTCTGCACATAGATATTGTTCTCCCCTATCCTGCAGAATTTGTAATAGCCTTTGCCATCCAGCATATCATCAAATTTATTAATATCTTTCTCTCGAACTTCAACACAAATAACCTTCGGTCCATCTTTCAAAAAATCATAACTTTCAAGAACCTCATAATCTAACCCCTCAATATCACAATCTAAGAAGTCAGGGAATCCATCAGGGCAATACTCATCTATAATAGACTTTAATGTCACAACCGGAACATCGATAGTCTTTTTCACTTCCATATCTCTCATTTCTTCTTTAACGAAAGAATTCCGACCACAGCAGTCATTTGCCATATAAAACTTCAAAACACCTGTTTTTGCTGCAACTCCACGGTTTATATTTATATCCTCGGTCTTAAAAATATTTACAATATCAATAACCTGAGGACTAGCATCTATGTTAATTCCTCTACACCCATTTATATATAATGCGATAGTATTACTACATTTACTAGGATGATTACACCCCAAATCAATATATGACGGCTTCAATATATTAATTCGAGAAAAAATAGCTTCTACTATTAAATCATCTGCATGTTGTCCCCAATATGAATTTCCTAGAATATTCATTTTATAGTCATCAACCTCAGATCCATAAATCACTATTTTCTCCGGATCTACCCCCATATTAATTAATTGCTTATATATATCTAAAAAAATATTTGGCGTTATAATAATCTTATCAAACGATGTTTCTCTTATATATTCTGGCGATTTTATACTATGACCAATTTCTTTATATTTGTTATCTACAACCGCTAAAATATTATATTGATTTTCTAATTTTTCTTTTAGTTTTCTATAATTATCTCCAGCACCAAATACAATTACTCTTTCCATAATGTACCCCCATCACAATACACCATCTAAATAAGTACATACTTCGCCAAATACATTTTCAGGCTTTATACTTTCCATACATATTGGTTTTTTATATAACGGACATTCAAAATACCAATCCGGCGTTGTTCCCATACATCCGTTACATTTCTGACTTACTATATTTATATTTTGATCATACCCATAATATTTTACTGGAGTTGGACCAAATAATACTACGCACTTTGTTCCCAATTGAGTTGCCATATGCGTAATTCCCCCTTCTCCGTCAACATGTAATAATGAATTTGCCAACACATATTTTACTAATCCTAATTTTTCTCCAGCAAGCAACCTATCTGCCCCACTAATAATCGTACTATCTGCATCTCCTAATTGTATAATCTCAATATTAGGGTACTTTTCTTTAAACAGTTTGCAAAAAGATGAAAAATTATCTTTACTCCATATTTTGATCTGTTGCTGTACAGTATCTTTCTTTATCTTACCTGCCGAACAATTAATTGTTATATAACTATTGAGATCAAGCCTTTTAAAACTTTTATAATAATCCTCATCTAACTCAAGACGTGAATCCTTATCTTTTATCCCCCATACATTTCCATCACCTAATGTGGCATATCTATTCTGATTCAATAATTCCGCACACTTAATAATAGCTAAATCATGATAACTTTTTTCATCATTAAAACCACTACTCACTCTTAGATTGTGTACTTTCTTCAATTTTTCAAATAACTCATTTGAAAATGATTTTATCCTCGACTCATCCCAATAGATTACATGCATCAATTGTCTAACCGATAAGAATAAATCATATTTCCTTACATCGACCTTTCCATTGGCAAAAATTACCCCTACATAATGTTCTCTTCCAAAAACAGCATCCATCCCCTCTACATCAGTATAAATATCCATTTTTATCTTATCTGAATACTCACTAATTTTACGACAAAGAGAAAGTGCAGTTATACAATCTCCTATACCACCTTTTACTTGAAATGCTATACATAAAAACGCTTTATCTGGTCTGATATCATTCTCTTTTTGTAATTCTAAAAATTTATCATCTGACAATGGAAATTCAGAGTGCCTTCTATATATAGATACTATCTTCTCCGAAGGCACACCCCTACTAATCCACTCTCTATATAGCTCATTAGAAATTAACTCATTATCAACTGCAATTACATAATAATCAACATTTAACAAACCCGTTATCTCATCAGGATATAAGACAGGATATCCATGCATACATAGTTTTTCCACTTCCTTGTCGCTAATATATTCTATTTTACAATAGCCCGTAGCTTCTATCTGCTTTAAATATGCTGTCCCCATCTTCCCTAATCCATACAATATAATCCTGCTGTCTTTTGGGACAAATTCATATAAAAATAAAAACCTTTTAGATATATTTTCAATAATAGTTTGCGACCATTTCCCATAACTAGACGTTATATGCTCTGTTAAAATTTTTTCCAGTAAATCTTCATCCGCAGGAATAGTATACGGAATCCTTTCTTTATTTATTAGCCAGCGACTATAATCAATACATATATGTTTTAAAATATTAGAATTGTATTTTTCTAAAGCGTCAGAAAAACTTTCATTATCTGACTCTCTATTCAATTCTGTTAATGATCTATAAACTGTTAATCGAGCAGCCAATCTTTTCGCATAATTTACCGATACGGATATAGATCCTTCTCTTCTAAAATATCCATAATAACGATCATTAATACATTTTACTTTCTTTGCATAGTATAAAACACGAGGTGTATGCTCTGTATCTTCATGAATTATATTTTTAAAGAACAACTTATTATCCATTAACAATCTTCTTTTATATATAATCCCCCAAACACACGGAACAAAATCATCATTCTCTATTAATTCTGCAAATAGTTTTTTTCCGCTTTGTACCTTTGAATAATCGAACCCCTTATTTAATTTTATTCTACTATACTCATTTTCTAATCTTTCATTCTCATATACTTGCTCGCACTCAAACATTAAAACATCTATAGAATCTGGTCTCTCTAGATGATTCACTGCTTTCTCAAGACATCCTTCATCTAATATAAAATCATCTGAATCTATAAACCAGACATATTCTCCTTGAGCCAATGATAATCCTACATTTCTTGAGCCTGAGAGGCCTAAATTTTGTTTATTTCTAACAATTTTTATTCTAGAATCTAACTCTGCACATTCGTATAATATCTCTAAAGAATTATCTGTAGAGCAGTCCTCAACACAGATTACTTCAAAGTTTTTATAAGACTGGGATAAAACGCTTTCAATACATCTTTTTAATAAATGTTCAACATTATAGACCGGGATAATTATACTTATTCTAGGATTAGTCATTGCTTTCCCCTTCTAGAAAATAGAATTGATTATTTCTTTTTTTACAAATTTTTCCGCCTTAGTCAACAACTCGCTATGAATATCTTCATTTGAACAGGTATCTAAGAATATATAGTTATCATCACTATTCAGTAAGAAATCCAGTTGTCTAATCTTACCGCTCATTTCACCCAAAACGTTATCTACCGCATAATAGTCATTATAACGATAATAATACTTCAGAAGCATTTCACACAGTTTTCCATTCCTTCCATAAGGATAAATAATAATAGTTTTATTATAAGGAACTAATATATCTAATTTTTCTTTTATCGTATCATATATAACAGGGTTAGCTACCATGTAATGAATTGTTTCTGAAAGTTTATTTTCAAAAATGGTTACACAATGATTTAGTATTTCTGGATGAACCACATCTTCTACACCGTCATATTCTATATCTAGAAATTCACCCTTTCTAAATATTAAAATATTTTGTCTCCTCCAGTGGTTTAATCTTTCATCTTTCCAGAATTTTTTTCTTATTGAAAAATCTACCCCATATCCTCTATCCCTAAATTTCTTTATCCAATAACTCTGCCATTGTTCATTCACATGATGTACTCCACCCTGTCCAGGGATTGCAGCCGAAAATAGAATATTATCTGAAGCATTCGTAATATTATCAATAAAAATATCCGCGTATTCTTCTTCCAAATGTTCTGCGACTTCTAGGGACATAGCCAAATCATACTTTTTATCCAATTTAATGCTATCTCTAAGATCTACCGCTCTAAACTCTTGGCTTTCTATTGATAATCTCTCTTCATTTACATAGTCTCCATCGAATCCCAAAATTTCGATATTACTACCATTCTTTTTAAACTGTGCCAGCCAGTTTCCTTCTGCACATCCAAAATCAACAACACTTTTTGGGTTAATTCTATCAATTATATATGGAACGACTATCTCTTCGTCTAATTTTATTTTGTTTATGTCATCATAAAAATTCTCATCATATATATGACTAACTCTTTTATTTTCAATACTCATATATATATATAACCCCTCCCAATAGTTTTCATCACTTAGTAAATGCTACTGTGCAATTATCATTTAGCAATATATATCCTATTTCTTTCTCTGAACTAAAATCCTTTACTGCCTTTTTTGCTCCTTCCCATATTGTATAGTCATGAACAAAAATACATCCTCCAATATTTAACCTATCCCAAAAATATATTAACCCCTCATATATAGGCTTATACAAATCCATATCCAAATTTACGAATGCAAACCTTTCCTCCATCCCATCTGCACTATCAGGAAATAGCCCTTTTTTTATAATAACTTTATTTGGATATCTCATTCTGCTCATAACGTAATCGACTGACGTATCATTTAATAAATCTATCCATGAATCAGTTTCTTCACTGTTGTCTTTTGTTCTATCAACACTGTTTTTATCAAAACCCTCAAAAGTATCAAATAAATATAGTTTTCTATCAGGAAAAAGTATATTTATATATTTCGCAAAGTCACCTCTATAAACACCGGCTTCACACACAGCCCCTTGTATACCGTCCATATATATTCTCTTTGCAACTGCAGAAAGAGCTCCTACTCTTCTATCATTTGATAGTATGAGTGGGTTTGTTGAAAAAAGATCTATTATTTTCTCCTTAGGAACATCTATTAAACTCAACCTTATTTCTGTATAAACAGCTGGATTATCTGATGTAATTAGTACTATCCCTTCCTTTTTTAGTTTTTGCTTCATATCCTTCCCGCTAATTACATTTCCACCACTATATTTCGAAAGAAAATTATCTACCGGTATTACTTCCTTTTTGGGTGCAATTAGTTTTATTTCTTGATATAAATGCTTTCCGTGATTTCCAAATGGATATATATATATTTTTTCGTTACCTACTTTCTCTAATATCTCTATTACATCCATATTCTCTTTCCCTCGTTCCATTTTTTGCTAATCTATGGCATTTTTACTGTGACTTTTTTTCTTATACACTAAGAAATAATCTTTTTAAGTTTTCCCGTTAACAATAACTCATATGGATCATAATAAAATTTCTTTCCAGCAGCCATATCATTAACAATCTTAAATAAAAATTTCTCACTATGTTTCTTTAAATCTATGTATTCTACGTTATCTTGATGATTATAATTTAGTATTTTTGTCGTAAAACATATTTTTTCTCATGTGGAAGATTTAAAAATTCTAATACGTCCTTTTCCTCTTCCTCTATTGTCATAAACAAAATGTTATTCCAATTAATTCGTTCCTTTCTTTTATTCCAGTAATATACAGCTTCACTAAATGTTTTGTAGTGGTTAAAATATAACAATATGTCGCCACACATGGCTACCGGATATTCTAATCCTTGCGCAGGATCCCATTCCCATTTATAAAACTGTAATTCCTGCCTCATGTACTCTTTCGGCCTTTGAGCAATTTTCATAAAATCAGTGTGTGTTTCAAACATATTAATCAACGGAGAAGAAAATCTTAAACCACAATAATTATATGTTACCCCACCCCAACAATTTCTACTGATAATACTAACTGGATTGAGTGTTAGTTCTTTATACGCCTCAAAAGTGAATCCAATTGTAGTTATTAGCCTGTATGGTACCAACTGCCAACTTTCAAAACCAATACTATTAGCCTCTTGTTTGATATTATCCAATATATTTTTATTCTCTATCATCAAAATCACATAATCGTAGTCTTCATTCTTAATCTCACACTTTTTTATGAATGGTATTCCCAAAAAACTATTAAAATATTTCTCATCAGATGTTATTGCAACTATATCAACTATATTTTTTATCCTGTAATATTCTAATAATTTGTAATTCTCTGCAAAGCATTTTCCAGTCCCCCATACAAGTGATCTTATCATATCTCTCCTCGCTCCTCTACATATCCCAGATATCGCTCTAAAGTATGTATTGCATCTTCTTTATAATAATCATTTTCAGGTTTCTGCCAGTAATTGAACATCGATGCCCATATAAAACTTGTTCTTATTTCCTTAGGTAATTCTATAATCAATTGTTGTGAAATAATATTGCCATCTTTATATGACAATTCAATTGTAGTATTTGCAAAAGAAATAAATATAAACTTGTCTTTTTCTTTCACAAGTCCTAAATAAATACATGGAAGAATGTCTTTATAATTGTTTATTTTATATTTTTCATCCAATACAAATTGCGCTTTTTTCCCCGTCTCTTTATTAAAAATAATAATTCCCTCAACACTATGCAAAAGAAAAAAACACTTACCGATTTGATAAATTCTTATTAAATTCCCTTGGTCAGATTCAATACCAGTATTAATTATCTCTAATAATTCCCCCTCTTTATTTATCCCATATATCCTCTCCAACGAAGTTGTGTATAACCATAATTTTTCTTTTTCTATTTCATCAGGTATTATCGACATTATCTTTTCATTAATGGGAATATCGTACATATACAATTCACCAGAACTATATTTCCATAATTTTTTTTCATCTGTTCCAGGAATAAAGATATCTCCTCCAAAGATAAAAGGCAGCCATGATTTATGAATTCTACCATCAGAATACTTATGTCTTTGCACAGCACCACCTAATAAATCTATTTCGTATATTGCAACATTAGAACTATGCGTCACTATTATTAATTTACTTTCGCAAACAAATCCTTTTTCTGAAGTATCCGTTTTTTTACTTAACGGATCTATTAGCTCAAAACTTTTCCTCTTAAAATTATATAATGCAACTGGCTCATATAAATATCCTGGGATTAAAATAATATTTTCCTCAAAAAAGCATATTGAATTCACCATTGTTATGCCTATTCTTTTCAATTCTACAGGTGTAATCTCACACTTTACTTTCTCCGAAATTCCCTTTAAATAATATAGACCGCCAACAACTCTATCACTAAAAAAAATATATTCTTCATTTCTCTCAATTGGCCACGCATGAACCTCTCTTATATTTTTTTTCATATGCTAGCTCTCCATCTAATTAATAATCGAGTAGGAGGAATTTCTCATAAGTGAGAAATTCCGACCTCTCACACCACCGTGCGTACCGTTCGGTACACGGCGGTTCAATCAACTTAACAAGTAACACACCTTTCGGTGTAGTAATCTAACATTGAGACTAATCCAAATGAGGTTAGTCTCTTTGTACTTATAGCCTTTTGTACCCATCCATTGTGAGCGAGTCTTGCATATCTGTCTCCACAATAGGAGATGTTATACGCTGCCCATCTTGGTACGTCCAGCTTCATCAAATTCTTAGCTCTATTCTGCGGAGTCTTCCAATGCTTCCAAATACACATACGAAGTCTGAATCTGATG
>NZ_FNDP01000003.1 GCF_900100545.1 Pseudobutyrivibrio sp. 49
ACATGTTTTAAAAACTTGTATTAATTCAAGGTTTGTTTCACTGTTCAGTTATCAATCTTCGCTTTGTTGTTGCTCTCAGCAGCAACTCGTTTATACTATCACGATATCAGCTTTTTGTCAACAACTTTTTTGATTTATTTTACAAAATCATTTTTTAGAAAACTCAGTGTTTTCTAAGTCGTTACCGCTTTTTGCGGAACGAATAGTATAATATCATCAGCAAACCTTTTCGTCAACACTTTTTTCAAAAAAAATTATTGTCTTTATATTCCGATAATTCTCTCAATTATATTGGCATTATATAACACTGTAAGTATAGGCTCTGCCTCTGTTTTTTCTATTATAAAGCTGCCCAGTTGTGTGGTGGGGAAACAATTAGCCAAATACATACAAACCCAGGTTATTAAAATGCCTTCTCCAAAACCCGCTAACACACCTAGAGAACGATTCACTCCTCGTATTCCCGGAACGAAACCCAAAAGTTCTATAGCCCTGCTTAATAAAAACAACGCAAGACTACCTGCTATTACACTAATAACCATAGCTATTCCATGTATAGCTGTTTCGCTTAACTCAGCTGATATAAATTGTATTGTGGTATCTATTGACGTCTGGATGGTTTCATCCAATTTTTCTTGCACTGATGCAGGCACCAGCTTCATTACAGCATCTTCTCCAGTGCCCTCTTCTTCCTGCTCTGATGATATGTATTTGTCTTTAAGATGAGTGACAATACTTTCCTGTACCATTGTTGGTATAGGAGTATTAACGTTCAAATAGTCAGATACCACCCCACATGCAAAATTCACGAAGCAAATTAAGAAAATCCATGAGACTAGCCCATATACTATTTTTAACATTCCCCTTTTTGCTCCTCGTATAATGCAAAAAAGCATTAATAATATAAATACCAAAAAAACGGGATTATTAACTATTCGATCAACATATGCCATATTACTTCAATCCTATCTCAGCTGTTTTACTTTCTTCTATTAAATAATATCTTCTGGAAGTAGCTCCAGGTATTACGCTATATACCTTTTCATCAAAAGAATATTTGAATTTCTCAAAGCCCTGTAAGTTATATATAGCTATATTGTTACCATCGCTAATGAGAATTTCATTGTTATCCATCAATGATACTTCTGTATAACTTTCATTGATCTCCTTGGTAGTAGTTTTAAGGCCATAGAGATTATATACGTTCAACTGATTTACAACAGTACCATCTTCCATTACTTCCTCGCAGACAAAGCCAAAATGGGTGTCATTATAGAAGATACTCTTCATCTCCTCAGGTACTGTAATTTCTTTGGCTACAGTGGCCCTGAGATTATTGTTGAATACAATTATTTTCTTATCTGCAAAAGCAATGGCTTTATCTTTATTCACAAACTCGATTTTAGGTATAATCGCCCCTATATAGGTATAGGTGGCAACAATATTATCTTCTTCCTCTCTTCCTTTGTCTGTGAAGTCATAAAATACAAGCTCTGAGGTGATATCACCTCCATTTACATTGATAATGGATAGCAATAGTTTTGTCGCATCGGAAGAAAGTGCCATTGATACAGGAAATCCTCTATTTTCTGGATGAATCTCGCCAGACACCAAAAGGGTTCCTGATTTATCGTACATCTGAATGTAGCTTGTGTTATTTTCCTGAAGCAGCAGGGCTACTGTTCCCTGTCCTGCTACTCTTGCGTCTATCACAGGTATATTGGTGGAAATTTGATTAATAAATCCCTTTGTTGAGAATATATCTACCTCATTTCCTTTCTTGTCAAAAGCAATAACATATGAACCACAGGTATCAATAGAAGGATTTATCATGTCATATGTATAGTTCCAAATAAGCGAACCATTATAGGCTGTGTAGAATATACCATCACCACTGTATTTTAAAAGGTTACCCTGAAAGCTACTGTAAATACTTTCACCAGTATCTACTCTCTCCCAGGTTTTAACCTCCTCAAAATCATCGTAGGTACTAATAATTTTAATCACAATTATCGCTACGATACTGAGTATTAGCAGAACAATCAGAAACATATACCTTTTCTTAGGAGGTTTGTAATCATCCTCAGGCTCCTGTCTCTTGAAAACAGGTACTTCCTGCTGTTCCTCGTCTTCAGTTGGTTCTGGTATTTTAATAATTTTAAAATCTTCCATTTATTCCCATCTCAATTCCCTAAAACTAAAGAAATGGGCTGCAGTCACAGCCCATATTTCTTAATTTAGTATGTAAATATTGCTACTTGGTATGGCGCAAGCGGAAAAGCGGCTGAATACTCTCTTCCATCACATTCCTCTCGTCTAGGAAGAATTACCTCTGGAATCCTTCCACCATTGCCGCCATATTCTTTGTTTTCACTGTCCAAAAGAAGCTTTAATTTTCTATTTATAGGAACGCCAACGCAATAATCCTCATATTTCATTGGTGTCATATTGATTACAAATAATAAATCATTCTTTCCATTCTTAGATTTGCGGACAAAGCTAAAAATACTTCTATAGCCATCATTGGCATTTATCCATTCAAATCCTGCCCATGACACATCCTGCTCGTACATAGCTGGATACTCTCTATAAATGTGGAGCAGCTTCTTAAACATTCTGGATACATGGCGATGATTAGGATTATCTAGAACATACCAATCTAACTCTCTCGCTTCGCTCCACTCTGTGCCCTGAGCGAAATCCTGTCCCATAAAGAGAAGTTTCTTACCAGGGTGTCCCATCATAAAGGCATATCCTGCCATAAGATTTTTATACTTATCAATCTCAAGTCCTGGCATTTTCGCCAACATTGAACCCTTAAGATGAACCACTTCATCATGGCTTAATACAAGAATATATCGCTCTGCTTCATTATAACTCATAGCGAAAGTCATCTTGTTGTGATTATCTTTTCTGAAATATGGATCCAGCTTCATATAATCGATGAAATCATGCATCCATCCCATGTTCCATTTGTAAGAGAAGTTTAGACCTCCATCTTCTACATCACCTGTAATCTTTGGCCATGCTGTAGATTCTTCTGCAATCATAACCACACCAGGATTACGGCCCCTAATGAGGGTGTTAATATGCTTAAAGAATTCTATAGCTTCCAGATTCTCGTTTCCACCATGCTCGTTTGGAATCCACTGACCTGGTTTCTTTCCATAATCCAAATAAAGCATAGATGCAACCGCATCTACTCTTAATCCATCAATGTGGTAGTGCTCAACCCACTGCAGAGCGCTTCCGATAAGGAAATTCTTTACTTCTGATTTTCCATAATTGAAAATCTTTGTACCCCAATCTGGGTGCTCGCCTTTTTTAGGATCGGCGTATTCGTATAATGGTCTACCGTCAAAATCAGCTAGACCATGAGCATCCTTAGGGAAATGAGCTGGTACCCAGTCAAGGATAACTCCTATGCCGTTCTTATGAAGGTAATTTATAAGGTACATGAAATCATCAGGTGTACCGTAGCGTGATGTAGGCGCATAATAGCCTGTAACCTGATATCCCCACGAACCATCAAATGGATATTCTGAAATACCCATCAACTCAACATGAGTGTATCCCATGTCTAATACATATTCTGTAAGGCTATGAGCAAATTCTTTGTAGCTATAAAAGCCATCGTTCTCCTCTCTTGGATGTCGCTTCCAAGAGCCTGGATGAACCTCATAAATAGCCAAGGGTTTTTCCCAAAAATTTCCACTCTTACGCTGCTTCATCCATGCGGAATCTGTCCACTTAAACTTAGTATTGTCGTAGAGAATAGATGCTGTGCCTGGTCTAAGCTCTGCGTAGGTAGCATATGGATCAGCCTTATACAATTTTTCTCCATTTTCAGTGTAGATAAGATATTTGTATAGCTGTCCTTCTTTTGCTTCTGGGACAAATGTTTCAAAGACGCCCTGACTCTCAGGTTCTACTCTCTGCATAAAATTTTTGGTCTCATCCCAGTTATTAAACTCTCCAATAACTGCAACTCTGCTGGCATGAGGTGCCCATACATCAAAATAAAAGCCATTTTCTTTACCCTTCTTTGCTTTGTGGGCTCCGAGCTTTTTATAGATGTCGTAATGAGTCCCCTGTCCAAATAAATAGCCGTCTAAGTCTGTAAAATTACTCATGCCTTTGCTCCCCTAATTATGTATTTTTATTGCTTAATCAAAATCCTTCTCTTTCAAAATAATATTGCCGTCACGGTCATATTTTGGCTTGTTAAAGAATCCACCTCTGGTAGATTTTTCTATAGCACCATCCATAATCTCTGCAACCTCTTTGATAGTTGTGGCATGATTATATCTACCAATGAGATTAATGCGGTTATATAAAGCCAAAACGCCCATGTCATCAATTGAGCATCCTGCCTCGTTTGCGTAAGTTCTTGCAAAAGAGACTAACTCGTCAATTGTGAAGGCAGGAATAACAATCTTCTCAGTAAAACGCTTTGCAAAGGAACTATCCTTTGCAAGAGCCTTCTCGATGCCTCTCTTGTTATCCTCGATAATAAGGATTGTACCAGTATTATCCTGCTCCATAAGAAGTGATAAGGTTACAGCTGTCTCTTTTGAAATATCTCCAGCTGTCTCTATTATCAGGCATCCTCCCTGAATCTTTGAATAAAGCTTCTGAATGTCTTTTTCATTAAGCTTTTCGCCGGAAATCTTTCCAATACCGCCCTTTGGATAACCTGTTTTCTTCTCTAATACTTTAATAATGCTGGTAGCCATCTGCGTCTTACCTGAGCCAGGCTCTCCAACAATTATGATATTGCCGCCGCTTAACTCTGGCTGCTTAATTCGGCCAACTGCCCCTGTAAGTACCTGTACAATACTTTCTTTCATACCGCTGATAGGAAGGAAGTAAGAGAAAGTCTCTAAATCCTCTGAGTCAAGATTGTAATCTGGTACTTCTTCCTTTATGACATTTGAAAGCACTTTTTCATCAACTAATTCTGCTATTTCCTGTGGTTCAAGAACGTTTTCAGAAATGATTGGAAGATCCTCTTCTACCTCAGAATCCATATAGACTTCTGATTCAGGATAAACTTCCGACTCGCTGATAGATGCGCTTGGCAACTCAGCTAATAAATCCTCTGGTATCTGAATAACTGGAAGCTCAATATCATCAATATTAATCTGAGCGTCCTGAATTTCTGTAGCCTCTTCTTCTGGCGCCTGGAACTCAGGCTCTTCCTGAACAGCAACATCCTCCCCATTTGTCAATCTGTCGATTTCCTGCTGCAACATTTTATTTACATCAGCAATCATCTCTGATGCTTCTTTTAAATCCACTTCTTCCTCTTCTCCCTCGTCTAATGTAGGTGGCTCCCAATTTGTTGTTTCCCCGAGAACCGTATCAGCAGCCTGAACAATTCCGCCAACTGTTGAAGCCGCAGTAGTAGCTGCCAATGCAGCGCCTTCTGCCTTAATGACAGGAATATCTACTGTACCCTGTACCAATCCGTCTATATCAAGCTTTGGAACTGAAAAACTTACTGTTTCCCCAGATGTCTCTTCAGCAGTTTCTGATTCAACCACCTCTTCTTCTACAGGTTCTTCAACTGCTGTTACGTTTGTATTTGCAAGGTATTCTTCCTTAAGCAAATCAGACGAAGTCATGCCTGAATTAAGCTTAGACATAGCTCCCTCAAGGCGATTAAGGACATTATTTGCCTCTCTAAGAGCCTTTGCTCTGGCGCTTTCAAGCTCCTTTTCCTTGGCATCTTCCATGGCAGCCTCTGCTGCACGCTTTGTCTTTTCCCACTCAGCAAGGACATCATCAATAGTCATCTGTCCTTCTATCTGTTCCTCTGTTTCTGTGCTTTCATCATCCAGTCTAAGAGAAATCTGTCCGTCGTATCCTTCCTCAAGGTACTGCTGGAAAGTGTCGTTTACTGAGAAAGTCACTGTTTCTTCCTCAACAGGCGCTGCCTCTTCAGTCACATGAAGGTAAGGAATCTCTTCAACAAGAGTCTTAATCGCATCGATGTTTTCTGTAACCTCACCTGTGTCAGTAGCCTTCATAATTTCGTCTATGTTTTTCTTAATCTCAGCCTGAAGATTGATGGTGTCAAATCTTTCTGGTCCTTCTGGGAGCTTGATATCTGCTATAGCTGGAAGAATCTCACTAGACTCTGCAACTGGCTTAGATGTGATTTCCACAATACCATCCTTCTTCTGCTGAAGGCTGCGATATTTATCCTCCTGAGCCTTATCAAGTGGCTGATAAAGCATTTTAAGCTCAAGCGCACGCTCTACTACTGGGCCGTCACCAAACCAAAGAATAATCTCATCACAAAGGCTGATACATTTATCTGCCTGATTTGTTTTATGGTATAAATAAGCAAGCTCATACGCCCACTCCTCGATAAAATCACTTTCCTTGAGCTGCTCAAGTATAGTGATAAGAGTGGCTGTATCAGCACCTTTTGCTGTATTAATATTATATTTCAGGATATATTTAAGACTATCATGAGGAGCAATCTGCACGAATTCATTGTAATATTCCTGAGCTTCGTCTAATTCCTTTAATTTGATGGAAATCATACAAAGCTTGTACAGAATCATCCTTCCGATAGGAGAACGCTCATGGGCAAGCAAAAGTAAGTCCCTGGCCTCATCAATTTTTCCAGCAGCCTCATATGATTCGCTACCGGCAATAAGGTCGTTAATATTATGGACTTTTCGCCAATTTATTGTATCAGCGACTGCCATTGCATCTGCGAATTTATTTTTTGAAACGAGATTCTTCATCTCTTCAATTATGTTTCTGTATTCCATTTTTTCCACTACGTTATTCTCCAAAACTACATACTTATAGTTATAAGAATTTTATCATACGTTTCTTCTAAAATCAAAAAAACTGGGACTTAAAATCCCAGTTTTTAGATTATTATTTTGTTGATTTTTTTCTAATCTTAAGTCTGCGTCTGCGTGCCTTTTTTTCCTGGTCATGAAACTGTGAATAAGGTACCAGCACATTATTTTCTGTATCTATATGATCTAAAGAAATGTATTCCTCTGTCTCCTCTGGAAAACCTCGTTTTATAACAAGAAAGCGAGCCAGCTTACCTGTTATATAATAAATTATTGCGACGATAGGAACAGCTATAACCATTCCCCAAAATCCAAAATAGCCTCCACCAAGGACTACAGCAAACACCACCCAGAAAGAAGATATCCCAGTGGAATCTCCAAGTATCTTTGGGCCGATAAGATTACCATCTATCTGCTGCAGAATAAGTATGAATATCAGGAAATATATTCCCTTCTTTGGCTCTGTAAGAAAAATTATCAGTACAGTAGGTATTGCCCCGATATAAGGACCAAATACAGGTACGATATTTGTAACTCCGATTATTACAGATACCAATATTGGATATGGCATTTTCATAAACAGGCAGCCAATATAGCAAGTGATTCCAATTATGATGGAATCAATCATTTTACCAATGATAAAACCATAGAAAATGTCACCAGATTTTCTACTAATTTCTAAAATGATATTCGCATAATCTGGTCTGAAAATACCGCAAATCAATTTTTTTGCCTGTCCCTTGAAAACTTCCTTTGAAAGAAGAACGTAAATCGAAACAAAAGCACCAATAATCAGGTTAATAAAGATTTTACCGATTGAGAGTACACTAGATGTGATAGTTGTCATCATTTTAGACTCGTCATAATCTATGTACTCTTCCAATAAGTTCAGACCTTCTTCCATAAGATCACCAATCTTATATTGCTTGGCCTGCATAAGCGCGTCTTCGAATCGACCCTTTGTTACATAATTACAGTAATCAAGCACCGCTGCCGCCTGATAATCGATATGATTAGCCAGGTAAACTATGGTGTTAATAAGATTAGGCATTACAGTAGCGATTATGTAAATAACTACTCCCATAAGTATTACAAGGGAGATGATTGAAGATACCAATCTGCTTGCCCTTTCAGCAGTCTGTTGATTTTTCCAAATCTTCTTAAAGGGCTTATCAAGCCATATCTCTAAAAATGTCATTATTGGATTCATGAGAAAAGCCATGGCAAATCCCATGAAAATCGGCTGAATTACCGCGAGAAGGTGGTCTATGGCCAGAGAAACACTACGGCTGTTTTTCAGGAGAAAATAGAAGATTATGATTATGAAGGCTGCATACACATACCCCCTCATCTTTTTCCTTCTAAGTTTTTCCTCTAATTCATAGCGATCCTCTGGCATATTCCCCTCCTAGATAACTACTGTCTGTTGTAGTTTATTAAACATCCCTTAAGGATGATTTCTCTCTCATCATCTGTGAGCTGGCCTAATGTCATTTCGAATTCCTTAAGACCATCTTCCTTAACAACATAAGCCTTGATTGACTCTGCCTTATTAACAACCGCATCCTTTATTCCAGGGATAAAGAGGAAATCAAGATTCTTGAATGGAAGCTCTCCCTCTGGAATAACAAATGGAAGCATACCCCAGTTAATAAGGTTTGAACGATATCTCTTAGTAGCATATTCGTTGGCAATATTTGCCCATCCGCCAAGCACCTTCTGGCATGATGCTGCCTGCTCTCTTGCTGAGCCATCACCTGGCTTTACAGCAAAGATTGTTGAACCAACTCCGAAGTTGTCATGGTTGATATCTGGATATGTCTCCTTTACCTTGTGAACAATCTTCTTTAATTCTGGTACTGCATCTCCAGCACACTCACCAGCCTCTAAAGCCTTCTGTGCTTTCTGGATATTTTTTGCTCTTCCTACGTACTCAGGATCCTTTCTTGACAATGTAAATTCTGCCAATCCAAGTGGATTAGAGCGGTAAGAAGATGTCTCTCCTGAAGGGATGAGCTCATCTGTGGTTGTAACAGGGTCGTGGATTTCTGATACAACTTGAAGGAATAAATTCTCTGGGAGAGCACTCATTTTTGGCCAATCCTTAATGTTTGGACCGAAGTGAATCTCTGTCTCAGGCTCTGCAACACCGTGTGAGTCAAATACGCGGTTTGCATAAATTCTTCCGTCAAAGTGATATTTTGGCTTGCTGAAATCAACATCAATATCAGTAGCTGCTGTAAGATAACCCTTGTTTGCTGCTGTAGCTGCAATTGAACGAGCATCCATAAGAGCAACTGATGCAATCTGACCATTCTGAAGCTTAGAACCTTCACGGTTAGGGAAGTTTCTAGTAGAGTGGCGAATTGAGAAGCCGTTGTTAGAAGGTGTATCTCCAGCACCAAAGCAAGGACCACAGAATGCAGTCTTAACAATTGCTCCTGTGCTCATAAGGTCTGCAACTGCACCATTCTTAACAAGCTCCATATAAATTGGAGTAGAAGCAGGATATACAGAAAGAGTAAACTCATCTGGACCAATGCTTGTTCCACGAAGAATATCTGCTGCATCGCAGATGTTTTCAAAGCCACCACCAGCACAGCCAGCGATGATACCCTGGTCTACATATAATTTGCCATTTCTAACCTTATCCTTGAGAGAAAACTCTACCTGACCATCAAGAGAAACCTTTGCTCTCTTCTCACAGTCATCAAGAATATCCATAAGGTTAGCGTTTAATTCCTCGATTGTGTATGTGTTGCTTGGATGGAAAGGCATAGCAATCATAGGCTTAATCTCATCAAGATTAATCTCAATCATGCCATCATAGTAAGCAACCTGTCCTGGATTAAGCTCCTTGTACTCTTCCTTACGACCATGAATCTCATAGAATTCCTCTGTCTTTTTATCTGTAGTCCAAATAGAGCTAAGGCAGGTTGTCTCTGTAGTCATAACATCCACGCCAATTCTGAAATCCATAGAAAGATTTGCAACACCAGGTCCTACAAACTCCATAACCTTGTTCTTTACATAGCCCTTATCGAATACCTCTCCGATAATAGCAAGAGCAACGTCCTGAGGACCCACGCCCTTTCTTGGAGTTCCTGTCATGTAAACAGCGATAACTCCTGGCATTGCGATATCATAAGTCTGATTAAGAAGCTGCTTAACAAGCTCTGGGCCACCTTCACCCATAGCCATTGTTCCAAGAGCTCCGTATCTTGTGTGTGAATCAGAGCCAAGAAGCATCTTTCCGCCACCAGCCATCATCTCTCGGGCAAACTGGTGAATAACTGCCTGATGTGGTGGAACATAGATTCCGCCGTACTTCTTAGCGCATGTGAGACCAAACATGTGGTCATCTTCATTTATAGTACCGCCTACTGCGCAAAGTGAATTGTGACAGTTTGTAAGGCAGTATGGGATAGGAAATTTCTCAAGGCCTGAAGCTCTTGCTGTCTGAATAATTCCTACGTAGGTAATATCATGGCTAATTAGCTTATCGAACTTAATCTGAAGATTGTCCATATTACCAGAGGTATTATGATCAGCTAAGATTCCATATGCCATTGTAGCCTGATGTGCTTGGTCTTTAGTTACATCGAGGCCTGTTGCTGCTTTAATAGCGGCAGCTGCCTCATGACCGTCTTCTACGATCTGTGTGCCATTAACTAGGTAAACTCCGTTGTTGTAAAGCTTCATTCCTTATTCTCCTTTTTGTTTCTAGTGCTTTTTTCCAAAAAGACCTCCAAGGCCTTTTTTTCCAGGTTTCTTATCCTCGTCTTTTGACTCTTCCTCCTGCCACTTAAAGTATTCGGCATCCAAGTCTTCAGAGGAAATCTCATTCTCCTCCCCAGATATATTACTTGCACCAAGGTCTTGGTCTTCATCTATAGCAATCCCTGCCTGTGCAAAGTATTCCTTGTTAATTCGAATCTCAGGTGCAGCATATTTTGGAGCATCAAAGTCATCCTCTGAGCCCTCCGCTTTTTCCCTGAGTAATCTCATGTTTTCTTCGTCAATAAGACGTAAGTATTTCTGTGTATCTATTAAATCATTAAGATGACCCTTAAGTTCAAGCTGATTTGTCTTAACTGCTTGAGTCTCCTCTTTAATTTTTTTGATGGTATCCTCGTATATTTTTGTGAAAGCTTCCTGAGACTCCTTTAAAGCCTCCTGAAGATTATCAAAAGCATTGTCTGTATACATGATTGAAGCGGCATAAATATCTTCAGCTTTTCTGGTAGCTTCAAAGACAATATCATCGCCCTGCTTCTGCATCTCACGATTAGCTTTATCACGGCTCTTAACGGTAAGCTCGTATTCCTCCATCATATCGTACATGCAGCTGTTTAAATCCTTAAGCAACTCCATCATGGCATTCTTGTCCACGATAACGTTTTTTGTGCTTCCTTCATATGGCTGTGCCTTTGAAAACAACACGTGCATATCTCTTAATACTTTTTCGGTTCTGTCCTGAGCTCCCATATTTTTCCCTCGAAATTTTAAAAAATTATATAAAAATACCGAGCCGCTACTCATAGATATCAATTGGTAGCCACCCTGAGGGCACTCCCTCCAGGCAACCCCGCGTCAGATGAGCGGGCCTACTTAGTGCTGCTGCATTCCTGCCCTGACACGATTCATAGGTGCCCATTACGCAGGACCCAAAGATCAGCATACCACCAAGGTAGCCGCCAAATGATATCTATATTTTGCTATGCTCGGAGCCTTTATTCTATGAAATAAAGGCGCTTTTGTCAACCAAATACCTTTATTACATTAACTGATTTTTTTGTTCGCGAAGTTCTTCAAAGAATCTAGTCATCATTTCTTTGCATTCATCGCCTAATACATTGGTCTCTAAATCGCATACGTGATTGAATTGATGCATCTGAAGAATGTTTAAAACTGAGCCTGCACACCCTGCCTTTGGATTCATTGCTCCAACCACTACACGTGGAATTCTAGCCTGTACTATTGCCCCTGCACACATCTGGCATGGCTCAAGTGTAACGTATAAAGTGCAATCCTCCAGTCTCCAGTCACCTGTCTTTTTGCAGGCTTCTGAAATAGCCGCAATCTCGGCATGAGCAAGAACGCTCTTGTCTGTGTTTCTGCGATTATAGCCCCTGGCGATAATTTTATCATCCTGAACTATTACACATCCGATAGGAACCTCGTTTATGTTGTAGGCTTTCTTCGCTTCTTTGAGGGCCTGTTCCATATATTTCTCATATGTCTTTAGGTTTTTCTTTTCAAGCTTTTCTGCCTGTTTTTGTATTCGTCTCTCCTGACGCTCTTCTTTTGACATCATGGAATTTTCCCTCCTGTTTTGCTATACTTTTTACTATGAAAATAGTAAATTAAAAAGCTATTTTATGTTAACACTTTTATCAATAAAAGGGAATGATTTATGCTTATACTAGGCCTACAGAAAACTACTCTTTTAGATTATCCCGGCAAGGTTGCCAGCACCATTTTCACCGGCGGATGTAATTTCAGATGTCCCTATTGTCACAACAGGGATTTGGTTGTTCCCCCACCTGATGTAATGGCGTACAGCGAAGAAGATATATTCACTCATTTACTCCAGAAGAAAAAGGTTTTAGATGGTGTATGTATAACTGGTGGAGAACCTACCTTACATAAAGATTTACCTGAGTTTATTGCTAAAATAAAAGAGCTTGGATTACTTGTAAAGCTTGACTCCAATGGGACAAATCCACAAATGATTAAAGAGCTTGTTAAAAGCGGACTCATTGACTATGTAGCCATGGATATAAAGCACTCAAAAGAAAAATACAATACTATAGCCTGCATGAAATCTTTTGATCTTTCTGCTATTGAGGAATCAGTAGCTTTCCTTAAGGAAGGTCATGTTGATTACGAGTTCAGAACTACCATTATGAAAGAGTGTCATACTTCTCCTGATATAAATGCCATTGGTCAATGGCTTGAAGGTGCTAAAGCCTATTATCTTCAAAGCTACAGGGAATCTGAGCAGGTAATTAATCCTATCTTTTCACCTCATACAACAGAAACACTAAATAGCTTTGTAGAAATATTAAAACCATACGTACCTAATACACATCTTAGAGGAATCGATTAAATTTCTTTTAAACCTGGAGGTATTATGAAATTTGAGATTGAAACTGAACGACTGTTATTAAGGGTACTAACAAAACAACAGGCAGATAAAGTTCTAGAGTTTTATTGTAGAAATCGCGATATTTTCGAGAAATACGAACCGGTTATGGGAAATGATTTTTATACCATCCCTCATCAAAAGAAAATACTAGATTTTGAATATCAAAATATCTTAAAGCTTTCTATGCTTAGATATTGGATTTTTGAAAAATATAATCCAAATCAGATTATAGGCACTGTAAGCTTTCGTAATATAGTCAAACCTATCTATGAAAGCTGTACGGTTGGATACAAGATGGACAGAGACCACGTTAATAAAGGCTACTGTTCAGAGGCTTTAAATGCCACTATACCTGTCCTTGCCCATGAGCTTGGAATTCATCGATTTGAGGCACTAATCCTGCCTGATAACGACCCTTCTATACATATGGTTGAAAAACTTGGCTTCAAATATGAAGGCATCCTCCGGGATAAAATAATTATCGGCGGAGAACGCCTTGATCATTGTATGTATGCCTATCTTGCTGACAACTAACTATTTAAGAATTTTACTACCATGAGGAGGAAGAACCACATCGTGATGTTCACCTCTATAATCGAAGCTTAGATTCTGCTGATTTGCAGTACTATTCAAAGCTACAATTACATATTCATCACCTAAAACTCTGGCAAAAACCAGAGTTTCATTTTTTACCTGAACTTCTTCATACAAGCCTGTTTTTAAGGCTTCTGAGCTCTTTCTCATCTCAGCCAGTGTTCTAATATGCTCAATCAAATCAGGATTCTTCATGTTATTTATATCAATAGCTGGCCTTAAAGCATAATCACCCTGTCCTGCATTTTTATCACCTTCTATTCCAAATTCACTACCATAATAAATCGATGGAAGACCTGGCATAGTGAAAAGCAAGGTGTATACAGGGAAGATATTTTCCTTCTCTTTTAGGAGGGTGTATATCCTGTTAACATCGTGATTATCAATAAAGTTATAGAGATATTTTCCCTGATATAGACCACCCTGTCCCCACTGGCGCTTCATAGCATAATTAATTTCAAAGTAATTATGGTCATTATGGCTTGAGTAAATACCCTTCCAGCATTCATAGTTTGTTACCGCATCAAGCATTTCATCATTTACATAGATATTGTAATCTCCATGAATGATTTCACCCATAAGCCAGAAGGTAGGTTTCTTCTCTTCTGTAAAAGACTTTAATCTCTTGAAAAAGTCTCTTTGAATACAATCTGCTGCATCCAAACGTAATCCATCTATGTCAAACTCATCTATCCACATTGCAACTGCATTTAACACATGGTTATTCACAGCTTCACACCAATAATTTAACTTTACCAACTCCTGAGCTCCAGCCCAGCAATCATAAGAAAAGCCATCGTTATACCAGTTATTTCCACCGAAGTTTAACCCAGAAATCCACTCTTTGTACTCTGAAGCTTCTCTTTTTTCTTTTACATCCAGGAAAGCCTTGTGTCCTCTACCAACATGGTTGAACACTCCATCCAACACTACCTTTATACCAGCTTTGTGGCATGCCTCTACAACCTTCTTAAAATCATCATTCGTTCCAAGTCTTGAGTCCAACTTGTAATAATCAAAGGTATCGTAGCCATGAGTTCCAGATTCCCAGATAGGACCAAGATAAATCGCATTTATTCCCAAATTTGTCATATGTGGAATCCAGTCAATAAGCTGTAGAATTCTATGTCCAGCAGTCTCTTCACCCTTATTCTCTCTAGGACAATCAAATGCCCCTATAGGATAAATGTGATAAAAGATACTGTTTTTTACCCAACTAATGTCTCTCATGGTGTCCTCCTTTAACTTTAATACTCATGTGTCCATTATTTAAAAAGGCGAGACTGTCCGTCTCGCCCTTTTGTTACAACAATATTCCTGATTTTTCTTTACTAATCTCAATCTTTTCATTTAGTAATTTGAATGGGTGATAAAGTACCACGCCTATAAATACAGCTACACCTACGTAAATCAATAATGTCAGCATACAATTCTTGTATGTGTCACCATAAAATCCACCAATGCATTCTCTTACTGCATTCATTGAATAATTAAATGGCATATATTTGTACAGCTGTTGGAATACCTTTGGAAGAACCTCTATTGGGAAGGTTCCTCCTGCTCCTGCTACCTGTATAACCATTAGTATAACAGATAATGCCTCTCCAATGTTGCCAAAAGAATATGCAAAGGAATAAAGGAGCAGTGAATATACAAAGGATGACCATGCGCATGCACACCAGAATAGCAACCTGTTTTCGCACTGGATTCCTACAAAAAGGAAGGCTCCAAGTACCGTAATCAATGTTTGTATTTGTCCTATCACACAGGTAACAAAGAATCTGCCGAAGAAGCATTCCCAGTTCTTAAGATTCCACATTCCTGTAGTATCTTTGATAGCCGTCTTAAGGATTGTAGACATAATCAGTGCTCCAACCCAAATAGAAAGGACAATATAAAATGGTGCTGTCATGGAACCATTGTTTTCCACAGGATAAACATACTCATCATTTATTTCCACAGGACTTCTTATAAAGTCTGAAAGAAGCTCTGGATCTGAAGTCAGCAGCTCCATTATTCTTGTATAAGCATCGCTATTACTAATACCTTTAATCTCATTAATAAGATTTGAAAGCTTCCTTTCCATCTCAACAGCTTCATCTCTGGATTTTACCAGCTTACTGCTTGATTGTGAAAGAATAGCTTTATAATCCTGAAGGTTCGCTACAACTGAATCTATGCTTGATGCATTGTAATTGAGAAGCTTCTTAACCTCTGCAACAGAAGCCGACGCTGAATCAATAGTCTTTTGAGCAGTTGGTGAAATCATAGTGCTGTAATCATTTCTAATGGTAGCAGTCTGTCCTAGGAAGCTAGAAATATCAGCAACTGTTTTTTGTCTTATCTCCTCAATATTTGCAGCACTATTGTTTTCCGCTGTAACAAATTCCTGTAAGTCTGTCCCTATCTTTATAAAATTCTCATTTGTGACCTGAGCTGTGTTATTTACTTTTTCTGGAAGGAACTGACTATACTTGGTAATTATTCCATATGCCGTATTCCAATAGGTATTTGCTGTATTATAGAGAGCCAAGGCATTTGGACCAAGCTTTGGGTCACCGACTTTGTATCCATTAAGTCTATTATTTAAATCATTTATAGTTGCATCAACATTGTTAAGCTGATTATTAACGTTATTAACAACCTCATCAGTCTTATTCTTAGCGTTTTGAACACTTTGTTCTAATGATGGATTCTGGGATTCTGCAGATTTCGCCATTTCCTCAGCTGTTTCAGCAATTGCTTTTGCAGATTGTGCTGCTGCCTTTCCAGCCTCAGTAACCTCCTTTGTAGAGTCCATAAGCGCTATATAAGAATCCAAAATTACGATGATTCCATTCAAATCAGAATCTAATCTCTCTAGCTTTGTAATACCTTTTCCTGTGATATTACCCTGCTCATCTAAAGTCGCAAAATATTCACCTGCTTTAAGCAAAACCTCTGCAATTGTACCTACAAATGCGTGATCAACCTCTCTCTCGATGGTTGTCTTTACCTTTGCAGTAATCTTTGGAGCAATAGCGTTCTTTTTTTCATTCTCATAATAGATAATCTTAGGATTTTCCATGTTTCCACCTAAGAAACTTATCATATCTGCACTAAATTGCTCATCTATAACAATAGCTGCATAATATTCGCCTGAATAAACTCCACCTACGGCTTCCTCAGCACTATCAGTAAATACCCAGCCTATAGTATCGTTTGCCTGTAGCCTGCTAATAATAATATTTCCAACATTTACCTCTGCGCTGCCTATAAGGATTCCCTGATCAGATGAAACTACAGCTACCTGCAGGTTCTTTGTTGCATCTGGTCCATATGGATCCCAGTTGGACAAAATATTAAACCATGCATACAGACAAGGGATAACTGTTAAGCCGATTATTACTACCATTGCAACTACATTAGTAGATAATCTCTTTATGTCTGATTCTATTATTTTCAAAACATTTTTCATTTCTTAAGCTTTTCTCCCACTGACTGTATATCTCTTCTAATTTCTTTTTTTATCTCATTCTTTTCTTTTCTAATTTCTTCTTTTTCTTTCTTTATCTCTTGTCTGATTTCTCGCTTCTTTTCCTTGATATCCTGAACCATTTCTTTTCTGGCATTGTTGATATCATCTAAGCCTTGAACTACTTCGTTTCCGATAAGTGCGTTAGTCTCATCTTCATCCATAATTCCAAATTCTTTTAATCTTTCTTGAAGCTTAAAGTCCATATATTCTATATACAAAAGATAGAATGATATACCAAATAAAGATACTATCCATAAAACCAAAAATACCAGCTTAGAGCGATTGCTTATAAAGCTAATAACTAAGAAAACCAATGGTAATAGGATGTTAACCTTAAGGCCTACTCGTATTTTCTTTTGATTATCTAAGTGTACTTTTTGCTGCAACTCAAAGAAGCGGTCGTACATTTCTTCCTTTTGATTCATAATACCTCCCAGGGCAATTCTAATAAATACTGATAAACTACATCATCTCAGTATCTTCCATGCGTTCTTCCATATAGTGATTAATCTGCTCAAACGGAATCTGTATCAATAATCCTATGATTAGAGCAACCATCATAAACAGACCTAAGCATATAAAGTTCTTAATATAATCAAACTTATACATTCCACATAAACATTCTCTTATAGCGTTGATTGCATAAGGGAATGGGAAGAAAATATACATTTTTTTGAAGAACTCTGGCAATAACTCTATTGGATAAGTTCCTGAACTTCCTGCAATTTGAATTACTACGATTACTACAGAAAGTGCTTTTCCCACATCTCCCCATGTTACAACAAGGGAATAAATTAACAAGGTAAATGTTGTGGCTATAACAGATGCCGCAAGCATAAAATACCATGGATGTACACACTGAATGTGAAGCAAGAATAAGTCTCCAAGTACAATAATTATCGCTTGAAGTTGTCCTAATACCCAATAAAGGACATATCTTCCAAAGAAAAGTTGTTCCTTGGACGCATCCTTGTATTTGCTCTTATCTGGCTTTACCTTAATAATCGCTGTGAGAATTAAAGCTCCAACCCAAAATGCAAGGGTTGAATAGAATGGTGCAACAGCTGAACCATAATTTTCTATTGGATAAACAGCCTCTGTAACTACCTCAACTGGGGTAGAAAAGAATTTTCCGTATGCTTCTGGATCTCCAGATAAGGCATTAACTACTACCTGTACCTTCTCGCCATCTCCAACCTTTTCTATCTGATTAATTACTTCTATCAATCTACTATTGATATAAGCTATAGCCTCACTTGTCTTGACAAGGCTGGTGTTTGCTGCATCAACAGTATTATCAATAGCAGTAAACATTATCATAAGATTACCAAAGGTATCGCCTAAAGAATTAAGCATCTGGTTTGTACTATATAAATCATTTGTAAGATTTTTAAGATTTGCATTAATCTTTGGAACCAATTGTTCATTATATTTTGACTTAAGACTATCAGTGTGATTTCTTATCTCTGCTACCTGAGCTCTTAACTCTTCCTCTTGATTTCTGGCCAAATCAGTTGCTATTACTGGCGCATTGTTGATGATTTCTTCTGTTTTCCACTGAATATACTCTTCTGTTTTTGTCTTAATATCGTATGCTTTCTTTCCAGCATCGATATAATCTCCATATCCCATAGCTCTAAGGATATTCTCTACCACATCTAGCTCAGCTTTATAATCCTCTATTGCCTGATTTGCCTCATTTTTCGCAATAGTTTCTGGATTAATCTGGTCTAACGCACCCGAAATTGCTCCTACATCTTTAGCTAAATCTGAAAGATTAGTAGTTATATCAGATACATTTTGTGTAGCTTCAGCTGCTTTTAATTTGCTATCCATATCTGCCAGAGTGCTATTCATAAGATTAAGCATATCGTTTACATCAGCAGAATAGCTATTCATAGTTACATTGGCATCATTAGCGGTTTTAGCAGAATCATATACTGCACTTGCACTTCTTCTGGCCTGATTTTTTAAGTTTTCTGCGTCTGCATTTGCTACTGCTAGAGATTGCTGAAGCTTGGCATCATTTTCAAGTATCTTTTTTATAGTTTGCTGTTCTTCTTCTAGATCCTGACTTAGCTCTCGTAAGCTATTAATGGCAATATTTATATCTTTATCTTCTTTAAGATCATTTTTTAACTTGTCAGCATCAGAAATTACTTCGCTAACAACTACCTCTGTAAAAGCTACGTTAATGTTGTTCTGAAGGGATTGAACCACTGTATCAGAAATCTTTGTGGCTACTGGATTTTTCTTTTGATTCTCATAGAAATGAAGCGTTGGACGCTCAACATCCTCTGATAGGACGTTGTACATGTTATAGCTAAAATCCTCATCTATAACTACTGCTGCATAATAATCGCCACTATACACACCTTCAATTGCCTCATCAGAAGTTTCTACAAACTGCCAATTTACAGAGGTGCTCTCATGAAGATCATCTATAATTGTATCGCCTTGGTTATGATACTCCCCATCCTCGTCAGTAAAGCCTTTATCCAAGGATACTGCGGCAAGCTTTAGTGCGCCTGTGTTTCCATAAGGATTCCAGTTGGAATAGATATTAAACCATGCATAGAGTGCTGGAAGAAAACAAATTCCAATTACAATTACTAGTGCAAAGAAATTTTTAACTAAGCTTAATATGTCATCAAAAAAGATTCTTAATACCGTTTTCATTTATTATCCCTTTTTATATTGATTCAGCATCGCAAATTTTTATATTGTTTCTGCTCTGCTGCTTAACTTCGTATAGCATTTTATCAGCCCCCTGAAGGTATGAGAAAAAGCTGTCTTTTCCCTTTGGTGAACCACAACAGATTCCCTGAGAAATAGTTACCCTGTCGTCAGTCAATGAAAATTTATGCTCAACATTTGCATTGTAAATCTTTCTACGTAATGCACTGGCTTTTTCCATTACTTCTTTTGAGGCAAGTCCTTCGTATATTACAACAAATTCATCTCCGCCGTATCTTGCTGTAAATATATTATCCTCGGAGGACATTTCAATAAGTGTATTAGCGATAAATCTAATACAATCATCTCCTGCCTGATGGCCATAGTTGTCGTTGAACTGCTTAAAGAAATCGATATCCAATATCTCTACGGCTACAGCTGTATTATTCTCTTTTGCTCGTTCAAAGACTTCCTCACTATACTCATTTAACTTCAATCTATTATACATCCCAGTTAACGGGTCTGTCTCTGAACGTTTTTGCAAAAATGTATTCTCTTCCTCTACTTTTTTATTGATTTGTGTAAGCTCCATGTACGAATTACGCATAACTATCATGTCACTTACCATCAATCTGTTCTCTCTCTCCATATATTCGGATAACTCAAAGAACAATACAGAGGCTATTTTGTATTCCTCTATCTGCCCAACCTTGCGATAATACCTGATTTTTAGGGTGAGAAGCTTACGTTCCAGATTCTTTATAAGGGTATACTTTGTTAAATCATCAAGAACCATATACGCTTTAAAAAAATCATCATATTTATTTATTGAAAGAAGCATTCCCAGATAGTCATAGAAATCGTCAAATACATCCATAATTGGCATATTTGCGCTTGTATTTGTGTTTACCATGTCTATCCAGTAATCTCTTGCTTTTTCCTCACCTATGGCATTGCTTACCCTTGCAAAATAGCAGTAGATTACAATCTTTCCTATGTCCTGAAGGTATGGCATACAATCACTTTTCAGCTTTTTTTCTATTTCAAGATATTCCTCCTGAGAACCAAGCTTTAAATATGCCCTGCCAAGACCCAATAATACAGCTGTAAGATTTTCTATATATCCCTCAATGTGCTGATGTTCCTGGATATAAGAATAAGCAATCTCTATATGTGAAATAGCTTTATTAAATTCTTCAATATTGAGATATAAAGATCCCAGATTAAGATGTATTATCCACTCAATGTCTGCAAGTGAATTATCCTGACAGATGCTAATTGCCTTGATGAAGTAATCAAGGGCAAATGGAGCGTTTCCTCTGTTTAAGGAAACAATACCAAGCATATTGTTAGCCATTGCAACATAGTTCCACTCTTTAACATTTTCCATAGGAGCTATAGATGCACTCATCTGGGAATAAAAATTTGATGCGTCGTTTAGAAGATAATATGTTTCACCTTTAGAAAAATGGGCATAACCCACCAAGGCATCATCCTTCATGCTGTTTCCATAAGTAAGAAGACGATCACATGCAGAAATTAATGCCGATGGGTCCTTACCTCTATTTTTTTGAATCTCCCCTATGAGAAGCTGGACTTCTCTGCTGTAGGCCAGGACATTCATAAGCCTAACCTCCGTGTTACGTATAGTTACATCTCTTTTAAGATGTTAGTAAGCTTTGCAAAATCTTCCAAAGATAGGCTTTCTCCTCTGACAGTAGGAATAAAACCAGCTTTTGAAATCGCTTCTGCAATCTGTTCCTTAGAGTAGTGCAATCCATTGCTAAGTCCATTTTGAAGAGTTTTTCTTCTCTGATTGAAAGAGGCTCTTATAATCTGGAACAATAGCTTTTCATCACATTCCACTGGTGGATTGTTGTGACACTTAAGATTGATGACTGTACTTGTTACCTTAGGCTGTGGCATAAAGCAGCTAGGTGGTGCATCGCAAACAATTTTTGGATTTGAATAATACTGTACCGCAAGTGAGAGAGCACCGTACTCCTTTGAGCCAGGTCCTTCCTGCATTCTGTCAGCCACTTCCTTTTGAATCATAATTGTAATTGATTCAAGTGGTACATGGCTTTCAAACAATCCCATAATAATAGGTGTTGTTATATAGTATGGAAGATTGGCAACTACCTTAATTGGCTTTCCACCGTTTTTCTCCTCAGCAAGTGCCTTTATATCAACCTTTAAAACATCCTGATTGATAACAGTCCAGTTTTTGTAAGAGGAGAGCGTATCATCCAAAATTGGAATAAGCGTCTTATCAATCTCCACCGCTACAACTTCTCTGGCTTCCTCGCAGAGGCGCTGTGTCATAGTTCCGATACCTGGACCAATCTCAAGGACAAAATCATCCTTTGTGATTCCAGCTGCATCTATAATATTGTCCAATATGTTGCCGTCAATTAGAAAGTTCTGGCCAAATTTCTTCTGAAAAGAAAAGCCATGCGCTTCCAAAATAGCTTTTGTATAAGTTGGATTGCTTAAATATGCCATCATTAATTCCTTTTTGCTTTTGTATATATTCTAAGAGCGTTCTCGTAGGTAACTCGTTCAACCTCTTCAACGGAAACACCCTTTATTTCAGCGATTTTTTCTGCTACATAACTCAGGAAAATAGAAGAATTACGCTCACCGCGATGTGGAACTGGTGCCATGTATGGACAATCAGTCTCAAGCACAATGTTTTCAAGTGGAATAGCCTGAACTGTCTCCACTAGTTTTTTTGAATTTTTAAAGGTGACAACACCTCCAACTCCAATATACCATCCCATTTTTACATATTCTAGGGCTATTTCCTTGGAGTATGAGTAGCAATGGATAATGCCTTTATTTTCCTGGGTATTATACCTCATAATTGTGTTTAAAGTGTCTTCTGCGGCGTCTCTGGAGTGGATAACTACTGGAAGATTAACCTCTTTAGCAATATCAAGCTGACGCTGAAACCATTCCCTTTGTTTGGCTCTTCCTTCCTCATCCTTTATCCAGTAATAATCTAGACCTATTTCGCCTATAGCTACAACCTTTGGGTTAGAAGCGTTAGCTTTAATCCAATCAAGATTCTCCTGGGTCATATCATCCATTTCCTCAGGATGAATACCTAGAGCAGCGTAGACATTTTCATATTCTTCAGCCAACTTTAGGCTGTCTTTGCAGCCCCTAAAGCTAGCTCCGATATTTACTATATTTCCAATATTATTTTCTCTCAATAAATGAGAAAGAAGTTCGACTCTATCTCCGTCGAACTTCTCATCATCATAATGAGCATGTGTCTCAAAAATCATATGACTATCTCCCGCCTGTTACACATACAATCCTAAATATTGCTTTCAGTCACTAGATGTTCCTTTCAGCAACATTTAGAGATTGTCTGCTACAGGCTATTTATAATTTACTAACAGATTTCGGCACCTGCTGGCATCGCATTCTCTGGTGTCATGAGTGAGAGATTACCCTCAGCATCCTCTGCGCAAAGAAGCATACCTTCTGATAATACACCTGCAAGCTTGGCTGGCTTAAGGTTTACAAGAACCATAACCTTCTTTCCAACCATTTCCTCTGGTGTGTACTGCTTTCTAATTCCTGAAACGATCTGCTTTGTCTGAGAACCAATCTTTACCTGTGAGCAAAGAAGCTTCTTAGAACCCTTAACAGCCTCGCATGCAACAATCTTTCCTACCTGGAACTGCATCTTCATGAAATCATCAAATGTGATTTCTGGCTTAGCCTCGATATCGATACCTTCCTCATCATCAGCTGCTTCTTCTGGCTGTGCTGGATGAAGCTCAGCAACCTTTGCCATAACCTCATCAAGGTCAAGACGAGCGAAGAGAATCTCTGGTGTTTCTGTAACCTTTCCACCGTTTGGATAGTGACCAAATGTAGAAAGCTCATCATAAGGGATTTCCTTTGTACCAATCTGAGCAAGAATCTTCTCAGATGTCTCAGGCATAAATGCCTTGAGAAGAGTAGCACCAATTGAAATACCCTCAACAAGATTGTATAGAACAGTAGCAAGTCTGTCCTGCTTTGCCTCGTCCTTTGCAAGTGCCCATGGCATTGTCTCATCGATATATTTGTTACATCTCTTGAAGAGATTGAAGATTTCTGTGATAGCATCAGCAACGCGAAGATCTGCCATCTTCTTTTCAACTGCTGAAACTGTTCCTGTAACTACTGCCTTAAGATCAGCATCAACATCTTCAGCTACACCCTTGTCCTCAACAACACCACCGAAGTACTTATTACTCATAGAGATTGTACGGTTTACAAGGTTGCCAAGTGTATTTGCAAGGTCAGAGTTAACACGCTCAACCATAAGTGGCCAAGAGATAGCACCATCATTTTCGAATGGCATCTCGTGAAGAACGAAATATCTAACAGCGTCTACACCGAAGAAATCAACAAGCTCATCAGCATAGATTACATTTCCCTTTGACTTTGACATCTTGTCATCGCCACCATCTGCAGCCTTAGTAAGAAGCCATGGATGACCAAATACCTGCTTTGGAAGTGGAAGATCAAGTGCCATTAAGAAAATTGGCCAATAAATTGTATGGAAGCGGATAATATCCTTTCCGATAAGGTGAAGGTCTGCTGGCCAAAGAGCCTTGAACTGGTCTGTAGACTCACCATCACATTCATAACCAATACCAGTGATATAGTTTGTAAGAGCATCAAGCCATACATATACAACGTGCTTTGGATCAAAATCTACAGGAATACCCCATGTAAATGATGTTCTGGAAACACAAAGATCCTGAAGACCTGGAAGAAGGAAGTTGTTCATCATCTCGTTCTTACGTGATACAGGCTGGATAAATTCAGGATGTGTATTGATATATTCAATAAGCTTATCAGCATACTTGCTCATTTTGAAGAAGTAAGCCTCTTCCTTAGCTGGCTGAACCTCACGACCACAGTCTGGGCATTTGCCATCTACAAGCTGTGACTCAGTCCAGAAAGATTCACATGGTGTACAGTAAAGTCCTTCATATGAACTCTTATAAATATCGCCCTTATCATAGAGCTTCTTGAAAATCTTCTTAACCTGCTTCTCATGATCCTCATCTGTAGTACGGATGAACTTGTCATAAGATGTGTTCATTAAATCCCAGATGTTTCTAACCTGACCTGAGATATTATCAACGAATTCCTTTGGTGTAACGCCTGCCTCTGCAGCCTTAAGCTCAATTTTCTGGCCGTGCTCATCTGTTCCTGTCTGGAAGAAAACATCATAACCTTCCTGTCGACGGAAGCGTGCGATACTATCTGCAAGAACGATTTCGTATGTGTTTCCAATATGTGGCTTACCAGATGTGTAAGCTATGGCTGTTGTAATGTAATAATTCCCTTTGTTGCCCATTTCTAATAACTCCTACTCTTCAAATATATCATCTATTTTTTCTCCACATGAGCTGCAGAACTTGGAGCCATCTTTAACTAAAGCTCCACATTTTGGACAGGCTTTTCCGCCCTTTAACTGCATAATATCATCGGAGATTTCTTTTATTCTTAGGATTACGGCTGTGATTTCTTTAATTTCCTCATCATCCTCATCCTTATGCTCGTCATAGTATTTTTTTCCAAGCTTTTCATAAAGCTTTGTTAATTCCGCTTCTTTAACTTTCTTATCGTATTGAAGCTTGGTCATGTCTCCAGCATTCTGAGCCATTTTTCCAAGGTCCTTTGTGGTATTAACTATACTATCTGATAATTCATCAAAAAATCCCATACTGACCTCCTTCTCAAAACGTTAAAAACCCCTTTAAACCTTTTGATTTTAACACAATAGGTTATTTTTTACCACTATTTACGGTGTTTAGGCAATGCCACCATCACGGATAATTATATATGCTAAATATCCAATATATAGAGCAAGCATTACTACACCCTGAAATCTGCCAAGACTCTTCTTAAAAAAGCACATCATCCAAACAATTACTGAAAAACCTACAAGAATCAAAATATCAATTGCATTAACTGTCATGAATGTAACTGGTGAGATAGCAGCGGCAGTTCCAAGAATCAATAAAATATTGAAAATATTGGAACCAACTACGTTACCAATTGCCATATCAAGCTCATTTTTCTTAGCTGCGACAACTGATGTAACAAGTTCTGGTAAAGATGTTCCAAGTGCTACGATTGTAAGACCTACAAGTGTCTCTGACATACCAAATTTGAGTGCAAGAGTAGTGCAGGAATCTACAACCCAGTCACCACCAAACTTAATGGCAACTGCACCACCTATTATGTAAACAATGCATAGCCATGTTGGAAGATCTACGATTTCCTCCTCAACTTCAACCTCTGCCTCATGAGCTGCAGCTTTTCTAGATTTCTTAGCAGCAGAAAGCATGGATAAAAGGAAAATGATAAATGCAACCAAAAGAATGGCACCATCTACATGACCCACTTCATATCCAATAAGTCCCATAACCATAAGTGCTACGGCACAGGCTACTGAAAATGGAAAGTCCTTCTTTATAGTGTCGTCTCCAACCTCCAATACAGAGAAGAGAGCACAGCTTCCAAGTACTACCATAAGGTTGAAAATATTTGAACCTACTACATTTCCAATTGCAAGCTGATTACTTCCTGCCATTGAAGCTGTAACTGAAACAGAAAGCTCTGGAAGAGATGTACCCATAGCAACGATTGTCATACCAATTACAAGGGCTGGTACATGTAGCTTTTTAGCCACTGCAGAAGCACCCTCAACAAAGAAATCTGCACCCTTAATTAGAAAAACAAAACCAACTACCAGTAAAATTAGTGCTCCAGGCACTGTAGAAAAAAATGTAATCATAATATCCTCCTAAAAACCAAGGGTTATACCCATTGTATGTTCCAGTAATATTTTTGTTCCAATGAAAATAAGGATTATACCACCAACCAGCTGAGCCTTTGCTTTATATCTGTCACCAAAGATATTGCCTACATAAACACCAATTGCTGAAATGACAAATGTTGTAAATCCAATAATAGAAATAGCCCTTAAGATGTTAAAGCTTTCCTCAAAAGCAAAGGTTACACCACAGGCGAGAGCATCAATACTTGTAGCTATCGCCATAAGAGTAAGTTCTTTGTAATCAAGCGGTGGGTCCATCTCCTCCACAACATCTTTTTCTTTCCATTCTTTTACTGCATCAGCTATCATTTTTCCACCGATGTAGAAGAGTAGTATAAATGCAATCCAGTGATCATAGGCTGAAATCTTTTTTGCAAAAGTGTTGCCTACAAGATAACCAATCAGAGGCATTATTGCTTGAAAACCACCGAAAAATAAAGCAATGATTAACATCTGCTTTTTGTTAACCTTTCTCATGGCAAGACCCTTGCAAATTGCTACTGCAAATGCGTCCATGGAAAGGCCAACGCCAATTAGGAAAATGTCCAGTAATCCCATTTTTTAAACTCCTTTTACTATATGTGAGGATATCAAAAAAGACCCACGTGTACGAAAAACGTACACGTGAGTCTCACTATTTAATGTTTGCCAGGTTTATCACCGAGTCTGTTGACAAACAACACATTCATTTATTAATGCGCTAGCTACTCCCTCACGAAGATGTATACAATATACTAAACATTCATGAATGAGTCAACCAGACTAAGACCTGAATATTACTAAATACTTGTTTTTTTGCTGTATTTCTTATAGAAGTACTCAACTATAAAATAGCTTACAATACCACCACAAATACCAACGCGGGTTCCTGCTAATACATCTGTTGGCCAGTGTACAAATACATATAGTCGACTAATAGCAATCATTGCTGCAAGCACTAATGCAGGAATACCGAGCTTCTTGTTTCTAGTGAAGATAGCTGTAGCAACTGCAAAGCTGGCATTTGAATGACCTGATGGAAATGAAAAGTCATGAGGAACATTTACGAGTAACTGTACCTCTGGCTCAAGCCAGCATGGTCTGCATCTCATGATAGAAGGCTTTAAAATCAAATTACAAACGATAACTGTAAGAATAAGTGAGATAGTAGCCTGGACACCTATTTTTCTATTGAAAGGCAGCACAAGTAGCAGTAAAACAACAACTATCCAAAACCATCCTGCATTTCCTAAAAAGGTAATCTTTGGAACAATAAAATCTAAAACTGAATTGTGAATACTTTGAAACCAATGAAGTAAATCTAATTCCCAGTCGAAATAGAAAACCTTTGAACTCTCGATTATAGCTTCCATAATTATTTATAACTCCTTTAAAACAAAATAGTGCCAGGGCCATCGCCCCAGCACTTATTGTAAATGTAAAATGTGTTTTTTATGCTTCAATCTTGCAGAATGATTTCTTACCCTTCTTAAGCATGAATTCTTCTGCAAATGCATCTTTTTCGTAAGATGCGAATGGATCTGCAACCTTCTCACCATTTACAGAAACACCACCCTGTGTTACAGCTCGACGAGCTTCTGCACGGCTTGCTGTAAGTCCAGCAGATACAAGAATCTGAAGGATGTCTACCTTACCATCTCTGAAATCTTCTGCTGAAAGAGTGTGGCATGGTACGTTCTCAGAATTTGCACCACCTGCAAAGAGAGCCTTTGAAGCCTCGCGAGCCTTATCAGCTTCCTCTGTACCGTGAACCATCTGAGTAAGTTCGTAAGCAAGGATATCCTTTGCCTCGTTAAGCTGAGCACCCTCCCAGCTATCCATCTTCTGGATTTCTTCAATTGGAAGGAATGTAAGCATACGAATGCACTTAAGAACATCTGCATCGCCTACATTTCTCCAGTACTGGTAGAACTCGAATGGTGTTGTCTTGTTAGGATCAAGCCATACAGCATTTCCTGCTGTCTTACCCATCTTCTTGCCCTGTGAGTCAGTGAGAAGAGTGATAGTCATGGCGTGAGCATCCTTGCCAAGCTTACGTCTGATGAGCTCTGTACCACCAAGCATATTAGACCACTGGTCATCACCACCAAACTCAAGATTACAATTGTATTTCTGGAACATGTAATAGAAGTCGTAAGACTGCATAATCATGTAGTTGAACTCAAGGAATGAAAGTCCCTTTTCCATACGCTGCTTGTAGCACTCTGCACGAAGCATGTTATTAACTGAGAAACATGCACCTACTTCACGAAGTAACTCAACGTAGTTAAGATTAAGAAGCCAGTCAGCGTTGTTAACCATAAGAGCTTTTCCATCAGAGAAATCAATAAAACGCTCCATCTGCTTTTTAAAGCACTCAGCGTTGTGATCGATATCCTCACGAGTAAGCATCTTTCTCATGTCTGTACGACCTGAAGGATCACCAATCATAGTAGTGCCACCGCCGATAAGGGCGATTGGCTTGTTACCAGCCATTTGAAGTCTCTTCATAAGTGTGAGAGCCATAAAGTGACCGGCTGTAAGGCTGTCTGCAGTACAATCAAAACCTATATAGAAAGTTGCCTTGCCCTCATTAATTAATTTTTTAATTTCTTCTTCGTTCGTTACCTGGGCTATCAGGCCACGAGCTACTAACTCGTCATAAATTGTCATTGCATTTCCTCCTTACTTTATTTCAATAGTTAGTATATTTAATTATAAACAAAAATCCCTCGCCCCCATTACTAGGGTCGAGGGATTTGAAAGAGGTGCCAACCAGATTTGAACTGGTGATAGAGGTGTTGCAGACCTTTGCCTTACCACTTGGCTATGGCACCATATTTATAACAAGTAAAACGGAGAAGGAGGGATTTGAACCCTCGCGCCGGTTGCCCGACCTACACCCTTAGCAGGGGCGCCTCTTCGGCCTCTTGAGTACTTCTCCAAGTTGTAGGTAATTACTTATTTTGTTCGACGCAAGTGTTATTCTACTAGAGTAATACACCATTGTCAACAAAAAAATGGGGAAATCTTAATGATTTCCCCAAGTTTTTTTTCTCAACCTTTAAGTAGTATAAAAACTAGCGAAATCCATATTAATTAGCTGACTTTTCAGCGTACATGAAGTACTTATTCTGATTAAGTGAAGTATAGATTCCTGTTACGTTTGACTTCTGAAGATAGATATCATTGTAGTAGTAAATAGGTACTACTGCATTTGTCTCCATAAGCATATCCTCAGCTTCACGCATAAGGTCTACACGAGCTGCGAAATCTGTTGTGTCGTAAATCTTCTGGATAAGCTCGTCATATTCCTTCCATGAAGGTGCAGAAGAGTTGCTTGAATCCTTACCTAACTGCATATCGTTGTTACCACCATTTGAAAGCCACATCTCAAGCATGTTGATAGGATCGTTAAAGTCTGCAATCCATCCTTCACGAGCAATATCAAACTTACCAGCTTTTCTATCCTCAAGGAATACATTCCAGTCCTCTGTCTCAATTTTAACATCGATGCCTACAAGGCCCCAATCCTGCTGAATACATGCAGCAACAGCTTCGTGACCAGTTCCTGCATTTGTCATATATGTTACTTCAAGTGCTGGGCTAATCTTATATCCGCCGTTACCATCAGATTCAAATGAATAACCGCACTCTTCAAGAAGACTAACTGCTTCTTCAACCTTACCTGCACCTGTTTCTTTAGCATCATAGTAACCAAAGTCATCTGCTTCAAATACGCCACCGTTACCATCAGCCATTCCATCTGGAATAAATGTATCAGCTGGTACCTGTCCTGTCTGACCTACAGTATCAACGATGTACTTTCTGTCGATAAGAAGAGAAAGCGCTTTTCTCATCTTATTAGCCTGCTCAGCAGTAAGATTCTTAAATAAATCAGAGTTTACGTTGAATCCAACATAGTATGTTCCAAGTGTATCGATTACGTGGAACTCTGGGCTATTAAGAAGTGACTGAATCTCATCGTTTGGTACTGTATCAGCAAAGTCAATATCTCCTGCATTGTAAGCAGCATAGATAGCTGTATCATCTGCTGAAAGCATGAACTCAAGCTTCTCAAGCTTTACATCATCTGCTCTGTAGAAGTTAGGGTTCTTCTCATATACCATAGACTCGTTGTGCTTCCACTCTTTAAGTGTAAATGCACCATTTGAAACGAAACCTGGCTCCTGTGCCCAAGCACCTGGCTGTGTACCGTCTGTGTTAGCAGCCTCAACATCTGGCTGGTAAACAGGCATGAATGTTGGGAATGCAAGAAGATCATAGAAGTATGCACAAGGTGCATTAAGCTTTACTGTAAGTGTGTAATCATCAGTTGCCTCAATCTGAAGTGTACCATCTCCATTTGTAGCGATTGGAGCAAACATATAAGCATAGTCAGCTGCTGTTTCCTCAGCTACTGCACGGTTCCAGCTATATACAAAATCGTTAGCTGTAAGTGCTTCTCCGTTAGACCACTTTGACTCAATAAGCTTGATTGTGTATGTAAGTCCGTCCTCAGATACCTCTGGCTCGCCATCTGCAAGGGCTGGTACACAGTTGTTGTTTTCATCGTATGTGTAAAGACCTACAAATGAATTAACTGCAAGACAAGCTCCATCAACTGATGAGTTAAGTGCTGGATCGAGATAATCTGGCTCTGATGCAAGATTAAGTCTAAGTGTTGTTGTGTCTGTGTCTACTGCTGTAGCTTCTGCTGGTGCAGCTTCTGAACCGCTTTCTGTACTTGGAGCTGCGTTCTTATTTCCACATGCTACAAGGCTAGCTGCCATAGAAGCTACGAGTAAAACTGCGATAAGTTTCTTTTTCATGCTTCTTTTCTCCTTTTTTATGTTTTACTTTTTATCTCAAGCCCGAAAGCTTAAAACCATATTAATTGACAATTGTGTATTTTATTTGTTCCAACAAGCAACAAAATGTCTGTTGCCTCTGTCTGTAAGTGGTGGCATTTCCTTTGCACACTGCTCTGTCGCATATCTACATCTGGTTCTGAAAGGACATCCACTTGGCATCTTAAGTGGACTTGGAACATCTCCCTCAAGAATAATTCGCTGACTCTTTCTAGCAATATTTGGGTCTGGAATAGGTACAGCTGATAGAAGAGAGAGAGTATATGGGTGCACTGGATTATTGTTTAAATCATCTGCATCTGCAATCTCCATGATATGTCCCAAATACATAACAGCGATTCTATCTGAAATATGATGAACAACTAAAAGGTCATGAGCGATGAAGAGGTATGCAACTCCGAGCTTTTCCTGCAATTCCTCAAACATATTTACAACCTGCGCCTGAATAGAAACATCAAGGGCTGAAACTGGCTCATCACAAACAATAAACTTTGGATTAACTGCAAGTGCTCTTGCAATACCAATTCGCTGTCTCTGTCCGCCTGAGAACTCGTGAGCATAACGCATGGCGTGCTCAGCATTAAGTCCTACAGTTTCCATAAGTGAAAGAATTTTATCGCGGCGCTCACCCTTAGAAGAGTAGAGCTTATGAACATCAAGAGGTTCTCCGATAATATCCTCAACTGTCATTCTTGGATCAAGTGATGAATATGGATCCTGGAATACCATCTGCATCTGCTTACGGTATGGATGCATATTTACATCAATTTTTTTCTCACTATCAAAAAGAACATCTCCATCAAATACAATACGTCCGGCTGTTGGCTGGTAGAGACGAAGAAGAGTACGACCAACTGTTGTCTTACCACAACCTGACTCACCTACAAGACCAAGTGTCTCGCCTGGCTTAATAGCAAATGAAATATCATCAACTGCCTTAAGGGGTACTGTTCTAAAACCTTCCTTGATAGGGAAGTACTGCTTTAAATGTTCAACCTCAAGGAGGTATTTTTCTTCACTCATTATTATGCCTCCTTACTTTCATACAATTTTTTTACATTCATCCAGCAGCTAGCCAAGTGAGAATCACTGATTCTAAGCTCATCTGGTACTTCCTTAAGACAAATTTTCATCGCTTCATCACAACGAGGGCAGAATGCGCAACCCTCAGGCATATTAAGAAGATTAATTGGTGTACCACCGATTGGTACTAATTTTTCGTTCATATTGTCTGTACGTGGGATTGAACGAAGAAGTCCCTTTGTATATTCGTGGGCAGGAGAGTAGAAAATATCATCTGCTGTACCACGCTCACATACACGTCCACCATACATTACAAGAATTTCATCACACATTGATGCAATAACACCAAGGTCATGTGTAACCATAATGATTGCCATTCCAAGCTTTTTCTGAAGATCCTGCATAAGTTCAAGAATCTGAGCCTGGATAGTAACATCAAGAGCTGTAGTAGGCTCATCTGCGATAAGAATATCTGGCTCACAGGCAAGGGCCATAGCAATCATGTCACGCTGTCTCATTCCACCAGAATGCTCATGTGGATACTGCTTAAGTCTCTTTTCTGGGTCATTCACACCAACAAGCTTCAAAAGTTCTATTGCTCTTTCCCTAGCTTCTGATTTTGACTTGTTTGTATGAAGTCTAATAGCTTCTTCAAGCTGATAACCAACAGTAAATACTGGATTTAAGCTGGTCATAGGATCCTGAAAGATAATAGAGCATTTACTTCCTCTGAATTTTTGCATTTCTCTTTCAGAATATTTTGTTATATCATCACCCTTGTATAGAACCTCACCTGATGTGATACGTCCTGTCTGGGCAAGAATTTGCATTATTGAATATGCTGTAACTGATTTTCCTGAACCTGATTCTCCAACAATACCAAGAGTCTTTCCCGGTTCAAGATTAAATGTAATACCGTTTACTGCTTTGACCTCACCTGCATCTGTAAAAAAGCTTGTATGGAGGTCTTTTACTTCAAGTACATATTTTGAATCTGCCATAATATCCTCCTAAATTAATCAAGCTTTGTATCGAATGCATCTCTAAGACCGTCACCAAGAAGGTTTAGAGCAAGTACGATTAAGCAAATAATAAGTGCTGGAATAACAAGTCTTGCTGGATAAGACTGCATACCGGCTCTTGCATCATTGGCTAAGGAACCAAGTGATGAAAGTGGTTCTGAAACACCAAGTCCTAAGAATGCCAAGTAGCTTTCTGTAAAGATTGCACTAGGAATCTGAAGGGCAGTGGTGATAATGATTACTGATAAACAGTTAGGTAAAATATGCTTTCTAAGAATTTTACCGTTTGATGTACCAATACATCTTGCAGCAAGTACGTATTCGTTATTCTTGATTGTAAGAATCTGGCCTCTGATAAGACGTGCCATACTTACCCAATAAAGAAGACCAAATACAATAAACATTGAAATCATATTTGCTCCCAATTTTGAAAAGACTGTTCCAGCCAGTTTTCCTGCAAGATTTTCTTTAAGAACAACTGAAATCAAAATGATAATAAGCATATCAGGAAGAGAATATATGATATCAACAATTCTCATCATAATAAGGTCAACTTTTCCACCAAAGTAACCAGCTATTGAACCATAAATAATACCGATAAGTACTACCATGATTGCTGCAATGATACCTACAGAAAGACTAACTCTTGTTCCATAGATAACACGAATGAAATAGTCTCTACCTAAACTATCTGTACCAAAAATATGTGGGAAAAGATCTTCTCCTGTTTCTCTCATATATTGGAGTTCTCTATCTGAATACATAAAAAATCCAAGGTTTGCACTACCCTTATCTCGAACTCCATTTACTGAAATAATCTGGTCGTATGAGTAAGGTACAATGTGTGGTGCAATAATAATTATTAAAATAATAAGTGCAAGTACTACAATGCTTCCCATCGCAAGTGGATTCTTACGAAGGCGTCTCATACCATCCTTAAAAAATGTTGTAGACTCACCCATAACGTCCTGCTGACGTTTTTCCTCATCTGTCGCCTTTTCAAAATTTGCTGAGCTGAATTTTGAAAGATCTACCTGTGCTGACAGGAGGCTTTTCTTCATTTCTGTATTTTCCAATTTCTGATATCCTCCTAATCAAGCTTAATTCTAGGGTCAACAAATTTATAAACAATGTCAGTTAGCAAATTTGCAACTACCATAAGAATTGCAAGGAATATTGTTACTGCCATGATTGTTGTATAGTCTCTGTTTGTTATTGATGTGACAAATGTTGAGCCAAGTCCACCGATTGTGAAAATGTTCTCTACAACCATCGATCCAGTTAAAATATATGCAACCATTGGTCCAACATAAGTGATTACTGGAATAAGTGCATTTCTAAGGGCATGTAAGAAAATTACTTTTACCTTTGAAACACCTTTTGCTCTGGCTGTTCTGATGTAATCTTGATTTAGAGCATCTAACATACTTGTCTTTGTAAGACGAGTAATATAAGCCATAGGATATACAGCAAGTGCAATTACTGGAAGTGTATAGTTTGGTTCTGAACTTAAACTAACTACAGGGAACCATCCGAGTCTTACACAAAATACTAAAAGTAGAAGAGTAGCAAGAACGAAGGATGGCATTGCCGTTCCTAAAGTTGTGAAGAAAATAATCAATCTATCAGGTAATTTATTTCGATTCAATGCTGCGATTGCACCGAGAATGATTCCGATAATAATAGCTACAATTGCTGCTCTTCCTCCAAGTTTTGCAGATACAGAAAACTTTGAAATCATATCAGCCCAAATAGGACGACCTGAATGTAAAGAGATTCCCCAATCCCCATGAAGCAAATTTTTCATGTAGAGAACATATTGCTCTCCAACGGGTTTATCCAGATTGTATCTGGCCTCCAATGTTGCAATAACAGCTGGAGATGTGGCCTTTTCTTTGTTGAAAGGACCGCCTGGAATAGCGTTCATAGCGAAGAAAGTAATCATTGTTATTATCCAAATGGACACTATAGCCAGCAAAATTCTTTTTGCGATATACTTTGCCAAATCATTAAACTCCTTTTCTTTCTTTAATCTATATTTGACTAAATTCTTTGATAGCAGTTTCGTATAGATTATTTCCTTCACTGTCTACAACAACAATTACTGGAAAGTCTTCTACATATAGCTTTCTAATGGCTTCTGCACCTAAGTCATCGTAGCAAACTATCTCAGAACTTTTTATACATTTTGATAGTAGTGCACCTGCGCCTCCAACAGCTGCAAAGTAAACACCTTTATTTCTAACTATGGCGTCTATTACCTCTGGTGTTCTTTTGCCTTTTCCTATCATTACCTTCATTCCAAGGTCTAATAATCTCGGAGCGTATTTATCCATACGACTAGCAGTGGTAGGACCTGCGGAACCAATTGGTCTTCCTGGTCTAGCAGGAGATGGTCCCATATAATAAATTGTGCAATTTTCTATTGGTATTGGAAGTTTTTCTCCCTTATTTAGAGCTTCATTCATGCGTCCGTGGGCTGCATCTCTTGCAACATATATTGTTCCCGAAATATAACAATAGTCTCCAGCATGAAGTGAAGTAGCAATTTCTGATGTTATTGGTGTATTAATCCTATGCTCCATTATAATTCCCTCGTTATATGTCTATTTACGTGACAGCAAATATTAATTGCTACTGGCAATCCCGCAATATGGGTCGCATATGTATTAATATTTACCGCTAGAGCAGTAGTAGTACCACCAAGTCCGCCCGGCCCTATGCCAAGCTTATTTATCTTTTCAAGCATTTCATCCTCTAAATCCTTTACCCAAGGAATATTCGGACGTGCTGAAAATTCTCTTGTAAGTGCCTGCTTAGCCATAAGTGCTGATTTTTCGAAGGTTCCTCCGATTCCTACACCTACCACCATTGGTGGACAGGCATTTGGACCAGCATCCTTTACTGCTGTAAGAATTGCTTCTTTTACGCCTTCAATTCCATCTGCAGGCTTTAGCATAAATACTCGGCTCATATTTTCTGAGCCAAAGCCTTTCGGAGCAAGTGTAATTTTAAGTCCATCTCCAGCAACTAAATCGTAATGAATTATTGCCGGTGTGTTGTCTCCAGTATTCACTCGCTCAATTGGATCACCTACCACAGATTTTCGTAGGTATCCCTCTGTATATCCCAGTCGCACTCCCTCGTTAATGGCATCTGTCAAAAGGCCTCCTTCTATGTGAAGTTCCTGACCTACTTCAACAAAAAATACTGCCATTCCTGTATCCTGACAAATCGGTATTTGTTCTTTGTCAGCTATATTTAGATTTTCTTGAAGCTGGTTTAAAATTTTCTTACCAAGCTCTGATTTTTCGGTATTAACTGCTTTTTTTAAGGCTGTATTCATATCTTCTGAAAGATAATGATTAGCCTGTATGCACATTTCTTTTACTGTGTCTCGTACAACTGTTGTCTGTAAATTCTTCATTATTATACCCTGATAATACTTTACATTATTCTCACTTTAAATCATTAAAGTGTTTATTTAACAAAAAAGGGACTGCTATCTAAATAAATAACAGCCCCATTGCTATTATGTTAAATACTATTCTTCGGTTGTTGAACCTTCATTTAATTCTTCAACCTCTTCTGCGAGTATTGTATCACTTTTTCTAACTTTTGCAATACTAATTAACTTAGTATTTTCTTTTAGATCAATTAATTTTACTCCAGAAGTAATTCTGCTAAGAAGAGTAGTACCAGCAACCTCAATTCTGATGATTGTACCTGCTGTATTTATAAGCATTACCTCGTCATCCTTTTCTACTGCCTTAGCACCAATAAGATTACCTGTCTTCTCAGTAATCTTGTAACATTTAACACCCTTACCACCACGGTGGATAGTGTTAAATTCTGTCATAAGTGTACACTTACCAAGACCATTTTCTGAAACAGTCATAAGGCTCTCACCCTGAGAGATAAGCTGCATTCCAATGATTTCATCATCAGCAGAAAGATTCATACCGATAACACCCATTGTTGCACGACCAGTCGGACGAACCTCAGTCTCGCTGAAGCGAATTGCCTGACCATACTTTGTAACCATGATTACATCTTCGTCACCATCAGTAAGCTTAACCTCGATAAGTGTATCGTCATCACGAAGAGTGATAGCTGTAAGACCATTCTTTCTGATATTGTCGTATTCAGTAATCTTTGTCTTCTTAACAAAACCATCAGCCGTAGCCATGAAGAGGTATTTATCCTCATGATAATCTTCGATAGGAATCATAGCTGTAATTTTTTCATCAGGCTGAAGCTGAAGAATATTAACAATTGCAATTCCTCGGCTTGTACGGCTAGATTCTGGAATTTCGTACGCCTTTATACGATAAACTCGTCCTTTGTTTGTAAAGAAGAGGAGATAATCGTGAGAAGACATCATGAGCATTTCGGTAACATAATCCTCATCGATGGTCTCCATACCCTTGATTCCCTTACCACCTCTATGCTGAGCCTTGAAGTTATCTTCGTTCATACGCTTGATATATCCAAGCTTTGTGAAGGTAACAACTGTATTAGTAACAGGAATCATATCCTCCATGCTGATATCGAACTCATCGAATCCGATAGATGTACGTCTGTCGTCACCGTACTTATCAGCGATTTCTGTAATTTCAGTTTTGATTACACCGAGAAGAATCTTCTCATCACCTAAGATTGCCTTCAATTTTCCAATTAAAATCTGTAAATCATCATATTCCTTCTGAATCTTGTCACGCTCCAAACCTGTGAGAGCACGAAGACGCATATCAACAATAGCCTGTGCCTGAGCATCTGAAAGACCAAAACGCTCCATCAATGTGGCCTTTGCTGAATTTACATCAGCGGAACTTCTGATAATCTGAATTACTTCATCAATGTTATCAAGAGCAATGAGCAATCCCTCTAAAATATGAGCGCGCTCCTCAGCCTTATTAAGCTCGAACTTAGTACGACGTGTTACAACATCCTTCTGATGGTCGAGGTAGTGCACAAGCATCTGCTTAAGATTAAGAATCTTTGGCTGATTATTTACAAGTGCAAGCATAATAACACCGAAAGTATCCTGAAGCTGAGTGTGCTTGTAAAGCTGATTCAAAATGATGTTAGGATTTACATCACGGCGAAGCTCGATACAAACACGGATACCTTCACGAGATGACTCATCACGAAGATCTGTGATTCCATCAATCTTTTTATCCTTAACAAGCTTAGCGATATTCTCGATAAGTCTTGCTTTATTAACCATGTATGGAAGCTCAGTAACAACAATTCTGTTCTTACCATTATCCATAGGCTCGATTTCTGAAACTGCACGAACTCTAATTTTAGCACGTCCAGTTCTGTAAGCTTCTTCGATACCTGTCTTTCCAAGGATTACTCCACCAGTAGGAAAATCAGGTCCCTTTACAATATCAAGAAGCTCATCGATTTCTGTTTCTCTATCTTCTTCTACCTGGTTATCAATAATTTTATTTACAGCACCAATGATTTCACGAAGATTGTGAGGTGGAATATTGGTAGCCATACCTACAGCGATACCAGTAGTACCATTAACGAGAAGGTTAGGATAGCGGGCAGGAAGAACAGTTGGTTCCTTCTCAGTCTCATCAAAGTTTGGCATGAAATCTACGCCATCCATATCGATATCTTTACCAGTGGTGAATTTCTCATCCTTGTAATTGATACCGAACATAGTCATAGAAATCTTAGAAAGACGAGCCTCTGTGTATCGCATAGCAGCGGCACCATCGCCATCCTCTGAACCAAAGTTTCCATGTCCATCTACAAGTGGGTAACGAGTATTCCATTCCTGAGCCATATTAACTAGAGCTCCGTAAATAGAACTATCACCATGAGGGTGATATTTACCCATTGTATCACCGACAATACGTGCACATTTTCTGTGTGGCTTGTCAGGACCATTGTTCAATTCAATCATAGAGAAGAGAACTCTACGCTGAACTGGTTTTAAACCATCTCTTACATCAGGAAGTGCACGTGAGGCAATAACGCTCATGGCATAATCGATGTAACTGGTCTCCATTGTTTCTTTTAGATCAACATCATGAATGTTATCAAAAATTTTGTCGTCCATAGTTTTCCTTTATCTTTTGCTTTTTGGGGCGAAGCCCCGATTTTTATATAAAAAATTAGATATCTAAGTTCTGAACATACTTAGCGTTCTGCTCAATGAATTCACGTCTTGGCTCAACCTTATCTCCCATAAGAGTAGAGAATGTAACGTTGATTTCAGATGCATCCTCATCATCGATTACTACACGCTTAAGAATTCTCTTTTCAGGATCCATTGTTGTCTCCCAAAGCTGCTCAGCATCCATCTCACCAAGTCCCTTGTATCGCTGAATCTTGTTATTATTGTCACGACCAACCTCAGTAAGAATTTTATTTAATTCCTCATCAGAATATGCATACCAAACCTTTTTATTTTTCTCCAACTTGTAAAGTGGAGGAGTAGCAAGATATACATAACCCTGCTTAATAAGCTCTGGCATAAATCTGTAAAGGAATGTAAGCATAAGTGTGGCGATGTGAGCACCGTCAACGTCGGCATCAGTCATGATAATAATCTTGTGATAACGAAGCTTTGAAATATCAAAGTCTTCATGAATACCTGTACCGAATGCTGTAATCATTGCCTTAATCTCGGCGTTTCCGTAGATTCTGTCCTCGCGGGCTTTTTCTACGTTAAGAATTTTTCCACGAAGTGGAAGAATAGCCTGAGTTGCACGGCTTCTTGCTTTCTTAGCAGAACCACCAGCGGAATCTCCCTCTACGATAAAAATTTCACAGTTCTTAGGATCCTTATCTGAACAGTCAGCAAGCTTTCCTGGAAGTGACATTCCTTCAAGAGCTGTCTTTCTACGAGTAAGATCACGAGCTTTACGAGCTGCCTCTCTTGCTCGCTGCGCAAGCAGCGATTTTTCGCATATATTTTTAGCAATTGTAGGATTCTGCTCTAAGAACCATGTAAGCTGCTCTGAAACTATTGCATCAACAGCTCCTCTTGCCTCAGAATTTCCAAGCTTTTGCTTTGTCTGACCTTCAAACTGTGGCTCCTCAATCTTGATAGAAATGATAGCAGTAAGACCTTCACGAATATCATCACCATCAAGCTGTGGATCGCTGTCCTTTAAAATCTTATTATCTCTAGCGTATTTATTAAATACCTTTGTAAGAGCTCCTCTAAAACCAGTAAGATGAGTACCACCTTCTGGAGTAACGATATTATTTACATAACTGTAGGCCTGATCCTGGAATCCGTCGTTGTGCTGCATAGCAACTTCAACGTAGATATTGTCTCTTGTACCTTCACAGTAAATAACCTCATCATAAAGAGCTTCATTACCACGGTTAATATACTGAACAAATTCCTTGATTCCACCCTCGTAATGGAAGCTTTCCTCTCTAGGCTCATCACCTCTTGTATCTGTAAGAGTTATACGAAGTCCCTTTGTAAGGAATGCAGTCTCACGAAGTCTAACCTTTAATGTCTTAAAATCAAAGATAGTTGTCTCAAATATTGTCTCGTCTGGTAGAAATGTGACCTTAGTTCCTGTCTCTTCTACTGGGCAGGTACCAATTTCTTTAAGTGGATACATAGTCTTTCCACGCTCATATCTCTGCTTAAAGATTTTTCCTTCACGCTTAATTTCTACTTCAACCCAATTTGAAAGGGCATTAACAACAGAAGCACCAACACCGTGAAGACCACCAGATACCTTGTATCCGCCACCGCCGAACTTTCCACCGGCATGAAGAACTGTAAATACAACCTCAACCGCTGGAATACCAGCTTTACTGTTGATTCCTGTAGGAATACCACGACCATCGTCCACAACAGTAATTGAATTATCTGGATTAATTGTTACCTGAATATGGGTACAAAATCCTGCAAGCGCCTCATCAACAGCATTATCAACTATCTCATATACCAAGTGATGAAGACCTCTTTCAGATGTAGAACCTATATACATACCAGGGCGCTTTCTAACTGCTTCAAGTCCCTCTAAGATTTGTATTTGATCTGCACCATATTCCTGATTAACTTCTTGACTCACCTTTGTTCCTCCGTAATTAAATCTATAGAACCATTTGTTACTTTATACACTGTATTAAGCATAAATCTATTTTTTACAAATTCATCAATACCTGTGCAGGTAATGATTGTCTGCGTATCAAGTAGATTATCTAATAAATAACTTTGACGATTTTTATCAAGCTCTGATAAAACATCATCTAAAAGTAATATTGGTTTATCGTTTATTGTATCTTCTACAAGCTTTATTTCTGAAAGCTTAAGTGAGAGAGCGCATGTACGCTGCTGTCCCTGACTTCCAAATTTTCTAATATCAATTCCATCAACTGTAATTTTAATGTCATCCCTGTGAGGACCAACACTAGTCTGACAGAATCTTAAATCCTTTTCTTTGTTATTCACTAATTCATCAAGAAAAAAGATATCCTCGATATTTGGCTCATAGCTGACATTTATATTTTCTTTACCGCCAGTAATTTTACTGTGAATATCTTTAACTATAATGTTGATATCATCAATAAATTTTTGACGTCTTGTTATTATCTTTTTACCATAATTAATTAATTGCTCATCCCAAATTGGTAGAGTTTCTTTTAATTCTGGCTTATATATAATTTCTTTTAAAAGGGTATTTCTTTGATTAAGAGCTTTATTGTAATTAGTTAAGTCTGAAAGATATATTTTATCAATCTGACAAAGCTCTGCATCCATAAATTTTCTTCTCTCAGCAGGACCATTCTTGATTATATTTAAATCCTCTGGAGAGAAAAAAATTATATTTATAAGACCAAATAAATCCGCAGCTTTTTTTATTGGAACCCTATTAATAGCTATTCCTTTGGATTTATTTTTTTTCAAATGAATATCTATTTGATAATCTCTGTCATTTTTTGAAATGACAGTTTTAATATGACTTTCATTTTTATCAAATTTGATAATTTCTTTATCACGACTGCCTTTATGAGATTTTGTAGTACCTGATAAATATGCAGCCTCTAATATATTAGTTTTACCTTGGGCGTTGTCACCAAAGAGAATAGTAGTATGCTCATCAAAATTAATATTTAATGATTCATAATTTCTAAAATTCTCTAACTCAATGGATTTAATTATCATTAGTAACTGTTACGCTTTCTCCATTAAATTCTACAACATCACCTGGGTAAACCTTCTTACCTCGACGAGTTTCAACTTCGCCATTATACTTTACAAGACCATCTTCAATAACTTCTTTAGCCATTGCACCTGATTCAACAAGGTTAGCAAGCTTAAGAAGCTGGCCTAATTTTATAAATTCATCTCTAATTTGAATCTTTTCCATTAATTTGCTCCTGGATTATTAAAGTTTACAGGAAGAACAATGTAAATGAAGGAACCTTCATCATCCTTAATGAAGCATGGGCTCTTAGCATTAAGCATGTAAAGATTGATTTCTTCATCATCTATAACCTTGAGGGCATCCATTACAAACTTTGGATTAAATCCAATCATAATATCCTTACCCTCTTTAACAATATCAATATCTTCATTCATTGAACCAATAAATGATGAAATTGAAAGTGACATTGTAGATCCTGCAGCATTAACAATGATAGGTTTCTTATCTCCCTCGTTAACAAGGATAGTAGCTCTATCAATACAATCAAAGAATTCTCTTTTATTAATCTTAATCTTTGTTTCATAATCAGCAGAAAGCATCTGCTCAATTTTGAAATATTCACCTTCAATGATTCTTGAAACAACAGTAGTCTGATCAAACTCAAAAATAATGTGATTATCAGTAACGAAGATATTTACTTCATCATCAATACCACCATCTACAATCTTAATGATTTCGTTAAGTGTCTTCTTTGGAACAACAACTTTAACATCATCAGCTGGATTTTTAAGTTCAACATTTCTAATTGAAACTCTATGTCCATCAAGGGCAACAACCTTAAGCTTATTATCCTTAATTTCAATAAGCTCACCTGTCATCATCTTATTATTTTCATTATCAGCTACTGAGAAGATAGTCTGTCTAATGATATCTCTAAGAGTAAGCTGAGAAATAATGATTGGCTGGTTTCTCTGAATATTTGGAAGATAAGAGAAATCTTCACCAGATTTTCCTATAATGTCAAACTTAGCTTTTTCACATGTGATTGATGTCTTATATGAAGAATCTGTTTCAATAGTAACTTCATTATCAGGAAGCTTTCTTACAATCTCAGAAAACTTCTTTGCATCAAGAGCTATGATGCCTCTTTCAGAAATAGTTCCATTTACAATAGTTTCTATTCCTATTTCCATATCATTAGCAGTAAGTTTAATCTCTCCAGCTGAAGCATCAATAAGAATGCATTCAAGTATTGCCATTGTAGTTCTTGTTGGAACCGCTTTTGAAACAATATTTACACCTTTAACAAGGTCGGATTTTTGACAAGTGATTTTCATTGGTGTTCTCCCTTTCAAAAAAAATAAATAAAATATATATTCTTAGTACTCTTATTATAGGTTGTGGATTTGTATATAACTGTGAAACCCCAGTATCTACACGTAAAACATGGTCTAATAACTTTTAAAAATCTGTGAATTAATTATTGATAATGTATGGATAGTTTGTGAATAAAAATTGTCTAAATTTTTAAATATCTACCGTTTTGGAAAGTGATTAACATATTGTTCACAGATTATCCATAATGTTATTAACAAGTTTTCCACATTAATTTGGATTAATCTTTTTCTTAATAGTTTCTACGAGATTCTTTGTATTCTCATCTTTTTCAATTTCTTCACCGATTTTATTTGCACCGTGAATAATTGTTGAATGATCTCGTCCACCTAGTAAGGAACCAATTGCCTGAAGAGAGCAATCAGTCATTGTATTGCATAAATACATAGCAATCTGTCTAGGTCTTGCAACATTACTAGATCTATTTTTAGAAGCCATCTGATCAACTGTAAGATTAAAGTGCTCTGATACAACTTCTATAATAAGCTGTGGTGTTATTTCTCTTGAAACATTTGGAGATATAAAGTTCTGTAATTCTCTTTCAGCAATCTCCATTGTGATATCTATTTTTTCAAGTCTAGAGAAGGCAATTAGCTTATTTAATGCACCCTCGATTTCTCTAATGTTTGACTGAATATTTTCAGCAATGTACTTTCTTATTGATTCATCTAGATTGAAGTTTTTATCTTCAACCTTCTTATTAAGAATAGCCATACGTGTTTCATAATCTGGATATCCAATATCAGCCATAAGCCCCATATCGAATCTTGATTTGAAACGATCATCCAAAGTCTCCATATCCTTAGGTGGCTTATCTGATGAAATAACTATTTGTTTACCCATGGCATGAAGTGCATTAAAGGTATGGAAGAATTCTTCCTGAGTTGCTTCCTTTCCTATAATAAACTGAATATCATCTACCATAAGAACATCAACAGTTCTGTATTTATCTCTAAAACGCTGCATAGCAGTAGCATTAGAATTAGCTCTCATGTTTTCAATAACTTCGTTTGTGAATTCTTCTGAAGTTACATATAAGATATGAGTGTTAGGATTTTGATTTTCGATATAATTTCCAATTGCCTGCATCAAATGAGTTTTACCAAGTCCAGGTCCTCCATATATATAGAGGGGATTGTAAAATTCACCAGGTGATTCTGCTACCGCAAGTGCTGCAGTCTGGGCAAATCTATTATTTCTACCTACGACGAAATTATCAAAAGTAAACTTTGGATTAATAGTAGTATTGCCAATTTTCTTTTCATTATATGTTGGAGCTTCTTCTATATTAATATTTACATTTTTTTCTTTTTTGATTTGATTTGCATTATCCTGAGAGATAACTAAGATTTCATCGAATTGAATACCTGTGATTTCTGCGATTGTAACTTTAAGTGGTGTAGCATATTTTCTTGTTACGTAACTAAGAGTCATTGTATTTTGATCACCACTGTAAGTAAGATATAATTTATTATCTTCTATTTGAAATAATTCCAGAGGTTTGATCCAAGAATCATAAGATACATCTGTGATAGCGTATTCATTTTTTAAATAGGAAAGTATCTCTTCCCATTTCTTAACAATTTCTTCCATATATAGTCCCTTTTATCCACAATTTTAAACTATTTACTATTCTAAACTAAATAAGGCATTTTAGCAATATTTACTATAAGAATGGTGTAGGGGATTGTTTAAGAAAAAAAGAGGCTTATTTTTGAAATTTGAGCCTGTATTTAGCCTGTTAATATTTATCCACAACTGTCTATTTTTCTTATCCACAGAATTATGTATTTATTTTACAATAATTGTTATATTAAATGTGGATAAATTAAAATTAATCCCATTTTATCCACATAGTTTTCCACACATTGTAGATAACATTTTATTTTTTTTATAGCTTTGAACACAACATTTAGTATTCAAAATTTGTAAAAATATTAAGATATTGTGTTTTTTAGTTATCCACAATGAATTCTATATTTAAATATCCGTTTTTTTATTGACTTTATAGGCTTTTGCCTTTATAATTTCAACTGATGTTTTCTCATAAAGAGGAGGTGGATATATTATGAAGATGACATATCAACCAAAAAAGAGACAGAGATCCAAAGTTCATGGATTTAGATCTAGAATGAGCACAGCAGGCGGACGTAAGGTACTTGCTGCTAGACGTGCAAAAGGAAGAAAGAAGTTATCAGCTTAGGCCACAGACCATGTGGTCTTTCTTTCTATTTAAAGGAAAATATTTGTTATGGAATTTAGTGAATCATTAAAAAAGAATAAAGACTTCACTCAAGTATACAGAAGAGGTGTGTCTAAAGCTAACCGCCAGCTCGTTATGTATATTTACCATAATAATACAGATCGAAATCGCATTGGAATTTCTGTTAGTAAAAAGGTTGGAAATTCGGTAGTTAGGCATCATTTGACGAGACTGATAAGAGAAAGTTATAGACTAAATGAAGAGATGTTCAATAGTGGTTTGGACATTGTAGTCGTTGTGAGAGAGGCCGCAGCTTCTGCTAATTTCGATGAGATACAAAAATCTTTGCTTCATCTTGCAAATCTTCACAAAGTAACTCGAAAATAATTGGAATTATCATTTCCATTGTGTTGAATAAGTATGTTGAAGAGACTATTTATATTTTTAATTAAGTTTTACCAAAAATATATATCTCCAATAAAAACTACTAAATGTCCTTATTGCCCTAGCTGTTCAAATTATGGCCTTCAGGCGGTTGAAAAGTATGGCGCTATTAAGGGTGGTGGTTTGGCTTTGTGGCGTATAGTTCGTTGTAATCCTTTTTCTCATGGTGGATATGATCCAGTTCCATAAAAAACTGGAGGTTTTACATTGAGCGAGCTTTTATTAACCGCTTATAACGGTTCAATCTTAGGACCTATCGCTAAGGTTCTTGGTTGGTTCATGGACAAGATTTATATTCTTCTTGCTTCTATTGGTATTGAGAATATAGCTCTTACTATCATTATTTTTACAATCTTTATTTATCTTTGTATGTTCCCTCTTACATATAAGCAGCAGAAGTTTGCTGTTCTTACACGTAAGATGCAGCCTGAGATGAAGGCTATTCAGGATAAGTATAAAGGTAAAAAGGATCAAGCCTCTATGCAGGCTCAGCAGAGTGAAACTCAGGCACTTTATGATAAATACGGCATTTCTCCTACAGGTAGCTGTGTTTACATGTTAATCCAGATGCCTATTCTTTTTGCGCTTTATAGAGTTTTCTATAATGTTCCAGCTTACATTTCTTCTGTAAAGAATGTATTTACAGAGCTTGTAAATGGTATTATGGCTACTGATGGTTTTGCAAAGACTATGCAAACTATCTATGAAGAGTCTGGTGTTAAGAATCTTAAGCCTGATTTTACAGCAGCAGATACCTCTGTTGTATCAGATTCTATTATTGATGTACTTTATAAGCTTCCAACAGCAGGTTGGGAAGCTGTTACTTCTAATTTTCCTGATTTAGCTTCTTCTGTTGATACAGTTGTTGCTAAGCTTGAGAAGATTAATTACTTATTTGTTCTTAATATTTCAGATACTCCACTTAACCTTATTAAGGATGGTTGGTCATCTAATACTAAGAATTTTGGTCTTATTATTTGTGCATTGCTTATTCCTGTTTGCTCATATCTTTCACAGATGGCAAATATTAAGCTTACACCTCAGTCTACAGAGGGACAGTCAGAGCAGATGGCTCAGCAGATGAAGACAATGAATCTTATGATGCCACTTATGTCTCTTTTCATCTGTTTCTCAGTTCCTGTAGGTCTTGGTCTTTACTGGATAGCTGGTGCTGTTGTTCGTATTATTCAGCAGTACTTCTTAAATAAGCACTTCGAGAAGATTGATCTTGAGAGTATTATTGAGAAGAATAAAGAAAAGGCTGCAGCTAAGGCTGAAAAGCGTGGCATTCGTCAGGCTCAGATTTATGAGGCTGCTCGTATGAGCACAAAAGCAGCTACTATGACTGAAAAAGCTAATATGCTTTCAGATGATTCTGATACTCTTAAGAAGGCTGAAGAGTTTAGATCTAAGGCTAGTAGCGGTTCACTTGCTTCAAAAGCAAACCTTGTTAAAGAATTTAACGAGATGAATAATAAATAGGGGGGAACTTAATAATGGAATTTAAAGAGTTTACTGGTAAGACTGTTGATGATGCCCTTACTAATGCAACAGTTTCATTAGGTGTAACTTCTAGCGAAATCAAATATGAAGTAATTGAAGAAGGAAGCTCAGGTTTCCTTGGAATTGGTTCTAAAGAAGCTATCATTAAGGTAGTAATTTCTGCTGATGAAGATCCAAAGCAGGTTGCTAAGGAATTCCTTAATGGTGTATTTGAGGCTATGCAGCTTGAAGTTAATATTTCAATGGAGTTCAACGAGGAAGATGATACTCTTTTAATCGACCTTGCAGGTCCAGAGATGGGTGTATTAATTGGTAAGCGTGGACAGACACTTGATTCTTTACAGTATCTTACAAACTTAGCTGTTAATCGTTCTTCTGAAAAGTATACAAGAGTTAAGATTGATACAGAGGATTACAGACGTCGTAGAAAAGAGACTTTAGAAAATCTTGCAAAGAATATGGCTAGCAAGGTTAAGAGAACAAAGAAGGCTGTTACTCTTGAAGCTATGAATCCTTATGAGAGACGTATTATTCATTCAGCACTTCAGAATGATAATAACGTTACAACTCATTCAGAGGGTGAAGAGCCATATCGCTACGTAGTAATTACACTTAAGAAATAATCTTTTGATTTTTTAGGGTTAGTCTTATAATTAGACTAACCCTTGTTGTTTGTTTTATAGAATTTATAAGTCTTATATGCTCTATAAGATGAATAATTGGAGGCTATTATGTATCGTTCAGATACCATTTGCGCAATCGCAACATCTATGAATAGTTCTGGCATTGGTATTATCCGTGTCAGTGGAGAAGAATCAATTTCTATAGTTGATTCTATTTTTCGTGGAAAAAATAAACTGGTTGAATGTGATACTCATACTATTCAATATGGCCACATTGTTTCAAAGAATGAAATCATTGATGAAGTATTAATAATGCTTATGAAAGCTCCTAGAAGTTATACTACTGAGGACACTATTGAAATAGATTGTCATGGTGGCGTACTTATTCTTAAAAAGGTTCTTTCACTTTTAATAGAAGCAGGAGCAAGAATAGCTGAGCCTGGAGAATTTACAAAGCGAGCATTTTTGAATGGAAGAATAGACTTGTCGGAAGCTGAATCAGTTATGGATTTGATTTCTTCAAATTCAGAATTAGCTATGAAGAATTCCATTAAACAATTATCGGGTTCATTAAATAAAATCATTGTTGATTTAAGAGATAAGATTCTTTATGAAACAGCATATATAGAATCAGCTTTAGATGATCCAGAACACTATGATTTAACTGATTATCCTGAAGAGTTAAGAGGTAAAGTTAATGATATGATTGGACGAGTTGATGATTTGATTGATTCATTTAATTCTGGTCATATTTTAAAAGAAGGTATTAATACTCTTATTTTAGGAAAACCTAATGCTGGAAAATCTTCACTTCTCAATACATTAAGTAGAAGAGAAAGAGCAATCGTTACTGATATTCCAGGAACTACTCGAGATACATTGGAAGAGCAGATTACAATTAATGGTGTTTCTCTTAATATTATTGATACAGCAGGTATAAGGGAGACAGATGATATAGTTGAAAAAATAGGTGTAGATAAAGCACTAGATTCCATTGATGATGCTGATTTAATTTTATTTGTAATTGATTCGTCAAGGCCACTGGATGAGAATGATGAATTTATTATTGATAAAATTATAGATAAAAAGGTAATCATTTTACTTAATAAATCTGACCTCGATACAATGATTAGCGAGGAAGAAATATACAATAAATACAATAAACCTGTTATTTCTTTCTCATCTGTAAGCTTAGATGGCCTCAAAACATTAGAATCTAAAATTACAGATATGTTCTTTAGTGGTCAGGTTAAATCTGATGATACTTTGTATATTACAAACTCAAGACAGGCTGGTTGTTTGACTAATGCAAAGAATAGTTTGTCTAATGTTTTAAATAGTATTGATAATATGATGCCAGAAGATTTCTTCTCTATAGATTTGATGGATGCATATAATTATCTTGGTGAAATTACTGGTGAAACTATTGATGATGATTTAGCTAATAAGATTTTCTCAGAATTCTGTATGGGAAAATAAAAGTGGTAAGGAGTAATAAATGAGTCACGTTGAAGAGTCCTATGATGTAGTTGTTATAGGAGCTGGTCATGCTGGTTGCGAAGCTGCACTTGCTTCAGCCCGCATGGGATTAAATACAATTTGTTTTACAGTTAGTATGGATTCTGTTGCAATGATGCCTTGTAATCCTAATATAGGAGGAAGTTCTAAGGGACACCTTGTTAGAGAGCTTGATGCACTTGGCGGACAGATGGGTATTAATATTGATCATACTTTTATCCAGTCTAAGATGCTTAATAGTTCAAAGGGTCCTGCTGTTCATTCACTTAGGGCACAGGCTGACAAAGCTGCATATTCTCAGAGAATGAGAAAGACTATGCAAGATACTGAAAACCTTACTTTAAGACAGGCTGAAGTTACAGAATTAATTATTGAAGGTAAAAAAGTAGCTGGTGTAAAAACTCTTTCTGGTGCTACTTATCATTGTAAAGCAGTTGTTATTTGTACTGGAACATATCTTAGAGCAAGATGTTTATATGGTGATGTTATTGAATACAATGGTCCTAATGGTTTAAAGGCTGCTAATCATCTTACTGATTCATTATTAGCTAATAATGTAGATATGAACCGCTTTAAAACTGGTACTCCGGCAAGAATTGATAGTAATTCTATTGACTATTCCAAGATGGAACCACAGTATGGTGATGACCCTGTTATTCCATTTTCATTCAGTACACCTAGAGAATCTGTTCAGATTGAACAGGTACCTTGTTATCTTACTTATACTAATGAAAAGACTCATGAAATTATTAGAGCAAACCTTGATCGTTCACCAATGTATTCAGGTGTAATTGAAGGTACTGGTCCAAGATATTGTCCAAGTATTGAAGATAAAGTTGTTCGTTTCGCTGATAAGAATCGTCATCAGCTTTTCGTTGAGCCTGAAGGACTTAATACAAATGAGATGTATATTGGTGGTATGAGTTCTTCAATGCCAGAGGATGTTCAGTATGCTATGTACAGAACTGTACCTGGACTTGAAAATTGTAAAATTGTTCGTAACGCATATGCGATAGAGTATGATTGCATTAATGCTACTCAGCTTAAAGCCAGCTTAGAGTTTAAAGATATTGATGGTCTTTTTGCCGCTGGTCAGTTTAATGGAAGTAGTGGATATGAAGAAGCTGCAGCACAGGGATTAGTTGCTGGCATTAATGCTGCACTTAAGCTTCTTGGAAAAGAACCAATGATTCTTGATAGAAGTAATTCTTATATTGGAGTTCTTATTGATGACCTTGTTACTAAGGAGACGAAAGAACCTTATCGTATGATGACATCACGTGCTGAGTACAGACTTTTGCTTAGACAGGATAATGCTGATTTAAGACTTTCAAAGATTGGTTATCAGGTAGGTCTTTTATCAAAAGAGCGTTATGACCATGTTGTAGAAAAGAAAAGACAGATAGAGGAAGAGGTAGCCAGAATTAAGGAGATTAATGTTGGTGCCAGAAAAGAAGTTCAGGCGTTGCTTGAATCTTACGGAAGTATTCCTCTTTCAAATGGTATAAAGTTAGTTGATTTAATTAGAAGACCAGAGCTTGATTATGATAAGCTTGCTCCTATAGATCCTGAAAGACCAGAGCTTTCTGATGAGGTAAGAGAAGAGGTAAATATTTATATTAAATACGAAGGTTACCTCACAAGACAGGCAAAGCAGGTTGAACAGTTCAAAAAGTTAGAGTCTAAAGTTATACCACAAAATCTAAATTATGAGGATGTTTCTAGTTTGCGTTTAGAGGCAAGACAGAAGCTTACAAAATTACGTCCTGCTAACATAGGACAAGCTTCTCGTATTTCTGGAGTTAGCCCAGCAGATATTTCTGTTCTTTTAGTATATCTTGAAACATATAAGGGTAACTAATTTTTTAATTAATGTTTTTAAGGGTACTTATATATACCCTCAATACAATCAAAATTTTTTTAAGGAGTTATATGAGTAGAGATTATTCATACTTAGTTGATACATTATCAGGTTGGAATTTTACTTTAACTGACAGACAGATAGAGCAGCTTGATTTATTTTATGAATTATTAGTAGAAAAAAATAAGGTAATGAACCTTACTGCAATTACAGAGTTTGATGAAGTTATAGTTAAACATTTTGCTGATAGTTTATCTATATGTACTGTATTACCTGATTCAGTTAAAACAGTTTGTGATCTTGGGACAGGTGCTGGTTTTCCTGGTATTCCTATGGCAATTGCCTATCCTGATTTACAGTTTACACTTATTGATTCTTTGAATAAACGTATTAAGTTTTTACAGGAAGTAGTTGATGCTTTAGGACTTACTAATGTTACATTGGTACATGCCAGAGCAGAAGAAGCAGGACGTAATAAAATTTATAGAGAGATGTTTGATTTAGTTGTATCTCGTGCAGTAGCTAACATCTCTACTTTATCGGAATATTGTTTACCTTTAGTAGATTTAGGTGGATACTTTATTAGCTTTAAGTCAGGAGATGTAAAAGAGGAAATTGAAGCATCGGGTTCTGCAGTTAAAAAGCTTGGTGGTAATTTAACTAAGCCTGTATATTTCTCATTACCTGATACAGATATCAGTAGATCTTTTCTTATTATTAAGAAAGAGAAGAATACACCAAAGGCTTATCCAAGAAAAGCTGGTACTCCTAGTAAGGAACCGCTTAAGTAATATATGTTTCACGTGGAACATATTTAGTAATTGTTTTTTGTTACAACACAATATATGGGGGAATATCTATGATTAATGACTTCCTAAAAAAATATCAGGAAGAGCTCATTTCTGAAAAAATCCAATTAAAAGAAGACATGGACTTATTAGAAACAAAGATTAAGGAAGAAAATAAATTCCTTAGTCTTCTTGAAGAGTCCAATGAATCATATTTCAAAGAATTTACTCCAAGAGATTTAAATTCAAAAAACAATAAAAAGGCAGAAGAAATACGTGCTTTTCTTATTGAACTTAATAGTGAGTTAGATGAAAAACAAACTCAAATGAAATTCTATGATGGAAGATTAGTAGAGCTTAATACTTTAATATCTAACACGGCCACTAAACAAGAACCAGTTATTGAAACTGTTATTGAAGAAGAACCTAAAGTTTATGATGACGAAATAGAAGTAGTTAACCCTTTAGGAATCTCTAATTCCGATTTAATTGGAAGACTTTCTAATATAAAAGATTTGATTTTATTAGATCCATACAGGGCACAAATGGAATTAGAAAAAATTATTTCTACTATATAATCTTCACTAACCTAAATATAGATATGTTTCACGTGAAACATATTATTTATATATTTGATTAAAAACACAAAATATAGTACTAGGAAATTTGAATCAACTCCTAGATATTGCAATTTTAAATGATAATGTTTCACGTGAAACATTATCATTTTATTAATTAAACACCTATATATAGTTAATAAAAGAGATTTTTATATAAACCGTACAGATATTCTTAGTAGAATTGAAATTCAGGGAATGATATAATTCTAAGAGTTAACAAATATGTGGTACTAGAAAAAGAAAAGAGGGAGACAATAAATGAAGAGAGTGATTGCAATTGCCAACCAAAAGGGTGGAGTTGGTAAAACTACTACTAGTATTAATCTTTCAGCATGCTTAGCTGAAGCAGGAAAGAAAGTCCTTGTTATCGATACTGATCCACAGGGAAATGCTACAAGTGGTCTCGGATTAGATAAGGATGAATGTGAGAATACTGTTTATGATTTAGTGTTAGATCAGTGCAGCATTAAGGAATGTATGTATGAGGTAGAGAATATCCCTAACCTTACAATTATTCCATCAAATGTTGATTTAGCTGGTGCAGAAATTGAACTTCTTGGAATCAATGAGAAAGAATATATCCTTAGAAATGCAGTAGATTATGTTAAGGATGATTTCGATTATGTAATTATTGATTGTCCTCCTTCACTTAATATGCTTACAATCAATGCTATGACAACTGCTGATTCTGTACTTGTACCAATTCAGTGTGAGTACTATGCGTTGGAAGGAATTAGTCAGTTGATTCATACTATCGACCTTGTTCAGGAAAGACTTAATTCTAAGCTTAAAATAGATGGTGTTGTATTTACTATGTATGATGCCAGAACAAATCTTTCTTCCGATGTAGTTGATACTGTTAAAAATAATCTTAATGCAACAGTATATCAGACTATTATCCCTAGAAATGTAAGATTAGCCGAAGCTCCATCACATGGACTTCCAATTAATCTTTATGATTCAAAGTCTACAGGAGCAGAGAGCTATCGTAATCTTGCAAAAGAAATTATTGGGAGAAAGGATTTATAAAAATGGCTGTTAAAAAGGGAGGTCTTGGTAAGGGATTAGATTCTCTTATTGTAAATAAGAATGAGGGTGTAGTAGCTGTTAATCCAGAACAGCATGGTGCCCCAGTCGAAGTTGATATTAATAAGGTTGAGCCAAACAAGCTTCAGCCTAGAAAAAACTTTGATGAGGATAAATTACAGGATTTAGCAGAGAATATTAAGATACATGGAATTATCAATCCACTTATCGTTCAGGACCGAGGAAAATATTATGAAATCATCGGTGGTGAGCGTAGATGGAGAGCTGCTAGAATTGCAGGTTTTAAGAAAGTACCAGTAATCATTATGAAGCTCAGCGAGCAAGAGTTCGTTGAGATTTCTCTTATTGATAACATCCAGCGTGAGCAGTTAAATCCAATTGAAGAAGCAATGGCTTTTGCAAGACTTATCGATGAGTTTAAGCTCAAGCAGGATGAGGTAGCAGAGAGAGTATCAAAGAGTAGAACAACAATCACAAATGCTCTTAGATTACTTAAGCTTGATAAACGTGTCCAGGATATGATTGTTGATGACAAGCTTACAACTGGTCATGCTAGAGCTATGCTTGCAATCACAGATCCAGATAAGCAGTATGAGTTTGCTGAAAGAGCCTTTGATGAGAAGATGTCTGTTCGTGATGTTGAGCGTGAAGTAAAGAAGCTTATAAACGATAAAAAAGCAGATAAGAAATCAAAGGTAGCAGAGCTTGATCCACAGTTAGTTGCAGTATATGAGCAGACTCAGGAAAAACTCAAGGGAGTACTTGGCACAAAGGTATTTATTAATGCCAAGGATAACAAATCTGGAAGACTTGAGATTGAGTACTATTCACAGGATGAGTTAAACAGAATTGTAGATTTACTTGAAAGTATAAAATAAAACATATGTTCGAAATGAACATTTATAGGAGTACAAATGATAGAACAGTATTTAGGTTTTAGTTTAGATTACATTTTATTAGGACTTGCAGCACTTGTCCTAGTTTTGATTATTCTCTTAATAGTTTTCATTGTGCAGATGGCAAAGCTAAAGAAGAGATATAAGATTTTTATGCAGGGTAGCACAGCAAGATCATTAGAGGATACACTTATCTACAGATTAGAACAGGTAGATGAGCTTATCGAAGCCAATGCAAGTAATGAAAGAAATATCGATACAATCATTAAAAACATGCAGGGATGTTTCCAGAAGATTGGTCTTGTTAAGTACGATGCATTTAATGAAATGGGTGGAAAGCTTAGTTTCTCACTTTGCTTATTAGATGAGAACAATTCAGGATTTATAATTAATGCTATGCATTCTCGTGAGGGATGTTATACTTATGTTAAGGAGATTATAGATGGTAATTCTATAATTCAGCTTGCAGAGGAAGAGGAAAAGGCATTACAACAGGCTTTAGGTGATAATTAATGCATAAATACATGCCAGCAGTTGGTTTTACTAAACTAAATAAAGCAGCGCTTGAAGAATTAATTAAAGAAATTACTCTTCGACCAGATTATCAGGAATCAGCAATTGATTTTGAAGGAAATCAGTTCGTGGAGCTCAGATATATGGTAGCTGATAACGTGGGATTAGTACTTAGAGGAATCTACAATGAAAATGACGAGTTCATTTTAGATTATTACTATCCTACTTATTTTGGTGCCTCAGTTTCAATTAACAATGATGTTGAAGTCATAAAGCAAACCGATAAAGATAATTACTATGTTATGTGTGATGAAATAAGATTAGGTGTTAATCTTATTTTCCAGCTACAGAACATGGGAGAGTTCCTTAGAAAAAATGGAAGAGCAACAAAGATTGATAAAAGAGACATAAAGCTTGCAGCGCTTTCAACAGAAGGAAAGATCCTTTTACCTGTATACGACAACGAAAAGAGTCGTATTAAGGAAAAAATGAATAATCAAAAAAGAATAAATCTTGTTGAGCAGGCAAGAGATGGAAACGAAGAAGCCCTTGAAAGTCTAACTATGGATGAAATTGATTTATATCAAAAGATTTCCAGAAGAGTAACCAGAGAAGACATTTTTAGTGTCGTTACTTCATTCTTTATGCCATATGGAATTGAGAATGATAAGTACGAAATTCTTGGTGATATTTTGGATGTGAAGTATGTTGTAAATCATCTTACCATGGAAGAGCTTTGCATGATGATCATTGAGAGTAATGATGTAATTCTAGAAGTATGTATCAATAAAAACGATTTATTCGGAGAGCCATTGGTTGGTAGACGCTTTAAGGGAATAATTTGGCTACAGGGAACAGTAGAATTTTAATAGCCTTGATTTTTCATAACTAGTAGATTAAAATCAAATAGTTGTGAAAAATCGCTTCTGTTTGAGTAGCTCAGCTGGATAGAGCGTCCGCCTCCTAAGCGGAAGGTCGTGGGTTCGAATCCCATCTCGAACATTAATTTAATAAACAGAAATTGGAGCCGAATGGCTCCTTTTTTATTGCTTGTTTAACACTGTTTATCCACAATAATTTCGCAATATTGTCATAAAATAGTTAATATTGAGAAGTAGTCTAATAATTATAAATATTGTATAATCAAAAGTAGAATATATAACTATGATTTCATACAAAGGGGGAAAATAATTATTTAGGAGGACGGTTGTCTATGGCTGATGTTACTTTAACAAAAGAGCAACAAGATACACTAGGTGAAATTGCGAATATTAGTATGGGATCTTCTGCAACATCTCTTAGTGCATTACTAAATAATCTAAAGGTAGATATTACTACACCTAAGATTGAATTAATCAGAAAGAGTGAATCACTTGATGATTATCATGATGTGTGTGTATTAGTACATATTAACTATGTAAAAGGATTATCAGGTAGTAATGTTTTAATCCTGAAGGAAGATGATGTTAAGATAATTGCTGATTTAATGATGGGTGGCCCTGGTGTGGCAGGACCAGATGCTATAGGAGAAATCCAATTATCTGCTGTATCTGAAGCAATGAATCAGATGATGGGAAGCGCAGCTTCTTCGATGTCACAGCTTCTGAATAGAATGGTAGATATTTCGCCACCAAAGACAGATAACATCGATGTAGAAAGTGTAAAGATATTTGAAAGGTTATTTGAGTCACCAGAAATAGATTTTGTAAAGATAACATTTAATTTGAAAATCGGCACAATAATAGATTCAGTTATGGTACAGCTGTATCCTATTTCTTTTGCATTGGACATGGTACATCTATTTGATAAAAAAGATGAGGCCTAGGGAGGAGCAATGGACGAGAATACTAAGAAAATTCAGAGAGAAATAGCTAAGGACAAAATTCAAGTTATTCTTTCCGGAATAGCGGTGGCAGTACTGATAGTCATGGAGCTGTACATCATGATTAATTTTGCCAGTAACTTTATGTTGATGGCCGTTGGTGTACTGCTGATGATTGTTGCGCTTTTTTTCCTGATAAGTGCAATTTTGGACATGTCTTTAAAATCAAAAGACATGGAAGCACAGAAATATGATGAAATCTATAATGCACAAAAAGCTTCGTATCTCGTAATAAAGAAAAGCTTCGATGAAATGGAGCAGCGTCTTAGAAATATTGAAGAGAGTAGCTCGTTACCAGCAGAAGATATTATTAATGCTCAAAAAGCCGTTGCAAAGGTTACAATTTCAAGAAATAAAGAGAATACAGATGCATTGATGAATTCAAATGATGAACTTATTAATCAGCTGTTTTCTATTAAAGAAAAGATTGAAGCAAATAATAGCCAGATTCTTGAGAAGCAACAAGCCTTGCTGAAGGAAAGTAATTTTGATATTCAGCAGAAAATAAATGATTTAAATTCAAAGATTTCTAGCATAGAAGGTAAAATCCAAAATGGAATTCCAGTAATGGCTCAGCCAGTACAGATGGCAGCACCAGTTATGCCGGCAATGCCTGCTATGGAAACACCTATAGCAGAAGCTCCTGCAATGGAGACACCAGCTATGGAAATTCCAATACCAGAAGCAATGCCAGAGGAATCAGTAATGGAAGAACCTCCATTAGAGGAACCTGTATTAGAAGAACCAATTGCAGAGGAGCCTGTAGAAGATTTAGGACTGGATTTAGATATGCCAGTCGAAGAGGAGCCATTACCAGAGGAAGCTCCAGCCGAAGAGGCAGTGGAGGATCTTGGAATAGATTTGGATATGCCAGTTGAGGAGGAACCATTACCAGAGGAGGCTCCAGCTGAAGAGGTAGTGGAAGATTTAGGACTGGATTTAGATATGCCAGTTGAGGAAGAACCATTACCAGAAGAGGCACCAGTAGAAGATGAGATTTCATTGGAGCCACCTGTTGAAGAAGCTCCAACCGAGGAAGTTCCAACTGAAGAGATAAGCTTAGAAGAGCCAGTAGCAGAGGAAGCTCCAGTTGAAGAAGAAATACCTGCAGAGCCTGAGCCAGTGGCAGAAGAACCATCAGAAGAACCAGCAGAAGAAATTGTTCTTGAAGCCACACCGGCTGAAGAGATTATTCTTACAGAGGAACCAGCAGCAGGTGTTGATTTGGATGCATTACTTGAAGAGGTTGGAGGGGCAGTAGAAGAAGAACCAGCTCCAGAACCTGAACCAGAGCCACCTGCTGAGGAGAAAACAGATGAAGTAGTAATACCTGATGTAGGAGTAGATCTAACTGATCCTAACAGAGTAATGAGTGCTGAAGAAATCGAAAAGCTTTTCGCAAATATATAAAGAATAAAAATGGTACCTGTCTCAAAATGAGGCAGGTATCTTTATATTAACTAAGAAAATATAAGAGAGTGATTAATGTTATAGTAAATTCAGATTTCTTTGTAAAAAGTCGAAACGGAAAAAGAAAAAAAATCGAAAAAAATTATAAAAAGGACTTGCAAAAAAGAAGAAAAGGCTATATACTTATCTTCGTTGCTGAGACAATGAACAAAATATGCGCGACTAGCTCAGCTGGCAGAGCACCTGACTCTTAATCAGGGTGTCCAGGGTTCGAACCCCTGGTCGCGCACTTTAAACGACATCGATTTTCGATGTCGTTTTTTTAATCATTATAATGAATGAAAAAGAACCAGTAGCTAACAATCTCTAAATGTTTCTCAAGGAGAGCTTTCTTCAGCTCGACGGAGAAATATTTAGGATTGTAAGCGTAACTGGTTCTTTCTTATCGGCTAGCCACTAATTTGAAGATTGGGTTGCCCTGACTAGAAAATTTTTCTTCATATTCAGTCATTACATTTCCCTGATTCATTGTGGCATCATTATGCAAATCATAAGTAATCTCAGTTATCTTCCATAGAGGATGATTCTCAATTTCTTCAACGGAGAAATCAAATAATCCTCTATTATCAGTTTTAAATTCAATACGTCCATCCTTGGCAAGAATAGTATTGTATCTATTTAAAAAATTAGAAGAAGTGAGGCGACGCTTGCTATGTCTGTCCTTTGGCCATGGATCGCTGAAATTCAAGTATATTCTATCTACTTCGTAGCAGCTGAAGATATCGAGTATTTCGGTTGCATCAAAGCATATAAAACGAAGATTTGGAATATCCTCTTCTTCAACCTTCTGAATAGCTCTGAGAAGAACACTGGTGTAACGTTCGATGCCTATATAATTAATATCAGGATTTTCCTTGGCAAGAGTAGTAATAAACTGTCCTTTGCCCATTCCAATCTCGATATGAATAGGATTATCATTTTTGAATATTTCTTTTTTATATAAACCCTTAAATTGAGCAGGATTGTTAATGCAATATGGACTGTTAGTAACAACCTCATCTGCTCCAGGAATATTTCTTAATCTCATATTTACCTCCGAATTCATAAAATCTAAAAAATTATATCATAAAAAAGCTAGATAAATGCCACAAGTTTGAGATAAAAAAGTAGCTAAAGCAAGGTAATTTAATTATAATCTATGTTATGAATATAAAAGAATAAGAGGCATTGAAATCATAAGTTATGAGATTTAAAAGAATTTTTAGCAAAGTATTAGCATGCGTATTATTAACAAACGCATTTGCAATAGGCAATTATAAAGAAGTAAAAGCAGCTGATTATTGGCCTAGCAGTGTTGATGTTACCGCTGAATCAGCAATTATCATGGAGCAGGAAACAGGAACCATTCTTTATTCAAAGAACATTGATGAGGTTCATTTTCCAGCTAGTATTACCAAGATTATGACAGCTCTTATAGTCCTAGAAAATTGTGATTTGGACGAGACAGTTAAGTTTTCTGCTGATGCGGTATATGGAACAGAGCTTGGATCATCAAGCATCGCAAGAGATGTTGATGAGGAAATGACCGTAGAACAGACACTATATGGAATGATGATAGAATCTGCAAATGAGTGTGCATATGCTTTGGGAGAGCATGTTGCAGGAGATATTCCATCATTTGTTAAGATGATGAATGCAAAGGCTAAAGAGCTTGGATGTACAAATACTCATTTCAATAATACAAACGGTCTTCCAGATGATGAGCATTATACTTCAGCTCACGATATGGCCCTTATTTCAAGAGCAGCATATTCAATACCAAAGTTTGTGGAGATTGTTGGAACAAAAAATTACACTATACCACCTACTAATAAGCATCCAGATCCTACACCTCTTAACAATCATCATCAGATGCTTCATTTTTACAAGTCGAATAAGTACCTTTATGAGTATTGTCTTGGTGGTAAGACAGGATATACAGCAGTAGCGGGAGCAACACTTGTTACATACGCAAAGAAGGATGGAATGACATTAATTTGCGTAGTAATGAGGGATAGTGTTACAGATCAGTACACTGATACTACAAACCTTTTTGAATATTGTTTTGATAATTTTAGCACATACAATGTAGCTGATTTTGCCTCTATTTCAGAGGATGATGTTAATATTACAGGTCGCCTAAGTGAAAACAGCGAGCTAATTAAAATCGATAAGAATGGATTAATCGTGATACCAAAGACAGCTAGTGTGCTGGATGTAACATCAGAGGTGGTTCCTTATAGTGATAAAAATGATAAATCCATTGTAGGACAGCTTAAATACACATATGCAGATAGAAGCGTGGGTCAGGCTAATCTGATATTCACAAATGCAGAGGTAGAAAGTTATCCTTTTGACAACATTCCAGTAGAAAAAGGCGGAAGTGGAAAAGAATATATTCAGATTGATTATCCTAAAATTGGTCTGATGATTCTTGGGGTTATTGCTTTAATTGCTTTAGCAGCATACATAAAGAGTAAATCTAGCGACATACTATTATTTAGACACAGATATAAAAGCAGACATACAAAGCGCAAGAAAACAAATATGACTATAATCAGAGATAACAGTAAGAATCGCAGAAAACGAAGATAAACGACATAACTTGTCTTAATAGAATACAATAACGACAATAATAAAATAAAACGACAGTCAAAAATCGTATGACTGTCGTTTTTCTATTTTATAGACTTAAATAAAATTTTTTATATTAGACAAACAATCTATCTATTTATCAGACTATTTATCAAGATTTCTAGTTGATGTGCATTTGTAGTATACAATAATATGCCGTTTGAAGAGTTTATCATAGTGACAACTTTATCTTCAAAAGTGGCAGACTCTGAAAGAAGCTGGTACAGATAATCTTTATATTTACCGTCAGCTTTAAGGAATAAAGTCTCATATTCAGGAAGAGGAACAAGCTCAGCTTTTGTTTTCTTTAGGAGAAAAGCAATCTCTTTATCCTGATTAAGCTGATCCTCTGTTTTATTAATAATAAAGTAGCCGCGCTCATCCTTTGGCATACCAAGAGATTTTACCGCACGCTGCACCTGTTTGGTAAGACTTGCACTGGCAGGATAGAGGGATTGGAAATAGCTCATAAAATCAGCAGCAGTTTTAAAGTGCTCATTTGTACCACGCTCTAAAACCTCAGTCATAAGTATCTTTTTAATTACCTTCTCGCATTCTTTACGGGAAGGATTTTTTCTTAAAGTAATTGTTTCCTCAGACATATTAACCCCCTAAACGACAACTATATTAGTACTAACTCTATTATAGGACTAATAATAATGAAATATACGACAATAATTGACCTTATGTATTGTTAAATACGCTGAATCCCTTGAAGTTAAAGGGTTTGACAGGATTTTTTAAGAATGGGATAATTATAAATAATTACCTCGCAAAGAAGAGAGGAGTGGAAAAAATGGAAATGCTGTTATCACGTGATGAAAAGAGACAATACCAGCTTGAACAGATTAATGATCTAGTAGAAGAAAATGGCGGCCTTGTTAAAACCAGCGATATAGAAGCGCTTGGAGTGGATTATCGCAGAGTACTTGCTTTTGTTGAGGAAGGGTATCTCATAAGAGTAAAAAATGGCTACTACACCACCAAGTATTTTGAATGCACTGAAGATCAGTGGATTTACAAGCTCTTTGGCGAGGACGGAATACTTACAATGGAATCTGCTCTGTATGTATATGGCTATCTTCAGGACAGACCATATAAATGGAGCATTGCCATAAATAAAAATACCAGCAAGTCACGTTTTAACATCGATTATCCAATAATAGAACCATATTACACTGAGCCAGAAGTTATGGAGCTTGGTGTTACTGAGGCAGATTTTGCGGGAGCAAAAATGAAAATCTATACAAAGGAACGTCTTATTTGTGATTTCCTTAAGTATCAGGAAAAGGTAGACAGAGAAGATTTTAAAAATGGCGTATGGGCTTACATTATGGATGAAGATAAGGATGTAGCAAAGCTTATGGAATACGCCAAGGAACGTAAAGTGCTGAAGAAGGTTCAGTCCATGATAGGTGTGTGGCTCTAATGATTAAAAGATTACAGATAAAAGAAAAATCAGAGCAACTGAATATTCCTTTTAAAAATCTCCTGAGTGCAGCTGTAGCAGAGATTATTATCGAGCTTTTATCAGAAGGGCAGTATTGTAATGAGCTATATCTCTGCAACGGTAACGAGTTTAGTCCGGAGGTATACAAGGATTTTTGTATTTCCAACATTTACTATGAGTATGTGAAGGACATAGACGATAAGATGGCTGTTCTATACATGAGGGATATATTAAAGGAGATTATGGCCAAGGCAGCGCTAGAGGCATTTATTGTAAATGGAGCTGTCGATGAAACCGGTATTAAATTAAAGATAACAGTGGATGAGATGTACATTCCACTGAACATATATTTTAGAAAACATAGAGCAGCTAATGAACCAGAAATAATTAAGCTTAAGCTGACAGCTTATGAAAATAGAGTGGTAGATGTTTTGACTAACCCAAAGGAAGAAGAGTTGGTAAAGCATATGGCTGAGATTATTGAGAAGCTCGAGCTGATTAATGATATGGATCATTATTATATAGCGTATGAAATCCTGACAACCTGTCCAGTGAATGGACGAAAGGTTAAGGATAGTCTTGTTAAGCTTTTAGATGAAAAGAAGATCGTCATAGATCATAGCAGGATAGATATGTTAAAAAGCTATGGTGATTATACGTATATGAAAAAAAAGTGGAAAGTGGAATTACGACAAAAAAAGAAGTCCGAACCTCAATGGTCGGACGTAAATATTTGTCTTATGAACTTTTTAGTACCTATTTGGGAAGCTATGGAAGCTAATCTTGTTTTCCTTGGAGACTGGATGCCACAGCTTAAACGCTTCTTAGATTAGTGATATTTATATGGTTTTTAACAGACAAAGTTATGCTTCAAAATTGAGAAAACAGCATAGTAATATGACTGTCTGTCGTTAACCTTGAAAAACTGTTGCTCAGTTGAAACAGGAGAAAGATTAGCTATCTCCTCAAGGTTAATAAGATTAGTATAGCATCGATCCTGAATATAGCTCATTGTAGACTTATTAAAGTAAAAGCTTTTAAAAAGAGTACCAATGCAGCGTTTATTAAATACACCACAAATAGTATCAAGATTATTATCGGAAAACTTAAAAGTAGTTATATCGTAGTTGTAAGACTGTTCATAAAGATAAACAGCAATACGAGGATCCATGAAAGGTGTATCAACAGACATGAAAAATGCCCTGTCACCTGAAAGCATGGTAAGGCATGAAAGGATAGCACCATAAGGGCCAGCATTTCTTGAAATATCAGGAATCTCCTGAGCATCAAGACCTAGATGAGACAGGTCGCCTCTTTCATTTACAGAAAGATAAACTTTATCGAAAAAAGGGCTGAATTTATCGTAGATATATTCAACCATAGTCTTATCCTCAAATGGTAAAAGAGCTTTTTTTGTACCCATGCGGGAGCTATCGCCACCACAAAGAATAACTAAAGTTCTGTTCATGTTGTCCTCCGCTGTCATACTAATTATGTAAAAGTAGGATATAACTTTAATATATATAATATAGATTTTCAAAGGAAAATTAAAGTTACAAAGAGAATTATGAGTTTAAATAAAACATTAGAAGCCTATTCAAAATCAAATATGTATCCGTTTCACATGCCAGGTCATAAAAGACAGCTGGAGGGTGTCAGTAAAATTGACATGACAGAGGTTGAAGGTGTTGATGATTTGCATGATGCAAGTGGTGTAATTGCCGAAGAACAAGGACGAATGGCAAAGCTTTTTGGAGCAGATGAGAGCAGAATTCTTGTAGGTGGTTCAACGGTAGGAAACCTGTCCAGTGTTTATGCATGCTGTAATGAAGGAGATAGTATCATAATTCAGAGGAATTCCCACAAAAGCGTATATAACGCAGTAATGCTTAGACATTTAAAATGTAGTTATGTAGAGCCAGATATTACTGATGACGGAATATTCAACGCAGTTACATTAGAACAGATTAAAACAGCCGTAGAGAAGAATAAGGATTGTCCTAAGGCCGTTGTAATTACTAGTCCAACCTACGAAGGATTTCATGCTCCAATAAAAGAGATAGCAAAGTATTGTCATGATAAAGGAATAATCTTGATTGTGGATCAGGCTCATGGAGCACATTTAGGATTTCATCCTGAGTTTAAAGGTTCGTCAGTAGAAGACGCTGATATCACGATTCAGAGTCTGCATAAAACTTTACCAGCTCTTACTCAGACAGCAGCTATGCATATTTCTGGAAGTCGAGTTGATTTAAACAGGGTTTCAGAGGCATTGGATATATTTGAAACAAGTTCACCCTCATATGTGCTTATGAATTCAATAAGTCAGTGTCTGGATATATTGGAAAACAGTGGGGATTTGTTCAGGGATTATGTGGATAACCTTCATGATTTTTACAGCATCAGTGGAGAACTAAAGCATCTTCAGTTAATATGCGGTGAGACTGACAAAAAAGACCCAGGAAAGCTTATTATATCAACAAAAAATACAAATATAACTGGTGTGGAGCTTGCTAAGATTCTTAGAGAAAAGTATGAGCTGGAGACGGAGCTTTCAAGTTTTTCATATGTACTTGCAATGACAAGTATTATGGACACAAAAGAAGGCTTTGAAAGATTGAAAAATGCTTTAAAGGAAATTGATGCGACTTTAACCGATGGACACATCGAAGTCCCAGATCTTAATATAAAATATAAGAAAGTAATGGAGACTTATCAGGCAAAAGCCGGACGTGAAGACATAATATCCTTGAGCAAAGCTTTGGGAAAAATTTCGGCTGCAATGGTTTGTCTTTATCCACCTGGTGCACCAGTTATAGTGCCAGGAGAAGAAATTAGCGAAGAAGCTATAAAGGTAATAGTCGAGGCAAAGGTAAAAGGACTTCATGTAACAGGCATGGATATTGAAAGAGAAGCTATCGCCGTTGTCAATTAGATTGGGTTAAATTATACTTTATATATAAAAAGACAAGAGGACAGTATGGGTAAGATATTTTGCATAATGGGCAAGAGCTCAACAGGAAAAGACACAATATTTAAAATTTTGCTCCAGAGAAAAGATATAAATGTAAGACGAATTGTTTCGTATACAACAAGACCTCAGCGAAGCCATGAAAAGCCAGGGGAGGAATATAACTTTGTTACCCTTGAAGAAAAGGACAAGCTTGTAGCAGACGGCAAAGTCATCGAAATTCGAAAATACGATACAGTTCATGGTCCATGGTTTTATTTTACGGTAGATGATGGAAATGTAGATTTGGATAATGAAGATTATCTTATGATTGGCACAGTGGAAAGCTTTATGAAAATCCGTGATTACTACGGAGAAGACAAGGTATTGCCGATATATATAGAAGTAGATGATGGAGTAAGACTTAGCCGAGCCCTTGAGCGCGAGCGCATTCAGGAGCATCCAAAGTATGAGGAGATGTGCAGACGTTTCCTTGCTGACCAGCAGGATTTTTCAGAAGAAAATCTTTCAAAGGCTGGCATCACAAATAGATTTAATAATAACGAGGACAGCGCAATTACCAGCGATAACATAGCAGCATTCATAAACAGGTAGGTGTTTTTATGGATATTAGAGTAAGCGATGTAAGTCAGGTGCAACAAACAGAATCAGCCAAATCAACAGCCCCAGTGGATGACACATTTAAGTTCACTCTAGCTTCAGCCATTGATGATGCTGAGCTTCAGGAGAAGCTGACAAATCTCATGAATGATATATCCACTCAGGGAAAACTATTGTCTGAGCATATGGATATCAGAGATATGAAGCGTTACAGGGGATTGGTAAAGGATTTTCTTAACGAGGTTGTAAATCGCTCTCATAAGTTTTCCAGAGAAAATTTCCTTGATCGCCGCGGTCGTCACAGAGTTTATGGAATGATAAAGCTGGTGGATGAAAAGATGGATGAGCTAGCGACAGCCCTTGTTCAGGATGAAAAAGATCACCTAGATATTTTAAACAGAGTAGATGAAATCAGAGGACTTCTTCTAGATATCATCACCTAAGAATTAGCGATAAATTGGGAGAATAACTATTAATGAGTTTCAGTGAAATTATAGGTCAGGAGGATGCTAAGAGCCTCCTTAAAAATGCAGTTAAAACAGGAAATCATAGCCACGCCTATATTTTCAGTGGAGAAAAGGGCTCAGGCAAGATGATGCTTGCAGAAGCATTTGCGACAATGCTTCAATGTGAGAATCCTGCAGATGATGCCTGTGGAGAGTGTCATTCCTGCAAACAGGCCATCAGCCATAACAATCCAGATATTATCTATGTCCACAGAGAAGAGGGCAAAGCAAATATAAGCGTAGATACGGTAAGAGAGCAGATTGTTAATGATGTAGACATCAAGCCTTACAGTAACAAATATAAAATCTATATTGTTGAAGAAGCAGAGAGAATGAATCCTCAGGCGCAAAATGCGATTCTTAAAACAATCGAGGAGCCACCTGAGTATGCAATTATTATTCTGCTGACAGCAAATCACAATGCATTTCTTCAGACCATTCTATCAAGATGCGTGCTGATTCAGATGAAATCCATTGATACAGAAAGTATAAAAAGGATATTACAATCAAAATATGAGATTGTAGATTACCAGTCTGAAATGGTGGCTACCTTTGCTCAGGGAAATGTTGGAAAGGCTATAGCCCTGGCAACAGACTCCAGCTTTAACGAGGTTAAAGACCAGGTAGTTTCCCTCTGTAAAAGAGCAGCAAGAATGGAAGAAAACCAGATATCAGATGAGGTAAAAGCCATCAAAGAAGCCAATGACAGCGATAAAAAAGCTGGTGATGATGAGAAAAAATATCAGGGCTTTGTAGAACAAATGCTAGATTTAATCACCCTTTGGTATAGAGATGTGCTATTATATAAAGCGACATTGAATGATAATCTCCTGCTTTTTAAGGAGAATTCATATGATATACAGGAGCAGGCACAGCGCTGCTCATACTATGGCTTAAACAATATTGTTGATGCGATAGCAGAAGCAAGAGCCAGACTAAATGCTAATGTCAATTTCGAATTGACCATTACGCTTCTTATAGAATCAATCAAGGAGAACAGTAAATGATAAAGGTTATCGGCGTACGCTTTAGAGGCGGCGGAAAAGTATATTACTTTGATCCAGACGGAGTAGAGCTCAAGAGAGAGGATCAGGTTATTGTAGAGACAGTTCGTGGCGTTGAAATCGGAACAGTCCTTTTAGTAGACAAGGAGATTTCAGATGACGAGGTTCCAGGCCCAATCAAGAAAATAATGAGAAAGGCCACAGAGGAAGACAAGAAAAAAGCAGTTAAGAATATCGAGAAGGAAAAGGAAGCACTTAAGATTTGCGAGGAGAAAATCGCAAAGCGTGAGCTTGAGATGAAGCTTGTTGGTGCTGAGTATACCTTCGACAATAATAAGCTTATTTTCTATTTCACAGCTGATGGACGTATTGATTTCCGTGAGCTTGTAAAGGATCTTGCTGCAGTATTCCACACACGCATCGAGCTCAGACAGATTGGTGTCAGAGATGAGACAAAGCTTATGGGTGGAATTGGTATCTGCGGAAGAGAGCTTTGCTGTAAGAGCTATCTTGCAGATTTCGTACCAGTTTCAATTAAGATGGCAAAGGAGCAGAATCTTTCTCTTAATCCTACAAAGATTTCAGGACTTTGCGGAAGACTTATGTGCTGCCTTAAGAATGAGCAGGAGACTTATGAGTACCTTAACAGTCGTCTTCCTGGCATTAATGATACAGTCACAACACCTGATGGTTTCAAGGGTACAGTTCAGTCAGTAAACGTTCTTCGCCAGACAGTCCGTGTACTTTTCGAGGATGGAGATCTTAAGGAGGTAAAGGATTATCCTACAGACCAGCTTAAGTTCAAGCCTAGAAAGCGCAAGGTACAGGTATCTAAGGAAGAGGCCAAGGAGCTTGCCGACTTGGAGGATAAGAATTAATGGAAAATCTTGTTCGCGACGATGAGCGAGTAGATGATCTTCAAATAAACGGATATAAAATCATTCAGCATCCTGACAAATTCTGTTTTGGCATGGATGCTGTCTTGCTATCATCGTTTGCAAAAGTTAAAGAAGGCGAAAAAGCTTTGGACCTTGGTACAGGCACTGGAATTCTTCCTATTCTTTTAGAGGCAAAGACCGATGGAGAGCATTTCACTGGTCTGGAAATCCAGCCAGAAAGTGCCGAAATGGCAAATCGTTCCGTTTTATTGAACGGATTAAGTGATAAAATAGATATAATTGAGGGTGACATTAAGGAGACTTCTAACATTTTTGGAAAGAGCACTATGAACGTTGTGACAAGCAATCCTCCTTATATGACAAATCACCATGGCTTAAAAAATCCAAATGACGCCAAAGCTATTGCAAGACACGAACTATTATGCTCACTGGAGGACGTAATCAGCCAGACCTCAGCAGTTCTTAAGCAAATGGGAAGATGTTATTTTGTTCATCGACCATTTAGACTTGTGGAAATCATCACGTTGATGCGTCAGTACAAGCTGGAGCCAAAGAGGATGAGACTCGTATATCCGTTTGTAGATAAGGAACCCAATATGGTTCTCATCGAAGGCGTTAAAGGAGGCGGTCCACAGCTTACAGTGGAGTCACCACTTATTGTGTACGATGCACCAGGCCAGTACACTAAAGAAATATATGATATTTATGGAATGATAATGGAGAAATAAATGAGCGGAATACTTTACCTTGTTGCAACCCCAATCGGAAATCTTGAGGATATGACATTTCGCGCAGTGCGAATCCTAAAGGAAGCAGATTTAATTGCAGCAGAGGATACCAGAAATTCAATAAAGTTGTTAAACCATTTTGAGATAGATACTCCAATGACAAGCTATCACGAGTTCAACAAGGTGGAAAAAGCCCACACATTGATAGCAAAGTTGAAGGAGGGGCAGAATATTGCAGTTGTAACAGACGCTGGAACACCTGGTATTTCAGATCCAGGCGAGGAGCTTGTAGCAATGTGTTACGAGGAAGGCATCGAAGTTACATCAGTACCAGGTCCTGCCGCATGTATCACAGCTGTGACAATGTCAGGGCAGGCGTGCAGAAGATTTGCATTTGAGGCATTCCTTCCAAAAGATAAGAAGGAGCGCCGTAGAATATTAGAAGAATTAAAAAGTGAAACAAGAACTATAATCATATATGAGGCACCACATCATCTGATAGCCACTTTAAAGGAGCTGACAGAAACACTTGGTGAAGACAGAGGCATTACTCTTTGCCGAGAGCTCACAAAAAAGCACGAGGAAAAGGAAAAGACCACACTTGGAGGAGCGCTTAAGTCTTACGAGACTAAGGATCCAAGAGGTGAGTATGTATTAGTAATTGCTGGAAAGTCTAAGACAGAAGTGATTGAAGAGGCAAGAGCTGCATTCGAGGAGATGACTATTCAGGAACATATGGATATGTATCTGAACCAGGGAATGGATAAGAAAGAAGCCATGAAGGCCGTTGCCAAAGATAGAGGAGTTAGTAAACGAGACATTTACAATGCATTGCTTGATTAGCAAGGGAGATTGAAATGTATATTTTGACTGATTTATTCTTAAATAAAATCTTTATCGCACCAGCAGCAGCCTGGCTTATTGCACAGGCACTGAAAATCATCATTGACTGCTATATTTGCGGTTTCAATAGGGAACGCCTTGTTGAAAGTGGTGGAATGCCAAGTTCACATGCAGCAACAGTAGTTGCATTAGTAGGAATTACAGGTGCATGTATAGGCACAGGTTCTTTTGAATTTGCGTTAGCTTTCTTCTTTGGATTTATAACCTTATATGATGCCAGAGGAGTTCGCTTTGAGACACAGAGACAGGGAAAGGCCTTAAACAACCTCAATGATGAGCGCGAAGAAGAAGGAAAGCAGCCACTTGATATCAAGAGGTTTAAAGAAAAAATGGGTCATACCATGCCAGAATTATTAGCTGGCGGAGTTATAGGAATAATTTGTGCTGTAATAGTTTATTATCTGCCATTCTAGGGCAGTTGAATATTAATATGGAGAGGGGGAATTGTATTGGTAAACATGGATAATATCCAAAGACTCAAAGAAATGATTGATGATAGTTCAAGAATCGTTTTCTTTGGAGGCGCAGGGGTTAGTACAGAAAGCGGTATTCCAGATTTCCGTAGTAAAGACGGTCTGTATAATCAGCACGATGTAAGATTTGATAAGTATCAGCCGGAATATCTTTTGAGTCATAGCTGTCTGATTCATGAGCCAAAGGTATATTTTGAGTTCCATAGACAGAAGATGGACACAAGAAATATCGAGCCAAACAATGCACACAAATATCTTGCAAAGCTGGAGCAGATGGGCAAGCTTAACGGTATTGTTACACAGAACATTGATGGACTTCATCAGAAAGCCGGAAGCAAAGCTGTTTATGAGATTCATGGCAGCGCACTGAGAAATTATTGTATGAAGTGTGGAACCACTTATCCAGTGGATTATATTTTTGATTCTGAAGAGCCTATACCAACCTGTGATTACTGTGGAGGTGTAGTACGTGCAGACATTACATTATATGAAGAAGGACTTCCAGAGGATCAGGTAAATGGGGCAGTGAGAGCCATTGGCTCTGCAGATATGATGATTATTGGAGGAACATCATTAACGGTTTATCCGGCAGCATCCTTTGTAAACTACTTCAATGGAAAGTACATTGTAATAATCAACCAGAGTGAGCTGGCATTTAGAGAGTCAGAAAACACCCTGATTATAAAGGACAGAATAGGCGAGGTTTTCACAGAACTTGCCAAGTTACAAGGGATTACCTTATAAATACGTAAAAATACAAATAAAAATGTGAAAAGCCTTGAAAAATACCTTCTTACATGTTAAAATCTCATTTCGTGGTATAAGATATTATATCCTTGCTAAGCTATGCATTGTAGCTTGGCCTATAGACCAAAAGGAGGTAGAAAAGCATGAACAAGTATGAATTAGCACTCGTTGTTAATGCGAAGATCGAAGACGATGCAAGAACTGCCACAGTTGAAAAGGCAAAGGAGTACATCACTCGCTTTGGTGGACAGATCTCAGACGTCGATGATTGGGGCAAGAAGAGACTTGCTTACGAAATTCAGAAGATGAATGAAGGTTACTATTACTTCATCCACTTTGATGCTGAGGCAGGCGTACCTGCACAGATCGAAGAGAATATTCGCATCATGGACAACGTACTTCGATTCTTATGCGTTAGAGCTGACGAGGCTTAATAGTATAAGACAAGGAGATTAATTATGAATAAAGTTATTCTTATGGGACGTCTCACAAGAGACCCAGAAGTTCGTTACGGTGGAGCAAACAACAGCGCTGTTGCAAGATTCTCTCTTGCAGTTGATCGTAGATTTAAGAGAGACGGCGATGAGCAGACAGCAGATTTTATTAACTGCGTTGCTTTCGGAAAGACAGCAGAGTTCCTTGAGAAGTATGCTCGTAAGGGCACAAAGTTTGTTGTAGAAGGTCGTATTCAGACTGGTTCTTACACAAACAAGGAAGGACAGAAGGTTTACACTACCGATGTAGTTTGCGAGAATGTTGAGTTCGCAGAGAGCAAAAACTCTCAGGGTGGCGGAAGCAGCTTCGACGGTGGCAGCAATTTCGCACCAAGCTCAGACGCAGGCGACGGCTTCATGAATATCCCTGATGGAATTGACGAGGAATTACCGTTCAACTAAGTCAAGGTAACGAAAGCCTTGGCTAACATCAATAGGAGGTTAAATCATGGCTTTTAATAAGACAGGCGATGGTCAGCAGAGAAGAAGACCAATGCATAGAAGAAAGAAAGTCTGTGTTTTCTGTGGTAAGGATAACGTTATCGACTACAAGGATACAGCAAAGCTTAAGAAGTATATTTCTGAGCGTGGAAAGATTCTTCCACGTCGTATCACAGGCACATGTGCAAAGCACCAGAGAGCTCTTACAGTAGCTATCAAGCGTGCTCGTCACGTTGCACTTATGCCATACGTAGCTGAGTAAATCTTGATACTATGAGTATTAGAACGATTTTGATTCAGTTTTGACACCAAATTGACTCCAAAATCATTTGGTAAAATACAGAATGATACGTAATAATACTTAGGTCAGGAGAAATACTTGAACAAATAAGACACTATTTGGATTCAAATCCGAATGGTGTCTTTTTTATTTGTCATTTAAAGATTCTACTAAACCTTTGTCGCAGTTATACCAGCAGACTACAGGAGGGAGATAGCGGATATGAGCGATATTCAGTTCAAGTATTTTTATGGAAATGAATCAGAGTTATTTACATTTTATAGAATTCCAAAGGAATTAATAACGAATCCACGTTTTAAGAATCTGAGTAATGATGCAAAGTTACTTTATGGATTAATGCTAGATAGAATGGCATTATCAGCGAAAAACCACTGGTTTGATAAAAATAATCGTGTTTATATTTATTTTTCAGTAGTGGATGTAATGGAACAATTAAATATTGGGAGAAATAAGGCAATCAAGCTCTTTAAGGAATTAGATAATGAATCTGGAATTGGGTTGATTGAGAAGAAACAGCAAGGTCAAGGTAAGCCAGCGATGATTCATGTAAAGAGCTTTGTAATTGAGGAAGATAAAGAATTTTCCAAGGAGTTTGAAAAACAAACTTCTAAAAGTTTAGAACACAAACCTCAAGAAGTATCGGAAGCAAACCCTAATAATACTAAAGAGAATAATACTAATGGAGTTATTAAATCTAATCATATCGATGTAGATACGATGGATATGGAAAATACAATACGCAATTAGTTAGGAATAGACACATTGATAAATGATGATTCTGAGGATAGTGAGTTGTATGAGGGAATCTATGAATTGGTGGTTGAAACTATGTCTAGGAATGACAAAACCATCGTTATAGCAAGTTGCAGATATCCAATTGAATTAGTAAAAAGAAAACTGCAAAAGCTAAATATGTTTCATGTTCAGTATGTTGTTGAATGCATGTCAAAAAACAGCACAAAAGTAAGGAATATTAAAAAATATATGTTGGCTAGTTTGTTTAATGCTCCAACAACAATAAAAAGCTATTATCAGTCGCAAGTGAATCATGATATGGTTGCAGGAATATAAGGAAAAGAGGGGGAGACTATGGCAACTACTAGATTAATTCCATTGCATTTGAATAAGGGCAAAACAATGGCCCAATGTCTGGAAGATAGATTAGCGTATGCCTTAAATGGGGAGAAAAATGAACAGGGTAAGTATGTGTCTTGTTATGAATGTGATGAGAAAAATGCGGATGTTGAATTTTTACTTCAAAAGAAGATGTATCACAATCAGGTGGCTGAGATACGAGGAAATGAAGTAATTGCATATCAAATCCGACAGTCATTCAAGCCAGGAGAGATTACTCCAGAAAAAGCAAATGAATTAGGTTATGAACTAGCAATGAACTTCACGAAGGGAAACTATTCTTTTGTTGTTTCAACCCATACAGACAAAGCGCATATCCATAACCATATCATATTTAATTCCGTTTCAATTGATGGAAAGAGAAAATTTAAGAATTTTTATTTGTCATCAATGGTGTTACGAAAAATCTCAGATTGCCTTTGTCTGGAAAATGGTCTGTCTGTTATAAAAAAGCCAATGACCCATTCTGAACGAAAGGCAAAAGGAGCATATCCTAGAAAGACTAATTTTAAAGATAAACGCATTGAGTTTCTTAAAGATATTCAAAATAAAACTTTTAAAGGAAAAGGTAAAGGTTACATTACTTGGGCTAAGCGATTTAATGCAAAACAAATGGCAAAGACCATTTTATTTCTTCAAGAAAGAGAAATTTCATCTTATGAAGAACTTTGTAAAATAACAGATGAACGAACAGAACAGATTGATAAATTAAGAAATTCAATGAAGGAGCATGAAGCTCGGCTTGAGAAAAATAAAAAGATGCAGAATGCAATTATCAATTACTCCAAGAATAAGAATTGCTTTGATGCTTACAAGGCAAGTGGCTACAGTAAAAAGTACTATTCAGAACATGAAGCAGAGATTATTAGATTTGAAGCTGCGAGAGAAATATACAAAGAAGTGGGTAACAAAGATTTATTTAATCTAAAGAATCTGCGTGAAGAATATGGAACCATTCTTGAAATAAAGAAATCTGAGTATCGTGAATATAAGAAACTGAGAAAAGACATATATGATTATTACGTAGCACGAAAAAATCTGGAAATGCTCTATATGGATGAAAAGAGAAGAACTGAGAACGAGCGAAAGCGAGAAAACTCACATTTGGAAAATGTGTTGTAGGGCCGATGGCAGAGATAATTCCAAATGAAGATAAAGAATATAGCGTGCTATTAGATAAAATTGGTCAAAGAATTGATCAAGGTAAACAAGAAGTGGCAAGAGCTTTAATAAAAAGTATGCTGGGAACATATTGGGATATGGGTCAGTATATTGTTGAATATGAGCAAGATGGAAAGCCACATGCTATATATGGGCAACAACTATTTAAGCGATTATCAAAAGACCTTACACTTAGATATGGTAAAGGCTATAGTGTACCGAACTTATATAACATGAGACAATTTTATCAGGTTTATAAAGATGGTTATGAAGAATTATTATCTTTGACTTGGTCACATGTTTGTATATTGATGAGAATCGAGAATCCCGTTGAGAGAGAATTTTATCAGCGTCAATGCATTGATGAAAAGTGGGATGTTACATCATTAAATAGACAAAAGAAGAGTGCTTTATTTTTAAGACTAGCCGATAATAAAGATAAAAATGAAATTATAAAGCTTGCCAGGGAAGGAATAGTTATAGAAAAACCTGAGGATGTCGTAAAGGATGTTTATACATTAGACTTTATGAACTTGCCATCAAATATAGTAATAGATGAAACGGAATTAGAAGGAAGGCTGATGAAGCAGCTGGGATTTTTCTTCTTGGAATTGGGCAAAGGTTTTACTTTTGTAGGTGAACAATATCCAATGAGAATTAATAATAAAACATTTAAATGTGATTTGGTTTTTTATCACAGAATATTAAAATGCTTTTTCTTGGTAGATTTGAAGATTGATGAAGTTGAGCATAAAGATATTGGTCAAATGAACATGTATATGGGATATTTTGCTGAAGAAGTAAACGAGCCGGATGATAAACCTCCAGTTGGATTAATATTAGCGCGAGAAAAAGATGAATTGATGGTTAAATATGCTACTTATGGTATGGATACAAATTTGTTCGTATCGAAGTATGAATTGTATTTACCAGATGAAAATGAGTTGAGGAAACTAGTAGAAAAAGCCTTAAACGATGATACAGAAATAGAAAATTAGAAATCAATTCTAGAGTTTCTAAAGATGTTCTAGAAAGTCATTCTAGAATTTTAAATGGGAAAAAGCCCTTGAAATAGGGATTTTTAGCATGGAAATATAATATCATTCTAGAATTTTTAAAACATAAAGATGAGATATTTCTAGAATATTGATTAAGAAAACATTTAAATAGAATGACAGATAAAAAAAGAAATATGAAGAAATAACAGGAACTAATGAGAGCAGAAAAAAATGTAACAGCGGAAGTAAATGATGAGGCTGCAACAGAAGCAATACTTAATACAATAGGTGTTGCTGATAAACAGCTACGTGATGCGGAAAAGAAGCAAGTTAGAATCAGTGTTTTGATTATTGCACTTATGCCATACGTAGCTGAGTAATCAGTTGATATGACATTTCAGAGTCAGGTTCGAAAGAGCCTGGCTCTTTTTTGTATTTATAGAAAATCTGAGTTAGATTGATAGGATTTAATACCCAAAAATGATATATTTTAGATAGTATTTTTTATGGGAGAATAATGAACATGATTATCAATTATTTAGTTATTATGAATGCCTTGGGACTGGCAGCTATGGGGCTCGATAAGAAGAAGGCTATTAGAAATGAGTGGAGGATTCCAGAGAAGACACTTTTCTTAATTAGTGCTATTGGAGGAAGCATAGGAACATTTTTAGGAATGCACCTTTTCCGTCATAAAACAAAGCACTGGTATTTTGTAGTGGGAATGCCTGCTATTTTAATGGTTCATGTAGTAATAGGATGGATTATTTACAGTAAAATGTATCTGGGATAGGAAGTGTTGTACGACACTCAAATATAAGACAGAAAAACTGTTGAACAATACTTACAAAGGGGGAGTTTACAATGCCAAGAGTTAATCTATCTATTAATCAGGAGATGTATGACAAGATAAAGCATCAGGCTGAGATACAGGGGATTTCGGTCAACAACATGATTTATAGTCAGCTGCAGAAGCAGTATGGGGATGACGAGTTTGATTACATTGTTGCACTTGATTGTTTAAAACAGGAGGCCTCAGAACAGAGTGGATATTTTAGCTTATGGGAGCTTCCAACATTTCAAGAGATAAGCAACCAGGGAAAGAAAGAATCACCTGAGCAAATCAGAGCTCGACTTGGTAAAATGTTCCACGATTCAGTTAAGAATGGACAGGTGTGGGACGTAATGATTCATAAAGGAAAGATTGACGTGCCACAACATAAGTCAAAAAGACCAGGAAGAGCCGTGATATACGCAAAAAAGAGCGAACAGAGAGAACTGTTGTACAACACCCCAGATGGCATGTTTAATATTGTTGAACAACACTTACAAGAGGCTATAAATCAATAAATGATGAAGTACTCAAATATAGTAAAAGCAAAGTTCATATCCAGACCAAACAGGTTCATAGCACAGGTAGATTTGGAAGGAAAAGAGATTACAGTACATGTAAAGAATACCGGTAGATGTAAGGAATTATTGCTACCAGGAAGAACGGTGTATCTTGAGAAGGCAAGTAATCCAGATCGTAAGACACCCTATGACTTGGTGGCAGTGGACACGCCAATAGGTATAATCAATATCGATTCGCAGGCGCCAAATGCTGTTGTAAAAGAGTGGCTTTTAAAACAGGACTATACAGTAGTGCAGCCTGAGTATAAGTACGGAGATTCCAGAATAGATTTCTATATGGAAAAAGGAGAGGAAAAATATCTTCTTGAAGTTAAGGGATGCACTCTTATAAAAGATGGCATAGGATATTTTCCAGATGCACCTACCGAAAGAGGAGTAAAGCATCTGCGAGAACTTGCAAAAGCGATTGATAAGGGTTTCAAAGCAATGGTGGCTTTTGTAATTCAGGTAGAGGAAGTGACAGAAGTAAGACCTAATATTGATACCCACCCAGAATTTGCGGTAGCTTTACAGGAAGCAAAAGAAGCAGGCGTAGAAGTATTATGTTTGCCTTGTAATGTATGGGAGGATGGATTAGAGATTATATGATACAGGAAAAACGAAAGTGTTGTACAACAGTATTGATATGGCTGTTGTAAATATAGAACAAGACTTACAAAGCTAGAAAAGAGGAGCATTTCTGCTCCTCTTTAAATATATGCAAGCCATTATTTTTCAGAATACTCTTTTAATCTATCAGCATTGATGTTTCCGGAATTAATGGTGTTCGCTACCCACAGTTTAAGTGCCTCAACAGTATGGTCGATTTGGTCAAGCTGTTTTTGGATATGAACGAAATCTGGAATTTCATCATCTGAGACAATACCGTCGGCGGTAATCTCAATGAGTCGATCCTTTTGCTTATCCAGTGAGTTAAGAGCTGAAAGCATTCCAAGAACAATCTCAGAAAGAGAGGAAACCTTTACTTCAGGAACAGACTCTTTTCCAATGCGACATTCATGTGTGCAATAGTAATTGCAAAGTTCAGGTTTCTTATATGCACTAGCCATATCAACAACATCTTCAGGATATATGGCCGCTTTACCAGTCTCTAATTTTTCCAGACGGCTTTCACTGATTGTGCCAATGAGCTCACTGGCTTGTGCACGTGTAAGACCAGCTGCCTCTCTACTTTCAAAAAATATATTCTTATCGTCTCTAATTGACTTTCTGCCCATTTAAACCTCCGTGAGTACATTAAAAATTTAGGTATATTATATCTATTTTTTCTATTCAGCGAAATAGAATATGAGTATTTACTGTAATAAAGATATAATATTATTACATATGGGATTAGAATATAATCAATAAAAGAAAAACCTGAACAGGTAGAAATGATGAACGGTTTTAAGATAAGGAGTGAAAGATATGTTTACATTTTTATTCTTTGTATTATTTTTTATGGTATTTGGAAAGATGATTGGAGTTGCTTTTAGAGCAACATGGGGATTGATGAAAGTTTTGCTTTACATTGTATTCCTTCCATTAATTCTTGTGGGTTTAGTTTTTGGTGGTTTACTTTACATTGCTTTTCCTGTATTACTTGTAGTAGGAGTAGTAAGTTTAATTGCAAATGCGTAATTTAATCAGAGGGGTTTTTGCAGATGAAGGAGCGAAGCATAAAAGAAATAGTCCAGTTACAGACTAAGTTCTTTAGAAGTGGAAGCACCAGAGATATTGAATATCGTAAGCAGATGTTGACTAAACTTGAAGAAGGGATTCGTGCTCACGAGGATGATTTATATGAAGCTTTTCAGGAAGATTTAGGAAAATCCAAAGCGGAAAGCTATATGGCAGAAATTGCTCAGGTTTTAGGCGAGCTTGGTTACATAAGAAAACATCTGGGAAAATGGTCAAAGCCAAAGAAAGCAAAAACAACCTCTGGCACATTTCCGGGAAAGAGCAGGATATATATGGAGCCATACGGAGTAGTTCTCGTATTGGCGCCATGGAATTATCCTGTCTTTCTTGCGTTTTCCCCAGTAATAGGAGCAATAGCAGCAGGAAACACAGTTGTCCTAAAGTGCTCAAAGAGTAGTCCAAACTGTGCAAGAGTGATACGTGAGATTATAAACGAGTCTTTACCAGAAGAGCTTTGTTATTCCGCTAAGGCTGAAATCGATTATGACGAAGTATTAGATCAGGATTATCAATATATCTTTTTCACGGGAAGTCCACGTGTAGGAAAACAGATAATGGAAACTGCATCGAAAAGATTGATACCTGTCTCGTTGGAGCTGGGTGGAAAGAGTCCATGTATAGTGACTGATTCAGCAAATATAAAACTTGCAGCTAAAAGAATAATTTGGGGAAAGCTTTTGAATGCTGGACAGACATGTATTTCTATTGACTATATTTTAGTTGATAGAAAAGTGAAGGAAGCCCTGGTGTCTGAGCTTAAGGATGAAGTAGATAGAACTTATGGAAAGCCATTGTTAAATAAAGACTATCCAAAGATTGTATCTAATCATCATTTCAACAGGCTTATGAAGCTTATTGAGGAAGAGCGTAAGCTTGGAAAGGTAATTGATGGTGAGGGAGATGCCCAGTCTCGAAAAATATCACCAGCTATTATAACTGACGCGGATTTCACCCATCCAACAATGGAAGAAGAGATATTTGGACCAATCCTACCTGTGATAAACTACGATAATATTGATGAGGCAGTGGAACAAATAAATGATAGACCACATCCTCTTGCAACGTATATATTTACCGAAGATGCAGCGTTGGCGAAAAGCCTGATAAACAAATTACCATTTGGAGGAGGCTGCATAAACGATACAATCCTTCATATTGCAAACCATCACATGCCTTTTGGCGGAGTTGGAAACAGTGGTATGGGAAATTATCATGGATTTTATAGCTTCAGGACATTTACCCATGAAAAGAGTGTTTACTGGGGCTCTACAAAAATCGATATACCTATACGTTATGGTCCGTTAGATGATAAAAAATGGCAGCTTTTAAAGAAATTCATATGATTTTTTGAACAGGCCAGGAGGGTGCCCATATTTATGGGCACCCAATTTTTTTAAAATTATAGCTGAATAAAACAGAGGGCGAAGAAAGGAGACTTTTATGGATAAAAATATAAAGCTATATATAGATATGGATGGTTGCATTGCTAAATGGAATGTTGATGCATCAATTGAAGAGACTTTTGAGCCGGGATATTTTGCGAGTCTGGAACCAGAAGAAAATCTGATTACGGCAGTTAAGCTATTATCAGAGGAATATGATGTTTCTATTCTTTCAGCGGTTTATCAGGATAATCATTCTATTGGGGATAAGCTGACGTGGCTCAAAAATAATGGTTTGGGTTATTTGGAAATCATATTTGTGCCATATGGAGAGTCCAAGCAGAAATACATAGATCATGAATATACTTCTATTCTTATCGATGATTACTCTAAGAATTTGGAAGAGTGGGTTATGTCAAAAAACTGCTTTGGTATTAAATACCTTAACGGTATTAATGCTACTAAGGGACAATGGACTGGATTTATGGTTTCTGGAAAGATGAATTCACAGGCATTATTTAAAACTATCAATGGAATTGTAAAAGAGATTGCCGCAGCATAATATTGACATTACACAATTAAATTAAGTAAGATAGGACTTGAAAGGTCATAATTATTTGACAGTAAAAGGAGGATTTTAAAATGGCAGAGAATAAGTACACAGGCACAAAAACAGAAAAGAATCTTTGGGAGGCTTTTGCTGGAGAGTCAATGGCTAGAAATAAGTATACATACTTCGCTTCAGTAGCTAAGAAAGCAGGTTATGAGCAGATTGCAGCTTTATTCTTAAAGACAGCTGACAACGAGAAGGAGCATGCTAAGCTTTGGTTCAAGGCATTAGGTGGGGTTGGTACTACACCTGAGAATCTTCTTCATGCAGCTGAGGGTGAGAATGCTGAGTGGACAGATATGTACGACAGAATGGCTAAGGAAGCAGAAGAGGAAGGCTTTCCTGAGCTCGCAGCCCAGTTCAGAGGTGTAGCAGCTATCGAGAAAGAGCATGAGGATCGTTATCGTAAGCTTTTCCATAATGTTGATGCCATGGAAGTATTCAAGAAGAGCGGTGTTACAATGTGGGAGTGCCGTAACTGTGGCCATATCGTTGTTGGAACAGAGGCTCCAGAGGTATGTCCGGTATGTAAGCATCCAAAGGCTTACTTCGAGGTTAGAGAGCAGAACTATTAAGATAGATTTTTAAAGTCAAAATTGCTTTAAAAAACTGTCGAAAACAGTAACACTTAGAGACAAAGTAATATATAATGGGCGAGTGGTGACTTTTTCATCCCTCGCCTTATTTTTAGCGGGGATGCGAGGATGAAGAGCATCAACAGCTTAAGGGAAAAGGTAATGTAAATGAAGAAATACGAGCAGAAATCAGCTCCTATTTGTGAGGCATTGGAGCGATTTAGACGAAGGAGAGTAGTTCCCTTCGATGTTCCCGGACACAAGCGTGGAAGAGGTAATCCCGAGCTTGTAGATTTGTTGGGAAAGCAGTGTGTTGGATTGGATGTAAATTCCATGAAGCCGCTGGATAATTTGGGACATCCCATTTCTGTTATTAAAGAGGCGGAGGAGCTTACAGCGGATGCTTTTGGGGCGGCTCATGCCTTTCTTATGGTTAATGGTACTACCAGCTCAGTTCAGACTATGATTTTATCAGTTTGTAAAGCTGGAGATAAAATTCTTATTCCGAGAAATGTCCATAAGAGTGTTATTAATGCCATGGTGCTTTGTGGCGCCGTGCCTGTTTACGTGGAAGTAAAGGTCAATCCAGAGATAGGTATTGCCCTTGGTGTTGAGGTAGAAGAAGTTAGACGTGCAATGGATGCAAATCCAGATGCAAAAGCTATCCTTATAAATAATCCTACCTACTATGGCATTTGTTCAAATTTGAAAGAAATAGTAAAGATTGCCCATGAGCATGGAATGAAAGTCCTTGCAGACGAGGCTCACGGAACACATCTTTATTTTAATGATAATTTACCAATATCGGGAATGGCTGCAGGAGCGGATATGGCAGCTGTTTCTATGCATAAATCTGGCGGAAGCCTTACTCAAAGTTCTATTCTTCTTTGCGGAGAAAATATGGATGCAGAGTATGTGCGTCAGATTATAAATCTTACACAGACTACCAGTGCATCTTATTTGCTGCTGTCCAGTCTGGATTTATCTAGAAGAAATCTCGCTTTAAGAGGTGAGGAATCTTTTGAAAAAGTAGCTCGCATGGCAGAGTATGCCCGTAGCGAGATTAATGAAATCGGTGGCTTCTACGCTTATGGCAAGGAGCTCATTGATGGAGACAGTGTTTACGATTTCGATGTTACTAAGCTTTCTATATATACTCAGGGAATTGGTCTTACAGGAATTGAGGTATATGACCTTTTAAGAGATGAGTATGATATTCAGATTGAGTTTGGTGATATCGGAAATATTTTGGCGTACATTTCCATTGGAGATAGAATTCAGGATATTGAGCGATTAGTTGGAGCTTTAGAGGATATTAAGCGTCTCTATGAAAAGGACTCCAGCGACCTTTACTGCGGAGAGTTCATTCAGCCTGAAAACGTTATGACTCCACAGCAGGCTTTTTACGCTGACAAGGTGCAGTTGCCATTACACGACACAGATGGCAAGATTTGCGCCGAGCTTGTAATGTGTTATCCACCTGGTATTCCTATTTTGACACCTGGAGAGAGGATTACAAAAGAAATCATTGAGTATATCGATTTCGCCAAGGAAAAAGGTTGTAGTCTTCAGGGTACTAAGGACCCAGAGGTTGAGCTTATTAGCGTAATTAAGGAGAAATAATGGATTTTTGGTTTTCACAGATGGAAACGGAGCACGTTAAGACGAGCATCCGTGTAAATAAACAGTTGTACAGCGGTCAGAGCGAGTACCAGCGAATCGATGTTTTCGAGACACAGGAGCTGGGAAAGATGATTGTATTAGATGGTGAGATTATCTTCTCAGAGGCAGATGAATTCATCTACAACGAGATGGTAGTTCACGTGCCGATGGCAGTGCATCCTTGCGTAAAGCAGGTGCTTATCATTGGTGGAGGAGATGGCGGCGTAGCCCGCGTACTCACACAGTATCCTGAAATCGAGCACATTGATGTGGTTGAGCAAGATGAAAAGTTCGTAGAAATCAGCAAGGAGTTTTTCCCTGAGACAGCAAAGGGATTTGATGATGAGCGAGTTACAGTCACAAATATGGACGGACTTAGATTCCTTCGCCGTTGCAGAGATAAATATGATTTGATTATTAATGATACAACAGACCCATTCGGATATGCAGAAGGTCTTTTCACAAGAGAGTTTTATGGCAGTTGCTATAGAGCACTTAAGGAAGATGGAATCATGGTTTATCAGCATGGTAGTCCTTTCTACGATGAAGATGAGGAAGCCTTTAGAGCCATGCATCGAAAGGCCTACAAGAGCTTCCTTATCAACAGGGTTTATCAGGCAAACATTCCTACATGTCCGTCAGGATATTGGATGTTTGGATTTGCTTCAAAGAAATATCATCCACTGAAGGATTTGGATACCAAGCGCTGGAAGGCAAGAAACATACAGACCTGGTATTACACAACAAATCTTCACAAGGGAGCCTTCATGTTACCTAGATATGTAGAGGATTTATTGGTCGAAGAAGAGAAGGCTGCTAAAAAAGAATCAAAGGAAAATATTGAATAAATAGGAGAGTAATAAAATGGCAAGATTATTAATTATTGGATGTGGTGGAGTAGCACAGGTTGCAATTTCAAAGTGCTGCCAGAATAGTGATGTTTTCGAGGAGATTATGATTGCAAGCCGCACAGTTTCAAAGTGCGAGGCAATGAAAGAAAAGCTTCAGGACAAGACAAAGACAGTTATCAAGACTGCTCAGATAGATGCAGATGATGTAGAGGCACTTACAAAGCTTATTAAGGACTATGCTCCAGATGCAGTTCTTAACGTAGCACTTCCTTATCAGGATCTTACAATTATGGATGCATGTCTTGCAGCAGGTGTAGATTATATTGATACAGCAAATTATGAGCCAGAGGATACAGATGATCCTAAGTGGAGAGCAATCTACGAGAAGAGATGCAAGGAGCTTGGTTTCTCAGCATACTTTGATTACAGCTGGCAGTGGGCTTACGAAGATAAGTTTAAGAATGCTGGTCTTACAGCACTTCTTGGAACAGGATTTGATCCAGGTGTAACAAGCGTATTTGCAGCTTATGCAAAGAAGCATTACTTTGATGAGATTCATACAATCGATATCCTTGATTGCAATGGTGGAGATCATGGCTATCCATTTGCAACAAACTTCAATCCAGAGATTAACCTTCGTGAGGTTTCAGCACCAGGTTCATATATGGAAAACGGAAAGTGGATTGAGATTCCAGCTATGAGCATCAAGAGAGAGTACGACTTTGATGGTGTTGGTGTGAAGGACATGTACCTTCTTCACCATGAGGAAATTGAGGCTCTTGGAAGAAATATGCCAGAGGTTAAGCGAATTCGTTTCTTCATGACATTTGGTCAGAGCTACCTTACACACATGAACTGCCTTGAAAATGTAGGAATGCTTAGCACTACACCTATTAACTTCAATGGACAGGAAATTGTTCCAATTCAGTTCCTTAAGGCTCTTCTTCCAGACCCAGCATCACTTGGTCCAAGAACAGTTGGTAAGACAAATATCGGATGTATCTTTACAGGTATCAAGGATGGTAAGGAGCGCTCTATCTATATTTATAATGTATGTGACCATCAGGAGTGCTACAAGGAGGTTGGTTCACAGGCAATTTCATACACAACTGGTGTACCAGCAATGATTGGTGCTATGATGGTTGTAACAGGACAGTGGAAGAACCCAGGTGTATTCACAACAGATGAGTTCGATCCAGATCCATACATGGAAGCTCTTAATAAGTGGGGCTTACCTTGGCAGGTAGTAGAGAATCCAGTTCTCGTAGATTAATCGATAGCGGGGGAATAAATGATATTATCGCAGGTGGAAACACCCTCATACGTAATCGATGAGGGTAAATTGATAGAGAATCTTAAGGTTTTAGAAAGGGTGCAGCAGGAGGCAGGTTGTAAAATTCTGCTGGCCCAGAAGGCCTTTTCAAACTTTTGTGTTTATCCATTAATAGGTAAGTATCTTGCAGGTACTACAGCAAGCGGTCTATATGAGGCTCGCCTTGGTAAGGAGGAAATGGGCAAGGAGAATCATGTATTTGCACCGGCCTACAAGGAAGCTGATATGGATGAATTGGTAAAGCTTTGCGACCATATTATTTTTAACTCAGTTGCACAGCTGATGAAGTACAAGGATAAATGTCTAGATGCAGGAGTTTCTATCGGGCTTAGGATTAATCCTGAGTGTTCTACACAGGGGGACCAGGCAATTTATGACCCATGTTCAAAAGGGTCGAGACTTGGCGTTACTCTTACAAATTTACAGCAGGCTATAGATAATAATCCTGATGTATTAAAGGGTGTTGATGGTCTTCATTTTCATACGCTATGTGAGCAGAATAGTGATGATTTAGAGACTACAATTGAAGTCGTAAAAGATAAGTTTGGACAGTATCTAGACAAAATGAGCTGGATAAATATGGGTGGAGGACATCATATTAGTCGTGAAGATTATGATATAAATCGCCTTGTTCGTATCATAAAAGACGTGAAAGAAACCTATAATCTAGAGGTATATCTAGAGCCAGGAGAAGCAATTGCTTTGAACGCAGGATACCTTGTGACAGAGGTTTTGGATATTGTTGATAATGGGATAAAGACATTAATTTTAGATGCATCTGCAGCATGTCATATGCCAGATGTTTTAGAAATGCCATACCGTCCACCTCTTAAGGATTCAGGAGAGTGGGGACAGAAGCCTTATGAATACAGGCTTAGTTCTTATACCTGTCTCGCAGGAGATATCATCGGAGATTATTCCTTCGATAATGAGATTATGGTTGGAGATCGCCTTGTATTTGAGGATATGGCTATATATTCAATGGTTAAGAATAATACGTTTAATGGCATCCCACTTCCTAGCATTTATTTACAGAAGCAGGATGGGGATTGTCAGTTAGTTAAGAAATTTGGATATGAGGATTTCAAGAATCGTCTGTCCTAGTGGGGTTTTATGATTAGTACACCTAAAGCAGATAAATTTTATATGCCAGCAGAGTATGCTTCCCACCGTGGATGCGTGATGATATGGCCGGTAAGACCAGGTTCGTGGCCATATGGTGGATTGCAGGCAAAGGCAGTTTTTTCTCAGATAGCAATAGCAATTTCAGAGAGCGAAGAGGTATGGATGCTGGCTGATGAAGCCCACCTTCACGAAGTAGAGGAGACCTTTGAAAAATGGCCTAGTATACATCCACTTCAGATAGAGACAAACGATGCATGGGCCAGAGATGTAGGGCCTACCTGTGTTGTAAACGGCGTAGAAGTGAGAGGAATTGACTGGGAGTTTAACGCCTGGGGCGGAGAATATGATGGTCTTTATGCCCACTGGGAAAAGGACGATGCAGCAGCATCTCAGATATGTAAAGCTCTCGGAATGGAATGCTACGATGCACATCCATTTGTATTGGAGGGCGGTAGCATACACTCAGATGGCGAGGGTACTGTAATTGTCACAGAAGCCTGCTTACTTAGCAAAGGACGTAATCCAAAGATGTCCAAGAATCAGATTGAAAATAAGCTGAAGGAATATCTTGGAGCTGAAAAGATAATCTGGCTTCCATCAGGAATATATAATGATGAGACTAATGAACACGTGGATAATGTGTGTGCTTTTACGGGCCCTGCAACAGTAGTATTGGCATGGACTGATGATAAGGACGATCCACAGTATAATATGAGTAAAGCCTGCCTAGACGTTCTTGAAAAGGAAACAGATGCAAAAGGAAGAAACTTTATAGTTCACAAGCTTCCTATCCCAAAGAAACCTGTTTGTATCACTGAAGAAGAGCTTAAGGGCTACGAATTTGAAGAAGGCGAAGATGTTCGTGAGGTTGGCGAAAGGTTAGCAGCCAGCTATGTAAACTTTTATATATCAAACGGGGGAATTATCTTGCCTCAGTTTAATGATGAGAATGATAAAGTGGCGGTGGAAATTCTTGGAAAACTATTTCCAGAAAGAAAGATTTATCCAGTATATGCCAGAGCAATAATAGTAGGTGGTGGAAATATTCATTGCATCACCCAACAAATTCCAGCAGGAGAATAACTATGAGAAAAGTAACAGTGGCGGCTATTCAAATGAGCTGCACTACAGTAGTTTTGGAAAATATAAAAAAAGCGGACAAAATGGTTCGCGAAGCAGCAGCTTCAGGCGCACAGATTATACTTATCCCAGAGCTTTTTGAGCGACAGTATTTCTGTCAGGAGCGTCAGTATGAATACTATTATTTTGCAAAATCCGTAGAGGAAAATGATGCTGTATGCCATTTTAAGAAGGTGGCTAAGGAGCTCTCAGTAGTTATTCCTGTCAGCTTTTATGAAAAGGATGGAAATGTACTTTATAATTCTGTGGCAATAATTGATGCAGATGGAGAAGTACTTGGAGTTTATAGAAAGACTCATATTCCTGACGACCATTTTTATCAGGAGAAATTCTACTTCACACCAGGTAACACAGGCTTTAAGGTTTGGGATACAAAGTATGCTAAGATTGGAGTAGGAATCTGTTGGGATCAGTGGTTCCCTGAGACAGCAAGAGCAATGGCAGTACAGGGTGCGGAGCTTCTTTTCTACCCAACGGCTATTGGTAGTGAGCCTATTCTTGAAAGTGATAGCATGCCACATTGGAGACGTTGTATGCAGGGACATGCAGGCAGTAACCTTATGCCAGTTATAGCTGCCAACAGAATTGGGCTTGAAGAGGTTAAGCCATGCAAGGAAAATGGTGGACAGGAATCCAGCCTTAATTTCTATGGAAGCTCATTTATGACGGATGAAACAGGAGCAATCCTTGAAGATGCTTCGAGAGATAAAGAACAGGTGCTTATTCACACCTATGATTTAGAGGAAATAGCAGAGAATCGCCTTAGCTGGGGAATCTTCAGAGACAGAAGACCAGACTGTTATGGTGACATTTGTAAATAACTAAGGAGGTAGATTATGAAGATTGTATTTTTGGACAGAAAGACAATTGGAGAAGATATTGATTTATCAGGATTTGAGAGATTTGGAGAAGTAGTAATCTATGATTACTCAGCTGCTGATGAGGTGCCAGCCAGGGTAGAGGATGCTGATATTATCGTTCTTAACAAGGTGCCTGTAAACGAGGCTACCATCAGCACAGCAAAGAATCTTAAGCTTGTTTGCGTTACAGCTACAGGTACAAATAATCTTGATAAGGATTACCTTGCAGGCCGTGGAATCGAGTGGAGAAATGTAGCGGGATATTCAACAGAGGCAGTTGCTCAGCATACTTTCTCATTAGCATTCTATCTCTTAGAGCATCTTAGTTATTATGATGAGTATGTTAAGAGCGAGAAGTATGTAAACGATAGAATGTTTACTCACTTTGAAAAGCATTTCCATGAAATTGCAGGAAAGACCTGGGGTATCATAGGACTTGGTGCAATCGGTAGCCGAGTAGCAGAAATTGCAAAGCTTTTTGGAGCCAATGTAATCTACTATTCTACCAGTGGACGTAATCATTCAGATATCTACAAAGAGGTGGATTTTGAAACACTGTTATCCACATCAGATGTTGTTTCTATCCACGCACCACTAGATGAAAATACAATGCACCTTATCGACAAAGCAGCTCTTTCAAAGATGAAGAAGAACGCTATCCTCATCAATGTTGGAAGAGGTCCAATCATTGTGGAAAAAGACCTTGCAGATGCACTTGAATGTGGACAAATTGCAGCAGCAGGTTTGGACGTTCTTGATGTGGAGCCAATGTCTCCTGAGAATCCACTTGTAAGAATCAAGGACAGTACAAAGCTTCTTATCACACCTCATATTGCATGGGCAGCAGTAGAAGCTCGCCAGCGTCTTATGAAGATTATCGAGGGACAGATTGAGGATTTCCTTAAATAATATAGATTAAGACATCATTTCTTCAAACTAATTTGCTAGACTAGGTTCACTGGGAGAGCTGATAAGGATTCAAAATATGAATTGGAAGTTTGAAGATGAAAACAAACCATATAGCTCTGATGATGCCTACGATGATTTAGAAGCGGTTAAGGAAATGCTTAGAGAAGCACAGCGTAAGATTACCCGCGATAAATTAGAAGATAGTGGCATCGATTTTAGTGTAAATATAGAAATAGAAAAAAATAATAATAATGATTAAAAAGGCAACTGTTCACAATGTTACAACAGTTGCCGTTTTTTACACTTTTTTCACAGTATGTACGTAATTATAGGCTATAATCCAAATAGTCGGTTTTCTAGCTTTGTGGAGTAATACTGTTCAATCGGCCAGGGAGATGATAAACGGAGGTCGAATATGGAGAGCAAGGAAAATGTTGGCACAATGGATAAGTTAGCCCAAATGGTAAAGATTTCTTCACTGAGAACAGCTATTTTGGGATTGCTAATCATATCGTTGGTGTGTGTAGGTGTGGCTGCAACAATTGTAGGAACCACCAATATGCGCCGAGGAATGGAATACGAGGTTGAAACAGGTGTAATGGCAACTTGTGCATCATACGCTCAGGTTTTGGATTATATTGAGAAAAGTATGACTGCCGAGGAAATAGCGAATCTTACACTGGAGCAGGAAATGCACGAAGAGACAGGTTATGATTATACCTTCTTTAGAGGAGATACTCGTGAGCGTTCAAGTATCGAAGGAGCAGTTGGAACGAAAGCCGGAGATGCTGTTATTGCGGAAGTATTAAATGGAGGCAATAGATATTCAGCAGAAAACGTAATGATAAATGGTCAGCCATTTTACGTAGCATACATTCCTTTAAAAGATGAAACCGGTGCAATTTATGGTATGGCCTTTGTTGGTTTGGAAAAAATAGCAGTAACAGAGTATATAAGTAAAAAAGTAGCTTGGACTGTTACTCTTTCCTTCGCAATCATAATTATTTTTGCTATAATCGCAGTTCTTTATATCGTACAGATTATAAAGTCAATTGATGAAAACGTTAGAGCTGTTCGCCAGATGGCAACAGGTGATTTGGAAATTCATCTTAGTGATAAGGTTAAGAATAGAAGAGATGAGCTTGGTGAAATGTCAAATGCCTTGTTTGACATGGCTGAGAAAATCAGAGATGTTATTGGTAATGCCAGAGTGTCGTCTAACGAAGTGGATGATTCAGCGGCGTATCTGTATGACACAATAGAGACAATTACGGAAACAGCAGATAATGTAACTACAGCAGTTTCTCAGGTAGCAACAGGTGCATCCTCACAGGCTGAATCCTTACAGGAAGCTGTTGAAAGCGTAAATGATATCAACGAAGCAATTCAGCTTATTATTGGAAATACAGATGAGATGCATAATATTGCAGATCTTATGCAGGATAATTCGAAGGCCAGTCAGGATAAGCTGACAGAGCTTAGAATGTCTACAAGAGAAAGTATTGCTGCTATCGATGGAATCGTAGAGTTGATTGGAAATACAAACACAGCCGTAACAACAATTAGTGAGGCTGTACAGATAATTGATGCTATTGCTGCACAGACAAATCTGTTATCATTAAATGCAAGTATAGAAGCTGCTAGAGCAGGTGAAGCAGGTAAGGGATTTGCTGTTGTTGCTGATGAGATCCGTCAGTTGGCAGACCAGTCCGCAGCAGCTGCTCAGAATATTCAGGAAGCAATGAAGGGACTTGCAGCTGATTCTAATAAGACAATGGAAGAAGCCGGCAGCGTGCAAGAAGCCATCAGTAAGCAGCGTAGTACTATTCACAGAACCATTGAGCAGGTTGATCTCCTTATTGAGGATATTAACAAGTCAGTAACTCTTACAAAAGAAATTGTTGAAAACGTTGATAAATCAGAGAAGGCTAGTACAGTTATATCAGAGACCATCAATAATCTTTCAGCTATTTCACAACAGAACGCAGCTAGCTCAGAAGAAACAAGAGCTTCTATGCAAGATCTTTCTGACACAATGGAAATTCTTTCAGAAAAGGCAAATGGTCTTACCAAAATTGCCAAGGTGCTTGATGAGGAAATGGCTTTCTTCCAGTAGAGGATTTGATGGACAGAAAATTATATCTAGAATGTAATTCAGGAATTAGTGGGGACATGACAGTTGGCGCTCTTTTAGATTTGGGCGCCGACAGCCATGTCCTTTTAGATGCTTTAAAAAGCATAAAAGCGGATGGATTTGATATCGTTATAAAGCGGTTAAAAAAGAGAGATATTGAATGCACCGATTTTGATGTGGTGCTGGATAAGGAGCATGACGGACACGACCACGATATGGAGTATCTCTATGGTCATCTTCATGGAGAGTCACATGGTGATCATGAACATGGTCACGAGCATCATCATGGACATCATCACCGTGGGATTAAAGAGATTTACGAGATTATCGATAGCACCGAAATGACTGATGGGGCGAGAAAGATTGCAAAGGACATATTTGAAGTTCTTGCAAAGGCGGAGTCCAAAGCACATGAGGTGCCTTTGGAGGAAGTACATTTTCATGAGGTGGGAGCTATAGACTCTATAGTAGACATTATTGCAATCGCAGTATGTCTTGATAATCTGGAAATTACAGATGTGATTGTCCAAAAGCTATATGATGGTAAGGGCACAGTAAGATGCCAGCATGGTATCCTGCCAGTACCTGTTCCAGCAGTAAAAAATATTGTAAATGATAACGATATTGAGCTAGAGATTATCGATGTTTTAGGAGAGCTTGTAACTCCTACGGGAGCTGCAACGGTAGCAGCTATTCGAACAACCAATAATCTTCCAAGAGAGTATAAAATTGAAAAAACTGGCTATGGAAATGGAAAAAGAGATTATGGTTTAGATGGCGTGTTAAAAGCTATGATAATTCAGGAATAAATAGATAAACAAATTGTTTTTGGACACAATATTTAATATAGTATATTAAAAGGGTGAAACACAGCTGGTTTGGGGGAGGCTAGAATGTCAAACAAGGAAAACGATATTTTATCAAATATTGATTATTCAGCGCAGGATATTTTGTACATGCTAAGAGACCTGCCTGATGCGTGCTGTATTTTTCAAGTTCTCACGGATCCGTTTGGAACTGTACAGGATATGCAGTTCTTATTCGCCAATGAAAAATATGCCAGTCTTGTTGGAAAATCTACCAGCGAGCTTATTGGATCAACCTATTACAATACTGTAAATAACAGGGATGAGGATTGGATTCGCCTGAGCTATCAGGCAGCAATCATGCGCCAATCTGTAATCAACAGCACTTATAATACACAGTTTAATAGATGGTTTGAATTTTGGGCTGTACCAGTTTATAAGAAGGGCTTCTGTGCTTTTATTATTCATGATGTAACAGCAGAAAAGCGCAAGGAGGTAAATCGCGTTATTACCACCAAGTCCAATAATTTCATTTTGGAATGCGCTAAGTATCTCTCGGCAAACGATTTCAAAAAGGGAATAAAGTACACGCTTAAAGCCCTTGGAAATATTTTAAAGGCAGACAGAGCCGCTATTTTAGAAACATATCAGGGCGAGTGCGGAGAGGTGTTGGCCTGGGCTGATAAAATTGGAGGTACTGGTCTTCCCGGTAAAGAAATTCTGGAGCAATATGATTTTTACACCCTTTGGCAAAAGCAAATGGGAGATAATAATGTGTATATCTGTGATGATGTGGCTATGGTAAACGCTCAAAATAGTGAAGTTTACAAGGCTGTATTGCATGGAACCATTTCACGATACATAGTCGCTGCATTAAAGGACAGGGGAAATATCATAGGATATTTGCTGATAGATAATTATTCTCTTGATTTAGATATTAATGTTAAAGAGGTTGTAGAATCAATCAGTATTTTCATATCAGAGGAGCTTCGAAATTACGTAATTACCAATGAATTGATGTATAGAAATACCCATGATGAGCTTACAGATCTTGGTAATCGTAGATCATACAATGAAACAATTAGCATGCTGGAAGGCATGGATGTATCAGTAGGAGTATGTTTTATTGATATAAATGGATTAAAGAATATCAATGATAGTTATGGCCATGATGAAGGCGATGAGTTAATTAAGGAGACTGCAGGTGTTGTTGCCAGTGTCTTTAAGAAAAAGTATTGCTATAGGATAGGCGGAGATGAATTCATTGTCATTATCCCTAATATAACAAGGGACCATTTTGAAGAAGAAGTGTCGAAGCTTAGAAAGAAAGCGAAAACTATTTCAATTGCTGCAGGTGCAATTTGGAGCGATAATGCTAGGGATATGGAGAATTTGATTGATCAGGCCGATAAATTGATGTATGTGGATAAAGAAGCTTATTTTGGAGAACACGAACGTAGACACAAAATATAATGTTAAAAAGGCTGTTGTGCATATTGTACAACAGCTTTTTTGTGGTAAAATTTAGACTAATAACTTGGAAACTGGCTTAGTCAAATGGGAGATATGTGATGATTAACAAGTCTTATAAGAAAATGCTAGAGGGGAAATCAATTATCAGAGAGCTGAGTGAATATGCTACAGCAAGGGGAAAGGAAATCGGATACGAGAATGTATTTGATTATAGTCTTGGAAACCCAAGTGTGCCATGTCCTACAGGCTATACAGATGCTGTTGTGAAGATGTATCAGGATAAGGATCCTATGGCGATTCACGGTTATAGCCCATCCCTTGGAATTGAGGATGTGAGAGCAGCAGTGGCTGAATCTATCAGCAAGAGATTTGGAGTACCATACGAAGCAAAGCATATTTTTATGGCAATCGGTGCAGCGGGAGCTCTTGCCCATGCATTTAGACTTGTTACAGAGCCTGGTGATGAAATAATTGTTTTTGCACCTTTTTTCCCTGAATACACTGAATATATTGGCAGAACTGGTGCCATCATGAAGGTTGTCCCTCCAAGAACAGAGGACTTCCAGATAAATTTTGAAGAATTTAAACGTGTAATAAACGAAAAGACTATGGCAGTGCTTATAAACACTCCAAACAATCCTTCGGGTATTGTTTATAGTGAAGAGACTATTAAACGACTTGCTGATATTTTATATTCTAAGCAGGAGGAATATGGTCATGATATATTTCTTATCAGCGATGAGCCATATAGAGAAATAGTTTTTGATGGGAAGCAGTGTCCTTACCCTGCGAAACACTACGATAATACTTTGACATGCTACTCATTTTCAAAGAGTCTATCCCTTCCGGGAGAGCGTATTGGCTATGTAGCAGTTAATCCTAAGGCAACAGATGCGGATATCCTTGCGGTAATTATGGGACAGATAAGCCGAGGAATAGGCCACAATTGTCCAGCATCCACATCACAGCTTGCAGTAAGTCAGGTTCTTGATGAAACAAGTGATTTAAGCGTTTATGAGACTAATATGAACATCATATACGATGCTCTTGTTGAAATGGGATTTGAAGTGGTTCGCCCAGGTGGGACATTCTATATTTTTCCTAAGGCATTGGAAGATGATGCAAATGCCTTTTGCATGAAGGCTAAGAAATATGATTTAATATTAGTTCCAGCAGATAATTTTGGTTGCCCGGGATATTTTAGAATGGCGTATTGTATTGATACTGAAAAGGTGGAGAGATCCATCGAAGTATTCAAACGTTTTGTGAGAGAAGAGTATGGCAAAGCAGAAGAAACAAATTGAGTATAGATATTATGAGATTCCAGATGGTCATTATGTGATGGCACTTTTAGGTGACACCTGGGTACGTAGCTATGGAGCAGAGCAGGAGAATCTTCTTCATTTCCACAATTATATGGAGATAGGATACTGCTATTGGGGTAATGGACACCTGACAATCGAAGAATCAAAGGTACCTTACAAGGGCGGAATAATTACTATTATTCCAGAGAATATTCCACATGAGACTAAAAGCTTTAATCAGGGCGTGTGTAAATGGGAGTACATTTACATTGACTTAGACAGCTTCATCAGAAATGAGATGTCCTTCAAGAGAATGCTTCCTGAGGAGGTAATTAAGCGAATTAATAATCAAGGCTATGTAGTGCAGTGGAACCAGAATAAGGCACTGACCAATGTAGTGCGAAATATTATTGAAGAATATCGCGAGAAGAAGCCTTATTACAAGGATGCAGTAAAGGGCTATTTAAGAGCCTTTGTTGTAGAGCTCCTCAGAATAAATGAGGATATGAGCTCCAGCCTTACACTAGAGGAGAAAAGATTAAATTCTTATATCGAAAAGAGCGTAAGCTACATTGCTGAGCATTATGCTGAGGATTTAAAGATGTCCGATGTAGCCCATGAATGCGGACTTTCCGAGAGTCATTTCAGACGAATATTCGAGGAGAGTATGAGCATGAAGCCATTGGATTATCTGAACATGATTAGAATCGATAAGGCATGTGAGATTATCCAAAATAAGGATTACGCCATGGAAGAGGTTGGATTCAGAGTTGGTTATCAGACTCCATCTACCTTCAACCGTAACTTTAAAAAGCTTACTGGCAAGACTCCATATCAGTGGAAGAAGGATGAGAATCATTTAGGATTAACAAAAAAGAATTATAAGATTAGCGCTAAAAAGGGATGGTAAAAGCAATTTTGCCATCCCATTTTTTGTACATAATTAAACCACAATTTAAGCCAAAAACACTTATAGACAGTTGGGTAAATAGTCGAATCTGCAATTTTTTAGCGCAATTCTATGAAACACTAAATTGGGCTTTACTAGTATTATGACCATATGAGGAGCGAGTATTGGGAAAGAATTTGTGCACAGTGCACAAATGGCCGCTCTAGTTTTTAAACAATAAGGAGAATGGAAAGAATGAAGAAGAAATTACTTTCACTCATGCTTGTTGGTGCTATGGCAGCTTCTATGGTAGCTTGCGGTGGCTCAGACACAGCAGCAGACACAACAACAGATGCAGCTACAGAGGACGGAGCTGCAGCAGCAGACGTACAGTCAGCAGATGAGAACACATTAACAGTTTACGCTTGGGACGAGAACTTCAACATCCCAGCACTTAAGGCAGCTGAGAAGGATTATCAGGAGGTTAATCCAGATTTCAAGCTCGAGGTTATTACACAGTCACAGTCTTCAGATGTAGAGCAGGCAGTTACACTTGCAGCAGAAGCTGGTGACTACAGCACATTACCAGATATCGTACTTTTCCAGGATCACTACATTCAGCAGTACGTAACAAACTATCCAGATGCTTGGCAGGATGTTGATGATGCAGATTGCGATTGGTCAGGACTTGGAGCTGAGAAGCTTTCATATTCTACAATCGATGGAAAGCACTACGGATTCCCTGTAGATGCTGGTACAGCAATCTTCGCATACAGAACAGACCTTCTTGAGCAGGCTGGTTATTCAATTGATGATGTTACAGGCATCACATGGGAGAAGTTCGATGAAATCGGACAGAAGGTTTATGACGCTACAGGAAAGCACCTTCTTTGCATGGATGGCAGCGGAAATGACTTATTCTACATGATGCTTCAGGAGGAAGGCGTTTCACAGTTTAAGGATGGCGAGCCATATATCAAGGACAACAAGGCTCTTGTAGAGGTATTTGAAATCATCGCTAAGATGGCACAGGACAATGTACTTTATCTTGCAAATGACTGGTCAGATTACACAGATCAGGCAATCCAGGGCGACATGGTTGCTGGTGTATTCAATGGTAACTGGATTATCCCAACAATGAAGCAGGTTTCAGAGAACTCTGGTAAGTGGGAAATCGTTCCAGCTCCATCACTTACAGGTAAGCCAGGATATGCTTCAAACGGTGGATCTTCACTTTATATCACAGGTAACTGCAAGAAGACAGATCTTGCTAAGGATTTCTTAGCTTACACATTTGGTGGTCGTTCAGCTGAGGATGGACAGTCTATCACATATGATGAGGCACTTCTTAACGGTGGTGTTATCGGAACATGTGCAGCAGCTGCTGAGTCAGATGTTTACCAGCAGGGTGTTGATTTCTTCAATGGTCAGGCAATCTATGCTGACATCGTTGAATACACACAGAATGTTCCAACAGTAGAGCAGTCTGATTATCACTACTCAGCAAGAACAGCTCTTGGCACAGCTCTTCAGAACGTAATCGAGAATGGTTACACAACAGAGCAGGCTCTTGAAGAGGCTGAGACAAACCTTAGATTTGAGATGGGTCTTTAATTAAAAGATATTGTATTGTATGGGAAGTGGTTAGCCCACTTCCCTTTTTTAAAGAAGGGGGATGCCAAAGTGGATAAGAAAAAACATGGAATGACGCTTGCAAATAAACAATTGGCAGCCGGCTGGTTGTTCCTTACTCCAGCAACAATTCTCATTTTTATAATGAGTTTTTATCCAATCGTACAGGCTTTAATTACATCATTTAAAACAGGAAAGGGCGTAAACATCAAGTTTGCAGACCCACTAACATATAATTATTCTCGAATGCTACAGGATGTAATTTTCAAAACATCAATGAAAAATACATTCCTTTATTTAATAATAGAGGTTCCAGTAATGTTGGTGCTTGCTATTCTTTTAGCACAGCTTCTTAACAACAAGGACCTTAAATTCAAGGGATTTTTTAGAACATGTATCTTCTTACCATGTGCCACATCCCTTGTATCATATTCTTTGATTTTCAAATCAATGTTTGCAACACAGGGTCTTATCAATACCATTCTTCAAGGCATTGGTATTACCCATGAAAACATCAATTTCCTAGGAACAGCAGGTACAGCCAGAGCGGTAATTATTATCGCGTTAATTTGGAGATGGACAGGCTACAATATGGTGTTTTACCTTGCTGGCTTGCAGAATATTGAGTATTCAGTATACGAGGCAGCAAAGATTGATGGTGCAAATGGCTGGAAGACATTCTGGAACATTACAGTGCCACTTCTTAAGCCAACAATTGTAATGACAGCGATTATGTCAATCAATGGTACATTACAGCTCTTTGATGAGTCAGTTAACCTTACAAGCGGTGGTCCTGCAAACTCAACAATTACAATGTCACATTACATCTACAATCAGGCATTTGGACAGGGTGTTGGCAACTTTGGATACACATCAGCTATGTCCTTTGTAGTATTTGTAATGGTTGCTATCTTAGCATTCATCAATTTGAAAGTAGGTGATACACGTGACTAAGAAAAAGAATAGATCAATGGTACAACGTAGGCTAATTCCTACATACATATTTTTGATTATCTGCTCGTTTATTTCAGTATTTCCACTTTATTGGATGATTGCAGCAGCCACAAATGAATCTATAAACGTGGCAAGAGGCTCAATTGTATTTGGAAATCAGCTTTTAGTAAATTTTGAGCATTTAAAGAATGCAGTGCAGGGCACACTTTGGAGTAGTATGGGAAACTCATTCCTTTACTCAATAGTACAGACTGTATTTACACTTTTTGTTTGTTCAATAGCAGGCTACGGTTTTGAGCTTTACCATGACAAGGGAAAGGATAGACTTTTTGGAGTACTTCTTCTTGCTATGATGGTTCCAGCTGTTGCAACAATGGTTCCTTTATATGGACTTGTATCAAAGGCAAAGCTTTTAAATTCCGTATGGGCTTTCATTTTACCTGGTATTTCAACACCATTCATGATTATGATGTTCAGACAGAATTCTCGTAATTTTCCACCTGACATCATGGAAGCAGCTCGTATTGATGGACTTTCAGAATGGAAGATTTTCTTTAAGATGTATGTTCCAGTTCAGAAGTCAATCTATGCAGCAGCTGCGGTTATTACATTTATGAATGCATGGAATGCATATATGTGGCCAAAGGTAGTAATGAGCGACAACAGAGCGCAGACAATGCCTATGTTCATCGCAAATATCTCAAGCGGTTACACAGTAGACTACGGTATGACAATGCTTGGAGTATTATTCTGCTCACTTCCAACAATGGTAGTATTCTTTGTACTTCAGAAGCAGTTTGCAGAAGGTATCACAGGTAGTGTTAAATAAGGGGAAAAACTATGGCTGAATTCAATTATTTAATTGTTAAAGACCCTAGAATTTTTCAAGAAAATCGCTTAGCTCCACACTCAGACCACGAGTATTACGACAATGAGAATTTTGCTTATGGTGAGAAATCCAATTTTAAGCATTCTCTGAATGGAATGTGGAAGTTTGAATTTGCTAAAAACTACGAGTGCTGTGACAAGACTTTTTATGAAGAGGATAGAGATTGCAAGTGCTGGGACGATATAAAAGTCCCTGCACACATCCAAATGGAGGGTTATGACAAGATTATGTACGTCAACACCCAATATCCATGGGATGGACACGAGTCTCTTGTACCGGGGGAAATTCCTACAGAGGAGAATCCAGTAGGAAATTATGTTAAATACTTTACTGTTCCAGATTATATGAAGGGACAGCCTGTATATATATCATTTCAGGGCGTGGAAAGCGGATTTGCACTCTGGCTCAATGGAAAATATGTAGGTTATAGTGAAGATTCCTTCACTCCGTCTGAGTTTGATTTAACACCATTTATAAAAGATGGTGAAAACAAGCTGGCAGTACAGGTATTCAAATGGACAGCTGGTAGCTGGTGTGAGGATCAGGATTTCTTTAGATTCTCAGGAATCTTTAGAGAGGTATATTTATATACCGTTCCTGCTACACATATCAGAGATATCAGAATCCAGACACTCCTTGATGATGACTACAAGGATGCTACTCTTGTGCTCGATATGGAATCAACAGGCGATGGACTTATCCAGATGACTTTATCAGATGATGAAGTAGAGATTTTAAACAAGATTACCATAACAGAAGGTAGCAACCATTTCGAACTTCACGTTAGAGAGCCAAAGCTTTGGAGCGCTGAGCATCCATTTCTTTTCGACTTACAGCTTAACGTTTTCGGTGAGACAGGTCGTCTTGCTGAGGTTTTGAAGGAAAAAGTAGGTTTTAGAAGATTCGAGATGAAGGACGGCATGATGCACATTAACGGAAAGCGCATCGTGTTTAAGGGCGTCAATCGTCACGAATTTTCTTCATCAACAGGACGTGTTCTTTCAGAGGGAGAAATTCTTCAGGATATTATTACTATCAAGAAGAATAATATAAATGCTATTCGTACAAGCCATTATCCAAATCAGACAATCTTCTACAGGTTGTGCGATATCTTTGGATTGTACGTAATAGACGAGACAAACCTTGAAACACATGGAACATGGCAGACACCTATTCAGATTCTTAAGGTAAGAGATGACAGCTATGCTGTTCCTGGTGACAGACCAGAGTTTACCGATAATGTTCTCGATAGAGCTAACAATATGTTCCAGAGAGACAAGAATCATCCATGTATTTTGATATGGTCATTAGGAAATGAGTCCTACGGCGGCACGAACTTACGCAAGATGCAAGATATGTTGCATAATCTCGATAGAGGTAGACTTGTCCATTATGAAGGTGTGTTTAATGACAGACGTGTAGATTTATCAGATATGGAATCTACAATGTATGTTTATGTAAAGAACATCAAAAAATGGCTTCAGGAACACAAGGATAAGCCTTATATCAATTGCGAGTATATGCATGCAATGGGTAATTCCTGCGGAGCCATGTCAAAGTATACTGAGCTTGCTTATGAAGAACCTCGTTTCCAGGGTGGATTTATCTGGGATTACATTGATCAGGCTATCACAAAAAAGGACTGCTACGGCGTAGAGTTTGAGGGCTACGGCGGAGATTTCGACGATAGACCTAATGATGGCAGCTTCTCAGGCGATGGTATCTGCTATAGCAAGGGTAGACATCCTAGCCCTAAAATGCAGGAAGTTAAGTATGATTACCAGAATATAAAGATTACTATAGAAGATGGTAAGGCTCACATTGAGAACAGAAATCTGTTTACAAATACAAATGAGTTCACGGCAATTCTCACAGTAGAGAAGATTGGAGAGCTTATTGCAGAAGAAGAGCTTACCATTGACTGTCCACCACTTCAGTCAATAGATTATGGCTTAGAGCTTGATTTACCAAGGGATAATGAGTACGTGGTAACACTTTCCTTTGTGCTTTCAGAGGATACTCTTTGGGCTAGAAAGGGCCATGAGGTGGCGTATGGACAGGCTACAGTTGGCAGATTCATCTATGAGAGAGGTGAGAAGAAGTCTCTTGAGGTTACACAGGGCTTCCACAATCTTGGCGTAAAGGGCGAGGATTTTGAAGTATTATTTGTTGGACAGAGAGGTTTAAGCTCATACAAGTATCATGGAAAAGAGCTGCTGAAGAGATTTGTTCTTCCAAACTTCTGGAGACCAATGACAGAGAATGATTTAGCTAATCAGCTACCATTTAGAGCAGGTCAGTGGAAGCTTGCAAGCAAATATCTTGCAACAAATATCATGGACGAGGGAGTTAATGAAGCACCTGTTGTAGAGGCTTCTGAAGATAGGGTAAAGGTGGTTTACACATATCACCTTCCAACCAAGCCAGCAGGAACCTGTAAGGTGGAGTATGTCGTTAATTCTGACGGAATGGTTGACTGTACTTTAAAACTTCCTAAGTCTGCGGACATTGGTGAGCTCCCAGAGCTTTCAATGGCGTTTGCTTTTGATAAGGAGCTTTCAAACCTTGAATGGTATGGAAAGGGACCGCAGGAGACATATAACGATAGAAATCATGCCAAAGTAGGTGTATTTTCTAATAAGGTAGAGGATAACATGGCTAAATACCTTGTTCCTCAGGAGTGTGGAAATCATCAGGAGGTAAGATATGCCAAGCTTACAGATGATAAGGGGGATGGAATTTTATTCCTTACAGAAAATTTCGGATTTTCAGCCCTTCCATATACTGTGCACGAAATAGATGAGGCACAGCATCCAACAGAGCTTCCAAATCCACATTTTACACATGTAAGAGTGGGTACACAGATGGGCGTAGCAGGAGATGATACATGGGGTGCTAAAACCCATCCAGAATTTATGCTCGATAATAGCAAAGAAATGCAGATTTCCTTTAGTTTTAGGGGGATTTAAGCTATAATAATTGTCGACTGCTGTTTAGAGATGGCGGTCGACAATTGTTTATTATGGAGGGACGAATTATGTTTGAATCAAATGACACTTTTGTAGAAGACTCGGTAAAGGTTCTTGAAACATCTCAGGATAAGACAAGAAAGCTTGGATTAATGGCAATGTGTCTGGTTACCTTAGGTGGATTTACTGTAATGGATAACCATCTTAAGTACATATTCCTTATAGCTTTTGTTGTTATGATGCTAATTGATTTGTTTTTAATTATGAATAACAAAAATGTAGAGTATGAATATGATTATACAAATGGAAGCCTTTCAATTGCAAAGATAATTGATAATTCAAAAAGGAAAGAGCTTTTAACAGTCGAATCTGCACAATTAAAGATGGTTGCTGCAATGGGAACAAATGAATCTTTAAAGTATGATCATGTTAAGTTAAAAACATACGACTGTAGTGCCCACAATGAAGAGTTAAAAGATTACATCTTAGTGGCTCACAGCGAGGCAAAAGGCAACGATTTCAAAGTATTATTCACACCTTCTGATAAGTTGCTTAGTGCAATGGAGAAATATAATAAGAGAGATATTTACAGGGGATAATCATGAACGAAAAAGAATTAAAAGTTATCTTTGAAGAAAAGTTCGGAGAGGGTGGAGATATCCGCACATACTTCGCACCAGGCCGTGTAAACCTTATTGGCGAACATACTGATTACAACGGCGGACACGTATTTCCATGCGCTCTTACAATTGGTACATATGCAGTAGCAAGAAAGCGTGATGATAAGGTAATTAAGCTTTATTCAGCAAACATCGAAAGAGTAGGAGTGATCGAAAGCTCACTTGATGAACTTACAAACAAGGATGAATACAACTGGGCAAACTATCCACTTGGTGTTGTTTGGGCTCTTAAAGAGAAGGGCGCAGAAATTAAATCAGGATTTGAAATGGTGGTTTGGGGCAATATTCCTAACGGTTCAGGCCTTTCATCATCTGCCTCTTTAGAGGTACTTACAGGCACAATGCTTAACGATATGTTTGACTTAGACAAGTCAATGATTGATTTAGCCCTTATCGGACAGTATTCAGAGAACAATTTCAATGGATGTAATTGCGGTATAATGGACCAGTTTGCGGTTGCAATGGGACAAAAAGACCACGCCATTTTCCTTGACTGTGCAGATTTATCATATAAGTATGCATCAGTTATGCTTCCAAATGCTAAGATTGTTATCACAAATTCAAAGGTTAAGCATTCACTTGTAGACAGCGCATATAACGACAGAAGAAATGAGAGTTCACAGGCTCTTAAGGATCTTCAAACAGTATGCGGTATCAAGGAGCTTGGTGAGCTTACAAACGAAGAGTTTGAGAAGTACGGAAGCGCTATTAAGGATGAGGTTTGCTACAGAAGAGCTAAGCATGCTGTAGCTGAGAATCAGCGTACAATCACAGCTGTAGAGGCTCTCAACAACAACGATATCAAGAAGTTTGGTGAGCTTATGAATGCCAGCCACGTATCACTTCGTGATGATTACGAGGTTTCTTGCGAGGAGGTTGATTTCCTTGTAGAGACAGAGTGGAGTGTGCCAGGAGTTATTGGTGCACGTATTACAGGCGGCGGTTTCGGAGGTTGTACAGTAGCAATCGTAGAGAACGATGCTGTAGAGAACTTCAAAGAGGTTGTAGGCAAGGCTTACAAAGAGAAATACAACTTAGACGCTGAATTCTACGTAGTAGACATTGGCGATGGTGCTAGAAGAATAGCATAGATATAAAAAATGCGGCCATAGGCCGCATTTTTATTGTGCTTTTATATAGTTAAATAACATCAATGAAATCTTAACAGTGATGGCATCTCTAAACTTTCTAACATCATATCCAGTCAAATCCGCAAACTTATCAAGTCTGTAAATCAAAGTATTTCTATGAATGAAGGTCTGTCTGGCTGTCTCAGCAAGTGACAAATCATTCTCGAAGAAAGCATTTATAAGAGATAAGGTTTCCTCATCAATCTGTGATAAAACATCGACATTTATATGCTTATTTAAATAAGCTTTAATTTCTGATGGTGGGACATTATAAAGTAATCGTCCTAAACCTAAATCCTCATAGCAGTATATTCTTCCGTGGCTATTGAAGGTGTTTCCGATCTCCATAGCAGTAATAGCATCGTTATAAGCGTTAGGAAGCTCCTTAAAGGACAGGACAGCATTGCTATAGCTAAGCTTAAAGGCTGTGAAGGCTTCGGTCTCCAGCATATCAAGATAAGAACTTGCAGTTTGAAAAATCTCTTCTGAAGATGGCGCTGTATCAAAATTAATAATTAAAGCTAAGTGCTTAGAATCTAACTCAAGTACAACATCCTTTGAATCTGGAAGTAAGCTTTTAAGTAAAGAAACGGTTTCTTTGTTATATTCATTAGGACTCTCTAAATAGAATATCTGGCGAAGGTGTTCCTCATCAATATGAAACCTGCTTAAAGAGGAAAGAGCATCAGAATAAGCTAATTCCTTTGATAGAAAGAGCCTGTACAAACCTGTTTTAGAATCTATAACATTAAAGTGTACAACTAATTCTTTAAGCTTATTTAATATCTCGTCTTCAGACAAAGAAGAGTCAGTAATATCAAAATTAATGCCAGTAGCCTTATTAAGTTGATCTAATAGTTTGTTTTTCTTATCTTCAAAATCCATAAAAAAAGAGGTACCTTTCAAAAAGATACCTCTAATTATAGTCTATTAAGCTTTTATTCGCTATAGATTAGTTAGCAATTGTAAGCTCTGTATCCTTATCGAAGAAGTGAGCCTTCTCCATATCAAGAGCAAACTTAACTGTGTCGCCACCTCTAGCTGTTGTACGTGGGTCAACTCTTGCTGTAACCTGAGTTCCAGCATAATCGAAGTATAAGTAAACCTCAGCACCAAGAAGCTCGTATACAGAGATCTTAGCTTCGATAACTGATGAAGCCTGTGTATCAACGAAGATCTGTGAATCGTGGATATCCTCTGGACGAATACCAAGGATAACTACCTTACCACCATAGTTCTTCTCCTTAAGAGCCTTTGACTTTGCTGGTGGAATCTGAAGGCTAGCGCCGTTAACCTGGATAGTTGTGCAATCAGCGCTTACTGTTCCCTCAAGGAAGTTCATCTGAGGTGATCCAATGAATCCAGCAACGAAGAGGTTGCATGGCTTCTGATAAAGGTTAGCTGGTGTATCAATCTGCTGAACAACACCGTCCTTCATAACTACGATTCTTGTACCAAGTGTCATAGCCTCTGTCTGATCGTGTGTAACGTAGATCATTGTTGCTCCAAGTGAATCATGAAGCTTAGAAATCTCAGTTCTCATCTGAACACGAAGCTTTGCATCAAGGTTTGAAAGAGGCTCATCCATAAGGAATACCTTAGGATTACGAACGATTGCACGACCCATAGCAACACGCTGTCTCTGACCACCTGAAAGAGCCTTTGGCTTTCTGTCAAGAAGCTTCTCAAGGTCAAGGATTCTAGCTGCCTCACGTACCTTCTTATCGATTTCGTCCTTTGGTACCTTGCGGAGCTTAAGGCCGAATGCCATGTTATCATAAACAGTCATATGTGGATAAAGAGCGTAGTTCTGGAATACCATTGCGATATCTCTGTCCTTTGGCTCTACGTCGTTCATAAGCTTTCCATCAATGAGAAGCTCACCTGAAGAAATCTCCTCAAGACCAGCGATCATACGAAGTGTTGTAGACTTACCACAACCTGAAGGACCTACGAAGATGATGAATTCCTGATCCTTAATGTCAAGATTGAAATCCTTTACAGCGTGGAAGCCGTTTGGGTATTTCTTATTAATGTTTTTTAATTGAATGTCTGCCATAATAAAAATCCTCTCTTTTTGAATTACTTTAAATTTGGGTTACCCCCATCAACTAATAAGAATTATAAAAAATGAAGGAATTGTGAACAATGTTAGAATAACCAAAAAATACAAAAACCTTTCGGTATTTTAACAACCCTATGTAAAAGGTGCACAAATAGCCAAAAAGGTTTTTGGATAATTATTCTATACTTAGATTAATAATTGATTAAAATAAGAAATTATATGTTATAATACTAGATAATTATGGAGAATAGTCACGTTTGAATTATGCTTATATCAAGCGTTTATTTTGGGAGAATTAACAAATGGAAGCGTTAAAGTATAGGAATCGATTAAAGCGTTATCTAAGATTTCCTCTGTACATGCTTATTATTTTCATAATAGGCTGTATCATAGTGAGCTTTGTAAACACTCGCGCAGCGGTGTTTATGACTATTTTTGTGCTGATTTATGCAATAGTCGCCTTTGCGTATTACAAAGCCAATCTTAAAGCATTCAAAAACACGATAATTGAATATGCAGTACATTATGGTACTGTTCAGAAGGAGCTACTTAAAAACTTCGGACTTCCTTATGTGCTTTTGGATTCTACTGGAAAAGTAATGTGGATGAATGAAGAGTTTCGTGCCTTAGCTGACAAAAACAAAACTTACAATAAATCAATTACCACAATATTCCCAGAGATTACTCGCGAAGGCATCGAGCATGCAAAGGATGATACCTTTGATATGCATATTGAATACAATGAGAGAAAATATCTTGCAAGCCTTCAACGCCTTGATATGACAGAGCCATTATCTGGAAGTGGAATATTGGCAAATATAGATGGTAGCGAAGATGGTCTTGTAGCAATAGTTCTTTTTGATGAGACGGATGTTCAGGAAACAAAGGCAAAGATTAACGACCAGGCAATGGTCATGGCACTCCTTTACATCGATAACTATGACGAAGTTTTTGATCAGGTAGAAAATGCAAAGCGCTCAATGCTTCTTGCATTATTAGATAGAAAGATTAACAAATACTTTGGCGAGGGCGATGCTATTGTACGTCGTCTTGAAAAGGATAAGTATTTAATTACCTTCCAGCGCAAGTATTTGGAAGCTTTTGAAGAGGATAAGTTCTCACTTGTGGAAGATATTACTTCTATAAAAATGGGAAATGACAGAGACATCACCGTCAGCATTGGTGTTGGTCTTGGCAGTGACAGTTATACACAGAATGCTCAGTATGCACACATGGCTATCGACTTGGCATTGGGACGTGGTGGTTGTCAGGTTGTTATTAAAAATGGTCAGAACGTTTCTTACTACGGAACACACGGTAAGGAAGTAGAGCGAACCACTCGTGTTAAAGCCCGTGTAAAGGCACAGGCGCTTCGCGAAATCATGGAGACCCGTGATAGAATCATCGTTATGGGCCACAATCTTTCCGATGCAGACTGTCTTGGTGCATCCGTTGGTGTTTATTGTGCAGGTCGTGAAATCGGAAAGCCAGTAAACATTGTTATTGATACAATTACAAGTTCGATGAGACCTGTAGTTGAAAGCTTCACTGAGAAGGAAGAATATCCAAATGATATGTTCATTACCAGTGAGCAGGCTATCAATCTTTGCAATGACAATACTCTTATAATGGTAGTTGATACCAACAGACCAAGCATTGTAGAGTGCCCAGCACTTCTATATAAGAACAAAAATATCGTAGTAATTGATCATCATAGACAGGTGGAGGAAACCATTGAAAATCCAATTCTTTCCTACATCGAGCCATACGCTTCATCAGCCAGCGAGATGATTGCTGAGGTTCTTCAGTACTTCGCAGAGAAGATTACTTTGAACCCTACAGAGGCTGATTGTATTTACGCTGGTATCCTTATCGATACCAACAACTTTATGACAAAGACTGGTGTTAGAACCTTTGAAGCAGCCGCTTTCCTTAGGAGAAACGGTGCAGAGGTTACACGAGTTCGTAAGATGCTCAGAGAGGATATGGAGACCTATAAGGCCAGAGCTGAGGTTGTCCGTCATGCATCTACCTTCAGAGGTGCATTTGCTATTTCGGAGTGTGAGCCAGATGGTCAGATTGAATCACCAACTGTTATTGCAGCACAAGCAGCTAATGAGCTTCTTAATATCGTAGGAATAAAGGCTTCTTTTGTTCTTACAAAATTTATGGATAAGATTTATATCAGCTCACGTTCAATCGATGAGATTGACGTTCAGAGCATCATGGCACGCCTGGGTGGCGGTGGTCATGTAAATATTGCAGGCGCACAGATCCAGAACCGTACCTTAGAAGAGGTTCGCAAGGATTTGGAAGAGACTATTGATAAAATGCTAGAAGAAGGAGAAATCAAACTATGAAGGTAATATTACTTCAGGACGTTAAGTCACTTGGAAAGAAGGGCGAGGTTGTCGAAGTAAGCGAAGGCTATGCTCGCAACATGCTTTTCAAAAAAAAGCTCGGTATTGAGGCTACAAATGCTGCACTTAACGACTTAAAGCTTCAGAATAAACATGATGAAAAGGTTGCTCAGGAGAATCTTGAAGCAGCACAGGCTTTCGCAAAGGAAATGGAAGACTGGAAGGTTGAGACTACCATCAAGACCGGAGAAGGCGGAAGAACCTTCGGTTCTGTTTCTACAAAGGAAATTGCAGAAGCAACAAAGAAGCAGTACGGTAAGGAAATCGACAAGAAGAAAATTGTTCTTGAAGATCCAATCAGAGCACTTGGAACCTATGAAGTAAAGGTTAAGCTTCATCCACAGGTTACAGCAACTCTTAGAGTTCACGTTTCAGAGGGTAAATAATTAGGGGAAAATTAATTGTTATGGATGATGTAATTCGCAGACAAATGCCGAACTCATTGGAGGCTGAGCAGTCTGTTATCGGTTCAATGATTGTTGACCGAGACGTGATTGTGGAGTGTTCTGAAATCCTTCTAAAAGACGATTTCTATCACCAGCAGTATGGCATTTTATTTGAGGCAATTGTAGAGCTTTATAATGCAGGCGAGCCGGTAGACGAGGTTACCTTGCAGAATAAGCTCAAGGAAAAGGGCGTTTCACCTGAGATAGCATCTCTTGAATATATTCAGGAGCTGGTACTTGGAGTTCCTACTACTGTTAATGCAAAAAGCTATGCCAATATCGTAAAAGATAAGGCGTTGCTTAGAAACATTATCAAGGTTAATCAGAATATTGAAAACATGTGCTTTGAAGGTACAGAAGAGGTTGATACTATCCTGAATCAGACAGAAAAGGATATCTTTTCACTTGTTCAAAATCGTGGTGAGACTGACTACGTACCAATTAAGCAGGTTGTTATGAACGCAATCGCTAAGATTGATCAGGCGTCAAAGCAGAAGGGTGCTGTTACTGGTATTCCTACAGGATTCATTGACTTGGACCGTCAGACAGCAGGCTTGCAGCCATCAGATCTTATTCTTATTGCGGCGCGTCCTTCAATGGGTAAGACAGCCTTCGTACTTAACCTTGCACAGCACATTACCCTTCGAGAGAATCTTTGCGCAGCCATATTCTCTTTGGAAATGTCAAAGGAGCAGCTGGTAAATCGTATGTTTGCTCTTGAATCAAGAGTAGACGCCCAAAAGCTCCGTACCGGTAATCTCCAGGAAGCAGATTGGGAGAACCTTATCGAGGGTGCCGGAAAAATCGGTAATTCTAAGCTTATTATTGATGATACCCCTGGTATTTCTATTAGCCAGATGCGTAGTAAATGTCGTAAGTATAAGATGGAATTTGGGCTTTCCATTATCATCATCGACTACTTACAGTTGATGTCTGGTTCTGGAAAGTCAGAGAGTAGACAGCAGGAAATTTCAGATATCTCTCGTTCTCTTAAGGCATTAGCCCGTGAGCTTAACGTACCTGTTATTGCGCTTTCACAGCTTTCCCGTGCCGTTGAGCAGAGACCTGATCACAGACCTATGCTTTCGGATCTTCGTGAATCCGGAGCTATTGAGCAGGATGCGGACGTGGTTATGTTCATCTACCGTGATGATTACTATAACCACGACTCAGAGATGAAGGGTGTTTCGGAAATCATCGTTGCTAAACAGCGTAACGGTCCTATCGGAACTATAGAGCTTACATGGCTCCCAGAATACACTCGTTTCGCAAATCGAGATAGAAGTCAGTATCATAATAGAGAAGAATAAAATGAATATAAGCAAACAAAAAAGAGCTAGTGAAATACTAGCTCTTTTTTATATGCGTATTATGCCTTGCTATCAAGGAATGTGTTGATCTCTTCTACAAGATCATCAGCATCGATACCGTGTACCATAGCTGCCTCCTCGATTGTTTCCATCTGAGATGATGGGCATCCGAGACAGTGCATGCCGATATTAAGTAAAATAGGAGCTACATCAGCATCAATCTGAAGAAGCTCGCCAATCATAGTTGCCTTAGAAACTCTTGCCATTTTATAATCCTTCCTTTCGTAAAAAATTCTAACAAATGATACCATGCTTCAATCAATTGTGCAACATCAATTACCACCAAGTTGTGTACACAATTATCAAAGTTGTTCGCTACAATCAACGCTGGTTAGTTGAACTGAACAACGGTAAGCCTTGATTTTATAGGTATTTCTAAAAATACAATTCTGTTCTTGATTTAGACACAATTTAGATGTATGATGTATTCATCAGTTGACTAATTGATAAAATTTATTGATTAGATTTTTAAGGAGGATTTTAATTATGGCATACGTTATTTCTGATTCATGCGTATCATGCGGTACATGCGAGCCTGAGTGTCCAGTAGGAGCAATCTCACAGGGCGATTCACAGTTCCAGATCGATGAGGGAGCTTGTGTAGAGTGCGGTACATGCGCTGGTGTTTGCCCAACAGGTGCTATTTCACAGGGCTAATCAAATACGATTAAAGAAAGTGTCGCTGCGGCGGCACTTTTTTTTATAATAAAAAAATCCTGTAATTAACAAGCTATAATATTTCTTAAGCGAAGCTTTCTATGCTGAGCGCAGAAATCATTATGCTTGTTAATGTAACAGGATTTTTAGATGTTAAATTAATGCCAGCGACTGAATTGCATTTCCTTTGACCATTGTCTCATAGTGCTCTGACATATATGCGTCTGTACCAACTACGAAGTTTTGCTGGTCGCTGTATTCAGATAAAATGTTGCATACTTTATTGTAGTTTTCTGCAGTATCATCTGATTTGCTAACTACAAGATAGTATCTGTTATCAAATGGACTCTTATAAAGAGAATTCTTTCCTTTGTAGAAAGTAGCAAGTACACCGGAAAGCTTAAGCACATCTTCAAGATTATCAAAAACGAACATCTTTGTAATGTCTACTGGCAAGCCCTTGGCTGCAGCTTTCTCTGGTGAAGCTTTTATTGCTTCCTGTGCCTTTTCGATTAAGCTGTTGAAGATATTAAGAATATCGTCGGCAGCTGCCTCGTTAAATGGCTTAATAGGAGCATCTGTAGCATCCACATCATCGTCATCGTAATCATCGTCACATTCTGAGAAACGAGAGAAACGAGTATCAAGCTCGTCTGGACTCTCAACTTTTGTAACTAAAAGTACAATGGATTCTGATGAAAGCGGTATTGCCTCTATCATAAGTGGAATGTCTTCCGCTTCGAAACCGTACTGGTATGAAGCCTGCTCCATAAGCTCTCTGAAAAGCTCACGTGCCTTGGTTGAGCCATAGGCAAGCTCTGATAGCTTAATGTGGCGGCTAATTAAATCTTCTCTAGAAAGAGTGCATCTGATTTGGTTCTCGTTGATTTTTTCAATCTTCATAAAATCACCTCCCGAATCGAAAAAGATGCTGGAACATTTCTTGTTCGACTATTATATATATATTATATCGGAAAGTAAAGGAAACTATCCATAAAAATAGTGAGAAAAATCTAAAAATTTTATAAAGAGAACATTATTGAAAAATTAATATTTTCAAATTAGGGGTTGCAATATAATTTTATCTGTGATATAAAATTATCCGCGAGATGCTTTTTCCGAAAGGAAGGAGCGCAAGTTTATGATACCAAAAGGTATTGAAGACAAGTACGAAGTAATTCGAATACTGCAACAGACAGCAGCTACCGCAGTTTTACTTGTCCGTTATAAACCGATAGGAGCATTGAGGATTCTCAAGGCTATTCACAAGGCTCATCCCGATGCATACAGCATCCTATCCGAATCAAATCTTTTACAAGGGATAAAATCATCCCAAATACCCACAATTTTTGAAGTAGAAGATACAGAAGAAATTATATATTTGGTTGAAGAATATGTAGAGGGAATTTCTCTACGGGAGTATTTGTTAGAAACCAAATTAACAACTGAAAAGCTTATATACATAGCAGTAGAGCTTTGTAAAATTGTAGAAACCTTACATACGGCAGGGAGTGAGCCTGTGCTATACAGGGATATGAAGCCTGAACACGTTTTTATGGAAGGGGATGCAATTAGGCTGATAGATTTTGGCATATCTGTAAGAAAGTCTGAAGCCAATAACGCAAAGCCGCTAGGTACTAAAGGCTGGGCAGCGCCTGAACAATTGGAAGGTGAATATCTTGATGAGCGTTGTGATGTTTATGGTGTTGGTAAGGTTATTGGTTTCATGCAAATTAATAGTTATGCAAACGATGATTTTAAAATAAAACAGATTGTAGACTGTGCTACAGAAGCAGATATTAATAAAAGAATTGGCTCAATCACAGAACTGAAAGAACTGCTAGAGCGTCTACAGAAAAATCGAGTTAATGATAAAGTCGGAGAGAAGCATCTCGAAAAGAGAATCGCAGTAATTGGCGGAAGTCCTGCCATAGGTACGACACGTATAGCCATATCCTTATGCCAGTTTTTCAATAAAAGGAAAATTGACTGCTATTACAGGGATAACGAAAAAGACACAGTACGAAGACTTTGGATGAATCTAAAGAATACCAAGCTACAGCAGGGGATCTTATACCACGATAACTTCAAGGGCCTGTTCGAGTATGGAGAGGCAGTAGAAGATCAAAATCCTCCAAAGGGTTTATATGTAATTGACTGCGGGACAAATAAAAACATTCCGATGGGAACGGATATTGTGATTTATGTTACCGGAGGAGCACCGTGGCAACAGGAAGATGATATGCCTGAGTGGATAAAAAACGACAGTGTTTATGTCGTAACTAATTTCACAGACAAAATCAGCAGTATCTTGTTGGCAAAGACCCTAAAAAAGAAGGTCTACAGGTATCCTATAGTCAAAAGTTTAGATATTTCAAAGGATGAGGAAAATGTTTTTTCAGCGATTTTTAAAAATGAAAAAGATTCTATTACTACGCAACAATAACAAAATAAAAAATCGATTCGAAAACAAAAAGCTTTGTGTAGTCGGTGTTTCAGCTAATGTTGGTGTCACCCACCTGTGTTTGTCACTTGCAAATTTTCTTCACTCAGTGCTTGGTCAGAAAGTGATTTATATTGAGTTAAGTAAACACAGCCAATTATTAAGTATGGTGGGAGTAAAGCAGATTTTGATAGGTGATTTATTAGCTTATGAATATAAAGGCGTTAAGTATATCCTTAGTGAGGATATTAATGCTATCAGTAGTCTGATGAATACTGAGAAAGCCTGGTTTGTTATAGACATGGAAGAATTAAACTATGAAACAGAGACTATATTTAATAATTGTAATAATAGAATCATAATAGGGTCAATGAGCCCATGGTGTCAGCGAGAATACTATGAATATGTAGATAATCATAATTTGAAAAAATATGACACGAGTCAAATGACTTATGTTGTCAACAATATAATCGAAAAAAACGCAAAAAGTCTCAAATATTTATGTGACTATGTTGATAGTAGCATCAAAAGATTACCATTAATCAGCGACCCTTTTTCATTAAAAGAAGATAATTTTAAAGAACTGATGGAATTTATCAGGTAGCTGCAGGAAGGAGTTGTGGAGATAGAAAATGAATATCAACCACATGGGGAGTGTCAGTATCACAGATGCTTCTATAGCATAATGAAAAGAGACAAATAATCCCTCTAAGTCTAGTGAGGTAAAAAGGAATAGGGGATTATGTAAAGATGTATGCAAAGTGGTTAATTTAGAGCGGTTATACCGCTCTTTTTTTATTTGTAAATACTACCCAACAGGTCGTAGAAAGTGGAATTTAATGACCTATTTTGTTATACTTTACAGGAAATATTAGTTAAAAGAGGGGGAAGCTATGAGCTACCGAAAGAGAAAAAGAAGAAGAGGAATACCCAGAGGGTATGTTTATATTGCTATAGCAGTTTTGGCTACAGTTTTATTGGTTGGTGGAATCGCCTATGTAAAAAAATATGCTCCTACAAAGGAACATATGGATTTAGCTGAATATTTTAGTGTTAATCATGATAATGAAGCGGCGGTTGTTCTGAATGGAGAATTTCAAAAGCTAGAGGAAGATAGTCCTTACGGATACGCTATAGTAAAGGATGGCCAGCCATATCTTGAAATTGGATTTCTTAAAGATCATTTAGATGATGGTTTTGTATATGACAGCACAGAGGTGACCCTGAGATACGCTACTGATATTGAGGTGTATACAGCCACAGTTGGCAGTAGTGACTATTTCATAGATAAGAGTAACAATTCTCTTGGCCATCCAGCAGTTGTAGCCCAGGATGGAACTGCCTATGTTGCTGTAGATTATATTAATCTTCTTATCGGAGAGGGCAATATAGACTATTTTGATAATCCAGATAGAATTTTTGTAAATACCTATGGAACGAAATATGACATCGGAATAGTATCCCGTAAGTCTCAGATTAGAAAGCTAAATGGTCCAAAGAGTCCAGTATTAGAGGATGTTAAAAAGGGCGACCAGATATATGTTCTCCGTGACACAGGAAAGTGGAGTTATGTTTTCTCTGATAATGGAGTATGCGGATACATTAAGAACAGAGCCTTTGAAATATCGGGAAATGTAGATTACAACGTAGGCGATGAAAGAGAATACAAGCATATCTCTATTGGAAATGATATCTCCTTACTTTGGCATCAGGTGACATCACAGGCGGCAAATGGAGATATTGCTAATGTTCTTGCAAATTCAGGAAACATAAAAGTAATTTCTCCAACCTGGTTCCATCTTAGTGATAACAAGGGTGGAATAGCTTCCATTGCCAGCAGTAATTATGTGAGTATTTGTCACGCCAATAATGTGCAGGTTTGGGGTCTTGTTAGCAACCTTGAGGATGCAAGTGTAGATACTACGACCGTCCTCAACACAACTTCAGCAAGAGATAATCTTGTAAACAATCTTATAGCCCAGGCTATTACACATGGTCTTGATGGTATTAATGTAGATATAGAGCAGCTTGCAGCAGAGGCTGGAGATGGTTACATCCAGTTTATAAAAGAGCTTTCTATCAAGTGTGAGAAGAATGATATTATCCTTTCTGTTGATAATTATGTACCGACCGCTTCATCTGGTGTTTATAACAGAAGCGAGCAGGCTAAATATGCAGATTATGTGATAATTATGGGATATGATGAGCATTATTCAGGAAGCGAAGAGGCTGGTTCAGTTGCTTCTCTTGGTTGGGTAGATGAAGGTGTAAAGGCTACTCTTGATGAGGTTCCAGCTGAGCAGGTAATTCTTGGAATGCCATTCTACTGTAGAGTATGGGAAGTGAAGTCAGATGGAAGCGTAAGTAGTACAGCCTATGGCATGAATGCTATACAGAGTTACTTGAAGACAAACGGTATCTCAACAACCTGGGATGACAGTATGGGTCAGTACTATGGTGAGAGTACTAAGAATGATGTGACATATAAAATTTGGGTAGAAGATGAAACTTCTATCGAAGAAAAGCTTAAAGTTATGGACAAATATAATCTTGCAGGAGGAGCTTTCTGGAAGAAAGGCTTTGACAGTACAGGTGTATGGAACATAATTGCAAAATACCTTTAAAGACGCACAAAAAACACAAAAAAATCATAATTTTCCCCGTGATTACGGGACTTTCACAGAGCTAAAAAGATTGTGTTCTAAGGGAAAAGTGTTATAATTTTGAGTATGATTACTAGGATTATGGATGTTTCTGAGGAGCCAATCAATATAGAACATATCAGAGAGGCTTCTGAGATTTTGAAAAATGGTGGGTTGGTAGCATTTCCAACCGAAACAGTATACGGATTAGGCGGAGACGCTACCGATAAAGAAGCCTCGAGAAAGATATATCAGGCAAAGGGTCGTCCATCGGATAACCCTTTAATTGTACATATAGCTAAGTTTGAACAGTTAGAGCAGATTACAAAGGATTTACCTGAGACAGCTAAGAAGCTGGCAGATGCCTTTTGGCCAGGTCCACTTACAATGGTCTGCAACAAAAACGAAGTAATACCTTATGAGACCACTGGTGGTCTTGATACAGTAGCAGTCAGAATGCCAAACAATCCAGTGGCACTTGCTCTTATTGAGGAGAGTGGTTGCATGATAGCAGCGCCAAGTGCTAACACCTCAGGCAGACCAAGCCCTACAAAGGCAAGTCATGTGTATGAGGATTTATCTGGAAAAATAGAAGCAATACTAGATGGTGGAACAGTAGATATAGGATTGGAATCCACTATCGTTGATTTAACAGAGGATGTAGTGACTATCCTTCGACCAGGCTATATCAATATGGATATGCTAAAAGAGGTTGTTGGAGAGGTTAGAATGGATCCAGGCATTGTCTACAACGACAAGGGCACCACGGGAGGTGCAAAGCCTAAGGCTCCAGGAATGAGATATAAGCACTACGCACCAAAGGGCGATTTAACAATCGTTTCAGGTGAAGAAGACAGAGTTATATCCACTATCAATGAACTTACAGCTAAGGCTGAAGAGGATGGAAAGAAGGTTGGTATCATTGCCACATCTGCAACTGCGGGCAGATATGGAAGGGGTCAGGTACTAATCATCGGAGACAGAGAGGAAGAGCAGAGTATCGCTCATAATCTCTACGATATCCTTAGACAGTTTGATGAGTTGGATGTAGATATAATTTATTCAGAAAGCTTTGCAACACCAAAGATGGGGCAGGCAATTATGAACAGGTTGCTTAAAGCAGCAGGCCAGAAGACTATAGAGGTCTAAGGCAGGCGGGATTTTGGGAGAATAAAAATGAATAATATTAACAGAGTGATTTTCGCGTCAGGTAGCGGGACGTCAAGGTCGCCTATGGCGACGGCGATTTTCCACAGCTTCCCGCATAGCCGACCGATTATATGCGAGTCCAGGGGGCTTATTGTTCAGTTTCCGGAGCCGCTAAATCAAAAGGCGGAAGCCGTACTTATCAGTAATGGTATAGAGCTTAAGGATTACTCCTCGAAGCAGTTGCAGGAATCGGATTTTTCCGAGAATACGCTGGTTATTACGATGGAGGAGACCCAAAGGCAGAAGATATTAAGTGAATATACAAATGCCACCGAGGAAAACACCAGACTTCTCAATGAGCTTGTGGGGGATGAGCTTGAAGTTATGGACCCTTATGGTGGTTCAGTGCAAACCTACGGTTTGTGTTATGAAGTTTTGAAGGTATCGATTGAGAAATTAATAAAGTTACTAGAAACATAAGACACAAATGTATTGGAGGAGAGACCATGAGTGACAAGAGACTAGATTATATTAGCTGGGATGAATACTTTATGGGCGTTGCAGTATTATCGGGTATGAGATCGAAAGACCCAAACACACAAGTTGGAGCGTGTATTGTAAGCCAGGATAACAAGATTCTTTCTATGGGCTACAATGGGTTTCCAAATGGTTGTTCAGATGACGAGTTCCCTTGGGCTAGAGTAGGGGACCCTCTGGAAAATAAATATTTCTATACAACACACAGCGAGCTTAATGCGATTTTGAACTACAGAGGTGGTTCACTTGAGGGCTCAAAGCTGTATGTGTCACTTTTCCCATGTAATGAATGTGCCAAGGCTATCATTCAGTCAGGCATCAAAACTATCATCTACGATAGTGATAAATATGAAAATACACCATCAGTAATTGCATCAAAGAGAATGCTTCGTGCTGCAGGTGTAGAGTTCCGTCAATATGAGCACACCGGTAGAGAGATTTCTATGACGCTCTAATGCCGGAATAAGGAGCATCAATGAGGGACAGAAGAAAAACAAATAATGAAGTGGCCAATTCTTTGGTAATGGTCCTTCAATTTGGAATAAACGTAATAGTGCCAATCTTGCTTTGTACGGTAATTGGAACCTTTATCTCAACAAAAACAGAAGTAAAGGGTTTTTCTATAGCAGGAATTTTAATTGGTATATTAGCAGCTTTTAATGGAGCTTACCGGTCGGTAAAGGGGTACCTGAAAAACGAGGAATCTCCAGGACAGCGGGCGAGACGACTGGAGGAGGAAGCTCTTAAGGAGAAGAAAAGCGAAAGCTCAGGGGAATAATTGAATAAGGATATGACATGATTAAATGGATGAAGCGACTAAATCAGGCCCTGCCGGGTTTGGTTTTAGGAATACTTGCATACGGACTACTTGTTGAGCTGATTGGAGTTTGGTTTGTCAGCGATAAAATCAGATATACAACTGGTCTTTTAATTGGAATTGGGTGCGCAGTAGGTATGGCCATTCACATTTCAATGATTATTGAGGAATCAGTACGAATTGGCGAGGGACACGAAAAATATCTGTCCTTCAAGTCAGTTATGCGTTATCTGGTTTTATGTGCAATTATGTTTACGATGGCGTTTTTTAAGCTTGGAAATATGTTTACGGCGCTTATCGGTGTACTTGGGCTCAAGGTTAGTGCATACGCACAGCCTTTGCTAATAAAGATTTATCTAGGCATCAAGCATAGATAGAGGATGAATAAGAAAAATTTTATAAAGGAGGTGAAAGTGTGACAGAAGGAATTTTGCTGGCCTCAAGCGATACTGTGGACATGATAAAAGGCTTGTTCAAGTATGAAGTATTTGGACAGGAGGTTTGGATTACAACCTCTCATGTTTGCATTTTAATCGTATGGCTTTCATTGGTGCTTTTTTCTATCATTGCCAATCGTAAGCTAAAGCACGCCACTGAAGTTCCTGATACCTTCCAAAGCATCCTGGAGCTCATAGTCGGGTTACTGGATTCTGTAGTGGAAGGAAGTATGGGTAAGCACGCACCAGTGTTTGCAAACTGGATTTGTACCATTTTCTGTTTTATTTTGGTATCTAATTTATCTGGTTTAGTTGGCCTAAGACCACCAACAGCCGATTACGGTACAACACTGGCACTTGCATTAATTACCTTTGTTTGCATCCATGTAGTAAAGGTAAGGCATCAGAGTGCAAAGGACATTTGGATCGACAAATGTTCACCACTGCCACCATGGCTGCCTATCTGGCTGCCAATCAACGTGATTTCTGATATAGCAGTACCTATATCAATGTCACTGCGTTTGTTTGCAAACGTTCTTTCAGGAACTATCATTATGGGTCTTGTTTATGGATTGCTAGGAAAATTCGCACTAGTATGGCCTGCAGCATTGCATGTTTACTTTGATATTTTCTCAGGTGCAATTCAGACCTACGTATTTTGTATGTTAACAATGACATACATAACCCAGTCTTATGGGGATTCTTAAAATTTAAAATCTATATTTTAGGAGGAAAACATTTATGAACATTACAGGTACAGACTTAATTAAAGCTTGTTCAGCAATCGGTGCTGGTCTCGCAGTTATCGCTGGTATTGGTCCTGGTATCGGACAAGGTATCGCAGCTGGTCACGGTGCATCAGCCGTTGGACGTAACCCAGGAGCACAGGGACAGATTATGTCTACTATGTTACTTGGTCAGGCCGTTGCCGAGACAACAGGTCTTTACGGTTTGGTTATCGCCCTTCTGTTACTCTTTGTACAGCCATTAGTTGGTTAATTTACACTAGGAAGAAATATTATAAAAAGGAGGGCTAAAAGTTTTGGAAAGACTATTTGACTTGGACTTTCAATTGCTTAATGATGCTGCGCTTTTAGCCATTGCAGTATTCTTCCTATTCCTTATAATGTCAAACCTCTTGTTCAATCCAGCAAGAAAGCTGTTAAAGGACAGAAAGGATGGCATTGCAAAGGATATTGCAGATGCAAAGAAAGATAAGGAAGAGGCAGAAAAGCTAAAGGCGGAATATGAAGCAAAGCTTAGAGATATCGGAAAAGAAAAGGATGAAATCTTAAGCGAAGCAAGAGCAAAGGCCTTGAAGAATGAAACCAAGATTGTTAACGAAGCCAAGGAAGAAGCAGCAGCAATCGTAGCAAGAGCTAACGAGGAAGCTGAGCTTGAGAAGAAGAAGGTTGCTGATGATGTTAAGCAGGAGATGATTTCTGTAGCCGCTCTTATGGCACAGAAGGTTGTAGCTGAAAACATCGATACAACTATCCAAAACACCTTGGTTGAGCAAACTCTTAAGGAAATGGGTGAAAACACATGGCTAAATTAGTCTCAAACGTATATGGTGATGCGTTGTTTGAGCTAGCCGTGGAAACAGGAAAGGTCGACGACTTCTTAAATGAAGCCCAAGGGGTTATAGAGGTTGTTAAATCAAATGACGGCTTTTCTCAAATGATGAATCATCCAAAGATCAATAAAGAAGAAAAGCTTCAGATAATCGACGACGTTTTCAAAGGCAGAGTAAGTAATGAGATGGTTGGACTTCTTCGCATGCTTGAGGAGAAGGACCACATCAAGGATATAGTTGAAGTACTTAACTACTTCATCGACAGGGTTTTCGATTTCAAGAAAATCGGACGTGCCTTTGTATCAACTCCATTTGAGCTTACTGATGCACAGAAATCAGATGTCGAGAAGCGTTTACTCCAAACTACTGAGTACAGTTCATTTGTAATGGACTATACAGTAGACCCTGATTTAATCGGGGGTATGGTAATTCGCATTAAAGATAGAGTTATTGACAGTTCTGTCAAAACTCAGATTAGTAAATTGTCACACGAGTTATCAAATATTCAATTGAAAGTAGGTGAATGCGCTCCATGAATTTAAAACCAGAAGAGATTAGCTCGGTTATTAAAGAGCAAATGAAACGCTATGCAGCGCAGCTTGACGTGGCAGACGTAGGAACTGTTATTCAGGTTGCCGATGGAATTGCACGTATTCACGGATTACAGAACGCTATGCAGGGCGAACTTTTAGAGTTCCCTGGCGAAGTTTATGGCATGGTCTTAAACCTTGAGGAAGACAATGTTGGTTGTGTTCTCTTAGGAAACGATAAGAACATCAACGAAGGTGATCAGGTAAAGACAACTGGTCGTGTAGTTGAGGTTCCTGTTGGTGACGCAATGCTTGGACGTGTAGTTAATGCACTTGGACAGCCTATCGATGGAAAGGGACCTATTGAGACAACAAAGTTCCGTCCAATCGAGCGTGTTGCTTCCGGCGTTATCTCTCGTAAATCCGTAGATACTCCGCTGCAGACAGGTATTAAAGCTATCGATTCCATGATTCCTATTGGACGTGGACAGCGTGAGCTTATTATCGGTGATAGACAGACTGGTAAGACTGCTATCGCAATCGATACAATCATCAATCAGAAGGGACAGGGCGTAAAGTGTATTTACGTCGCAATTGGCCAGAAGGCTTCAACAGTTGCAGCCCTTGTTAAAACATTAGAAGAATATGGTGCTATGAGCTGGACAACAGTAGTTGCCGCTACAGCATCAGAGCTTGCTCCTTTACAGTATATCGCTCCTTATTCAGGATGTGCTATCGGTGAGGAGTGGATGGAGAATGGACAGGACGTACTTATCATCTATGATGATTTAAGTAAGCATGCTACTGCATACCGTACACTGTCATTACTTCTTCGTCGTCCACCAGGACGTGAGGCTTACCCAGGTGATGTATTCTACTTACACTCAAGACTTCTTGAGCGTGCAGCTAGACTTTCTGATAAGTTGGGCGGTGGCTCACTTACAGCATTACCTATCATTGAGACACAGGCAGGCGATGTATCTGCATACATCCCTACAAACGTTATCTCAATTACTGATGGTCAGATTTATCTTGAGACAGAAGCTTTCAACGCAGGTTTCAGACCAGCCGTTAACGCAGGTCTTTCTGTATCCCGTGTAGGTGGTTCTGCTCAGATTAAGGCTATGAAGAAAATCGCAGCTCCTATCCGTGTAGAGCTGGCTCAGTATCGTGAGCTTGCAGCTTTCGCACAGTTTGGTTCAGAGCTTGATGCCGATACAGCTGAGAAGCTGGCACAAGGTGAAAGAATCAAGGAGATGTTAAAGCAGCCACAGTATGCTCCAATGCCAGTAGAGTATCAGATTATGATTATCTATGCTGCTACTAAGAAGTATCTGCTTGACATTCCAACAGCAGATATTCAGGCTTTCGAGAAGGCATTGTTTGATCTTGTTGATACCAAGTATCCTGAGATTCCAGAGTCAATTAAGACTACAAAGGTTCTTGAGGATGACATGGAACAGAAGCTAATCAAGGCTATCGAGGAGTGTAAGAAGACTTACAAGTAAGGAGGGTGATCTGTTATGGCCTCAATGAGAGACATAAAAAGAAGAAAACAGAGTGTATCAAGCACTCAGCAGATCACTAAGGCCATGAAGCTTGTATCTACAGTAAAGCTCCAGAAGGCACGTTCTAAGGCAGAGCAGACTACACCGTATTTCAACGCTATGTATAATACGATTTGCAGTATGCTTGCCAAGGCAGGAACAGTTAACAATAAATACCTTAGAGACAATGGTTCTGATAAGATTGGCGTAATTGTCATCACATCTAACCGTGGTCTGGCAGGTGGTTACAATTCTAATATTGTAAAGATGATAACTGGTTCTGAGATGAAGCCTGAGGATGTGAAGCTTTACGTAATAGGACATAAGGGTGGTGACAGCCTTGCCCACAAGGGTTACACCGTGGAGAAGGATTACTCTCCAGTTATGGAGGCTCCTACCTATGCAGATGCGATGGCTATTTGCAAGGATGTCCTTGAAGCATATTCAAGCGGGGAAATCGGACAGATTTACCTTGTTTATACACACTTCAAAAATACAGTTAGCCAGATTCCAAAGCTTATGAAGCTGCTTCCTGCTGAAATCGCAGAAGAGGATGTTGAGGCAGCAAAGACTTCCGGCGCAGAGGCTCTTATGAATTTCGAGCCAAACGAAGAGGAAGCTTTAGACCTCATTGTTCCAAAGTATGTGACTTCACTTGTATATGGTGCTTTAGTTGAAGCTGTTGCTTCAGAAAATGGTGCCAGAATGCAGGCTATGGATTCAGCAACAAATAATGCTGAGGAAATCATTAGTGATCTATCATTAAAATACAATCGTGCCCGCCAGGGATCAATTACTCAGGAATTGACCGAGATTATCGCTGGTGCAGAGGCACTATCTTAAAGAAGATAGGAGTGAAAAAATGGCAAATAATATTGGTAAAGTCACTCAGATCATCGGTGCCGTACTTGACGTAAAGTTCGCTGAAGGCGAACTTCCAGAAATCAACGATGCTCTTGAAATCACAAGAGATAACGGTGAGAGACTGGTTGTGGAAGTAGCACAGCATTTGGGTGATGATACAGTTCGTTGTATTGCCATGGGTCCTACAGACGGTTTAGTACGTGGAATGGATGTAGTTGCTACAGGAGCTCCAATTTCAGTTCCTGTTGGTGAGGCTACACTTGGACGAATTTTCAACGTACTTGGTGAAGCTATTGATGAACAGCCAGCACCTACGGGTGTTGATAAAATGCCAATTCATAGAAAAGCTCCAGCGTTTGAGGAACAGGCAACTTCAACAGAAATGCTTGAAACAGGTATTAAGGTCGTTGACCTTCTTTGCCCTTACCAGAAGGGTGGTAAGATTGGATTGTTCGGTGGTGCCGGCGTAGGTAAAACCGTACTTATTCAGGAGCTTATCCATAACATCGCTACAGAGCACGGTGGATACTCAGTATTCACAGGTGTAGGTGAGCGTACTCGTGAGGGTAATGACCTTTACTATGAAATGAAGGAGTCAGGCGTTATCGACAAGACCTGCATGGTTTTCGGTCAGATGAACGAGCCACCAGGAGCTAGAATGAGAGTAGGTCTTACTGGACTTACAATGGCTGAGTACTTCAGAGATAAGGGTGGAAAGGACGTGCTTCTTTTCATCGATAATATCTTCCGTTTTACTCAGGCTGGTTCAGAGGTTTCAGCCCTCCTTGGTCGTATGCCTTCAGCCGTTGGTTATCAGCCAACACTTCAGACAGAGATGGGTGCTCTTCAGGAGCGTATCACATCTACAAAGAACGGATCTATCACATCGGTTCAGGCCGTATACGTTCCTGCCGATGACTTAACAGATCCAGCTCCTGCTACAACTTTCGCGCACTTGGATGCTACCACAGTTCTTGAGCGTTCTATCGCCGAGCTTGGTATTTATCCAGCGGTAGATCCACTTGGTTCTACATCTCGTATCCTTGACCCACGTATCGTAGGTCAGGAGCACTTTACAGTTGCACGTGGTGTTCAGGAGATTCTTCAGAAGTATAAAGAATTACAGGATATCATCGCTATCCTTGGTATGGATGAGCTTTCAGAAGAGGATAAGCTTGTAGTTAACCGTGCTCGTAAGATTCAGAGATTCTTGTCACAGCCATTCTTCGTAGCTGGTCAGTTTACTGGTCTCGAAGGAAAGTATGTGCCAATCGCTGAGACAGTACGTGGCTTCAAGGAGATTCTTGAAGGTAAGCATGATGATATTCCAGAGAGTTACTTCCTCAATGCAGGTACAATCGACGAGGTTCGTGCCAAGATGAACGCTAAGTAGGAGGTGGCTTATGGCAGATAACACCTTTAAAGTATCAATCATTACGCCTGAGCGGACCTTTTATGAAGGGGAGGCTACAATGGTTGAATTTAATACAGTCGAGGGACAGATTGGTGTGCTTCCAAAGCACATTCCTTTGACTACTGTTATTGCGCCGGGCATTTGTACAATCCATGAGGCAGAGTCTGAGAAGAAGGCCGCAGTGCACGCAGGTCTTGCTGAGGTCCTGCCTGATAAGGTAACTTTACTTGCTGAAATAGCTGAGTGGCCAGAAGAGATTGACTTAGAGAGAGCCCGCAGCGCAGAAGACAGAGCTAGAGAGCGCTTGGCAAACAAGGACGACGGAATAGATGTGCTGAGAGCTGAGATAGCATTAAAGAAGGCTTTGGTACGCCAGGACTTAAAAGCCTAATCGAGATATTACATGTAATAAGGGGAGGTAGGACACCATGTTAGATGCTGATACAAGGCGAGATATTGAATCTCTAAAAAGAGAGTTAAAGATCTTTGAAGATGAAGAGGCTCAATTATTAAAGGAACTTGATGTTTGTCGGGCACGAAAAGCAGACATAAAGGATAAACTCAGGAAACTAAGCGATGACGATAAGTACCAGTCTGACATGCTGGCTATGGTCTATCAGCAGAGGCATGGAAAGCCTGCAGCCAAACCGGAAGAATAATTATTCTAAATGAATGTGGCGCCGCATTTCGCGGCGCCATTTTTGACTTTTTGTGGCAAAACAGATAAAATAGTTAAAAGTTTTTAATTATTATAATGGAGGATAATGTATATGGAAAAGAAATCAGGCAAGGTTAAGGCGATACTGTTTTCGATACTTGTAATGATTGTTTTTTTGTAGTTTTAACTATCGGGCAGTATATAGTTTTATTTCCAGAAATGATGAAGGCAGTTACAGAGGAAGGTATGACTAATACAACAGATATACTTACTTTGCTGACAGAAAAAGAAGGTCTGATGGCAAATGCACAGTTTGTTGGAGAGATAGTAGTTATTGCTGTTATGGCAATCTGGTATTACTTTGGAATTGTAAAAAAGGAAAAGCTTGAGGGTACTTATGAGCCTGTAAGCAAGAAATTTGAAAATAAGTATAACCTCTTATTTGTTGCAATATTGATTCTTACTGGTTCCTTTGCATTATTTACTACATATACACTTGTAAATTTGGCAATCCCTGAGGTGGTTGAAGAATTTACACAGGTAATGGGTGGACTTACAGATAACGCATTGGGGCTTATCGCTATAATCGTAGGTGCACCATTATCTGAAGAGATGGCAGTACGAGGAATTATCATGAAAAGAACCAAGAAGTCTTATGGACTTATTGGATGCATGATAATTAGTGGAATATGCTTTGGAATAATGCATGCAAACATCGTTCAGGGAATATATGCTATTCCACTTGGAATGGTATATGGTTATATAGCATATAAGTTTAACTCTATAATTCCAACAATCATAGGACATGCATTCCACAATGGATTGGGCGGATATATCTTAGAGGTTGTTGGTGGTCCTGGAGCTGTAATAGGACTTGTGCTTTGCTTGATAGCGCTTTACTTTGTATCAAAGAAGGTTGATATTCCTGAATCAAAGACAGAGGAAGTATTAAGTTCTGTAGAAGAGAATCGTGAAGCAACTGAAGAAATGTTTGTAGAAGAATAGAAAGCTTCAAAAACTAAAGGCACCGGTTAATTCCGGTGCCTTTTAAAATGTCGATATTAATAGCGCTTTATCTGATCGTCCTCATCGGTAGTAGAATTATCAATTTTACGTATTTCTACTTCATAAGAGTAATCGTCATTTACTTTTACCATGGCTCTGTCACCTACGTGCTTTCCACGGATGGCAGCACCTAGAGGTGATTCAATAGAAATAAGTCCCTTAAGGGAATTACCTCGGATTGATGTAACAAGCTTGTAGGTTTCCTCACAGTCATCCTCTGGGATATAGATAGTAACAGTGTTGTTAATGCCAACTTCATCATCAGCACTACTATCATCAACAACCTCGGCAAATTTAAGCATCTTCTCTAAGTAGCGAATACGGCTGTCATTCATATTTTTAGCACGCTTCGCCTCATGATATTCAAAGTTCTCAGAAAGATCGCCCTGTGCACGGGTCTCCTTTACTTCCTCTAAAAGCTTTGGACGGATAACAAGCTTTCGCTCGTCAATCTCAGCCTGGATTTTATCAATATCCCCCTGGGTAAGTCTTTCGCCCATAGTATTTCCTCCATTCATCAAGATAATTTAATAATAAATAAATAAAAGTTTAAATGCAAATCTAAAGAATCATTAAATGTGTAGTATAATATTGTATAAAAAAGAATGCATATCTATAATTTATAGAAAACGAATCAGGAAATTACAATGAATAAAAACGTGGTGAAAAAATTGTTTTGGATGTGCTTCACCCTTGGTTTATCAGTGCTGACGGTATGGGCCCTGTTAAAGCAAAACGAAAGCATGTCCTTTGCACAATTAATGGAATTGATATTGGGCGCTGACAAAAAATGGATGATAGCAGCGATTATCTCTGCATTCAGTTATGTAATTTTTGAAGCAATAGCCCTTTGCTCGATATTAAATTCTATATCTCATGAAAGAAGCTTTAAAAGAGGATTGTTGTACAGTACCTCAGATGTATATTTTTCTGCAATCACGCCATCTGCAACTGGTGGCCAGCCTGCCAGTGCATTTTTTATGATTAGAGATGGCATACCAGGAGGAGTTACATCAGCGGCACTTGTACTAAATCTTATGATGTATAATGCTGCAATAGTGTTCTTAGGAATAATAGCAATAGTGATTTCACCAAGAGCATTTTTTGCTTTTAAATTATCTTCAAAAATCTTTATTGGATTGGGTTTTGTTGGATTAAGTATTTTATCTTTGATATTCTTGTCTATGCTTAGAGGTGGAGAAAGGATATTTAGGGTAATTAGAAGATTTCTTCATTTCCTACATTCTAAAAAGGTATTTCACCGACTGGAGCCAAAGCTGGAAAAGCTTGAAAAAATAGAAAAAGATTATGAAAACTGCTCAGTAATGATAGCTGGAAAAAGAGGAATTATGATAAAGGCATTTTTCTGGAACGTTATTCAAAGAGCATCTCAGATTATTGTTCCAGCTCTTGTATTTATTGCTACAGGAGGAGATGCTAAACTGTCGCCAGTACTGTTTGCTAAGCAATGCCTGATTACTATCGGATATAATTATGTTCCGATTCCAGGGGCACTTGGCATTGCAGATTATTTGATGATTGATGGATTTTCTAGTATCATGTCAAAGGACATGGCCTTTAATCTTGATATGATTAGCCGTGGACTTACATTTTATATTTGCGTCACCTTGAGTGGTGTAATTACTTTAATAGGATATTTGAAAGGAAGAAATAAATAATGATAGGCGTTTACGATTATACTGTTATTTTGACATATTTATCGACCATATCAGGAGTAGTAGGAATCATTGTTACTATGACAGGTATTGGACATCCTTATTGTGGAACATTATTTTTGATGCTCTCAGGATTACTGGATGGTTTTGATGGAAAGGTTGCCCGTACAAAAAAGGACAGAACAGAGATGGAGAAGGAATTTGGTATTCAGATTGATTCTCTTTCAGATTTGATTTGCTTTGGTGTGCTTCCAGCTTCTATCGGTGTGGCGCAGCTTAGAGTTAGTGGTATTCTTACAGATTTGGGAAGAAATGCTGAAAGACCAGAACATTATTCATTGGTTCTTCTTTTAATATCAATTGCAGCCTTTTACGTACTTGCAGCTCTTATTCGTTTGGCATATTTCAATGCTACAACAGATGAGCGTGCTGAAGAGGCCAAGATTAAAGGTAAAGCATATTTCACAGGCCTTCCTGTTACAACAGCAGCTTTAATTTTCCCTCTTACACTTGTTATTCACTGGTTTACAAGAGCAGATTTAACAATCTTCTATTTCTGGCTTATGTTTATCGTGGCCATCTTGTTTGTAGGTAACTTCAAGGTTCCAAAGCCTAATAAGAGACAGTTTGCAGTTATAATAGTTATTGGATTTATAGAACTTATTGGAACATTATTAATTTTATTTTACGAGTAAAATATGAGTGGATTAAATTTTTTATATAATACAAAGTTGGGGCGAATAATACTTCGCCCTTTATTATTAAAACCAGTATCTGATTTTTCGGGATGGCTTTTGGATTCAAAGGTTTCTAAGTGCATAATTAAGGGCTTTGCAAAATCAAACGAAATCCAGCTTGAGGATTATATACTGGACGATATCAATTGCTTTAATGACTTCTTTTGTCGAAGAATAAAGCCAGAGCAGAGACCTCTCGATATGGATGAGAAGCATCTGATGGCGCCATGTGACGGATTATTAAAGGTATATCCTATATCAGATGACTTGGTTTTACCTGTTAAGCAGAGCAAATTTACAATTTCTGATTTATTAAGAGATAAAGAGCTTGCTAAAGAATATAATGGAGGATATTGTCTGGTCTACAGACTCTGTGTAAATCATTATCACAGATATGCATACTTTGAATCAGGAGAGAAATCTGCCGATGTGATAATCCCAGGCCTTTATCACACGGTACAGCCGATAGCCCTAGAAGCAGGGCCAGTTTTTGTAGAAAATAGCCGCCAGTACACAGTATTAAGCACCAAAAATTTCGGGAAATGTGTACAAATGGAAGTAGGGGCTATGTTAGTTGGTAGAATAGTCAACAACCAACCCGAGGCAGGCGATGTTACCCGTGGAGAAGAAAAAGGCCACTTTGAATATGGTGGTTCTACCATTATCGTGTTAATTCCACCTAAAAAGGTAAATATATATCGAGAAATATTATTTGCTTCTGAAAATGGCGAGGAGACCCCTGTGGTTATGGGGCAGGATATAGGAGAAATATAGAATTTACCTATCGAAAATGCTATAGTAATTAAAGGGTATTATGTAGAAAATGGGGTTAATAGCATGGTTAAAGAAAAGCTTAGTCAGTTAGAAGAAACAGTACTCGAAAAAATCGACGGTCTGGATGTCAGGGAGAAGCTCTTCGAGCGTAGTTTTAATCACTCGGATATAGAGCGTAATCGCTTTATGCTTAAGGGAGCGTTGGCGTCAGAGGGCTATGACTGGTGGTGGCACAGCTTTACAGGTCATAATAAAAAGACTGGAGAAGAAAAAGCTTTCTTTATCGAGTTTTTTACAATCAATCCTGAGTTCGGAGGAGATGAGCCAGTATTTGGTCAGCTGTCAGCTAATAAGAAAAACGGCGTTAAGCCTTCTTATGTTATGATTAAAGCAGGCTGCTGGGGCGAAGATGCCCGACAGCTTCACAGATTTTTTGGTTGGAAGCAGGTCAGCATCAAGGAGGATGCTCCTTTCCAAATCAGTGCAGATAATTGTTTCCTTTCAGAAAGCCGTACCCTTGGTATGGTGGAGGTTTCGACAGAGGATGCAGCAGCTCATCCAGAGTGGATGTGTGATGCAGGAAAGATGGTTTGGGACCTCAACATAGAAAAGAATCTGGCCTTTAATGTAGGCTATGGTGCAAGCTGGGCTTCAAGAGAGCTGGATGCTTTCGAGATGTTCTGGCACGCAGAGGGCATGAAGACCTTCTACAATGGTTCAGTTATCTTAGATGGCGAGGAATATATAGTAGATAAGGATTCCTGCTACGGATATGCTGATAAGAACTGGGGCAAGGATTATACTTCCCCATGGGTGTGGCTTGCCAGCTCACATCTTAAGAGTAAGATATCAGGCCAGTGGCTAGAAAACACAGCTTTTGATATTGGTGGAGGCCGTCCAAAAATTAGAACCGGACAAACCTTTGATAATGTTATCCTAGGTGCCATGTGGTATGAAGGAGAGCCTTATGAGTTCAATTTCTCTAGATTCTGGACTCTTACCAAGACAAAGTTTTATTGCCATGAGGGAGATGAAGAAATTACCTGGCAGGTTGAGCAGGAGACACCTCTGGCAAAGATAATAGCGGAGATTTCATGTCAGAAAAAGGACATGTTGCTCATAAATTATGAAGCGCCTAGCGGCGAAAAGCTTCACAATCACCTCTGGAACGGAGGTAATGGAAAGGGCGAGATAAAGCTCTATAAAAAAATATTAAAGACCAACGCTAATGACTCAGAGAAAAAGGCTGAGTTTAAATGGGAATTGGTTGATGATATGGAAGCGTACAACATCGGATGTGAGTACGGTGAGTACGACAAGAAATAAAGAATAGTTAGGAGATTTTTAAAATGGCAGTATTAAGCAATTGCAAGCCAGAGAGAGTATTTCATTATTTCGAGGAGATTTGTAACATCCCTCACCCAAGTTATCACGAGGAAAAGATTAGTGCATACCTTGTAAACTTTGCAAAAGAGCACAATCTTGAATATTACACAGACGACCTTTACAACGTAATCATGATTAAGGAAGCATCTGAGGGTATGGAGAACGTTGCTCCAATCATCCTTCAGGGACACATGGACATGGTTGCAGAGCAGGATCCTGATTGCACGAAGGACATGCTTACAGAGGGTCTTGATCTTGAGGTTGTTGATGGCTATGTTACAGCAAAGGGTACAACACTTGGTGGAGACGATGGTATCGCTGTTGCTATGTCACTTGCTCTTTTAGAGGATGAGACACTTAAGCACCCACGTCTTGAGGTTATTATCACAGTTTCTGAGGAAGTTGGTATGGAAGGTGCAGCAGGCATCGATGTATCAATGATTCAGGGACGTAAGCTTCTTAATCTCGACTCAGAGGAGGAAGGACATTTCCTTTGTGGTTGTGCTGGCGGATGTAGAATGGAACTTGAGTATCCAGCAAAGAAGGAACAGGCTAATGGCACAATTGTTTCTGTAGAGGTTAACGATTGCAAGGGTGGCCATTCTGGTACAGAAATCAACAAGGGCCGCGCAAATGCATCATATATGGTAAATAGAATTCTTGCAGAAGCACTTGAGGTTTCAGAGCTTAATCTTGTTGAATTTATCGGTGGAACAAAGGATAATGCAATCCCACGTGCTACATCAGCAAAGGTTATTGCTTCAGCTGATGCAGTTAAGGCTATGGAGACTGAGGCAGCAGCTATTAAGAACGAGTATGCTGTTACAGATCCAGATATGAAGATTAATATTAAGACTGAAGGCGAAGCATCTGTAGAGGCAGTAAATGCTACAGATACAAAGAGAATGATTCAGCTTCTTTCATGCATGCCAGACGGTGTACAGGCTATGAGCCATGATATTGAGGGTCTCGTTGAGACATCACTCAACCTTGGTATCCTTAAGCTCACAGATGATGGACTTAACTTCTCATGTGCACTTAGAAGCTCAGTAGACAGCGCTAAGGCTGCACTTATGAGAAAGGTTTCTATGGTAGGAAATGCCTTTGGTTGCAAGATTTCTACTCACGGTGAGTACCCAGCTTGGGAGTACAAGAGAGAGTCAAGCTTCAGAGATGAGCTTGTTGCACTTTACGAGGAGATGACAGGTGATAAGGCATTAGTAGAGACTCTTCACGCAGGTGTTGAGTGTGGTCTTCTTGCTTCAAAGCTTCCAGGACTTGATGCAGTTTCAATTGGACCAGAGATGCATGATATTCATACTCCAAAGGAGCGTCTTGACATTGCTTCTACAGAGAGAATTTACAACTACGTAAGAAGAGTTATAGAGACAAGTAAGTAATAGAAATTAAACTATAAGGGTTTTTCTTTAGGGAAGGAGAAGATTTCTATGATGAGAATCGGATTGCTTACAAGTGGTGGAGATTGTCAGGCGCTTAATGCTGCAATGCGTGGCGTTGTTAAGGGTTTGGCTGCAAACGTAAAGGACTTGGAGGTATACGGCTACTTCAATGGTTATAAGGGTCTTATCTATGGAGATTACAGACTTCTTACCAGTCAGGATTTTTCTGGAATCCTTACACGAGGTGGTACAATCCTGGGCTCCAGCCGTCAACCTTTCAAGCTTATGCGTGAGCCAGACGAGAATGGACTTGATAAGGTAGAGGCTATGAAGTCCAACTACTATAAGCTTAATCTAAACTGCCTTGTTATCCTTGGTGGTAACGGTACTCAAAAGACTGCAAATCTTCTTCGAGAGGAAGGCCTTAACATAATTCATCTTCCAAAGACTATCGACAATGATATCTATGGAACAGATTTGACCTTTGGTTTCCAAAGTGCCATTGATATTGCTTGTAACACTATTGATTGTATTCACACTACTGCTTCATCACATAGTCGTGTATTTATAGTAGAGGTTATGGGGCACAAGGTAGGATGGCTTACGCTTTATGCTGGCGTGGCATCAGGTGCTGATATTATCCTTCTTCCAGAGATTCCATACGATATAAAGAAGGTTGTTAAAGCTATCAATAAGCGTGCCGAGGAAGGCAAGGGCTTTACAATCCTTGCAGTAGCTGAGGGTGCTATTTCAAAGGAAGATGCAAAGCTTTCAAAGAAGGAATACAAGAAAAAGCTCGAAGAATCAAAGTATCCTTCAGTATCCTATGAGATCGCAGATAGAATCCAGAAGGAGACCGGCATAGAAGTTCGAGTTACTGTTCCTGGTCATATGCAGCGAGGAGGTAGCCCAGACCCATTTGATAGAGTTCTTTGTACTCGTCTTGGTTCGGCAGCAGCTCAGGCTATTATGGATGGAGATTTTGGAAATATGATTGCCATGGTAAATGGCAAAACAAAGCGAATTCCGCTTGAAGATGTAGCTGGCAAGTTGAAGACGGTAGAGCCTGATTGTCAGATGATAGAAGAGGCTAAGCGAATAGGTATTAGCTTCGGTGATTAAGATAAAATAAGGGTAGGTAATTGTTATGTCCTATATGGCATTATATCGAAAGTTCAGACCGCAGACCTTTGAGGATGTAAAGGGTCAGGACCATATCGTTACAACACTTCAAAATCAAATAAAAAGCGACCGTATAGGACATGCGTATTTGTTTACAGGTACCAGAGGAACTGGTAAGACTACTATTGCAAAGATTCTTGCCCGTACTATCAACTGCGAGAATCCGGTAAATGGTTGTCCATGTATGGAATGCCAGACTTGCAAGTCTATTACAGCAGGCAATTCCATGAACGTAATTGAAATGGATGCTGCATCAAACAATGGTGTAGATAGCATCAGACAGATTGTAGAGGAGGTGGCATATCCTCCTACAGAGGGCAAATATAAGGTTTATATCATCGATGAGGTTCACATGCTTTCTACTGGTGCCTTCAATGCCCTGCTTAAAACCTTGGAGGAGCCACCTTCTTATGTTGTGTTTATTTTGGCTACTACTGAGGTTCACAAGATTCCAATCACAATTCTCAGCCGTTGCCAGAGATATGATTTTCACCGTATTTCCATCGACACTATTGCAGCCCGTCTGCAGGAGCTGATGGATAAGGAAGGTGTGCAGGTAGAAGAGAAAGCGATTCGCTATATCGCAAAGGCAGCAGATGGTTCTATGCGTGATGGATTAAGTCTTTTGGATCAGTGTATTGCCTTTTACATTGGTCAGACACTTACCTATGACAATGTACTTAAAGTTCTTGGGGCTATCGACACGGAGGTGTTCTCAAGACTTCTTAGAAATATCATCGATGGAAACGTAACATCAGCAATAAGAATCCTTGAGGAGATAATTACTCAGGGACGAGATTTGAATCAGTTTGTTGTGGATTTCACTTGGTATCTCCGTAATCTCATGCTTATCAAGAGCTCAGAGGACATGGAGGAAGCACTTGAAATGTCATCAGATAATCTTGCACTTCTCAAGGAAGAGGCAGGAATGGTTGACACAGAAGTGTTAATGCGATACATTCAAGTACTGTCTGCGCTTTCAAATGATATTAAGTATGCAAGCCAGAAGAGAGTATTAATTGAGATTGCATTAATCAAGCTTTGCAAGCCTCAGATGGAGCCAGATATATCAGCGTTAAATAACAGAATGGCTAATCTGGAAAAGAAGGTAGAAGAGGGTGTGCCAGTAGTTATGGCAGCTCCACAAGCACCTGTCGGTGGAAATGGCGCTACACCCAGCGCAGCTCCTGTAAAAAAGGAGCCACTACCAGCAGCAGTTCCAGAAGAGGTTAAGAAGATTGCCCAAAGCTGGGGTTCAGTAATGGGAAAGCTTCCAGTGAATATAAAGATGTACCTGAAGGAGGTATCCACAGTTACCACCAATGAATCAGGAGATTTGGTGTTGATTTTCGACCAGCCTGAGGGTTCAGGACGAATGGGTGGAGATTTTGTTAATCGCCCAGAAGTATTAGCAGATATTTCAGCTGTCATCGAGCAAATGCTTCAGAAGACAGTGAATATAAAAGTAGAAATTAATTCCAGTGGAGTAAGTTCACAGAACACAAAGACCGATGTAAGAGACTTCTTCGCAAATGTTGGAATTGAGTTAGAACAAGACGAAGATTAGGAGGATTAGAAGATATGGGTAAAGGAAGAGGCGGATTTCCAGGAGGCGGAATGCCAGGTAACATGAGCCAGCTTATGAAGCAGGCTCAGCGTATGCAGCGTCAGATGGAGGAAGCTCAGGCTCAGCTTGAGGAGACAGAGATGACAGGTACTGCAGGTGGCGGTGTTGTTGAGGTTACAGTTTCTGGTAAGAAGGAAATCACAAAGATTAAGATTGATCCAGAGGCAGTAGATCCAGAGGATGTAGAGATGCTTGAGGATCTCGTTATGGCAGCAGCAAACGAGGCCCTTCGTAAGGTTGATGAAGTAAGTGCTGCATCTATGTCTAAATTTACAGGTGGATTAGGACTTTAATTAATGGAATATTACAGCAAAGAAATTAGCAACTTAATAGCGGAGCTAAGTGATTTGCCTAGCATTGGAAGTAAGTCAGCCCAGCGGCTGGCTTTCCATATATTAGGAATGGATGAAGAGAAGGTAAATGACCTGGCTAATGCCATTATTCAGGCTAGAAAAAATGTCCGTTACTGCAAGGAGTGTTTTACTCTTACAGACGATGAGCTCTGCCCAATCTGCTCTAATCCAAAGCGTAATAAGAATATTATTATGGTTGTGGAGGACACCAGAGACTTGGCAGCCTATGAAAAGACTGGAAAGTTTGAAGGTGTTTATCACGTATTACACGGAGCTATTTCACCAATGGCAGGCATCGGACCTGGTGATATTAAGCTTAAAGAGCTTATGGTTCGATTGCAGCAGAATGATGTAGAAGAGGTTATCGTAGCCACCAATTCATCCCTTGAAGGCGAGACTACAGCGGCTTATATCAGCAAGCTGATTAAGCCTACAGGAATCAAGGTGAGTCGCATTGCATCAGGAGTTCCCGTAGGAGGAAATCTCGAATATATCGATGAAGTAACGTTACTTCGCGCGTTAGACGGACGCACAGAGTTGTAAAAATTAGCTGTCAGATGACAGCTAATTTTTTTTTGTCTTCATCCGAAATATATGATGTAAGTACAACATACCCTGGAGGAACTATATGCAAATAGAAGGACTCAAGGTAACGGATTACATCAAAACAGAAGGTGCAAGCGACCAGCTTATGGGCGTAGGAACCAGCGGTATCAAGGACGATAAAAAAACAAATACTAATAAAGAGCTTAAGGCATTGTCGGTGGATAATGCATACTATAACAATAAGGGAGTCATGACTGATGAAGATTTCACTAAGGAAGTGAAGGAGGCATCAGCTCTTGGTATGTCTACCGTTGATAAAATCAAAAACGTGGAGAGAGCCTGGGGTGAAGAAGCTACTGAAAAAACACGTGAAGATGGCCATGATCCTATGGATATGGAGGCAGAGACTCTTATTACAGTTGTAGACGAAATTAAAATGAATTTGGCAAAGGCTGGAGCAGACATCTCAAAAATGGGAGGTCTTTCTGATGCTGAGATAGAGGCAATGTCCGGTTCGATTGCTCAGGCAGTTGCTATGACAAAAGGCCTCTCGGATACTCTTCCAGTGGAAGCTCAGGCCTATCTTGTAAAAAATGATTTGGAGCCTACAATTACTAACATTTACAACGCACAGTATTCTGCGCCAGTAAAGGCTCCAGAGGAGACAAGTGATGAGGATATCATTAGTCTCATTGAATTAGTTGAGGGTAAGGTAAATTCACTTATAGAGCAAATTGAAAGTGAAGACGTTAAGTTTGCGCGAAACCCTGTGCCGCCGGTTGAACTTAAGAACATGGTGGCGACCATGTTAAAGCAAGATGTTCCTGTAACTAAGGAACATCTTGAATACATGGTGCAATTAGACCAGTATGAAAAACCATCAGAAGAAATTATTGTAAGTGCAATATCAGATATTTTAGCTGAAGGAAAAGACCCATCAGAAGCATATTTAATCGAAGGTTATTCTCTTATGGATCAGGCAAAGAAGACCTTTGAGGAAGTGATGGGAATGGATGTTAATGATTTAGCATCTGTTACTGCTCAGCGTCAGCTCACAGAAATTCAGCTAACAATGACAGTCGAGGCCACCTTCACAATGATGAAGAATGGCATTGACGTAAATACAAATGATCTCTCAGATTTGTTGGACAAGCTTAAGCTTCAGGAGACAAATCTTCTTAAGATATTAATGAAGGCTGAAACAGGAGAGAAGACCGATTCCAATGTAAATCTTTTCAAGGAAGTTATGAACGAGATGGCGGAGATTCAGTCTGCGCCAGTAGCTGCCTTTGGAAGATTTTCAAATATTGGAATGGAAACCTTCTCCTATGTTCATGAAGTCAGCGTATCAGTTACTGCTGAATATTCCCGTATGGAAATGACCTATGAGGCCGTTGGAACAGAGGTAAGAAAAGATCTTGGCGACAGCCTTAATAAGGCATTCCAAAATGTGGATGATATTTTGGCAGATCTTGATATCGAAGCAACGGAAGCAAGCCAGAAGGCAGTTCGTATTCTCGCGTATAATCAGATGGAAATCACAGCTGAATCAGTGACTAATATGAAGGCTCAGACAGAACTTGTAGGACGCACCTTCAAGAGTATGACTCCTGCAGTTGTTTCCGAGATGATTAAGCGAGGAAATAATCCACTTGATATGACCATGAATGACCTTAAGAACATGGCAGAAAATATCAAGGCAGAGATGGGAAGTACCTCAGATGAGGAAAGCTATGCAAAGTTCCTTTGGAAGGCTGAACATAATTCAGAAATCAGTGCGGAAGAGCGTGAGGCTTATGTTGGTGTGTACAGACTTCTTCATCAAGTGGAAAAGTCTGATGGCGCAGCCATAGGTGCGTTGATAAGTCAGGGCATGGATGTGACTCTTCGTAATCTTATGACTGCAGTCCGTTCAAGTAAGCACACAGGTAAGGACTACGAAATCAATGATAAGTTTGGTGCATTAGATGAAATGGTAGTGAGAGATTTATCTATCACCGAGCAGATTGAAAAGGTATTCCTTACAAATAGATGTCGTGACGCCAAGGAAGCTATGACTCCAGCCAAAATGCATATTCTGGGTGAGGATATTATTTTAAATATGAATCCAGATGAATTTGCACAGGCAATGGAAGCTGGTACAACAACTTCTGAGCAGTTAGAGGAAAAGGCATACAACCAGTATGTGACAGCACAGCTTAAGGAAGCTTTTGAATCAAGTGAAGAGGTTGAATCCGTATTGCAGCAGTATAATCTTCCAACCACAGCAAATATGATTACAGCAGTTCAGGCATTGATGCAGAAGGGTTCTAGTCTGTCAAAGGATTTATATGGCAGAGCTGCAAAGCTTCAGGAAAATCAGGATATGGATATTGAGGATTTGATTAATCTGGCATATCAGCGATTCGATGAAGCCTGTCACAGCCCCGAGGCAATGAAAGAAGCGGAAGAGGTACTTGGAGATTTAGCTGAAAGGGTTATGAAATCAATGGAGGAAATGGAAGATATTAAATCCATTGATTTAGATAATATGAAACTGATTATCCAGCAGACAAAGGCTATCCAGCAGATGGCAGACACTGGAGAGACATATCGCATTCCTATAGCAATTGATGGGGAAGTTGGTGATATGAATCTTCGCATCGTTCGCGGTCAGCAGGAGACAGGTCTTGTGAAGATGGCAGTTTATCTGCAACAGACCAGCACTGTATCTACTACCTTCAGATATGAAGCAGGCAAGGTAAAGGCAAGTGTTGAGTGTGCAACCGCAGAGACCAGAGAGCGACTGGCCAGCCAGGCTGACAAGCTTTCAGAGTACATGCAGGAACAGACTGGATTTAGCTTTACCTTCTCCTTTACACGAGAAGCAGGAATTAGCGTCAATGATATTTATAATTGGCAGCTGGGCAACTTCCAGGAAGTAGAAAATCGAGATAATGAAATTCAAACAGAGGCTCTATATAGCATAGCCAGAAGCTATTTAAATGTTATAGGAGAAATGTTCTGATAAATGTTCGATTAATTATTAACGGAAAGAACCGATAATAAAATTGTAAGGACAGGGATGATCTTTATCAATTAAAAATACACCGCACGGATGCTAGACTTTTGTTACGGCTTTAGGAGGCGACTATGAGAATTAACAATAACATGTCAGCGGTGATTACAAACAACAAACTTCTTGGTACCGAAGGTTCCCTTTCAGATGTAATGGAAAAGCTTAGCTCTGGCTTTAGCATTAATCATGCATCAGACAATCCTTCTGGAATTGCCATTGCAGGTAAAATGCAGGCTCAGATTGATGGACTGGACAAGGCATCTACAAATGGTTCCGACGGTATTTCTGTTTTACAGACAGCTGAAGGTGCTCTGAACGAAGTAACAGATATGATTCAGAGAATGAGAGAGCTTTCAGTTCAGGCTGCAAATGGAACAAACTCTGATGAAGAGCGAGAAGCAATTCAGAAGGAGATAGAATCACTCTTATCAGAAATTGACAGAATATCACAATCAACAGAATTTAATAAGATTAATCTTTTAGATGGTACATTGGATTGTAGAACCTACGCTAATAATGTAACTAGAATTGCCACATCTAATAACGTACCAGCAGGTATTTATCAGCTTAGAGTTACTCATGCATCAAAGAGAGCTGAAGGTGTAGCAGCACAAACTGGTAGTTATCCTGTAACAGAAAACTTTGATAATACCTATTCAAAAGTTGAGACTACGACAAACGTTACAACAGGATCAGCTACAGACTCGAATGGAAAATATAACTATAAAAACTTTATAGATACATCTGAATGGACAAAGACCATTAGAGATTATTCAGATGTAGAGAATACAGTTATTACAACAACAGAAGGTAGTGGACTTGGAATAGCAGGTTCCATTTCAATAAATGGATATCCAATGACCTTCAACCAAGGTGAATCTGGTGAAAGCGTATACGGAAAGCTTCGTATGGCCTGTGAAAAAGGCGGAGCTGTTATTACTGATTTTGATGCAGCAGAAGGACTAAAGATTTCGTCTTATAAATATGGAGCAGAGGCGGAATTAGAGATAGAGTTCTCTAGTATAGAGTTTGCCAGAGCTTTAGGATTTAATGGTGATGGTACAACCGAAGTACTGGATAAGGATGATTCGCAAACTGTAATTCCTAAGATTACTAAAGTGGGCGAGGATGCAGAGCTTATCCTTTTCAAAAACAATAAGGATGATGCAGAGCCTGCTAATACAGTAGATTCATTATTTGGACAGCAGGCTACTTATAAAACAGATGGAAGAAGAGTAATTATTTCTGATACAAAGGGTTTTGAAATGTCCTTCCTTTTGGATGATGGATTTGCATCAGATGCAAAAGATGAAAATGGAGATCCTTTGTATGACGGACTAGTTGTTTTTAACGTAACGGATATTGGCTCAATGGCTTTACAGGTAGGTGCCAATGAAGGTCAGCAAATGAAGGTAAGAATCGCATCAGTAAGTACAGAGTACATGTACATCGATGATGTTGATGTTACCAGAGCTGATGGACCAGAGGACGCAATGGATGCCCTCGGTGAAGCATTAAGTTATGTTACATCAGTTCGTTCACAGCTTGGTGCTTATGAAAACAGATTAGAGCACACCACAAAGTCTTTGGATGCAACCGAAGAAAATATGACATCTGCCATTTCTCGAATCGAGGATGCCGACATGGCAACAACAATGGTTGAATATACAAAGTTTAACGTGTTGGAACAGGCAGGTGTATCAGCACTGGCACAGGCTAACGAGTTACCTCAGTTGGCACTCCAGTTACTACAGTAGTAAGGTATATCATCCTTAGCCAAAATTTCATTTTCTAACCCTTGGATATGCACTTAATAGGAGAAATAGTAAATGAACAAAGATAAGATTTCAGCTTTTACCTTAAAAATAGCTTCCAGCAATGGCAGTGGATTAATATCTATTCTTTATGACATCTATCGTGAATATGAAACTGAAGCACTGGATCAATTTTCAGCTGGCCAAGTGGATGCAGCGATTGTTGCACTGAAGAAGTGTGCAGACGTGGTCAATCACCTCCAGAGAGATTTAAATTTTGAGTATAAGGTAAGTTCAAATCTGTACGCGCTATACGATTATGTACAGCGAAATGTATCCAAATCCATATATAAGGCAAATCCAGAAGGAATATTAGAGGCTAAAAGAGTCATGGATGAATTAGGTATTGCGTTTGACCAAGTGGCTAAGAGAGATTCTTCCGCGCCTATAATGCGGAATACACAGTATGTTAGAGCTGGTGCTACCTATGGAAGGGGGGCTCTTAATGAAAGCCTAATGGGTAGTCAAATCAGCAGAGGTTTTTGGGCATAATTTTAATATTGAATTATAGAAAAAGAGATTTCCGTAACAGGGAATCTCTTTTTTAATGTTTAGTTATAAAAAGTATCGTGAGAAATATACAACAGAGTAGGGGATAAACCACGATAGGGTATTTATCTCTAACAAAAAATCAAAAAGTGAATCTTCACAAAAAATAATATAGCGTGAAATGCTATGTATCTTCCTGGCACCAGATCCTATAATTCCAACTCGAAACGGAGGTGAAGAAAACGAAGACGTTTTTGACATGGAGTATTTTGACCGTTGCGAATCTTTTTGATGCGAGGGATTACAAAATACCAAATGAGCTGATCATTCTGGGATATGCTGCAGGACTTTTCCTGAATATACAGAACTTCCAGTGGATCGGAATTATCCTTTTCATAATAAAAGCTGTCATGCCTATTCTTGCATTATATCTGCTGTATAGAAGTAAGAATCTAGGCTCTGGTGATATCAAATTGTTTTCTGTTATGAGTACTCTAGTGGGTATTGAACTTACAACAGAAGTGATGATTACCTCAGTGATGCTTGCTGGTATCGCTGTGCTGGGCATTTTCTTGTATGAGAAGGGAATCAATATAAAAAGAAAATTACACTATTCCTTTTATATTACGGCTGCGTTTTTCTATTGCCTTATATCTAGTAAGTAAAAAGAATGGAGTAATTATCGATGAAAAATTTGGAAATCGCATTATGCGACCTTGATTCAAATTATGTTTTAAAATTCGCCAGTCATTTAATGAGAAAGGCCAATGTGGGAGTTCATATTTTCACAGCTCCCGAGACATTTTATTCTGACGAGTCAGATTTTGATGTAGCCATTATGACGGAGGAGTTTGATGAAATATCGGGATTCCGTCCAAAGGGAATGATTGGGCACAAATATCTTCTTACAGAGGAACCTGGAATTATTTCAGAGAATGTCATCTATAAATATCAGGCTGTAAATATGATTTTTGATGACATTACTGAATTAAAGGGTTCAATGAACGCTGTTAGTAAAAGAGATTCTAATGAAAAATCTAAGTTAATAGGGGTGTATTCTCCTATAAATCATGAATTACAGTTGCCATTTTCTATGGCGCTGGGTCAGGCATACAGAACAGGTGGAAAGGTTCTGTTCGTAGATCTGGAGGAGATTTCTATAATGCCAAATCTTATTGGCAGAAATTGTGAAAGAAATCTCATGGATCTTCTTTATATCTTAAACACTAACTCTGATGATATGGAAAAGAGTTTGTCCGAGTACGTGCGAAGCTTTATGGGATTCGATTATATCGAACCCTTTTGGAATCCAAACGAAATCGGTGAAATCGACGAAGACACTTGGGATAGGTTCTTCGAGATGCTTGTGAAGACTGATTATGACGTGGTGGTAGTTCTTTTTGGAAGAGCTATCAATGGATTTTCCAGATATCTTGAAAGATTAAATAAGCTCTTTGTATTAGGACGACCTGGAGATTACTTCAAGAAGGGACAAGAGAACTTTTTGGATTATCTTGAGAGAATTCAGGCGAACTTATCTGTGGAAAATGTAATTCTTCCTATGTCAGCAGGAAATCTTTCTGATGGTACATATCAGGTGGAAGAATTGCTTCAGGGAAATCTAGGAGTATTTGTAAAGAAATTAGTAAATATAAGTGGGAGAAATGGGTTAGAAATTTATGGATAGCATAGAAGAGCAGGTACGCTCAGAGGTAATGAATGAAATAGATTTATCCTATGACGTTACCGATGAAGAAATACTTCAGCTAATAAAAAATAAAATCATGGAAAAATCTAAATTAGTACCAGTCTCTCTGGTCCAGCGTCAGACGATAGAAAATCATGTTTTCAATTCTCTTCGAAAGTTGGATGTGCTGGAAGATTTATTAGCTGATGAAGATATTACAGAAATAATGATTAATGGGCCAGATAATATTTTCATTGAAAAGAATGGACAGATTATTCATTCCAAGGAAAGATTTTCATCGGAGGAAAAGCTGAATGACATTATTCAGAGTATTGTGGCCGAAAGTAACAAGATCGTAAATGAATCAAATCCGATTGTTGATACAAGACTGGAGGATGGTAGTCGTGTAAATATCGTACTAAAACCTGCAGCAGTAGATTACAGCATTCTTTCCATAAGAAAGTTCCCAAAGGAGCAAATGACTATGGAGCGTTTGAAAGGATTTGATTCTATCGACGATGAGCAAATTGAGTTTTTGAAAAAGCTTGTAGAAAGCGGATACAACATATTTGTATCTGGCGGTACAGGAAGCGGCAAGACATCGTTTCTAAATGCATTAGGAGAATTTATCCCTAAGGACGAGCGAGTAATAACTATAGAAGATTCTGCAGAGCTTCAGCTTAAGAACATTGAAAATCTGGTTCGTCTTGAGGCCAGAAACGCAAATCTTGAGGGCAAAAATGAAATCAGCATAAGGGATTTGCTAAAGTCATCTCTTCGAATGAGACCAGATCGAATTGTGGTTGGAGAATGTCGAGGAGCGGAAGCCTTGGAGATGCTGCAGGCATTTAACACTGGACATGATGGGAGCCTTTCCACAGGACATAGTAATTCCTGCAAAGATATGCTCTCAAGACTTGAAACAATGGTGCTTATGGGCGCGGAAATACCGCTTCCTGCTATAAGACAGCAAATTGCATCAGGCATAGATATTATTGTGCAGCTTGGAAGACTTAGAGACAAGAGCAGAAAGCTCATAGAAATATCAGAAGTAGAGGGCGTTGAAGCAGGAGAGATAAAGTTAAATCCTTTGTATAAGTTTAAGGAAATAGATGAAGAAAATGGAAGGATAGTTGGCCAATGGGAAAAGGTAGGCAGTTTAATTCATACAGAGAAATTAGTGGCAAGTGGAAAAGCATGATGACCTTGGCGCAAGGGATAGGAATAACCTTTGTGGTTGCTTTCCTGTTTTACAAATCAATTGCAGGATTATTAGCAGGGATACTGATAATTCCTTTTTGGCTAAGGCTAAAAAAAGAAGAAAAAAGGGTTCAATACCAAGCTCAGATGGAAAGTGAGTATAAGGAATATATGATGTTAATTGTAGCTAGCTTGCAGACTGGATATTCACTTGAAAGAGCTTTAAATCAAGCAGAAGCTGAGCTGAAAAAATTATATCCTCAAGGTTCAATTCTGTTGGCGTCTGTCCACATTATGAATCAGAAAATTACTATGAATGTTCAGGTAGAAAAGGCCTTTGATGAATTTGCTAAGACAACCGGTCTAGAAGAGGCAGCAAGTCTGTCTGAAATTATTTCCTTTGCAAAAAGATGTGGCGGTGATTATGGTCGTCACATCAGAGAAACAGCGATGAAGATAGAAGATAACATTTCTGTGAAGCAGGAAATAGAGACAATCACCACTGAGAAAAGGCTTGAGCTTAAGGTAATGTGTGTGATGCCAATGCTAATTCTGGCATATATTTCACTGACATCAGCAAGTTTTATAGCACCACTTTATGGAAATATAGTGGGAGTTGGATTGATGAGCGGGTGTCTTATTTTATATGGAATCTTGATTGTAATTGGAAGAAAAATAATAGATATAAAGGTCTGAAGTAATTGATTATGGGAGGCGGGATGCTTTGCTAAAAAGTCATGATTTAACGAAGAAAAATTTAATGGAGATAGTCTTGGTCACAACTATATTGGGACTGGGAATACTTGTATATGACTTCGTAAATACGAATATTAATTTTAACGGAGTTATAAAAAGAAATGAAGCAGGCGCAGGGAGTATTTCAGAGAATTTAGAGTTGGAGTTTTCAGACCATAGGCAGGAATATGAAGTAGAGGTGTCTGAACAGAAGCTATCTGAAAAGGAGATAGAAAAGAACTTTGATAGGGCTATAAGAGAAATCGAGGACTCCTATCTTGGAGAAAATAGATCTGCCAATAATGTCACATACGATTTGATTCTTGAAACAGCATATGTGGATGGTTTGATTGAGGCCAGCTGGAAAACATCACCCTATGGAATTATTTCGAGGGATGGAAAGTTAAGAGCAGAAAACATTCCTGAAGACGGTGAAATAGTTGACCTGCAATGCACACTCTATTATGAGGATTGTGAGCGATACTATAGTTTTTCTGTAGTGGTCAATTGCAAGAGTATGGATACAGTTGAAGGAAAGCTTGAGGCGATTAATAGAAGAGTAAAAGAAATCGACGAAAGTACCCGAGAGAGTGAAATCTATAAGCTGCCAGGAGAAATAGCTGGAGAAAAGCTTGAGTGGAAGAAAAAGATGAATTATAGGGGATTACAGATAATTCTCCTAGGTTTGATTACGGTAGCTGTTTTGATTATTGGAAAAAAGCATGATGAGAAGAAGGCTAAAGCACTGCGCATAGAGGAATTGGAAAGAGATTACCCTCAGATTGTCAGTCAGTTGTCGATACTTATGGGTGCCGGAATGAGTTTTAGAAAAGCACTTGAGAGAATCACCAAAAAGTATATGCAGGACATTAATGACGGAGCGTCACAAAAAGCGGGTTACGAGGAAATCTTGAAAACATGTAGAAAAATAAGCGATGGCAAAGGTGAAATACAGGCTCTTGAGGAGCTTGGAAAAACCTGTGAGTGTAAAGAATATAGAAAGCTATCTATGTTGCTTGTTCAAAACCTGAGAAAAGGATCACGGGATTTGTTGGATACTCTGGAAAAAGAGGAAAAATATGCTTTTGAAATGAGAAAACAACGAGCTGTAAGAGCCGGTGAAGTAGCATCTACAAAGCTGTTACTACCTATGGCAGGAATGCTTTTTATAGTGATAGTTATCCTGGTTGTGCCAGCGATAATGCAAATTAATTAGTAAAACGAAAAGAGGAAGAAAATGAAGAATTTAATGATAAACGCAAAAAATAGAATACAGGAATTTTGGAAGGAAGAGGATGGAATCGGAACAGTGGAGATGATTCTGATTCTGGTTGTATTAATTGGTATCGTCCTTATCTTTAAAGACAATTTAAATGATTTAGTAGAGAGCCTGTTTAAGACAATTAATTCACAGGCGAAAAGAGTATAGTGGCTAAAGGCTCAGTGTCTGTGTTTTTCACGTTCATACTGGTTTCTGTTATGTGTCTGATTTTTACCATGAGTGAATGCATAAGATTTTATGAGATGCAAAGCTTTGCGCAGGAATACACAGATATAGCAGTTGAAAGTACATTTTCAGAATATAATGCCTATCTTTGGACAAATTATAAGATTTTGGCAGTGGATTTAGGCTATGGTTCTTCTTTGAAAGGTCCTGAGAATATGGAAGAAAAAACACTGGATTATTGTAAGTATAATGCAGATGTTTCTGATGGATTCAATTATGCAAGATTATTTGCAGAAAGCTGCACAGTAAATAAGTATGCGTTTCTTACTGATAAGAATGGTGAAGGAGTTATCGGTCTTGGTGTACAGGCTGCAAAGGATGGCATGGCTGGTCAAGTTGTAGATGGAATTCAAAATCATATTGATACCGTAAATGGTATTGAAAAAATACCAGTAGAAGAAAAGGTTAAAAGCGGAAAGAGTTCTTTAGACAATGCAAAAGCAGAGTTGGCAGAAAAGAGACGTGCAGCAGCAGAGGATGATAACCCGGACACGAACCCAGATGATTACCCAGAGCCCGAAGAAGTGGAAGACAATCCGCTAGAAGCCTTTGATATTTTGAAGGAATCATTTTCAAAGGGAGTTTTGGCTACAGTAACAAATGCGGAAAAACTATCTGACGTAAGTGTGAGTCTTGAAAAAATGCCTTCTCATCGACAGTTGTCTAAAGGGAATTTGGATTTTGAAGAAGGTGTGAGTTTAGTGGATAAGGCGCTGTTTCTTGATTATCTGATAACAAATTACAGCTATTTTGGTCATGATCTAGAGCACGATGGTTTGAATTACGAGGTTGAATATCTTCTTTCGGGTAAAGAGACTGACCCGCAGTGTTTGGCTTCTGTTGTGGAGCAGCTTCTTCTTGTGAGAGAAGGGGCAAACTTTATAACTATCCAAACAACTCGTGAGTTAAATACACAGGCGCTATCAATGGCCGAGGCATTGGCAGGTTTTACAGGAAATCCAGTTATTATTGAGGCTGTTTACAATGCAGTGATTGGTGCATGGGCATATGCAGAAGCTACACTTGATGTTCGACTGCTTTTGAATGGTGGAAAAATAGCACCTATAAAAAATCTTACTCAGTGGACAACAGACCTTTGGCATTTATCAAATGTTTGTAATATCAATTTTAAAGCCCGTGATTGTGGAGAAGGAACAGGATATAAGGAGTATCTTATAGGATTTCTCGCACTTAGGACCAACGAAAAACTGGCAACTAGAGCGCTGGATATAATGGAGAACGCGCTAAATTCAACTGATGATTACAAGGATGTAAAAGTAGACAATATGGTTTGGGCGGCAGATATAGAAATGACATATTCAGCCAAAGAAATGTTTTTGTCGTTATTTGAAAGAGAAAGTGAAAGTAAAGGCGAAATAGGTCAGTACTATTTTGCTAGAAACAAATTTATTTCCTACTAGGACATATAGGAAGGAGGTGTAAATAGGTGTCTCTATGTAACTATCAACCCTTCTTGGATAATGAACCCAATATTCAAGGTCAACCTATTTCCCATGAGAAAAATAGCGCTATGCACCAGCGTACAAAAAAAGAGATGCCTTTTTATGCCTCCTTTTATAAGGCGAGCTATACCATTGAGGCGGCGGTGATTTTACCGTTGTTTATTACATTGATGGTTTTTGGAATGTTTATTTTCAGAATGCTACAGGTTCAGTCAGGAGTGCAGCAGTCTATTGATGCAGCTAGCAGAAGGATGGCTGTGACTCTGGGAAATATGGCAAATAATGGCGAATCAGATAAGGATGTGGATGCATCCTCGGAGGAGCCAACTCTTACAGGTGAATTGTCAGAGGCAGGGTTGTTGATAGCAACCATATCTTTAGCGGGAGTTGAGATTGCGGAGCACAAAGTTCCCATTGAATATATTGATGGTGGAGTGGCTGGCTTTGATTTTTTAGAATCATCAGTAGAGGGAAATTATATAGATCTTAAGGTGAATTATGATATGACATTTCCTATAGGACTTTTGGGTAATTACACTTATGAGGTAACCCAGCGTGCAAGGTGTAGGAAATGGGTTGGATATGATAAAGCAGAGAATACTATCGATGCCCAGTATGTGTATATCACTGAAAAAGGAGAGGCTTATCACAGGAATTATATGTGCACATATTTAAATCCGAAAGTCAGGCGTTTACCAGCCGAGGATTTAGATTCTGCAAGAAATAAAAGTGGTGGAATTTATTATCAGTGTCATAAATGTAAAGGTACAAAAGCTGGTGGTTTTTTGTATGTAACAGAGTATGGAACTGCATGGCATACAGATGTTAATTGTAAAGAAATAAAACATAACATTAGAAAAGTCTTATACGAAGAAGTTAAGAATACAATGAGGCCTTGTAGTAAATGTACAGGTGAGCATTAGAGGAAAAATGATGGAAGCATTTGGATTAGTGTGTTTGTATACTCTTACGGCCTATGATGATTTAAGGGAAAGACAGGTAAGGGTAATTGAGATAATAATATTTGGAATAATAGGAATCCTTATAAATATGTTTTGTAAAAGTCACTCCCTATCAAGTGTTTTTGGTGGAGTCGCGATTGGATGTCTAGTGTTGATATTCAGTTATTTGTCAAAAGAAAAAATAGGTAAGGGTGATGCATTATTAATAATTATTACTGGCATATATCTAGGATTCAGGGGAACGCTAACACTTTTATGGATTAGCTCAATTCTCGCAGCTGTTGTAGGGACAATATTGGTTAAAAAGTATCAGGCAAAAAAGGATATGGAGTTACCCTTTGTACCATTTTTATTGATGGGTTATCTACTGATCATTTCGCTGGAAAAACTTGGAGGTATAGCAGTATGTGGTTAAAGCTAAAAGGTAGTTATACCGTTGAAGCAGCGTATATTTTCAGTTTTTGTATTTTGATAGTAGGTATGGCAATCGGCATTGCTTTTGACTTATTTTATGAAGCCCTTGAATATGTCAGGTATGAGCCAGATGGTTTTGACGCTGTGAGCCTGTTTAGAACGAAGGAAGGAGTTGTTGGCGTGATTCATGCCATATTTGATTAGTGAATTATGGAAATTAATTATATGCGACAGCATGATAAAAGTTTCATGGTACTGGAAGTGGCAGAAGCTTCTTCTGGATATGAAGAAAGAATGATAGAGGAAAATAATATTTCAGCACTTCTGAAATTTTCAAAAGTAAAGGTGAATGGAGTGCAGCAGTATAACTATTGCATCAGCAGAATGGAAAATTTAGAGGATTTTCTTGAGGCTAGAGATCTCACCTTGGATGTATTTAGAAGACTGATTCTAAATATCAAGCTGGCTTATGAAGAAATTAGTAAATATCTAATAGAGGAAAGTCATATTTTTCTTAGCAAGGAGACAGTTTTTCTGGAAAAATCAAACGACAGTTTTAAGGTTAGCCTTTGTTACTATCCTTGTGATATAGGAGGTGTACAGCAGCAGTTTCGTGCACTTATGGAATACTTTTTAAAGCTTGTACCAAGTGATAATCGAGAGCTTGCAGAGTACATATACAATGCATATGACTTATGCTTGAAGAATGATTTCACCTTTGAAGAAATATTAGATAGCCTTCAGGAGAAAGAGCCTGAAAGTGAGATACATCTTGAAAGGATTGATCCATATGCTTTTGATGATAATCAAGAGGATGAATTTTTACAGGAAGAGTTTGTTACGCAGGGAGAAAATTTATCAGAATTATTTGATATAGATAATAGGGAGAAATCTAATAGATTTACAGGGCTTTTTGACTCTGTAAAAAGCTTTTTAAGTACAAGAATTCAGTTCAAAGATGAATATGAAAGTGTTGGGGAGGATTTCATAATTGATCCTGATTATGAGCTGGAGGAACGAACAGTTTTATTATCTGATGTAAAGCCTACTGGGAAGCTTGTATACGACGGGCAGAACCAGGAGGATGATTTTCTCGTGAATAAAGATGTATTTAGAATTGGCAGTGGTAAAAATAATGATGCGGTTTTACGTGAGCGAACTGTTAGCAGTAATCATGCCAAAATTATTAGGGAGGGGGATGATTTTTACCTATCAGATTTGAATTCCACTAATCAGACCTACCTGAATAATGAGCCATTAGTTTATAAAATCCCTAGAAAACTGAAGATAATGGATAAAATAAGCTTTGCAAATGTTAATTATATTTTTCAGTAAAGCGATGTTCATCAAATCATTGAGAAACTAGCCTTTTTCTGTTAAAATAGATGCAGTTTGTGGGATTTTATAACCTTAAATCCCTTAGGTTAGGAGATTAGATGTAATGAACATTATTGACAAGGTATTTGGAACACATTCGGAGCGAGAGCTTAAGAGAATTAAGCCTATCGTTGATAAGATAGAATCGTATAAGGATGCTATGGGGGCTCTTACAGATGAGGAGCTTCGTGGAAAGACAGTTGAATTTAAAGAGAGACTTGCAAAGGGAGAGACATTAGACGACATCCTTCCAGAGGCATACGCTACAGTTCGTGAGGCAGGTAAGCGTGCCCTTGGCATGGAGCACTTTAGAGTTCAGCTTATTGGTGGTATTATCCTCCATCAGGGTCGTATCGCAGAGATGCGTACTGGTGAAGGTAAGACTCTTGTATCTACACTTCCAGCATATTTAAATGCTTTGGAGGGCAAGGGTGTTCACATCGTTACTGTAAATGATTACTTGGCAAAGCGTGATGCTGAGTGGATGGGTGAGGTTCACCGTTTCCTTGGTCTTACAGTTGGTGTGGTTTTAAATGACATGACTAAGGAGGAGCGTCAGGAAGCTTACAATTGTGATATCACATACATCACGAACAACGAGCTTGGTTTCGATTACCTCCGTGACAATATGTGTGTATATGAGAAGGACTTGGTTCAGAGAGGACTTCATTACTGTATCATCGATGAGGTGGATTCAGTTCTTATCGATGAGGCACGTACACCTCTTATTATTTCTGGACAGTCAGGAAAGTCTACAAAGCTTTATGAGCTTTGCGACGTTTTGGCTCGTCAGCTTAAGCGTGGTGAGGATCTTCCAGAATTCTCTAAGATGGACGCTATCATGGGCGTTGAGAGAAACGAGACTGGAGATTTCATCGTAGACGAGAAGGATAAGGTAGTTAACCTTACAGCAGAGGGTGTTGCAAAGGTTGAGCAGTTCTTCCACATTGAGAACCTTGCAGATCCTGAGAATCTTGAGATTCAGCACAACATCATCCTTGCACTTCGTGCTCACAACCTTATGTTTAAGGATCAGGATTATGTTGTTTCAGATGGTCAGGTTATGATTGTTGATTCATTCACTGGCCGTATTATGCCAGGTCGTCGTTATTCTGATGGACTTCATCAGGCTATCGAGGCTAAGGAGCATGTTGAGGTTAAGCGCGAGTCTATGACTCTTGCAAGCATCACATTCCAGAACTTCTTCAACAAGTACGACAAGAAGGCTGGTATGACAGGTACAGCTCTTACAGAGGAACAGGAGTTCCGTGATATCTACGGAATGGACGTTGTTGAGGTTCCTACAAACCGTCCTATCCAGCGTATCGATCATGATGATGCTGTCTATAAGACAAAGAACGAGAAGTACAAAGCAGTTGTAGAAGAGGTTAAGAAGGCTCATGAAAAGGGTCAGCCTGTTCTTGTTGGTACTATCGATATTGATATTTCAGAGCACGTTTCAAAGCTTCTTCGTAGAGAAGGAATCGAGCACAACGTATTAAATGCTAAGTTCCATGAGAAGGAAGCTGAAATCGTTGCTGAGGCTGGAAAGCACGGTGCCGTTACCATCGCTACTAACATGGCAGGTCGTGGTACTGATATTAAGCTTGATGAGGATGCTCGTGCAGCAGGTGGTCTTAAGATTATCGGTACAGAGCGTCATGAATCACGTCGTATTGACAATCAGCTCCGTGGACGTTCAGGTCGTCAGGGAGATGTTGGTGAGTCACAGTTCTTCATTTCACTTGAAGATGACCTTATGAGACTCTTCGGTTCAGAGAGACTTATCAGCATGTTCAACGCTCTTGGTGTTCCAGAGGGTGAGCAGATTAAGCATAAGATGCTTTCAGATGCTATCGAGAAAGCACAGAAGAAGATTGAGGAAAATAACTTCTCAGCTCGTAAGAACCTTCTTGATTATGATCAGGTTATGAATGAGCAGAGAGAGCTTATTTATGCACAGCGTCATAGAGTACTTATGGGCGAGGATATGCATGACCAGATTCTTGGCATGATTCGCGATAAGGTAGACGAGTGTATTGAAAAGACTATTCCAGATGATGTTGAGAAGGAACTTTGGGAGCTTCAGGAGCTTAACCATCTCCTTTGCCCGGTTATTCCAGTTCCTGTTATGACACAGCTTTCTATCCAGAACATCAAGAACAAGAAAGAGTTGAAGAACACTCTTACAGATATTGCTCTTAAGATGTATGATGCTAAGGAAAAGGAATTCGAGCAGCCAGAGCAGTTTAGAGAGGTTGAGCGAGTTATCTTACTCCGTGTTATCGACCGCAAGTGGATGGAGGAGATCGATGATATGGAGCAGCTTCGTCAGGGTATCCGTCTTCAGGCTTATGGTAACCGTAACCCAGTTGATGAGTACAAGGCAGCAAGCTACGATATGCTTGATGCAATGAATGCAGCTATCATCAATGATACACTTACAATGCTTTACAGAATCCGCATCGAGAAGAAGGTAGAGCGTGAGGAAGTAGCTAAGGTTACTGGAACAAACAAGGATGACACAGCAACACGTGCACCAAAGAAGCGCGAGGAGAAGAAAGTCTTCCCTAACGATCCATGTCCATGTGGAAGTGGTCTTAAGTACAAACAGTGCTGCGGTAGGCATTAATAAAATCAAAACTTGATTTTGATTTTTTAATGCTACGACGCAGCCCATCGCCGAAGGCGATATAAAATGGCTGCGTCTTCCCGCTAGCAAGCCAAAAACTAAATTACTAATTATTAGAGACCTCATACAACGTATGAGGTCCTTTTTTAAGGAGAGCCAATGACTAACTTAGAAGAATACTACAACAAATTCAACGAAGACAAACGCTTAAACAGTCGCCATGGAATCATGGAATATACTGTGACCATGAAATATGTCCACAAGTACTTAGATATACTTGCCGAGGAAACTGGCAAGTCTAAGTCTGAAATCCAGATTCTCGATATTGGTGCTGCCACAGGAGGTTATAGTATTCCTCTCTGGGAAGAAGGCTATGATGTTACAGCAGTAGAACTTGTAAAACACAACCTTGGTATGCTCAAGGCAAAGGGCACAGGTGTAAAAGCTTTTCAGGGAAATGCAGTGAAGCTTAAAAGATTTGAAGAAAACAGTTTTGACTTCACATTACTTTTTGGACCTATGTATCACCTCAAGACCCGCGAAGAGCAGCTGAAAGCTTTATCAGAAGCAAAAAGAGTTACCCGTCCAGGTGGATATATTTTAGTCGCATATGTCATGAATGAATACGCATTCCTTACATACGGAATTAAGGAAGGTCATGTCTTAGAAAACATTGCAGATGGAAAGCTTGATGAAACCTTTCATGTGCGCCCCGCTGAAGATGACCTTTACATGTTTATGAGAACAGAAGATATAGAGAGTCTTAATGCAGAAGCAGGCTTGGAGCGCATGCAGATTATCTCCCCAGATGGCCCAGCAAATCACATGCGCCGCGAAGTCAACGCCCTTACAGAAGAACAGTTCCAACAGTTCATTAATTACCAGATGTCAGTCTGTGAAAGAGCTGATTTACTAGGAGCTTCTGCACATACTGTAGATATATTAAAAAAGTAAAGTAGGTTGCAAAAGGCAGTGCTATTTACGCATAACAAAATGGCACTGCTCATTTTGTTGGTCTATATGATGTTTGAGTAGTATATATAACTCGAAAGTAGTCCAAGTACTGCTCAGAAATTGTTTATTTAATCGTGCTTGGCAGTTTAAGAATATAAATAATTCATAAGCACTGCTGTTTTGGCAGTGCAATGTTGGGAATGTATAAAAGTACTGCTTTTGAAGCAGTATTATAAAGGTGCTGTAGTAATTCTACTGCCTACATGGCAGTATGAGATAAGGATAGGTTAAAAAAGTACTGCTTGTTTGTAAATTAGAAAAAAGGAATTGGCTCAAAATACTGTTTTGAGGGCAGTGCAGAAAGATGAGAGTATGCATTACACTGCTATATTGGCAGTGAAAAAAATAGAAAGAATTATAGCACTGCTTTTTTAAGAGAAATTGAGAAGAAAAGTATAATGGAGGGGATAAATTAAGGTGACAAGAGAGGAGGAATAATGATACAGGATTCGAGAGCAATAATAGAGAATCTGTCATATATAAATGAGTTAGTAGAGAAATCCAACATAAACCTGAGAAAATATAAGGGATTGGAAAATATACATGTGCAATCATGTTATAGCAATGGACGTGAGCAGTTATATAAATATGATTCTGACACAGGGAAAAAGAAGTATATTAAAAGAGATGAGATATCTGGTTATGCAAATATAATACAGCGAGATTATGAAGCTGTTGTAAATAAAAAGCTTATTTCTATGCAAAAAATACTTTCCAGAGTTATCAAGGAGCTTCCAAAAACAGAACTTATAGAAATAATGTCTATTTATGATAAACAACCTGCGAGTAAAAGAAACCTGATTGTTCCAATGATTGAGAGTAATGAAGAATATATAGCAAGGTGGCTAGAGGAACATAGCGGAGGGAAGAATTCATATCCTATAGATAATGGAGTTTATACTGCGAAAGGTGAGTACGTAAGGTCAAAATCAGAAAAGATTCTTGCAGATTTGTTCGAAAAATATAGCATTCCATATTGCTATGAGCCAAGTTTTCGACTCAATAATGGAAATGTAGTATATCCAGATTTTGTTATATTAAATGTTAGGTTGCGAAAGACTATATATTGGGAACATTTGGGATTAATAGATAGAGAAGATTATGCAAATAGAAATTTCAAGAAGCTGGATGACTATGATATGAGCGGATTGGAATTGGGTGATAATCTCATAATAACAATGGAATCAGATGCTAGAGGATTTGATTCCAGAAGATTTGAAAGAAAAATAAAAAAGTATTGTTTATAAGTGGTGAAAAATTTGAATGCAATATTAAAATTGCAATCTTTAGGCAAGATGTACAAAAACTAAACGCCGAAATTGTATAATTTATACACTAAGTCAGTAGAATTATCTGAAAATCGTGCTATCCTATAGGCAGATAAGAAAAGAGTTTATAGGAGGTTTTTATTATGAACATTTTCAGAGAGTTATTTGATAGCGAAAACGGAACAGTGATGACATTCATTGATTATTTAAAGAGCGGTTACATCGACTAAGTCGAGTAACCGTTTTTTATTACACTAAAGTAAAATCTACAATTATTTTATGTTGACGCATAAAAATCAGTATGCTATTATTTTACGCAGATTAAATAAAAAGAAAGGAGGACGCACTAATGAGCATTTTAAATTTTGGAAATGCAAAAAAATTGAACACTTGTTACTTTAAGATTGGTGCGCTCTCTTTGTGTGAATAGAAGCGTATAGCATTATCGTATTTACGAATCCAACCCCTTGAAGTAATTATTCTTCAAGGGGATTTTTTTGTTTACACAAAGGGACGCATGGCTTACGTAGGAGGACTTATGACGGATTGTACTATTACAAATCAAATTGGTGAGAATAATAAATTGTGGACCAGAGATTTTACAATCATAACAATTGGTAGTGTGGTTTCAATGTTAGGGAATGCTTTGGTTGGATTTGCAATGAGTCTAATGGTACTGGACTACACAAATTCACCGATGCTCTATGCAATATATATCTTTTTATATACATTGCCACAGCTTGTTATGCCGATTGTTTCGGGTGCGATTTTAGATAGATTCTCGCGAAAGAAAATGATATATATGTTGGATTTTCTCAGCGCAACTATATATTTGTTAATGGGAATTCTTATCGGAATGGGAATGTTTAATTTCGTAGTATTTGCGGGAGTAACATTTTTGCTTGGTTCTATAGAAAGCTCTTATATGGTTGCATATGATAGCTTTTATCCGCTTCTTATTAGTGAGGGATGTTATCAGAAGGCTTATTCAATATCAAGTATGCTTGAGACCATGGCAATGTTTATGGTTCCGGTGGCAACATTTGTCTATAACCTGATTGGAATAGCCCCTCTTATGATGTTAAACGCAGCTACATTCTTTGTAGCAGCTGTTTTTGAAACTCAGATAAGCCACAAGGAAGAATACATTGATAAGCAAAAAGAAAGTATAAAGGGTGAAGACATATCACATACGAAGCGAATGCTTATGGATGTTAGGGAAGGCTTCCAGTATCTTCATGAAGAAAAAGGATTACGAGCAGTTGCTCTATATTTCTTCTTTAGCTGTTTGGCAGGAGGTGCAATGACTGTTATGTGCTTGCCATATTATAAGGGTAACTTCGAAAATGGAGAATACATATACATAATGGTTATCGGAATGAGTTTTGTTGGTAGAGCAATAGGTGGAGGTCTTCATTATAGATTTAAGCTTCCAACAAAATATAAATATGTTATAGCACTTTGTGTATACTTATTTATAGGACTTGCTGAAGGAACATTTATGTTTTTACCTATAAATTTAGCAATGTTTTTCAGCTTCTTCACAGGAATTGGAGGAGTTACAAGTTACACTATTAGAATATCATCCACACAGAATTATGTACCAGATGAGAAGAAGGGCCGATTTAATGGCGCATTACTGTTGTTGATGACATCGGGTTCTTTGATTGCACAGTTGCTATCAGGAATAATGTCAAAATGGGTTGAAGCTAGAATAGTGGTATTAATCTTCAACTTAATAGCAGTTGCAGCAGCGATTATTATCATAGGCGGAAACAGAAAAGCGGTAGCAGAAATTTACAATACAGACAACTAAAATATATAGAGAATAAGGAGAAGAAAAATGGCAGAGACATTAAAGAAAAGAAGCGAAGTTCCAGTTGAATTAACATGGGATACATCAAGGCTATTTAAGTCATCAGAGGAGCTTATGTCAGGGCTTGAGGATTTCAAGAAACTCACAGCTGACATGGTATCAAATTACAAAGGTAAGCTTACAGATGCAAAGGCAATCAATGAATGTCTGGATAAGCTCAATCAGTGGAATGTTATGGCAGACCACTTATATAACTATGTAGAGTTAAATGTATCTGTAGACTACACAAACGCAGAAGCTCAGAAGGAGCAGGCAATTGTTATGAGCGAGTTTTCAAAGGCTCTTAGCACAGTATCTTTTGTAGATAGTGAGCTGGCAGAGGCTCCAAAGGAGTTAATTGAGGAGGCTATCAAAACAGCCACAGTTGGAAAGCATTATTTAGAGGATGTTGAGCGTCAGCGTCCACATCGTCTTACACCTGAAACAGAGGCAGCACTTGCTGCACTTCGTGAGACAGTGCAGGCTCCATACACAATCTACGAGACAAGCAAGCTTGCAGACATCCAGTTCCCTGATTTTGAGGTGAATGGTGAAAAGCATCCACTTGGATATTCATTATTCGAGGATAACTACGAGTATGAAAGAAATACAGAGGTTCGTAGAGCAGCCTTCGATGCATTCTCAAAGAAGATTCGCGAGTACATGTACACAACTGCAACAGTATACGGCAGCCATGTTCGTACAGAGAAGACTATTTCTGAATTACGTAGATACGATAGTGTTTTAGATTATCTTCTTTTTGAGCAGAAGGTAACACGAGAAATGTATGACCGTCAGATTGACCTTATCATGGAGAAGCTTGCACCTCACATGAGAAAATATGCAAGACTTTTAAAAGAGGCTAATGGTCTTGATAAGATGACATATGCTGATTTAAAGATTGCTTTAGATCCTGATTATGACCCACAGGTTACTATCGAGAAGTCAAAGGAATACATCATAGATGGTCTTTCAATCATGGGTCCTGAGTATAAGGAAATGCTTGAGACAGCATATAAGGAGAGATGGGTTGACTTTGCCCAGAACATCGGTAAATCAACAGGTGGTTTCTGCGCAAGCCCATATCAAAAGGGTTCATACATCCTTCTTTCTTGGAACGACAGAATGAGTGATGTATTCACACTTGCTCATGAGCTTGGTCATGCAGGACATTTTGCAGCCTGCGGCAAGGCCCAGAGTGCACTTGATGTAGAGGTTTCAAACTATGTTGTTGAGGCGCCTTCTACTATCAATGAGCTCCTTATGGCAGAGTACCTTAAGGAAAAGAGTGGCGATGACAAGCGCTTCCGCAGATGGGTTCTTTCAGCTCAGATTTCAAATACTTACTATCACAACTTTGTTACTCATCTTCTTGAGGCTGCTTATCAGCGTGAGGTTTATAAGCTGGTTGATAAGGGTGAAGCAGTGCCAGCTGAGACATTAAATGAAATCTATAAAAACGTCCTTAAAAAGTTCTGGGGCGACGAAGTAGAGCTCACTGAGGGCTGTGAGCTTACATGGATGAGACAGCCACATTATTATATGGGCTTGTATTCTTACAGCTATAGTGCTAGTCTTACTATCGCGACACAGGTTATGAAGAGAATCCGCAAGGAGGGTCAGCCTGCAGTCGAAGATTGGAAGAAGACACTTGCAGCAGGAGGCACAGTTACACCAGTAGAGTTTGCAAAGATGGCTGGTGTTGACGTGACAACAGATGCAGCGCTTCTTGATACAATCGATTACATCGGAAGTATTATCGATGAAATTGAACAGATAGGAGTATAAGAAATTGAATAGTAACGAGAACAAAAGTAGAAATAAGATTTTGTTAATTACACAGGGTGCTATGATTGCAGCACTTTATGTGGTACTTACATGGGTTGCAAACGTACTTGGTCTTGCAAATGGTGCCATTCAGGTTAGATTTTCAGAGGCACTTTGCATTTTGCCTATCTTCACACCAGCAGCAATCCCAGGATTGTTTGTAGGATGTCTTATTTCAAATATTATAAATGGTTGTGTAATTTGGGATATTATTTTCGGAAGCTTGGCAACACTTATCGGAGCTTTTGGAACATATTTCCTTAGAAAGACAAAGTTTATTTTTACATTGCCACCAGTAATAGCGAACATGGCTATTGTACCATTTGTTCTTCGTTATGCTTATATGGTTGAGGATGCATACTGGTTCCTCGTAGTTACAGTTGGTATTGGCGAAGTTATCAGCGTGTGTATACTTGGTTTTATCCTAAAAAAAGCATTGGACAAAAATAAGAAAGCAATTTTTGAACAGGAAAAATAGAGATTACCAGGATGTGAAATTTGAGGTCAGAAATGGCCTCAAATTTTTTTTGCAAAAAATGTAACGAATACAGAAAAAAGGGGACTAATATAGTAGAATCGAAAAAGTGAGTAAGAAAGGAGGAGCCACAGCTTGAATATAAAGAAAATATGTGAAGATTATTATCCGCTCGTGTTAGGCTACCTTCTTACACTGACAAATGGTAACAAAGATTTAGCCGAGGATTTGACTCAGGATACCTTTTATAGAGCAATCAAAAATATAGAAAGTTTTCGAGGTGACTGCAAGGTTTCCACCTGGCTTTGTCAGATTGCAAAGTACACATTTTGGCAGTATCTAGATAAATCAAATAAATATAAGCAGGTTCCGCTTGACGAGGTTATGAATATTTCAGCAGGTGAACTGGTGGAAGAAATGTACATCAGGGAAGAGACCAACAGAGCCATGTATGAAAGTATTGAAAAGCTTGATAGCCAGACAAAGGATGTAATGTTATTTAGATTGACCGGTGAGATGTCATTCAAAGAAATAGGAGAGCTTTTGGATAAAACAGAAAACTGGGCTCGTGTTACTTTTTATCGAGGAAAGGCAAAACTAGGAAAGGAGATGAATAGCTATGAGTAAATTTGAATGTGAATTAGTTAATGATCTTCTTCCAAGTTATATTGAAAAGAAAACATCAAGCCAGACCAATCAATTTATAGAAGAGCATTTTAGAAGCTGTGATGAATGCAGAGAGCTGTACGAGGCAATGATTGAAGAGGTGAGTATTAAAAATCAGCCTATGCCTTACAAGAAAAAATTCAGAATTAACAGCATAGGAAAAATGATATTAATAGTTTTAGGATATTTAGCTGTTGTGATAATTGGATTAGTAGTGTTCACTTACATTATGACAAACGGGGTAATTTGATGGAAAAGAATAATATACCATGCAAAATAATAGAGGATTTGCTGCCTTCATATATGGATGAAATATTGTCTGAAGATGTTAATGAGGCGGTGCAGATTCATTTGGAAAGCTGTGAATCTTGTAGAAAAAGGCTTAGTGAATTGAAACTAGAGAATGTTGAAGAAAAAGCCCAGATAGAGAAAAATGAAGCTGCTTTTGTAAAGGGAATAAAGAGATATAAACATTATGTAATTGGTATGGCCATAGGTGCAGGAATTCCAATAATGGCTTTTTTGCTGTTTATCCTGTGGGTATTTGTTATATCAATGAGCAGTTAAAAGGAGAATGAAATGTTACAGAAGAAAGGTACAAAAATTGCAATAGGTATTATAGGTGGATTAGTTATTGGCATTATCACAGTACTAGCTGTTATCTTTATATTTATCTTATTGTTCTTTTTTGGAGGTCCACCAAAGGTAACTAAGGACGTTGAAAAATATGAGCAGACAATGGAAGAGAATCTAACTCGTGAATATGGAAAGGCCAGGACAGAATTCATAACATTTCCTAAAGAAATTCCTACCAGTGCATTTGAGCAGGATACTAAGCCAGAATTTTATAATTCTTTTCAGGACACATGGGATGATCCTACCTATGAAGTGTATTTAAAATGTCAGTATAGTGATGAGGACTATGAAAGCGAAATAACTAGGCTTAACACATTGAAAAGGACATACACTCAGTATGATGATAGGAATAAGACACTTAAAAAGGAAAATACAGACAGATTTAACTATCCTCCCTATATAGCAATTGATCATAATGACTATTCTTATGAGTATGCGCTGGATTTAGGTGATGACAGTATTGCTTATATTTATGTTGCTTATAAGAGTTCTGTGAAAAGTCTAAAAAAGATTCCTAAGGAGTATTTACCTACAGATTACGAGGAAAGCTTGACACTAGAAAATGGTAGCTATTTTAATACAACATATGAAAACAGCACTGCTTATAACATATATGAAGTGCCATTGCATAAAGGAAATAGCGCTGTTCATGGATTGAGCGCATACAATTTAGTGGAATTGCAAAATGCGTGTGATGGTATTTCTGGACTAGCGATTTTCCCAAATGATATAAGTAATCTAAAAGATGGTTCATTTGTATATAGAAGTGATGACGAAAAAGTACTTGTAGTTTTAGAAGCAGTATACTCTGAGGGCGATTATAAGACAGAAGAAGACAGATTAAAAGATGAGGAGTATATGTGTGCTACATATGATGACTCAAGCTATAATTATCCTGCCTATGTTTTACGTGCAGGGGCAATAACGGGTCTTCCGGAAGATATTATGGATGAAAATGATAAAGCAGATATTCATGAATATGCCCTAATGGATAAGCCTAATAATAAAATAATATATGTTCTAATAGCATATCCTAAAGAGCAGAATTTGAGCCTGTACGAAGACTATATAGCGATAAATTAAAATGACAGCGAGGCCTGTGACTCAGCCTTTTTACGAGGGCTGGTGCCATAGGTCTTTTTGTATGCCCTAAGGAAGGTGGAGTATGTTCCAAAGCCAGCCTGTTCACTGGCATCGACGATAGAGGTGCCGGCATCAATTAGAGCCTGGGCAGCGGAAAGACGCTTCATGGTTATGTAGTTTCCAATCGTGTAGCCAGTCTCATCCTTGAAGGTGTGCATAAGATAGTAGCGGGAAAGATAAAACTGGGTGGCGATAGTTTCGACAGACAAATCACCCGTAAGATTTTCATTGATATATTGAATAATTGAATTAATCTTTGTACCAGAGTAACTTGTGGAGATATATTCTACCTCGTCGCTGATGGCTGCACGATTTAGTTGAACCATAAACTCTAAGAAAAGAACTTGCATGAAAAACTCATTAGCATAAGCATCCTTACCAAGATTATTAATCAAAGCATTTACAGCAGAAGCTACAGGTGAATTTTTAAAAGATCTCAAACGCAAAACATGAGAGTTATTTTCCATTGCATTTCTAAAGCAATAAGACAAATCATTTTCCTCTTTACTATATTCATCCAAAAATTCCTTAGATATATAGATGATGATTCGCTCATAGGTGGAGTTGTCATGAAAAATAGGACGGTGAACTTCGCCTGCGTTTACAAAGACTATATCGTTAACCTGCAAATCGAAATTCTGACCTTCTATGGAATAGGAAGTATTTCCAGATAAATGAATTAAAACCTTATGGAAATCATGATAATGGAAATCTATTTCACCTAGGTTCGAATCTGACAAATGAAAAATTTTAAAGTTGGAATATAGGTAACCTTTTTTGCTATATTCGGTCATAGTGTTCACCTTTCCATAACAAGTTCATAGTATTATCCTAGCTTGAGTATAAATCTCAAGAGCACTATTTGCAATATTTTAAACACTAACTGACATTATCTCATTAGAAAGTGCGGTGTATACTCAAATTATAGTAAAAGAACTATCGACTGGATTCGAAAGGACAGATATGAAATTTACAAAAATGCACGGCTGTGGTAATGACTACGTATATGTAAATCTCTTTGAAGAGAAGGTTGAAAACCCAGCAGAAGTTTCTATTAAAGTTAGTGACAGACATTTCGGAATTGGTTCAGATGGACTTATCACGATTGGACCTTCTGATATAGCAGATTTCAGAATGAGAATATACAACGCAGACGGCTCAGAGGCTGAGATGTGCGGAAACGGCATCCGCTGCGTAGCAAAATATGTTTACGACCACAAGCTTACAGACAAGACTGAGATTTCAGTGGAGTCAGGCGCTGGCATCAAATATCTCACATTATATGTAGAGAATGGTAAGGTGCAGCAGGTTCGTGTAGATATGGGCGAACCAATTCTTGAACCATCACAGATTCCAGTAGTCTACGATGGAGATAAGGTTATCGATGCTCCAATCGAGGTTGGTGGAAAGACATGGAATATGACCTGCGTTTCTATGGGAAACCCACATGCAGTTGTGTTTGTAGATGATACAGAGAGCTTTGAGCTTGAAAAGTATGGTCCACAGTTTGAGAATCACGAAAGATTCCCAAAGAGAACCAACACTGAGTTTGTTCAGGTGCTTTCAAGAACAGAAGCAAATATGCGAGTGTGGGAGCGAGGCAGTGCCGAGACCTGGGCATGCGGCACAGGTACTTGCGCCACTGTTATGGCTTGTATCTTAAATGGAAAGACTGAGGACAAGGTCCTTGTGCATCTTAGAGGTGGAGATTTAACTATCGAATACGACCGCGCGACAAATCACGTATTCATGACAGGTCCAGCAACTGAGGTATTTAACGGAGAAATCGAGGTTTAATAATGAAATTAGTAGATTTATTAGATAGATTAGATTATGAGCTTTATGCAGGTGAGCTTGATCGTGAAATCAGCACACTTACATATGATTCAAGAAAAGTAGAGAAGGATAGCGTATTCGTTTGTATCTCAGGTACAGTTAGAGACGCACACGATTTCATCCCAGATGTAATCGACAAGGGTGCCAGCGTTATCATCATCGAAAAGGACGTAGAGCCAGTTGATGGCGTTACATATATTAAGGTAAAGAACAGCCGCCAGGCACTTGCTTTCACATCAGCAGCATACTTTGGTCATCCAGCTGAAAAGCTTAAGACAATTGGTATCACAGGTACAAAGGGAAAGACTACAACTACATACATGGTAAAGTCTATCCTTGAAAAAGCTGGTATTAAGACAGGCCTTATCGGCACAATCGAGTCAATCGTTGGTGAGGAGCGCATTCCAGCTGTGAACACTACACCAGAGTCTTACCGTGTACAGGAGCTTTTTGCTCAGATGGTAGAGGCTGGACTTGATGCAGTTGTTATGGAAGTAAGCTCACAGGCTCTTATGCTTCATAGAGTATCAGGATTTACATTTGATATTGGTGTATTTACAAACCTTGAGCCAGATCACATCGGTGATAACGAGCACAAGGATTTCGAGGATTATATGCACTGCAAGAGTCTTCTTTTCCAACAGTGTAAGACAGGTATCTTCAATGGCGATAGCGAGCATATCGAAGGTATCTTAAAGGGTCACACTTGTGAGGTTATTAAGTATGGCTACGGCAAGGAAAACGACCTTATTGCTGAGAATGTTGAGCTTCTTAATGAGCACGGTGCTCTTGGAGTTCGCTACCACATCACAGGTAAGGAAGATATGACAGTAGAGGTAAATGTACCAGGTACATTCTCTGTTTATAATTCACTTACTGCAGTAGCCATTTGCAAGCAGTTTGGTGTAACTGAGGACAAGATTAAGGCAGCTCTTAAGGACGTACATGTAAAGGGACGTATCGAGCTTGTACCAGTATCAAAGAAGTTTACAGTTATGATTGATTATGCTCACAATGCGATGGCGCTTGAGAGCCTTCTTACAACTCTTAAGGCTTATGAGCCAGGCAGACTTGTGTGCATGTTTGGTTGCGGTGGAAACCGCGCTAAGAGCCGTCGTTTTGAGATGGGTGAGGTAAGCTCAAAGCTTGCTGATCTTACAGTTATCACTTCAGACAACCCTCGTAATGAGGAGCCTATGGATATCATCAATGACATCCTTACAGGTGTTAAGAAGGCTGACGGCGATTATGTTACAATCCCAGACCGCAAGGAGGCTATTCGTTATTGCCTCGTAAATGCAAAAGAGGGAGATATTGTAGTTCTTGCAGGTAAGGGCCACGAGGACTATCAGGAAATCAAGGGTGTAAAGCACCATATGGATGAGAGAGAGCTTATTGCAGAGGTTATTAAGGAGGACGGCAATGACATTATTTAAGGGCGCAGGAGTAGCATTAATCACTCCATTCAATGAAGATGAGACCGTAAATTATGACATGCTTGGAACTCTTATTGATAGACAGATTGAAGGCGGCACAGATGCAATTATTGTATGCGGCACTACAGGTGAAGCTGCTACCATGAGCGAAGAGGAGAAGCTTTCAGTAGTGGAATATACTGTAAAGCGCGTAAATCATCGCGTTCCTGTAATTGCAGGTTCTGGTGCTAACAGCACACGTCTTGTTATCGATTTATCTAAGAAGATTGAAGCACTCGGTGCTGATGGACTTCTTATAGTTACACCTTTCTATAACAAGGCTACACAGGAGGGCTTATACCAGCATTACTCTACAATCGCTAAGGAAATTGACCTTCCTATCATTATGTACAACGTACCTAGCCGTACAGGATGTAATATCCTTCCAGAGACAGCCTTAAAGCTTGCTCTTGAGTTTAGAAACATCGTAGGTATTAAGGAGGCAAGTGGAAACATTTCACAGATTACAAAGCTTGCCAGCCTTTGTCGTGGATGTCTTGATATTTACGCAGGAAATGACGACCAGATTGTACCAATCCTTTCACTTGGCGGTGTTGGTGTTATTTCAGTATTATCAAACGTTGCACCAAAGGGCACACATGACATGGTTATGTCTTACTTAGAGGGCAATGAAGATAAGGCTCGCAGACTTCAGCTTGATTACCTCGAGCTTGTAGATGCGCTTTTCTGCGAGGTAAATCCTATCCCTGTTAAATCCACTATGAATATGTTAGGATTTAATGTAGGTAGTCTTAGACTTCCACTTACAGAGATGGAGGATAAGCATAAGGTGGCTATGAGCCAGTTGCTCAGCAGAATGCCACAGGAAATGCTTGCGTAGTGTGAAAAGTAATAAAGAAGATTTTATAAATCCAAAAAACGGTCCAGTTACATTTTTATTAGTGGCAATTAATATAATTGTCTTTCTTGTGCTGGAATTAATGGGAGATACAGAGGACGGCACCTTTATGCTTCTAAATGGTGCCATGAATCCGTATCTCGTTTTATATAATCATGAGTGGTATCGCCTGTTTACGGCTACATTTATGCACTTTGGAATAGATCATTTGGCTAACAACATGCTTCTTCTATTCCTTTTGGGGCAGATTTTTGAACGTGCAGTAGGTACCACAAGATATGTGGGAATCTACTTAGGCTCCGGTCTGGCAGGTTCCTTTTTGTCGTTCTTCTATATGTGCCTGGTGGGAAAGAATGATATCGTCGCAGGAGCTTCCGGAGCGATATTTGGCATAGTTGGTGGAATGATAATCGTTGTAATTGTAAATAAGGGAAAATACAGTGGAATCAGCACAAAAAGAATGATTTTTATGGCGCTGCTTACGTTATATTTTGGATTTGCTACAGCTGGCACGGATAATGTGGGGCATCTTGGAGGGTTGCTAGCAGGTATTGTTTTTACATTCATCAGTTACGGAATCCCTACTCTCATTAGAAATTTAAGAAATAAGGGTTCCGTTGATTTTGAAGAGGAAAATCCCTATACTTAAAATTAAGGGAGAGAAGGTTCGCGGGGGGCGATTATGAAGGTAAACATTTACTATGGCGGTAGAGGTCTACTTGAGGACCCTACACTTTATGTAATCAACAAGATGGAGCAGGTGCTTACCGAGCTTCAGGTAGAGGTTCATCTTTACAAAATCTACGAGCAGAAAAATACAATCTCCATGCTTCCACAGACTATGAAGGATGCAGATGGAATTATTCTTGCCACCACAGTAGAATGGTTGGGAATTGGCGGATACATGAATCAGTTTTTGGATGCGTGCTGGCTCTATGCTGATAAAACCGCTCTTGCCACCACATACATGCAGCCAGTGGTTATGTCCACCACATATGGTGAACGTGAAGCCATGGTTACACTTGAGAATGCATGGGAGATTCTTGGCGGATTACCATGCTCAGGTTTTTGCGGGTATGTGGAGGATGTAAAGGAGTTTAGAGAGAATTCCGAGTATGCCCACATTATAGAAAAGAAAGTGGAGACCCTTTACAGGACTATTTCCCAGCATACAAAGGGATTGCCTACCAGTAATCAGGCAGTTACCAGAAGTATATTACGCACGCAGCAGCTGGAGCTTTCTCCACAGGAGACGGAGCAGCTTTCAAAATTTGTTTCTGATGATGAATATGTTCAGACTCAGAAGGCAGATATTGCAGATCTTACCAGCATGTTCAGGGATATGATGGGCAAAAAGCAGGAAGATGGCACAAACGAATATATAAACGATTTTGAGATTCACTTTAAGGGAAATCCAGAATTTGCTGCAAAGTATCTCTTTATGATTGACGGCAAAGATAAACCACTTTTCCTTGGAGTTTCAGGAGACCAGATGGATTGTCACTATGGTAAAGAAGACAACATCGATGTCTATATGAAGCTCAATGGCAATATAATGGATAACATAGTGGCCGGAAGAGAGACCTTCCAAAGAGCTTTCTCAGTTGGAGATATGACGGCTAAGGGTAATTTTAGAACCCTTAGAACCCTTGATGAGATATTTACATTCAATTAAATAAATGGAGGATAATGTAATGAAGGACAACAATTGTATTTTCTGTAAGCTTGCGAATGGAGATATTCCAACAAACTCTATTTACGAGGATGATGATTTCAAGGTGATTCTTGATGCATCCCCTGCTACAAAGGGACATGCACTTATTTTACCTAAGAATCATTTTGCTAATATCTTTGAGATTGATGATGAGGTGGCTGCAAAGGTACTTCCTCTTGCAAAGAAGATTGCAAATAAGATGATGAAGGAATTGGGCTGTGATGGCATTAACATCTTACAAAATAATGGTGAAGCTGCCGGACAGACAGTTCACCATTATCATGTACATGTTATTCCTAGAACTGCTGGTGATGGAGCCATCAAAGAATGGGATCACCTGACAGTTAGCGATGCTGAAACAGCAGAAATAGTTAAGAAGCTGAGCTTTTAATTAAATCCATAATAACTTTATTGGCGTCCAGTAATTTGCTGGATGCCATTTTTTCTTTTATTTCGTCGCGACGAGCATATACATCCTGTACGCTTGAAATAAGTAAATTCGATGTAAGAGTTTCCTCTTGAAGTACAGTTGAAAATCCCTGCTTCTCATAGCTTTCTGCGTTAAGAATCTGATCGCCACGGCTTGCCTTGGCAGAAAGTGGAATCAGGATGTTAGGAATCTTAAGTGCAAGAATCTCGCTGATTGAATTAGCACCTGCGCGGCTAATCATAATATCTGTCATAGCAAAAATGTCGTTAAGCTGTTCACTAATAAATTCATACTGTTGATAACCAGCTTTACCAATGAGCTCATTGTTGATATTTCCTTTACCCACAAGGTGCACAATCTGGAACTTCTCAAGAAGAGTATCAAGTGATTCCCAAACTGCATTATTAATGAAGCGAGAGCCAATGCTTCCACCCATAATGAGAAGAACAGGCTTTTCATTATTAAAACCGCAGAATGAAAGTCCGGCTTCCTTATTACCAGTGAAAAGCTCCTGACGAATAGGAGAACCAGTGTGTACAGCTTTTCCATCAGGAAGATACTTCATTGTCTCAGGGAAATTGCAGCAAACCTTGGTAGCAAAAGGGATAGCAAGCTTGTTTGCAAGACCTGGAGTCATATCTGATTCATGGATGATGGCTGGGATGTGCTGACGACCGGCAGCCATAACAACAGGGACAGAAACGAAACCACCCTTTGAAAATACCACATCAGGCTTAAGATGCTTGAGAAGCTGATTGGCCTCTGAAAATCCCTTAATAACACGAAATGGATCAGTAAAATTCTTCCAATCGTGATAGCGACGAAGTTTTCCGGAAGAAATACCATAATAGGTAATACCGGCGTTTTCAACCATCTTTTTTTCGATTCCATTATAGGAACCAATGTAGAATATCTCGTAACCTTCTTGTTTTAAATAAGGAACAAGAGCTAAATTTGGTGTGACATGACCAGCTGTACCGCCACCTGTCATTACTATTGTTTTCATATGTAAATCCTCGATATTTTTTTAATGTGCAAGCCATGGTGAAAATGGCTACAAACACTATAATATCAAGACTTCTTCAAATGTCAAATTGACGAAATTTGACTTTTTTATGTAAGAATGTTATATTATCAAACGTAACAAGTTTGTAATATTTTGTATTTTTTGTAAAAGCTATATTAAATCAGCGGAGGATTATGATTAGAAAAAGCAATACCATTTCTTCATTCTATACAAAGAACAAGAAATATTTAAACAAGCAAACCGTGCAGTCAGCAGCTCTATCGATGGCCATGGTACTTTTAATCTCAGGAGCTGTAGTTTGTGCCCCTTCAGAAAGAAAGGTTACAACAGATGTTGATATTCAGCCAGCTAGTACAGCAGGTGTATTTTCTGCGGTTTCAGCAATGGAGCTCTCAGCTGGTGGTTCTGATTTGAACTATGCGTCTGCAGATGTTTCTGTAGTTGCAGCTACTTCAGATCAGGTTAAATTTGATGATGATATTTATGATGAGTGGTCAGATAAGGTAATGGCAAAGGATATTAATGATTACCTTTCTATCCGCAAGGATGCTGATCAGGAGTCGGAGGTTATAGGCAAGCTTCGTCCAACAGACATTGCTACATTAATAGATGTATTTGATGGTTGGTACGAAATCGAGTCTGGAAATGCTCACGGTTTTGTTTCAGCAGATTATTGTATTACAGGCATTGATGCATATGAGTATGCTTTAGATGTATGTGACACATATGCTACAACAGATGTTAATGGTCTTCGTATGAGAAGCGAGGCTTCAGAGGACTCAAAGATTGTCACAGTTGTTTCTAAGGGAACAAAGCTTGAAGTAAATGATGATGCAGAAGAAGTTGACGGCTGGGTAGCTGTTACTTCAGGAAATAAGACAGGATATGTCAAAGCTGATTATGTAGATGTCGATATGGCTACTAGCGAAGCTATCACTCTTGAGGAAGAGGCGGCAGCTAAGAAAGCAGCTGAGGAAGCTGCAGCAAAGAAGGCCGCTGAGCAGGCTGCTATGGCAGAGCAGGCAAAGATTGCAGCAGCAGAAGCAGCTGCAGCAAAGCAGGCTATTATTACATCGGCTGATGATGTTACTCTTCTTGCAGCAATCATTCAGATTGAATCAGGTAGTGAGTGCTACGAAGGTCAGGTAGCAGTAGGAGCTGTTGTTATGAACCGTGTTCTTAGTGGTTCATATGCTAATAATGTAGAGGGCGTTATCTTCCAGAAGGGCCAGTTTGCCACATCACGTATGTCTTCAGTTATTTCAAAGGGACCAAAGGCATCTTGCATTCAGGCTGCACAGGAAGCTATGGCAGGTTCAGATCCTACAGGTGGTCTTACACACTTTAGACGTGCTGGTTCAAAGGATGGACTTATCATTGGAAACCACGTATTCTACTAAAAATTTAAATAATGTATAAAAATTTTGCTCTTGGGCTTTACCCAAGAGCTTTTTTAATATATACTGTATAAAAATCCATAGTGAATGAATATTTATACATGAACAAAGGAGGTACGTTATGGACTTAAAGGGAAAGAACTTTTTAAAGATGTTGGACTTCACACCTGAGGAAATCAATGGTTTGATTGATTTGTCTTTACAGCTTAAGGCAGAGAAGAAACAGGGAAAGTCACAGAAGAACTATATGGCTGGAAAAAATATTGCATTAATATTTGAAAAGACATCTACACGTACCCGTTGTTCTTTTGAAGTGGCAGCTTATGATATGGGCGCAAATGTTACTTATCTAGATCCATCTGGCTCACAGATTGGAAAGAAGGAGTCAATTGCCGATACAGCACGTGTACTTGGTCGCATGTACGACGGTATTGAATATCGTGGTTTTGAACAGACCATCGTAGAGGATTTGGCTAAATATGCAGGAGTGCCTGTATGGAATGGTCTTACCAACGAGTCTCATCCAACACAGATGATAGCAGATATGATGACAATCAAAGAGCATTTTGGAAAGCTTAAAGGAATTAAGTTTGTATATATGGGCGATGCCCGTTATAATATGGGTAACTCACTTATGGTCACATGTGCAAAACTGGGTATGGATTTTGTGGCTTGCACAAATAAGAAATATTTCCCAGAGGCATCATTGGTAGAAAAATGCCAGAGCATTGCAAAGGAGACCGGTGCTACAATTACTCTTACAGAGAATGTGGCTGAGGGTTGCAAGGATGCTGATGTGGTATATACTGATGTATGGGTATCAATGGGAGAGCCTGACGAGGTATGGGAGGAACGTATCAAAGAGCTTTCGCCTTATCAGGTTAATGCCAAGGCATTTGCATATGCAAAGAAGGATGCAAAGTTTATGCACTGTCTTCCAGCATTCCATGATTTAAATACCACCATCGGTAAAGAGATTCATAAGAAGTTTGGAATCGACTGTATGGAAGTTACAGACGAAATATTTGAAAGTGAGCGTTCAATAGTCTTCGATGAAGCTGAGAATCGTATGCACTCAATCAAGGCTGTTATGTACGCAACATTAGGAAATGCTTAACGAAATTAGATATGAGTATTTTGAATCGGTAGATTCAACCAACGATAGAATTAAATCACGAGCCCATGAGGAAGAGTCTCAAGGGCTCGTGATTTCTGCTGGTCAGCAAACTGCAGGAAAGGGACGTATAGGAAGAAAGTGGGAGTCACCATCCCATGATTCTATTGCTACTTCAATGTTGCTAAGACCAGATGAGATAAAGCTTGAAGCCATACCTACGATTACTGTTGTGGCGGCCATGGCTGTTAGAGATGCCCTGTATCGTATATACGGATTAGATGGACAGATAAAGTGGCCAAACGACATCGTCATCGGTGGAAAGAAAATCTGCGGAATACTTACCGAGATGGAGATGAAGGATAATAAAGTCTGGTTTGTTGTAGTTGGCATTGGCGTAAATGTACACAACCGTACCTTCCCAGAAGACATTGCCTTCAAGGCTACATCAGTAGATTTAGAGCTGGAAAAAGTAGGTGGCGGACAAGGTCATAGAGAAGAACTTACAAAAGAGATATGGAATAGTTTCAAAAAGTATTATAATATCTTCATTGAGACACAAGATATGACAGGGCTTAAGGAAGAATATGAGAAGCATCTTGCCAATCGCGGTAATCGTGTTAGAATAGAAGACCATGAGAACTCTTACGAGGCAGTTGCCATTGGTATTAATGAAAAGGGGGAGCTGATTGTAGAGGTGGACAGCGAAGAAAGGATAATCCGCACCGGAGAAGTTTCGGTACGTGGAATATATGGATACGTATAATGGAAGATGAAGTAGTACTTTGTGGCGCCAGCTGCTACACTAAAAAATATTATTTAAATCCAGATTTCGAGGGACTCCCTCCAATGGTAAAGGATGAGCTGAAAATTATGTGCGTTATGTACACAGAGGAGGTCAGCGGTACCATCCAGATGATTTATGATGAGGACGGTAGCCTTCGCATTCAGGTAGATCACAATGAGGATGACCTTCTCTATGATGAGATTGGGTCAGCCTTGATAGTAAAGCGAATGCAAAGAGAGCGCGAGGAATTATTCGAGGCGCTTGAAACATATTATAAAGTAGTATTCTTAGGGGAGGGCATGTAGATGCTTCTTACAATTGACGTTGGAAATACAAATATCACTTTAGGTGTTTTTGATGGCGAGGAGCTTTTAGGAAGCTTCCGTGTTACTACAAAGATTAACCGTACATCAGACGAATTCGGAATCACCTTCCGCGAGATTCTTCGTTCAAACAACTTGGATTATACAAAGATTGATGATGTAATTATTGCATCCGTTGTTCCTAACGTAATGCACTCTCTTACAAGTTCAATCATTAAGTATTTTGATATTCAGCCTATCATTGTTGAGGCTGGAATTAAGACAGGTATCAGAATTGCTACAGAAAATCCTAAGCAGATTGGTGCAGACCGTATCGTTGATGCAGCAGGTGCTTACGAGCTTTATGGTGGACCAGTTCTTGTACTTGACTTTGGAACAGCTACCACTTATGATTTGGTGGATGCAAATGGAGCATTCGTTTCTGGAGTTACAGCACCTGGTATTCGTATCAGCGCGAAGGCCCTTTGGGAAGATGCTGCTAAGCTTCCAGAAATTGAGATTAAGAAGCCTGAGAAGATTCTTGCAAAGGAAACAATATCTTCTATGCAGGCAGGTCTTGTGTATGGACAGATTGGTCAGACAGAATATATAGTTAAGAATATGATTAAAGAAAGTGGTTATGAGAATGTTAAGGTTGTAGCTACAGGTGGTCTTGGAAATCTTATTTCTAGCGAGACTCAGTGCATCGATATTTACAACCCAAACCTTACACTTTACGGTATGAAGTTTATTTACGATAAGCAGAAGAAATAATCGAGTTTATGATAGAAAAATTACAAATTGGAAATGTAACTTTAGAAAACAATTTGATTTTGGCACCAATGGCAGGCGTAACAGACCTGCCATTTCGTTTGCTATGCAAGGAACAGGGAGCAGCCCTTTGTTGCATGGAAATGGTCAGTGCCAAAGGGATTATGTATAACAATAAAAATACAGAAAGCCTGCTCACTGTTGATGAGCGTGAGCGACCTGTCAGCCTACAGCTTTTTGGTTCCGACCCTGAGATTATGGGAGCCATGGCTGCAAAGATTGAGCACAGAAATTTTGATATTTTAGATATCAATATGGGATGCCCAGTGCCAAAGGTTGTTAATAATGGTGATGGCTCTGCCCTTATGAAAAATCCAGTATTTGCTGGAAAAATCATCGAGAGCATGGTAAAGGCAATTAATAAGCCTGTTACTGTTAAGATTCGAAAGGGATTTGACGATGAACATGTTAACGCAGTAGAGATGGCGCATGTGGCTCAGGAATCCGGTGCAGCAGCAGTGGCAGTTCACGGTAGAACTCGCGAACAGTTTTACTCAGGCAAGGCTGATTGGAGCATCATCGCAGATGTAAAGGCTGCAGTAAACATTCCTGTAATTGGAAATGGTGATATCCTTGATGCAAAGGATGTTATCGCAATGAAGGAGCAGACTAATTGTGATGGCTTTATGATAGGCAGAGGAGCTCAGGGAAATCCATGGATTTTCCATCAGATTCTCCATTACTTCGAGACAGGAGATATTATTGGAAAGCCTCCTATGGAAGAGATGGTAAAGACTATGCTTCGTCATGCAAAGCTGCAGATTGAATTTAAGGGAGACTACCTTGGAATCAGGGAAATGCGAAAGCATGCAGCCTGGTATACCGCAGGATACAAAGGGGCCAGCAAGCTCCGTGGGGCAATAAATAATGTTGAGTCATATGATGATTTAGAAAAACTTTTTGAAAGTTTTATGAACCAATATGGGAATTCTTGACATCAATATGTGTGTGGCTTATAATTCAAAAAGTTACTAAGATTTAGAGGGATTTTATGCGTAAAATCCATTGAAAAATACATCCGATTGGAGAGGAAAATTATGGAAGCAAAGAAGAATTTACTTACAGCCGAAGGACTTAAAGTATTAGAGGATGAGCTTGAGGATCTCAAGGTCAATAAACGTAAAGAAGTATCTCAGAAGATTAAGGAAGCCAGAGAGCAGGGTGACCTTTCAGAGAACGCTGAGTACGATGCAGCTAAGGATGAGCAGAGAGATATCGAAGCTCGTATCGAAGAAATCGAGAAGATTCTTAAGAATGCTGAGGTCGTTACAGACGAGCATGACACAAAGAATATTAACATCGGTTGGACAGTTACACTTCTTGATGTAGAGTTCGACGAGGAAGTTGAGTATAGAATCGTTGGTTCTACAGAGGCTAACAGCCTTAAGGGCAAGATTTCAAACGAGTCTCCAGTTGGTAAGGCTATTCTTGGACACAAGAAGGGCGATACAGTTACAGTTGAGACTGAAGCTGGTGAGTTCCAGTACAAGATTCTTGCAGCAAAGAAGTCTAAGTAATTTATGTGATTTATGGCGTCACAACCCGATGGGTTGTGGCGCCTTTTTTTCTTACAAGGAGGACAAAATGCTAGCAAAATTTAAAAAGACATTTATTGGTGATAAAGCTTTTTACAGGAGATACATTTTTCTTGCAACTCCTATGATTATCCAAAACTTCATTACAAACTTTGTAAGCTTTTTGGATAACATTATGGTAGGCCAGCTTGGACAGGAAGCAATCTCTGCCGTCGCAACAGTTAACCAGCTACACTTTGTATTTGCATTAGCAATATTTGGTGCAGCCTCAGCAGGAAGTATTTATGGCGCTCAGTATTTTGGAAAGGGAGACCACAAAGGTCATATGTACACTTTCCGCTTTAAGCTTTATGCGACTCTGCTGGCAACCTTCGTAGGTATTCTGATTTTCAATGTATTTGGTAGTCAGCTGATTTCACTTTTCCTTACAGAAAGTGAAGGTGCATCACCAGAGCTTGCTTTGGAATACGGTCTCCAGTATCTATCAATAATCCTTGTGGGACTTATACCATTTGCAGTAAATCAGGCCTATGCTACAAATATCAAAGAAACAGGTCAGACAGTAGTTCCTATGGTGGCAGGTATGGTTGCGGTAGCAACAAACGCTATCTTGGATTATTGCTTAATCTTTGGTTTTGGACCATTCCCAGAGATGGGTGTAAGAGGTGCAGCTCTTGCTACAGTTATAGCCAGATACATAGAGTGTGCAATCGTATTGATATGGGCACATTCTCATAGGGAGCTCAATAGATATCTGGAGGGAGCCTATACAGGATTTGGTTTGCCAGCAAACGTATTAAGACAGATTCTTATAAAAGGCGCACCACTTATGCTTAACGAAGTGCTTTGGGCAGCAGGTATGAGTATGGTTACTCAAAGTTACTCAGTAAGAGGAATGAACGTACTGACAGCACTTAGTATGTCAAACACTATAGCGAACCTTTTCAACATTGTATTCATTCAGCTTGGTGCGTGCATCAGCATTGTTGTTGGTCAGTACTTGGGAGCTGGTGAATTGGAAGAGGCAAAGGATGCAGATAATAAGATGATAGCTTTCAGTGTATTCTGCTGTACAATCATGGCTATTATGATGTTTGCATTTGGAGGTCTGTTCCCACGTATATACAACGTTGCGCCAGAGATTCGCTCTCTTGCAACAAGATTTATTGCAGTGGCAGCCATTTGGATGCCTTCCTGCAGCTTTAGTCACTGCTCATATTTTACACTTCGTTCAGGTGGAAAGACTCTTGTTACATTCCTTTTCGACTCAGTGTTTACATGGGTTATAGTTGCACCATGTGCATTTGTTTTGGCTCATTATACTGGTCTTGGAATCGTATGGGTTTACTTCCTTGTACAGGGTACAGAGCTTATCAAAAACATCATGGGATACTTCATGGTGAAGAGTGACGTTTGGCTTGTACAGATGGTTTAGTACGCCCTTGACACCTAGAGTTTTCTAGGTCTATAATTGAATGACTTTTTATGTAATTACTAATCTAATTAAATATATATGAAATAACAAAGGAGAAAATATGGCACAGCAGAACAATGGTGGCAGCCAGGATACAAATCAGTTACTTCAGGTTCGCCGCGAAAAGCTTGCTGCACTTCAGGAGGCAGGCAAGGACCCATTTCAGATTACAAAGTTTGACCAGACTCATCACACAGATGAGGCTAGAAATTTATACGAAGAGCATGAGGCTAAGCTTCTTGCAGGTCGTCAGCCAGTAAATACAGATGGCATGGACGAAGAGGCTGCAAAGCAGGCAGTTAACGATGATTACAATGAGCGCCGCGAAATCATGGATGCTCAGCCAATCCACGTTAGCATTGCAGGACGTATGATGTTCAAGCGTGTAATGGGTAAGGCTAGCTTCTGTAACATACGTGACCGTAAGGGTGATATTCAGGTTTATGTTGCAAGAGATGCAATCGGTGAGGATTCTTACGCTGATTTCAAGAAGTCTGATATTGGTGATATCTATGGTATCAAGGGTTGGGCTTTCAGAACAAAGACAGGTGAGATTTCAATCCACGCTGAGGAGCTTACACTTCTTTCTAAGTCTCTTCAGATTCTCCCAGAGAAGTTCCACGGACTTACAGATACAGATATGAGATATCGTCAGAGATATGTTGACCTTGTAATGAACAAGGATTCTCGTGACGTATTTGTTAAGCGTTCACTTATGATGAAGGAAATCCGTAATTTCCTTGCAGAGCGTGATTTCATGGAAGTTGAGACACCTATCCTTGTTTCAAACGCTGGTGGTGCAGCAGCTCGTCCATTCGAGACACACTACAACTCACTTAACGAGGATGTTAAGCTTCGTATTTCTCTTGAGCTTTACCTTAAGAGACTTATCGTTGGTGGTTTCGAGCGTGTATACGAAATCGGTCGTGTATTCCGTAACGAGGGTGTTGATACTCGTCACAATCCTGAGTTCACACTTATGGAGCTTTACCAGGCATACACAGATTACGAAGGTATGATGGAGCTTACAGAGACTATGTTCCGTCGTCTTGCTGAGAAGGTTGTTGGTTCTACAAAGATTTCTTACAACGGAATTGAAATCGACCTTGGCAAGCCATTTGCTAGAATGACAATGACAGACGCTGTAAAGAAGTTTGCAGGCGTTGATTTTGATACTATTGCTGATGATGAGGCAGCAAAGGCTATCGCTCGTGAAAAGGGCGTTGAGTTTGAGGAACGTCACAAGAAGGGTGATATCCTTAACCTCTTCTTCGAGGAGTTCTGCGAGGAGAATCTTATTCAGCCTACATTTATTACAGATCATCCAATCGAGATTTCTCCACTTACAAAGAAGAAGCCTACAGACCCTACAAAGGTAGAGCGTTTCGAGCTCTTCATTAATACATGGGAGATGTGTAACGCATACTCAGAGCTTAATGATCCAATCGATCAGAGAGAGCGTTTTGCAGCACAGGATGCTAACGCAGAAGCAGGCGATGATGAGGCTGAGCACACAGATGAGGACTTCCTCAACGCACTCGAAATCGGTATGCCACCTACAGGCGGTATCGGTTATGGTCTTGATCGTCTTTGCATGTTACTTACAGATAGTCAGGCTATCCGTGATGTACTCCTCTTCCCAACTATGAAGAGTCTTGATGCACCAAAGAAGAGCGGTGCAGCAGAAGAGGCAACAGGCTTCTTCACACCAAACAGCCAGATTGATTTCTCAAATGTAGCTATCGAGCCATTATTCGAGGAGTCAGTTGATTTTGAGACATTCTCTAAGTCAGATTTCCGTGCTGTAAAGGTTAAGGCCTGCCAGGCAGTTCCAAAGTCAAAGAAGCTTCTTCAGTTTACACTTGATGACGGAACAGGCACAGATAGAACAATCCTTTCAGGAATTCATGAGTTCTATGAGCCAGAGGAATTAGTTGGCAAGACACTTGTAGCAATTACAAACCTTCCACCACGTGCTATGATGGGTATCGAGTCTTGCGGTATGTTACTTTCAGCAGTTAACAACCTCAAGGATTCAGACGGTGAAGAGCTTCACCTTCTTATGATTGATAACCACATCCCAGCTGGTGCAAAGTTATACTAATAAAAACATTCAAAACCTTTTTGGATAGTAATATCCAAGAAGGTTTTTGTTTATACGGAAGAAAAATGATGAAAGACATTAATAAAATTAGTAATAAATCAAAAGGAATAATATGCATATTATTTGCGGCCTTTGGCTTTTCGCTGATGACATTCTTTGTGAGAATATCTGGAGATATTCCAACTATGGAGAAGGCCTTCTTCAGAAATGCGGTTGCTATCATTGCATCACTGATTCTCTTAGCTAAATCTGGTGAGAAGATTAGAATTCAAAAAGGGTGCGGAACAGATATATTCTTCAGATGCTTGTTTGGCACAAGTGGACTTATCGCAAACTTCTATGCCATTGATAAGTTGAATATCGCAGATGCAAACATGCTAAATAAGCTGTCACCATTTTTTGCAATCTTGATTTCCATCCCTATTCTTAAAGAGAAGCCAAAGAAGATTGATATATTGGCTGTAATTATTGCGTTCTTTGGAGCGATGCTGATTGTAAAACCAACTGGAAGTAATATGCAGCTTGTCCCTGCACTTATTGGATTGTATGGAGGATTCGGAGCAGGAACAGCTTATGTTTTTGTTAGAAGACTAGGTAAGAAAGGTGAGAGAACACCGATAATAGTACTTTGCTTTTCTGTGTTTTCAACAGTGGTTACAATTCCATTTATAGTTATGAACTATGTCCCTCTTAAGCCGATTCAATTGTTATGTCTTGTCATGGCAGGACTATCTGCCACAATAGGTCAGTTTGGAATTACTTCTGCATATAAATTTGCACCTGCAAAAGAGATATCAGTATTCGATTATACACAGGTGATTTTTGCTGCAATCCTTGGTATTCTTTTCTTGGGAGAATTACCAACACTGTTATCATTTATTGGATATGTGGTAATCATTGGAGTTGCAGTATTTAGATGGAGATATAATCTAAAAGAGCAATAAATTTCTTAGATGGGCACAGGGAGGAGATATAATGCGAAAGAATGGCTGTGTGAAAGTCGGAAATACAGATATGTATTATGTGGCTTTCGGAGAAGGGGAAAAGAATCTGATTGTTTTACCAGGATTATCAGATGGTTTGTGGACTGTAAAAGGCAAAGCATTTTTATTGGCAGGTTCATACAAACATTTTTTTAAAGATTACACAGTCTATATGTTCAGCAGAAAAAATGATCTTCCAGAAAACTACTCTATAAAAGAAATGGCAGATGATCAGGCAGAAGCACTGAAGAATCTTGGGATAGATAAAGCAATAGTTATGGGAGTGTCTCAAGGAGGAATGGTTTCACAGTACCTGGCTGCAAATCATCCTAAGTTGGTGGAAAAGCTTATTCTTGTGGTGACAGCGTCATATGCTAATGACACTATTAAAAGCGTTGTAACTAAGTGGATTGAGATGACAAGCACAGACACCCACACAAACCTGATGCTAGATACAGCAGAAAAGGTTTATACGCCTGAATTCAACGAAAAGAATAAGAAGTATCTTCCTGCCTTATCCAGATTCACAAAGCCAGCAAGCTATGACAGATTCCTTATAAATGCTCATGCTATCTTAAATTTTGATGCCCGTGGAGAGTTGGCAAAAATAAAGTGTCCAACATACATCTTATCAGGCAACAGGGATAACACAGTCGGAAATGATGCACCGTATGAGTTGAAAGAAGGTATCGCTGGTAGTGAGTTGGAGATATTTGATGGACTTGGACACGGCCTTTTTGAAGAGGATAAGAATTTTTATAACAAAGTATTAGAATATTGTAATCGGTAAAAAAGAATGTAATAAATAAGGCTCTATAGTAGATAAAAATACTGCTATAGGGCTTTATTTATACTCACAAATCACTTATAGTAGAGTACAAATTATTATTGGGAGGATTAGTGATGCAGGAACTACAGTTACATAGAATATATAAGCATTTCAAGGGCAATTATTATTTAGTTGAGGATGTTGCCAGAGATTCGGAAACACAGGAAGAAATGGTTATCTACAGAAAGCTTTATGATGATGGATCGCTTTGGGTAAGACCTAAGGAGATGTTTTTATCAGAGGTTGACCATGTGAAGTATCCCGATGTGAAGCAGAAGTATCGCTTTGAGTTGCAGGAAGTGGCAAAGAAATAATAGTTGTTTTACTTGAAATGGAGGCTTGAAGATGGATTACAGACTAGGAACATTAGAAGATATACAGGAAATCTGCATTATGGTAGATGCGGCCAAGAGGCTCATGTCTGAGCAGGGTATAGAGCAGTGGGATGATATATATCCTATAGCTGATGATTTTGAAGATGACATTAAGAAGGAAACACTTTATGTGGCATCAGAGGATGATAAGCTTGCGGCAATCTATGTAGTAAGCGAAGAGTGTGATGACGAATATCGTAAATGCGAATGGGAAAATGAAAACCCATGTATCATTCATAGATTATGTGTATCACCAGATTTTCAGAATAATGGAGTGGGCAAGAAGGTGCTTGAGCACATCGAGAATCAGCTGACAGATATGGAATATGATTCAGTGAGACTGGATGTTTTCTCGGAGAATCCATATGCACTGAGTCTTTATGGAAAGAATGGATATGCTAAACGTGGTCATGCTGACTGGCGCAAGGGCAGATTTTATTTGATGGAGAAAAAACTAAGCAGATAATAAATACTTAAAACATGAGGTAACAAAATGACAGAAAAAGAATTATGGAAAGAGTTTTGTGAAAAGAAGAATGTAGATATTAGTACGCCATATGAGGCATGGGGGTTCGGAGATGATGAAGAGACTGCAGATGAATTGGCAGATTTAGTAGTCAAAGGAATTAAGTATGGAACAGCCAGCTCCTATGATGATTATGTGGCTGAGGATGCACTTGATGAGCTTCCACAAGTGGGAGAATACAGTGTAATACTAAATGGTAAAGAAGAGGCAGTTTGTGTCATTAGGACTAAGGAAGTATTTATTCTTCCATTCAATGAGGTTCCAGAATCACACGCATTTGCAGAGGGTGAGGGCGACCGATCATTAGATTATTGGAGAAGAGTGCATAAGGAATTTTTCGAGGAGTGCGCAGAGGAAAGTGGCATTCCATTTACTGAGGAATCAAAGGTAGTATGTGAGCAGTTCTCACTTGAATATGTAGCTGGAGAATAGGAGATGATATTATGAATTTAGGGAGATTATTGTTACTGTTACTGATTGGTTATGTGATTGTTACATGGATTGGAATTGGTCAAACCATTTTTAACATCAAGGTATTACACATGAAATCCATGAAGGAGAGCCCAGGTATGGGAGAAGGTTATGAGAAAACCAAGCCTTGGCATCCACTGTACAACATTGTTATTTTTTCTTTATTAGGATGTGTTTATATGAGAGGATTAGATGCTCAGACATTATCTGCGGCTCTAATAGCAGGTGCAATTTGGGCAATCATATGCATAGTAGTTGATTTGGTTGGATGGGTTCTGATTAAGCATCCATGGAGATTAACCTTTAAAGAGTTTTATGTGGACTATCAGCCATGGATTACACTGATATATATAGCAATTTTTTTAGGTCCAGTTATCGGATATTTGATAGTTAGATAAAAAAAAGAATTCACCAGGTATTATCTATGGAGGATTCCTATAGCTTAATCCTAAAAGATAAAGGAGCAGCATGTGTGGAGCTACAGGCTGTTAATGATGTGGATGCTTTTCTGCATACAAAAAAGTAAGTATCTGCATATTAATAGTCAATTTATATGCAGATACTGTTTGAGTATCTGCATATTTTATTGTATATTATATGCAGATACTTGAGGAGGTACTATATGCATAAATATGATTATTCTTTTTTAGATGAGGGAATGTTACCTGCTGAAATGGTTAATTTAACAGCATCAATTGCAGCATTTGATGCGATATCGTCTGAGCGTAAGGATGCTAATCAAAGCATATATACTGAACTTGAAAAAATAGCTAGAGTGCAGTCTGTAAAAGGGTCAAATGCTATTGAAGGAATTATCACTACAGATGCTAGAATTAAAGAAATTGTGAATGGAGATAGTGCTCCTTTAAACCATAGCGAACGTGAAATTGCTGGATACCGAGACGCATTAGATGAGATTCATAAAAACCATCAGTCTATGAGTTTCAGCGAGAATACAATTTTACATATTCATCAGATGATGACAGATTTGGCAGGATATGAACTGTCAGGTAAATATAAAGTTGATGACAATCTAATATTACAGGTTGATGAAAATGGAAGACGTAAAGTTCGTTTTACTCCAATACCAGCAGATGAGACAAAAGATGCAATGGAACAACTTATCTTAGCTTATATAGATGCAAGAGATAATCCAAGGGTTAATAAGTTACTTTTGATTCCATGTGTAATTTTGGATTTTTTATGCATACATCCATTTGCAGACGGTAATGGACGAGTTTCGAGATTATTATCTATTTTGTTGTTATATAAGAGCGGATACGATGTATGTAAATATGTCTCATTCGAGGAACAGATAAATAATTCAAAAGAATTTTACTATGAAGCATTGCATGCTTCTTCTCAAGGATGGCATGAAAATGAGAATTCATATTTTGAGTTCATGAAGAATTTTTTGTCTACACTATATAAGTGTTACAAAGAATTGGATAAGCGCTTTTCAACTGTGAATGGGAAAAAGATTGCAAAGAGTGAAAGGGTAGAGCAAACAGTTTTAAATAGTGTTTTACCTGTATCAAAGGCTGAGATATGTGAAGTATTACTAGATGTTAGCCCTACAACCGTTGAGGCAGTGCTAGGTAAAATGGTAAAGAGTGGTTCAATAAAAAAGATAGGACAAGCGAGAAATACAAAGTATGTCAATGCCAAGTATTTAGAGTAGAGGAATGAAAGGTAGATTATGATAATAAACACAGGGCAGCGCACGGACATTCCAGCGTTTTATTCAGACTGGTTTGCGAACAGGCTGAGAGAAGGATATGTCTGTGTTAGAAATCCATATAATCCAAAGCAAGTAAGTAGATACAGGCTGAATCCTGAGGTGGTGGATGTAATCGGTTTTTGTACTAAGAATCCAGCGCCTATGTTTAAGTATATGGATTTGCTAAAGGACTATGGACAGTATTGGTTTGTGACCCTGACTTCATATGGAAGAGATATTGAGCCCAATGTACCGGATAAGCACAAGCTGATAGAGGATTTTAAAACACTGTCCCAGATGGTTGGCATAAACCGGGTTGGCTGGAGATATGATCCAATCTTCATCTCAGATAGATACACAGAGGAATATCACATTAATGCATTTCAGCAAATAGCTGAAGCTCTAGAGGGATACACAAAAACAGTAGTTATCAGCTTCATAGATTTATATCCTAAGGTAAGAAGAAATTTCCCTGAAGCAAAGGCAGTTACAAAAGACCAGCGTCTTAGAATGGGAAAGAAGATTATAGAAATTGCAGCAGCTCATGGAATGACAGTTAAGCCCTGTGCAGAAGGAGATGAGCTGGCTAAGTTTGGAGCAGACTGTAGTGGGTGCATGACAATTACAGATTATGAGAGAGCCATTGGACAAAGACTTAATGCTCCAAAGAAGAAGGGCGCAAGAGAAGAATGTGCCTGCTATCTTTCCTGTGATATTGGAGCTTACAACACCTGTAAGCATCTTTGTAGATATTGTTATGCCAATGCGGAGCCTGAAGTTGTCATGGCTCAAAGCAGTCTTCATGACCCTACATCACCGTTTCTAATAGGGAATTATCAACCTGATGATATAATAAACGATGTTCTACAAAAATCATGGATAGATGGGCAGATGGTTCTGCTATTAGATAGAATGTAGCACCTGGCAAAATTGCTGGGTGCTATTTTTCATCATCAACTAATATTAGTGTATATTTCTTTTGCGTTTTAAAGTGTTAACACATTGTATTTTCACTGTTTTATATAACTAAATTATAGAGAATTCCTTTATGACATGATATAATATTTGAGTTTTCGCTCATGCGAAAATTAAATTAAGAGTATATTTTGTTATAAGGAAGTAAGTAATGAAAGAAAAGAAATTAGGGCTTATGTCCCTCATTCTGATGATTTTTACATCAGTTTACGGTTTTAACAACATTCCACGTTCTTATTACTTAATGGGATATGCAGCGATTCCTTGGTTTGTAATCGCAGGTATTTTATTCTTCATCCCATTTGCCTTTATGGTTGCAGAGTTTGGTTCTGCTTTCAAGGATGAGACAGGTGGAATGTATTCATGGATGTGTAAGTCAGTAGGACCAAAGTACGCATTCATCGGTACATTTATGTGGTACACATCTTACGTTCTTTGGATGGTAAACGTATCATCTGGTATCTGGGTACCAGTTTCAAACATCATCTTTGGTGAAGATACAACATCAACATGGTCATTATTCGGAATCGAGTTTTTATCTGGTTCAAGACTTCTTGGTCTTATGGCTGTATTGTTCTTCATCTTTATCACATATTTCGATTCAAAGGGTATTGATAAGATTAGCAAGGTAACATCTGTTGGTGGTACAGCAGTTCTTACTATCAACATCATGGTAGTAGTTGGTTCTATCATTATGATTATCGCTCGCGGTGGTCAGCTTGAGCAGCCATTCGCAGGTATGGAGTCCCTTAAGGTTCCTCTTAATGTTGCATACCAGGGCAGTCCAATCATGCTCCTCTCATTTATCGTATATGCGTTATTTGCATACGGCGGAATCGAGGCAGTTGGTGGTCTTGTAGATAAGACAGAGAATCCTAAGAAGAACTTCCCTAAGGGAATCATCATTGCAGCTATGGTTATCGTAGTTGGTTATGCATCTCTTATCATGCTTGTAGGTTCATTTACAAACTACGCAGAGGTTCTTGGTGCTGATACAATCACACTTGGAAATGTTTCATATGTAATTATGTCAAACTTTGCAGCAGCATTTGGTAAGGTGTTTGGTGCAACTGCAGCTACACAGGTTGCACTTGCTCACGGCTTTGCTCGTGTTTATGCACTTATCATGCTTCTCGCCCTTGCAGGAGCATTATTTACACTTGTTTATTCACCACTTAAGCAGATTATCGAGGGTACTCCAAAGGAACTTTGGCCTGGTAAGATGGGTGAGATCGAAGCAGACGGTATGCCTAAGAATGCTATGTGGGTACAGTGTGCAGTCGTAAGCGTTATGATTCTCCTTGTTTCATTTGGTGGAGATTCAATGCAGAAGTTCTTCGTTATCCTAACAGCTATGGTTAACGTTGGAATGACAGTACCTTACATGTTCATTTCATTCGCATTCCCTAAGTTCAAGAAGCTTCAGGGAATTGATAGAAGCTTTGTTATTTTCAAATCTCAGAAGTCAGCAAACATCTGGGGCTATGTAGTAACATTAACACTTCTTTTTGCGAATGTATTTGCTATTATTCAGCCAGCACTTGATGGTGATTTCAAGACTACATTCTGGTCACTCAGTGGCCCTGTAGTATTTGGTCTTGCTGCTTGGATTATTTACAATCGTTATGAGAAGAAAATGGAAGCAGCGGATACAAAGACAGATGCAGTTAAAGCTGAAGAATTAGAAGCTTAATATTCAACCACCGGTTCATGTGAGCCGGTGGTTTTTTGTATGTAAAAATGGTATTGTAATATGAAAGATTAGATGCAACTAGATTTTATACGAGGTATCAAATGAAACTAATTAAACGATTTATCCCATATTACAAACCATATATAGGTGTATTCATCTTAGATTTGATATGCGCCACAGTACTATCAATCATTGATCTTACCTTCCCACAGTTCCTGAGAATTCTTCGGGCCACATTATTCCTTGAGGCACCAGAGGTAATTTTAAGCAAGCTTGGAATTATAGCAGCGCTTTTACTTGCAATGTATATAGTGAGAAGTGCCTGTAGATATTATGTCAGTTATCAGGGACATATGATGGGTGCTCAGATGGAATCGGGAATGAGACGAGAGCTTTTTGAACGCTATGAAGCATTCTCATTTTCTTACTATGACAATCACAACACAGGCGAGATGATGAGTAAGCTGGTATCAGATTTGTTTGATATTTCAGAGCTGGCACATCACGGTCCAGAGAACATATTTATTTCAGTGATTAAAATAATCGGTTCACTAATTCTTCTTATGAGAATCAACGTTCCTATGACTAGCTGTCTGATGGTGGTGGTTTTCTTTATGGCGATTTTTGCTGTTAAGCAAAACAGAAAGATGCGAGCAACTTTTGCAGACAACCGCAGGAAGATTGCTGGAATTAATTCGTCGCTACAGGATACTCTCGGTGGAATCAGAGTTGTAAAGTCCTTTACTGGCGAAGATATTGAGACAGAAAAATTCGACAAGAGCAATATTTCTTTCCTTTCATCTAAAAAGCAGAATTATATCCTTATGGGAACCTTCAATGCAGGAAACAGTCTTTTTGAAGGACTTATGTTTATAACTGTTTTGGTTGCAGGAGGATATTTCATTGCTAAAGGACAGTTGACAGGTGAGGATTTGGCAATCTACGCCCTCTATATAAATATCTTTATCAATCCAGTAAATGTTCTTGTGGAATTTACAGAGCAGCTACAGAAGGGCTTGGCTGGCTTTGAGAGATTCACAGAGGTTATGGATACAATGCCTGAGATTGTTGACAGCCCAGATGCTAAAGAGCTTAAAGATGTCACAGGTGTGATTGACTTCAAAAACGTATCATTCTCATATGAGGAAGAGGAGACAGTTCTTGAAAATATAGACCTTCATGTAGATGCAGGAAAATCCGTAGCAATCGTAGGACCATCAGGCGGAGGAAAGACTACACTTTGCGCTCTGATACCTAGATTTTATGATGTTACAGGCGGACAGGTGTGCATCGATGGCGTAGATGTTAAGACTGTTACACAGAAATCTCTTCGTTCGTATATTGGTATCGTGCAGCAGGATGTTTATCTGTTCAATGGAACCATCAAAGAGAACATAGCATACGGAAAGCCAGATGCCACAATGGAAGAAATCATAGAGGCTGCAAGAAATGCTGACCTCCTTGATTTTATCGAAAGCCTTCCAAATGGATTTGATACAGAGGTAGGCGAGCGAGGCACCAGACTTTCTGGTGGACAGAAGCAGCGCATCTCTATATCACGAGTATTCCTTAAGAATCCACCTATTCTTATTTTGGATGAGGCAACAAGCGCCCTTGATAATGAAAGCGAGCGTTACATTCAGGAGAGCTTGGATAAGCTGGCAGTGGGAAGAACCACTATCACAATCGCCCATCGTTTATCTACAATCCTTGGAGCAGATGAAATCATTGTATTAGATGGTGATGGAATCAAGGAAAGAGGAACTCATAAAGAGCTCATAAAAGAGGGTGGCATTTACGAGAAATATTACAGGATGCAGCTAGGTGCAATATAGAAGCTGTGCGCAACAAAAGTTGCTCAAACACTAATAAAAAACTTTGAGTATTAACTGAAATAAGATATTGAAAAATGGGTGTAATCTATTGTATTACACCCTGTTTTATTATAAAATTTTTGGTTAGAAAACGTTTTAGCTATTTTCATGAGAGCAAAAGTATTTTACATTATAAAAGGAGTAAGAAAATGGTAGCATGGAATAATTTTGATAAGCTTGAATCTTACAAGACTCTTCAGGGGTTGAAGAATCAGGTAGAGCTTAAGTCAGTTATGGCTGGAGCAAACGGTGCAAAGCGTGTTGCAGAGTACTCAGTTCCAATGTCAAATGGTATGGCATACAACTTCGCTGCAAAGCAGGTTGATGACACTGTTCTTGATGCACTTCAGGGACTTGCTGACGAAGCAGAGCTTATCGACAAATACTCAGCACTTTTCAACGGAGAGGTTATTAATACAGGGGAAAAGAGATTAGTTCTTCACCAGCTTACACGTGGTCAGCTTGGCGGGGATGTTATTGCTGATGGGGTTAACAAAAGGGAGTTCTATGTTAAGCAGCAGGAGCGTATCGCAGAGTTCGCTAACAAGGTTCACAATGGTGAAATCGTTAACGAGAATGGCGAAAAGTTCACTACAGCTGTTCAGATAGGTATCGGCGGATCAGACCTTGGTCCTCGCGCTATGTATCTTGCTCTTGAGAATTGGGCAAAAGTAACAGGCACATTCAAGATGGAAGCTCGTTTCATTTCAAACGTAGATCCAGATGATGCTGCATCAGTTCTTGCTGGTGTTGATGTTGCTCATTCTATTTTCATTCTCGTTTCTAAGTCAGGTACTACACTTGAGACACTTACAAACGAGTCATTCGTTAAGGATGCTTTAAAGAAGGCTGGTCTTGATGCATCTAAGCACATGATTGCTGTAACATCAGATGCCTCACCACTTGCAAAGTCAGCTGATTACCTTGACGCATTCTTCATGGATGATTACATCGGTGGACGTTACTCATCTACATCTTCAGTAGGTGGCGCAATCCTTTCACTTGCATTTGGTCCAGATGTATTCGCTAGATTCTTAAATGGTGCAGCAGAAGAAGATAAGCTTGCTCGCAATGTAGATATTCGCAAGAACCCTGCAATGCTTGATGCTCTTATCGGTGTTTATGAGAGAAACATTCTCGGTTATGAGACTACAGCAGTTCTTCCATACTCACAGGCACTTAGCCGTTTCCCTGCTCACTTACAGCAGCTTGATATGGAGTCAAACGGAAAGAGTGTAAACCGTTTCGGCGAGCCTGTTGATTATGTTACTGGCCCAGTTATCTTTGGTGAGCCAGGTACAAACGGACAGCACAGCTTCTATCAGCTCCTTCACCAGGGAACAGATATCATTCCACTTCAGTTCGTTGGCTTCAAGAAGAGCCAGATGGCTACAGATGTTGTTATCGAGGATAGCACATCACAGCAGAAGCTCTGCGCTAACGTAGCAGCTCAGATTATGGCCTTCGCTTGTGGTAAGGATGATGATAATAGAAACAAGTACTTCGAGGGTAACCGCCCATCATCAATCATCGTTGGTGATCAGCTTACACCTGAGACACTTGGTGCACTCCTTGCACACTTCGAGAATAAGGTAATGTTCCAGGGATTCGTATGGAATCTTAACTCATTCGATCAGGAAGGTGTTCAGCTTGGTAAGACACTTGCAAAGAAGGTTCTTTCAGGTGATACTTCAGATGCTCTTGCAGCATATGCAAAGCTATTAAACATCTAATATAAAAAGTTTATTAAAAATGCTACTTCTTTATTGAAGTAGCATTTTTTTTTATGTACTATATCTCTTAGACTAAGTAATAAGAGGTATGCTATGAAATATGTAGATAATGAGCAGGAGGCTGTAAAAAAATCCTTAAAAGGGGAGAAAAAGAAGCTTTCTCAAATGACCTTTGGACAGAAGCTTGAATATATATGGGAGTATTACAAGTTTCATATAATAGTAGCGCTTTTAATTGTAGGAGCCATCACCTGGGGTGTTCATCACGCACTCACCTATGTCCAGTACAAGTTTTATGGAATGATTATCAATTCTAGCCAGTACAATGAAAAGGTAGCTGATGAAATGCATGATGTGCTTAAAATGGCAAAGCACGATGGATTTAATCTTTCAGCAGATTTTTATACATATGATGATGTAAATATGGGTGGCTATGGAAACAAGCTGGATATTTACATTATGACTGGCCAGCTTGATTTTGCTTTTACTGACGAAGTGGGGGTTAAATATCTAGTAGATATGGGTGTTGTTCGAGATTTAAAAACAACAGCACCAGATAAGCTTTTGGATTTGTGGACCAGTGAAGGTCGATTATACAATGTAGATGTTACAGATGATGACGGCATAACAGGTAATTATGATGTGGCTGTTGATATCACAGGTACGGGAATTCAGGAATACTTTGGACTTGATGAAAAGATGAAGTATTTGATGATAGCAGATTTGAGTGGAAGCGAAGAATACTTACAGAACTTCTACGATCTTATATATAAAATAGAAAAAGGAGAATAATTTTGGGTAGATTTTTTAACAGTAGATTTTTTGATGGCATTTCCAAGGTTACGGATATGCTGATAATAGGCTTTTATTTTTTGATTTGTTCTATTCCTATTTTTACAATTGGAGCCAGCCTTACAGCACTTTATTATGCGATTCACAAATGTGTTTATAGGGGCAGAGGCTACACATTAGAGTTTTTTCACTCATTTAAGGAAAACTTCAAGCAGTCTACATTATCATGGCTTATCTTTATGGTGATGTTTGGAATCCTTTCAGGAGATATTTATATTACCAAAAATGTTATCAGTCACGATAGCCCATTTGCTGGAATGTTTATTTTCTTTACAGTGTTGCTAGTGGTTACTATTATTTGGGCGATTTATCATTTTGCTTACATTGCACGATTTGCGAATGGATTTAAAGAATCCTTTAAGGTATCAGCAATATTCATGATACTTAATATTGGTTGGAGTATCGCTATACTTGGAGTTTTGGTACTTCTTGGTCTATTAGTATATCGATTCCCAATCTTTCTGGTATTCCTTCCAGGTATGGTTGCATCTTCAGTACATCCTATACTGGAGAGAGTTTTCCGCAAATACATGTCTGCTGAGGATATAGCAAAAGAGGACGAAATTTAGTGTAAAAATTATTGCCAATAACGATTGGAAATATTGCCAAAATTTGAGTGTTCTTGCCAAACATATGAAAACTAATTGACCTTCTATAGTTTTCATGATAAATTACCTCCTGTTGAAAAACGTTATATAAAATAATTATTTACATAACATATAGATTAGGAAGGTTTTGTTGATGCAGGCAAAAGAGAAATTAGAAGGCTTTATCGAGAATATCTCAGATGCGGAGAAAGAAGCTTTATATAGAGCATTATTAAAATATAAGGCGAAGAAGGACGTATACAAGCTGCTTCAGGATAGATTACCAGCAATGATTGAAGGCGCAGAGGACGAAATGCTATTGACATTCTGCGCAAAAATTGCTGATATATATGCATACAGTAATCACACAGAGGAGGATGCTAGCTACTGGCTTAGCCTCGAGGATTTGATTAGAAATCACTGTGATGAGTTGTTTGAGGTATGTAACGCAGCATAAATAAACAGCACAAACGGAGGGCTTATATGGAAGATAAGGTTACTTTTACTATTGGGAGACAGAAAAACATTGCTTTGATTGCTCACGATGGAAAGAAACAGACTCTTGTTAACTGGTGCGAGGCAAACAAAGATATCTTAAAGAATCATTTTCTTTGCGGCACAGGTACTACAGCCCGTCTGGTATCCGATAAAACAGGTCTTACAGTTAGAGGTTATAATTCAGGTCCTCTTGGAGGAGACCAGCAAATCGGAGCAAAGGTAGTGGAGGGAAGAATCGATTTAATCGTATTTTTCTCAGACCCACTTACAGCACAGCCACATGACCCTGATGTTAAGGCTCTTATGAGAATTGCACAGGTTTATGATATTCCAATTGCGGTTAATAAGGCATCGGCTGATTTCATTATCAAATCAGTACTTATGGATGAGCCTTATGACCATGATGTAATAAATATGCAAAAGCATATTTCTGACAGAGTTAATTTCTTATAATTTATAGATATCTATATTCTCAATACTGACTGCAAGACTGAAAGGTCTTGCAGTTTTTTACTTTATAGGACATGCTTCTAAATTCCCCAAAAAACTTGTTGACACTAAAAATACGGTGTGCTATAAGTGTATTAGAACAGCTAATACAGTATAACTGAATACCGTGAGGAGGTACTAGCTTGATTCAACTAAATTACAGGGATTCCAAGCCTATATATGAGCAGATAAAGGATGGCCTAAGACGCCTGGTGGTGTCAGGGGCTGTACGAACGGATGAGAAACTGCCAAGTGTTAGAGAGCTTGCTACAAGTTTATCTATCAATCCAAACACCATCCAGAAGGCTTATCGTGAGCTGGAACAGGAAGGGTACATTTACACAATAGCAGGTAAAGGCAGCTATGCCGCAGAAAGAGCGGACGTTGCAACTGGGAGGAATGAAGAACTTATGAAAGAATTCGATGAGATAGTAAAAGAACTTCTGTATCTGTGCCAGGATAAGGATATCCTTATCAGAAGAATTGAAGAGATAGCGAAGGGAGGGGCAACGGGTGATTCAGGTAAATAATGTTACAAAGAAATTTGGAGACTTCATTGCCCTTGATGATTTAAATATGCATGTAGAAAAGGGTGCCATTTATGGTTTGGTAGGACCAAATGGCGCTGGTAAGTCTACTATTATTCGTCACCTTTGTGGCGTGTATAAGCAGGATGCTGGACAGGTTCTTATTGATGGACAGCCAGTATATGAAAATCAGGCAATCAAGAGCAGATATGCGGTCATTCCAGACGACATCTTCTTTTTTACACAGGCTAACACCTTGGATATGATGAAGTTTTATAAGAATATGTATCCAAATTTTGACGAGGCACTTTTCAAGAAGATTATGGATTGTTTCCCAGCAATTAATCCTAAGAAGATGGTTCGCAGTCTTTCAAAGGGAATGCAGAAGCAGGTCGCATTTATGCTTTCTATCGCAGCCAGACCAGAGCTTATGATTTTGGATGAGCCAGTGGATGGTCTTGATCCTGTAATGCGCCGTCAGATTTGGAGCCTTATTATGTCCGATGTTGCGGAGAATGGTCTTACAGTTCTTGTAAGTTCACATAACCTTAGAGAGCTTGAGGATGTATGCGACCATGTGGGCATTATGAATAATGGAAAGATTCTTATTGAGCGATCACTTGATGAGCTTCAGACTTCCATTACTAAGATTCAGATTGCCTTTGAGGGCGAGATGCCAAAGCTTCCAGATGATATTACAGTATTAAAGAAGATTACTAACGGACGTGTACATACACTTATAGTCAAGGGAGAACCTAGAGCTGCAGAGCAGGCAATTGGTCAGATGAATCCACTTCTGATGGATGTGCTTCCACTTACCCTTGAAGAGATATTTATTTATGAATTGGGAGGTGAGAACTATGCAGTCAAAGACATCATTTTTTAATATGGCTTTGTTTAAAAAGAATATTAGCAGAACATGGATTGCAGGGTTACTATATTTCGTCCTCCTATTGTTGATGCTTCCAGTATATTTCGTAATCAGCACTGCTAATATAAATGGAGATGACTGGTACTCAAGACTTGGTTATACAATGGAAATGCGACTTTTCGAGCATATGAGTACTATGCCGACTACCTTTATTACCATCATTATTTCCATTATCGTTACAGGAATTACCTTTTGGTATTTATTCAATAGAAGAGACAGCTATATGATGCACTCTTTTCCAGTTACTAGAAGAAGCCTGTTTTTCACAGGTATCTTATCAAGCCTTACTGTAAGCCTTGTGCCAGTAATATTGGCATCAGTCATTATGACAATTGCAGCAGCGGCCCGTGGATGTGATGGTCTTTCTTGTATATGGTATTGGGCACTTGTTGTAGCAGTATCAACCTTGCTATTTACGGCAGTAGCGATTTTTTCGCTGATGATTTCAGGTCAGATTGTTACTGGCATTATCTTCTATTTTATATTTAATTTCCTCTATCTTATGATGGATATTGCATTTCGTCTTACTGCAAGTATCCTCATGTGGGGATTGTCAGAGGCTATGAACGGAATACAGTATAGGATTTGGACTCCTGTGTTATACATTCCTAATAATGCCAAGGTATTTTCTGATGTAGTTATGGATGACAACTACGAGCGAGTAATAGAGTTTAAGCACAGCTTTACAGGCGGACATGTTCTTGCAATTTACGCAGCAGCTGCGCTAGTTATCATTATTGTGAGCTACCAGCTTTATAGATTTAAGAAGCTTGAGACAGTACTCGATTTCATTGCTGTTCCATTTATGAAACCAGTATTTTCCGTTGGAATGTCCTTCTTTATTTCGATGGTAGCAGGTGCTTTCATTTCAGGAATGGTAGAGGCGCTTACATCTCTTACCTATGACATGAAATATGGAATAGCTATTGTATCAGCGCTGATTTTGGGAGCGATAATATATTTTGCTACACAGATGCTTATTGAGAAGACTTTAAGAGTTTTCTGTGCAAAGAAAGCTTTTGCCTGTGCCGTTTATTCACTTGCAGCACTTGGAGTACTTCTTTGTATGAGACTAGATGTGCTGGGAATTGAAAACAGAGTTCCAGCGTTAAAGGACATTCAGTGGGCAGGTATCGATAACAATTACACCATGGTTTTTACAGATGAGATGGATATCGAGGCCTTCAGACAGATTCATCAGAACTTCCTTACAGATAAGAAGGAACTTAGAAATATTAATTACAATTATCCAGATGTGGATGGAAAAACCTTCTCTATCCGCTACAAGCTTAAGAACGGAAAGATTGTTATCCGAAGCTATCCTGTAATTAATACAGAAGCTTCAGTAGTTACACCAGAATATCTGGCAGCTACACAGCCAATCTTGGATTTTGTTAATAATCCAGGAAGAATCAAAGAGCACATCATTGGAAATATCTGGAATGACTGTGAGATTAAGACAATGGATTTTGCTACTTTAGTAGATGTTCCAGAAAACAATGATTATTACTTTGAATACAATGAGTTTGATGAGCTCAGCACTAAGGAGAAAAAGGCAAAATACAAGAGAGTATACGAAGCCTTCCTTAAGGATATCGAAGCAGGAAAGGTATTCCAGCAGGATTTTGCAGGCTATGATTATAAATATGACGAGAATAACAAGGTGCGTTTATATAATTCCTTTGACTTTATAGTTAGAAATCCGGATGTAGTTTACTTCTCTGACAGCGAAACCTTCTATGACAATGCTTATAGCGGCCAGACAATTATGCATGAACAAAGCATATACGCAGAGCTGACAGTAGATTGTACAAATACACTTAAGGCATTAAAGGATGAAGGCTTCTATACAGATGAAGATGACATAATTACTTATGATGAGTTTTCAAAGAAGTATGAAAACTATGGTTATGATTCAGAAGCAATAGATCCAGAAGCAATAGATGCAGAAAGAGCTGAATATATCTTTGAAGACCCTGATGGAGATTTAGATCCATTAGAGGCGATTATGAATTAGCTTATATCTTATTTCTCTATACAATACAATTCTCAGACCGACCCCAGAGACCTCTCAACTCTGGGGTCAATTTTTTTTTATTTGATGCCGATAATAATAATGACAGAAGAAATTTTGAAAATTTTGTTAAATTTTTTTATTATAGGTATAAAGTTTTACTAAATTGTTCCGATAAATGGAATGTAGGAAAAAGATGGTTGGGGGATAACCCGAAAAAGAATCACCTGAATAAGGGAGGAAAGGAGTGTGGCGATATGCGTATAGAGGCTTACAATCAGGTAGCTCAGCTCTATCAGTCATCAAACACTAAAAACACGACACAGGCTGCTAAAACAAATGGAATGGGCCGTGACCAGGTTCAGATTTCATCTACAGGTAAAGACTACCATGTAGCTAAGGCAGCAGTATCTGAGGCGGCAGATATCAGAGAAGATCTAGTAGCAGACATCAAGGCTAGAATCAAAGCTGGTACTTACGAAGTCAGCACAGAAGACTTCGCAGATAAATTATTGTCTCAGTTCGGTCAGATTTAGTTTAAGTGAGGAAGATTGCGTGGCTAGTTTAATGGATGAATTGCTCTTAACTATGGATGGTGAAACAGAGCAGTATGAAAAGTTAATTAGTCTTAATGGAGAAAAGAAGGATTCTATTATCCATAAGAAGCTTGACGTACTGGAAGCTATTACCTCTCAGGAGCAAGCCATCGCAGACTCATTATTGGAGTTGGAGAAGCGACGCGCCGAATTACTGCGACATATTGCAGCAGTAATGGGTCATGACGGGGAGCAGATTACCGTTTCATGGATGATCGATAATTTGGCGAACCAGCCTGTAGAAAGAAAACAACTTATAACTGCCAGGGGTAAATTGAAGGAAGCAGCTGATAATGCTCAGGTGCTTAATATTCAGACTCAGAATCTCCTGCGCCAGGCGCTGGAGATGATTGAATTTGATATTACCCTAATCAAGAGTGCAAGACAGGCACCACAGACGTCCAATTATGGCAGGGATGCAGAGACTACAGGAGATTTGTTAGGTAAATCAGGATTTGACGCTAAACAGTAGGAAACGGATGTCCTTAAAGATTAGCAGCTTTAAGGAGGACCTATGGCTAATAGTTTTGGAAGCTTATATGTTGGAGCATCTGGCCTACAGTCAGCATCACATGGATTAAATACAACAGCTAACAACCTTTCGAACGTAAATACCGAAGGTTATGTTCGTGAGCAGGTTGTTTATGAAGATAGAAATTATCAAAAAATAGGTGAAGCCGCAGTGAGTACACAGTACCGTGGACTCGGTGTGGAAGTTGGAACGATCGTCCACGCTCGCGATATCTTTTTAGATAAAGCATATCGAAGTGAGAATGGGCGACATTCTTTTTATGACGCTAGTTCAGAAGCAGTGCAGGAGGTTATCACTCATCTGCAGGAATCTGACGGACAAGCTTTCAAAGACGCCATCAAAGATTTTGAGGAGGCCTTTGAAGAGTTTGCCAAAGATCCTTCAGATACAGTTAACCAGAATCTTGTTTTGCAGAAGGCTAGCCTTTTTTTGTCCCGTGCTACAACGGTTGAAGATGGATTTGAAGATTATCAGACCATTATCAATTCAAAGATTTCCGAGAAGCTGAACCGCATCAATGAAATTGGAAAAGAGATGGTCGAGTTAAATTTAAGAATACAGGCCATTGAATCAGCAGGCGTCGAGAAGGCCATGGACCTTCGAGATAAGAGAGATCTGTTGATTGATGAACTTTCAGGATTAGCAAGAATCACATATCGTGAGGACAACATGGGCGTTGTTCATGTGGAGCTTGAGCAGGTGGAGTTTATCGACGAGGTAACATATCACCCAGTTGGAAATCTTACAGACAGAAAGACAGGTTTCGTTACACCTTACTGGCCACATATGTCAGAGATAAATGATCCTGACGATCCAAGTCAGAATTACTACTATCCAATATATGACTTAACAAACGTAAGTGCAGAGAAGGACTCGGATATTGGAGAGGTAAAGGCACTTCTTTTGGCAAGAGGTGAGACCTGGAGTGATTACAGAGATTTCTATGACGAGGAAGGAAATTACATCTCATCTGATGTTTATAAAGAGGGAGTGGCAAACTCAATCATGATGAATTCAGAGGCAGAGCTTGATACCTTGATTCATCAGATTGTAACTGAAATAAACAACATCTACAGTCCAATCATAGCTTTAGATGAAGTTTATTCAGGGGCTGTAACAGCTACCTACATAGATGAAAATGGTGAGACAGTCACACTTGATGCCAGCAAAGTGCACATCCTTGATAAGGAAAATTGTTCGTTAGGTAGCGATTTGGAGTATCCACCAAGAGAGCTTTTTGTAAGAAGTGCTTATGACAGATTCAAAAACAATTCGATTATGGATGTAACTGTTACTATTGATGATGGTAATGGTACTACTCATGATGAAGTAGTCCAGGTGTATGTATACAACGAAGAAGATTTAGACGATGCTAATACCTGCTACACCTTAAAGAACCTCAGAATGAATGAGGAGCTTGAAAAGCAGGAATCTTATCTTCCACATCTCATGTATAAGGAAAATAAGATAGCAGTTAATCACAACTTGGGTGCAGCCCTCAGTGCTATTTGGACAGCTCAGGACTTTAACCTTAATCCTAGCGATACCACACCTTGTGGCTACTCAGGTTTCTACGTTAAGTGGATTGGTGAAATCGGAAACACTGGTAACGTATATAAGTCTACAGCAGAATCGCTACTGGGAACAAAGGAAGAAATAGAATTTAGCCGCCAGGGTGTAATCGGCGTATCTTCTGATGAAGAGCTTACAATAATGATTAAATATCAGTCGGCATATAACGCAGCCAGCCGATATATAAACGTAGTAAACGAAATGATTGAGCATCTTGTCACATCACTTGGACATGTTTAATCGGTAATGACAGGAGGAATTAGCCTATGTCATCAACATTCTTTGGATTAACAATTGCAGCCTCTGGCCTTAATACTTCACAGGCTCAGATTAACACCACTGCAAACAACATCTCTAACGTAAATACGAATGGTTACAGTCGACAGGTTGTAAACACTGTAGCTTCATCAGCACTCCGTTGCTACCAGAGCTGGGGTACTACCGGTACTGGTGTAGAGGCAGAGTCAGTTACTCAGCGAAGAGATCTTTATTATGATGAGAAATATTGGAATAATTCCTCAGCTCTAGGTTTCTATGAGAAGAAAGAGTATTACATGAAGCAGATTGAGAACTACTTCAATGAGACCAATCTGGACACTGGATTTACCACTATTTATACCAAGATGTACAACGCCATGAGTACTCTTCAGGGAAATCCTGGAGATGACACAGTAAGAAAGCAGTTCATTTCTACAGCCAAGCAGCTGACAGAGTACTTTAATCAGCTGGCTACCAAGCTGGATGATTTGCAGAGCTCAATTAATGATGAGATTAAAACAGCTGTGGATGATATTAATTCGATAGCTGAAAAGATATCCATCCTCAATAAGCAGATTAATACTATCGAGCAGGGTGGAGGACATGCAAATGAGCTTCGCGACCAGCGTGCGGTTCTGGTCGATAAGCTTTCAAAGATTGTGGATGTATCTGCAACTGAAAAGAAGGTACAGAATTCAAATTATCCAGATATGGATACAGGCGCTACTTATTATCAGGTCTATATTAACGGACAAATTCTTGTAGATACCTATGAGCACAACACTCTTTCTGTAGTATCAAGAGAGTTGGATCAGAATCACAATCAGTCTGATATCGATGGTCTTTATGAAATCGTTTGGACTCAGGATGGCAACAAATTTAACGCTACTCCAAGTGGAAATGGTGGAGAACTGAAGGCTATGTTTGAGGTTCGTGATGGTAATAACAATGAGAACCTTCATGCCGTGGTTTCAAATGCTGACGCCGAGACCATCACCGTTCAGAATCTATCTATTACAGATATCAACGAGCTGAACATGCCAACACGTGGTTCTCTTGACGTAAACAACAAGGAATATACCTACAACAGCTTTTCTTATAACACAGATGAAGATGGAAATATTGAAAGTATAACCTTCTATCTGAACCAGACACTGACAGTAGAGGAGCAGGGAAATATGCTTTCCAAAAAGCTTCAGGTAGGTGATGATGTGGATTATATGGGAATTCCTTATTACCACAATCAGATGAATCTTTTCCTGAGAAATTTCTGCGAGGCTTTTAATCAGATAGAAATCGGAACAGAAGTATACAATGATAACGGAAATCCGATAACAGATATCAGAGAAATAAAGGTTGGAGAGGTATACGACGCAGAAGGAAATCTAATTGATAGTCAGGAAAAATTAAATGAATATCTTAACAAGATGGGTGTGGATTTGAACGGTGATTTAATGAACGCCTTCTTCATTGCTAAAGATAAGATTGATTTAAATATCGAGCATCAGATGAGAGATGACAAAACATCTGCAACTATTTACAGTGCAGCAGATGATGAGGATGCGACAAAGAATTATGAATCTTATTATCTCCTGACAGCGAAGAACGTCACTATCGCAAAGGATTCTGATAAGGATGCAGGATTATTTGCTACAACCACCAAGGGTAATTATACGGACGGTGTTGATGCAGCTCATCTAGTAGAGGAACTTCAGAAATTACAGAGCAAGACAAAGCTATTCAGAGGTGGTGGCGGTGATGCATTCCTTCAGTGTATCTACGCGGATGTTACTGTAGACACGCAGGAGTGTAACATATTCACAAAGAACTTCACCAATATTAAGACGCAGATTTCCGAGCAGAGAATGTCAGTGTCAGGTGTTGATGAAGATGAAGAGGCGCTGGATTTGATGAAATTCCAGAATGCTTACAACCTGGCATCTAAATGTATATCGGTGTTCGCCGAAATATATGATAGATTGATACTTCAGACTGGAGTTTAATATGGAGGATATTTTCATATGCTTTAGCTTATGAAAATGTTCTCCCACAGCGGGGCCCATTGCCGAAGGCAATTATAAATGGCCCCTGCTTTCCCGCTAGCCTGAAAAAAAGTAGTGTTTTAGAGGTGATTTTTATGAGAGTTACAAACAAAATGATAATGAACAACGCGGCTTCCAATATCAACAGCACTAAGGAGATGGTCAACACCAGAAACAAACAAATGACTTCCCAGAAGAAGATTGACCGTCCTTCTGACGACCCAGTAGTTGCTGTTCGTTCCCTCAGATTGTCTACCACGCTCTCTCAGGTTACACAGTACTACAGCAAGAATATTCCTGATGCAGCCAGTTGGCTTGATGTTTCAGAGACATCACTTATCAACATTAGAAGTCTTATGAAGGACTGTAAAGAAATTGCAGTAACAGGCTCTTCTGATACATATAATGCTGATGATAGAAATACAATGATTACACAGCTTGAATCACTTCAGAAGCAGGTGTTTGCAGAAGGAAATGCTGATTATGCAAAGCGTACAGTTTTTACAGGCTACAGAACAAATTGTAATCTTGTATTTACAGAGGATGAAACTCAGACAAGATATAGAATTAATCAGACTCTTACGGCAGAGACAAACATGGAAGAGCACAGATATTATGATGGCGTAAATAAGGTGCCAACCACTGCTGATGAAGTAAAGAATCCATTCCTAGGTCTTGACCCAACAGATCCAAACTATACCTTTATTGATGATATGGAGCAGACAAATTATTATCGAATCCGTCTTAATTATGCGCTGACTGATGTAGACCATGATTCGATTAATAAGATGACAATCAAGGATGGAGATGGAAATCAGATAGCTGCTTTCTCATATTACGATTTATCAGGTGGTCAGACAGAGGATGAGATTGACACAGTTATAAATGATAATACTACTCCACGTAATGATGGAGGAATCAATCTGTTTGTATTCGCCAATGAAACAGAATGGAGCGATGCAGAAATAGCTGATGCAACAGATGCAACAAATATATTAAGTGCAAAGGGAACTAAGACTGTTCCAGATGATGCCATAATTATCATCAAAGAAACAGGAGACTTAATACTTGGAAAGAATGTTGCAGCTACACTAAAAAACAAGAATGCCACTATAGATATTGAGTACGACAAGACTGGCTTCAAAGAGGGCGAGCTTCGACCTGAATATTATTACAACTGCCAGAAGCGCTATGATCCAAACGATGTAGATACAAATATTCCATATACAAAATATGATGAAAATGGAAAGCGAATCTACTTTGATATCGAATATACGGTAGCTGCGAATCAGACTATCTCTATTAATACAGAGGCCTGTGATGTATTCACAAGCGACATCCAGCGTGATCTTTCAGAGATGATTGAGGCAGTAAAGAATACTATTGAAGCCAATAATAAGCTGGATGAAATCAAAAGAATGAAGGGTGAAACCCAATACGCTGGTGACGAATATCAGGGCTATTTAGACACTTGGTATAAGGCTATTGAGAAAGAAAGAGATTACTTCGAGGACAATTTACAAAAACTTTTTAGCACCGAACTAGGCAAAATTGATGAATATTATGCTACAATAAGTTTAGGAATTACTGATTTGGGATGTAAGAAGCAGTCGCTGGAATTAACAGAGAAACGCGTGGGGGATCAGCGACAAACTGTACAGAGTCTTCAGTCTACAAACGATGATTTAGATTTATCCCAGATAATCATCGATTATACAGCCGCTTACACCGCATATCAGGCGTCGCTTACAGCCGCTGGAAAGCTGGGCGATTCTACATTGTTGAATTACTTGTAACCAATAATTTCACAAAGGAGAAAGGATAATGCGCGTAAATACCAGATTATTCGGCGAAATTGAAATTGCTGATGAAAAAATCATCAATCTCATTCATGGGCTTATAGGTTTTCCAGACATGAAGAGATACACGCTCATTTTCGACGAAGAGAAGAAGGACAAGGGCAATATCATGTGGCTGCAATCTCTGGATGAGACAGATTTTGCTATGCCAGTTATGCTTCCACACGTTGTGAAGCCGGATTATGCACCAGCTTTAAACGAGGATTCACTAGAACAGCTTGGGGATTTAAATGAGGATAACACCTACGTACTTGTTACTGTGCGTGTTCCTAAGAATCCAAAGGAGGCATCTATCAATTTAAAGGCACCTATCGTTATTAATACTGACACTAATGTAGGTGATCAGATTATCATCGATGGAAACGAGCCGGTAAGATACCTTATTCATGACGCAATACATGGAAAGGATGGTGAGTAGCGATGTTGGCATTAACTAGAAAAACAGGCGACGCTATTATGATCAACAACAACATCGAGATTACAGTCCTTGAAGTTCGCGGTGATCAAGTCAAAATAGGTATTTCAGCTCCAAAGGATATATCAATTTATCGCAAGGAAGTTTACCTTGAAATCCAGAAAGAAAATGAGGCAGCTCAGCAGATCTCTATGGATGATGTTGAAGCAATTAAGAATTTACTATAATCCGCTAGTTACGGCAACAAGCCTTCCCATTGAGGGGCAATGTCATTAAGTTAAGAGGGATGTATAAAGATCTCTGCATCAGAAATGGTGCAGGGGTCTTTTTTTCTAAAAAGGGTTGACAATAATGCAGAAAAGTGCGGCCGCTTTCGCTACTGATTATTTTCATAGGTAGCGAAAGCGGCCCTTGAAATTGTAAGTATATTTACAAATTTCAGGGAGGCGCACATGAAACCACAAATGGTAAAGAAACTTTTGATTTCACAAATTAAAACAATTGCAGATAATGCAAAATCTTTCTGTATTGATTCTGAAAGAAATTTCTCACGGAAAAGAAAATTGTCTATGGAAAAAGTCATTACAGGAATTATTGGTATGGG
>NZ_FNDP01000009.1 GCF_900100545.1 Pseudobutyrivibrio sp. 49
CGGCTGACTTCTCACAGTTCGTTGTTACTAGGCTAATGAAACCTCTGTGAGACCTCCACGCTTAAGGTGCACGCTCTTTCTCTCCATATATCCGCCACATTTACTCTGCTACTACAAATGTGATAGTTATTAGACTTCGTTGTTCCTTGCCAACTTATCTCTCGTAGCCTAGCCTTATATGTGATTTCTGTCCGTCGGACCGGAGATTTGCTTACAGCTTCCTTCAGATTCCACCTCACAATGGACACCCTTGCTGTTCGGCTATACACTTCCCACTATCTGGGCATGTTCGGGACTTTCACCCATTAGAGCGCGCCCATGGCGCGCAAACAAGGAAAGGATGCTGCAAAACTTGGTTTTGCAGCATCCTCTTTGTCTACACTCTGAGACCTAGTCAAAGACTAGATCTCTTCATAAATTCTTTATTAATCTTCCTTAGGCATCACGATTGCGATGTGTACATCGTCAAGCTGCTTCTGCTCTACTGTTGCAGGAGCATCCATCATGATATCCTGTGCGTTCTTGTTCATTGGGAAAGGAATAACCTCGCGGATAGCTTCCTCACCAGCAATAAGCATAACCATACGGTCTACACCAGGAGCGATACCGCCGTGTGGTGGTGCACCATATGTGAATGCGTTGTACATAGCTGGGAACTTAGCCTTAACATCATCCTCACCAAGACCAACAAGCTTGAATGCCTCGATCATGATTTCAGGATCGTGGTTACGGATAGCACCTGATGAAAGCTCAACACCATTACATACTAAGTCGTACTGGTAAGCTAAGATATCAAGTGGCTCCTTGTTCTTAAGAGCATCCATACCGCCCTGTGGCATAGAGAATGGGTTATGGCAGAACTCAAGCTCGCCTGACTCCTCGCCGATTTCGTACATAGGGAAATCAACGATCCAGCAGAACTCGTATGTATCCTTCTTCATGTGACCCTCTGCTGCTGCGCCGAGAAGTTTTCTGAATACACCAGCTGTCTTCTGAGCAACGAGAAGTGGACCTGCTGCAAGACCAACGAAATCGCCTGGCTTAAGACCAAGTGCATCGATGACTGCCTGCTTTCTCTCCTGAAGGAACTTAGCGATACCACCAACGATTTCGCCGTTCTCATCAAGCTTGAACCAGTATGTCTTCTGAGCTGTAGCAACCTCTACCTCAGCGATCATAGCATCAATCTGCTTACGTGTAGCTGTAAGATTATCAACAACGATAGCCTTAACAACATTGCCCTCGAATGGACCGAATCCACAATCAGCCATAACTTCTGTAGCATCCTGAAGAACGAGGTCGATACGAAGATCTGGCTTATCTGAACCGTACTTGTCCATAGACTCAAGATATGGAATGCGTACAAATGGAGCTGTAGAAGCTGAATTGTAAACGCCGTACTTAGCAAAGATAGGTGGAAGTACATCCTCGATAACTGCGAAGACATCTTCCTGAGATGCAAATGCCATCTCCATATCAAGCTGATAGAACTCTCCTGGAGAACGATCTGCACGAGCATCCTCATCACGGAAACATGGAGCAATCTGGAAGTATCTGTCGAAACCAGATGCCATGAGAATCTGCTTGAACTGCTGTGGTGCCTGTGGAAGTGCATAGAACTTTCCTGGATGATTACGAGCTGGAACAAGGTAATCACGAGCACCCTCAGGTGATGAACATGTAAGGATTGGAGTAGTAATCTCCATGAAATCGTGAGCAATCATAGCTGCACGAAGCTCTGCTACAATCTTGCTACGAAGGATAATCTTGCTCTTAACCTCTGGGTTACGAAGATCAAGATAACGATATTTAAGACGAGTGTTCTCATCTGCTTCCTTTGAACGATTAATCTCGAATGGAAGCTCGTTGTGAGTACACTTTCCAAGAATCTCAATTGATGTAGGAACGACCTCAATCTCACCAGTTGGAAGCTCTGTGTTCTTAGAAGAACGCTCGCGAACCTCTCCAGTAACAGAGATTGTAGATTCCTTATTAACAGAATCGATAACAGCCATCATCTCTTCTGTCTCAACAACTATCTGTGTAGTGCCATAGAAATCACGAAGGATAACGAAGCCAAGATTCTTAGACACCTTTCTAATGTTTTCGAACCAACCAACTAAAGTAACCTGCTTGCCTGCATCTGAAAGACGAAGCTCGTTACAGTTGTGTGTACGTGACTGAGTCATTTTATATCTCCTCTTCTAATAAATAAAACTAAGGGCTGTCAACGGTTTGACAGCCCTTTTATAATACACCTTTTTATAACGCAAGTCTAGATATCTTCTGGTCAGAAATTCGGCCTTTTGCCTTCAATCCCTCGTATAAAATGTCCTGTAAATCTGCTCTGTTTAATACTATCTTTGAATCGTCGTCCAATGTGACAACCACGTTGGTCTCACAGGCAAGACAGCTTCCACCAGGACAATTTGGATCACAGTCCTCATCAGCACAATGCTGCTCACAGGCTGTACAATCCACCTGATACATATTCTTGCGGTTAAGTACGCCAATCTCCTCGAGGGTATTTACCATACGGTAAACTGTGGCAGTACCAATATTTTTATCGATTTTGATGGCCTCGCGGTAAATCTCCTTCACGCAGGAAGGATCTGAATTAAGGATGATATCCAAAACCACAAGACGCTGCTTTGTAATTCGACAGCCCGCCTCTCGAAGCTGCTGCACGATAATGTCTCTTTGTTCGTTATTATTTACTGCAATATCCATAATTACTTTAAAATCTTATCCTTCGCATAATCACGAACAGCCTTAAAGCTTTCCTTACTGATTACGTGCTCGATACGGCATGCATCCTCAGACGCAATCTCCTCATCAACACCGAGCTTAACAAGAATATCAGTAATAAGCTCATGGCGCTCGAGAATCATCTCAGCGATGGCCTTTCCTTCATCTGTTAGGTAAATATATCCAGCGTCAGTCACTGTGATGTGATTCTTCTCACGAAGATTCTTCATAGCAATGCTGACTGATGATTTCTTAAAATTCAACTCGTTAGCCACGTCTACAGAACGAACAACTGGGAGCTTCTTGCTAAGTACAAGAATTGTCTCTAAATAGTTCTCTGACGATTCATTTACAAATGTTCTCAAAATAAAAACCTCCTGTTATTTTGAACCTGTGATAAATCGATTGCATACAACTCACCACAATTAAAAGAGTACCATATTTCCAACTCCTGTGCAACTCGTTAAACTAAAGTTAGTTTACACTAACCCAACTGATTTATCAAGCTTTCTTAAGCATTTATTAAACTTTTCTTAAATCCCTTCCCAAACTGTTGACGGTGGACCTGGAAACCTTTAAAGTGCAGATAAGCTAATTGTTTAGGAGGTAGCAAATGAACAATTTCAGATACAAATTAGCACGAATGTTCGCTGGAAGAACCGGTGTGGATGCTCTAGGCAGAACCTTTACATGGGCTGCGATGATACTAATGCTGGTTACTATGTTTAGTCATTCCAATATAGCCTACCTGCTTGCAATGGCATGTCTAATTTATAGCATATGGAGAATGTTCTCCAAAAACTATCAGAAGAGATATTATGAGAATCAGATGTTTCTTCAGAAGACAGCAAAGATTCGAGGCTTCTTTATTAGACTTACACCAAATATAAAAAACAAAATCGCAAAAATGCGCTACGACATGGACCAGCGTAGAACCTACAAGATTTTTAAATGTCCTAGCTGTAAGCAAAAGCTTCGTGTACCAAGAGGCAGAGGTAAAATTCAGGTTACCTGTAATAGATGTCGCACACAGTTTATAAAGAAGGTTTAAAGGATTGTTTGGATATATTAACGCAGATCGAAGTCAGCTATCTCCAGAAGATAAGCGCACATATCAGAGCTTTTACTGTGGCTTGTGCAGGGAATTAGGAAAGCAGGCAGGTGTCAAAGGCCAGATGCTTCTTAATTTTGATTTATGCTTTTTAGCAATACTGCTTCAGAGTCTCTATGAACCTGAGCTTAATCAACAGGATTTCAGATGCATGATTCATCCTGCAAAAAAGAAGCAGGGATTTTCCAGCGAAGCTATGGAATACGCAGCCGCTATGGATATCATTCTTTCCTACCATAGCCTAATGGATAATTATGCCGATGATGGTTCAAAGCTTTCAGGCATGGCTGCAAGTTCGCTGAAAAAAGATTACGACAGAATCAGTATACAGTATCCTAGACAGGTTAAGGCAGTTGAGGATTATATCAACAAGCTGTCATATGCTGAAAAAACAGGCGAAAGAAACATTGATCTTGTTTCAGGCTACACCGGTGAAATGCTGGGCGAGCTATTTAACTGGAAACAGGATTCCTGGGGACAAACCCTTCATGGTATGGGTTATTACATGGGCAAATTCATTTATTTGATTGATGCCTATGATGACATAAAAAAAGATGAAAAAAGAGGAAGCTACAATCCTCTCCTATTTTTGAAAAAAGAATCACCAAAGGAATTTGAGTGCTTTGTAAAAATCAATCTTACATCGCTGATGACAGAATGTGCCAAATCCTTTGAAAGACTACCTATAGTCGATAATGTAGATATTCTAAGAAATATTATTTACTCCGGTGTATGGACCAGATACGAATATCTTCAGCTTAAAGAAAAGAGAAAGAATAATTCCAAGGAGAATCGTAAATGACAGATCCTTATAGCATATTAGGTGTATCAAGAAATGCTTCTGAAGACGAAATTAAGAAAGCCTACAGAAGTCTCAGTAGAAAATATCACCCAGATGCCAATATAAACAATCCTAATAAAGAGGCTGCAGAAGAAAAGTTTAAAGAAATCCAGGCAGCATATAACCGTATTATGGATGAGCGCCAAAATGGCGGTCCCTTTTATCAGGATTACTACAACAATAACCAGTCTGCCAACTATGGTCCTTACAATAATTATGGACCTTATGGCAACCAAAACCAGAATCAACAGAACTATGACAACTGGTATGAATACAAACGTTACTATTACGGCTACAATCGCCCATATTTCGGCGTTGTTCGCTGGTGTGCAAGCATGATTATTCTTAATCTGCTGTGCAACATCTGTTGTTTCTTTTAATTAGCTTATATCCAGGTCATTCGGACCTTTCATATATTTTCTCCCTATATCTGCATGTTCTAATTGACATGCAAACTAAAATACCCTCGGGCTTCAGCCACCCGAGGGTATTTCCTTTGTTGTTATTTATTTTTTTCTATAAATAATTGATATGACTGTATTGAAAATATCAATAAAGAGATTTTCTATAAGATATGCAGCCACTGTGGAAATAAGCAGAGTAACTACCACCAAAATTATAAAGCCCACGCCCTTGTACATTACCGATGAAACATGAATAATGTTTCTTACAACGAAATACAAAGCCCACATATGAATCAAAAGGATTCCGTAGCTGTACTTGCTAACCAATCTCAAAAGGTAAAAATTCTTAAGATGGTTCTGAAGCTTAAAGCAGATGGCAAATACTGCAAGAACAGTGATTATAAAATACTGAGTAAGCGCTGTCATTGAATCCTGATAAGCCAGGTTTGGATCAATCTTAAAGTACTCTAGTATGCTCACAAGAACTCCAGCGATTATCATCCATGTATCAAACTTCCTAGATTCCTCTCGGCTATACCAATATCCAACTATTGCCACTGCGCACCAGCCTGAAAGTGGAATAATAGTTCCAATCTGATTTGGAATAAACTTCATAAAAATCGAAAGAACATAAGTAATAACCACAAGCTGTGTCAGCATTGTATATGACATGTTCTTAAGCATAATTCTAAGAAATGGCACAGCCACATAAATTGCCACTATCTCGTACACAAGCCAAAAATGTGGCACATTATCGTTGTAAACATCTGCTGATAATATCTTTATGGCTATCTCCTGCCATGTAAGCACACCAATCTTTTCATACTGCCAAAGATACCAAAGATAATAAACTATCAAAGGAATAGCAATTCTAAGAAGTCGCTTTTTGTAAAAGGTAAATACGGATTCCTCCTTATCCACCAGCAGAAGTGCTCCGGAAATCATAATGAAGAAGGTATTACAATTTCCACTCCAGCAACGAATATAATTCATGGTGTTGTAGATACCTGTACCTGCCATATCAGTTGCAAGTCTCAAATCCAGATTAAGTACATGGATAATGATTACAAGAAGCACCGCCACCAGTCTCAGGTAATCATATACAGGATTTCTGTTGTTATTCTTAGATATAGCCAGCGTCTGGCCTACATAGTTCTCGTTTTTTATTGATTTGAAAATGCATATGCCAGCCCCAACTGCCACTGCTATCCCAAAGAATAGCCACTGGGGTTTTACATAGCTTGTATAGTTTAACAACACTAAACTCCCGACTGCTACAGCAAGCCAGTAGATAGTAGATGCAATTTTTTTCATTATGTCTATTCTCCTTAGTTGTAAAGCTTCTTTACCACTGAGTCTGGTACCTCGAAATGCTGATAATCCTTTGACTTTTTCCAGGCACCGCCCCACTCAAAACCGTGGGCTGTAAAGAGCTTGTATGCTAAATCATTCTCGTCAATCTTATAGGGAAAATCCTGTGTGCGGTCAACGTAAGCTGCTGCATTAGCAGGCTCAATTGAAAGCTGACCATCTACGGTTTTCACATATGGATTGTACAAAGTATTGATGTCCATGGCAAGACCATAACCATGCTTGGAAATTTTTGTGGTGTAGCTGATAAATCTAAAATTAAAGCTTGATGAATTATTGTCAGCCATAGAACTCTCATCATCTGCATTGTACTCATCCACAAGTCTGATTTTCTCGATTGGATAACCTGCATTGTAAAGCTCTTCAAATATCTCAAGCAAATCTTCTGCTATATATTTGTTACAGATAATCTCTCCATCATGTGGCTGTCCATCAAAGCCTATATGCTTCACATGTAAATATCGTAAATCCGATAGTTGTACGGTGCAATTGTCCTTGTAGGATTTCCCTTTTATTCTGGCGAAGATATCGCTGTTTTCATCAAATTCCACGGCGTAGAAATCTTTATTATTCTCTGTTTCATTTTTATTCATAACAATGTTTTCTTCTTTTTCTTCTTTTTCATTTGATTCAACATTTTCTATCTGATTTCCACAACTTGACATAGACAGCCCTAGTGCAATCAACAATATAAAGATTCTCTTATTCATAGTCACACCCTCGTTTAGATGTTAATCATGAATAATTTTACCATTGATAGTTGAAAAATAAAATCTGTAGTGATATCTTGATTTATAGCAGTAGCACTTTAAAGCGCTAAATTATATGTTCAGAAAGGATGGATTTTTTGTTATGAAACAAATCAGTAGCTTTATCGGAAAGTACATGGCAATCATCGTACTTGTAGTAGCGGCTTTGGCTCTTTTTAAGCCTGGCACCTGCCTTTGGATTCAGACTAGTTGGATTAACTATCTCCTTATGATAGTAATGTTTGGAATGGGTCTTACAATTAAGCCTGAAGATTTTGTTTTAGTATTTACTCATCCAAAGGATATACTTATCGGTTGCCTTGCACAGTTCACTATCATGCCGCTTCTTGCTTTTCTTCTTGGAAAGGCTTTTGGACTGGAAGCAGGACTTCTTGCAGGTGTAATCCTCGTTGGTACATGCCCTGGTGGTACATCAAGCAACGTCATCACATACCTTAGCGAAGGTGATGTAGCTTTATCTGTTGGAATGACCAGTGTAAACACACTTCTTGCTCCACTTCTTACACCCGTAATCACTTATTTATTCCTTCGCACAACAGTATCTGTTGATGTGTTGGCAATGTTTATCTCAATTATCAAGGTGGTAATTGTTCCTATCGCTCTTGGATTCGTCATCAACCACTTCTTTGGCAAATATACAGCAAAGGTTAAAGAGGCACTTCCTCTTGTTTCTGTACTTGCTATAACTTTGATTGTAGCTGCTGTTGTATCACACAACTCTGAACAAATTCTTACAACAGGCGCAATCATCTTCGTGGTTGTAATCCTTCATAATCTTCTTGGTTACGCTTGTGGATTGTTACTTGGAATGGCTCTTAAGCTTCCTCTTTCTAAAAAGAAGGCTCTTTCAGTTGAGATTGGTATGCAGAACTCTGGTCTTGCTACCTCACTTGCTGCTACAGCATTCCCTGATCTTGCAATGGCAACAGTACCTGGTGCCATCTTCTCAGTATGGCACAACATCTCAGGCGCCTTACTTGCAAACATCTATAGAAGAATGATTGAAGATAAAGATCAAGATGTTGATGTTGATCTTTCAGTAGAAGCTACAGATTAAAACAAGATTATGTAAAAAAATCCCACGGCTCTCAGCCGTGGGATTTCTATTAATCCGCTATAACTTCTTTTAGTATAACTTCATTTCCTGTGACAAGATATGTATTGCCACTGCCACAATGTGGACAAGTCTTTCCGTGAGCAACTGTCTCATACTCCTGCTTACAATCCTCGCAGAAAGTCACAGCCTTGATGGTCTCACAAACAAGCTTGCTACCCTCAAGTCTTGGATATTTCTTTGCATTCCATGCCCAGCAATCAATCAGATAATCTGGAATAACTGTAGAAACCTCACCGATTGAGAGAACTACCTCGCTGATATGCTCAGCACCGTTCTGCTCGGCTACTTCCTCTACCTGTTTCGCAACGTGAAATACAATTCCTAACTCATGCATTACTTATACTACCCTTTCTAAGCCAACACCGCCAGTTACAGTCACAAGCCTTAGTGTTTCTTCTTTCGGCCATAGCATGCCTCATTCAGAAACCTAAGAGCTTGTTACTTACTGGCTCATTGACATAACCATGAATTATTTACAGTTACGCTTATACTCCTTGTGTTCGCGCTCAGCCTGCTTCTCAGCCTCTGTCTTCTTAGAGAAGGCAACCTTTGCAGCACGCTTAAGTGCGTAAGCACCGATATGCTTGAACTTATCCTCAGCAGGAACCATGTGTGTGCACTCTGGATGAGTTCTGTGAAGGTGGATAGCATCGAAAGCACACTTAGTTGTGCAGACACCACATCCGATACACTTATTCTCATCTACTACTGACGCACCACACTTAAGGCAACGGCTAGCCTCTGCCTTAACCTGCTCCTCTGTAAGAGTAAGGTGAGCATCTCTGAAGGAATGCTTCATATCAATGCTTGTATCGATAGCAGGCTCATTACGTCCTGCTGTATCATATTCTTCCACAAGAATATTGTCTTTGTCAAGCTCGGTGAAATCACGACGGTTCTTACCGATTGTCATAGAGCAGCCTGGCTGTACGAATCTGTGAAGTGAATCAGCAGCGCACTTACCAGCCTCGATAGCGTCGATAGCGAACTTAGGACCTGAGTAAACATCACCACCAACAAAGATGTCTGGCTGCGCTGTCTGGTATGTAAGGTGATCTGCCACTGGGTAGTTGCCATGCCAGAACTCAACCTTTTCTTTTCCATCACCGAGGAGTCCGCCCCACTCAATACCCTGACCGATAGCGAAGATGATGTTCTTGCACTCTACTGTCATAGTGTCGTTCTCATCGTACTGTGGATTGAACTTGCCATCTGCATCCTTAACAGATGTACATTTCTTGAATACGATACCAGCTACGTTGCCCTCAGCATCCTTAAGGATTTCCTTTGGCCCCCAACCGTTGTTGATTGCGATATCCTCTTCAAGAGTCTCTGTAATCTCGATATTGTTTGCAGGCATCTCATCACGCTGCTCCAAGCAGAACATCTGTGGCTTGCCAGCACCAAATCTAGCAGCTGTACGTACACAGTCGATAGCTACGTTACCACCACCGACAACAACTACATTGCCATCCATCTTCTGGTTCTGATCTTCTGTAGCCTTGTGAAGGAAGGTAACAGCGATGTCGATACCGCTCTTAGCATCTGTACCTGGGATTGGTGGAATCTTACCACCCTGGCATCCAATTGCAACATAGAATGCCTTGTAGCCCTGAGCACGAAGCTCATCAAGAGTGATGTCCTTACCAACCTCAACGCCGCACTTAATCTCAACACCAAGCTGACGGATAACATCGATTTCAGCCTCAACAACGTCCTTCTCAAGCTTCCATGAAGGGATACCCCATGTGAGCATACCACCTGGACGATTGTTCTTCTCGAATACTGTTGGCTTATAACCCTTTGTTGCAAGGTAGTAAGCACATGAAAGACCTGCAGGGCCTGAACCGATAATAGCAATCTTGTCATCCCACTGTGTTAAGCGGTTTGATGCGATGTCGATTGGTGGAATGTATCTTGTCTCAGCGTGAAGATCGCGCTCAGCAATAAACTTCTTAATGTCATCGATAGCAACAGGAGCGTCGATTGTACCACGTGTACAAGCAGCCTCACATCTCTTGTTACATACACGACCGCAGATAGCTGGGAATGGGTTGTCCTTCTTGATAAGGGCAAGAGCATCCTCATAGCGGCCTTCCTTAGCCATATTTACATAACCCTGAACAGAAACGTGTGCAGGACAAGCTACCTTACATGGAGCTGTACCTGTCTCGTAGCAGTTCTTACGGTTGTTATCACGATAATTCTCATCGTACTTTTCCTTGCCCCAGTGAACCTTGTCTGGAAGAACTACCTTTGGATACTCAACCTGAGTTCCGTCCTTCTTGCAAAGCTTCTGACCAAGCTTAACAGCTCCAGCTGGGCAGTACTCTACGCACTTACCGCAGGCAACGCACTTCTCTGCCTCAACGTGAGCTGTATAAGCTGAACGTGACATATTAGGTGTGTTGAAAAGCTGTGATGTACGAAGGGCATTACAGATGTTTACGTTACAGTTGCAAAGACCGAAGATCTTGTTCTCACCATCGATGTTTGTAATCTGGTGAACATAACCAAGAGTCTCAGCACGCTCAACGATACGCATAGCCTCTTCGTATGTGATGTCATGACCCTTACCAGTCTCGCGGCAGTAATCAGCGAAATCACCAAGACCGATACACCAGTTCATCTCGTCATCGCCACAACCTTCCTCAAGACAAGCTCTTGATACACGGCATGAACACTGACCAACACCGATGTGGCCTTCGTATTTCTTGAGCCAGTATGAAATCTGCTCAAGGTCTAACTTCTCGTTTTCGAACTCGATAGCCTTCTCAACAGGGATAACGTGCATACCTACACCAGCACCGCCTGGTGGGATAAGGTGTGTAAGTCCATCAAGTGGCATAAATGTCATTCTCTCGAAGAAGGATGCAAGAGCTGGATGCTCCTTTAATCTATTATTTGAACGCTCGCCAGGAACTGACTCTTCCATGTTGAAAAGCTCCGCAGAACCTGGAACGAACATAGGAAGACAATATCTTCTCTCTGAAGGCTCAGCTGTGCGGCCATTGTGGTCGTAGTGATCGCCGTAATCGTACTCTAAGAGACCAATATATGACATCTCATCAAGAAGCTTCTGAAATGCTTCCTTGTCCTTTGCCTTTTCAGGATTCATCTTGCACATTTCATCAAATGTGTAATGATGGCGAAGCTTCATAGTAAGACCAACCTCTGCCATCTCCTCTGTTACGATTTCTGCAAGACCCCAGTACTCTGGATCCTCAACCTTTACACCGAACATCTTGTGTCCAGCAACATCTGTAATTTTTCTACCAAGCTCAATGATTTTCTTGCTTGGTGCCTTGTCATTCATGTGTGGTGGAATGACTGCTTTACTCATTTCTGGCATTTCCTTATACTCCCTTTCTTTCTTTAAAATGTAGCTCGCGAAGCCCCTCAACTTCGTCACAAACCTTCTGCAATGAACACGAGCCACAATCCATCATTACGTTCTTGAAGATGTGATCGATTGTGCCAGTGATCTCTTCAAGATGACGTGACTGCTCAGACAACGATTTATAATCGAAATCTGGATCAGTTATAAATATGAGCTTTACAGCTTCAATATTTTTGTTTTCATGGTAGGTATCCAAGAAAAGCTTACCTACCTGGGCGAAACCAAGACCTTTTTTAATAGCCTCAGCACTGACTCTAACCGGCTCTCTGCCGTTTGATGCAGAGATACGAGTCATGTACCCTTCTGGATTTATGTGATATCTCACATATTCGATTTTTCTAATAGCGTTATAAAGTACATTGCCATCTCCCAGGCTGTCCTCTGCTACCCTCACAAGAGCAACTCTGGCGTAAGGCTGATCTGCCTTTATCTCAGACAAATTTGGTCCAAGAATATAAACTTCATCAGCTGGAACAAGCTCGGTGTTTGCTGTAACACCCATTGCGCTGACTGCGGGATGTGTGCCACCACCCAGCTCATAAGCCATGTCTGCTCTAAGGATAAGATTGTGATCGCCTGCATCAGCCCAATTCGCATTTGCGATATCAAGCTGCTTTAATGGCGCCCCTTCAAAGGAAGACATAATGCACTTTATAGTCTCATCATATAGCTTCATTGATTAAATCTTTCTATTTCTCTTTATCTTGTCATAGTGCTTAGCTAACAGCGGTTGAATTGCTGATGTAAGTTTCATATCTAAGTTAAAGAAATAAACGATAAACGATAATACGAAGAGACACAGCAAAATAAGTGCAATTATTAAAAGAATTTTCAACATTTTATAGTCCTTTCTGTCGTGCGAACTCAGCTGCGCCAAGTGCTCCCATAAGCTGTGGGTCCACTGGAAGCTCGATTACCTTAAGCTTGAGAACCTGCTCAATAGCTGCCTTAAGACCTGCATTCTTTGCACAACCACCTGTAAGTGTAATCTTATCAACAGCACCAGCCTTCTTCGACATTACGAAGCAGCGCTTAGCAACTGAAAGCTCGATACCTGCAGCGATTTCATCCATAGGCTTACCTTCACCAACAAGTGAGATAACCTCTGACTCAGCGAAAACTGTACACTGAGCAGTGATTGGAATAACGTTCTTTGCCTTGAGGGAAAGATTTGAGAACTCGTCCAAATCCATCTCGAAGGCTCTTGCCATAGCCTCGAAGAAACGTCCTGTACCTGCTGCACATTTATCGTTCATGGCGAAGTTAAGAACTGTACCGTCTGTATCCACAGCGATACCCTTAACGTCCTGACCACCGATATCAATTATAGCCTTTACCTCAGGGTCTGCAACGTGCACACCCATGGCATGACAGCTAATCTCTGAAATGTTCTCATCAGCAAATGGAACCTTGTTACGACCATATCCTGTACCTACAAGATATGTTAAATCCTCAGCACTGCTTAACTCTGGAACCTGAGCTACTGCCTGGTCAAGAGCATCCTGACAAGAAAGCACTGCATTGATTCGACTCTTAAGAGTCACATCAGCTACCATCTTTCCGGTCTCATCAATGATTACACACTTTGTGTATGTAGAACCGGAATCACATCCACCAAAATATTTCATATTATTATTCTCCTACCATAAATTAGTATCATCGTAGTCCTCTAATGTAGGATCTAACGGTTCTTCACGCAATACGCTACGCATATAGCGGTTAACATCCTGACGAAGATTCTTTCTTGGGATAACACGTGGATCGTAAAGATCGTGGTTTACCCACACAAGCTTAATGCCATGCTCTCTGGCCTGTTGCTCGAACATACCGTGCATACCATCAAGAGCCTTGCATGCAATGTGCTCCCAAAGGATTACCATATCCGCATTGAACTCCTCACAGTATCTCCAAAGATCATCAAGAAGAACCTCGTAACCACCATGAGTACGGTTTCTCATAATCATGTTCTCGTACTGGTGAGCCATATCGTAATATGCCTGTTCCTTATCATCCTCTGAGATAGGATCAAGAGAAACCATAGTAAGCATATCAAAAAGTGGAAGAATTCCCCAGCAATTTAACAGCCATGCTACAAAATCTGTATAGAACTGTGACTGAACGCCCCAGATTACTGCACGATGGCGGTATTCCTTAGCAAGCATTGTCTTGTTCTTGTAGGCTTCTGTAGCCATCTTTGTAATCTTCTTATCAAGCTCTGCAAAGGCTGGAACCTTACCAGCGATTGCCATGTATTCTGTCTCACGGTAAAGAAGGATGTTATTTCCAATTACCTGAGGATAATCTGTCTTTGAAAGCTCAAGCCATTCTGAGCACTCACGTGCTCCGATGTTGATGCGCTTAGCACACTCGAAGTAGTAATCCCAGTCGAATTTCTCGCCTGTCTGCTCCTCGATAAAGGCGATTGCATTTCTAACCTCCTGAGCAGCATACTCCTGAACTCCTGGCTCTGTGTGACGAAGTGGTGTAGCAAGCTGATGAACTGGAATTCCATTGCGCTCAAGAGCTCGTGAAATAACACCATTTCCCATAAGGGAACCATCACAGGTAGTGTTACACTGAACGGCACACTTACCAAAGATTGGCATATCTCCATCGATACAAATACCTGCCTCGGATGCTGGCATAGGGCAAACATCACCAGGCATACCACATTCCTGAACTACATCAAGATAATGTGTCATGGCATCTCCCTGAAGAAGCACGCAAACATAGCAGCTTGCTGTCTCCCAGCTAAGTCCCTCGAGATTTGGAAAACCACACATGATGTTGGTCATCTCATTCTCATCCATAAGGACTACATGCTTTGACTTCTCAGGCTTAGCGCCAAGATTCTGATCCATAGAAAAGATCTTTGTAAGAAGCTTAGCAACGTCTGAAGCTACTAAATCGTACTCTTCACGACAGATGCGAAGCTGTGGGCCACGAAGCCCCATTGAATGCTTATCAATCATCATTGGAACAGCTAAATAATTGAGCATCCAACGATATCTAAAGAATCCTTTTACATTCTTTGGATGAAGCATAAATTTACCAAGCATGGCCATAATTCCCAGCCATCTGGTGTAATCGTACCAAGTATCTTTTATTCCTCTCCATTCACGATGCTTGAAAACCTTTTTATCACCACTATAAAGCTTTCCAAGCTGTGAGCTGCCGACTGCTTTTCCCATTACTTTCTACCTCCTTGGATTTTCTTGATTTCGATACTCTCCACGAAGGCCTGTACACGGGTGCGTAACTGTCCGGAATTTCCTACTGCGTATGGGCGGTCAATTGTAAGAACTGGGTAGCCGTATTCGTCGCGTAAAACATGGCTTCCAACCATTCTCTCATATGCCCATGGGTCGCAGAATTTCATTTGCTCGTAGATGATTCCATCTGCTTTGTATTCCTTGGCAATTTCATCTACATACTCGCGTCTACGATTCATCTTTGGTGTATCCATGTGACGTGGACACATGCAGCTCATCATATACTGACGGCAAATCTGTGTGAGAACATCCTCCTCATCGTTAAGGATGATTTCCTGTCGTCCTGGCAATGAACCAAAGCAGAATCTGTCTGCGCAAACATAAGCTCCTGAATCTTCAACAAGCTTAATCATATCAATATCGTCAATCTCAGAACCAACCACAGCAACTCTTGCTCTAAATGGCCACTTCTCGTCTGGCTGACGATTCTTAACCTCTTCAAGTGTCTCCTCTAATTTCTCGATAAGTAAATCGTGAGGGCACACATAAGTACACATTGTGATGATGTGGAACTCATAGCCTGTAATACGAGGCTTCTCTTCCTTACGGAAGTTTCCAAGCTCTGTGATAAGACGGCAGATTTTGTTGTGTTCTTCTACTGCCTTTCTAAGAGCCTCATCACTAATGTCGATACCAAACTTCTCATGTAATGGCTCAAGGATTTTGCTTCTGCACTGACCAATATAGAGGTTTAATCCATTTTCATCAGCCTTCATTGGAACCTCAAGGTACTGGTAGAAGAAATGCTCCTTTTCATTCATCTTAAGGAGCTCCATGTTCTCAACGCAACGGTTGATCATGGTGCATCCATCTGGTGCCATAAGGCAATCTAAAAACTGGTATCCGCCTTCGATGGCACGCTCAAGCAATGCTCTGGAATATTCACATAAAAGACTGGTCAGGTAGTAGGTTCCCATTTCCATGGAACCTGTACGAGGCGCACGAAGTCTTACTGTGAAAGCATTACCTAAGTTCATCAACACTTCTGGAATCTGATAACAAACTGAACCAACGCAGACGCGGCCCTCAGCCTGGGCCTGTCTAACCAGCTCATTATCGGCGTCCATTAGAAGGTTTTCAAAGTAGTATAAATGCTTTAAATCCTTCATATATTCAATTCTCCCTAATCCGCATGTTACACTCTCAAGCCTTAGATATTGCTCCGCTCGACTAACATGTCTCGCTGTGCAACACTAAGAGCTTGATAGCTACATGCTCATTTAAAAATTTTATAAAACACCCATCTTTTTGAGCGAACTACGTAAGCCCTCTACGATTGGTGCTTCGCTTGGAATGTAGAAAACGGATTCTCCTTTTAGATCACGTTCTGTAAGATTGGCATCTGCTGGAATCCAACCTAAAAGTGGAATATCTCCCAAATCCATGTACTGTAAAACGTCCTCGGATGGAACACGATTTACTACTACTCCGATCTCGTCGTACATTACAAGGTTGTCTGCCACTTCTTTGATTGTCTTAACTACTCCACAGCCCTTCTTACTAGAATCGGTAATAAGAACAAGGTGTGTAACCTTTTCCATGACACGGCGATTAATCTGCTCGATACCAGCCTCGCCGTCTATAACGATATAATCGAAATTGTCGGCCACCTGAGCGATGACCTCTTTAAGATATGTGTTAATTTTGCAATAGCATCCTGCCGCTTCAGGACGTCCGATTGCAATAAAAGAAAAGCCATCCATCTCAACCATAGCATCGAAAATGCGATATCTGGCTTCGCCAAGCACCTCAACAGTAGCCTTGGCATCCCCATTCTCAGCTGCCTCCACAGCTTCCTTCCTGATATCATCAAGAGTAAGCTCTGGCTCCACGCCAAGGGCTGTGGACAAACCAACAGCTGGGTCCGCATCAATTGCTAAGATTTTCTTGTCTGGATAAGCTTCCACTAATAACTTGACCATTACTGACGCAAGAGAGGTTTTACCAACTCCGCCTTTACCAGCAACAGCCAACACTATAGGCTTCTTTTCCATTTTTAATTTTTTCTCCCTTTAATTCCTATCGCAAATTGATAAATTATTATCAATTATTGCTATTCGATTTTATCATAGATGTATTCCTTAAATAAAGGGAAACAAAAACGCCACAGGGATTTTTGCTGTAATAAACAAAAACCTCTGTGGCGCAAAAAGCATTTTGCACAAGCAAAATGAGGATTATTCCTCGTCGTGTAACTTCTTGGTCATATATGTAGTAAGCATTTCAATGCCGGCTGCGTTCTCACCACCACGTGGGATGATGATATCAGCATGCTTCTTTGAAGGCTCAACGAACTCTTCGTGCATTGGCTTAACTGTCTTTGAATACTGCTCGATGATTGACTCGATGCTTCGACCACGCTCAATCATATCACGCTGGATACGACGCATAAGACGCTCATCAGCATCTGTATCAACAAAAATCTTAATATCCATTAAATCACGGAGCTCCTTATTCTCAAGAATAAGAATACCCTCCATAACGATAACAGTCTTAGGCTCAACACGAACAGTCTCATCTGAACGGTTGTGATTTACATAGTCATAAACAGGCATATCGATGGCATAACCCTTGATAAGCTTTCTAACATCCTCAGCCATTCTATCTGACTCGAATGAATCTGGGTGATCGTAGTTAAGCTGGCTACGCTCTTCAAAAGACATCTCTGGATGAGCCTTGTAATAAGCATCATGGCTGATTACTGCAATATCCTCTCCAAAGAAATCCTGTAATTTGTTGATGATTGTAGTCTTGCCTGAAGCAGAACCTCCTGCTACGCCAAGAACGCAAATTTTCTCTGACATAAATACTCCTTATTACTTTTAACCCTTAAAACGCTTGAACCCCTCGCCGTAAACGGCCTTAGATTCCATGATGACAATAAATGCATCCACATCAATCTTCTTTGCAACGCGATTGACCTGATACATCTGCTTGTCTGAGCAGGCACACATAAGCACCTGTCTCTCATCTCCCTTATAACCGCCCTTTGCGGTAAAAATTGTGGTGCCACGCTCCACAGCTTTATCGATAGCGTCTGCGATGGCCTCAGCCTTGTTGGTAACAATCATACACATCATACCTGCATCGGCAGAAATCATTACCTTATCAACTACAAGAGAACCAATATAGCTTATTACAAAACCATAGCAAAGTGCTTCAAAGGAATGAGCATATGCAATGGTATCGATAACAATAATTACAGTGTCCACGATGAAGAAAATTCTTCCAAGGGACATATGTGGATGCTTTGCCTTGATAATCATCATGATGAAATCAGCTCCACCAGTAGATGAATTGCGCATATAAACCAGCGCATAACCAAGTCCTGTAAACACGCCAACTACTACGGCATTCAAAAACAGATTGCCAATATTAACCTTTGGCACCAGCGGTGCCACAAAATCCATCATAACCGTGCCTACAGCCATAGTCTTGAAAGATTTCAGCAAGAATTTCTTTCCTAAAACCTTATATGCCCACACGATAAGTGGAATGTTCATGATGATGGTGGCAATACCGATTTTCCATCCCCAGTACTGATAGAAAATCATAGCGATACCAGTCAGTCCTGTCAATGGGAATTTTGCATCTGCAGCAAAATTATACAATGCAATACCTATACACAAGCCTGACAAGGCATCCATCAAAATATCTACAAATATTTCTTTTCTCTTCTCTGATGACATTTATCTTCCCCCTAATTACGCCAGTTTAATTTTCCGCAAAGCGCTTAGTGATTCCATGAAGAACCTTAACTACGGTATCCATACCCTCGGCTGTGATGTGCTCCATTGGGCCGTGGAAGTTGTATCCACCTGTTCCAAGGTTTGGACATGGTAATCCCATAAATGAAAGGCGTGCACCGTCTGTGCCACCTCTGATTGCAACTGCCTTAGGATTCTCTCCTACATCCTTTAAGGCATCAAAGGCATAATCTATTAAGAACATATGTGGCTTAATCATCTCAAGCATGTTCTGGTACTGATCCTTAACTGTAAGCTCGCAAGTGCCCTCACCATACTTCTGATTGATGATGTTGGCTGCATGCTCCATAATCTTCTTCTTGTAAGCAAACTTCTCCTCATCGTGGTCACGGATGATGTAAGAAAGTGTAGCCTCTGCAACATCACCTGACATATCTGTAAGGTGGAAGAAGCCCTGATATCCTTCTGTCTGTGAAGGAACCTCTGTAGGTGGAAGAAGTGCATTGAACTCCATTGCTACAAGTGCTGCATTAACCATGATATCCTTTGCATCACCTGGATGGATATTAACACCATTGAACTTAACCTCTGCACCTGCTGCATTGAAGTTCTCATACTCAACAGCGTTTTCCTCGCCTCCGTCTACAGTATAAGCGAAATCTGCACCAAAGCCCTCTACATCAAAATGATCTGCGCCAGCGCCAATCTCCTCGTCTGGAGTGAAGGCAATGCAAATCTTGCCGTGAGGCTGATTGCTGCTAAGAATCTCCTCAACAAAAGTCATAATCTCTGCGATTCCTGACTTATCATCTGCACCAAGAAGTGTAGTGCCATCTGTATGAATAAGGGTGCGACCCTTTAATGTCTTAAGATGTGGGAAATCAGAGACCTTGATCACACGACCTGATGTGCCAAGAACTACATCCTCGCCGCTGTAATTCTCTTCAACAACTGGATTAACGTTTTCACCAGTGAAATCTGGTGCAGTATCCATGTGGGCAATAAAGCCGATAGCCTTCTTGTCCTCATAGCCTGCTGTTGCAGGGATAGTGCCGTAAACATAGCACTTGTCATCTACGTGTGCATCTACAACGCCAAGACCTTTAAGCTCCTCTACCAAAAGCTTAGCCAAGTCAAACTGACGAGCTGTAGAAGGCACAGTAGTGCTGTCTTCATCGCTAGTGGTGTATATTTTTACGTAATTTAATAATCTCTCATACGCTCTCATAAAAATAAATTCTCCTTTAAATAAGTCCCATGGACCTTAAAATATAAAGCCATACTGTAAGTGTGAAGGCTGACAATATGGTGGTCAGCATTACAATACCTGCTGAAACGTTTCCATTATACCCCATACTTTTAGCCATGACAAATGATGAAACTGTAGTTGGTGAACCTGTCATAATAAGGACTGCCACCAGCTTATCATGGCTGTAGCCAAGGGCTATGGCAACAGGCAACCAAAGGGCACAAAAACCAATCAGCTTAAAGAAAGTAGCCACAATTGTAGGCTTGTACTTCTTAATAGCTTCACCCATCTGGAAGCTGGCTCCAAGAGCCATTAGTCCAAGCGGTGTAGCAAGTGCACTAACTGAATCTAGTGTCTTTGGAAGTAAAATTGAAACAGGAATAAAGGAACGGATTATTCCCAGTGTGATTCCTATGATGATAGGATTCTTGATAACTCCTATGGCAGTCTTCTTTAAAAGTGCCGGTGTAAGCTTACCGTCGTTAGAGCCGAGAGTAAGAATAATTACAGCAGCCACGTTATAAAGAGGAACTGCTCCAATGATCATAAGGGGCGTCATGCCTGCTGTGCCGTAAAGATTTACTGCAATTCCCACTCCTAGGAGTGCTGCACTGCTTCGATAAGTTCCCTGTATGAACTCGGTACGGGTGCGCTTATCGTGAGCAAGAAATGAAAAGGCCCAGCCAATCAGAATAGAAATCAAGGTAGCCACAAAACAAAAAACAATGAAGCCTGTGTCCCACAGCTCCTCCACATCTGATGTGGCAAGCTCCTTATAAACAAGGACTGGAAGAGCTATCTTGAAAACGAAATTATTCAGTCCCTTGGTGAGGTCTTCATTAAAAATCCCAGTGGCTCTGAACACTCCTCCCAAAACCATCAGAAGAAAAATTGGTACAGTTGCATTCAAACAAAAAATAAGATTCTCTAACATTTATGTCGCTCCTTAGTTGATTAAAAATTTACATTAAAGAAGGGGGCACTTATAAACGTGACCCCCTCATCTTTTAAATGTTATATTACTGATTAATCATAAATTCAAGTAATCTCTTTGCATCATCTGGCTCATATGCAATAATTTCAAGCTCTGGAATACTCTCCTCTGCCTTGAAGATATTTGCAAGTGAAACAAACTGTGAAAGCTTTGACTTGAGATTTAATCTATCACCTTCGCCTGTAACAAGCTCTACTGTGCCTGTGCAGCTATCAATAACCTTGAAAAATGCTTCCGTATCTTTGATATTTGTAAGCTTCATATGTACCTCCTTTGAAGGAAAATAAATGATTATCTATCTATAATCCTCATAATAATACATAATATTCAAAAAAGTGTGAAGCGATACGGCTTATACGTTAAATCTGAAGTTGATGATATCACCATCAGCAACAACGTATTCCTTACCTTCCATACGTACAAGACCCTTTTCCTTAGCAGCTGTCATAGAACCGTTTGCCATAAGATCATCATAGCTTATAACCTCTGCCTTGATGAATCCGCGCTCGAAATCTGTGTGAATCTTTCCAGCAGCCTGTGGAGCCTTTGTTCCCTTCTTGATTGTCCATGCACGAGTCTCATCCTCACCTGATGTAAGGTAAGAGATAAGTCCAAGAAGTCTGTAAGATGCAGTGATGAGCTTGTCAAGACCTGACTCTGAAAGTCCCATAGCCTCAAGGAACTCCTGCTTCTCTTCTTCTGACTCAAGCTCTGAAATCTCCTGCTCAATCTGAGCTGAGATTACGAATACCTCAGAACCTTCCTTTGCAGCGTACTCACGAACAGCCTGTACGTTCTTATTGTTAGCGCCATCATCTGCAAGATCCTCATCCTCAACGTTTGCAGCATAGATAACTGGCTTTGCTGTAAGAAGATTGTACTCCTTGAAGTAGTTCTCCTCATCCTCATCGTTAAGCTCGAAAGTCTTAGCCATGTTGCCAGCTTCCATGTGATCAAGAAGACGCTTCTGCATAGCAGCTTCCTTCTGAAGTGTCTTATCCATACGAGCTGAACGCTCTGTCTTAGAGTAACGACGCTCCATAACTTCCATATCTGCAAAAAGAAGCTCAAGGTTGATAGTCTCAATATCTCTAAGTGAGTCGATGCTTCCATCAACGTGAACTACATTAGCATCCTCGAAGCAACGTACAACGTGAACGATTGCATCTACCTCACGGATGTTTGCAAGGAACTGGTTTCCAAGTCCCTCACCCTTTGAAGCACCCTTTACAAGTCCAGCAATATCAACGAATTCGATTGTTGCAGGAACAGTCTTCTTTGAGTTGTACATCTTTGTAAGTACATCAAGACGCTTATCAGGAACTGATACGACACCAACGTTTGGGTCGATTGTAGCAAATGGATAGTTTGCTGCAAGTGCTCCTGCCTTTGTAAGTGAATTAAATAAGGTTGACTTACCAACGTTTGGTAAACCTACGATTCCGAGTTTCATGGTAATATATCTCCTTCTATATGAAAAATCTCTTATGTTTTAAATATTTTGTCTAAATCTACAGTATATTACCATAATTCGAGGAATATCTCCACCCTTGAATTCATCGCCGGCAACAACTGAGTTATCTGCAAAACTCATTATCTCTTCTACTTTTTTATTCCTAAAACACACCATCTTATGAAAGGTATGCTGCTAATAATCTCATACAGAAGGTATGAACCTGCAAATGCTGCTATTGCAACCAGCAGGTATACGATAACAGGTGCAAGGTCCGGACATAATGTATGCAGATACCATCCACTGACTGCTATCATCAGATAATGGAATACATATAAGCCCCAGGATTTTTTGCACATCCACTTAGTGAAGGCATTCTCGAAATTGCCCCATTTTTTCATGAAGGCAAGTATGCCAATAGTTCCAAACCATGTGTAAACGTTGCACATGATTGTATCTAAGACAACATGATCTGCATAAGGCTGACCTATGTATAAAATCACAAAGGCTACGCAGGATACAACTGCGAGAATACCTAATATCAGCCAGTTATTGCCAAGTCTATCCATCACGACATCATGTGACAGTACAAAATAGCCAATCAAAAAGCCCAGTCCGTAGATACCAAATCTGTACACCACTATCATCGGTGTATTAAGTATCTGGGCAGCTCCGTATACTGGGATGACAAGTAGCATGACTATCAGAAGATTGGCCTTTCCACAGATATTATAGAATCTGTCCTTTTCAATCTTTCTAATCAATACCAGAATCATGCTGAATATCCAAAGCATCTGGATGTACCACAAAACGCCACATCCACTGACTGACATTATCAGAAAAAGAACCGGCTTTGGTACATTGCCCATAGTATCAAATGCACCGCTTATAAGCATGTTGTAATAGCCGAGAACCCAGCCGAAGACCAGAAGACCGATTGTGGAAGGCACAAGAAGTTTTCTTGTCCTTACTCTGATGAATTCTTTTTCTGTTCGTTTGCCCAGCTCGAAGCGAGCTGACATGCCCGATACCACAAAAAGCAAAAACATAAACCATGGATACACGATATACTGATATGTATCCTGTGGCTGATGTTCACTAAATGGTCCGATGATTCCATGTACAACTACGCCGTTGAATATGTAAATAACATGATATATGACAACTAGCACTACTGTTATCCAACGAACATTATCTAAGTATGTCTTTCTCATATTTTTACCACCTTTGCTAAATATTTTAACATTTTTCTTAATAATAAAAAAGAAAGCTTCGCCTGTCTACCAAGCGAAGCTTACATATTTTACTCTTTTAGTTAAATTTAGTTGCTCTTAGCCTCTACCCATTACGATCTGGTATGTGATTACTTCACCGTTAGCGCATGTGAAGTAGATGCTGAAGCCATCATCGTAGAAGTAATTCATATAGTGCTCATCACCCTCATCATATTCACATAAGGCTTCACCATAAGCTGCATTTACATCATCTACTGTAGAGCCGATTGTGATTCCCTTGCTAGTCTTGTATCTGTCAGACATAACCTTAAATTCAATGAGCTCCTTCTTACCATCTTCCTCACAGTATGTAACTGAAATATCATCAAATGTATCTGTGTGATAGTTGTCATTAACCTCTGTGTTTGTAGGGTCACCAAACTCTTCTGTAAGTCTGTCAAGTACTGTATCACCATCATCCATTACTGAAATATGAATATCAAACACATCGCTATCTATAGTAGTTTCAGTATGTGCATCTTCTGCCTTAAGACCTGTTTCTACAACACCATCGTCATCACAATCGTAATCTACGCCGCATCCACAGTTCGAATTGTAGAAATCATCATTGCTCTTTCCACAAGCTACCATGGATAAGCCCATTACCATTGTCATCATCATTACTAAAAATCTCTTTTTCATCTCAAAATCTCCTTACTATCTGTATTAACTGTAGTAATACAGTTATAACACGCTTTTCAGGAGATGTCAACTTAAGCAAAATTTCTCTATTGCTACTGCAACGCCATCCTCATCATTTAAAGGTGCAACGTAATCTGCCCATTCCTTTGTCTCATCCTGGGCATTTTCCATGGCAACAGCGAGACCTGCATATCTCATCATAGGAATGTCGTTGAAACCGTCGCCACAAGCCATGAGGTGCTTTCGCTCCATACCGATACGATTCAAAAGAAGCTCCAAAGAAGAAGCCTTTTCGATTCCTCGTGGAGTAATTTCAAGGAAAAATGGCTCTGAGAAGAACACCTCTACCTCACCCTTTAACTTTTCATTAAGCTCAGCCTCGGCCTGCTTCAAAACCTTGTGGTCTCCCACCATCAAAAACTTTACAGGTGGGTCAAGGGCTGCCACCTCATTGAGATGGAAAACTTCCTTTACAGGGATGTTGTTGATTCTTGCTTCAAGCTGCACGTACTCATGGTCCGCATTGTCAGTGATGATTCCTTCTGCATCGTATGTAAGTGGTGTAACACCATGTTTGTGGGCAATCTGAACGATTGTGTGATAGAACTCGGTAGGTACTGTCTCGCGACGAATCACCTCTCCAGTCTTACAATCGATAATCATGCCACCATTGTAGGCTAGAATGTATCCTCCCACTTCCTCCAAACGAAGTGCATGGGCAATTTTCTTAACCCCAGGAACTGGGCGTCCAGAGGCGAGGACAATCTTTGCTCCGGCCTTGGCTGCCTTCATAATTGTTTCTTTATTTCGCTTACTAATTTCCTTTTTGCTATTTAAAAGTGTGCCATCTAAATCAAGAGCTATTACAGAATAATTCATACACTAATTCCTTCCATAAAAAATCTAGTCCACATTTTACACCCTAAAACACGAGTAAAATTGTCCAAAAAAGGAGCCTGCCATCAGGCAAGCTCCCACTATTTTCATGGAATCATCAGTATTACTTTAATAGTCCGGCCATTACAAATACAAGTGGTGAATTCCAGTAGATGGTAATCTCATTAAGAGAATAGCAGTCCACATGATCCAGATAGCATTTCATAGGAGCTGTATCCTTTGGAAGCTTCTGAGCCTGCTCATCCTGTAGACCTGTGTTTGGACCTCCAGAAACAAGGCCTGGCCATGGCTCCTCAATGTCATCTACTGCTGTTGGACGAAGATGTGGGTTCTTGTATGCCTTCTCGCCATTGCCTGTAACGTAGCTTACGTCCATGCTGTTACAGCCAAGAAGATAATCCAGACCAGCTGTTATCGCATTTACGAATCTCTCCTCTGGCTTTAATGTGTTAGCAACAGTTAGAACCATCATATATTTCAAAAGCTCCATGTTGCTGCCCCAGATGAAGTTTTCCTTAAGCATGCATAAGCCAAAGCCGTTTGTCTTAGCATTCTTGCAAAGTCTATCTGCCTCACCTGCGAAGCACTCCTTTGCAAATGTGCAAAGCTCGCTGCCATCATTCTTAAGAATGAGTGATAATGCGCCAAGACCTGCCACATCACCCCATCCAAGGCATGTGAACACGTTTCCTGTGTACTCCTTGAAAGCATCGCTCTTATCATATGCTTCGATAAGTGGCTTCTGCTTCATAGCCTCATCATAATATTTCTTTTCTCCGGTAGCTTCAAATAATGCTGCTGCAGCCCAGAATCTGTTAGAGTTGTCCTCGTTTTCAGGATACTCGCCAGTGTTAGAGCCTTCGGCATTTTTGAATAATGTAGCCTGTGGATTTGCCTCAAGCCATGCATAAGCTTTTAATGCTCGCTCCATCAACAAATCGGCATAAGCCTTATCATAATCCTTATATATTGTATAAGCCAGTGCAAATACTGCAGCAATATCAGCAGTTGCAAGAGATGAAACGCTGAATAGGAAAAGCTCAGATTTATCCTCCTCTGGCATGATAAATGGGGCATGACTAAATGTGGTAACCTTGTGCCAAACGCTGCCGTTCTCACGCTGCATCTTCATAAGGAAATCCAACTCCACCTTTACCTCTGCAAGGATGTTTGGCAATGTGCCCTTATCGCACTTCTCCTCAGGAATCTCAAACTTTACATCGAGAAGATTCTTGAAGAAACGTACGCCATATAAAAGATGGGCAACTGCTACTGCACCAGCTGTAGAATAGCGACCATAATCACCTGCATCATGCCAGCCACCCGTTACATCAACGGGCTCCACATCCTCCCCATAAACTGTAGCTTTTGAAAGATGACAAGGCTCGTGATAATATTCCCCAGCATATTTCTTATCAAGAGCATCTCCACAGCGAAGATAATAAAAGCACTTGCAGATATCGTGCATAAGCTTGTCGTAGACGCTGTCACCAATGGCAAATGTGGCACTTGCTACAGAATCTGCCTCCACCTTGAATTTGCCCTGTCCGCTGAAGCCACTAAAATCCGCTACAAAAGTGTCCTCACCGGAAATCTCATCAGTACCAAAATGACTGGTCTTGCCTTCAAATACTGACTTTCCGGACTCATCCACAAGTCTAAATTCTGGCGCATCAAAATTCAAGACAGCCTTCTTCGCCCCTTCAGACAAAAAGCCTACCTGATTAACAAATATCTTTTCCATTACAAATATTCCCCCTTAAATTATTTTAGTTGTATTACATTTTGTATTACATATTGTATTACATTTCCTGTAAAAATCTCTTAGCCAGCCCCGCATCTGGCGAATTCTCCATGTATATTCCGTACACATCCCAGGTGTAGGCATCATTAATAGCAACAGACTTTATGTCCTCATCATCTTCAAAGAATCTAGGACAAATACCGATGCCAATCTTGTTCTTAACAAGGCTGTGAAGGGTAACACCGTCTCCTACTCTGGCAATAATCTCAGGATTAAAGCTATTCATGTGACAGGCATTGACCACATCATGGTAAATACGGTATTTCTCTCCCATGGAAATCAGCTGCTCGTCCTTAATGTCACGAATGTTCACATGGTCGCAGTCCCAAAGTCGGTGCCCCTTATAAACATAAAGCACAATTTCAACTGACTTTATCAACTTGGTCACAAGACCTGTAGCCTCTGGCTTTCCTACCACCAGGCCGCAGTTAATCTCATCGTTTAGAACCCGCTTCAGCACCGTGCCATTTTCCTGCTCGTCCCAGCTGGCCACAATCTCTGGATTGGACTTCATGAAATCATTTACCGCAGGGATATTGATTGCACGAATAGTTCCCGCTGCAAAACCCATTCTGAAACGCTTTTCCCTGTCGTTCACCGCCTCGATAGCGGAAAACATTTCATTGAGATCCTTTGTAATGATTTTGGATTTCTCGTAGAAAACCTTACCACTTTCTGTAGGGATAAAGCCGTCCTTTGTTCTGGAGAAAAGCGTAGTACCACACTCCTCCTCCAATCCTTTAATCAATTTGCTGAGGCCCTGTGGAGACATGAAAAGCTTACTGGCAGCTACCTGAAGATTTCTCTCCTCATATACAGTTTGGAAACATTTAAAATTTCGCGTATTCATAGGATAATTTTAATATAAAAAATCCCGTCAGGCAACGGACCTGACGGGATATATATTAATAGGGGAGATAAGTTTTTTATATAAAAATGGGGGATTTTTTATAAAAATAATATAACAGTATAGGGTTTTATGTAATTAATTGGGGTTAAAAGTAATTAAATGTGGTTTGCAACCTCGAATGCATCCCAGATACCATACATGATGTTAGATACCTGTCTAGCATCGCCAAGAAGATAAATTTCGTCCACATCATTCTTGTGCTGGTTGTAAAGTGTATTCTCGCTAGCGTAGCCTACGCAAAGAACAACACTGTCCGCATTTAATTCCTTAGTATCTTCGCCAACTGAAGCCTTAAGTACACCGTTTTTGTACTCAGTAACCTTAGCGCCTGTAACTACATCGATACCATTGAATGGGATAAGCTTCTCAAGCATTTCCTTGTTAGCTGAGCAAAGAGGTCCGTTAACAGCCATGAGCTTCTCAAGAGCCTCAACGATTGTAACCTTCTTACCCTTCTGAGCAAGATCAAGTGCAAGCTCGCAACCTACAAGACCGCCACCAACAACTACTACATTGTCGCCTGTCTCCTTCTCGCCGAGAAGTACCTGCTCTGCTGAGTAAACCTTCTCATCATCGCCAAGTGAGAACATCTTTGGACGTGAACCTGTAGCAAGGATAACTGCATCAAACTGCTTATCAAGGATTTCCTTGTCAGTAGCCTTTGTATTAAGGTGAACCTCTACGCCAAGACGAACCATCTCATCCTCGTACCATTTAGCAAGAGCGATGTCATCCTCCTTGAATGCTGGAGCACCACCAGGGATAAGGTTACCACCGAGGCGACCTGTTGCCTCATAAAGAACTGGCTCGTGACCTCTCTCTGCAAGTACACGTGCTGCCTCACAACCTGCGACACCGCCACCAACAACAAGAACCTTTTTCTTCTTAACGATTGGGTTGTACTGATTAAGTCTTTCCTTACCAGCCTGTGGGTTAACCGCACAGTTGATAAGTGAGTATGTCTGGATACGACCCATGCAGCCTTCCTGACAGCTGATACATGGACGAATCTGGCTAAGATTCTCTCTACGAATCTTGTTTACGATATCTGGATCTGCAAGTGTAGGACGACCAAGTGAAACCATATCGCAGATATCATTGTTTAAGCAGTCAAGCGCTGTATCTGGATTGTCAACACGACCCGCCATGATAACTGGGATGTTAACGTGCTCCTTAGTAATCTTAGCGAATTCCTTGTAAGGAGCCTTCTCCATATACATTGGTGGGTGATTCCACCACCAAGCATCGTATGTACCTGCATCTACATCAAGAGCATCATAACCATACTTCTCAAGGAGCTTTGCTGCCTCGATACCTTCCTCGATATCACGGCCCTTCTCTTCGAATTCTTCACCTGGAAGTGCTCCCTCACGGAAGTCCTTAACCATAGACTTAAGAGAAAATCTCATAGCAACTGGGAAATCCCAACCACAAGTCTTTGCGATTTCTTCACGGATTTCCTTAGCAAAACGAAGTCTATTCTCTAAGCTTCCGCCGTACTCATCTGTACGCTGATTGAAGAATGAAATAGCGAACTGATCGATAAGGTAACCCTCGTGAACAGCGTGAATCTCAACACCATCGAAGCCTGCACGCTTAGCATTGTAAGCACCCTTACCGAAGCTCTCAACGATTCCGTGAATCTCTTCTACTGTAAGTGGACGGCAAGTCTTATCAAGCCATCTGTGTGGAATAGCTGATGCTGAAACTGGTGGGAACTCACCTAAGTTTGTAGGAATAGTAACACGTCCAAATCCACCTGACATCTGTAAGAAAATCTTTGAGCCGTATGCGTGTACGCGCTCTGTCATCTCACGGCTTGTTCTTACGAACTGAACTGGATTGTAAGTAGAGTTTGGTGTGTTTGGGAATGAAGGCTTCTCTACCTCAGTGTCTGAGAAAGTAACACCTGTGATGATAAGACCGATACCACCCTGAGCACGTCTTGTGTAGTAGTCGATACCTCTGTCATTCCATCCACCTTCGCAATCTCCAAGACCAAGAGGTCCCATAGGAGCCATTGCGTAACGGTTCTTGATTTCGAGCTTACCAATCTTGATAGGCTCAAAAAGTCCCTGGTATTTCATTGTTGAATCCTCCTTTTACTTTGTTATTATTTTAACGTTGTCTAAAAATAATAACCATCAACAAAAAGTTGTCCACCAACAACTAAATTTTTACAAGGTCCAAACACAATAAAAAAAGGCCACTCCAGTCTCCTGAAGTAGCCTTTATAACCAATAATCTTAAGCCTTTGCCAATGCCTCTAACATTGCAACTGCACCATCCTCTGAAATCTCGCTGGAATCAATAATCAAATCGAAGTACTCGATAGAACCCCACTTTCCACCATTTACGTGGGTGGTAAAGAATTTCTCACGCTTCTTATCAAATTTCTTCATTGTCTCATCGATTTTGTTTTCCTCGATTTTCTCGACATTCTTAGCACGGTCACGGCGATATGAATCACGTGCTGTAATGAATACCTTAAGAATCTTTTTATCCTTAAGAATCTCGCTGGCGCCACGGCCTACAAAAATACAGCCTGGCTGCTCAGCTGCCTCTTTAATAATAGACACCTGAGTATCATAAATCTTCTCCTCCATGGAAGGATTATCTCCTGGAGCATTGAAGAATGTCTTAACAGGATTCTGCTCATCCATGCCTGAAACCACATCATAATCCAGCCCCATACGTTTACAGGTTTCAACTACTACGCTGCGGTCGTACAAGCGATAATTTAATCGCTTTGCAAGCTGTTCAGCAATCTTGTGTCCACCACTACCGTAGGTACGTTCAATGGCAATATAGTCATACATAATGAGCCCCTCCTTAATTTGAATCAAATTTTCAATACATCAGTAACTGTTATTTCCCCATCTTTACCTAAAAATACTATATCATATCCGTGATAGGCAAGCCTAAAATCTCGCTGCTTTCCACGGTCATAGCCAGCTCTTGGATCCTGCCCTAACAGCTCCACTGCTGATTCTCTGATTTCCTCCGGAAGCTTCTGTAAAAACTCCTGTGGAAAATCCACCTTAACCTGTGCTTCCTTTGAAAGCTCATCTGTAAAGCCTCCCCTGGCATCGGGATGAGCATCCGCATAAGGAATGTAAGGTTTTATATCGTAGATTGGTGTGCCATCAAGCATATCCACGCCCTTTACCACAAGGACTGGGCCGAACTCCTCTGTCTCCTGAACCTCTATGAGCTCCACAGATGAAAGACCGATATTATTTGGCCTAAATGGTGCTCGGGTGGCGAAGACCCCCATATGCTTCTGCCCTCCTAGGCGAGGAGGACGAACTGTGCCTCCCTCTAAGGGCTTATTCTTGGAAAATCCCCAGATGAGCCACAGATAGTCGTAATCCGTGATTCCATCGATGAAAGTGGGATTTCTGAATTCTGGTTCGAAGATAATGTGGCCTATTTCACCAACTAATCCACTTTGTCTAGGTATACCAAACTTTTGTGTAAATCCTGTGTTTATATGAGCAATCTGCGTTAATTCCATATTTATATTATAAAAAAGGCTCCCCACAATGGGAAGCCTAAAATTTTTATTTATTTTCCTTCGTATGTTACAACTGAAGCTACATCATACTTTGCAAGCTTCTCGCGTCCGTTAAGACCAGCAAGCTCCATAAGGAATACAACCTTGGCAACTTCGCCACCAAGCTCCTCGATAAGCTCGCAAGCTGCCTCGATAGTACCGCCTGTAGCGATAAGATCGTCAACTACAACAACCTTCTGTCCTGGCTTAACTGAATCCTTATGCATCTCGATTGTAGCTGAACCGTACTCGAGGTCATAAGACTTCTCAACTGTCTCACATGGGAGCTTACCCTTCTTGCGGATAAGGACAAATGGCTTGCCCATAGCGTATGCAAGTGGTGCGCCGAAGATGAATCCACGGCTCTCAGCTCCTGCTATAACGTCAAAATCAACTCCATCAAGAAGCTTCTTCATCTCATCGATGGCGAGCTTGAAGCCCTCAGCGTCCTGAAGAACTGTTGTGACATCTCTAAACATAATACCTGGTTCTGGAAAATCCGGAATAGTTCTTACGTAATCTTCTACTTTTTTCATTTAAAACTCCTTCTAACTGTATAGCACCATATTTTTCCAATTTAGAAAGTGCAAACAATAGTTGGACAAAAAGATATTATCCTTATCAATTATATAGGTTTATAGCAATTTTTGCAAATTAAAATCGGGGTCCCGAAGGACCCCAATTTTGTGGATAGTACGTAAAGTACCTTATTGCGTTTGGCCACGCTAATTACTGAAGTAATGAAAGAACACCCTGAGTTGCCTGATTTGCCTGTGCGAGCATTGACTGGCCTGCCTGAGCAAGAATATTGTTCTTGCTGTATGTAACCATTTCTGCTGCCATATCTGTATCACGAATTCGAGATTCAGAAGCTTCTGTGTTCTCAACTACGTTATCAAGATTTGCGATAGAGTGCTCGAGTCTGTTTTGAATAGCACCAAGACCAGATCTCTGTGCTGATACCTTTGCAAGGGCATCTGCAATACAGTCAATCGCATATGTTGCTGCCTTACCGGTTGCATCACCTACGTTAAGTCCCTGAAGACCAAGTGCTGTAGCTGTCATAGAGTCAATTGTTACACCAATCTTGTTTGTCATGTCAGCGTCAGAACCAACATGAAGATTGAATGATAAGCTCTTCTGAACTACTGCAGTACCCTTCTTCAATACAAACTCAACCTTCTTCAGGTTATCACCTGTAACCATTGTTGGCTTCAAGCCGTTAACAGCTTTCTTAGCATCTGTGTTGTTTGGATTTGTTGTTGATGGATTGTAGAACTCTTTTGTATCAAATCTAGCCTGTGGAAGATCTACGATTGCATCACAACCGATTGATGAAGCTGCTCTAAGCTCGTTAGACATAAGCTGATATGCCTTTGCTGCTGTAACAAGTGTAGCATCTTTTGCATCTACACCGTCCTTAGGGTCTGTGCCATCTGCTGTACTGAAAAGTTTTGCAACCTTTCCATTGTACTCGATTGTAGAACCCTGACTAGCAAACTTGTTAAGCTCTGTAGCTGCAACCTCTGATGTATCAGCATTTGTCTTAGAAGCAATTGTAAATGACTTTCCATCAATCTTTACTACTTCACCATCTTTTAACTGTCCTGCTGATGTTCCAACAACTGTTAATGCATTAGCCAACTGGCTTGCAACTGAATCTGTTGCGCCTTCGTCTGCCTGAATACCGATTGTGTACTTAACGCCACCGATTGTGACTGTATCACCCATTGCAAGGGCATCGATAGTAAATGTGGCTGTTGTGGTATTCTGTGTGATTGTACCGGCAAGACCTGCGTCATGAGCTGCGATTACCTGAGTCTTAGTGCCGTAATCCCCCTTGAGAAGATAGGTCTCGTTGAACTTTGTCGTTTCAGCTACACGGTCGATTTCTGTTGTTAACTGAAGGATTTCATCCTGAATAGATGAACGGTCAGATTCAGAGTTTGTACCGTTTGCTGCCTGGACTGCCAACTCATTCATTCTCTGTAACATAGAGTGCACTTCTGTGAGGGCACCTTCGGCGGTCTGTACTGCTGAGATACCGTCAGACGCGTTGGTTGACGCCTGGTCAAGACCTCTGATTTGTTTACGCATCTTTTCAGAAATTGAAAGACCTGCTGCATCATCTGCTGCACGGTTGATCTTAAATCCTGAAGAAAGTTTCTCAGTAGACTTAGACTGAGCATTTGTTGTTATTCCTAACATTCTTGAAGCATTAGCTGCCTGCATATTGTGTTGTACTACCATAATTTCTACCTCCTTGTAGATACTCTTCTGATTCCATTCATAAGAGATGCGACGAACGCATAACAAAATTTTAAAAGTTTCGCTGATATGGAATGCTACATACTTTAGGCTGCATCCGTATCTATATAACAAGAGGTGTGACCAACCACCCCAGGTTATCAAGTAGGAAAGAAATTAAGTAGTATAGCCTTATTCAGTTTTAAAGCTACGATTTTATTATGATGAATAATGTTTCATCTACTTTTTTTATCGGAGGAGTGTGAAAAAACTTTAGTCCGCACATCAAAAAAGGAGCTCTCCTTTCGGAGAGCCCCAATTTTACTAGTTGGTAACTAGTCTGCGCGAAACAATTATTTTGGATAAATCCTAAGCTATGCTTAAGATGTTCATGTATTTATTATCCAAGAATTGAAAGTACGCCCTGTGTAGCCTGGTTAGCCTGAGCAAGCATTGCCTGACCAGCCTGCTGGAGGATGTTATTCTTGCTGTAGTTAACCATCTCTTCTGCCATATCTGTATCACGGATACGAGATTCAGAAGCATTTGTATTCTCAACTACGTTATCTACGTTAGCGATTGTGTGCTCTAATCTGTTCTGGATAGCACCGAGTGAAGATCTCTGTGCAGATACCTTAGCAACAGCGTCAGCGATAGCATCGATAGCGTATGTAGCAGCTTTACCTGTAGCATCAGCTACGTTAAGTCCCTGAATACCAAGTGATGCAGAGCTCATGTCTGTGATTGTAACGCCAATCTTGTTTGTCATATCAGCGTCAGAACCAACATGAAGGTTGAATGTAAGGTCATTCTGTACTTCAGCTTCGCCCTTTGTAAGAGTGAATGAAACCTTTGTAGCTGGTGTAGTTGTTGTGCCAATAGTATAATTCTTAACCTGTGAAGGTAACTTAGCATCAACAGTACCAGTTGAAGTAGTTGCATCTGATACAGTAATATCTTGTGTGCCAAACTTAGCATTTGCAGGATTAATAACCTTATCTGCACCAATTGAAGATGCTGAGCGAAGCTCGTTAGCTATAAGCTGATAAGCCTTTGCTGCTGTGATAAGTGTTGCGTCCTTCTCATCTACGCCACCCTTATCTGCTGCAGGGCCTGTAGCTGTGTTGAAAAGCTTAACTGTCTTGCCGTTGTACTCAATTGTTGAGCCCATACTTGCGAATAATCCAAGCTGTGTAGCCTTAACCTCAGATGTATCAGCATTAGTAGTATTAGCGATTGTGAATGACTTACCATCAATCTTTACTACTTCGCCAACTGATAATGTCTTGATGTTAGTATCAGTAGTCTCATCAGAATCCTGAGCCTTTGTTCCGAGAACTTTAAGCGCATTCTTAAGCTGATCTGCCTGATTATTTCCTTCTACACCGATTGTGTACTTTGTACCACCGATTGTGTAGGTATCACCCATTGCAAGAGCATCCATTGTAAATGTAGCCTTTGTTGTGTTCTGGGTAAGAGTTCCTGCAAGACCTGCATCATGAGCTGCAATCTTGATTGTCTTCTTGCCGTAGTCACCCTTAAGTAAGTAAGTTTCATTGAATTTTGTTGTCTCAGCAACACGATCGATTTCTGTTGTAAGCTGATTAATTTCGTCCTGGATTGAAGAACGATCAGACTCACTGTTTGTTCCGTTAGCTGCCTGTACTGCCAACTCGTTCATTCTCTGAAGCATTGAGTGAACTTCTGTTAAAGCACCTTCAGCTGTCTGTACAGCTGATACACCGTCAGATGCGTTTGTAGATGCCTGATCAAGACCTCTGATCTGCTTACGCATTTTCTCAGAAATTGAAAGACCAGCTGCGTCATCTGCTGCACGGTTAATCTTATAACCAGATGCTAACTTCTCTGTTGACTTTGCCTGCTGTCCGGATGTGATACCGAGCATTCTTGAAGCGTTACTTGCCTGCATGTTGTGTTGTACTACCATAAATTCTACCTCCTTGTAGATACTTCCTGGATTCCTTTCCCGGAAGATGTGCTATGCACATATTGTTAACAAATTACATTTATATCCAAAACAGTACTCGCGCGGCATACTGTTTATGAATATCGAAACAATATCTAGTATAGTTAGTACAAGTTTTTCAAGTTGCATATTTAGTTGTAAAGCGAGATTGGAAAATAAATTTGATTACTTTCGATCCATAACATCCATGTCCTGTTTCGAATTCATTTGAAATTGGATTATTATTTTTCGAAGGTAAAGAATTCCTTTTCTTTCACCTTACATATGCTTTATCGGAAGATTGGTTTTATTACTTAACCCCTTTTAGAAATTTTTTTAATCTTTTTTATTTCTATTCTAAATCGGGTTAGTTTTAAGCCATTTCTCTTCCGTACACCTTATATATCGGAGACAGTGTTATAAACTTAACCCCTATTTTAAAAATTTCTAAAAAAATATTTATTTTAATAGAGTTTGCTTTGCAAACTCCAGCAGTGCGAGGCGGCAATTGCTGAAAGCAATTATATTCCTCTGCCGCCGAGACACATCTTACATGCGAAGCATGTTTTCTAATTAATAGGAGATTTCTTTGAAATTTCCTATTAATTAGAAAAAGGGGCCTCTTCCAAATGGAAGAAGCCCCTGTAATTATGCTTTATTATCTAGTCGCACGATATAATTGGTTAATAGTTACCCAAGATTAACTTTCATTACCCTAAGATAGAAAGTACTCCCTGTGTAGACTGGTTAGCCTGTGCAAGCATTGCCTGACCTGCCTGTGTAAGAATATTATTCTTGCTGTAGTTAACCATTTCTTCAGCCATATCTGTATCACGGATACGTGACTCAGAAGCGTTAGTGTTCTCAACTACGTTATCAACGTTAGCGATTGTATGCTCAAGTCTGTTCTGGATAGCACCAAGAGAAGATCTCTGTGCAGATACCTTAGAAACAGCATCAGCGATTGCATCGATAGCGTATGTAGCAGCCTTACCTGTAGCATCAGCTACATTAACACCCTTAATACCAAGAGCTGCTGAATCCATAGCACTAATTGTAACACCAATCTTATTTGTCATATCAGCATCAGAACCAACATGAAGGTTGAATGTAAGGTCTTCCTGAACAGTTGTTTCGCCCTTCTTAAGTGAGAATTCTACCTTTGTAGGTGTAGCATTTGCACCTGTTGGTCTAACCTCTGATGGTTTCTTTCCATTTACATCTGTACCTGAAATTGATGTTGCTGCTGTACCTGAGCCAAACTTAAACTTAAGATCAGATACTTGTGTCGTAGCTCCAATGTTAGAAGCTGCCTTGAATTCGTTCTGAATAAGTGTATAAGCCTGCTTTGCAGAAATAAGCTGAGAATCATTATCATCTGTATCAGGATCTGCTCCTGCGTTAGTATGTTTGCTGAAAAGCTTAACTGTCTTACCATTGTACTCAATCTCAGAACCCTTACCAGCAAATAATCCAAGATCAGAGCCCTTTACCTCAGAAGTATCTGCATTTGTCTTCTGTGTATTAATTGTAAATGACTTTCCATCAATCTTAATTACTTCACCATCCTTTAAACCGCCTGAAGATGTACCAAGTACATCCAAAGCATTAGCAAGCTGAGTATCAGCGTCAGCCCCTGAAACACCAATAGTGTACTTTGTTCCACCGATTGTTACTGAATCGCCCATAGCAAGAGCATTCATTGTAAGAGTTGCTCTCTCTGTGTTCTGAGTAAGTGTTCCAGCAAGACCTGCATCATGAGCTGCAATCTTGATTGTCTTTGTTCCGTAGTCACCCTTTAATAAGTAAGACTCGTTGAACTTTGTTGTCTCAGCAACACGATCGATTTCAGTTGTAAGCTGATTAATTTCATCCTGGATAGAAGAACGATCTGACTCACTGTTTGTTCCGTTTGAAGCCTGAACTGCAAGCTCATTCATTCTCTGAAGCATTGAATGAACTTCTGTAAGAGCACCTTCAGCTGTCTGCACTGCAGATACACCATCCTGTGCATTTGTAGACGCCTGAGAAAGCCCTCTAATCTGCTTGCGCATCTTTTCAGAAATTGAAAGACCAGCTGCATCATCAGCTGCACGGTTAATCTTATAACCAGATGCTAACTTCTCTGTTGACTTTGCCTGACTACTTGCTGTGATACCAAGCATTCTTGAAGCATTTGACGCCTGCATATTGTGTTGTACTACCATAATCTCTACCTCCTTGTAGATACCTGTCCGAGAATCCTTTCCCGGTTGATGTGCCTAGCACATCAGTTAATAACCTCACATTAACACCCAAATCCGAATCTCCAAAAAGACTTGAATGTTAATACCTAACCAACAGTACTCGTGCGGTATACTGTCTTTGCTTTTGCGTTATAAAATTTTAACGCACAGAAATCTCTCCTCGTTTCTGTAACCTTATAATAGCACCTTTTTTTGAAATTAACAGACTTTTCACTAATTGTTCATAAATTGCCTGTTAACTTTCATTCAAAAATAACGACAAGATCAGGTTTTGTTATATTTAATTTACCATATTCATTTATTTTGTTGTTATATAATACAAAGAGCCTCCAAAATGGACGCTCTTTTCTAAATATTATATTTATGGATATAACTCAACAACTTCTGCAAATCTAGGCAAAGAAAGTTCAACCAATCCTCTGCCTGCCACAGATATAACTCCTTTTTTTAGCAGACGCTCTTTATATCTAGGGAAGCTGGTGTTTGAAATTTGAAGCACATCACATATGTCTGAAACTGATGCAACCTTTGAACCAATTGCTCTTATAAGATCTCGATCTTTCTCTGACAAGCCTTCCCATATCTTTTTGTAAACAAAATCATCTAACAAATCATCTAGCTTAGATAAAATCTCGTCCCATTCCAAGCTATCATTATACTCATAATATAGCATTCCTAATGCCTGAAATGCGAAAGCATACCCTTTAGTAACAATAGCCATCTTATGAGCATCCTCTATTTCAAGATTGAAAATTGATTTATATTGCTTGGTAATCTGTGGTATGCTCAGCGGTTCCATGTTTATTTTAGGAGTTCTAAGCAAAAATGTTAATGCAGGGTCATTCTGAATTGCATAAATATTTTCATATAAACCTGTCATCAATAGGAAAATCTGGTAGTCCTTTCTCAGGTATATCTGAAACTGGCTTGCAAAATGTCTCATATTCTCTGTAGGCATAGCCTCATCTATTGTAATAAGAACTTTCTTATTCTTCTTTTTCAATGATGCCAGTATGCTATCTATAATACCTACATTATCCTGTGTCTGCCCTATTCCATTTAGTCCTATACTAATACCACCGGCAGAAACACTAAATCCATTCTTAAACAAATTGGGGATTTTCCTACATTCATCACTTAATCTCTGTGCAAAATCCTCAACCAAGTCCTGAGTAGAATTAAGATCTACAACAACCCATTCTGTCTTCTCAGAAAGAATATTAGCAATAGTAGTCATAAGCACAGTCTTACCACTACCTCTAACACCTTCTATCAAATAGGCATTACTAATAGGATTGTCTGCCTCGAATGTGCTAATGATTGTATCAGTATTCTCATATCTAGAAATATATTCACCTGGCTGCTTTCCAAAGGTAAGTGTAAATGGGTTATCCTTCTTCATAGTTCCCTCCAAACTCCAATTCTATTGATATGCATATTATATCATAAATTATCATAATACGCATATTTTATCATAATCTATCATAAAACTGCCAATTTTTGATAATATTATCATAATCAATCATAATTCGCATTTTTTATCATAATTCATCATAAAAGGCTTCCACATTGGGAAGCCTTCCTTTTAACGGTCTTTGCCGTATATATATGTCGCAAAGTAAATAACACTTGCTATGATTACAATCATTGGGCCTGTGGCCATATCTGTGAAGTAGGATACAAAAAGTCCTGCCACGCCAGAGAAAATACTGAATATCATAGAGAAGTAGGTATACTCTCTAAAATTCTCAGAGATATTTCTGCTGCTGGCTGCTGGAAGGATAAGCAATGCATTAATAAGAAGGATTCCAACCCACTTAATGCTAAGCATTACTAGAAGTGCTATAAGTACCGCAAAAGCATCTTCCATTACTCGCACCTGCATGCTTCGGCTCTTTGCCAAAGTGGCATGGATACTGATAGCTGTCAGTCTGTTGATACTTACACACCAGAAAATAAGGATTACAGCGAACAATACTATAAGCTGAATAATCTCTGTAACGGTGATTGATAATATATCACCTACAAGTATTGCTGAGTAGTTGCTAAAACTGCCGCCTCTTGAAAGGATTGCAAGACCAAGGGCTGTGGCACAGCTTGCAAAAACAGAGATAAGTGTATCTGATGAGCTGAGCCCCTTTCTACTTATATAATTAAGAAGAAGTGCGAAGCAAACACCAAAGATAATCATGGACACTGTGGTGTTGGCTATGCCCATGATGACACCTGCTGCGATACCAGTAAGTGCTGAATGTCCAAGTGCATCACTGAAATATGCCATTCGTTTTTGAACAATCATGGTACCTACCATTCCAAACAATGGAGAAATAAGCAGGATAGCTATTGTAGCTCTAATCATGAAGGCGTAGCTAAACATTTCGTTAAACATTTGCATTCACCTCCACTTCTCCTGTTGCTCCCTTGCCAAATACATTCTTGAATGCGTCTGTCTCGTACACAAGCTTTGGACGGCCTGCTGCTGCCACTGTCTTATCTATAAGGATGACATTGTCTGCATACTTATATACATAATCAAGGTCATGACTTACAAGGATAATTGCAAGATCATGTGTCTCCTTCAGATATTTCATCTTTTCATAGAAGGCATTCATACCATTCTTATCGATACCTGAAACTGGTTCATCTAATAATAGAAGGTTTGGGGTATCATGCACTGCCATAGCAAGAAGCACTCTCTGTAGCTGTCCACCTGAAAGTGTACCTACTGGCTGGTCAATAAGCTCGGCCACATCAAACTCTGCTAAGGCTTCACGGACATGCTCATGCTCTTTCTTGCTATTAAGAAGAATTGGGAGTTTGCCTGTGAAGGATTGGAATAAATCATACACTGAAAGTGGTGTGCTTCTATCTATATTAACAGTCTGAGGCACATAGCCAATCTTAAGACTTGGCATGTTATTATTCATTTTATTCTTAAACTGGATTTCACCTGTATATGGCACCTCACCTAGGATGGCACGCACCAAAGTAGACTTACCTGCACCATTACGGCCTACCACAGCAGTCATCTGACCACAGTGCACATGTAGATTAATATTCTCCAGTACCTGCTGGTCTCCGAAGGCTACGCCTAAATTATTGAATTTAATACAGTGGAATCCACATGGGATAATTTTTTTCATGTCATAAATACTCCTTGACACCAAAACATGCATTCGATATTATGGTTTGGTGCTACGATTTACGGTAGGCGGTTAGCCCTCACCAGAGGGTTCTTCCCTCTGAGTATAAAGGAGGGTGATGCCAATGGTCTCATATAGTGATTTATTCATGTTTGTAGACATGTTAGTATCTGTCATAACACTAATTCTTGTAATTAGTACTAAGACAAAGAAATAGCCGCCCTGTCCTGAGAAAACAAGCGGCTATTTTTTAGTAACTGTTTCATTAGGGCTAACCGTCTATCGGTAGCACTTTTTACATATAAATATTAACATCTACACTCTTAGCCGTCAATTATTTATTCTATTATCTATTCTAGAGTAATTCTCATTAATCACTTTGATATAGTCTTGTTTAGAATAATTACCATGCATCAATGTCTCAAGGTATACTACCTTCGCATCTGTCTGCTCCTCGATGAGGTCTCCCATAGATTTGCCATAGTCATATTCTGCAAAGACAAGCTTAACATTATGTTCTTTGATTTCATCAATGAATGTGCTGACTTCACCTGCACTGACCTGGCGCTCTTCATCTAAGTCCATAGTTGCTACTACATTGGCTCCAAGAGACTGTGCTGTATATGCAAATGCTTCATGAAGGATGGCAACGTCTTCATTTGCCACTGCCACATCTAATCCCTGTTTGTCTATTTCATTCTCAAGCTTATGGCTATACTCGAAAAAGTTCTTAGAAATAGGAGTCTCTTCTCTATTTGGATTAGGCCCCATTAATTCATTGGCTATAGCAGCCACCTGACATTTATATAATCTGTCATCCATCCAAATATGGCTGTTGGCACCATGATCGTGATGGTGTTCAGACACCTCATCCTCTTCTTCATGGCTTTCCTCTTCATCTTCCTCTATCAAATACTCGTCCATACCAATGAATCCATCTGAATGCTCTATAGCCTCATAGGTATCTATAATCTTAAGGTCTGGGTATGCGGCCACCACATCATCAAGATAGCCTTCCATACCCCCGCCATTTACAATAAGCACATCTGCCTTTGACAGATTCTTCATGTCCTCTGTGGTAAGGGTGTAATCGTGAAGGCAACCTGTGGTAGGCTGTGAAAGATTCTGAACCTTATAGCCTTCTACTCCATCAAGAAGGTTTAAAGTGGCAATGTATACAGGATTACAGCTGGTCATTACCAGTATCTCATCCTCCTTTGCCACCTGTTCATTATTTAGTTTTACATAAAAAAATGTGCCGATACTGCACACCACGGTGATGGAGATTAGCAGTAGCAGCACAAAAATATATTTGTTTTTTTTCATTAGTCTAAGTCATCCACATCTGTGAGAGATGCTTCGTTTTCTATTACTTGGTCTAAGAAGTCCTGGATAGTGTCTAATCCCTGCTTAGTCTGAGATGAGAAAGGTACAATGATGGTGTCCTTTCCAGCACCTAAGCCCTCGCGAAGGATCTTAATCTGCTTGTCTAGCTGGCTTCTCTTAATCTTATCAGCCTTTGTGGCGATAACGATTGGATCGTAGCCAACATAATCCATCCACTCAAACATCTGCTTATCGTTGGCAGATGGTGCGTGACGAATATCCACAAGCAGAAAAACAGCGCGAATCATATCTGAGGTGTTGAGATATGTTTCAATCATCTTACCCCATCTTTCACGCTCTTTCTCAGATGCCTTAGCAAAGCCATAGCCCGGCAAATCAACTACGTAAATTTCGTCATTAATATTGTAGAAATTTATCGTCTGAGTTTTGCCCGGCTGTGCTGAAACTCTGGCTAAAGCCTTGCGGTTCATAACCGCATTTATGAGTGATGACTTGCCTACATTTGACTTACCTGCGAAGGCAACCTCTGGGAGATCGTTCTTAGGAAGTGTGGATGTAGGCCCGCACACTGTTTCAAGATTACATGAACGGATAACCATTATGCGCTCTTTTCCTTTTTATCCTCGATGGATACGACTGCTGCCTCATCCTCTGCTTCCTTATCGATAAGGAGAAGATTTGCATCTACCATCTCTTTTGTTACTGTGATCTCTGTAATGCTCTCGTCAGATGGAACATGATACATGTAATCCATCATAACTGACTCAACGATAGCACGAAGACCACGGGTTCCAGTCTTTCTCTCGATTGACTTCTTAGCGATTTCGCGAAGTGCCTCATCCTCAAAGTGAAGCTTTACACCATCCATCTTAAATAATGCCTGGTACTGCTTTGTAAGAGAATTCTTTGGCTCCTTAAGGATACGAATCATATCCTCTTCAGTAAGCTCATTGAGGGATACATTAATAGGCACACGTCCGATGAACTCAGGAATGAGACCATACTTAATGAAATCCTGTGGAAGAGCCTGCTGTAAAAGCTCGTCAATCTTCTGATTGTTTTTATCCTTAACGTCTGCACCAAAACCAATAGCGCTGACATTAGTACGCTGAGAAATGATTTTCTCAAGACCTTCAAATGCACCACCGCAAATGAAGAGAATGTTCTTTGTATCGATGGCAATAGTCTCCTGCTGTGGATGCTTACGTCCGCCCTGTGGTGGAACATTTGCAACTGTACCCTCGATAATCTTAAGAAGTGCCTGCTGAACGCCTTCACCTGAAACATCACGTGTAATAGATACGTTCTCAGACTTCTTTGTAATCTTATCTATCTCATCGATATAAACGATACCGATTTCTGCCTTTTTTATATCGAACTCTGCTGCCTGGATAAGCTTAAGAAGGATATTCTCAACATCCTCACCTACATAACCAGCCTCTGTAAGAGTAGTAGCATCTGCGATAGCAAATGGAACACCAAGTACACGGGCAAGTGTCTGAGCAAGAAGTGTCTTACCTGAACCTGTAGGTCCAAGCATAAGCACATTACTCTTCTGGAGCTCTACATCGATGTCGTCTGGATTTGCCATGATTCGCTTGTAATGATTGTACACTGCAACAGAAAGAACCTTCTTAGCCTCATCCTGACCAATAACATACTGATCAAGGAATGCCTTCATGTCTTCTGGCTTCTGAAGGTTGATTTCGATTGAATCGTTGTCAGCTGCTGGAGCAAAATCCTCAAGCTCTTCAACAATAATCTCCTGGCAGATATCTACGCACTCATCACAAATGAACGCCCCATTAGGACCTGCAATAAGCTTGCGAACCTGATTTTGTGTCTTGCCGCAGAATGAGCAGCGAATTCTATCATCGTTTCTTGACATAACTACCTCTTAAATAAATTTAAAAACAATAGCCCTATATATTTATCGGCTATTTAGTTCTTTTTAGTAATGATTTCATCAATAAGACCATAATCAAGAGCTTCCTGAGCATCAAGCCAGTGATCACGCTCTGTGTCGATGCAAACCTGCTCGTAATCCTTACCTGTGTTAGCAGCAAGCATACGATTGAGCTTTTCTCTAGTCTTTAAAATGTTCTTAGCAGCGATCTCGATTTCTGTAGCCTGTCCCTTTGCGCCGCCAAGTGGCTGGTGAATCATAACCTCTGCATTTGGAAGTGCAAATCTCTTACCCTTCTGTCCACCTGCAAGAAGGAATGCACCCATAGATGCAGCCATACCGATACAGATCGTAGAAACATCAGGCTTGATGTACTGCATTGTATCGTAAATAGCCATACCAGCAGTAACGCTACCGCCTGGGCTGTTGATGTAAAGATGAATATCCTTGCTAGGATCCTCTGACTCTAAGAAAAGAAGCTGAGCAACTACAAGTGATGCAGTAACCTCGTTAACTTCCTCACCAAGGAATACGATACGATCCTTTAAAAGTCTAGAGTAAATATCATACGAACGCTCTCCGCGTGAATTTTGTTCAATGACATAAGGTATTGTTGCCATAGTTTTAAGTATCCTCCTTTAATAGAAGCTAAGCCCGAGCTTACGCTCAGGCTATTGCTAAATTACGTTATTAATTATAGAGGTTTTTAAACCTTCTGTCTCGGATTTTACAAAAAGTTAATAAAAACTTTACAAAATAGACTATTATTCTGCGTCAGCTGCCTCTGTTGCCTCAGCCTCTGCCTTCTTTGTAGTCTTCTTCTTTGCTGTTTCCTTAACGTTGTCCATGATGAGCTCGATAGCCTTCTCGATAGCGATATCCTTCTTCATAGACTCCTTCTCGTTCTCACCAACAAGGTTCTTGATCTGCTCAAGCTCCATGCCGTACTGCTTTGACATCTCCTCAAGCTTAGCGTCAACATCAGCGTCTGTAGCCTCAATCTTCTCAGCCTTAGCGATTGCCTCAAGTACAAGTGAAGACTGTGTACGTGAAAGAGCATCTGGACGAACCTGATCACGGAAAGCGTCCATTGTCATGCCTGTAAACTGCATGTACTGCTGAAGTGAAAGACCCTGCTGTGCCATGTTGTTAGCGAAGTCGTTGATCATGTTCTCTACCTGGTAATCAAGCATAGCGTCTGGGATTTCCATCTCTGAATCCTCAACGATCTTAGCGATAGCTTCATCTTCCTGTGCACGACGGCCTTCTGCCTTCTTATTGTTCTCAAGGCGCTCCTTAACAGATGCCTTATACTCGTCTACTGTCTCGAACTCTGTATGATCTGAAACATACTCATCATCAAGCTTTGGAACATCCTTCTTCTTTACTTCGTGGATGTGGCACTTGAATACTGCTGGCTTTCCTGCAAGATCCTCAGCCTGGTATGTCTCTGGGAATGTAACCTCAACATCTACATCCTCGCCAGCCTTGTGACCGATGAGCTGATCCTCGAAACCTGGAATGAATGAACCAGAACCAAGAACGAGATCATAGTTCTCACCCTTTCCACCTTCGAATGCTACACCATCGATGAAGCCTTCGAAATCGATAACTGCTGTATCGTTCTTAGCAGCCTTACCGTTCTTTGTAACCATGCGAGCATCTCTCTCGAGCTCAGCCTTGATTGAATCGTTAACCTCTGTAGCTGTAACCTTAGAATCGATCTTTGTTACAGATACACCCTTGTACTTACCAAGCTTAACTTCTGGCTTAACAGCAACTGTAGCTGTGTAGATGAAATCCTTGCCCTTCTCAAGCTGTGTAATATCAACCTGTGGCTGTGAAACGATATCAAGCTTAGACTCATCATAAGCCTGTGGATATGTCTCCTGCATAATAATATTAGCAGCGTCCTCATAGAAAATCTCTGCACCATACATCTTCTCGATCATGTGCTGAGGAACCTTGCCCTTTCTAAAGCCAGGAACAGAAATGCTGTTCTTCTGCTTGTTATATGCCTTTGTAATAGCCTTCTCGAGCTCAGCTGCGTCAACTGTGACTGTAAGCTTTGCCATGTTCTTCTCAAGATTTTCTACCTGTACGTTCATTTACTAATATTCCTCCTCTAATGTATATATCAGGTACGACCTTAAAGGTCTATTATTTGCGCATTTAAACATGCCAAAAAATTATAGCAGAACTAATTTTTATTTTCAATAGCAGAAATCATATCGATTCTTGTCTGGTGACGTCCACCGCCCTCAAACTCAGCCTCTAAGAAGCTTTTTACGATATCCTTTGCAAGCTCAGAGCCAACAATTCTTGCTCCGAAAGCAATCATGTTTGCGTTGTTGTGCTGACGGATAAGACGTGCTGTAGCTGTATCTGAGCAAACACCACAGCGGATGCCCTTAACCTTGTTAGCTGCAAGGGAGATGCCTACACCTGTTCCACAGATGAGAACTCCAAGATCAACCTCTCCTGCTGCTACCATTCTGGCTGCCTTCTCGCCGTACTCTGGGTAGTGGCAGCTTTCCTTTGAATCTGTCCCGATGTTGATTACCTCATGTCCGAGGCTCTCAATGTACTCCTTAATCTCAAATTTAAGTTCTGGTGCTGCGTGGTCGTTAGCGATTACGATTTTCATTTTACAGGTACCTTATTTATTTCCTTTCCATATAATTTATAAATTCTATAGCCAAGCAAAATAACCGCCTCGAGGAAGCGCTTTAGGATAATCTGAGGCTCCTCTTTCCATTTTAATACTGGCTTAACCATTACTGAGCGGATGCCTGCACGGTTAGCTCCCCACACATCTGTGAGAATCTGATCTCCTACAAAGATAGTGTTGGTGACATCTGTGCCCATCTGCTCCATAGCCTTCTGGTAGCCTTTTGCCGATGGCTTATTTGCCTTGTAGATGTAAGAACAATATGTAACAGCCTCCTTGAATGTCTTTACACGTGGCTCTTTATTATTAGATAGAAGCAACGCCTGAAAGCCTATCTCGTGAAGCTCCTTAAAAAATTCCTTTGCTCGGTCATCTGCTGGGGCATTATGAGGGACAAGTGTGTTATCAACATCAAAGATAACTCCTCTGTAGCCCTGCTCATAAAGCTTTTTAAAATCAATTGAATAAGTACTATCTACATAGTCTCTTGGATATAAATTTCTTTTACTCATAGGCTCGATTTTAACACAAAAACAGGGACATGAAAACCATGCCCCTGTATAATTATTGCCTATATCACTGTCTTATTTTTTCAAATTTCTTTTTCTTAAGAGTGTTGTATAAGCGATTACTGCTATTGCGCCAAGTACTACTATGACTGCTGCAACCTTCTGAGCAAAAGAAGTATCTCTCTTATCTAATACTGACTTAGGAGCTTCCTCCTCAGAAATTTCCTTTGTTTCCTCTGATGTCTCAGGAGTTGTTTCCTCTACCTCTGAGCTCTCTTCAGAAGCTTCTGTAGAAGTCTCTTCAGTTACTTCCTCTTCCTCAGCTACTTCTTCCTCAGCAGTCTCTTCTGTCTTAGTCTGCTTTTTAGTAGAACCATTTGTCTTAGGCTTATTTGTATCTCCAGCAAGTGGCACCTGAGTCTCAGGAACTGTTACAGCCTCAGTATTTGTTGATACTGTTGTAGTTGTAGATGATGCTGTGCTAGTGCTACTTCCTGATGAAGATGAGCTGCTACCTGATGATGCGCTGGATGAAGAACCACCCGTACTTCCACTAGTTGATGGCTGTGGTGCTGGTGTAGGAGTTGGAGTTGGCTCTGGTGTTGGCTCAGCCTTTACTAAATCAGTCTTGATAAGAGCAATCCAGCTTAATACACCATCAGCGCTTCCTGTCTTAGAAAGTGATACTGTTACTGTTGCCTTCTTTTCTAGCTCGAAGAGTACGGTCTGCTGATTTTCAACATCACTATATTTAAGTGTGAAGTCCTTAACTGCAATCTCCTTATCACCATCTGTTACTGTAATTCTAAGTGGACGAGTTGTATTCCACCACTCTGAAACACCAAGATCTACAGCATATTTACCAGCCTCAAGATCAAAGCTGTAATCAATATTTTTGTTTGAACGAGCCCAGAAGCCATGTCCCCAGATATCGTCACTTGAATACTTCACGCCAAGATCGTCTGTAAAGTTTCCTGTGTATCCAGCGTGATTCTCTGAAGTATATGCCTGGTCTGTCTCGTCATTGCGAAGTACCTTACCCTGCATATTCTGAACTTTATTGAAGAAGCTGTTATCAATCTTCTGTCCGTCTGCATTTGTAGAGGCACAATCGAAGAAATAGATTAGCTTGTCATTTACAACATTTGCTGTAAATTTGATTGTACGTCCATTTTCCATGAGACCGGAAACTTCCATTTCACCGATTGCATTATCGTCAGCCTCAATTGAATCCCAAACAACTGGAATCTTAATTGTCTCTTCCTCCCCCTGATATTTAATTTCGATATCAGTTGGAAGATTTTCCTTTAATTCCTTTACACTTGCCACAACTGTAGGAAGTGATGTAACTATATCGTATGACTTTAATGAATCAAAAATTGATAAATCCCAGTCATTGTATCTAAAGATTCTGATTCCGCCATCTGATGTAAATTCGATTGGGAGCCATACATATCTAGAATCACGAAGGAGGTATCCCTTGTCAGGATTTGACCAACGATCTCCCATGTACATATATCTGCCCTTTCCTAAATCTACCACACATGTGCTTTGTGTATCGTAGGTTGTAGATGCACCCTCGTCTGTACAAGGATTTCCCTTTACTGACCACTCACCAAGCATAGAATCTGCCACTGCATACTGTGCAGCGTTTGGTGCCCAACCTGTGCAGCCTGATGTAATCATGTAATACTTTCCATCACGCTTAAATACTGCTGGTGCCTCACGGCTTGCTCCAACGAAGTTTACAGTGTACTCATCTCCTTCGAGACCTGTGTACTCATCGTTCAGCTTGGCAATATACATATTTGCATTTCCATCAGATGAATAGATAACGTAAGCTGTACCGTCATCATCCTTAAATACATTCATGTCTCTTACATGACCATTTTCATTGTCCCAGCCATAGTCATAACCGGTATCCTGATGAAGAAGGTATGTACCGAGAAGCTTGTATGGTCCGTTTACTGTATCAGACACTGCTATACCAAGCTTTGCCTTTGCATAGTTTGAAGATGAACCTGAAGCATATGGGCTCTGTCCGTCTGCATGGAAGAACATCACATATTTGCCTGTCTTCTCATTGTAAAGGAACTTAGGACGCTCGATTACGCTTCCGCCCTCTGCTGTACCAGCCCAAAGATCTGTATAAATTGCCTTCTGTTCCTTTGAAAGCTTTCCATCTTCACGACCACCGTAAAGTGACTTGAAGTAATCCTTATCGAAATCTTCTTCCGAAGTCATTGTGCGAAGTACAAGTCCCTCATCCTTCCAATTGTAAAGGTCTGTTGATGAGTACATGTGAACACCAGGACATGGCATATAATCACTAGTCTTGTCCTCACCAATCCAGTAGTACTTCTTTACACCGTCAATTGTAAGCTGCTGAATCTGTCCACCGTGTGCCTGAATAACCTGACCATTGTTATCATATCTTACATCACCGTTTGTACCAGAGATTGTAGAGTATGTTGTCTTGTTATCACCTGTAAGCTCTCTGTAAAGCTTGATTTCTGCAATGTTTGCACAAGCTCCGTCAGCTGGCTCATACTTGATGTATCTGAATGTATTTGATTTAGACTGGAACTCCTCAGCAAATACATTTGTAAGTACCTCTGCTGTTGGTGCCTCTGTAGATGAAATCTCATGAAGTAATGTGTACTTCTCGCCATCCTTTGAGCCATAGAAGCAGCCACCAAGCATTCTGTCTGTGTAACCCTTTCTAGGAGCAAATGAGAATGCTGCGATTTCCTCTTCCTTGCCAAGGTCCACAAGAAGGTATCCAGACTCTAATCCATCAAAGTATGTATGAAGATTGCTGTCGATTGCCTTATCTACATCAGCGCTGTCAGCCCATGGCTTAGAACCTGAAACCATAGAGCGCTCAATTTTGATTTCCTCAAGCTTTGCAAGCTCAGCACCTGTACGTGTCTTCTTCTCTGCTGTCTGCTGTCCGTTGCCACTGCCTGAGTAGTGAATTCCATCAATAATATATGTAGTAATTGAATTGCCAAGTAAGTTAGCGAAAGCTGCTGACTCTGCCTTGCTAAGTGAAATCTCATCTGAGTCTGTTACATCTGCCCAGTTTTCACCATCCTCCAAGCTTCCGCTTGTTCTGATAGCTGTAATCTTTGTCTTTCCTGTAATCTCATCAAATCCAGAAAGATCAATCTTTGCCACCTTGTCCTTCTTAGCTGAGTTGATTGCTACTACAACTACCTGATCATTCTTTGGATCATAAGCCGCAAGTGTGCTGCTATTTGCTCCAATAATTGTCATGCCTGGTCGGATATAGCGTGTATACTGACCAAATCCATAGTACTTCTTAGAAAGGATAAGCTCGCTGTTATCATGGTCAGCTGCTGCAACGCCCCAGTATCCCTTGTCAGTCCTTGAAGCCCATGCCTTTTCCATGGCAGCTACTGTAAGGTAATCATTTTCTGATCCCTTCTTAACCCATGATTTACCATAATCTGAGCTATCCACATGCATATCGATTGCGTTCCACATTATCCACGCTGTGCAATCTAATCCCTTAATATCTGTGGCAATTCTGGCACCCATACCGATAGCTGCTGACATCTCACCAGCATCCTGACCGCCAGTAAATGAACCGTCAACCTCTGACATCCAGAGATTCTCGCCACCGTTTACTGCAGTTTTAGCAAGTGCGCTTCTCTTTGAACCGCTGTATGTATGTGTGTCAATTCTTGTAACAACATCCTTTGCCTCGTCAGAAAGTGCGTTATAAGAATCAATTGCTGTGTCGATAGAAGTCTCGTCAGATGCTGAAATGATAATATTAAGTCCCTTCTTCTCAAGCTCTTTATTAAGTGCAACAAGTACACGTGACTGAGACTCTCCTATATCGAAGTGGCAACCCTCCTGCTTGTTTGAATTTGCCTGCCAGTAATTTGTATAAGGCTCATTCATTGGAGTTGCACTCTGGAAGCTTACTCCATTGTCTGCCTTATCAAGATGCTCGATAACATCTGCCATGTAACAAGCAAATGCTGTGACACAATCTTCTCGAAGATTGTCATCATTAGCGTTCTTATTTCCTGATGAACATCCGCTCTCTGTCATGAAATAAGGTGGCGAGTTTGAAAATGCTTCGGCGATGAAATCATCTCCTGAAGCCTTTGCGGCTGCAACAAGAACGTTAACCTGATTGTTGTCAGCGCTCCAGTCATAGTTCCAAGCATATCCGCTAGTCCTATCAGCTCTATCAAATTTCTCCTGATAGTAGCTGAGCTTATGCTTACTCAAATCCATCTTCGTTACATCTACACAGTAACCAGGCACACCAGAATCTGAACGAATAATATGATTATGGATTGGGTCATCACCACCACCAACATTATAGCGTCCAATGTTAAGGCGAAGTCCTTTATCTCCAAAGATTGCCTCTGCAGCCTTTTTTGTAAGCTTGCTATTGTAGCCTATTCTGTTTGCCCACCAACAAAGGGATGTACCCCAGCCCTGGAACTCACCAAATCCGTCTTCATCTGTATCGTTGAAACGTGTTGATTGTGATGGGTTAAGCTTGATTTCAGTATCAAAAGCCTTTTCTTCTACCACTTCAGCTTTCTGAGCTGTACCAGAAATCATAAGGCCTGAAATAACTGGATCTGGATCTCCTGATTTTTCAGGAGTAACAACAAAGTGAACCTCAGTAGTCTTAGCTACATTCTCCACCTTGAATTCTACCTTATCAATGATGCGTGGCTCAGAACCTGAAAGCTTAACTGTTGTCACATCAGACTTAACTTCCTTGCCCTTGTCATCCTTGTATGTAACATAGAAGTTCATAGGTCTTGTTACGCTCCACCATTCATTGAAGATACCAGTAGCTACGTACTCACCTTCTGAAAGAGGGACGATATATTCGCAGTTTTTGTCGCCTCTAGCCCACCAGCCATCTGAGAATACATCATCACTGGAAGATGTATATTTTCCACAATTTGCTTCATCCTCATTTACGATTCCCCAAGAGCTATCCTCTCCATAGATAGCATCTGGAGTCTCATTGAGAACACCAAACTTATCGCTTATTTTGTTGAACTTAGTGCTTGAGTTTGCACCTGAATCGATGAAGTATAAAACATCATCTGGAATATTTTCCATATCAAGTGGGTCCTTCTCTGGCTCCTTGATGCCATATTCCTTTACCAAAGCATCGTACTCTTCTGAGGTAATGTTGAGCACTGTTCCGTGTCTTGGAGCAGATGGAAGAGCATATTCCTCTGGAGTCTTGAACTTACCCTTTGCAATATCAGTTGTTATAACTGGCTTGTATCCACTTCCTCCAAAGTGATCGAGAAGAACACACCATGTATCTTCCTCTACATCATCCTTATTAAACTTGAAAGCTGTAGGTCCTTCAACACCCTGAATGCCCTCAAGAGATGGCGAATCAACCTTCTCCCACTCACCGAAGATACTCTTAGAACGCTCCATATATACGGTTGAAGCTGTCAGCTTTGTTCCATCTGGAAGAGTTCCGCCTCCCTCGTTCTTAGAGATTCTGTAAAGATATCCATCATTTCCACTTACTATAGTTGTATCGATTGTGGATACTGTCTTTCTATCAATCCAAACCTTTGGCTCAGTAAAGGTGTTGAAATCTCTCGTCTTGCTATAGTAGATTCTCTGAAGTCCGTAGTTATCTGCTGTAGTCTTAGATGCCCAGAAAACTACATACTCTCCAGTAATCTCATCATAATATGCCTCTGGTGCCCATGTACAGCCTGCCTCAATGGTATCTGTAAGAGTAACCATTCGCTGATTGCCCCAGTGGATAAGATCCTTAGACTCCCATACCATGATTGCCTGGCTTCCAGACTTCTGAGCTCTTGTCCAGTCACCGTTGCGTCCAATACTAAGGTCTGTTGCAATAAGGTAGAACTTATCACCCTCATGGCTTCTCATAACAAATGGGTCTCTTAACCCCTTCTCGCCCTTTGTAGATGTAAGTACATCCTTGCCATCGTTTAGCTCGCTGTAATTAAGACCATCATTAGAAACAGCGAAGAAAATATTCTCGCCTTTTACTGTATTTCCTGTGAAGTATGCAAAAAGGTAATCTGTAGTCTTTTCCTGCTTCTTCTTAGCCTTAACAGTAACCTCAAATTCCTTTTCCTTCTCTTCACCATCCTTGGATACAGTAGCTGTAAGAATTACCTTTGTATCCTCAGACTGTCTTGTAACTACGCCTGCTGGTGTAGATGCGTAATCATCATTCTTTGTAGCCTTATCTGTGATTACATCTGTGTCACTCGACTTCCATGTAATCTTTGAACCATATTTTCCTTCTGAAGGAAGAGTGATGTTTCCTCTTACATCATCAGCCTGGAAAATCTCAAGAGCATCATAATCTGCCTGAAGCTCATCCTCTACTACCTCTGGCTCCTCAGGCTTTTCTGCAATCTTCTCCTCAAACTGTGAGAATAAATCAGCAACCTCTGAGGCATTCATTGCACCTTCGTAAATACGATAGTCATCGATATAACCGCCGAAGTATTCACCACCATCCCAATTAGCTTTACCAATCTGGAGTATACTGTTATCCTTCAGCATTTTTGACATATCTGTGTCGAAGCTGTAATCATGCTTTGCTTCTTTTAGTTTTCCGTTTTCATATACTGCTGTATAGTCCTTTCCAAGAACCACAACAATATGATCCCATTCTTTCTTAATTCCATTTACAGAAAGCTGACCTGGGCGATCATTGTTATTTGAATTGTATCTTTCAACAGTAATATTGTTGCCTACATCAAGGACTCCAAGATACTTTTCACTTCTGTACACCTGGCTATTTTTATTTGGAGCCGCAAAGAATGTCCAACTTTTTCCACTTTTATCTGCCTGTCTTAGGTAAGAAATTGTAATTTCATTTTCCCCGGTTAACAGGCTGTCGCCATTGCTTTTCTCTACTTCAAGATAAGCATTCTCCCCATTGAAGTATGCTGCATTCTTAACAAGCTCAGTATCTGCCACCTTTACACCGTGGTTTACTGCCTTTGCTCCCGCTCCCTCAAAGCCTGACTCTTCATTGTCGAAATCAAAGGATGCAATAAGCTTGATTTCATCATCCTTATCTTCTTCAGAGTCTTCCTGCTTCTTCAGCTCTTTTTCATCTGACACTTCCTCAGATTCAGTTTCAGATTCTTCAGTCTCCTCGACCTCTGCTACATCTGTCTCTACTACATCTGTCTCTTCCGTCACTTCTGTCTCGTCTACTTCATCTTCAACCTTTGAATCAGCTTCCACCTTCTCCTCAACTAATTCATCGGTTTCGTCACGAGTCTCGGCTACAGTTTCCTCTGCATTTACAACCATGCCTATATCACTACCAATAGTTGTAATGGCCATAGCCGAGCAAAGAGCAACAGACATAACTTTGCTCTTAACCCCTTTCATACATGTCCTCCATTCTCTTCATATTTTTTAGGGATGAGTTGGGTGTAAATCTCATCCCCTTATTTATTCTCATAGAAAATGGTAAAGACAAACCTAGATTAAGTAAATAGAATTTCTTTCACAGTTTCTTCACATATATCTAAAATTTTTCCCACTTGACTTTTCAGCAGATTAAAAACGACTAAAAAATGCGCAAAAAAAGACTCAGGCTTTTGTTTTAGCCTGAGTCTGATGAATCCAGATTATAATGTGAAGTTTTCTAATCCCTTGTCATCAGCCTTCGCAACCTCTGTATTGGTCTTTACCAAATACTGATAACGATGGATTGCTGTATCCTTTTCCATATCGCCAACTGCCTTAGCGATATTCTTTGCTGCAACCTTACCTGCCTCACTAATTGAAAGAGAAGCAGCTATGTCTCTGTCATTGCCAGCCACCTGAATTCCTTCTTCAACTTTGCTATCAGCAGCTGAAGAAATCATTCCTGATACAACCTTATTTATATTCTTTTCATAAAACCCATCTGATGGGCGAATTCCCGAAATATTCATATAACATCTCCGTATTTATCTTTGTACCCTATATATCGGACACAAGGATTAATACTTAACTCCCTTTTGCACTCTTCCCCAAAGGGGGCCGCTTGGTGCATTATTTATCTAATACGCGCTTTAACTCATCCATGAAGGTATTAACATCCTTGAACTCGCGGTATACCGATGCAAATCTAACGTATGCAACTGGATCCACATTCTCAAGATGCTCCATAACGATTTCACCGATGCGTGTACTAGGAATCTCCTTTTCCTCAAGAGAGAAAATCTCTGTCTCGATTTCGTCTACCACCTTAGAAATCTGTGTTGCAGAAACTGGACGCTTTCTACATGCAATAAGAACGCCTTTCTCGACCTTTGCTCTGTCGTATGGCTCTCTATTGTTATCCTTCTTGATAACAATAAGTGGAATAGTCTCTACCTTTTCATATGTAGTGAATCTCTTTCCACACTCTGGGCAAGAACGACGACGTCTAATACTTGTATTGTCATCTGCAGGTCTCGAATCAATAACGCTAGTGTCTTGGCTTCCGCAAAATGGGCACTTCATTGCTTTTCCTCCAAATATTGAAATTTTCGTACCACAATATCTAGTAATATTTTAGCAAAGTGACCACAAGAACGCAACAGAAAAAGCCCCATGCTTTAAAGCATGGGGCTTTGATTTAAGCTATCTAAATCTTATGAATAAAGATCTACTAACTTCTTAAGGTGAGCGTAACGCTCCTTAGCTGTCTCCTCGTTGAGAGCGAAGAGTCTATCAGCACGCTCTGGGAATGCCTTTGTAAGACGAGCATAACGTGTCTCGTTCTTGAGGAAGTCCTGATACTTGCTGTAGTCACCTTCCTTAGAAGTAAGAGTGAATGGATTCTTTCCTTCCTTCTTAAGGTCTGGGTTGAATGAGAAGAGGTTCCAGTAACCAGCCTCTACAGCCTTCTTCATCTCATCCTGGCAGTGGTTCATACCACCCTTAACACCGTGAAGCTCACATGGAGCGTATCCGATGATAAGTGAAGGTCCGTTGTAAGCTTCTGCCTCAGCAAGAACCTTAACAGCCTGTGCCATGTTTGCACCAAGTGCGATCTGAGCTACATATACATAACCGTATGACATAGCGATCTCAGAAAGAGACTTCTTAGACATCTCCTTACCTGAAGCAGCGAACTGGCAAACCTCACCGATGTTAGAAGCCTTAGAAGCCTGTCCACCAGTGTTAGAGTACATCTCTGTATCGAATACCATAACGTTAACGTTCTCACCAGAAGCAAGTACGTGATCAAGACCGCCGAATCCGATATCGTATGCCCAACCGTCACCACCGAAGATCCATACAGACTTCTTAGCGAGGTAATCCTTAAGAGCAAGTGCTGCCTTAGCGTCCTCAGAACCGTTCTTTGTAAGCTCAGCTACAAGTACGTCTGTTGCTGCACCGTTCTCACGTGTAGAGTTCATTGTCTCCTCGAACTTAGCAAATGCTGCCTTAAGCTCTGCAGAACCAGCCTCAGCTGCCTTCTTAGCAGACTCGATAGCGCGCTCGCGGAGGTACTTCTGTCCAACTTCCATACCTAAACCGTGCTGTGCGTTATCCTCGAAGAGTGAGTTACACCATGCTGGACCCTTCTTAGAATCCTTGTTAACTGTGAATGGTGATGTAGCTGCAGGACCACCCCAAATTGAAGAACATCCTGTAGCGTTTGAAATATACATATGCTCACCGAAGAGCTGTGTAATAAGTCTTGCGTATGAAGTCTCTGCACAACCTGCACATGATCCTGAGAACTCAAGGAGTGGCTGATTGAACTGAGAACCCTTAACTGTAAGGTCAGAACCTGCTGCTTCCTTACGTCCAACGTTAGCAACTAAGTAGTTGAATACTGGCTGCTCGTCTGCCTCGTCTGCCTGTGGAACCATTGTGATAGCACCAACTGGACAAACTGTTGTACACTCGCCGCATCCCATACAATCAAGTGGAGATACTGACATTGTGTACTTGTACTCTGAAGCCTTTGGCTTTGTATCAGCAAGCTTAATGTTTGCTGGAGCTGCCTTAACCTCATCCTCTGAAAGCATGTAAGGACGGATTGTAGCGTGTGAACATACGAATGCACACTGGTTACACTGGATACACTTCTCTGGATCCCATGTAGGAACTGTTACAGCTGTACCACGCTTCTCGTAAGCAGCAGCACCAAGCTCGAACTGTCCGTTTGGATTTCCTGAGAATGCAGATACTGGAAGTGAATCTCCATCCATCTTAGAGATAGGCTCAAGGAGATCCTTAACCATCTTAACAACCTCTGGACGACCCTCAAGTGCTGGCTTAGCAGGATCAGCTGCTGGGTTCTTCCATGAATCTGGAACGTTAACCTTGTGTACAGCGTCAACACCAGCGTCGATAGCGTTGTAGTTCATGTTTACAACATCGTCACCCTTCTTACCGTATGACTTCTTAGCAGCCTGCTTCATGTAATCAACAGCCTCATCGATAGGCATTACATCAGCGAGCTTGAAGAATGCTGACTGAAGGATTGTGTTTGTTCTCTTACCCATACCAATCTCGATAGCCTTATCGATAGCATTGATTGTGTAGAGCTGGATGTTGTTATCAGCGATGTACTTCTTTGCCTCAGCGTTGAGCTTCTGCTCGAGCTCTTCGTCTGACCACTGGCAGTTGATCATGAATACTCCGCCTGGCTTAACGTCCTGAACCATCTTCATGCCCTGTGTAACGTAAGCTGGGTTGTGGCAAGCAACGAAGTCAGCCTGATTGATATAGTATGGAGACTTGATTGGGTTGTCACCAAATCTAAGGTGAGAAATAGTAACACCACCAGTCTTCTTTGAATCATACTGGAAGTATGCCTGGATAAACTTATCTGTGTGGTCACCGATGATCTTTGTAGAGTTCTTGTTAGCACCTACAGTACCATCACCGCCGAGACCCCAGAACTTGCACTCCTTAGTACCAGGAGCTGAAGTGATAGGAGCTGGCTTAACCTCTGGAAGTGAAAGGTTAGTAACATCATCAACGATACCGATTGTGAATCTAGCCTTAGGAGCATCCTTCTCAAGTTCCTTGTATACAGCGAATACTGATGAAGGAGGAGTATCCTTAGAACCAAGACCATATCTACCACCGCAGATAGTGATGTCATTGAGACCTGCCTCACGAAGTGTTGTAGCAACATCAAGGTAAAGAGGATCTGCAAGAGCACCTGGCTCCTTTGTTCTATCAAGGATAGCAATCTTCTTAACTGTCTTAGGAAGTGCAGCAAGGAATGCCTCTGAAGACCAAGGTCTGTAAAGACGTACCTTAAGTACACCAACCTTCTCGCCGTGTGCGTTGAGGTAATCAATAACCTCTTCTGCAACGTCGTTGATAGAACCCATAGCGATGATGATTCTATCAGCATCAGCAGCACCATAGTAGTTGAAAAGCTTGTAATCTGTACCAAGCTTAGCATTTACCTTGTCCATGTACTTCTGAACAACTGCTGGGAAGTTATCATAGTATGTATTGCATGCTTCTCTGTGCTGGAAGAAAACATCACCGTTCTCATGAGAACCACGCATTGTAGGATGCTCTGGATTAAGTGCACGAGCACGGAACTCGTTGATAGCATCCATGTTAACCATCTCTTTAAGATCTGCATAATCCCACTTCTCGATCTTCTGGATTTCGTGTGATGTACGGAAACCATCGAAGAAGTTAAGTACAGGTACCTTACCCTCGATAGCTGCAAGGTGAGCTACTGGAGCAAGATCCATAACTTCCTGTGGATTTGTCTCGCATAACATAGCGAAACCTGTCTGACGACAAGCGTAAACATCTGAGTGATCACCAAAGATGTTAAGTGACTGTGTAGCAACTGTACGAGCTGATACATCGAATACACAAGGAAGCTGCTCAGCAGCGATCTTGTACATATTAGGGATCATAAGAAGAAGACCCTGTGAAGCTGTGAATGTAGTTGTGAGTGCACCTGCACCAAGTGAACCGTGAACGGCACCTGCAGCACCTGCCTCAGACTCCATCTCTACAACCTTTACCTGATTTCCAAAAATATTCTCAAGGCCTGCTGCTGACCACTGGTCAACGAAATCGGCCATTGGGCTGGATGGTGTGATAGGGTAAATAGCAGCAACATCTGTAAACGCATAAGCAACGTGTGCTGCAGCCTGGTTACCATCCATAGACTGTTTTGCTCTTGGCATTTCTAATTCCTCCTTATTATATAGAGACATTTTTATAGTTACTGGGACGAACTAAATTTCTGCAACGAATGATTGACAAAAACAAACCGGCGCTCATCCCCATAATGTCGTGATTATATGATAGAACTATTGATAAAATTATTCAATAAGACAAAATCGATTTTCTGTTTATTTTGGGGTACAAAATTGTTAAATATCTTTGGTTTATCAATTATGTGTCAATTATTTTCATTAACTGTTTATTGTGCTTTCAAAAAAACGCAAAATAAATCAAAATCTCTCATTGACACTGTCAGTTTTGTAACCTATAATCTATAAAAATTTAATTCGTAGTTAAAGAAAGAGAGGTTCCCCCCTATGGCATCGATTATCGGTGATGGTATTACTTTCGACGACGTCTTACTGGTTCCACAGTATTCGGAAGTTACCCCAAATCTTATTGATCTTCACACAAATCTTACAAAGAAAATTAAGTTAAATATTCCTATGATGAGTGCCGCTATGGACACTGTTACAGAGTCACGCATGGCTATCGCTATGGCTCGTCAGGGTGGTATTGGTATCATCCACAAGAACATGTCTATCGAGCAGCAGGCAGAAGAGGTTGATAAAGTAAAGCGTTCTGAGAACGGTGTTATTACTGACCCATTCTTCTTAGGACCTGACAACACACTTGCAGAAGCTAATGAGCTTATGGGCAAGTTCAGAATTTCTGGTGTACCTATCACAAAGGAAGACGGCACACTTATCGGTATCATCACTAATCGTGACCTCAAATTCGAAACAGATTTCACAAAGAAAATCAGCGAGTCAATGACTTCTGAAGGTCTTGTTACAGCAAAGGAAGGTATTTCCCTCGAAGAAGCAAAGGAAATCCTTGGCAAGTCTCGTAAAGAGAAACTTCCTATTGTAGATGACAACTTCAAGCTCAAGGGACTCATTACAATTAAAGATATTGAAAAGCAGATTAAGTACCCTAACGCTGCAAAGGATGACCAGGGGCGTCTTCTCTGCGGTGCTGGTGTTGGTATTACAGGAAACATGATGGAGCGTGTTCAGGCTCTTGTTGATGCTCAGGTTGACGTTATCGTTATGGATTCAGCTCACGGTCACTCAAAGAACATCATCGAGGCTGTTAAGAAGGTTAAGGCTGCTTATCCAGACCTTCAGGTAGTTGCTGGTAACATCGCTACAGGCGAGGCTACAAAGGCTCTTATCGAAGCTGGCGCTGACGCAGTTAAGGTTGGTATCGGACCTGGTTCTATCTGTACAACACGTGTTGTTGCAGGTATCGGTGTTCCACAGATTTCAGCTATCATGGATTGCTACGCTGTTGCTAAGGAATACGGTGTTCCAATCATCGCTGATGGTGGTATCAAGTACTCTGGTGATATGACAAAGGCCCTTGCTGCTGGTGGTTCAGTATGTATGATGGGTTCAATGTTTGCAGGTTGCGACGAAGCTCCTGGTTCATTCGAGCTTTTCCAGGGTCGTAAATATAAGGTATACCGTGGTATGGGATCTCTTGCAGCTATGGAGAATGGTTCTAAGGACCGTTACTTCCAGGAAGGTGCTAAGAAGCTCGTTCCAGAGGGCGTTGAAGGACGTGTTGCTTATAAGGGAAGCCTTGAGGACGTTATCTTCCAGCTCATCGGTGGTATCCGTTCAGGTATGGGTTACTGCGGTTGCCCTACTATCCCTGAGCTTCAGGAGCGCGGCAAGTTCGTAAAGATTTCCGCTGCTTCACTTAAGGAGTCACATCCACATGACATCCACATCACAAAGGAAGCTCCTAACTACTCTGTAGAAGGTTAATAATAGAAATTATTAAAAGGTCCAGCCATAGCAGCTGGACCTTTTAAGTATTATCGATTTATTCTTCATCCGCAACGCTTGTGAAGCGTGATACCTCTTCCTGAAGACGCTGAGAAATGTCTCGGTTGGTCTCGGAGTCGTCGTGGATGGTGGTGATTGACTCAAGGATTCCTGAGGTGCTTTCTGTGGCCTCTGAAACACCCCGAGTACAGTCATTAATTACCTTTGAAATATGGTCAATCTCTGATGTCATTTCACTGATTGTAGAATTCAGTACTACTGTGTTGTCATTTACGCTATCAAGAACTGCGTTGATATCTTCAGCATCCTGATAGTACTGCTTCGCAACATCCTCGAAGCCATCGTAATCAGCAAGTACTGTCTCACTTACATATGTTAGCATCTCGTTTGAATTATCTGCAAGAGCCTCAACGGCTGAGATAACCTGATTACTGATTTCCTGAATAGAATTAGCTGTCTCTTTACTGTGTTCAGCAAGCTGTCTGATTTCGTCAGCAACTACTGCGAAGCCCTTACCAGCTTCACCTGCACGGGCTGCCTCGATGGAAGCATTAAGAGCAAGAAGGTTTGTCTGTGCTGCAATTGAAAGGATGTCCTCAGTAAGGGTCTGAATCTGTTCAACATTCTTACTTTCTGCAATAGAATTCTCAAGTGTATCTTTAATAGAAGAAACCATTTCATTTGTGGACGCCTTCATCTTAACTGTCTTCTCTCGAATAACTGTTGCATGCTCTTTGATTTCTGATACTCGGCTTGTTCCCTCATTAACCTGGTTAGATACATTACCTACCGCAGAATTTACATCACCTGCTTCATCGTTAAGTGAAAGGAGTGTATTGTTTGCTGTTTCCATGCTGGCTGAAAGCTCTTCCATAACTGCGGATACGTTACTTACATCATCCTTGGAAGCATTTACTATACCAACAGTATTTTCAACAGAAGTGTAAATATTTCCCGACTCATCCTTTATAGTGAAGATAATCTTCTCTAAGGTTTCTAAGAAGTTGTTGATACCTGATACAAGAACACCAACCTCATCCTTTGATTTATTATTGATTCTATGGGCAAGATTTGCATTTCCTGCATTCATTTCAGCAATCATACTATCAAGCTCCTTAGCTGAGCTTATAAGTGGATTGACTGATCTTCTTACTATGATTACAGCAAATGTGGTGGCAACAATCTGCATTATAATACCAAAGACTATAGACTGCTGTACTCTTGTTTCATATTTTATGAGGGCTTCCTCATTTTCCTGCACAAGAAGCTCCAGCTTTTCACGCATGAGTCCTACATTTTCCTCGTACACTGTCACATATTCATGTGCTCCGGCAAAATAAGTGGTCATAGCATCGCTAAATTTGCCTTCATAAAAGCTTGCTTCCATCTTTTTATATTCAGCAAGAAAGCTATTGGCTGCATTACTCATTGTCTGATACTGCTCTGTAAACTCAGGGTCATTTATAGCATCCACATGAGTCTTCAAATCAGCAACAGCCTCTGCAACAAGCTGATATTCTCCTTCGCCTACACCGATGATTGTGTCTCTTGTGGCAGTATCAGTCCAGTTGTCCTGGTACATATAATTCATGGTCTCAAGAATGAAAATTCTCTTAACCAGATTTTGTAAGTTAGTATTGGCATTACCAAAGTCTCGCTCTACCAACAAATATGTCTGGGACATCATGTTGGCAGTGGTAACAGCTGACCTGAAATTGAAGCCTATAAAGGCTATACCAAACACCATTACCAAATCAAGAAGAACAATGCTGGCCATAATCTTTGCTTTCATGCTACTTTTCATGCTAAACACTCCTTAAAAAAACAGCTTGTTTATTCTCCCATGCCTAAAGTAAGCTAGCATGATTTTAGCAAAAAAAATCTCCCAATGTGTGGGAGATTTTTTAACAAATTGCGAATATATTGTGAGCAATTATATTTTGCAACACTATAAATATTACATAGCTTAATTGACACCTGTTACTCTTCGCCCATACGTGCGAACATAAGACGGAACTCCTCTTCTCTTGACTTAACAAGTTCAAAGTGAATATCATTTATTTCCATTCCATCCTGAGCAAAGTGAAGTTTCAAAAAGAAGGTCATAGCGCATCCAACGAATGGCACCTCAATGGTCTGCCACTCCTTATCTGCTCCAGTAAGAGTCACCATCTTCACAAGCTCTTTGTCTTTATAGATGCTAAGTGGAATCTGTGCCAAATCACTGAGGTTCTCAGCAGCGCGAACAGTAAGGGAAAGCTTATAGTCACCTCGCTCCTTAAAGGAAACAGTAACCATGTTAGTAGTGTTTCTTGCAGTTACTATTTCCTCTGGATTGATTTCAGCCACACCGCTTTCATCAATTCTAAGATCAATCATCTTATCGAAATCAAGCTCGTCATCATCTGCCTCTGAAGCAAGCTGAACGTCAAGGTCATTATCTCTCTCAAGATAACGATTCATAACAGGCTTTTCCATAATCCATTTACAGATATTAGCTGCACATCGCTGAAGCTCAGCTCTTGAAAGGCTGCCATCAGCAATGGCTTCTGCAGTATTATCCTTATTAGTGTTATCCTCAGCGCTGCTTGTAACCATATATAAATCATTCTGAGCACGAACGATAGCTGCCATATCAGAATTATTTCCATGATATGATTTGCCGCCCTTTGCCCACCAGTCAGTCATGACGATTCCATCAAAGCCCCACTCCTCACGAAGGATTCTTGTAACCAAATCATAGCTTGATGATGTGTAATATCCGTTGACTGAGCCGTAAGTAGTCATTACAGCGTGAGCGCCTGCCTCTCTGACAGCCATCTCATAACCCTTAAGGTAAATCTCGCGGATAGCGCGCTGTGATGCAACATGTTCTACTGTATGTCTGCCAGTCTCTTGTGTATTCATGCAGAAGTGCTTGATGGTACCGGTAACACCGTATTTGTGCATACCCTTAAGCATGGCAGCTGCGTTCTTTCCTGTAACGAATGGGTCCTCACTGAAATATTCGAAGTTACGTCCATTAAGAGGGTGTCTGTGAATATTCATACCTGGTCCAAGTAAGCAGTCGATTTTATTCTTTCTAAGCTCAAGACCTTCCCAGTTATAAAGTTCTTCTACAAGCTCAAGATTCCATGCACAGGCAAGGCATGTACCGTTTGGCATAGCAAAGGCTCTCTTTCCTGAATCCATACGAATTCCTGAAGGGCCATCTGAACAGCATGCCACTGGAATACCCTTCTCTAAAAGTGAATCTGTCACACCACCATAAGCTCCACCACATCCCGGTGTAACCTTAGGTGAGCTCATACCCTCACCACGAACTATGCAGCAAAGATCCTCATCAGAAAGCTGTGCCACAAAATCGTTCATGGTACACTTCTTATCTAATACATCAACAAGCTTGAATGTCTTTCCTTCCTTAGCCTTCATCTCGGTAGGAAGAGTTTCTTTTCTGAATTTTTCAGAGTCTACTGTTGCTGTAGGAACATCCTCGTAAAATGTCTTGAAGCTTCCATCAGCAAGCTTAACAGGCTTAATTCTTGTATATTTAACTACTGGTGCCATAGCCTCAGAAAGCTGCTCAATTACCTTTAAATCTTCAAGCTTAACTGTTCCTGCTTCAACATTAGTACGGACATTCTCACCTACGTAAAACTCGTAGACACCTGCCTGCATAACATATGCATTCTTATGGCTGGTAACTCCACTGTCATCAAAGCTTGAAAGCTGATAGTTCGTAATTACGAACTCGAACTCCTGTGTCTCCCCTGGAGCAAGCTCCTTAGTCTTACAAAAGTCCACAAGCTCCATAGCTGGATTGCCAAGGACTCCCTGATCCTTTGAAACGTACACCTGAACTACCTGCTGACCTGCCAAATCACCTGTGTTTGTAACTGTAGCCTTGATTTTGACTTTCTCTCCGTCATAGAGGCAAGTACCTGCCTGAATATCAAATGTAGTGTAAGACAATCCATATCCAAATGGATAAAGTACCTTATCCTGAGCAAAAGTCTCAAAATATCTGTAGCCTACATAAATATCCTCACGCTGGATGTTAGTCTCTTTGCCACCAAAGTTTGGTGTAGAAGGATAATCTTCAATACTCTTAGCAATAGTATCAGTAAGACGGCCTGATGGATTAACATCTCCTGAAATTACGTCAAGAGCACCATATCCACCTTCCTGGCCACCTTGCCAGATATAAAGAACTGCTGATGGGTTGTACTTTTCCATCCAGCTCATATCGATGATGTTACCAACATTCAAAAGAACGATAGTTTTATCAAAGGCCTCTGTTACATTCTTAAGCATTTCATGTTCGTCATCTGTAAGAAGGTAACTTCCCTGAGAGAGGCTGTTATCCTGATCTTCTCCTGCAGTACGTCCGATAAGAACGATTGCAAGGTCAGAAGACTCTGCTGCCTTTGCTGCAAGCTCTGCAGAAACTGGCATCTCCTTCTGGAACCATGGCTCTGAAGCCCAGCCCACGCCTGCATCAAAGGGATTATCCTTAATCCACTCATCATAGGTAGCCTTCAAGTCTTCATTAAGGTTGAAGCGCTCATCAACCTCTAATGCCTCTCGTACACCGATGACATATTTTGTATTTACCATTCCGCCTGAACCAGTACCACTCTTGTAATAATTGAACTGGCTTCGGCCAAATAGTGCTATATTGGAACCAGCCGAAAGGGGAAGTACGCCATCATTCTTCAGAAGGACTGTACCCTCTGCAACAGCACGCCTAGCCACTTTGGCGAATTTTTCAGTATCAAATATCTTTGAACTCATTAAAATAAACCTCCAAAATATTCCATGCTGAAGATATTCTAGAATAAAAAAGAGGGTCTTTTATATCAAAAACCCTCCATTTTTATCATTATTATGATTAGCTAATTATTCTACAGAGTTAATCAAAGCGAAAATCTCATCCTTAATCTCTGCATTTACCTTCAGAGCATTCTCACGAGAATCCTGATTTGAGTAGAAATAGAACTTAATCTTAGGCTCTGTACCAGATGGTCTGATGGCAAACCATGAACCATTGTCTAAGAATAAGCGAATAGCATTCTGAGGTGGAATATCTTCATATCCATTTATATAATCAATTACCTTCTCAACCTTTGCACCAGCCACCTCTGTAGGCATATTCTCACGGAACCACTTCATCATACGCTGAATACGCTGAGCTCCTGGAATACCCTCTAAGATGATGTTTGGCTCGTCCTCTGCAAAGAAACCATACTTAGCGTAGATTTCCTGAAGAACATCCCAAAGAGTCTTGCCCTGCTTACGATAATATGCAGCTGCCTCAGCAACCATCATACCTGCAGAGATACCGTCCTTATCGCGGATATCCTCGCAGATAGCATATCCAACTGACTCCTCATAACCGAAGAGATATGTATATCCGTTATCATGAAGATAAGGGATTTTTCCACAAATGTTCTTGAAACCAGTAAGAGTTTCAAACATTTCCACACCGTAAGCCTTAGCCATAATTGTGGATAAGGTAGATGTAACGATAGACTTAACCATAGCACCCTTTGCTGGAAGTGTGCCTGCATCCTTATGTCCCTCGAGAACATAATTTACAAGAAGGTAACCTGTCTGATTTCCGTTAAGAGGTACGTAGTTGCCCTCGCTATCGCGAATTTCAATAGCGAAACGGTCTGCATCTGGGTCTGTGGCCATAAGAAGCTCTGCACCAAACTTGCGACCATACTCCTCAGATAATCTGAAGGCCTTTGTATCCTCTGGATTTGGATAGCCTACAGTCTTGAAATCTGGGTCTGGATTCTCCTGCTCAGGAACGATTGTCCAGTTAGAGAAACCTCTATCATTAAGCATCTGACGGAATGGGATAGAACCACATCCGTTAAGTGGTGTATATACAAGTGGAATTGTAAGATCAAGCTCATCCCCCTCATGAATTGCAAGTGACTCAATCTTATCAAGGTACTCTCTGTCATATTCCTCGCCAAGGACGATAATCTTACCTTCCTTAACGCCCTGCTCAAAGTCAGACTTCTTGATACCAGACCACATATCAACAGCGTTGATGCACTCTGTCATGCCATCAGCAATCTCTGATGAAACCTGGCAGCCGTCATCCCAGTATGCCTTATATCCGTTATATTCCTTTGGATTGTGTGATGCTGTGATGTTGATACCTGAAACTGTTCCAAGTCTTCTAATCATAAAGGCAAGCTCTGGTGTAGGACGAAGATCAGGGAAACAATAAACCTTGATTCCGTTAGCTGCAAAAATACCAGCTGCAAGCTGTGAAAACTCCTTTGAGAAGTGACGTGGATCATGGGCGATAACTACACCCTTCTCGCATGCTTCCTTACCCTTTGACACGATAAAATCAGCAACACCTTGTGTAGCCTTGCCAACTGTAAAGAAATTCATGCGGTTGGTTCCTGCGCCAACTTTACCGCGAAGACCTGCTGTACCAAATGAAAGATCCTGATAGAAACGATCTTCCTTTTCCTTCTCGTCGCCAGCGATAGCCTGAAGCTCAGCCTTTAAAGGATCTGAATCTGCAAGCTTCTCCAACCACTCATTATATCTTGAATTGTAATCCATACGAATTCCTCCATTAATCTAAAAAATGCTATCAGGTTTTAACAAACCCAATAGCATTTTAACACATAATATTTGTTATGTCTGTGAAATGAAGAAGAAGTAATTACCAAATTCGGTAATTTCCGCTAAGCGCCAACATAGCGAAGAGATATAAGCAATTATCATAGTAGCGTCTCTCGCCTGTACGAAGAGGTGTATTCCAAAACTCTTCTACGGCCTTGAGAGCATACTCTCCATCCGCTGCAAGTGACGCCTGAGCGATTGTTGCAGTCAAGCCTACTGGATGAAGTGCCTTGCCTTCTAAGATAGTTCCATCAATCTCATAGATTCCTCTGCTGTCTTCGACTGGGAGGTTTGCGAAGAAAGCCTGAAGGTTGTTGGCAGTAGCTTTACACCACTGTCCAAATTCGGTGTCCTTATCGGCCCATTCATAGTCAAGGCCGATGTTTGCTATAGTTCTATAAGCGTCGCTATAGAACCAGTCATGTCTTCCACCGAAATGTTCATGGTCGGGATAAGGTTTGCCATCGTAATAACTGTATTCTGGGGAAAGACCTGTTACTGGATGGCATGCTTTCTTGAGATATTCGCGGCTGGCTTTAGCGCATTTTTTCCAAAGCTCTTTGTCTTCGTCAAAGCAATTCTCCGCAAATAAATCATAGAAGTGTGGAAGATGATAAGATGGATCTGTAAACTCAAGTCCTGGGACGAACTTAATAAGACCATCCTCGTTCCACATATTGTGGCCTCCATACATTTCTTCATGATGAAGAACCACTTTTAAAAGCTCTTTAGCTTTTAAACTATAGTTATAGATGCCCTCGCCATCTCCCCAACGGTGACTTGCAAAGATAAGTGCCATTGCAAAGAACTCCTCACCATCTGGAGCTGGTCCATAAGCATTTTTGCGACCACTAGGGTCTACTGACCAGGCAAAGTAACCTTTGTTTTCACCTTCATCAAGGTACATGTTTGTCATTGCCCAGTTCCAAAGCTGATCAAATTCCTTTTTCTTGTCCATCTGAACAGCCATCATCATACCGTATGAAATACCTTCAGTACGAGTATCAATATTTCCTGTATCTACAAGGTATCCCATGGTGCCATCTTCTGTAGTTTCATAAAACTTGTTGACACCATAGAATATCTCTTCAAAAGTCTCATTTACCCTGCGTTCTATTTCTTCAGGGGTCTTACCTATTTCTAAAAATAAATTTCTGTATGTCATAATCGTCTAGTCTAAAAAATCTTATTCCTTTACGCCACCAAGTGTAAGTCCAGTTACGAAATACTTCTGTAAGAATGGATAAATACAAATAATTGGAAGCATTGTAATAATTGTTGCTGCTGCTCTTACAGATGTAGGAGTTACTGAACCTTCACCAGCATTCTTCATGGCCTCAGCAGATGAGCTCTGGTTTGATACTGAAGAAAGGAGTTTCATTAACTCATACTGTAAGGTTGTGTACTGTGAGGCCATTCTGTTATAGAGCATTGCATCGAACCATGAGTTCCACTGTCCTACAGCTACGAAGAGAGCAACAGTAGCGTAAACTGGCTTACATAATGGAGAAATAATCTTTAGGAAAATAGTTGTGTAACCAGCTCCATCCAACTGTGCTGACTCCTCCAAACTGTCAGGAATACCCCTCATATAGGTTCTGATAACTAACATGTTAAAGGCGGAGATCATTCCAGGTATTACATAAACTGCAAAACTGTTTGTAAGTCCAAGGGATTTAAAAAGGAGGAATGTAGGAATCAATCCACCATTAACATACATTGTAATAACCCAAAACAGTGAAACCTGCTTTGAGAACATAAAGTTCTTACGGCTAACGATAAATGCAAGGATTGCATTTGTAACAAGGGCAAGAACTGTTCCAATAATTGTTCTCGCTACAGTAACAACAGCACCAGTGATAAGGTTGTCCTTAGCTAATACTGTCTCATAGTTTTTCCAAGTAAACACTCGAGGCATAAGGTAAATACCGCCTCTAAGTGCATCAGTACCATCATTTAAAGATACTGCAAGTGTATTTAAAACTGGATAAAGTGTAATAATTACAAAACAAATCATGAAAATGCCATTGCAAATTCTAAATGCTAAATCAGCACCTGAAATTTTCTTATGTCTTCTGGCTTTTTCCATAGTTGCCTCCTTCTTCTTAGAAGATGTGGTTGTTAAATCTATTGTCTGATCCATGATGTCCACCTCCTAGAATAATCTTTCTTCACCATGCTTCTTAGCAATATGGTTGAAGAATACAATAAGAATGATTGATACTACACTCTTGAAGATACCAGCTGCTGTACCGATTGAGTAGTCACCCTGGCTGATACCCCATTTCAATACATAGATATCAATTGTCTGTGATACGTTCTGTACAAGACCATTTCCAAGTAAGTACTGAATTTCGAAACCTGCGTTAAGAACGTTACCAACATTCATAAGTAAAAGAATCATGATTGTAGGCTTGATACCTGGAAGTGTTACGTGCTTAATCTTTGCCCATCTGCCTGCGCCATCAATAGCTGCTGCTTCATAAAGTGATGGGTCAATTGATGTGATTGCTGCTAAATATATAATTGCATTCCAGCCTGTCTCCTTCCAAACATTAGCGAAGGCTACGATTGGCCAGAAGTATTTTTCATGTGCAAAGAAGTTGATTGTCTGATCAATCAAACCAAAATGAAGTAAAAGTGTATTAATAATACCTGTTCCTGAAAGTGCATCATGAAGGATACCAGTAACGATAATCCATGAAAGGAAGTGAGGAAGATAAGAAATTGTCTGAACCACCTTCTTTCCACCCTTGAATGCCATTTCATTTAAAAGGATGGCGAATAAAATTGCCATAAAGAATGTAACTGCCAAGTTGATAACGCCCATTGCAAGTGTGTTACGAATAACTCTAAGGAATGTTACATCTGAAAATAAATACTGGAACTTTGCAAGTCCAACGAACTCTGAATGTAAAAGACCTGTTACTGGCTTATAATTCTGGAATGCCATAAGCCATCCAACAAGTGGTGCATAGTGGAATACTATACCGTAGATAACGATCGCTGCTGCCCAGATGATAAGAATTCTCTGGCGCTTAAAATCTGCCATGTTAAAAGCTTTTTTAGTCATAATTACCTCCCAAAAATACTATAAAAAGGTATAAAGATGGCGGGCATTGCGATAATGCCCGCCAAGGGTTTATCTTTTTACCTTAATAATTTTTTATTCGTACTTAGCAGCCTCTGCAACTCTTCTCTCGAGCTCTGTCTGCATCTCTGAAATGAAGTCCTCAGGCTTGCACTCTTCGTAAACCTTCATGTACTCAGCCCATCCCTCTTCGAAATTGTCAGCCATAACAACCTTTGGAAGATACTGGTGCTTAATCTCACCCATCTTTGCCCAAGCTGTACCACCTGGTGTAGAAGTTGTCATTGAGCTAGAGAATGTGTACATTGGATACCATGGACCTGGCTTCTCTGTTGTACCAAGCATCTCTACATATGTCTTAGCACCATAAGCCTCGAAGCACTTCTTGATTGGCTCTGAAAGACCATCGAAGAATTCCTGCTCCTGTCCATCAGACTTCATAGCATTCTTGCCATCACGGCTTGTTCCAGAATACTGTGGGAAGTATGAGTAAGAACATGTATGAGAAGCCTTGTAAGCTGTATCAGAAGCCTGCTTTCTCATCTCTGGTGTTCTGTAGTATAATCCATCATCACCTACGAGGTAATCTGTTCCTTCAACACCCCAGAATCTTAAATCGTGGATGTCCTGATCAAGAAGATCATTTACGAACTGAAGTGCGCCCTCAACATCCTTACATGATGTTGTGATAGCAAGACCTGAAGCTACGTTAAGAACTCCGCCTGAGTTGTGCCACTGGTTCTTCATTCCCTTCTCAATTGTGATTGGAAGTGGAACGTACTGGCAACCCTGCTCATCAAGACCTGCTGACTTGATTGCATCCTCGCCTGTGTATGCGAAATCCCACCACTGATCAATCATACCAAGTACACGACCAGAAGAAATCTTAGCGATGTACTCATCATATGTCTGTGTAAATGACTCAGGATCTACGATACCCTTGTGATACTCTTCGTTAAGTTTCTTGAAGTACTTAACAGCTGTATCTGTTGTATTGTAATCGATAATCTGAAGCTTCTCTGGATCAACGATAACTGAACCATCGTTTGGATATCCATCAAGGAACTCTGGTGCATTCTCTAAGCAGAAGTATCTCCAGTCATCGCAAAGAATTGTGTAAGGGATATTTGCTGTAGTACCATCAGCCATTGTTGGGTTAGCCTCGTTGTATGCCTCGATAAGATCGAAGTACTCATCCATTGTCTCAATCTTTGGATAACCAGCCCACTCAAGTACTCTTGCCTGAATCCAAAATGCCTCGTCGTTGTGTGTACAAGAACGCTCTTCACCGTAGATGTTAGAGAACTGTGGAATCCAGTAGATGTGTCCGTCGCTCTGACGAAGCTGATCCCATTCCTGCTCTGTAAAGTACTCTTTGATGTTTGGATACTTATCAATATAATCATCAAGTGCTACAAGAGCGCCTGCCTCATACATCTGAACTGAACCATTACCAGCTTCTACGAAGTCAGGATATTCCCCACCAGCGATAAGAGTACCAATTGCCTCTTCAGCTGTCTGACCTGTAAGCCATGTTTCCTTTACTTTGCAACCAGTCTTCTCAGCAATGATCTGCTGGATCTCGTTGTCATCATTGATTTCCGAACCAGGTACTGCAAAGAATGCTGTAAATTCTTTGATACCATCCTCGTTCACTGCTCCGCCGCTTGCTGCCTGCTTACCGCATCCAGCGAACATGCTTGAGAGCATTGCAGCGCAAAGCACAGCGCTTACAATTTTCTTTTTCATAAATAACCCTCCTATGTTTTCCCGGGACCATTGTCCCTTTGCTATGATATTATTCTATGTCAGAATTGTGAACAAAACATCTGATAAAGTATAGATAAAAGGGGGAGAAATTTTAAAATTTCTACCCCCTTTTTTATAGTTGTCTAAAAGTTCTTTTTATATTTTGTAGGTGTGCAACCCATTGCTTCTATAAACTTATTTACAAAGTAATCTGCGTCCTTATAGCCTACAGATTCTGCCACTTCGTATATTTTCATATCTGTTTTGCGAAGAAGCTTTGCTGCCTCCTCAATCCTCTTTTTATTTAGGTAATCCTTAAAGGAGCAACCGTACTTCTTTCTGAAAAGCTGACCCAAATAAGCTGAGTTAACATAGTACTTTTCGCTTAAATCCTTCAGTGTAAGATTTGAAGCGTAGTTCTTCTTAATCTCCTCTTCCACATCACCAAGAACACCTCTTGATACGTTTTTACGAAGCTGAGCAAGATACTCGCCATAAGCGTAAGACATACGGCAAAGGTGAGTTCTTCCACCACGTCTAATACCTTCCTCTGAGGTGGTCTCTGAAATGATACGCAGAATCTCTTCCTGATTAACCTCGCTGTCCAGCTCACTGGCAAGATGTATAAGCTGGAATAAGAGATAATTGATGTTTAGATTCATCGTAGAACCTGTCACACCTGTCTTTTGCATTTCCCCGTAGAAATCCTCTACGCATTTACGAATTTCCACATGCTCGCCTCTTTCGATGGCAGTTATCAACGCATCCAGCTGCTTTTTGCAAATAATCAGACCGGTCTCTCCAACCTTGTACTCTTCCTCGTAGAAGTAAATATTCTTCTTTTCACGGAAGCCCTGAAGAGAATGAAGCATGTTGGCAGTTCCATAGGACTTTGAAATATTTCTAATACCTGTAACCGGCTTTCCCACAAGAACTGTGATGGCAAGATTTGTATTTGCCTCCAGATATTCCAGAAAACTGATAAGATATTCCTTTGCTGTAAGCTGCAAGCGCTGTGCCATGCTCTCACTGTAAACAAAGCCTATATCATATACCTGCTCACTGTCAGAAATATCTCGAATACAGAATATGGAATCATCTTTCAAATAATCGCAGGCTGCCGTATACAGCTTAGCAAGCATTGCCTTTTTATCATCATCGGAAAATTCTTCTGCAGGATTCTGCTCATCCAGCTGAATCTCCACATAGCACTTTTCCTCATCTATATTTGTCTTCTGAGATACGTACTCTAAATCATTAACTTCATATTTACCACTGAGAAGATGCATAAGAGTACGTTCCATGTATGCCTTCTCTTTTCTTATACCGTCTTTGGTACGGGATGTCTTCGCCTGATTTAAAACAGATACCTTTCTAAGAATAGAAAGTAACTGATCACTTTCAACAGGCTTTAATATATAATCGGTGCAGTCAAAACGGAGCGCCTCCTGAGCATAGCTGAATTCTGCATAACCGCTAAGGATAACAAAATAAATATCCTTAGCAAGCTCAGTTCTGATAGCCTTTAAAAGCTCTACTCCTGTCATAACTGGCATTTTAATATCTGAAATAATCAGATCAACTGGATTGTTCGAAACGTAATCATATGCCTCCTTACCATTTGATGCGGTGGTGATATGATAGCCTTCCTTTTCCCAATCCACTAAAAGCTGCAAGCCCTGTAAAATAAATGGCTCGTCATCTACTAATAAAACCTCTAACATTACTACAATAACCCCTTTAGATATTTCACTGGAACCATAATCTGTACAAGTGTACCTGTACCTGGCTCCGAATCAAGGTCAAAGATTGCCTCATCCTCAGACATCATTTTCAGTCTAAGGCAGGCATTAACTATACCCACTCTACCTTTTTCCTTGAGCATTTCTATATTTGCAAAACGCATTCTGCGAAGAAGATTTTTTTCTTCCTCTTCTTCCATTCCGTTTCCAGTATCCTCAATTTCTAAAATCATAAATTCACCGTCGGTGGAAATCCTTACAAATATCCATCCTGGCGTGATTTTACTTTCGATTCCATGGATGCATGCGTTTTCTACGAACGTTACTATAGTAAGCTTTGGAATGAAATATTTCAAGCACTCAGTTTCCACATCGATGTCAAAAGACAGTCTGTCACCGAAGCGATATTTCTGTAATTCCAGATACGCATTTACGAATTCAATTTCTTTTTCAATGGTAACATTATCCTCATTCCACTCAGTATACTGACGCTGTAGCTTAGCAAGATGCTCCACCATTTTTGACGTCTCAGTTTCCTGTTTCAAAAGGGAATGCATACGGATACTTTCAAGTGCATTGAACAGGAAATGCGGATTAATCTGACTGTGAAGAGCAAGAAGCTCTGCATTCTTTCTTGCCACAAAGGATTCCTGTTCCTTCAACTTATTCTGATAAACAGTATTCAAAATACTGCTGACATAAATAGGTAAAACCATATTTACAATAATCAGAAGAAGGAGCTGATACCAGCGGCTCTTAAAAGCCTTCAGGAAAGAATCGTTTCCCGCTAAAACATCCACTGTAAGAATCTGATTGTAGCTCTGAAACTCCTGTGTATAAGCAATGTTTTTCAAATCACGTTTCAGACCATAGTCTTTATTTATATTGCTATATTTGCTATTAGACAAGATTACTCTTGTGCTATCGCAAACATAAGCACGATTTTCAAAATTCAGATTGGCAATATTATCGGAAATCTTTCCGTAGTCTATAATAACAAGCAATATATTCTGAGAAACACTATTATAATAATTTAATTTTTGGAAATAATAGATAGTCTTTTGAATCTGTCTGTCGGCAGTTTTTCTCCTGCCAAAATAGAGGCCCTTATTTAATTCTGATTCCTCCACATAGGTATACCAGTCTGTTCCAACAGCTTGATCCAAGCGCTGAAACTCCGCACCATTTGTCACTGTGTCATTATCTATGTAAATGCAAAAATTAAGACCAGACTGGCCCTCTACAAGCTTAAGAAGAGTGTCATCAAAGAAATCGTGATATGCATTATAGTATTCAAGATTTGTTTTAAACTTTGTGTTTAAAAATCTATCAACATACAGGCTGCTATAAAGAGCATTGCCCAACTTAGCAGCCTGATCAATTTGATTTTCAAAGGTGTAGGTAATGGCATTAGCCTGATTCTCCATGGTATGCTCTCTTGCTGCCAGCTCTGCACGATATGCTCCTGAAACAACAAGACCATCAACCGCAAGGATAGGGATGATGACAAACACAATATAGAATGCCATCAGTCTTCTCTTTGAAGTTGTTTTAGAAATAAATCTCCCGAAATAAGAATCAAATTTTGTCATTAACATCACCCAATAAATTAATTTCTCTCTAAAGTAAGCCATGCGAAATCGCAGTGGTTGTCGCTTGGCTTACCATTTGAAGAAGTGTACATTCCCACTGTACATCCAACAAATCCGCCTGCTTCTTCTGTGGTGTATGGCAATAAATCGATACCCGCTTCAAGAAGAGTGTGCTTACCATTCTCCACAAGATAAGCATCTGCCTTCTGAGCCTTAGCCTGAAGCTCGATTGTAACAACTTCTGCACTAACCTCAGCTGATGCTGTAACAGTCTCTTCTCCCTTGATAGTCTTGCGAACCTGAAGAACCTTCTTACCACCCTTTAATACTATCTCAAGTGTAAGATGATTAGCATGATTCTGGAAAAGCACCAGACCACCACATTCATTTTCATTTGCAGGAGTAAAATCAACTCCAGTATTTACCTTAAATGAATAATCCTTCTGACGCAATCCTAAATATGATGGATAGCACATTTCCTCTGCACGCTCTGGACGAGTGAAAAGACGAAGGAAACCAGGACGCTCTGTAAGTGAGTATATGTCCTCGTTTCTCTTTTCGATACCAACGAGACGCTGGTCTAATTCCTTTGTCCAGAAATGAAGCTCATCACTCCACTCATTTTCTGCTGCAAATGGATGCTCCTCGAAAGGAAGCTCCACATCATCTTCAAGCTTTCCGATACCTGGATTAATTACTGGCCATCCCTCTTCCCAAACAACCTTTGCAAGGAAGGTCTCACGACCAATGCTACAGTGCTTTTCGCATGGACGAGAAGCAAGCATTACTATGTACCAGTTGCCATTTTTATCATCGATTAAATCACCGTGACCAGCATATATTATAGGATAATCCTTACCTAAATTTCTATGAGAAAAAATAGGATTTCTTGGGCAGCCCTCAAACCATGCAAATAATTCCTTTGAACGAGCTACTGAAATAGCGTGCTCTGGGCCTGTACCGCCTTCTGCGTGAAGAAGATAATAATAGCCATCCTTCTTGTAAAGGTGTGGACCCTCTGGCCAAATTACATCCTTAACGGCACCCTTCCAGATTGCCATTGACTCGCCTACAAGCTTCATTGTGTTAAGGTCTAATTCCTGTACCCAGATTTCCCAGTCGCCGTTGTAGCGAACGCCCTCTGGATTTGGTCTTGTTCCTACATAGTAGCATCTGTCATCGTCATCAAAGAAAAGTGATGGGTCGATACCAGGTGCATTCTCACCAAGATAATATGGCTCAGACCATGGACCAGCTGGGTCCTTTGCCGTTACTACGAAGTTGCCACCGTGGCTTACATTTGTAGTAATCATGTAGAAGGTACCCTTATGCTCGCGAATTGTTGGAGCAAAGATACCTCTAGAAATCTCACCGCTTACTGGAAGCTGGCTTTCTCTATCTAGGACATGTCCTATCTGCTCCCAGTGTGCCAAATCCTTGCTGTGGAAAATAGGAACGCCTGGTGCATAAACAAAGCTTGAACAAACAATATAGTAATCATCCCCTACGCGGCATGCTGAAGGGTCTGGATAAAAGCCTTTAAGTATTGGGTTGTGTGCGATTGTCATTTCATTATTCTCCTATTTTACTAATCCAAATCCTAAAATTGTAAACTTGTTTCTTATGTCATCCTTATCAACTTCAACTCGTACGTGATGTTTAGCTGTTACGTTTTCGTCGATGATGATGAGTGGATTGCAGTGGCACCAACGGTTTACGTACGGATCAAGGTCACGTACGAATTTATCATCTACATAAACCTTTGCTGTGGCTGCATCAACCTCTCCTGAATCCTTCATTACGATTACAAGAGCCTTGCACTCTACATCCATCTCGAAAGGATCGCTACTGCCCTTTGCGCCATCATACATCCAGTTGTATGGGAACTCTCCTGTGAGATTTAAATCTAAATCCATCTCCACTGACTGAAGGACTTCATCCGTATATACGAATCCGCCAGGTTGTACACTAACTAGGCCTGTGTTGTCTTTTTTATCCACAAGAATAACGTCATCAAATGTATTTCCAATTGCTGGTGCTTCATCCATGCGTGGATCATAGCTATCTGGTGTCTCGCCTGAGATTGCCTTTTCCATAATGTTGATAAGGCAGTCTGCCATAATTGTGTGTCCTAGATTTGTTGGGTGGAACATGTCATAGAAATACTGGTGCTTTGTAAGAAGTCTCTTGTCTCTGTCGTAGAACTGAGGAACAACAGCATCCTTTACACTTGCCATTGGCAAATCATATCTGAAGCCTACAGGAGAAAGTCTGTCCTGAAGGTTGTAATCATCAGAGAATACTGAGAACATAAGCATAACTGCAGGCTGGCTTGGAAGCTTAAGCGCACGTCTAACCAAGCTTTCGAAGCAATTTCCCTTTGTCTCATCACCCTCATCATTTACTGCAAATTCAACAACTAAAAGATCTGGCTCAACTGTGCCATCGCGAAGCACATCTCTGTCAAAACGAATCATACCAAGCTCTGAAGGTGTTCCGCCTACACCAGCCTTTACGAAGTGAATGTTGTCTCCTCCACCCATAAGCTTTTTGAAGCCAAGGAAAGACTTATATGCATAGCACTCTGTGTTGATAGGTGTAGCACCTGCACCCTGTGTGATAGAACCACCGATGTAGCAGATGTTGACATCCTCGCCAGCCTTTGCCTTATTTACAACATCAACAAGACGCTTTGTATTTCCAAGGTTGACAAGGGAACGGTCAATCATTTCCTTGTACTCTGGTGAAGCTGTATCAACGGGCTTTTCCTCAAGCTGAGGTGGTGCCTCAAAACCATCATTTAAGAAGAATCTTACAGAAAGGAAAGCCTTCTCCTCTGGTGCATCTGTGTGAACACGAATCTGTCCTGGTACATCATCATCCTCTGTCCAGTCTATATCAGAAAGGTAAATTCTCTCCTCCTTTGAATTCGTATTTACGTTAGCAATAAGATTGGCACCGCCACCATATAAATCCTTCTTGCCATACATCTGAAAAACGAACTCGGCCTGCTTGTCCTTATCTTCCATTTCAACAGAAACACCTACTGAATGAACCAGCTTTTTAAAGCCATCTACTGTTTCCATAAGCTTTAAAATGTGCTCATCTGTAACGTTTCCTGTGAAGGTGGCGCTGCTGATAAGGCGTCCATCACTCTGGTAGAGGAAGGAAACACCCTTACCTTCCTCGTCAGACTGTGTAAAAAGCTCTTTGTCCTTTATAATGTAAAAAAATGGTCGATTCTTTTCTGGGTCTGTTGGTGCCTTTGCAATTTGCATTTCCATTACATTATCCTCCTAATACTCTACTTCAGTTACTTCTCCCTTTAACACCACATCAAAAACATCTACAGGCTTTCCTGTAAGCTCTGCACTTCTTGCATCTGGCTGCTGACCGCCGATAGATACCTTAAATGCACCTGGCTCAACAACACATCTGCCCTTTTCATCAATAAGTGCAAAATCACGGGCTGAAAGCTCAAGGCTTACTTCCTTTGATTCCCCAGGAAGAAGCTCAACCTTTGCAATCTTACGAAGCATGCAATTGGCAACTCTTGTAGATGCCTCTACATCCTTCACATATACCTGAACAGTCTCGTGTGCTTTGTATTCCCCTGCATTCTTAACTGTTACCTTAACTGTAAATTTTTCTCCAATAGCACCCTCAGTCTTATCGATAGCAGCGTTAGTGTACTGAATATCTGAGTAGCTGAGACCATATCCAAATGGATAAAGTGGTGTGCCCTTGAAATATCTGTAGGTGCGTCCCTCCATTGAGTAATCCTCGAATGGTGGTAAATCAGCATCTGACTTATAGAAAGTAAGTGGAAGCTTTCCTGATGGGCTGTCCTCTCCAAAGAGAACCTCTGCGATTGCACGTCCACCTCTTGCTCCTGGATACCAGCACTGGATTATCGCATTTACGTTATCGTTAGCCCAGCTTAAATCCATGGCGGAACCAGCTAAAACAAGAAGTACTACAGGCTTTCCGATAGCTGTAATCTTCTCAACAAGCTCCTGCTGCAAGCCTGGAAGCTTAAGTCCCTTCTTATCTCCACTACCGAACTCGTTTCCAGCATCGCCTTCCTCTCCTTCGATTGTAGAATCAAGACCCATTGCAAGTACTACAACATCTGAGTGCTCAGCTACTGCCATCGCCTCAGCAAAGGTATCTCTTGCCTCAGAAAGCACATGCATTCTATCCTTCCAAAGTGGAGTTCCATCTGAGTGGAATACTCTCACATCATCTCCAACGTAACGCTGGATACCTTCAAGTACAGTAATATATTCAGATGAAATACCCTCATAGTTTCCTACAAGAGCAATTCTTGAATTTGAGTTTGGTCCGATGACACCGATTGTCTTGATAGCATCCTTCTTAAGTGGAAGAAGTCCGTCATTCTTAAGAAGTACCATAGCACGCTTAGCAGCCTCATTTGCAAGCTCCTTGTGCTCCTTGCACTCTACCATTTCATAAGGGATGTCATCATACTTGCTGCCTCTCTCTGGAAGAGTTCCAAGACGAAGGCGAAGCTCAATAAGACGCTCAACTGACTCTGTGATTGTCTCCTCAGAAACAAGGTTTGCTTTGTAAGCGTAGAGAAGCTTCTCATATACACAACCGCAGTTCAAATCACAGCCGTTATTAACAGCAAGTGCTGCTGATTCCACTTCACAGGTAGTTACCTTGTGATTCTCGTGGAAATCTCTGATTGCCCAGCAGTCTGAAACCACGTGACCTTCGAAGCCCCAATCGCCTCTTAATATATCTTTAAGTAATCTCTTGCTACCGCAGGCTGGCTCACCATTTACTCTGTTGTAAGCGCCCATAACAGCCTCTACCTTTGCATCCTTAACAAGACGCTTGAAGGCATAAAGATATGTATCGTATAAATCCTGATCACTTACCTTTGCATCAAAGTGATGTCTGTCTGCCTCAGGACCTGAGTGAACAGCGAAATGCTTAGCGCAGGCTGCTGATTTTGGATTGTCCAAATCATCACCCTGAAGACCTCTTACATAAGCCATACCAAGCTGACCAGTAAGATATGGGTCCTCGCCGTAGGTCTCATGGCCACGTCCCCATCTTGGGTCACGGAAGATATTTACGTTTGGAGCCCAGTAAGTAAGGCCCTTGTAGATATCTCTGTCGCCGTGCTTTAAAAACTCATTGAACTTTGCTCGTCCCTCTGTAGATGTGGCATCTGCCACCTTCTGAACAAGCTCCTCATCAAAGGTAGCACCAAGGCCAATTGCCTGTGGGAAAACTGTGGCATCTCCTGCTCTTGCCACTCCGTGAAGCGCCTCGTTCCACCAGCAGTACTTTGGAATACCAAGTCTGTCGATAGCCTCAGCATGATGAAGCATCTGAGAACACTTCTCCTCTATTGTCATCTGCGATACTAATTCCTTAGCACGCTTCATTGTTTCCTGATTCAACTGTTTCTTCCTCCTTGTTTAGCATTTCTAACTGTTTATTAAATTCCTTACTTATGTAATAAAGTGTGACTGTGGTGCAGAGCAGCCAAATTGCAAGCCCCCACTCTATGTACCACGCACAGATTATGTAAGGTAAAAATGTCACTATAAAAATCAAAATCATTCTTGGGAAATTAAGAAGCGCCATTACCATGGATGCTTTAAAAAGCTCCTTTAAGGTCACCTTATATCTTGCTTCAAAAGGGAACATGCAATATGCAACTGACCACACAACAAATGAAAGCACGCCAAGAACTGCCTTTAAAATGATAGGCATGCTGGCTGCTCTGCCATAGAGCACGTTATACCAGTCAAAGGCAAGTATGAGCCCTATCAAAAGGATAATAAGCCACGCTACTGTAACCTGAGAAAAGTTTTCTTTAAAAGATTTAAAATAGCTTTTTGTTACGCTAGGCTCCTCACCTCTGACAATCTTCATTGATGTATAAAATTTTGCAGTGTGAGCTGCACCTATAGTGATAATTGGAATTGAGCAAAGAAGTGTAAGTAGATTTAAAATGATATAATCTGTAACCTTGCTAAGAAACTCCATTACTTCGCTGTCTGGACTAAATATTTGCATAACATTACTACCTCCGGGTACTATCTTGGATGATAATATTGTATTAAAAAATCCCCACCAACATCTACTGACAAAGTTCAGATGTTAGTGGGGAAAAGTTTTAATTATTTAATTAATCAACAGATGTTGAAGAGCCATACTTAGCTTCAAACTTCTCTGTTCTCTCATCCATGATAGCCTGGCAGCCTGATGCAAGGTAATCAGCGATTGCATCATCCCAAACCTTATCAAAATCAGCTTCCTTAGCTGCAAGAGCTGTATCATAAACAACATCTCTCTTTGAACCAAGAGCCTCGCCCATACCGTTCTCAGCTACGATTTCTGGAACCTTTACGTTCTTTGCAATCTTGTTGTCTGTAGCTGCAACGTCGAGTGCCTTCTGTACATCCTCTGGGTCACATGCTGGATAGCTGTGTGCCATAGAAAGAAGTGTGAGGTCCTCATCACCAAGGTGGAGACCATTACATGTAATTGTGTAGTCAATGTTGTTACCAGAGTTCATGATTGGATCGCCTGTAGCTGGGATAAGCTCGATAGCGCCATCCTCAAGAACGTTGTGTGTAACACCCTCATCACCAATCTGTAAGTACTTGATGTGCTCTGGAGCAGAAATCCAATCAAGGTAAAGAAGTGATGCAAGTGGCTCATCATTTGTAGTTGGGAAGAAGATCTTTCTATCACCAGCTGTTGAGTCAACATACTTAAGGTGCTTGCCCTCTGAGTTCTCGAAGCAATCAACTGCTACATACTTAGCATCATCGCCAACGATTCTCTTAAGGTTAGCCTGGATTGAATCATCACCGCCACGGAAAGGATAATCCCAGTTGTGCTGGAATGCACCAACATAACCAGCCTTCATCATATCATCCTCTGTAGAATCACCTGCTGTATAAAGAGCGAAATCCTTCCAAAGAAGACCTTCGTTGTACCACTTGTTAAGTGTCTTCATAGCAGTCTTTGTACCGTTCTGTGTAAGCTTTCTATCATCAAATCCGTTGATGTAGAATTCCTTATCTGTAATCTTTGGATCCATCTCTGACTCGATAAGAAGTGCTGCTCTCCAGCCTACATCAAATGATACTGAGAATGGAACCATCTTATCTGCATCCTTGCCAAGGAGCTCCTTAGCGTTGTCACGGAATGCACAAATTACATCATAGAACTCAGCCTTTGTTGTTGGCTCCTCAAGACCAAGCTTGTCTAACCAGTCTTTTCTGATAAATGTATTGATACGTCTGTTGTTAGCACGCTTTCCTTCGATTGCCCAAAGTGTACCCTTCTCATCATCTAAATCCCAGTAGATGTTTGTGTCGCCAAGCCAATCCTGAAGGTTTGTAAGCTCGCTACCATATTGATCCATAAGTGGCTTTAAGTCTGTAACACCGCCCATGTTAGCGTATGTCTGAATTGTTGGATAAGAGTATGTAAGGCAGATATCTGGAGCTCCGCCTGAAGCAAGAAGGTTGTTAATTTCTTCTGTCTCTGTCCAACGTGGAACTGCTACGAACTCAACCTCAACGTTGTGATCCTCAAGCATTCCCTTCTTGATGTACTCTGTGTACATGTTGTCTGTTGGGTCTGTACCGCCATCGTTTCCTCTGTCGTAAACCTCAACTGTGATGTGTTTTGTCTCAGCAAATTTTCCATCAACAAGCTCTGAAACCTCAGAACCTTCTTCGATGGAAGTAGAGCCCTCTTTTGTTGCATCTGAGCTGCTTGAACCGCAAGCTACCATGCTAAGACCCATAGTGCATGCAAGCACTAATGATACGATTCTTTTTTTCATCGTAATCCTCCCAATAATGTTTTGTAGTGATTTTAGTTTATGAATTAACGGCCGCAGCCATTTATTCCTGTATTATTCTTTCACAGCTCCAAGTGTTACGCCGTGGATGAAGTATTTCTGTAAGAATGGGTAGATACAAAGGATTGGAATCGTTGAGAACATAACGATTGCAGCCTTAAGTGATTCAGAAAGACCAGGTGTTGAGAAGCCCTCCTGTGTTGCTACCTCTACCGAATTCATGTTGTTCAAAATATTGTATAGCAATAACTGAAGAGGATAGAAATCCTTGTTCTTCATATACATCAAAGCATCTGAATAACCATTCCATCTACCTACCGCATAAAATAGTGCAAGCGTTGCAATAACTGGCTTTGAAAGTGGAAGGTAGATGCTCCAAAGTATTCTAAAGAAGCTTGCACCATCGATTTCAGCTGACTCTCTAAGGGAATCTGGAATTCCATAGAAGAAGCTTCGCATGATAATCATGTTGTAAACACTTAAGCATCCAGGAACAATAAGTACCAAAGGATTATCAAGAAGGTTTAACTCCTTCATGAGTAAGTAGTTTGGAATTGTACCTGCGTTGAAGAACATTGTTATCGTAATTACGATATTAAAAATTGAACGACCTTTAAGCTTATTAAAGATAAGTGGATAAGCACAAAGTACTGTCATTGTCAGTGAAAGGAATGTACAAATCACTGTTAAAATCACGGTCCAAACAAATGACTTAATGTACTTTGGATCTCCAAGTACTGTCGAATAAGCTGATATGTTGAGGCCCTTTGGAATAAGGTAAACCTCTCTTCTAACCAAAAAGTCAGATGCTGAAAGCGAACGAGCTAAAAGGTTAATCATAGGGATGATACAAATCAAACTGATGATTACGCAGATTGTTATGAATACAATGTCACCTGCTTTTGTGCTGTCCGATTTAACCATACGGCTTGTTTCTGTCTCATCATCTTTGTCTCTTCTTTTAGAACGTGCAAAGCCTTTTGTATTAATTTTTCCTGTCATTACTAATTCTTTTGCCATACTTCACACCTCCTACCAAATACCGCGCTCGCCAAGCTTACGTGAAAGCCAGTTTGCAAATAGTAGGAATATAACTCCTACAACCGACTGGAACAAACCAACTGCAGTTGTAAGTGAGAACTGAAGTCCCTTAATACCGTTCTTATATACGAATGTCGAAATAACCTCAGCGTTCTGCATAACCAGGTTGTTCTGTAAAGCGAATGGTCTATCGAAGGCTGAACCTAAGATGTTACCAAGTGCCATAATCAAAAGTACTACGATAGTGCTCTTGATTCCTGGAAGTGTGATGTGCCACATCTTACGGAATCTTCCTGCTCCATCAACTGAGGCTGCTTCGTAAAGCTCAGGTGAAATACCTGCAATCGCTGCAAGATAAATGATTGAATTCCAACCAAAGCTCTGCCAAATACCAAGAAAGATATAAGTTCCTACCCACTTATGTGGATCATTTAAGAATGGAACTGGCTCACCACCAAAATTTGAAATAAACATATTTACAAGACCATTACTTGGTGCAAAAAGCTGAATTGCCAAACCGTAAATGATAACCCATGAAAGGAAGTGTGGCATGTAAGCAATTGTCTGTACTGTCTTCTTAAACCACTTAACATTAAGCTCGTTAAGAATTAATGCGAAGATGATTGGAATTGGGAAACCAATAACCAAATCTAATAAGTTCAATCCAACTGTATTTCTCAAAGCATTTAAGAAATCTCTGTTGTGAAAAGCCTGAATAAAATACTGAAATCCGTGATTATCTGCCCAAGGCATTTCCCCAACTTTTTGTACGATACTGTACTTCTTAAAAGCAATTAATACGTACTTCATTGGAACATACTTGAAAACCAGTAAATAAAGCATTGGCAAAAGTAATAAAACATATAGCTGCCAATATCTCTTTAGATAGGCTTTCCAGTTTGTTTTCTCAGCCACTGCTACTGCTGAGTTTCCCGCTGTCATAACTTTCATTTCTATCCTCCACTTCTTTTTTAATAACTTGTATACAAGTATATTAGTGTTTTAGTTTCGATAAGTCTATATTAAAAAAACAACCAAAATGGCATATGCATTTTGGTTGTTTTACACTAATTTATAAAATTGTTGTGAATTATTGTTGTGTTGTTTCGAAATATTGCGGAAAGGCCTTTATCAATTCCTCCTGATCAAGCCTGTAGCGATCCAAATGCTTCTCTACAATTGCCTTTGCCTTCTCCTTATCCTTTTCCTTGATAGCGTCCAGCATAAGACGGTGATCACCTACAATCTTCTTGTCTTTAACAGTCAGCATGGATAGTGTACGAACTCTGTCAAAATGAATCATAATCATCTGACTCATATGATGAATGGTTTCTTTCTTTGCTGCCACATAAATCATACGATGAAATTCATTATCAAGCTCAAAGATTTTTTCTGTATTATCCTTTTCAAGATAAAACTCCTGCAGTGCTACATTTTCCTCAAGGAGCTTAATATCCTCTTCAGTAGCCATATCACAGGCTTCCTCAATAACAGCTATATCCAAAACCTTTCGAAGAAATACAGCCTCCTCCACATACTGTGAATTAATGAGAGAAACATAACTTCCCTTTTGAGGGTATATTTCGATAAGAGCTGCCTTATGTAGTTCTTGGATGGATTCTCTGACAGGAGTGCGACTAACACCTAAGAATGCAGATATTTCATTTTCACTAATTGCCTGACCTGGCTCCAGATCAGCAGACTTTATGTTCTCAGTAATTGCTCTAAGGGCATATTCCCTTGCAGTCTCTGAGTTTATCCTCTCAATTTTTTTCATAGTTCTCCTCATTGTAAGGTTAGAATGAAAGTTTGTTATTATTCTAACAAAAAGGATTCGACTTGTATACAAGCCAAATCCTTTTTGTTAAAACTGTTTAGTTTAAGTTCATTTAAATTGTCACTTATTTTATTTATAGATGGCAAAATACTTTTCAAGCCATGCTGCTGCAAGGTCGATCCAAACCTTTGCCTCTCTATTAGTCTGAATATCATAAGCATCCTGACAAGAAGTGCTCTGATCGCAAAGAGCCATTCCGTGACCTCCATCCTGGAAGATATGAATCTCAAAAGGAATGCCCTTTTCTGCAAGAGATGTAGCATACAATGTTGAATGAGCAACTGGAACAAGCTCATCCTTTGAGGTTGACCAAATAAAGGTTGGTGGAACATCCTCATCAACAAGACGTGCTGGGCTCATATCAAGAAGCTTCGCTTCATCTTCCCAATCCTCACCCATCATAAGGCGGTTGGATACCGAGAAAAATTCAAAGGCTCCTGCTCCATCCTTCTTTGTAGCCTCGTACATATAGATATAATCTGTAAGTGGGTATCCTAAGATGCAGGCTGCTGGTCTAAGTACTTCCTTATCAACTCCAACGAAATCTGTGATTACAGGCTTTGACCAGTGTGTAGAATACATGGCACAGTTGTGTGCTCCTGCTGAAAATCCGCAGATTGCAATACGCTTTGCATCCACCTGCCAGTCCTTGCTGTGCTCATGGATATATGCAAATGCCAAACCTATTTCACGCATTGGCTGTGGATGGAGCTTGTCAGGGTTGATAGCCTGATGCGCAAAATCAGTCTCCCAGTAAGGCTTTGAGCCATCATATGCAATTGAATATCTAAGTACAAAGGCGTTGTAGCCCTGACGAAGGAATGCCATTGCAATAGGCTCACCTTCACGATCACTGCAGCAAAGATATGCGCCACCTGGACAAATAAGTACAGCTGGTCTTGCCTTTCCCTGAGTCATCTCAGGAGAATCATCTAAAATATAAGTAGTGAGAGTAACGTCCTCTCTTCCCTCAATAAGCTTGATTACTTCGCTTTTCATAATAAAACCTCCCAATTTCTAGTAGTCTTAGAATACTATACTAGAATCTTGGGAGGTTGAAAACCGAATAATTTTAGTTTTACACCGCTAAATTTTATTTTTTATTCTTTACCTTCTTAACATAATCAACGACTTCTGCTTTAGTCTTCTTGTTAAGCTTCTCCAGCTTTTTAACAACTTCATACTCTCCTGTACCCTTGCTGGCGATGACAAAGTCAACATCTCCGGCACCCTTTCCAGGAATAGTGTCCTGCAGGATTTCAAAAGGTGAAACATCAAGAACGTCGCAGATTGCCATTATCTTTTCAGCTGAAGGATTAGTCTTCTTTCTTTTCCAATCACTAATCGTACTTTGGGCGATTCCTGTGCCAGCAGAGAACTCAAGCTGAGTCATGCCCTTCTCTTCCATAATCTTGAAAATTCTTTCGCTAATTATCATCCTTGGTACCTCCCCACCACATTAACCTCATTATCGTTTATACGATAATTATACTCTATTGGAATAATACTCACAATAAGTTTTCTGTTAATTTACATCCCGTGATGCAATTGTTTTTGCTCATACATGTGATTATCGATATTATCTGTAAATTCTTCTCTCGATAATCCACTGGTATAGCTATATATCTCATAGCCACAGCTTATATCCACATCGGGATGCCATTTTCGTTTATCCCTGATGTTTGCTAGCTTTTCTCTTGCCTGAAGTATCAAGTCTTCCAGCTCTGCTTGTGAGACATTATCTGTGATTACACAGAACTCATCGCCACCAAATCTTGCTATGGTAGATTCTTTTCCAAAAAGATTCAACAGAATATCTGCCATATATTTTATTGCCCTGTCGCCTTCATCATGACCAAAGGTATCATTTATAGTCTTGAAATTATCAATGTCCATCATGATTGCTGCAAAATTTCTTTTATTCTGTTGACTAGATTTTATTTTCTCTTCCATTCGTATATCCAGACCACGTCGATTCAAAACACCTGTAAGATAATCAACGTTAACGTCATTACTTTGGAAGAAGAAAAACAGAATAAGACATCCTAGCGAAATACCTGCGTAAGTTGTATCTATACTTGAAAAGAAAACCTGCGACAGCGCTCCTATAAGTGAGAATATAGGAAGGAATAGGATCATATTCTTATATTCACTCATAAAATCACTTCTAAATACAACGGTATACACCAAGAGCAATATGATAAAGACCATTATCAACACTGCTCTTATCATGAAAAACTGTCCACGGAAATATAATCCGTCTTTGAAATAGAAAAACCATCCCAACTGTAAAACAGAAGACATTGTAACCAACACGATATTAATAAAAGCAAAGGCTTGGAAAGCTGTTTTAAAGCTGGTTCGTGCTTCGTTGCTTTCCTTATCCATCCAGCAGTCGATATAGTTAACAGCAAACAAAATATCTACTGGATCCAATATGAAAATTATGAAATAGCCCACTCTGGCGAGGATCAAAAGTGAATCCGGATTGTTCTCACCGACACGACCAATAGACTCTGAAAATAGTAAAACGAGCGTACAAATAAGAATTGCAGAGTAACTTTTACCCTTCTGCAACCTAGAGGTTTTGTTCTGAAAAATCAAAAGAAGAATCAGAAGAAACGATGTGAAAAAGTTTAGTATCACCCAACCAGGTACTTCAATCATTTTTGCCCCCACATGGTTATAGTACTACTAGTTTCCCATTATTTCTCTCTGATTCTAACACCATAATTTTATGAAATTGTGACTTATTTAAGGATAATATCGTAATTTACCGAGAAGGTCTCTCCAGCTGATAACGTATTTCCGTATTCTCTTTCCTCAAGCTTCTGATTAAAGCCTACTCTGTCGCAACGACCATACCATGGCTCAATGCATACAAATGGAGCGTGCTTGCCAACTGGTGACCATACGCCAAAAAGTGGTGCTGTGAAGGCTACTGTAAGAACATCCTTGCCCTCTGGATTTACAAGTGTCACTGCATCCGACTGCTGGTCCTCGATAATAAGAGCATCTCTACTGAAAAGCTCATCTGACATTTTTAAGATGCCGTTATCAAGTGCGAATGTACTTATTTCAGTTCCAAGGCAACCACTGCCATCTCCTGCGATGATGTTTGCAGTAATTTTAGAATTCGTATTTCCGTTTTTCTCAAATCTAAGTGTGTAGGTATCAAGGTCACAGTTGAAGGCTGGGTGACCACCGATAGAGAAATACATTGTCTCTTTATTTGTGTTTTCTACCTTCCAGCCAACCTTTACGGTTGAATCTATGATTCTGTAGCTAAGTGTAAGCATAAATGCAAAAGGATACTTGATTTTGCTGGCTTCTGAGTCCTTTAACTGAAATTCCAGCTCGTCAGTTGATTCTTTTATCAACTCAAAATCCATATCTCTTGCAAAGCCATGCTGTCCCATTTCATAGGTCTTTCCAGAATAAACTGACTTCTTATCATAATAATTTCCTACAAGTGGAAAAGCACTGGTGATGTACGTCCCCAAAAGGCACTGTCAGCCTGCCACATAATCTCTGTGTTATCTGACTTTCTAATAAGTGACTTGATTTCTGCTCCGTGGTCAGAGACTGTAAGTTTGATTTTGTCGTTTTCGATTGTGTAATTCATTTTATGTCCTTTCTATTTCATCACCAGGATTATCCCTCATGATGTAATCTATATCATCATCTATCATTTTGAGCATGATGTCTGCAAACTGGGGATCCCACTGGCTTCCCTTGCCCTTTTCTATCTCAGCCCTGACTATTTCCTGAGGAAGTGCTCCTCTATAACTTCGGTTGCTGGTCATGGCATCGTAGGCATCTGCCACTGCTATGATTCTGGCTTCTTCAGGAATTTCCTCTCCAGAAAGTCCCTCTGGGTAGCCCTTTCCATCATATCTTTCATGGTGCCATTTAGCTCCTGCTGCAAGCTCTGGCATTTCTTTTATATTGTTAAGTATCTTGGCACCAATACCCGGATGCTTTTTTATTTTGGCAAACTCTTCATCTGTAAGCATTCCAGGCTTGTTTATTACTTCATCAGGAACACCAATCTTTCCAACATCATGAAGAAGTCCCATCATAAAGATTTTCTCCTGATGTTTTTCATCATAACCGTATCTGTTGGCTATCTCTTTTGAATAATCTGCCACTCTTCCGGAATGTCCATTTGTGTAGTTGTCTTTTGCGTCAATTGCATCTGCCAGGCTCTCAACCACGTGCAAGAAGAGGTTCTCATTTTCTCTGGTCTTCTCCTCCACCATGCCCTCAAGATTTCTTTGAAGCCTTACCAGCTCCACTGCATGTATAACTCTGAGCACAGGAACACTTTCAACAAATGGCTTTCTGATAAAATCCATAGCGCCAAGAGATAGTCCCTTAGTCTCAGCAGCCTCATCCTCATTGGCTGTCAAAAAGATTACTGGGGTGTTTCGCCACTCAGTCTCACATTTTTTGAGCTGTTTGATAGCCTCATATCCATCCATTTCAGGCATACTTATATCCATCAGGATGAGATCCGGAGCAGGATTATCCTTTATGTATTCAAAAAGAGCCTTTCCGGATTTGAGCGCAACTACCTTAAGCCCAACACGGGTGAGGGTGTTCCATGCGTTTTTTAAAATTATAGGGTCATCATCAACAACTATAATATGTGGAATCATTTTCACCTCCAGAAGAACAATTCCTATCCATAAATCATATCGTAAAACCGTTTATGCTTCAACTTAACAGTGGTATACTCAAAATGAACACGACATTGAAACAGCCCACGGAGGAACCTTTCAATGAACATTAATATTCCAGGTGTTGAAACAGAAACAGCTATTAAAAACTCTGGCTCTGAAGCACTTTTCACAGAGCTTCTTGGTGATGTCTATAAGCTCATGGATGAAAAATGTGACATGGTAGAAGCTTACCTTGCTAGGAAGGATGTACATAATTACACCATCCAAGTTCACTCTCTCAAGACCACCTGTCGCATGATTGGAGCCATGGAGCTTGGAGAGGAATTTTTTACCCTTGAAAAACTTGGCAAAGATAACAATCTGGAGCAAATCGAAAAGCTTACTCCAGATGTTTTAAAATCTTTTAGGGCTTTAAAGCCATATCTTGAGCCATTTGCTTCAAGGGTTGCAGGCAAAAAAACCGACTTTGACAGGGTTGCCATTTCTAATATTTTAGAAAAGCTTATTTCAGCTTTAGATGAGTTTGACCTTGGTGCTGCTGAAGAAGCCACAAAACAACTTTTCACCTATGATTGCGATGAGGCGCTGTCTAGCAAACTTGAAGATTTAGATAAGCTGGTTTCTAATCTTGATTATGATGAGGCAAAATCACTGTCAAAGCAGATACTTGATAGCCTATAGGCTGATTTATTTTGTCTCTATAGTTCCGTAGGCTGCTACTGCCTCATCTACGGTCATTTCCCCGTTAACAACAGCATAGGCTGCTGCCCTAAACTGTTTTACCGCTGTATCTAGGATTTCCGTATCTCTAAAACTGATAGTCCTTTCTTCTGGAAATTCAGAAAGTGAAGCATAGACTTCATCCAGCGAGTAATCTTTGGTAGGTGTTATCAGTCTCTTTTCTTGAGCCATCAATCCCAGTTCCTTTTCACTTGTAAGGAATCTTATAAATTCGTTAGTCATATCAATGTTTGCACCGTTCTTATTAACACAGAATAAAAGGGACATGGAATCCATATAATATCCACCTTCATCACCAGAAGGTGCTACATAGAAGTCATACTTGAAAGGATTTGCCTCGAAAGCCTCTGATTTGCTCTCACGCTTTTTTGTTCCAGAGACAACATCTCCAGAGCAGAGCATCATAGGTACATCACCCTCAAAAAATCTCAGAATTACTGCATTATAATCATCTTCAATCTCTGCTGTACATTTATCCACATCTATACAACCCGACTTCACAAGCTCATTTAATCTGGTAAGGGCAGCTCGCATTGTTTCACCTGCAGAAGGTACAAGATTATTTAAATCATCCTCTACGCTTCTGTCATCCTTTACAGTCTTTGCGAACATTGGGTAAGCAAAGGCATAGCCTATTCCTGGTGTAGTTGAAGTATTGGCTCCCATAACAGGTGATTCGTAGCCTGCGGCCTTCAGCTTTTCACAGGTTGCCTTCAACTCATCAAAGGTCTTTGGTACCTCAAGTCCCTCTTTTTCAAATATATCTGTGTTTACAAGCATTCCGTAGGATGTAGCAAAAATAGGGAGTGTTTTGATTTCACCATTATTCATTTCCCATCTGAGGTCTGTGCGAATGCACTCCAAGTCGATTTCCAGCTCTGATGCAGAGAGAACCTCTGCGCTATCGAATAAACAATCATAGCGCTCATCCCCATACATCCATGGCTGAACCACGTATATGTCCGGCTGCTCCTGACCTACAATGGCTTGCCTTATGGTGTTGCTGTAATCATCCAGATAGGTATACTGGATTTCACCTTCTGGATAATGACTGTAGAATCGTTCAAAGGCACTTTCCAAGGATTCAAAATTAGAGTAGGTTCCTGCTACAGACAGCTTATACTCTGTATCGGACGGATATTTTGGAGAAAACTCTTTGGTGACTTCCTCGCTCTGGTTTTCGCTTTGATTTTGATCCTGGCTCTCATTCTGGCCTGTTGTCTCTCCCTGATTTTGATTCTGAGTCTGGCCACAGCCTGTCATTCCAAATATCAGTGCTGTAATAAGTGTCATCGAAAGAATTGTTTTAATGTGTTTATTCATGTTCGCTCCTTTCACTATCGATAGCCTCCTGCTTCTGTAAATAAGCTAAAGCTTGCTCTTCTGATTTAACTACCACCACTTTATAACGGTCAGTCAGCCGTTCTTTAATTCGCTTTAAAAATCCCACATCTTCGCTCACCACAAGGATACTTTGCACGGTATTAGATGGTGGCTTTTCTTCTTCCACATCCGCCTGACCAATCAGGTCCTTTGGCAAATATGTGAGAAGCATGTTCTCAAGTCTGTTTGTATCAATAGGCTTTGTGAGATAGTCGTCAAAGCCAGCATTTATGTAGGTTTCACGCATGCCTGATATGGCATTTGCGGTAAGACAGATAACTGGAGTTTTCTGATTTGGTGTGTAGGTACACTCCTTCATTTCCTTTATGGTTTCGATACCATCCTTTTCCGGCATCATATGGTCCAGGAAAATCACGTCGTAGGAATTGCGCTTAAAAAGTGCTATACAGGCATCTCCACTATCTGCCGTATCAATCTGTATTTTCGTTTCGTTAAGGAGATTTACAAATACCTTCAGGTTAATCTCATTGTCATCCACCACCAGTATTCGTGCCTTCGGAGCCACAAACTGTACCTGATACTGTTTCCTCTCGCTGAGGAAGTGTTTGTATGCCAAATCGAATTCTCCCAATGGCTCCCATTCCACTACTTTCTGCTTTAGGTCAAAAGAAAACTCGGAGCCCGTCCCGTATTCACTTTCCACCTGAAGCCTGCTGCCCATCATGTTAAGAAAGCTTTGGGCTATGGCCATTCCAAGTCCAGTGCCTTCGATGTTACGATTTTTCTTCTCATCGATTCTCTCAAAGGCTGCAAACAGCTTGTCCCGGTCTTCTTTCTTAATTCCTATACCTGTGTCCTTTACGCTTATATGCAAAGTAATTTGGTCTGGCTCATCCTCGCATTTACTGCTGGCTACAGAAAAAATAACGCTTCCCTCTTTTGTATATTTCACGGCATTTGAAAGGATATTTGTGATAACCTGCTTGATTCTGATTTCATCACCATGAAGAAGCCTTGGGATGTCCTTATCCACATTAAGCTCGAAGGTAAGTCCTTTTTCCTCTGCCCTTCGCTGAACCATGTTCACTAGATCATTTAAGAGAGACGCAATGTTATAGTCCACATTTATGATTTCCATCCTGCCAGCTTCAATCTTGGAGAAATCAAGAATATCGTTTATGATTCCAAGAAGTGTATTTCCGGCAGCCCTTATATTTTCTGAGTAACCAAGGACCTTCTCATCCTTGCTGTCTCTTATAATCATTTCATTCATGCCGATTATGGCATTCATAGGAGTTCTGATGTCATGGGACATTGTGGAAAGGAAGTAGGATTTCGCTTCATTTGCCTGATTTGCAGCCTCCGCAGCCACCGATAACTTTCTATTGAATTTAAGGAGTATTGCCAGGTTAAAGTGCAAGAGAACTACCAATCCAAAAGATACAATTCCTAAAAGAATCCAATCAATAGACCTGTTTGCTGTCAGCTCTTTTGCAGGAATATAAGCCACAATGAACCAGTAATCCAGATTACTTAAAGGAGCATAGGCAATGACACTATCTTCATCCTTTGAGTTACGAATATGCATAGAGCCAGTCTCAGTACGAATGGAATCCACCACCCTGTTATATTCCTGAGTTGTCATAGGGTTGTAGGATTTAAAATATTCAAATAAATTACTGTTTTTCAAGGATTTTCCGTGAATCATATAATCTCCATCCCAATCGATAAGAGATATCTCCACTTTTTCATATTCACCCTTCAAAAACACAAGCTTCTGCTCCAGACGACTTACAGGTACAACACGAAGAAGCAGTCCCTCTCGCATGTCGCCTGTTTCCTCATCCACAACCTTCACATTATTCAAAAATGCGATAGACTGAACGCCATTTAAAGGGTTTGTATATGCCCTGGTCAGGTTAACAACACCATCCACATTACTAATTTCCAGATTATCAAAAATATTAATATGGGAATATTTTACAGAGTAATCAGACGAGTCTGTAGAGCTGGCGGTGGTAGAAATGCCCGCCATTGACCCGTCATCAATATAAATAAGATGTCCTGAGATTTCAGGAGATGTTTTTGCTTTTCTAATATAGGAAATAGCCTCTTCAACAGTCATAGGAGTGCCAGCCTCCGCAGAGCCGTTGATATAGTTTGACCAGATGTCGCACAGATGCTGCTCATCCTCCAGATAGTTGGCGATGATTTGCTCTGTGGTGGTTGTCATTTTCTCAAAAGACGCAATAGAAGCACGGTTTGACTCTTCTGCCCTGTCGTTGGCATACTTCAGGATAATGAAAAGAATCAAACCTACTATCAATATATTAATGATGAAAATATATCGTTTCTTCAATCTGCGTCCTCTGTAAACTCCAAATCGTTATACAAACTAACACAGATTAATTCTATCATTTAGTTATTTTTATATTGTTAAAAAAGTATGATGGGAGTGTAGTTATTAAAGCCCTTTGGTTTTTAAGTACTTATACCTCCATAACCATAATAATTTTTGTTTCTACCAGCGGTTCATGTTCTTCTCACACTTCCCCAAACATCCACCGCACCTTATTTTTGCCAACCTTTGACGGAATATTCTTCCCTCTATATTTTTAAAACTGCTATAAGCTCTTCCCCATCCATATCCCCAGTCTCAACAAATCCATAGGATGCATACAGCTCTTTAGCAATTTGATTCTCCGATTCATAAGATAGCCAGCAATATTCAGCCGCTCCACATGGATAGGTCTTAATAAAATCCAACGCTAGTTTTACTGCTTGCCTACCATATCCTTTGTGCTGATAATTCTTATCTATCATCAATCGCCACAAATTGTAATTTCCTATGGCAATATCAGGTGCATCTTCCCAATAATCATCCTTATCAAATCCAATCATCAAAAATCCTATTGGGGTATCCCCCTCATAGATTCCAAATGGATAGGCATACCCATTGGCTGTAATAGCTGTGTATGCTTCAATGATACTTATCTCATTACTTGCTACAAAAGTCTTTTGAGAATCATCTACTGATAGTTTTAATATATCCCAAACATTTTTTCCGTTAATTTTCTCAAGTCTTAGCATTTTTCCCTCCAAACGCATCTAATACAAGGCATTCTTCTAAGTTCGCATTTTGAATTAGTATACTAAATCTTAAGTTTGTTGCATAGGCGACCTATAGTAAAAATTCCTTTATTTTCCGTTCTACAAGCTTTACATCAATAGGAATATCCTCTGATTCCATTGTAGTAATCAAGTTTTTGCCTAAAAGGTATCCATGCTTCTCGTAATTCTGTATCTTTTTAAAATTCTTTGTTGCATATTCTATGTCAGAAACAATACCCAAATGCTCCCAATACAAGGTCTTTCTTGTTCTAACATTTAAAGCCACAAAATCAGGATATACTGTGTTGTACCCCAACTCTAGCATTGGTTCATACTGATATGGTATCTTATATTTCTCCAATGTATCTGCAATTATCTTTTCGGATTTAGATCTAACCATATCGCCACGATTGGTTTGATATATTCCATCTTCATGATATGTATTCTGTTGGCCTGGATGTGCTTCATACCATCTTTTGATAAAACAATCATCTGGTTCCATTACAGGAATTACCATACTCTTTCTAGCATCTGGCAATTTTTCATACAAAGCTTCAACTTCACATATATCATAATTTGAAATAAATCTATCGAGTCTATTTCTTAAATTTACTAACTTTTTATCTACTGCAACCTCATAATCTCTTTGGATTAGTTTCTTTACAAGCTTAAACTTCTCTTTACCAGCGTATTTGCGCTTGCCAGTGTCCTTATCTATCAAATAATACTGATGGCACCCTCTGACTGTTGAAGCTTTCACACCGAACTCAGGCAGATTCTTTAATCTAGCTAGATTCTTATTGTTAAGTGTTATCAATGATTCAATCTCTTTTAGTTGTGCCTCTAATTCATTCTTATAATTTCTCAACTCGTCCTCCATTTTCATTCATAACTCATCCCAAATAGTTATTTAACACGTTTGGGATGCATAAAATAATTTTGATTTTTTGACTATGCATCCCAGCAATCAATTCTTCCTATTTAGGATGCATAAATTACGGCTTTTCGCCCTAATTTCATCATTATTCCCGGCTACTCTGATTGAAAATGCATCCCATAAGTCTTTTTATCTATTTAGGATGCATCAAATCTGATAGTCATGCATCCTGAATCATATTTTGTCTTCTTTGGGATGCATGGCCTAAATTTAGTATGCATCCCGAAATGCAACGTATCCCTTACAGGATGCATAACACATCAAAATCCTCAAATAAATCTAAAAAGTTCATCTTGGAATAATTGGCGAAATGAAAAGCTTTGCCATGATAGTGATAAATCTATATCACTTTTCAAACGATAGATAGTAATATAACGTGCATGAAATAAAATGTCAAGTCATATGATGACTGCATCCCCACAAAACAAAAAAGAGAGCCGAAATACTCGGCTCTCCTGAAGATATCTATTCAAATTGATTCATATTTACTTTATTTCCTTTGAATACAAGAAATCATCATCGCCACCGTAATTAGTAATCTCTTTTACGAAGGAATATCCAAAGTGTTCGTATAATCCAGCGTTTTCCCAAGGTGTAGGAATATAACTTCTTGTGAATCCCTGCTCCTTCAGATACTCATTGGCATAATCTATCAGCTTTCCACTTATTCTGTGTCCACGGAATTCTTCTGTCACAAACACACAGGATACCCAAGGATATAGTTCTGGCAAAGGATAATAATCCTCTTTCATGACAGAGGTCATTCCGATTATATTGCCTTTGACCTTTGCTACAAACATTGTCTCCCAATCAGAAAACTCCCAGTTTCTCACAAGGTTCGCGATATGCTCCTTTACTTCAATCCATGAACATCCCTCAATAAACTTCAATAAATCTTCTGCCAGCGGTGTACCTTTATCAACCTTTTGTATCTCAAAGTCCTCAGGTAAACACCATCCGAAATGCTTAGCAACAAGATTCGCTGTTTCCTCAACAGTTCTGTTTTCGTCACGCTCAAGCCAGAAGTAATCGCTGTTTTTGATGGAATTATAAGGACTGGCATTCAAAGAACATAGGGTTTCATTACAATTTGCTTTTGCCGCCTCAGGATTAGTAGTACTTTCTATAAATTCCTTAAAGCCCTGATGGTCTGGTCTATTGCAATACTCATCAACTATATCAACAGGCTCTCGAAGCATAAATGCTATCCTTGATGGATCAGTTAATTTCTTTGCCTGATCTAGTGTCAAATGGCAATCACAAATAACAGGCCCATTCTGAGATAATCTTATAAGATCCAATAGAACAAAATCCAACTGCTCCCTTGTGTTATCAAGTAACCACTGCCTGTACTCCTCTGGCTTCCTGCCAAAGAACTCATCTGCACTTCCAAATCTTTTATTCATGTTTGGCTGATGCTCTTTGTCTGATAAAGCCTGATGAACTGGAAAATGCTCATCAATATCAAAAACTGGAATACCAAACTTCTCGCCAAGTGCTTTTGAAACTGTTGTCTTGCCTCCGCAAGGTGTACCTGTAATAAAGTAAACGTTTCTTAAATACTCTTTTATTATATTGTCCTGAAATATCATTTCGATTCTCCTTATATAAATAGTTTTTTAGTTTCGAGTTGATCGAAGCATGAAACTATTCAATAAGTTTCATGCTGTTAGATATTTCTTAATCTTAAAAACATAACCATTTCATTTTCCTCCAATTTGTTATTTCATTAAAAAAGCCGTGCTACGAACTATACATTCATAGCACGACTATTTATTTGTACCACAAAACTAAATAATTGTCACGTTTTTCTCAGTATAAAGTTTATTGGTTACTCAAGTTCCACAGTTCCTGGTGGCTTAGAAGTAAGGTCGTACATTACGCGGTTAACGCCCTTAACCTCGTTGATGATGCGGCTCATAACACGCTGAAGTACTTCGAATGGAATCTCAGAAGCCTCGGCCGTCATGAAGTCTACTGTTTCAACAGCGCGAAGGACTACTGCGTAGTCATATGTACGCTCGTCACCCATAACACCTACGGAGCGCATGTTTGAAAGGGCTGCGAAGTACTGATCTGGAAGTTTCTCAAGGCCAGCCTCAGCAAGCTCTGTTCTGTAAATATAATCAGCATCCTGAACGATGCGAACCTTTTCTGCTGTAACCTCTCCGATGATACGGATACCAAGGCCTGGGCCTGGGAATGGCTGACGGAATACAAGGTATTCTGGAAGCCCAAGCTCAAGACCAACCTTACGAACCTCATCCTTGAAAAGGTTTCTAAGTGGCTCGATGATTTCTTTGAAGTCAACATAATCAGGAAGACCACCTACATTGTGGTGAGACTTGATAACTACTGACTCGCCGCCAAGACCTGACTCTACAACGTCTGGGTAAATAGTTCCCTGTGCAAGGAAATCTACTGTGCCAATCTTCTTAGCTTCTTCCTCAAATACACGGATGAATTCCTCACCGATAATCTTACGCTTCTGCTCTGGCTCCTCAACGCCAGCAAGCTTTGCATAGTAGCGGTCTGCAGCATTTACGCGAATAAAGTTGATATCGAAAGAACCCTTAGGTCCGAATACGCCCTCAACCTCATCGCCTTCGTTTTTACGAAGAAGACCGTGGTCTACAAATACACATGTAAGCTGCTTTCCGATAGCCTTAGCAAGAAGGGCTGCAAGTACAGATGAATCAACACCACCTGAAAGTGCAAGAAGTACCTTTCCTGAACCAACGCGCTCACGTATTTCACCGATTGTCTGCTCAACAAAGGAATCCATACGCCATGTACCTGCTGTACCGCAGATATTGCGAACGAAATTAAATAAAATGTCCTTACCCTGAACAGTGTGAAGCACCTCTGGGTGGAACTGAATTGCATAAAGCTTCTTTGCCTCACATGCTGATGCTGCAACTGGGCAATCTGCTGTGTGGGCAATTATCTCAAAACCAGGAGCAACCTTGCTGATGTAATCGAAATGACTCATCCAAACAATAGTTGATTTTTCAACGCCTGCGAATAAAGTATCGCCTGCTCCATCAATAAATGTCTCTGTCTTACCATATTCACGAACTGGGGCCTTTTCAACCTTTCCTCCGAGAACATGCATCATAAGCTGTGCGCCATAGCAAAGGCCAAGCACAGGTATTCCTAATTCGAAAAGCTCCTTAGTGTAAGTAGGGGCACCTTCCTCATAGCAGGAATTTGGACCACCTGTAAGGATAATTCCCTTAGGATTCATTTCTTTGATTTGTTCAAGCGGGGTACGATAAGAATAGATTTCACAATAGACGTTACATTCTCTGACACGGCGGGCTACAAGCTGATTGTACTGACCGCCAAAGTCAATAACAATGACTTTTTCCTGGTTCATTAGTCGCTCCTTTGAAATTAAAATTGATATTTAAATTTCCTATATAATATATGCTTTTACCTTTTTCTTCAACAGTTAATATTAATAATTTATTTTTATTATCCGATAACGTATATAGAAATATGTAACTATGTTAGGTTTTGGAGTTTCATATGAATATTAGCCTTACCAATTCTCTTTCACTAAGAATATATTATGGACAGTATTCAGCACTTGCAAAAAACTCGACCCGAAAGGATGCCACAAAAGGTACTCTTTCTTTTGCCGATGCAAGTGCGCTTCGTAATGCTGTCAGAAGACTCCAGGACTACAAGTTCGAAGATGGTACTGAGGCTGAGATTCAGGAAAAGCTTAAAGCTTTCACTGATACTGTTAATAGCACCTTGGAATCAGGGGCTGAATATTCCAGCAACAGTTCTTCAGTTAAGAACGCTGTATCAAAGATAAGGAATCTTAATAAAGAATATGCTTCAGACCTAAAAAAGATTGGTATCTCGGTGGCAAAAGATGGCACCCTTTCTTTATACGAGTCAGCCTCAAAGCTTTATAAGAAAGAAAAGTTCTCCAAGTTTTTTGATAAAGATTCCAAATACCTTAATGATTTATATAGCGCAGCACAAAGGATTACACGCCGCGTAGACGTTAGGATTTAACTTGAACTTTTGCCCCATATGGATTAAATTATCATATGGGAGATTTTGTAATCTCCTAATATTATTTTGGAGGCAATTTTTAAATGCTGTTTAGTTCGTCTCAAAAAAGAGGACTGAAAATAATTATTGTAGGATGCGGTAAAGTTGGACGCACCCTTGTTGACAGACTATCCAAGGAAGGTCATGACATCGTCGTCATCGACCAGAAACAAGATCGAATAGATAATCTTACAAATCTTTACGATATCATGGGCATTCAGGGAAATGGTGCCAGCTACAGCACTCAGCTGGAAGCAGGTATCAAGGATGCCGATCTTATCATCGCTGTTACTAACTCAGATGAGCTTAATCTCCTCTGCTGTACAATCGCAAAGCAGGTAGGTGATTGCGCTTCTATCGCACGAGTTAGAAACCCAGACTATTCAAAGGAAATTTCATACCTTCAGGAAAAGCTTGGTCTTGTAATGATCATTAACCCTGAGTTGGAGGCTGCAAAGGAGATTTCATCAATTCTCTCTCTTCCTTCTACTCTTGAGGTTTCATCCTTCGCTCACGGTCAGGCTGAAATGGTTGAGTTTAAAATCGAAGAAGGAAATGTTCTTGATGGGCTTAAAGTTAAAGACTTAAGTTCTAATATTTCAAGCAAGGTGCTGGTTACTGCTGTTAAGCGCGGTTCCGAAATTATCATTCCAACTGGTGATTTCACTCTTCAGGCTAACGATATCGTCAGTGCCGTAGGTGCACGTCGTTTTGCCCGTACCTTCTTAAATGAAATCGGCTTCAAGACACGTCAGGTTAAAGACTGCCTTATCGTTGGTGGTGGTAAATCTTCTTACTACCTTGCAAATCTTCTACTTCAGGCTCGTATTAATGTACGTATTATCGAGCGAAACAAGGAGCGCTGCGAGGAGCTTTCTGTAGCACTTCCAAAGGCTACTATCATCAATGGTGACGGTGGCGACGAGGCGTTACTTCGCGAAGAAGGCATCGAATATGTTGAGAGCTTCGTTCCTCTTACAGGAATCGATGAAGAGAATGTTCTTCTTACACTTTATGCTAATCAGGTTAGCAATGCTAAGGTTGTAACAAAAGTCAACCGTATTAATTTTGATAATGTATTATCTCAGCTTAACCTTGGTTCTGTGGTTTATCCACGCCATATCACAGCTGAATCTATCATCGCCTATGTACGTGCCAAGAGCGCTTCTGGAGATGGAAATGATATCCTTACTCTCTACCACATGTTTGATAGAAAGGTTGAGGCTATCGAGTTCAACATTACTGAGAAATCAAATGCTACAGGCGTTCCATTCTCAGTTTTACAGTTTAAAGACAATGTCTTAATTGCCTTTATCAATCGTAACGGTAAAATCATTATTCCAAGTGGTTCTGATACTATCGAGGTCGGGGACACAGTCATGGTTGTTACCACACACACTGGCTTTGCAACTATATTAGATACATTGAGGTAAATAATGCATGAATAATTCCGTCATTCGTTTTATCCTGCTTTACGTAGTGGGATTCATGGGAATATTTTTGATGCTACCGATTTTCGTAGCACTTATATATCACGAGGATGTTTGGATTGATTACGCAGTAGTTGCGGTTCCTTGTCTTATCCTCGGCATACTTAACAGTCGAGTAAAGCCTAAGGAGGTCTCCTTCTATTTGAAGGAAGGTTTCTTCTGCACAGGCGCTTCGTGGGTTATCTTATCAGTCATCGGTGCCATTCCACTTTGGCTTACAAATGAGATTCCACATTTTGTTGATGCTGTTTTCGAGACTGTTTCCGGCTTCACTACAACCGGAGCTTCTATATTAGATAATGTTGAAGCGCTTTCACACGCTTCACTCTTCTGGCGAAGCTTCACTCACCTTGTTGGTGGTATGGGAGTTTTAGTATTCCTTCTTACTATAATTCCTCTTGCCGGTGGTGAGGGCTCACAGTTCAACCTTATGAAGGCTGAGTCACCTGGACCATCAGTTGGAAAGCTTGTTCCAAAGCTTAAAAACACAGCCCAGATGCTTTATTTCATCTATTTAGGATTATGTGCTTTGGAAATCATTCTTCTTCTTTTAGCAGGAATGACTCCATTTGAAGCTATCAATACAGGTATCGCAACAGCAGGTACTGGAGGATTTGGTATTTACTCAAGCAGCATTGGTGGATTCAACGTGGCATGTCAGTGGATTGTTGCTATTTTCATGTTTGTATTTGGTGTAAATTTCAACTTCTACTACTATGTACTGTTCCATCACGCAAGAGATGCCTTCCGTATGGAGGAAGTTAGAATGTACGCTCTCCTTACTGGTGTCTCAATAGCTATCATTACTGCAAACACTATAAGCTGTAGTGCCGGACTTTTCGATGCACTTACCAAGGCAGCCTTTCAGGTTACCTCAATCCAGTCATCAACAGGTTTCTCTACTGCAGACTTTGATTTATGGCCACAGACAAGCCGTTGTGTTTTAGTACTTCTCATGTTTATCGGTGCCTGCGCAGGTTCCACAGGTGGTGGTATTAAGGTTTCACGTTTCGTGCTTATGGGAAAAGCTGTACACAAAGAGCTTATCAGCTACATTCATCCACGTAGCGTAAGAAAGACTCTTATGGATGGCAAGCCTGTTACTCACGATACAGTTCGATCAAACAACGTTTTCTTTGGTACATTTATGCTAGTATTCTTCGTAAGTGTATTTGTTTTATCCTTTGAAAACCTGGACTTTTCAACTGTATTTACATCTGTAATCGCCTGCCTCAGTAACATAGGACCTGGTCTCAGCATGGTAGGTCCTACACGTAACTTTGCGTTCTACACAGATTTATCTAAGATTGTTCTTATTCTTGATATGCTGGCAGGACGACTTGAGCTCTTCCCTATTTTGATGCTCTTCCATCCTAATATCTGGCAGGACTTATTTACAAAACGCAAGCACAAAGAATTAAAACATGCCGGAAAGGTACTTAACGACGATTTCAAATAATATATGAATACAGTACTAATGAAGATGACTGAAGCCTACGACTATCAGTCATTCTACGAGAAAATTGAAGATTGTTGCATTTTAGATTGCAAATCAATAGAAGGCACACGCTGCTATCTGGACGACCTTGCCAAGGAAGTCCTGATAGATAGGCTTGTGCCTTTTGGCGCTGACGGAATCCATTTTATAGATTCTGGCAACTATCATTATCTAAGCCTGCTTTGGCTCACAAAAGTTCAGGAGGATTTCAACCTTGTTCTTTTTGATCATCATCCTGACAACCAGCCTCCTAGCTTTGGTATGATTACCTCCTGCGGAGGATGGGTTTTAGAGGCACAGGAGACCCTTCCACATCTTAAAGGCATCTACACCTATGGCGTAGGTGAAGAAGTACCTATAGATACGCTTCCAAGGGATTTACCTATATATATTTCTATAGATAAGGATGTTATGCGCACAGACGATTCCATCACAGATTGGGATCAGGGAGATATGACTCTTTCAACCATGTTAGAAATGCTCTCAGAATTGTGTATGAACCACAAAATAATTGGCGTAGATATATGCGGCGACTCAGGCGAAAACGCCGCAGCTGGTGGAAAAATTAATAATCTGACAAATACAACTCTTTTTGACTTTTTATCCGAAAATATCATATAATAAGGGTAAGAAAATAGATTGGAGGGAACCACTATGTATCCAGTAATTACTATATCCAGAGAATTCGGCAGCGGTGGTCATAGCATTGGGGAAGCTGTTGCTAAGCAATTAAATATTCCTTTTTATGATGGGGAAATTGTAAATCGAGTTGCTGTAGAAAGCGGCTATGCCAAGGAACTTATCGAAACTCAGGGCGAATATACTTCCTCAACAGCAATGTGGTTTGATATTTCAGCTGCTGGGACAATGTATTTCCAGAGCCCACAGGATGAGATTTTTATCGCACAGAAAAAGGTTATCCTCGATTGTGCAAGTAAGGGACCTTGCGTAATCGTTGGTCGTTGTGCTGACTATATCCTTCGCAAAGAAGGCATTCGTTGCATGAACGTAATGATTCACGCTGACATGGAGCATCGTAAGAAACGTGTATTAGAACGCTACGAGAACATAGAAAACGTCAGCATCGAAAAGCGCTTAGCCAAGAAGGATAAACAACGTAAGACCTACTACAAATACTATACAGATAAAAACTGGGGTGATTTCCGAGAATATGATGTTATTCTAGACAGCGGAGCCTTTGGAGAAGAAATTTGCGTCGACACAATCTGTAAATTAGCAGAAAAATTCCCAGAATAAATATGGATTTAGTTGAAGACCTTAGTCATATTGGCTAAGGTCTTTTTTCTTCATCCAGCTTGTTACATTGTATATGGCACAAAAATATCAACTATGCATCCCTAGATAGACAAAATCATTTTGGGGATGTATTAAAATTGATTCCATTTCAGAAAAATGCATCCCAAATCTGAATATCTAACTTTTAGGATGCATTATTTAATTTTAAATGCATCCCAAATAGGAGAACTATACATTTAGGATGTATTAGCATTCATCCCAAAATCATAAAACATACTTATAGGATGCATAATACAAAAATTATATTAAAAATTATGCATCCCAAAGTGCTGACACTAACATTTGGGATGCATAGTCTCAAAAAGAGACTCAGTCATAAGCTAAGTCTCTTCGAATAATTCCCTATTTATTTCATATTATGCAATCTGCCTTGAATTGGTATAAGGAGTAGTGCGAATAACACACCATAGAAAAGTGACAATACTGCTACTGCCATGTTAGGACCAAGTACGTCATATGCTTTGCGCCATACAATGGCAAATACTGTAACAAATCCTATGATGCTAGAAATTGCACCTCCTAGGAGTGCAGATTTTTGTGCGATTTTTATAGCATACTCACATTTAGCCACATCTTCAGCAAGCTCACTCTCAACCAAAGTTTTCTTTCTAAACACATACTTAAATGCCTTGATAAAACATCCAATCTGGCCACTGGCTGCAAGTATAATTAACTGGATTGCCAGCACCATAATAAATGATGGTGGATCAATAAAATATACTACCTCACTGCCACCCACTATCATTATTCCAAATAAACCTATTAACAAGAGCAACAATCCCAGTATCAAACCTAATAATTCTAGTTTTCTAGCTTTATTGTTATTCTGAACATCTTTCACTAAATCAACCATAATCTCTTCCGCCTTTCCGCTATAAGCCTCTGCGTTCAGGCGCTCACCGGATAACAGTTCATTTACATTAATATCAAGAGCCTTACATAGTTCTGGCATTATGCTAGTGTCTGGTAATCCTTTACCTGTCTCCCATCTAGAGACAGCTTTGTCACTAACACCTACCAAATCAGCAAGCTGTTTTTGTGTTAGCCCCTTGTCCTTCCTCATTTCTGAAATAAATGAACCAGTCTTTAGTAAATCTAACATGTGACCTCCTGACGCTCTATCTGTTACATCTTAATGCTATATGAAAAAACGTAAGAATTGTACCTATGTAAACTAGAATCCCCCAAAACTCAAACTCTATGAAAAATAGAATCTCTATATAACAGCTTCCCAAAACGAAACCGCTTCTTCGAGCCACGCGTGTGCTTTGGTACGTTTGCCAAGTCCGATGCCATGTGGTATTCCAAAATACTTCTTATACTCGTGTTCTACACCATGCTCAGTCAATGCAGCATCGAATACATCTGCATGGCGGCTGGCTGGCACAAGCACATCCCAACTACCTGAATACATGAAAGTCTTTGGATAATCCTCTTCTATATATTTTGCAACATCAAGCTTTTCTCTTCCACTTTTAATGTGTCTAAGTCCAAACATGTAGTAACTACCCCTGTTTGAAAGCCATACTCCAAGTAATCCAATCCAAATATTCCAATAAGGATGATGTAGGAAGTCATTTACACATGTCCATGGATATCCAAGAATAAGTGCTCCTGGCTTTGGTAAATCATAATCTAAATAGCCATGACTTTTACTTCCAAATATTCCTGCAAGATTTCCTCCAGCAGAAAAACCTATAAGTGCATAATCCTCTATTGTCACATCGAATTTCTCAGGATTATCCTGAATAAGGCGAAGCGCCTCTCCTAAATCTTCCATGGGAGCAAATGGGGCACAATCACGACCTGCTCTGTAATCAAGCACAAAGGCGTTGATTCCCATCTTATTAAGCTCAGCTGCCACTGGATAGCCTTCTTCCTTGAGGCATACATGAGCATAGCCACCTCCTGGAAGGACCATTGCAAACCTGTTATCCCTTGGCTCATCAGCAGGAAAATACATAAGTCTTACATCTCTTTTATGCTTATCCGCAGCCATATCCTGCATAGAATATACTGGCATCTGGATATATCTTCCGCTGGCTGACAGCTCCTTAACTCTTGCTCTGCCGCCCTTAACATCATTTGCAATATGTTCAAAATAATACATTCGCGCCACGGAATAAACCGTAAATACGAATGTGAGAATAAGATAAACTAATATTATGGTGCGCACTGCTTCGCCGAAGCCTTCATTAAATAAGTAAAAATTCATTCTAGTCCTCCAATAAAACAAGCCTAGCGGAGCTAGATAGCTTCCGCTAGGCTTTATTTTACCACACCTAAGTGTAGTTTGTTATATTTTACTTACGTCCACCCTTGAAAGTAACCTTTACGGCCTGCTTTAATCCGTATGGAAGGATGTGCTTAAGCTTCTCCTCTGAAGGAGTCATCTTTGAGCACTCTGGATGCTCGCGGTAAAGCTTGATTGCGTCGAATTCGCACTTAGTTGTGCAAACACCACAACCGATACACTTATTCTCATCAACAACAGAAGCACCGCACTTGAGACATCTAGCTGTCTCAATCTTAATCTGCTCCTCTGTAAGCTCTACAGTCTTATCACGGAATGTAAGCTCACCATCAACAGTTGTCTTAGAAACACCTGGAATCTGACGTGGGCTGTGATCGTAATCACCAATCATGAGATTTTCCTTATCAAGCTCGATGAAATCACGACGGTTACGTCCGATTGTAAGTGAGCTGTTAGGCTGTACAAATCTGTGGATTGAGATAGCACCCTCGCGACCTGCTGCGATAGCATCGATAGCAAATCTTGGGCCAGTGTACATATCACCACCAACGAAGATATCTGGCTCATCTGTCTGGTATGTAAGAGCATCAGCCTTAGGGCCTCTCTCGATAACTACATTAGAATCCTTGAAGAGATCTCCGTAAACGCTACGCTGTCCTACTGAGAAGATAACGTGCTTACACTCTACTGTCATTGTATCATTCTCATCGTACTGTGGAGAGAAACGGCCTGTTTCATCCTTAACACGTGTACACTTCTTAAGAACGATACCCTTTACAGCGCCTGCCTCGTCAACGAGAACTTCCTTAGGACCCCAACCACAGTTGAGCTCTACGCCCTCTGACTCTACGATTTCGATTTCCTCTGGTGAAGCTGGCATGATGTCTCTGCTCTCAAGACAGAACATAGAAACCTTCTCATCACCAACACGTCTAGCAGAACGAGCAACGTCGATAGCAACATTACCGCCACCGATAACAACAAGGTCGCCCTTGATATCGTACTTCTCGTTCTCTGAACATTCGTGAAGGAAATCAACAGCTGTAGCTGTACCGATAGCCTTATCACCAGGAACGTTTGGAAGGTTACCACCCTGGCAACCGATAGCTACATAGAATGCCTTGTAGCCCTGTGAACGAAGCTCTGCAAGTGAAATATCCTTACCTACTTCAACGCCACACTTAATCTCTACACCAAGCTCCTTGATGATTTCGATTTCAGCATCGATAACGTTGTTCTCAAGTACGAATGAAGGAATACCATAGCGGAGCATACCACCTGGATACTTGCTCTTCTCGAAGATTGTTGGCTTGTAGCCCTTAAGTGCTAAGTAGTAAGCACATGAAAGACCTGCAGGACCTGCACCAATGATAGCAATCTTCTCGTTGAACTCGCCCTTCTGTGAAGGAACAATCTTCTTTGGAATATATCTTGTCTCAGCCTTGAGATCCATCTCAGCTAAGAAACGCTTAACCTCATCAATTGCGATAGCCTCATCAACTGTACCTCTTGTACAAGCTGCCTCACAACGTCTGTTACATACACGACCGCAGATAGCTGGAAGTGGATTGTCCTGCTTAATAAGAGCAAGAGCTTCCTTGTAGCGTCCCTGAGCAGCCATACGAAGGTAACCCTGGATAGCGATGTGTGCAGGACAAGCTGTCTTACATGGAGCTGTACCTGTCTCATAGCAGTTAATTCTATTGTTGTCTCTATAATCGTCATCCCAGTCATCTGGAGTCCACTTCTTCTCTGTAGGAAGAACGTGCTTTGGATACTCAACCTGCTTTCCATCAGCTGTGCAAAGCTTCTGACCAAGCTTAACAGCACCTGCTGGACAATTCTCAACACACTTACCACAAGCAACACAATCCTCGGCTGTAACGTGAGCAACATATGCTGAACGTGACATGTTAGGAGTATTGAAAAGCTGTGATGTACGAAGTGCGTAACATACATTTACATTACAGTTACAGATAGCGAAAATCTTGTTCTCGCCATCGATATTAGTAATCTGGTGAACAAAACCATTCTCCTCAGCCTGCTTGAAAATATCAAGAGCCTCTTCTCTAGTGATATAAACGCCACCCTTGTTTGTCTCAACAACATAGTCAGCCATATCACCAACGGCGATACACCAACCCTCTGGATCATCTGCACAACCTTCATTATATGTCTGTCTCGAAAGACGGCATGAACATGGAGACTTTGCATACTTTCCTTCGTACTTATCGAGCCAGTAAGAAATCTTCTCGAGTCCAATTGCTTCCTGATCCATTCCGATAGCTTCCTCTACAGGGATAACATGCATACCTACACCAGCGCCTCCTGGTGGTACCATATGTGTAAGCCCTTCAAGTGGAAGACGGCTCATACGCTCAAAGAAGCGTCCCATCTCTGGGTGCTCCTTAAGAACATCTCTGTTCATATTAGAGAACTCAGCAGAACCTGGAACAAACATTGGAAGAACCCACTGCTTCTCATGAGCTTCATTCTCATAGTTCCACTCTAAAAGACCTGTGTAGCTAGCCTGCTCTAATCTCTCCTCAAGAGTCTTCTCATCAAGACCTGTAATTTCAAGCATCTGCTTGAATGTCTTAGGCTTTCTGATGCCACCCATCTGAAGTGCAAGCTCAGCAATCTCCTTTGTAGGTGCAAGGTTTGCTACAGCCCAGTACTCTGGATCGTACTTTGTAATCTTCTGAAGACCAAGCTTAATCTTTGCACGGTCTGTGATTACCTTACCAAGCTGAAGAATCTCTGGACGGAGATCCTCATCTTTTAACTCATTTACCCAATCTGGATAAAAATCTCCTAAACGGTCTGGTCCCATACCCATATTATTTATTTCCTCCTTTTAACTAAAACCTTACTAAACTATTTATACTCAACCTCAAAAAGACTAATCATTAACGAAAGAATTCACTTGGCCCCTCAACCAGTCAACCCATTCATCAAAGCCATCGCCAGTTTTTGCCGAAACAAATATGACTTTTGCATTTGGATTTAACTTGTGAATTCTTTCTTTTACAGCCTCTTTTGAGAACTCCGTGAACACCGGCAGGGTGTCACATTTGTTGATAAGCACCACATCACATACTGAAAACATCAGTGGGTATTTAAGTGGCTTGTCGTCTCCCTCTGGAACTGAGAGAATCATAGCATTCTTCAATGAACCTGTATCGAATTCTGCTGGACAAACCAAATTTCCAACGTTTTCCAGAAAGACAAGATCTAAATCTTCTGTGCCAAACTCCTTAAGTCCCTGACGGGTCATATCGGCATCCAAATGGCACATGCCTCCTGTGTGTATCTGAATTGCGCGAGCGCCAGCTTTTTGAATAGTGGCAGCATCCACATCAGAATCAATATCAGCCTCCATTACGCCGATTTGCATCTCGTCCTTAAGACGTGAGATTGTCTGGCATAAAGTGGTGGTCTTTCCTGAGCCTGGAGCAGACATAAGATTAACTAAAAATGTCTTCTGAGCTTTAAGCTCGCCCCTAAGCTTCTCAGCATCTGCATCGTTATCTTCAAAGATGCTCTGCTTTACTTCTATTACTTTATAGTCTTCCATTTATTCCTCCACGCAATTAAATGAGTGTGTAATAAACCTCGTTTATGTAAACTCTAACGAGTAATTAGAGTTTCCTCTGAATATAAATATAACCTAATTGATAAAAAAATGTCAATTAGGTTTCGTGTCTTAAGTCCGTATAAATTCTAGTACAAAACGCCATTAATACACAGGTGTGTATTATCTTTTGGAATGCACCTATTCAATATAGGAATAGTATACAACAACTGTATGAAAAATCTGTGGAAAGTGTCAAACGGGATCTGCAATGATAACAAGTCGATGTGTTGCTACATAAATTGGAGTGCATGTGTATAAAGTAAGTTGCTCCTCATCAGCCGACTCCAAAACAGAAACATCCTCTGGCTCAACAACCTTTATTTCTTTAACAATATACTTACGTGTACCTGTTTTGGTATCAACGTAAATCTCGTCTCCCACCTGAACCTCATCCAGACGATTGAAAAACTTTCCGAAGGTGTAATTTCTGTGGCCGGCAATGACACAGTTGCCCTTTTCACCAATATAAGCTGTCCCCGGTTCGTGTCCGAGAGAATCAGCAAGTACACCCTTGCTGATTCCCTCGCGGACCGGATTTTCAGATTCTATTGATGGAATCCTTAAATTATATAGAACATCTCCTTCGATGGCTGGATTATCCAACGTAGGTTCTGTAAAGGCTTCTTCCTGAGTCTCTGAGGCTTCAATTGCCTCCTTGAACTCAACTATAAGCTTATCCTGCTCAATATGCTGTTTTACATTCACAAGCACTGAGCTTAGGATAAGCCCAAACCCTATTGAAATCAGAGTAATCCCAACTACTAATTTTATAATTGATTTATTTTTCATTACCTGCTTTTTTTCTTCCGCCAAAAGCAATTATGCATCCACCTACAATGAGAAGGATACCTGCAAGATAACCTGCAACTGTACCAATGAAACCGCCTGTTTTAGCCAAGCTACTACCAGCATTTATTGTATCAGTATCAGTTCCTCCGATAGCAGCCCCAGGAACCATATCTGAACCAATTGAAATAACAGTCTCGCCGTAGCCTACTACTTTATTTGGATCATCTGATGACGAGCTGGATGAACCTGATGAAGACGATGAACCACTTCCACTTCCATTAGAAGAATTAGAGGATGGCTGTGGTGTTGGTGTAGGTGTTACAACTGGTGTTGGTGTAGGTTCTGTCTTAGATGGCTTCTTTGGATCCTCAGCCCAGCCTCCGCCAAAATTCTTATAAGCTATAGTCTCCTCAACTCTCTGAATTTCTTCCTCACCGTAACCTAAAAGCTGAATGCTGTTGGTGTAATCACCATCTTTAACAATTTCCTTAGGAGTAACAGTGTAAGTAAGAACATAAGTATAATTGTTCTCCTTAAACTCTGGAGCAATTAAGGTAAGTACCTCGTTATCCCCTTCTTTAGAAATATTTTTTGTATATCCTTCTTCGATAAGTTCGCCTTTTTCTACTTCCTTAGTAGAAGAATCTACTTTAGCAAAATAAAGCTTCACTGAATCTGCCACAAAAGAAAGGCTCTTTCCCAAGGTATCCTTGAGCTCTAGTCTTTCTGGAAGAGTCTGACCGCCAGCGTTAATTACTACTGTATACTCTATGTTTTTAGTGGCTTCATCTATCTTTCCACTCTTCTGAAGAAGGTTAGTCTTCCATCTGCAGCGTGTACTTGTACCAAAGCTCACTCTCTCGTGCTGGTCACACTCGAGAATTGCATAATTCCTATAATATTTATCACAATTTGCAGCTTCCCATACAGGAAGTTCTTCATCGGTAAGCTCTGTCACAACGTTAATAACAGCCATGTTACCGTTTAATAAATCGCCAAAATCAAATCTATACTCGTCGTCAGAAACCTTGATTGGCTTGATATCCTCAGATGGAATAACCTTCCACTTACGATCGTATATCCATATAGATTTAACCTTTGCAAGCTTTTGGCCTTCGCCAAGCTTTTCTGTTACTGAAGCATTTGTAAGCTCTCTCCAGTTTTTATTTACAATTATCTGCCATGTAATCTGATGTTTAACAGGATCTGTGGCCATCGGATATTTTTCAATTACTGAATACTTGGCAACGTTCTTTCCTGTTCCCTGCTTTTCAACAGTCATGCCCTGAATAAATACAGGCTCATCACCGTTAAGATAGCTGTACTCTACCCATGCTTTGTTTGCAGGAATGGAATGATTGTTAGCAAGGAACTTATCATAATCTTTTATTTTTGTGTCATAGGTAACTGTGAATTTCTGGTTAGGTGATACCTTGCCAAGCTCCAACTTCCAGCTGTACTTCTGTCCACCCTCAGATGTGCCTGTACACCCCTTCTCATACGAAAGAGTGTAATCAACGCCCTCTTCAAGGACCTTTCCTGACTCATCCTTTACAACAACACTGTCTGTAAGGAGTTCAAACTCAGTAGTCTTATCTGTGCTAAAGAAATCATATAATACAACATCAGTAAGCTCAGAACCGTTGTTAGTAAGATTAATCTCCCAGCTGGCAGTTCCATCTTCTTTAAACACACCGCCATCCTTAGAAAGAGTTGTGACATCCTCAGGCTCCTGTGGTGTTGGATTTTCTGGGTCTTCCTCATCAAAATCTACTATCACTGTTTTTGGCTCAATGCTTGGAATCTGGAAAGTATACTGCTGCTTATCCTTAACCACCTTTGAATCTAGGCCTAAGGTAAGGCCAACTACAACATCATTTACATTCTTATTTTCTGAATAAGTAACTGTAAGCTTAACCTCTCCAGATGGTGAAACACTTACTGTTCCAAATTTTGTTCCATCATCAAGATTAAGATCAAAATCTTCTATGTTAGATAAATCGAAGGCTGTGCTCATTATCGATGGAAGATCAACAACATCTCCCTCAGCCAGATAAATATGCCCCTCTTCTTTATCCTCATCTGAATAATTCATGTAAAGTGGAGATTCAAGCCTGTACTCTACCTGAAATTCATCATTTAATGAAACCGTATCCCCATCAGATACTGGATTTCCGTTTGCTAAAAAGGTAACACTTTTAACAACATTTTCTTTTGCCTCATTCTCAAGCTCATGTGCCTGAGCAATAAAATTAGGGCTGATTGTCATAAAAAGTACAATCACCCCTAACAAAAGGCTAAATACACTTTTTTTCATAATATTAATCCCTTTCTATATATGCTCCCCAGCATTTTATAACTAAATCGCTAAATAAAAAGTTAGTACAGATTAATATTATTGTCAATAACTATCAATGTATTTGTGTATAATTAGTGTATTTTTACACAATTTGTGTATTATGCCACATATTGTGTATTAAATCCAATATTATATTTCAGCTTTAAATTCCGCCTCACCTGGAAGTGGATACTTGTCTGTAAGCTCCTTAATAATAGCGCGAGCCTTCTCTACTCCAGCTTCCTGCTCCTTGATAACGATGGCGATAGCCTCAGCTACCTTATCGAAATCCTCCTCCTTAAGACCACGTGTTGTAGCTGCAGGAGTACCAAGACGAATACCAGAAGTTACGAATGGAGACTTAGGATCGTTTGGAATAGTATTTTTGTTGGCTGTGATGTGAGCATCGTCAAGAAGTTTCTCTACAACCTTTCCTGTAAGCTCAAATGGAGTAAGGTCTACCAGCATAAGGTGATTGTCTGTACCGCCAGAAACAATCTTGATACCCCTATCCTGTAAGCCCTTGCAAAGCGCCTGAGCATTCTTTACAATCTGCTGTCCATATTCCTTGAAGGATGGATCAAGTGCTTCCTTAAAGCATACTGCCTTACCAGCAAGTACGTGCATAAGTGGACCACCCTGAATACCTGGGAATACAGCCTTGTTGAAGTTGTACTTCTCATTAGCCTCTGCTGTTGCCATGATCATACCGCCTCTAGGGCCACGAAGAGTCTTGTGAGTTGTTGTAGTAACAATATCTGCATAAGGGATTGGGCTCTCATGTACGCCTGCTGCAACAAGTCCTGCAATATGAGCCATATCTACGAAAAGGACAGCGCCAACCTTATCACAAATCTCTCTGAAACGCTTGAAATCAATCTTGCGGCAGTATGCTGATGCACCAGCGATAATCATCTTTGGCTTGCACTCTACTGCAATTCTCTCAACATCATCATAATCGATAACGCCCTCATCATTTACTCCGTAAGGAACGATATTGAAATATGTGCCTGAGAAATTGGCTGGTGAACCATGAGTAAGATGTCCGCCGTGGTCAAGATTCATACCCATTACTGTATCACCTGGCTGAAGTACGGCAAACTGAACTGCCATGTTAGCCTGGGCACCTGAATGTGGCTGAACGTTAACATAGTCACATCCGAACAGCTCTTTAGCACGCTCTCTTGCAAGCTCTTCAACTACGTCTACTTCGCCGCAGCCGCCATAATAACGCTTTCCTGGATAACCTTCAGCGTATTTGTTGGTAAGAACTGAGCCCATAGCTGACATTACAGCTGGTGATACCCAGTTTTCTGAAGCAATAAGCTCAATGTGCTCTGACTGGCGATTGAATTCTTTTACAATTGCCTCTGCGATTTCTGGATCTGTGTTTTTGATGTCCTTTAATGTGTACATTACTTTCCCTTTCTATTACTTCTAAAATAGTTCTATGTGAACCGGCTTAGCGGTATTCACCTAAATGTATTTCTTGCCAAATTCTTCCTTAGAAAGTGGCTTGTCGAAGAAGAAGCCCTGCACCAGATTAATTGGATAGTCACCAATCATAGTAATCTGCTTGTCCTCCTCAACACCCTCTACGCAAACATCAACGTCAACTGAGTTTGCAAGCTCAGATACTGTCTTTACAAAGGACTGAGCGAAAACATCACCATCCATGTTCTGTGCGTAGTTTTTATCAATTTTTATAGTATCTATTGGCAAAGTCTTAATGTCATTTAATGCTGAATTTGAAGCACCAAAATTATCGAGGGCAACTCTACAGCCAAGTGCTCTTGCCGCATCAAGAGCCTTAACAGCCTTTGGCATTGCGCCTGGTCCAAAGTCAGCAACAACCTCAAGTGTAAGATTCTTAGGGTTGATAGCGGTCTGTTTGAGAACAGCATCCAGCCTATCCACAAAATCCTTCTGTATCAACTGAACTGGAGAAATATTAACGTTAATCTTATACTCTGGATGACCAAAATCATTCCAGTGCTTACAAGATTTAGCTGCCTCCAAAAGCACATAATGACCGATATCACCGATAAGATTCTGTTCCTCAGCCTCTGTGATAAAGCCCGATGGCATTACCATGCCTCTCTCAGCAGAATCCCAACGAACCAAGGCTTCTGCACCACAACAATTTGGAACTCCTCCAACAAACTCCATAATAGGCTGATAGAATACAACAAATTCCCTACAACCACGCTTTACAGCCTGCTTAAGGTCATCCTCCAACTCCTGCTTTTCTGCCACGATAACATCAGCCTTTTCATTGTAAAACTCAAAGCTATTGTGACCTTTTTCCTTTGCACCATGAAGGGCAATTGTAAGACGTGTGAGAATAGCTGACGCATCTGAGATATTAGCAGGCGCTTTTAGACCGCCCATGCTAATTGTGCAGTTGTATTCCTTATCATTTAATACCCATGGATTATCGAAGAGATTCATTATTCTCTTAATAATAAGCTCAAGGTTTTTGATATTGTCATGGTCTACGATTACAGCAAACTCATCGCCGCCGATACGATAACACTTGCCCTTTATATAAGAAATCTCGTCAATACTGTGGGCGATAAATTCAAGGAGATCATCACCTATGCGATAGCCTAATCCCTGATTCATGTTTGTGAAATCGTCGATATCAAACATCAGCACAGCAAATTCTTTGTTAAGCTTTGTTGCAATGTGATATTCCATGGCGATGTCCTTCTCACAGGCCTGTCTGTTGAATAAGCCTGTAAGAGTGTCTGTCTGTGCCTGTTTCTCAGCCTTTTTCTGATAGTTACGAATATCGGTAGTATCGTAGAAGGTAATAAGTCTAACCTCTCTAGAATCCACCCATCTGATATCTGCAACACTAATATCAAACCATTTTCCAGAACCATTTGCTGAATAACCATTAAGCTCTGAAAGATTATAATTCTTGTTAAAAATCAACTCCTCCACAGCCACTGAATCGATAGAATTATCGAACATGTCTCCGAAGGTATCATTCTTGTAAAGCACCTGCTTCTGGTTTGAATCTACTACGATTACACCATAGCCTGCGTTCTGCAAAATAGCCTCCAAGGCTGAATAAGAACCTGCAAGTGAGTTGGCAGTAATCTTCTTAATCAATATATTATGAAGAATATTTTTTATATCATTAGAGAAACGTATCTCGTCAACAGACCACTGTCTATCCTGCTTAATAGAAAGGAAGCACAGATACATTGCCGCTTGGTCATCAACATTGATAGGCAGGAAAATGGCGCTACTGATAGCATATTTCCCAAAGAACTCTTCAAAGGCCTCTGGAAGTGACGCATCACTTGAGATGGTGTAAGGCTTTCCATTCATAAATGGTAGTTCCTTTACAGGAACACCCTGGAAAATAGGTGAAAGCTTTTCATCGCCCATGCTCCATTCCAAAATCATATCAGCCGTAAGCCCATCCATGGACATTTGAACCAGTGAAGTGTTAGTACACTCTATATATTTCCCTGCGAATGAAAGAATCTCATTTGCCACGTCGGCAAAGGAATCCTCTGACTCCATGAGGCGTAATATCTCTGTCATAAGCTCATTCTTAATAAGCTTATTTTCCACTTCCTTTTCCTCGCTCTGAGTCTGGGAAAGCTTTTTCTTAAGCCTCTCATTGCGAAGAATCTCTGCCACATAGTGCTTTGACAAAGTTTCCAGAAGGGCAATAGCCTTGTCAAGCTGAGCTACTGTAGTTGTGCGAATGGCTGTTGGAAGCTCGCGACCTGCAGGAACTTTATCCTTATCCACTGCAAAGCAAAGCCATTTGCCTACTACCTCATCCTTCTCACCTCTGAAGGCAACTCCTCTGTATAAAAAATAATCCTCTGTGCCAGTGCGCTCAACGATATTCTCCGGTGCACCATCCACAAAGGATTCTATCAGCTCTTTCCTAAGACTATCCGGAAAATTGGCATCAACAAAATCCTCCTCAGGCTTGGAACCTGAGAAGGATGTAAGCTGACCATGCTTTCTGCCAATGCATATCATGTACATATCATTGGCTTTACAGAATGAGTCCTGTAAAGACTGTAAGTCATCATTATTTACTTCTAATTCATTGATTAATCTACTAGTTGAGTCCATCCGTAATTATCCGGTAATCTACCCCACTGAATACCTGTTAAGGTATCATAAAGCTTCTGTGTAAGCTCACCGGTTTTACCTCCATTTATTACAACAACGTCGTCATTATAACGGAGCTCTCCTACTGGAGAAATGACTGCTGCTGTTCCTGTACCGAAGACCTCCTCAAGCTTGCCATCATGGCCTGCCTTCATAAGATCATCAATTGCGAGGCGTTCTTCTCTAACCTTGTATCCCCAGTCCTTAAGAAGATGAATCATAGAATCTCTGGTTACACCTGGAAGTACAGTACCAACTGTAGGTGCTGTCCAGATTTCTCCATCAATCTTGAACATGATGTTCATGGTTCCAACTTCTTCTACGTACTTTCTCTCGTTACCATCAAGCCAAAGTACCTGAGAATAACCAAGCTTCTCTGCCTTTACCTGTCCAGCGATAGAACCTGCGTAGTTTCCACCGCACTTTGTAAAGCCAGTACCACCTGCAACTGCTCGAACAAGTTCATTTTCTACTAAAATCTTAACTGGGTCAAGACCTGTAGCGTAATATGCTCCTACTGGACAGCAAAGAATCATAAACTTGTAGGATTTAGCCATGTGTACACCAAGTGCTGCCTCTGTAGCAAACATAAATGGGCGAATATAAAGAGATGTATCCTTCTCCTTTGGTACCCATGCTTCTTCTGTTTTAACAAGTGCCTTTACAGCTGCAACGAAGTCCTCAACTGGGAATGCTGGCATGCAAAGTCTCTCATTAGAATTAATCATTCTCTTGGCATTCATCTCAGGTCTGAAAAGCTGAATCTTTCCATCCTCTCTGCGATATGCCTTTAATCCCTCAAATGTCTCCTGTGCATAATGAAGAGTCATGCAGGCTGGATCCATCTCAATTGGTCCCTCTGGGACAATTCTTGCATCATGCCAACCAATTTCTCTATCCCAATCACAGATAAACATATAATCTGTCATGTACTTACCAAAACCAAGGTTGCTCCAATCTGGCTTATCCTTCAATTTCTCACGTTTTTCAAATCTGATTTCCATTTTTAAGCCTCCATAACAATTTCTCACAATAATAAACTTGAGATTTATTATCGTACTTTTTTTTCGATACGTCAACACTTTAGTGTGCTAAATTATGCCTTTATTTTTACATTTTTTTCATAGTTTCTTTGCAAATAGAAATACCCTTTAATGCTATAATCCAAATAGGTTTAGATAGTGGGGCGATATTATGAATATATACACACAAGTATGTGGGTTGGTCATTATTGCGTTGCTCTTATTTTTTTATAAAAAGCAACCAACAATGGGACTTAGCTCAGAGCGAAAATTCAAAATTACGCTATTCGTTATATTAGCATGCGTCATTTTAGATATAGCATCCTGCTATTTTATTGTGTATTCAAGAAAATATCAGGAATTCATTGTAATTGCCATCTGCAAACTTTATTTAATCTCGCTCCACACAGTAGCTTTTAGTGCTTTAGGTTACTCCGTTTCAGATTTATTCGAATTTTTTGGTAGTGCTCATGAAAAATTCCTGGGATTATGTTATCAGGTATTCTGTATTATCGGTGTAATTGTAACAGTTTATCTGCCTTTGCACTATTACTATGACGGACAGACTCTTTATACCTATGGTCCAGCAGCAATAGCTACTTACATATTTGTTGCTATATATATTCTGTCAATTATTCTGGCAGCCATGGCCCTTAGGAAACATCTGAAGGAAAAGAAGGTATACGCTCTTTGTTTATGGATGACAATCTGGTCTATCTCCGCCATTATACAGTTTTTGAATCCAAAGCTTCTTATTGTCAGCTTTGCCTCCTGTATCGGCGCTCTGGTAATGTATTTCGAGCTTGAAAATCCTCAGAGTTCGCTATCAAGACGTACCGGTCATTTCAGCTCGGCTGTTATCCACGAGTATTTAGATTACCTTTACCAGACAAAACAAAACTTCTCAGCAATGCGAATCTCCTTCCAAACCACTGGAGAATCTGCTGATGAAAATAAACTATTAAGACAGACTATAGAAATGCTTTCGGATTTCCTGTTCTCAGTAGATACGGCAAAAATTTTTGATACCGCCGAAGGTCATTTCCTTTTAATATTTGAAAATACTGATTTTTTGGAGAGTACAAAATACCAAATTTCCACCTATTTTCAAGCCGTTGAAAATAACTCAGATGTTGGAGATGCCATAACTCTCCTTAGACCTTTCTATACCATCATTCCGGATTGCACTATTTCCGATAATGCTGACGAACTGATGATGTTACTGGCTAACTACATTCCTAGCAACAAAGGCAACTCGTCTAATAACGAGGTAATTGTCACTGCTGAAACCATGAAAAATGTCCGTAGGCAGAAGGATGTTGAAAAGCTGGTTGTTGAGGCAATGGAAAATGACAGGATAGAGGTTCATTACCAGCCTATCTTTAATATAGCTACGAACACGTTCTCCTCTGCTGAAGCTCTGGTACGTATCAAGCTTATTGATGGAACTTATCTTCAGCCTAACGAATTCATTCCTGTAGCTGAGTTAACTGGTAGAATCATTCCACTTTCTGATGCCATTTACAGACGAACTCTTTCATTTATAAAGTCCTACCATATAGAACGAATTGGAATTCAGCATATAGAGCTTAACCTTTCAGTAAAACAGGGCGAAAGCCCAACCTTTACTACAAAGATTTTGCAGATGTTGGAAGATTACCAGATTGACCCGGAGTTGATTAATCTGGAAATCACTGAAACAAGTTCACTTCGAAGTAAAGAACGACTTCATGAAAATATGAAGAAACTGGAAGAACACGGTCTCTGCTTCTCATTAGACGATTTTGGTTCAGGTAGCTCAAACCTTAACTACATCATTGATATGCCTGTATCCATTGTTAAACTGGATAAGCTTCTATCCGATGAATACTTTAAGGACAACGACAAGGCTATAGCCATAGTGAATGCAGTTATAGAAATGGCTCATTCTATTGGACTAAAGATTGTGGCAGAAGGTATCGAAACTCAAGATCAGTTCGATGCCATGAAGGCACTGGGAGTAGATTTCATTCAAGGCTTCTATTTTTCAAAACCTCTCCCAGAGCATGAATTTTTGAAATTTATTCAGGATAATAATCTTAAATATATGTATCAATAAGAAAGCGAGGACTTATTATGCACACATTTCAACCTTATCCAATCGATATGCTCGAATGGAACCCTATCAAAAAACTTGAAGAAGAAGGTGTTGCCATTGTGGCAGAAGCCAATGGAAAAGTTAATGCCACCTCTTCTCACAATGGAGGTGTGGGGCATATTTGGGGAAAGAATGTAATTTATGCATTCTTGAGAAATACTAGATATACCAAAGAGCTATTGGATGAAAGTGAATTCTTTAGTGCCTGCTTTTTCGATATGAAAGAAAAAAACAATATTCAGCTTATGAAGGTACTTGACCAGCTCAGTGGTAGAAACGAAGACAAACTTAAAGCTTGCCGAGTAAACGTTGAGCGAATCATGGATGTTCCATATATTGATGATGCAAACTTCATCATCCTTTGTCGCAAGATTGCTGCAGTACCTATGACCGAGAACACAATCCTCGACCCAAAGATTCTCGATGCACAATACAGCGATAGACACCTGGATGATTTCCATACAATGTATATTGGAGAGATTCTAAGTATTAGAGCCCGATAAAAATTATGCCTCCCGAATTCGGGAGGCATCAGACTGTAGACAAAGTGTCGCGGCTTTCGCCCAATGTCATTAAGTTAAGAGGGATGTATAAAGATCTCTGCATCAGAAATGGTGCAGGGGTCTTTTTTTCTAAAAAGGGTTGACAATAATGCAGAAAAGTGCGGCCGCTTTCGCTACTGATTATTTTCATAGGTAGCGAAAGCGGCCCTTGAAATTGTAAGTATATTTACAAATTTCAGGGAGGCGCACATGAAACCACAAATGGTAAAGAAACTTTTGATTTCACAAATTAAAACAATTGCAGATAATGCAAAATCTTTCTGTATTGATTCTGAAAGAAATTTCTCACGGAAAAGAAAATTGTCTATGGAAAAAGTCATTACAGGAA
>NZ_FNDP01000045.1 GCF_900100545.1 Pseudobutyrivibrio sp. 49
TCAGAGTGTAGACAAAGTGTCGCGGCTTCCGCCGCGACATTTTCTTTTTAATAAGGAGGAACTGGAGTCTGCGGACTCCAGTTCTTTCATTTTTAGATTATCCAAATCCTTAGAAAGCCTTGATTTTACAAGCGTTCTAGTTACTTTTTTGGTATAATAATACTATCAAAACAAGGGGTTAGAATAATGATTACAGAACAGAATGAGAAGGCAAGAAAGCAGATTGAATTTGTATGTACTGATGACTTGGTTCCTCAAGATCATCTTCTTAGGATTATAGATAAAGCTATTGATTGGTCTTTTATTTATGATTTAGTCAGAGATAAATATTCTCCTGATCAGGGGCGACCAAGTATTGACCCTGTTACTCTCATCAAAATCCCATTGATTCAATATTTATACGGAATAAAAAGCATGCGCCAGACTATAAAAGAAATTGAGGTGAATGTTGCTTTTAGATGGTTTCTTGGACTTGAACTTTATGATAAGGTTCCTCATTTCTCAACCTTCGGTAAGAACTATTCAAGAAGATTTGAAGGTACGGATTTATTCGAACAAATCTTTCAGCACATCTTAGAGGAATGCTATCGCTTCAAACTAGTTGACCCAACAGAAATTTTTGTTGATGCTACTCATGTAAAAGCAAGAGCTAACAATAAAAAAATGCAGCGAAGAATCGCTCAGCAGGAAGCATTATTTTATGAGGAGATGCTGAGAAAAGAAATATCATCAGATAGAGCTGCTCATGGTAAAAAGCCATTAAAAAATAAGGACGATGATGACCAATCATCTGGTTCATCAGGTGGGCATGACAAGTTTGAAGACTACACTGATGATGTTCCATTGGATGGTAAAACAATCAAGTGTAGCACTACCGATCCCGAAAGTGGATGGTTTAGAAAAGGTGAGCACAAGCATGTCTTTGCATATGGAATTGAAACAGCTTGTGATAAGAATGGGTGGATTTTAGGCTTCGATGTTAATCCTGGCAATGAGCATGACAGCAGAACTTTCAAAGGTCTGTATGATAAACTTCAGGACATTGGTATGGAAAAATGTGTTGTTGATGCAGGTTATAAAACTCCTGCCATTGCAAAGCTACTTCTTGATGATGGAGTCAAACCAGTTTTCCCTTATAAGAGACCTCAGACCAAAGAAGGATTCTTCAAGAAATATGAGTATGTCTATGATGAATACAATGACTGCTATATTTG
>NZ_FNDP01000040.1 GCF_900100545.1 Pseudobutyrivibrio sp. 49
TTAGACTTTCACTTGAAAGTTTTCCGAAACGATGGTATATTACAAGTGAGAGGAAGTTCTGTTCAATGCGATAGCCATTGATCAGGAACGACCTCGAAACGAAGTAATAAACCAGAGTAAGGAAGACCGAAAGGGAAAGGCTTACTCACTAGAAGCGAAGAGGTATACTTATGGGATATGGAATAATGCGCTGTGAGAAGCGTAAAATACAGGCTTGCGGGGGCATACAAGCTGAGAATAACAGGCAAGCCGACAAACAGAAGGATTTTAAGGCAAGTGATATTGATTGGGATAGAACGAATGAAAATGAGTTCTTGATACAATCAATGAACTTGCAGCAGGACATCAAGAAAGAACTCAAGGAGCACGGTATTGATAAATGGCGTAAGGACGCAGTAGTCTGCATAGATGGGCTATATACAGCCTCTCCTGAGTTCTTTGAAGGCAAGACCAAAGAAGAGTGTATGGAGTACTTCAAGGATTGCCTTGAATACCACGAAAAGACCTATGGTGTCACAATCAATGCGGTAATTCACTTTGATGAGGCTACCCCACATATGCACTGCCAGAGCGTGCCTCTGGTAGAACGTGAAGACGGTTCTTTCAAGCTGTGTGCTAAAGAGCTAATGGGAAATATCAAACAGTATCATCAAAGGCAGAATGAGTTCCACGAGGAAGTTGGCTTGAAATATGGACTCGAACGAGGACAGGTTCAAGACAGAGAGGAACGTAGGGAACACCTTGATACTTTGGAGTTCAAAACCCAAGAGAAGACCAAAGAGCTTACACAAAGCATTGAAGCTGTAGAAACTCTCAAATTAGAAGGTGCAAAGCTTCAAGGTAGGATAGAGTCCAAACAGAACGATTTAGAAGCCGTAGAAGGCGAAATTGAGCGTTCTAGGGGCAAGCTTGAAAAACTGGAAGGTCAGGTTAAGAAAGCCAAGGATTTCAAGAAGGAGAAGGCTGATAAGGATATACTTGGCAGACCTAGGGACAGAGTAACACTCGATTGGACTGAGTATAGAAGCCTTCAAAAGACCGCTAAGAAGGTTGAAGACGTTGAACGCGAGGAATCCTTGCTGAACTACAGAGAACGCCAATTTGAGCAGAATAAGGCTGAAATACAGCCTAATATTGATGCAGCAGCTGAGGATAGAGAGAAAGCTGCTAAAGAGCTGCAGCAAGCTAGAGAATATAAAGATAATCTTGAAAGCTATATCCTTGGAACTGCTGGAAAACAGGCTGAAGAGATGTTCCAGGAGTTCAAGAATAGCCTGGCTAAAGGCTACGATATGGATAAGCTTGAATTCATTGAAAAAGAGCTTCAAAAGTACAATGTGGGTGGCAAGTCACTATTTGACATTGTGGAAGAGAAGTTCCAAGAGCATATCGAAGAGATTGAACATCAAGCAAGAAGCTGGGGTCCAGAGCTATAAAAAAAAGAGGATCTACGTCCAATGACGTAGGCCCTCTTTTTTGTTGTGTTCTTCAATGTCGATAGTGCGTTTAGCCATAGCATTAAGCTTTTCATCAAGAAGATGATACAAATAGCTGTCTTTAGGAGCTTCCCTATACAGCTTCATAAACTGTTCTTCTGTAAGTTCTAATCTGATTTTCTTAGTAGCCATAATTACTCCTTCTTGTTAACAGCCTTCTGAACAATTGAACCATCGGGAAGTAGTGTGTACTGTCCCTCAATCTCAGTATCAACTACTGAGGATTTAGACTGTAGGGCTTCAAGCTGTTTAGAAAGCTGTGCAATAGTCTTAGTGATATTCTGAATCTTCTGTTCATCAGAAAGCTCCTGAGGCTCTGCGCCAAGCTCTGAGAACTGATTAAGGATATTAAGACGAGCTTTCTGTGTGCCCTTGAAGAGGATATCCGGATTGATAACATACACTCCATTAGCCTGTTTTTTCAAGAAATTAGCGTCCTGTAAGGCTTTCATAGTAACTGATACAGTAGCAAGGGAGATACCCGTCTCCTCAGCCATAAGGCGATTAGTACAGATAAGCTGGTTATTATGGTTTAAGTTGTCAATTATCCAATAGACTAACCTAGTCTTCTGATTGCCAACTAAATCAAGAGTAGCAACGAAGTTTCTAATCCACACCTTAGTGAAGTTGAAATCACGTTCCTCAATCTTGGTAACTTGGAACTCTTCCGCCTCGCCTGTAGCGACATTGATATAAGTCTCAGTACCAATAGCTTTAACCTTCTTGGTAGTCACGTGCTGTGACAATTCATTTTTTGCCAATTTAATATACC
>NZ_FNDP01000022.1 GCF_900100545.1 Pseudobutyrivibrio sp. 49
AAAGGAAACAACACCTGACGGTGTTGCCTTTAATAAACGTGCTTCGCACAAACCTAATCTTTCATTTGCTTGATTTACAGTGTATCTGCCCAGAAATGGGAGTCAAGGATGCTACGCACCGAAGGCTGAAGTCCTTGACACCCATTTCAAGGCAGATAAAATATCAACAAGCAAACGAAGGATTATTTGTCGTACAGTAAAGTACGCTTTGTGCACTTAATTAGAGGCCTGCGAAGCAGGGCTTCCTTTTAAAAGAGAAAAAGAGTAAGATTATAACAAATCTAATTCTTATCATAAAACACATGGATAGTCTTTTCTGTGATTTCCGAGTACAAATTTACGCTGCCCGCTTTGGTTAATCGATTGACTTTGCGTTGTTGTACGATTATAATTACTTTATCGCTTTTAATTGCTAAAGTGGAACGACATACTTAGGAGGATACGAAAGATGAAAGAGGTTTCAAAGCTTCTTGCTGTGCGAGAAAGCGTACGTGTAGTTGATGCAACTTTGAGAGATGGAGGTCTTGTAAATGATTTCTATTTCACTGATGAGTTTGCAAAGGCTCTTTATTTGACTAATGTTAAGGCGGGAGTTGACTACATGGAAATGGGCTATCGTGCTGATAAGGAGCAGTTCGATGAGTCGAAGTTTGGACCATGGAAGTTTTCATCTGATGACTATATTAGAAAAATAGTTGGAGATAATAATACTGACTTAAAGCTTGCTATCATGGCTGATGTTGGCCGTTGCAACTACAAGGAGGATATTCACCCAAAGGCTGAAAGCCCGGTTGATTTGATTCGTGTGGCAACCTATCTTCACCAGTTACCAGGTGCTATCGAAATGATAGAAGATGCTGACAAGAAGGGCTACGAGACAACCTGTAATATTATGGCTATTTCTACTGCATCAATGGAGGATGTAAAGGCTGCTCTTGATATTGTTTGCCAGACTCCAATTTCCTGCATTTATATTGTAGATAGCTACGGTTCACTCTATCCAGAACAGATTGAGCGTATCGCAGATGTTTACTGCAACGCAGCCGCTAAATATGGTAAGAAGGTTGGTATGCATGCTCACGACAATCAGAAGCTTGCATTCGCAAATACTATAGAGGCTGTTGGTGATGATGTTGATTACCTTGACGGAACATATTGTTCTATGGGACGTGGCGCTGGAAACTGTGCCATGGAGCTTTTACTTGGCTTCCTCAAGAATCCAAAATATAAAGAGCGCTATGCAATTAAGTTCGTAGAAGACTACATGCTTCCGCTTAAGGAACAGGGAGTTGTTTGGGGCTACGATATGCAGTACCTTGCAACAGGCCTTTTGAACCAGCACCCACGTACAGCTATTGAATTTACCAAACAGGGTCGTAAGGATTACTTCAATTTTTATCAGGAAATGCAGAATATAGATTAATTCTTAATTGTGAATAATATTTTATGTGCAATATTATCCCAGGTATGGTTTATCGACGCTATGTCGTAGCCTGCCTGGGCTATTTTTTTGAGATTAGAAGGGTCTGAAAGGGCAGAGTTTACCTTTTCAGTTACGGCATCAATGTCATCTAAGCTGTAAAATAGGATGCTTTGATTATCTTTATACTCGCATTGTAAGAGCGTAGTAGAGTCTGTAAGAGAAACGGCTCCATTTAACTGACCTGAGAAGACGCGATCGTGGCTCCCTGCTTTAAAGTTTGGCATAATATTTACACTGATTTTTGACTTCGCAAATACGGTAAAGGTGAGATTGAATGGTATTTCTCTGTGAAGCTCGGCGTGTTTTAGGTTTAGTTCTTCCCACAATGCACCAAATAAATGGAATTCATATCCGGTTCTATCCAGTGCCTGTACAAGCTTCTTTCTATTTAGACAGCGTATATATGTATCAGCCAGATAGAAGGTCTGGGTGTGTAATGGCTTATCTGAATTGATGTATTCATAGAATTCGTTTTCCGCAAGAATATCTACGGCAGCCTCTATGGTCATAGTGCTATCTGCTTTCATCATATCAATTAACGTATATACGTTTTCTGAGATTATTTCTGGCATTTTATTAATGGCAGTTTCGATTCTGACAGGGTCAGTATAGGTGCCAGAAAAGAGAATATCATAAGGCCGCAATTCCCAATTGTCCCAGTCAATTGAATCATGACCAAAGGCAAGTTCTCCAGTCATAGGGGTTACAGTTACAGATTTAATGTGTGGATAGTATTTTTCGATATAAGCCTTGTGGAGTGAATCAAGGCATACTACATGAAAATTATTGAGTTTATGCTTAAGCGTATCATGGTGATATAGTGGATGATCTAAAATTACATCAAAAAATGGTGCATCAACATGATCCAGAAAATGGGAATCGTCATCCATAAGAGCTCTAGGCAGGTCAGAATTGAAATCAATAAGAGCGTCATAGTGCTTTCCTACATATTGCTCTAAATCATCGAGGGTATTTTCGTCTACCTTGAAATATTCAACATTATGCCCTAATTTTGTCAAAGCAGCACCGAGAGAGTCTCCGAAATAGAGATAGGAATTGTAACAGACGGTTTTCATTTCGAAAATCAAAAAGTTCATAATCTCACCCCCTATGTTTAACCAAATTTTAACATACTTTTTACTCACTATGATATACTTTGTATTAAGAAGAGAAAGGGGAATCTATGATTAAAGCGGCTGCGTATAATTGCGAACCACTACAAAATCCATTTATTTTTGACGAAGTCTACGATATGATTAGCCCTCAGCGCAGGGCTCACGTGGATGAAGCCAAGACCCTCAAGGGAAAGTGCGAGAGACTCGGCGCGTCCCATCTTTTGGAAAAGCTATTGTGGGAAAACCACATTCAAAGACCTTACGTTTATTCAAACACTTCACAGGGCAAACCTATTTTTCTACAGCCAAAGAACGTGGACTTCAGTATAAGCCATGCAGATTTTTTTGCGGTAGCGGCTATATCTGATAAGCCAGTTGGAATCGATGTAGAAAGAATAAGGCCTTATGATCCAGATTTGGTAAAACGCTTTTTTACGAAGTATGATTTAGAACTTTTAGAGTCGGTAAAGAAGGCGGAGGTTAATAAGAAATTCACTGAGGTATGGACCTTTAAAGAGGCCACCTGCAAGATGATGGACAGGCCGTTGATGCAGGTACTACAGTGGGTAGATTACAGTGAATACTGTGACTGCGAAAAGGGCAATGTGGAATGGACAAAACAAGGCTTCGAGTTTAGGGATTATTACATCACCCTTTGCTATGAAGACAAAAGACAGCCTATTCAGATGGGTCTATATAATCCGTATGACGGGAAGTACTACTAAATAACCTTTGGGGTACTTCCTTTTTTATATTATTATTTAATAAATATTCAAGTTCGTATTGACATATAGATGGTTTGTGATAGAATTCTATTTAGTTTCATGCTTCACAGTAGTGAAGTGGAAAAGGAGTATAATTTATGGAATCTACAAAAGTTCTTTCAATATTAGTTGAAAACACACCAGGTCTGGCAAGCCGAATTTCTGGCTTATTCTCACGCAGAGGTTACAATATTGATAGTTTTTCATCTGGAGTCACAGCTGACCCTAGATACACCAGAGTTACAATTGTTACTCATGGTGATGAGCAGGTTCTTGATCAGATTGAAAAGCAGGTTTCAAAGCTTACAGATGTTGTTGATTTGAAGGTTTTGGAACATGGTATGTCTGTTAAGAGAGAACTTATGCTTGTAAAGATTTCTGCTAGAAATACAGACAGACAGGATGTGCTTACAATAGTTGAGATTTTCCATGGCAAGGTTGTTGATGTTACACATGATTCAATGATTCTTGAGGTTACTGGAAATCAGGATAAGTTGGCAGCATTTTTAGATATGCTTGCGGATTACGATATTTTGGAGCTCGCGAGAACTGGAGTTACAGGTCTTACAAGAGGCTCCGATGATGTTGTAATTTTATAATACAAACAAAAGTAGGAGGATAAAAGAATGTCACAGGAAGCAAAGATCTATTATCAGGAAGATTGCAATCTTTCATTATTGAAAGGTAAGACAATAGCTATTATCGGTTATGGTAGCCAGGGTCATGCACATGCACTTAACCTTAAGGAGAGTGGATGCGATGTTATTATCGGTCTTTACGAGGGTTCAAAGTCATGGGCTAAGGCTGAGAAGCAGGGACTTACAGTTTACACAGCAGCAGAAGCAGCTAAGAAGGCTGATATCATTATGATTCTTATCAACGATGAGAAGCAGGCTGATATGTACAAGAAGGACATCGAGCCAAACCTTGAGGCTGGTAACATGCTTATGTTTGCTCATGGTTTCAACATCCACTTTGGCTGCATCAAGCCACCAGCTGATGTTGATGTTACTATGATTGCTCCTAAGGGACCAGGCCACACAGTTCGTTCTGAGTACCTTGCAGGTAAGGGGGTTCCTTGTCTTGTTGCTGTAGAGCAGGATGCTACAGGTAAGGCTCTTGACCTTGCACTTGCATATGCGCTTGGTATCGGCGGTGCTCGCGCTGGTGTTCTTGAGACTACATTCAGAACAGAGACAGAGACAGACCTCTTTGGTGAGCAGGCAGTTCTTTGTGGTGGTGTTTGCGCTCTTATGCAGGCAGGTTTCGAGACTCTTGTTGAGGCAGGCTATGATCCAAGAAATGCATATTTTGAGTGTATCCATGAGATGAAGCTTATTGTAGACCTTATCTATCAGTCAGGCTTTGCAGGAATGAGATATTCTATTTCAAATACAGCTGAGTATGGTGATTATGTAACAGGTCCTAAGATCATCACAGACGAGACAAAGAAGGCTATGAAGAAGATTCTTTCAGATATCCAGGATGGAACATTTGCTAAGGAATTCTTACTTGATATGTCACCTGCAGGACGTCAGGTTCACTTCCAGGCTATGAGAAAGCTTGCAGCTGAGCATCCATCTGAGAAGGTTGGAGAGGAAGTTAGAAAGCTTTACAGCTGGAATAATGAAGAAGATAAGTTCATTAATAACTAATTATAACTATTTTCTATTCCAAAGGAATAGAAAAAGTTATACTGGAAGCCCCAAATTGCCGTAGGCAATTTTTAAAAATGGGGCTGACTGTCCTTAGAAAAAAGGGGTAATATCATTTATTGATATTACCCCATAATATTATGCTTCTCTATAGTTTTTATTTCTGAAGAACTTATATAAGTGAGATGATATTTTTATTTCAGTATATATATCTGCGTACTCTCTAGGTGAGTATTCAGAAACAAAGTTTGTGGGGAACTTCCTCTTCATGCCACGCGAACGGCATAAGTCCACGGCTTTATTGTAGGCTATGGCAGCCTTTGCTTCGCTGGAGTATCGTCCTACTATGAAGTCTCCATTTAGATGAATTTTGGCAACGTACTTTACCTTGCCTTTTTTTTCTTCTTTTGAGACCCCGTGATATTTATTTACAAGTATGATGTTGGAATATCGTAAATCCGTATCATCACCGTTGGCAAATTTATAATCACGATCCTTTACGCTGTAAGGTTTTATTCCATAGCGACCAAGAATGTTGTATTGCATTCCGTAGTCACTTACAAACATGTGCCCACCGCGGTTTTGAATTTTGTGAGTTGAGTAGTAGAACAAATCATCATTATCAAATTTAAGAACAGTGGACGCATCCAAATAGTATACAAAATAATTTCTTTGAAGATAGATAGGATTCTTAATATAAATCTTATTATCTCTATAATTTATAAGAGTGACCACCTTATCGAAAGGTAAATCTTTTATTACGTTTTGATAGGAGAGCAAGGTGATTTTATTATCCTTTAGAAGCTTCCAGGCTTCCTTGTAAGCGCGGTTGCACTGAGCTTCAGTGTTATAACTTCCGATGCTGATGTGCTTTCCGTTATAGGTAATGTTTCCACGGTAGTAGGAAGTACCATTTTTTCGTGTTGCTTCATAAACGCCAGGCTTCATCGTTTGCCTCCTTTTTTATGACTATTATTATTTTACCCTTTTGCGAAAGTGAAAGTATTAAAATTCTATGAAAAATTTGATGACAAATTCTAAAAAACAAGCCTTTAGAGAGGGCTTTAAAGATGGTATTCCAATAGGACTTGGATATTTCGCAGTGGCGTTTTCTCTTGGAATACTAGCTAGAAACGCAAGCTTTACACCTCTTCAGGGCTTTATAAATTCCTTTTTGAATCACGCCAGTGCGGGGGAGTATGCAGTTTATACTGTTGCTGCAGCTGCCTCTGGATTTATAGAGATGGCTATTATGACGCTTGTAGTCAACGCTAGATATTTGCTTATGTCCACAGCTCTCAGCCAGAAGTTTGATGAGTCCACATCAATGCTGGATAGAATATTGGTTGGTTTTACTGTTACAGATGAATTATTCGCAATTACGATAAAGCGCCCAGGGTTCATCGAGCCAATATATAATTACGGTGCATTTCTTATTGCGGCGGTATGTTGGTCTGCTGGAACTTCCTGTGGAATTGTGGCAGGAGAGCTTATGCCAGTTAGACTTGTTAGTGCATTATCGGTTGCTTTGTATGGAATGTTTTTAGCCTGCATTATGCCAGAAGCTAGAAAGCATAGAATAGTGGCAGTTTTGATTCTGATTTCCTTTGTTTTAAGTTACATTGCTTCCAGATTATCTGTATTTGCTAGCATTTCTGCTGGCACGAAAACTATTATTCTCACAGTTGTGATAGCTTCTGTGGCTGCTATTTTATTTCCCCATCCGGAGGTAGAAGACGATGACTAATACCTATATGTATATATTGGTGGCTGCAGTTGTCAGCACCCTGATTAGGGTTTTGCCAGTCACTGTTTTTCGAAAGCCAATTAAAAACCGATTTGTAAGGTCATTTCTTTACTATGTGCCATATGTCACACTTGCAGTAATGACTTTCCCTGCCATCATCGATGCCACCCAAAATAAAATCGCAGGCATCCTGGCGTTGATTTGTGGAACAATAGCAGCATGGCTTAATCAGTCACTTTTTAGGGTAGCATGTATATGTTGTGCTGTTGTTTTTATATGTGAACTTGTTTTATGTTAATAAGTAATTGTAGGTCCAGCTTTATAGCTGGGCCGTTTTTATTTAGTAAAAGATAACACTGTGTAGAAATTTAAAGCTTTATAATAGAATTTTATATTTATGTCTAAACTGTGAACTGATAATATTTATGTAGATAAAAGAGGTATGCAGCCGGGGGGCTGCTAACATCAGATTTTAGGAGGAGAAGGAAATGAAAAAAAGAGTTCTAAGTTTAATGCTCACAGCACTCATGACTATGGGGCTTGCAGTTGGATGTGGACCTGCTGATACAGGAGCAGCTCCTGATGCAGCAACAGACACTGCTAGCGAAACAGTGGAAGATTCAGAGACACCATTGGCTGGTGGCAAGAAGGTTGCAGTGGCAATGCCTACACAGTCTTCTGAGAGATGGATTAATGATGGTAGCAACATGAAGGAAAAGCTTGAGGCGCTTGGCTATGAAGTTGACCTTCAGTATGCTGAGGATGATGTACAGGCTCAGGTTTCTCAGATTGAGAACATGATTGCTGCTGGTGCAGATTGCTTAGTTATCGCAGCTGTTGATTCATCAGCTCTTGTAAATGTAGAGGCACAGGCAAAGGAAGCTGGTATTCCTATCATCGCTTATGATCGTCTCCTTATGGACACAGATGCAGTTAGCTACTATGCAACGTTCGATAACAAGGGTGTTGGTACAGCAATTGGTAAGTACATTGAAGAGTCTAAGGATCTTAAGAATGCAAAGGATTCTTACACAATTGAGTTCTTCATGGGCTCTCCAGATGATAACAATGCTGTAATGCTTTACAACGGACTTATGGAAGTTCTTCAGCCATATCTTGATAACGGCACATTAGTATGTAAGTCTGGAAGAACATCTTTCGAGGATACATGTATTCTTAGATGGTCTCAGGAAGGTGCTCAGAAGAACTGTGAAGATTACCTTACAGGTTTCTATGCTAATGACAAGTTAGATATCTGCGCGACAGCTTTTGATGGTTTTGCTTATGGATGTAAGGCAGCTCTTGAGGGAGCAGGCTACAAGGTAGGCGAGGATTGGCCACTTATCACAGGTCAGGATGCTGAGCTTATGGCTACAAAGAACATCATCGCTGGTTCTCAGACAATGTCTATCTACAAGGATACACGTCTCCTTGCTGACAAGTGTGTAACAATGGTTCAGGCAGTTCTTGAAGGCACAGAGCCAGAAATCAACGATAAAGAGCAGTATGATAATGGAAAGCTTGTTGTTCCTTCATACCTTTGCACACCTGTTGCAGTTGATAAGGACAACTACAAAGAAATTATTGTTGATGGTGGTTACTATACTGAAGAGCAGTTAGCAAATTAGTTAGTTGATTAATTGTAGTGGCGGCTTATTATAAGTCGCCACTATTTATAAGAAGGAGAAGTTAATATGTCAGATTACATCTTGGAAATGAAGCATATCACAAAAGAGTTTTCTGGGGTGAAGGCTCTTGATGATGTAAATCTGCAGGTGAAAAAGGGAGAAATCCATGCTCTTTGTGGAGAAAATGGAGCTGGTAAGTCTACACTGATGAATGTACTTTCTGGAGTGTATCCTTACGGTACCTATGAGGGTGACGTTGAGTATCATGGTGAGGTTTGTAAATTCCATAACCTTAGGGATTCAGAAGCCAAGGGTATTGTTATTATTCATCAGGAGCTTGCATTAAGCCCCCTTCTTTCCATTGCAGAAAACGTATTCTTAGGTAATGAACAGCTTTCCATGAAGGGTGTTATAGACTGGACAAAGACAAGACAGCGTGCCCAGGAAATGCTTGCTAAGGTTGGACTGGAAAATGAAAATGTAAATGCCCCTGTAAATTCACTCGGTGTTGGAAAACAGCAGCTGATTGAAATTGCAAAGGCTATGGCAAAAAAGGTAGAGCTTCTCATTTTGGATGAGCCAACAGCAGCCCTTAATGATGAAGAATCCAGAAAGCTTCTGGATATTATGTTGGAGCTTAAGAAACAGGGAATTACCTGCATTATCATTTCTCATAAGCTTAATGAGATAAGCTATGTTGCAGATGCAGTTACTATCATTCGTGATGGTAAAACTATTGAGACTCTTGTAAAGGGAGTTGATGATTTCTCTGAGGATAGAGTTATCAAGGCCATGGTAGGTCGTGAGCTTACAAACAGATATCCTGTACGAGAGGGTGTCACAATTGGTGATACAATTTTTGAGGTTAAGAACTGGAATGTTTATCATCCAGATGATGCAAATCGTCAGGTTCTTAAAGACATTAACATTGAAGTTAAGGCAGGAGAGGTAGTTGGTCTGGCAGGACTTATGGGTGCTGGTAGAACAGAGTTTGCTATGAGTGTTTTTGGACACAGCTACGGACAGAAAATCTCAGGTACAGTAAAGATTAATGGAAAGGAAGTTAATCTTCATACTGTTAAAGATGCTATTGATAACAAGCTTGCTTACGTTACTGAAGATAGAAAAACAAATGGACTTATCCTGATTGGTGATATCAAGGAAAATATGACAATTGCAGCCCGTCCAAAGTTCTTCGCAAAGCGCGGTGTTATCAATGGAAATGAGGAGATTTTAGCTGCAGAAGAATATAAAAAGAAAATTAACGTAAAAGCGAATTCCATCAATCAGGTGGTTGGTTCACTTTCTGGTGGTAACCAGCAAAAGGTTGTGCTTGCAAAGTGGATGCTTACTCAGCCAGATGTTTTGATTTTGGATGAGCCAACACGAGGCATCGATGTAGGTGCTAAATACGAAATATACTGCGTCATTAATGAACTTGCAAAGCAGGGAAAGGCGGTAATTGTAATTTCATCAGAAATGCCTGAAATTATTGGTACCTGCGATAGAATCTATGTCATTAATGAGGGAGAGATTGCGGGCGAGCTTTCAAAAGAAAATGTATCGCAGGAGAAAATCATGCAATGCGTAATGGCCCACAATAGAAAGGATGATGGAAATGGAAAATAAGAGAGTTAATTTAGACATGAAACAATATGGCATGTTCATTGCTCTTATTGTTATTTATTTGATATTCGCCCTTCTTACAGGGGGCAAAAACCTTACACCAATGAACATTAACAACCTTGTTATGCAGAACGGCTATGTAGTCATTCTTGCGATAGGTATGTTGCTTTGTGTATTAACTGGTAATGTAGATCTTGGTGTTGGTTCGGTAGTTGCTCTTTGTGGTGCCACAGCTGGTATCATGATGATGGACTTAAAGATGAATATGTGGGTTGCCATTTTAGCAGCTCTCGTAATTGGTCTTTTGGTTGGTATGTTTGCTGGTTTCTTCATTGCTTACCTCAGCATTCCACCATTCGTAGTAACACTTGCTACCATGCTTATGGGTCGCGGTCTTACCTATACACTTTTACAGGCTCAGACAAAAGGACCACTTCCAACAGAGTACAACTTTATTGGAGCAGGCTTCCTTCCAACCTACAAGATTTTCTTTGGAGATGGTATTCTTGATTTGGTTTCAATTGCAGTTGCTATTATTGCTTCCGCAGCACTTATCTGGTCAGAGCTTCGAGAAATCAAGACAAAGAAAAAGTACAACTTTGCACTTGCTCCAGCTTGGCAGACAATATTAAAGGTTGCAATCGAGCTTTTCATTCTTTGGTTCTTCCTTTACAAGCTCGCTCGTTACAACGGACTTCCATTTGTACTTCTTATCATGGTTGTGCTTATTGCAATTTATGCTTTCGTTACAACAAAGACAGTAGCTGGTCGTCAGATTTATGCTCTTGGTGGTAACAGAAAAGCAGCAAACCTTTCAGGTATTGATACTAATAAGGTTTTCTTCTGGGTATACACTAACATGGGTGTTTTATCAGCTATCGCTGGTATCGTACTTTCAGCAAGAAACGGTTCATCTACACCAAAAGCTGGTGATGGTTTCGAGATGGATGCCATTGCATCATGCTACATCGGTGGTGCCGCCGTAGCTGGTGGTTCTGGTACAATCCTTGGAGCAGTTGTCGGTGCCTTTGTAATGGGTGTACTTAACAATGGTATGTCACTTTTTGGATGGTCAACTGATATCCAGAAAATCGTAAAAGGTGCGGTTCTTCTTGGTGCCGTAACAGTAGATGTAATGTCAAAACGTAAGAAGAATTAATGATTTTTAGGGGTGTCGCAAGGCACCCCTTTTGCTATAATATACATACAACGTATTCGGGGGAATAATGTATGTATAATGTTATGTTAGTGGATGACGAGGAAGAAGTGCGCCTCGCCATTGAAAAAAAGATTAATTGGGAAGAGTTGGGGTTCAAGGTGGTTGGCACAGCGGAGAATGGCTATGAGGCTCTTGATATGGCCTTGGAGCGTCGTCCAGATGTGGTGATGACCGATATTAATATGCCTTTCCTGAATGGACTGGAGTTTTCCAAGCAGTTGAAGGCAGAGCTTCCAACTACAAAATTTGTTATTCTGACAGGTTATGATGAATTTGAATACGCCAAGGAGGCTATAGAGCTTGCCGTGGTGGAATATGTTCTTAAGCCTGTTAATTCTGATGAGCTATATCAGCTTTTTTCACGTCTTAAGGTTCGTCTTGATGACGAAGAGGAACAGAGACGTAATCTTGAAAATCTAGAGAAGTATTACCAGGAAACTTTTGCACAATTTAAAGATATCAATACCCATGACCTTGTTGAAAAAGCCAAGGTTTATATTGCTGAACATTTTAATGAGAGTGATTTGTCTGTTGATACTTTGTCTAATTATCTGAATGTTACTCCTAATTATTTTTCTTCTTTGTTTAGAAAAAAGACAGGCTATACATTCGTGACTTATCTTACAAATCTCAGAATGGAAAAAGCTAAGTGGTTACTTGATAATACAGATGAAAAAGCCTACATCATTGCAGGGCTTGTAGGTATAGAAGAACCAAACTATTTCAGTTATGTTTTCAAAAAAGCGTATGGTATTTCGCCATCAAAGTATAGATTAAAAAAGGAACAATAAATGAAAGAACTAGACGTTAAAAGGCAATTGCACCGTGTTAAAAGAGCGTCTAAGAGAAGAAGCATTCAGTTGATTATTTCTTTATCATTTACCATTGTTTCAATCTTAAGTATGGCCTTTATGACCTTTGCCTTTTATACCAATTATATAAATACAGCAAAAGCTACAGCTATAGAAAATAATAAGCAGGTCATAGAGCAGATTAGCTGGAATCTCAATTCATATCTTAAGAATATGATGAGAATTTCGGACAGTATGTATTACAACGTAATAAAAGACCTAGACCTGACAAGCGACACCATGAACAATGAGATGGATCTTCTCTATGAGGCAAACAAGGATAATCTTATCAGTATTGCCTGCATTTCTCAGGATGGTGCTCTTATTTCTGCTGCTCCAATTGCCACCCGTAAGGCTGGTGTGGATTTTACAGATCAGGCTTGGTTTTACAGTACAGAGGAGCGCATAGAAAACTTCCATTTCTCAACTCCTCACGTACAAAATATGTTTGAAAGCAGTAATTATCGCTATTACTGGGTTGTTTCTCTTAGCCGAAGTATAGATCTTAATTACATGGGCTATAACAGGCGTGGAATCCTTTTGGTTGATATGAACTACTCTGCAATAGAGCGGATGTTTTCAAGAGTCAATGAAGGGGGAACAGGATACGTTTATCTAATAGATTCTGAAGGAGAGATTATTTATCATCCAAAGCAGAAGGCGATTTATACAGGTCTTGTAAATGAAAACAACACCTTGGCTGCCACCTATGAGGATGGAAATCATATTGAAAGATTCGAGGGAAAAGAGCGTTCTATTATCGTAAAGACGGTAGGATATACTGGCTGGAAAATAGTTTCTGTTGTTCCAATCAAAGATTTGGCGGCACCATATAACCAGCTGAGAGCTTTCATGCTTATTATTATTACCGTTACAATTTTCCTTATTGTTTTTGGAAACATTTTTATTTCAAAGATTGTAACAGATCCTATAAGAAGGCTGGAAGACTCTTTAAATTATATTGAGGATGGAAAATTTGATGAGTCAAATATTTATATAGGTGGTTCCCATGAAATACGCCATCTGGGACGCACCATAAAATCTCTTGTTGGTCAGATGCACAAGCTGATGGATGAGAGAGTAAAGGAGCAGAAGGAAAAACGTAAATCCGAATTGAATGCTCTTCAGGCTCAGATTAATCCGCATTTTCTATATAACACTTTGGATTCTGTTATTTGGATGATTGAAGCTGAAAAATATCCTGAGGCAATTTCTATGATAAAAAGCCTTGCTTCTTTATTCAGAATAAGTCTTAGCAAGGGAAATAATATCATCACCATCAAGGATGAAATAACTCATGCAAGAAATTATCTGGCCATCCAAAAGGTGCGCTATAAAAATCGTTTCGAAGCAAACATTGATATTGATCCAGAAATTGAAAACTGTGTAACCATTAAGCTTATCATCCAACCACTTATTGAAAATGCAATCTATCATGCAGTTGGCGAGATGGAGGATGATGGTTTAATCGATATAAAGGGCTATCAGAAGGATGGAGATATCTACATCGAGGTAATCGACAATGGCATGGGTATTCCTCAGGAGGTATTAGATAATTTACTTACGGAAAAGATCGAATCTAAGGGTAAGGGCTCTGGAATCGGCTTATGGAATATTAATCAGCGAATTAATCTTTATTTCAAGGAAGATTATGGTCTGACTATGTACAGCGAGCTGGACGAAGGTACCAGAGCGGTTATTCGTTTGCCAAAGCTTACCATGGAAGAATATTTGGGAGGTGAAGGCAATGAAAAATAAAAAGCTTATTACTGGCTTCATAGTGGCTGTTGTGCTTCTACTGGTTGTAGAGTCATATATCTATATTAATAACAGCAGACAGCAGAAGAATCAGACTAAAATAACCTTTGTGGTCACAGGGGATAACCTTGATAATTATGAGAATATGATAGCTGGGGCAGAAACAGCTGCCATGGATGAGGATTGTTTTGTAGATTTCATTAATTCACCAACGGAGTATGGAGTTGATGGGGAAATAGACTTAATAGAGCGTCAATTGACTGAAGGCACGGATTACATAGTGACGGTTTCAAGCGACTATGAAGCCATGAAAGAATATGTTAAAAAGGCTAACATCTCTGGAAAGGTACTCTTTGTTAAAAATGGAAGCTATGGTGATTTGAAAAATTCAATAATGGTAGATGACAGGGAGCTTGCTGGAAATTTTGTAGACTATATACTTGAAAATTCAAAGGCTTCCAAATTGCTATTGGTTTCCACTAGAGAGGATGTCAATACCGATACATTAAGGGAGGAAATAGAGCGTGCACTTTCGGATTCGAATATAAAACTTGAGTACAGATTATTATCAGCAACCTCTGGTACTATCAATCAGAGTATGTATAATCTAGGACAATCCCGTTTTTTCGATGGTTTTATCACTTTGGATTTTGAGACTCTCGAAGCAGCGGCGAAGGCACAGTCCAAGCTGAAAAATAAGGTGGAGGTTTATTCTATCGATAATAGCAAGGAGGCAGTTTACTATTTGGATTCAAATTTGATAAATGCCCTTGCTTTTAAAGATGATTATTCTATGGGGTTCTTGGCTGTTAAGGAAGCGCTGACTGGCAATTTGCGAAATAAAATAGAGGCAGATGAAAAGCTTTATTATATTTCAGACAAGGAGACCATCCATTCAGATAAGTTGGAAAAGGTTTTGTTTCCGTTCGTTAAGTAGTTGGAGATTTACATGAAAAGAATTTTAATAGTATTGATATCAGCATTGATGCTTACAAGTTTTGTGGGTTGTACCAATTCTGACGAAAATGAGAAGAAAGACAGCATCAAGGTGGGCATAACAATGTACAATGAGTTTGACCCATTTACTGAGGATATCAGGCATAACATTGAGGACAATTTAATAAAATATCAGGAAGAATATGGAGTGGAGATCACATCAACGGTGTCCTATGCAGGCAAGAATCAGCTCCTTCAGAATGATCAGGTTCAGGATTTTATTGATAAGGGCTATGATGTAGTCTGCGTTAATTTGGTGGACCGTACTGATCCTTCAGTGATAATAGAAGCTGCAAAAGCCGCTGATATTCCTATCATCTTTTTTAACAGAGAGCTTGTAGAAGATGATTTAAAACGCTTTAATAAGCTTTATTATGTGGGGGCGCATCCAGAGGAAAGTGGAAAAATCCAGGGACAGATTGTTATTGATGCAGTAAATGAGAAGATGGATGAGGTAGATTTGAATCATGATGGTGTGATTCAGTATGTGATGCTGGAGGGAGAGCCTGGACATCAGGACGCCATTGTTCGAAGCAGAGTTTCAGTGGATACTATTACGGGTGCTGGAATTCAGCTTGAACGTCTGGGAGACGAAATTGCAAACTGGGACAGACAGCAGGCTCAGACTAAAGTTACCTCTCTTTTGGCAGGATATCCTCGTCATATAGAGTTGATTCTTGCAAATGATGATAATATGGCGCTTGGTGCTTTGGATGCACTTAAAAATTACGGTGTTCAGACTTTTCCGATGATTGTGGGCGTTAATGGTCAGGAAGAGGCCCTTGATATGATTCAGGAAGGTCTAATGGAGGGTACAGTATTAAATGATTCTGCTGAAAAAGGGCATATTATTGCTAAAATGGCTGTAGGACTTGGGGTTTACGGAAAAGTTCCTGCAGATATTTCCCTTTTCAATAACAAATATTATTATGTTCCATATCAAAAGATAGATAAAAATAATATTGCTAACATAGGCTTTAAAGGGTTATAATCTTTAAAGTCTATTATTATGTCTAAATATAAATTGCGGAGGTTTACATTGCTAGATAAATTAGAGAAAAAAATAGGTAAATACGCAATTCCAAATCTCATAGTTTACTTGCTTATTGGCTATGTGATTGGATATTTGCTTCAGTTTGGTCAGAAGTATACAGGGGTTCCATATCTCAACTATTTGACATTGGAGCCACACTATATTCTTAGAGGTCAGATTTGGAGACTAGTGTCATGGATTATTATTCCACCAGACACTTCCTTTATTTGGGCTATTATCATGTTTATGCTGTATTATCAGCTGGGATCAAGCCTTGAAAACACATGGGGGTCCTTCCGTTTTAATGTTTACATTTTCGGAGGAATGCTCTTTACAATAATAGGTGCTTTTATTACATATGCCATTTATGGGCCTACAGTACCAATTGGTCAGTTTATCAGCACTTATTACATTAACTTATCTATATTCCTTGCATTTTCTACTTGTTTTCCAGATATGCAGGTTATGTTATATTTCATCATTCCAGTGAAGATGAAATGGATGTCGATTTTCTATCTTGTTATAGTTGGATATTCAATCGTCAGCTATCTTATGGCAGGCTATTTATTTGCAGCTATGCCTATTATTGCATCGCTTTTAAACTGGTTTATTTTCTTTATGATGACCAGAAATCTCCAGCGCTACAATCCAAAGGATATTCATCGTAGAGCTGAGTTTAGACGTCAGGCCACACCGCCTCGTACACAGTACAGAGATGGCACACCTATCGCGCGTCACAAGTGTGCAGTTTGCGGACGCACTGAGGTTACAAATCCAGAATTGGAATTCAGATTCTGCAGTAAGTGCAATGGAAATTATGAGTATTGCAGTGATCATCTGTTTACTCACCAGCACATTCAGCATTAATTAAAAAGTAATTTATAGAAGGGACTATATAAATAATGAGTGAAGAAGTAGTAAGCAAAAATTTTATCGAGCTTGAGATCGATAAGGACTTAAAGGAAGGGGTTTACGACCACGTTTGTACACGTTTCCCTCCAGAGCCTAATGGATATTTACATATAGGACATGCAAAATCAATCATCTTAAATTACGGTCTTGCTAAGAAGTACAATGGCGAGTTCCACATGAGATTTGATGACACAAACCCTACAAAAGAAAAGGTAGAGTTCGTTGATTCTATCAAGGCTGATATTCAGTGGCTTGGTGCAGATTGGGGCGAGCACCTTTATTTTGCATCAAATTATTTCGATAAAATGTATGAGGTTGCTGTTGACCTTATCAAGAAGGGTCTTGCTTATGTTTCCGACCTTACAGCAGAGGAAATGAGAGAGTACCGTGGTGATTTTGAGCACCCAGGTAAGGAAGATCCAAACAGAAATCGTTCAATCGAAGAGAACCTTCAGATGTTTGAGGATATGAAGAACGGTAAGTATGAGGATGGAAGCCACACACTTCGTGCAAAGATTGATATGGCTTCACCTAACATCAACATGCGTGATCCGATCCTTTACAGAGTTGCTCACATGACACACCACAACACAGGTGACAAGTGGTGCATCTATCCAATGTATGATTTCGCTCATCCACTTGAGGATGCCTTCGAAAATATTACACATTCTATTTGTACACTAGAGTTTGAAGATCACAGACCTCTTTATGACTGGGTAGTTAAGTCAGCAGGCTTTGCTAATCCACCTCGTCAGATTGAGTTCGCAAAGATGTACCTTACAAACGTTGTTACAGGTAAGCGTTATATCAAGAAGCTTGTTGAGGACGGAATTGTTGATGGATGGGATGATCCACGTCTTGTATCTATCGCAGCTCTTCGTCGTCGTGGCTTCACACCAGAGTCATTAAGAAAGTTCGTAGAGCTTTCTGGTGTATCAAAGGCTAATTCATCATCAGACTACGCTATGCTTGAGTACTGTATCCGTGAGGATCTTAAGACAAGCCGTAGCCGTGTAATGGCAGTCCTTGATCCAGTTAAGCTTGTTATTGATAACTATGAGAGTGATGAAGTAGAGTGGCTTGAGGCTCCAAATAACCTTGAGAATCCTGAGCTTGGTAGCCGTAAGGTTCCATTTGGTAAGGAACTTTACATCGATAGAGAGGATTTCATGATTGAGCCTCCAAAGAAATACTTCAGACTTTATCCAGGAAATGAAGTACGTCTCATGAATGCTTATTTTGTTACATGTACTTCATATGAGACTGATGAAAACGGCAATGTTACTTGCATTCACTGTACATACGACCCAGCTACAAAGGGTGGAGATGCTCCAGATGGCCGTAAGGTAAAGGGTACAATCCACTGGGTTGCAGCTAAGACTGCTCTTAATGCAGAAGTTCGTCTCTACGAAAATATTGTAGACGAGGAAAAAGGAGTGTATAATGAAGATGGTAGTTTGAATCTCAATCCAAACTCACTTACAGTTCTTAAAAACTGTCTTGTGGAGCCATCTTTAAAGGATGCAAAGGCATACGACAGTTTTCAATTTGTAAGACAGGGATTCTTCTGTGTAGATGCTAAGGATTCTAAGGAAGATGCTTTAGTATTTAACAGAATCGTGTCTTTAAAGAGTTCTTTTAAGTTACCTACAAATAACTAATTGTTTACTCACAAAGAAGAGGACGAGTTATGAATTTACTTTCTGGAATGGAAAAGTTCGGTTTCTCAATGGATGGGGAACTGGATATTTTGGCAGAAGAAAAGCCAAAGAAAGGCGACGCTGCTGGCGCAAAGGCCGCAGCACCTGTTGTTAAGCAGGAGACGGACTTTGTTATCGACAAGAAAGTTCGCTGTCCTGTATGTGACAAGGAATTTCCTATTAAGGCAGTCCTTGCTACAAAGCTCAAGAGACTTGAGCCAGATTTTGACTTGAGACCTAACTATGAGCACATAGACAAGATAAAATATGATTTCTTGTCTTGCCCAAATTGCGGTTTTTCGGCTCTTGACACCACATTCTCTAAGATTGATACAGCTCGTGTGAAGCTTATCAGAGCAGAGTTCTGTCCAAGCTTTAAGCCACAGCCAAATGAGCCGCTTCCAGAGACTTATTCTTACGAATATTCAATTGAAAAATTCAAGCTTGCACTTATCTGCACCATGAAGAAAAAGGCAAAGATGTCTGAAAAGGCGTATGTATGTCTTAAGATTGCATGGCTCAGACGTGCTCAGTTAAAGGAGCTTGAAGGAAATAAAGAAGCTGATCCAAAGGTAGTGGAAATGATTAAGAAGGAATACGATGGCTTTTATAGTCAGGCCTATGAGGGCTTTATGAAGGCTATTTCTTCTGAGACACCACCTTATTGTGGAATGGCTTCCGAAGCAGTTGATTTCATGCTTGCTAATATGTCTATGTATTACAAGAAATATGATGCAGCTATGAAGCTTGTTGCGAGACTTATCCAGTCACCTAGCACATCCCGTAAGCTTAAGGACAAATGTGTTGATCTTAAGGATGAGATTACAGCAAAGGTTGCGGCGGAAAAAGCGGCGGCAGCAGAAAATCAATAATAAAGACTTATGGACCACATATCATTACGATATGTGGTCTTAAAATGTATAGAGGTAGACTATGAATTGGATTAAATATTCCATTAATACAACTACAGAGGCAGAGGATATCGTTGGCGCTACTCTTATGGAGCTTGGCATTGTCTCAATCGAAATTGAAAACAATGTACCAGTTTCAGGTGAGAAGCAGGGCGGCGAGTACGAGGAGCTTCAGCCAGATCTTCCAGAGGATGAGGGCTTATCAAAGGTAAGCTTTTATTTGGGGGAGGAAGAAGATCACGAATCACTTCTTCTTCAGGTTAAGGCAGCTCTCGAGGAGCTTAAAGAGACTATGGATATTGGTCAGGGTACAATCGATACATCTGTTACTAAGCAGGAGGACTGGATTAACAATTGGAAGCAGTTCTTCAAATCCTTCTATATTGATGATATTCTCATCAAGCCTACCTGGGAGGAGATTGCTCCTGAGGACAAGGGAAAGATTTTTGTTGAGATTGATCCGGGCGTTTCATTTGGTACTGGAAAGCATGAGACTACACAGCTTTGCATCCGTCAGCTCAAGAAATACTTAAAGGCTGGGGACGAAATCCTTGATATCGGCTGTGGCTCAGGAATTCTTTCAATCATTGCCAACAAGCTTTTAGATGGTAAGTGCCATCTTGTTGGTACAGATATAGATGACGACTGTATTGCATCTACATACGAGAACTTTGAGGTTAATCACATCTCAAAGGATGCAGGAGATTTTTATGTAGGAAATCTTATCGATGACAAGGATTTACAGGATAAGGTTGGTTACGAGAAGTACGATGTTGTTGTAGCTAATATTTTGGCAGACATTATCATTGCTATGGCACCAGCTATTCCGCCTACAATGAAGTCAGGTGCATATTTCATCTCTTCTGGAATTATCAATTTCAAAGAAGATGAAGTTAAGAATGCTCTTGAGGCAGTTGGTCTAGAGATAGTAGAAATCAATCATCAGGGTGAATGGGTAAACATCACCGCAAAGAAAAACTAAGAGAAAAGTATGCAACAGGTATTTGTTAATGAGCAGCCAGTTGATGGCAAATTTAATATTACAGGTCAGGATGCACACCATCTCACAAAGGTAGTACGTCTTCGTCCAGGAGAACGTATTCGTGTTTCCGTGGCAGACGGCGCCAATTACATTTGTGAGGTTTCGGATTATGTAGATAAGGATTTGGTAGCCACAGTTGTGGAGGAGGTTCCATCTACTGAGCTCCCAAATAAAATTTATTTGTTTCAAGCTCTTCCAAAGGGTGATAGAATGGAGACTATCATTGAAAAATGCGTGGAGCTTGGTGCCTACGAAATTATCCCAGTGGAGATGAAAAACTGCATCGTGAAGCTGGATGATAAAAAGAAGAAATCCAAAGTAGAGCGTTATCAGGCAATAGCCAAATCTGCGGCAGAACAGTCAAAGCGCTCTATCATCCCTAATATTCATTCCGTTATGACCTTCAAGGAGGCATTTGAATATGCCAAGTCTCTTGATGTGTTGTTACTTCCTTTTGAGAGTAAGAATGGAATGAAGGATACATATGACTGTCTTTCAGAATTAAAGAAAGGACAGAGCATTGGCGTATTTATTGGACCTGAAGGAGGCTTTGCTCCAAATGAGATAGAAATGGTTGAAGGAAGCGTTAAGCTGATTTCTTTGGGCCACCGAATACTTAGAACGGATACAGCAGCAATATGCTCACTCAGTATGTTGATGCTTAAATGTGAGGAATTTTAGAAATGATATATTTTGACAACTCAGCTACTACTAAATGCGATGAAGACGCAGTTGCTTTAATGAATAAATGCCTTTTAGAGGATTTTGGAAATCCTTCATCTCTCCACGGGATGGGAGCAAAAGGTAAGGATTATTTAAAAGAATCCAGAGAAATAATCGCTGGCATCTTAAAGGCTCAGCCAAAGGAAATTTATTTTACTTCAGGTGGTACTGAAAGTAATAACTTAGCTATAAAGGGCGGCGTTGCAGCAAAGAAACGTCGTGGCAATCACATCATCACTACAAAGATTGAGCACGCATCAGTGCTTAATCCAATCAAGTATCTTGAAAAGAAGGAAGGCTTTGAGGTTACTTATCTGGGAACAGACGAGTATGGTGTTATCAGACTTGATGAATTAAAGGCAGCTCTCCGTGAAGATACTATTTTTGTTTCTATTATGATGGTAAACAATGAGATTGGCGCCCTTCAGCCAATAGAGGAAGCATCTAAGATTATTAAGAGCTTCAATAAAGAAATCCTTTTCCATGTGGATGCTATTCAGGCTTTTGGAAAGCTCGCTATTCAGCCTAAGAAGATGGGTATTGATCTTCTTACAGTCAGCGGACATAAGATTCATGGACCTAAGGGCTCTGGATTTATATATATCAATGAGGCAATCTACAATATTATGGTTCCTCAGATTCTCGGCGGCGGTCATGAGAGAGGCATGCGTTCAGGTACAGAGAATGTTCCTGCTATTGCAGCTCTTGGTGTGGCAGCTAAAAAAGCCTACGAAAACCTTGACGAGAATCAAAAACGATTGTATGCTATGAGACATCGTCTGATCGAAGGAGTTTCTGCAATCGAGGGTGTATCTGTAAATGGTCATCTTGATGAGAACAGTGCTCCTCAGATTGTCAGTGTTTCTATCAAAGGAAACCGCACAAGAGCCCAGGTTATTTTAAATGCTCTTCAGGATAATTATGGTATATACGTATCAGCTGGTTCTGCATGTTCATCAAATAAGCCAGCAATCAGTGAGACATTAAAATCAATCGGACTTGAAAAAGATTTATTAGAGCGAACAATCCGTTTCAGCTTCTGCCCAGAAAATACAATGGAAGAAGTGGAGACAGCTATTAAAGCTCTTACAGAATTAGTACCAATGATGCAACTATAGTTTTTATACAAGAAAGGTTATTATGACATACCAGGCATTTTTAATTAAGTATTCAGAAATCGGTGTAAAGGGAAAGAATCGCTATATCTTTGAGGACGCCCTTGTACGCCAGATTAAGAGATCTCTTTATGAGGTTGATGGCAAATTTATCGTTAAGAAGCAGAGTGGTCGTATCTTCATCTCTGTTGAAGGCGATTATGATTATGATGAGGCTGTTAAGGCTCTTCAGCATGTATTTGGTATCAGCGCAATCTGTCCAACAGTAGTTGTTCCAGATGAGGGCTTTGATGCTCTTGCAGATGCTGTTGTTAAGTACGTTGAGGAAGAGTTCGAGGATAAGAACTTCAGCTTCAAGGTTATGGGACGTCGTGCAAATAAGCAGTATCCTATGACATCTATGGAGGTTGCTGCTGAGGTTGGAGCACGTCTTCTTGATGCATTCCCAGAGATGCATGTAGATGTACATAATCCAGATAAGATTATCTATGTAGAGGTTCGTGAGAATATTGCTATTTACTCTACAGAGATTCCGGGACCATGTGGAATGCCTGTTGGTACAGCAGGAAAAGCCATGCTTCTTCTTTCTGGTGGTATCGATTCACCAGTTGCTGGTTATATGATTTCAAAGCGTGGTGTTACACTTTCAGCTACATATTTTCATGCGCCACCTTATACATCAGAGCAGGCAAAGCAGAAGGTTGTTGACCTTGCAAAGCTTGTAGCAAAATATTCAGGTCCTATCGATTTACATATTGTCAACTTTACAGATATTCAGCTCTATATTTATCAGCAGTGCGCTCATGATGAGCTTACTATCATTATGCGTCGTTATATGATGAGAATAGCAGAACATTTTGCTAAGGAGAATGACTGCCTCGGACTTGTTACAGGCGAGTCTATTGGACAGGTAGCATCTCAGACAATGCAGTCACTTAACTGCACAAACGCTGTATGTTCACTTCCTGTTTACCGTCCACTTATCGCTTTTGATAAGCAGGATATTGTAGATATTTCAGAGAAGATTGATACATACGAGACTTCTATTTTGCCTTACGAGGATTGCTGTACAATTTTCGTAGCAAAGCATCCTGTTACAAAGCCAAAGCTTGAGGCTATTGAAAAGCACGAGCACAATCTTGACGAGAAGATTGATGAGCTTATGAAGCAGGCAATCGAGTCAGTAGAGATTATCAAAGTAAAATAAAGCAATAAAAAAGGCCAGACATAAGTCTGGTCTTTAGAATTACTTTTTTAAGGTAAAAAAGGATTAAACGATATAATCCTTTAATGTAGACATTACATCTTCTGCATCGCCATCAGCGTGAACAGTAAGATCGATTGGCTTAGAAAGATCAAGAGAGAAAATTCCCATGATAGACTTAGCATCAATCACATAACGTCCGCTAACAAGATCAAAGTCATAATCGAACTGGCTAATAGTATTTACAAATGACTTTACCTTGTCGATTGAATTAAGAGAAATTTGAACTGTTTTCATTTCCTTATGTGCCTCCTCCGTGAAAATATGTTTGAATACAGCTTTTATACTATAGCAATGGTGCCTAAAAGTCAACAAACTCTTAGATTTTTACATGATTCAGAAAGGTTTTTAATACAATGAAAAAAGCTGCTTTACACAACCTTGGTTGTAAGGTAAACGCATATGAGACAGAAGCCATGGAAGAGCTTCTCAAAAAAGACGGATTTACGATAGTAGGATTTGATGAAATTGCTGATGTGTATGTTATTAATACATGTTCAGTTACTAATATAGCTGACAGAAAATCTCGCCAGATGATTCATAAATGTAAAAAGCTCAACCCAGATGCATGCGTAGTTGCTGCTGGCTGTTATGTTCAGAACTTTGGTAACGAGGTAGCTGATGAGCTTGGTGCTGATATCATTCTTGGAAATAACAAAAAGAATGAGTTAGTTGATAGAATACATGATTATTTTGGAAATTTAGATTCTAACGACGGCCCAATTATGGACTGGATTGATATAAATGATGGCAACATTTCTTACGAGAACATGCATATCGAAAAGGATTCAGAGCACACCAGAGCCTTTGTTAAAGTTCAGGATGGTTGTAACCAGTTTTGTAGTTACTGCATCATTCCTTTTGCAAGAGGCCGAATCAGAAGCCGTGACATCGACGATGTTGTAGAAGAGGTTACAGGTCTTGCAGCAAATGGCTACAAGGAAGTTGTCATTACTGGTATTCACCTCAGCTCTTATGGAAGCGGCACAGATTATAATCTTGCTGATTTGTTGGAGGCTATTCAGAATATTGACGGCGTAGAACGTATTCGTCTTGGTTCTTTGGAGCCACAGATCGTTACAGAGAATTTCGCAAAGAGAGTTTCGGCTCTCTCCAAAATGTGTCCTCATTTTCATCTTTCTCTTCAGTCAGGTTGTGACTCTGTTCTAGTTCGAATGAACAGAAAATACACAATTGAAGAGTATACTAGGGGAGTAGAAATTCTTAGGAAGTATTTCGATAATCCAGCTATTACAACTGACATAATCGTAGGTTTCCCAGGTGAAACAGAAGAAGAATTTGATATTACAGCAAATTACGTTAAGGAAATAGCTTTTTATGAGCTTCACGTATTTGCGTATTCAAAGAGAAAAGGCACTAAGGCTGCTACAATGTCAGGTCAGCTTACAAATGCTGTAAAAAAGGAGAGAAGTGCAAAGCTTATCTCTATTGGAAATGAAACAACAGAGGCTTACAGAAAATCCTTTATCGGAAAAGACCTTGATATTCTCTTTGAGGAAAAAGCGGTAATTGATGGTAAGGAATACTTCATCGGATTCTCTCGTGAGTACATTAAATGTGCTATTTTAGCAGAGGATTCAAAGGACTATACAAACCAGATTTTAGTGGCAAAGGGTACTGTTTTATCAAAGGATAAGCAATACTTGATTGTTGAAATTTAAAGGTTTGTATATTACAATTAATTTGAAATAGTTTTTATTGTGGTACGGTTTTGAGAGACGAGGTAGATATGGCAGATTTAAGTAATACACAATACTTTAAGGTTCAGAAGGAAAATCCTGTTGGTGTAAAAGAGGTTCTCGAGCAGGTATATAGTGCACTTTCGGAGAAGGGCTATAATCCTGTGAATCAGATAGTGGGATATATTATGTCAGGAGACCCTACGTACATTACCAGTCACAATAATGCACGAAGTCTTATTATGAAAGTAGAACGTGATGAGCTCGTAGAGGAGCTTCTTAAGGAATATATAGCTAGTGAAAGCTGGAGTAAATAATGAGCAGGATTCTTGGTCTTGATTATGGGACGAAAACAGTTGGGGTCGCTATTAGTGACCCTTTACTTTTGACTGCGCAGGAATTTGAGACAATCACCCGTGAAAGAGCCAGTGCACTTCGACATACCTTAGTTAGAATCAAGGAAATCTGCGAAGAGTATCAGGTAGAAAAGATTGTATTAGGATATCCTCGTAATATGGACGACACTGAGGGGTTCCGCTGTGAAGATACCCTTGAATTTAAAAAGTTATTAGAAAAGAGAGTTACTATTCCGATAGAGCTCGTTGATGAGCGTCTCACTACCGTATATGCGGATGAGATTCTTGAGGAATCAGGCGTAGCGAAAAAGGACCGCAAGAAAGTAATCGACCAGATTGCTGCGGCGATAATTTTACAGGATTATTTGGATAATTATAGGAGTTAATTATGGAACCAATTTATTTGCCAGATGAAGATGGTAATCAGATTAAATTATTTGTTGTTGAGGAGACTCAGTTATCAGGCATCAAATATTTATTAGTATGTGAAAGCGACAATGAGGAGGAAGACTCAGACGCTTATATTTTAAAAGAGGTTTCAGTAGAAGGCGACGATGTTGTCTACGAGTTTGTAGAGGACGACGTTGAGTTTGATGCTGTAGCCAAGCTTTTTGATGAATTAGTTGGCGACGAAGCCGACCTTGAAATGTAATGAACGATTATTATTTGATTTGAAATAGGAGGTTATTTTTTTGAAGAAGAAAACTGAACAGAAGGCTGAAAGGCTGAAGATTATTCCACTTGGCGGTCTTGAGCAAATCGGCATGAATATTACTGCTTTCGAGTATGGAGACAGTATTATTGTTGTGGATTGCGGACTTTCATTTCCTGAGGATGATATGTTGGGCGTGGATCTGGTTATTCCAGATATATCATATCTGAAAGACAATCAGGATAAGCTAAAGGGATTCTTTATTACCCATGGTCACGAGGACCACATTGGGGCGATTCCTTATGTTTTTAAGGAGCTTAATGTATGCCCTATTTATTCAACTAAGCTTACTAATGGTCTTATCGAGCATAAGCTTGAGGAGCACAAGATGCTCACAAAGGTTAAGCGTAAGGTTGTTAAGTACGGCACTCATATCAATGCAGGTGAATTCAGAGTAGAGTTCATCCGTACAAATCATAGTATTCAAGATGCAGCTGCACTTGCTATTTATTCACCAGCAGGTATTGTTGTGCATACAGGCGATTTCAAGGTTGATTACACACCTGTTTACGGTGATCCAATCGACTTACAGCGTCTCGGTGAAATCGGCAAGAAGGGTGTTCTTGCGCTCATGTGTGACAGTACAAATGCTGAGCGCCCAGGCTTTACAGCTTCAGAAAAGACAGTTGGTAAGACTATCGATTCAATTTTTGCTGACAACACAACAAGCCGTATTATTATTGCTACTTTTGCATCTAACGTTGATCGTGTTCAGCAGATTATTAATTCGGCAGATAAATATGGACGTAAGGTTTGTGTGGAAGGCCGTTCAATGGTTAATACTATTGATACAGCCCAAAAGCTTGGATACCTTCACATTCCAGACAATACACTCATTGATATCGAATCACTTAAGGCATACCCAGATGAGAAGATTGTACTTGTTACAACAGGTTCTCAGGGTGAGTCTATGGCAGCTCTTTCAAGAATGGCAAATGGTACTCATAAGAAAGTACAGATCAAGCCAGGTGATATGATTGTATTTTCATCTCACCCAATTCCTGGTAATGAGAAGGCCGTTTCAAATGTTATTAACGATTTAACAATGCGTGGCGCACAGATTGTTATGCAGGATGTTCACGTTTCAGGACATGCCTGTGCAGAGGAGATTAAGCTTATTTATTCTCTTGTACGCCCACAGTTCTCTATTCCAGTCCATGGTGAGTTCAAGCATCTTACAGCTCAGGCTCGTATTGCTGAGTCCCTTGGTTGGGATCATGACCACATCAAGATTATCCGTTCAGGTGATGTGTTAGAGCTTGGAGATAATTACTCTAAGATTACAGGACATGTTCACACTGGAGCTATCATGGTTGATGGTATTGGTGTAGGTGATGTTGGAAACATCGTACTTCGTGACAGACAGAAGCTTGCTGAGGATGGAATCATTATCGTTGTTCTTACCTTAGACAGCGCATCAGGTACAGTTCTTGCTGGTCCTGATATTGTATCCCGCGGTTTCGTTTATGTTAGAGATTCTGAGGATCTTATGGAAAGTGCTCGTGCAGTCCTTGCAGAGACTATGGAGGTTCTTGAGGAAAAGAATATTACAGATTGGAACAAGATTAAGTCAGATATCAGAGACAATCTTTCTGATTTCGTATGGCATGAGACTCAGAGACGTCCAATGATTATTCCAATCATTATGGAAGTATAAAATGATAGTTGATGAGAGATATACCACTTATTTGAATAGCCTTTATCCAGAGCTTAGCCCTGTTTTAAAGGAGATTCAAAAAGAAGCAATAGAAACCTTCGTTCCAATTATTAGACCGGAGACCGTTAATTTACTTCAGCTTCTTGTTAAGATGAACAAACCAAAAAGAATCTTAGAGGTTGGAGCTGCCGTTGGTTTTTCTGCTAACGTAATTGCGGAAGCGGCAGGAGATGATGCTACTATTACCACCATCGAAAATTATGAGCCTCGCATTCCTATCGCAAATGCGAATTTTAAGAGAACAGGAAGAGACAAACAAATCACTCTTTTAGAGGGAGATGCCATGGAGATTCTTCCTACTCTTGAGGGACCATATGATTTCATTTTTATGGATGCGGCAAAAGGTCAGTACATTAATTTCTGGCCAGAGATTAAAAGACTTATAGCCTACGATGGTTTGATTGTTACTGATAATGTATTACAGGATGGGGATATAATTGAGTCCAGGTACGCTATTACAAGACGTAATCGTACTATACACAAGCGAATGAGAGATTATCTCTATGAGTTGACTCACGATGAAGGTTTTACTACTACGATTCTTCCTTTGGGAGATGGCGTTAGTATCAGCGTGAAAGGAAAGAAATGAGAAATACAGAATTATTAGTTCCTGCAAGCAGTCTTGAGGTACTTAAGGTTGCTGTTATTTACGGAGCAGATGCAGTTTTTATTGGTGGAGAAGTTTTTGGTCTTAGAGCTAAGGCAAAGAATTTTTCTAAGGAAGATATGATTGAGGGCGTAAAGTTTGCTCATGATCATGGTGTAAAGGTTCACGTTACTGTTAATATTTTGGCTCACAATAATGACCTTGAAGGCGTTAGAGAGTACTTAAAGGAACTTAAGGAAATTGGTCCTGATGCTCTTATTATTGCAGATCCAGCAATCTTTATGATGGCAAAAGAGATTTGTCCTGAAATCGAGCGTCATGTCAGCACACAGGCCAACAACACAAACTATGGTACCTATAAGTTCTGGTACGATTTAGGTGCATCAAGAGTTGTTTCAGCCAGAGAGCTTTCACTTGCCGAAATCAAAGAGATAAGAGCGAACATTCCTGATGATTTAGAGATTGAATCTTTCATTCATGGAGCAATGTGCATTTCGTATTCAGGCAGATGCCTTCTTTCAAACTATTTTACAGGTAGAGATGCAAATCAGGGTGCTTGCACACATCCTTGCAGATGGAAGTATGCTGTTGTTGAAGAGCAGCGTCCAGGAGAGTATTTCCCTGTATATGAGAATGAGAGAGGAACTTATATCTTCAATTCAAAGGACTTATGTATGATTGAGCATATTCCTGACTTAATTGATGCTGGTATCGACAGCTTTAAGATTGAAGGTCGTATGAAGACTGCTCTTTATGTTGCAACTGTTGCTCGTACATATCGTAAGGCGATTGATGATTACAAAGAATCACCTGAGAAATACGAGGCAAATATGGACTGGTACAAGGATCAGATTTCAGCCTGCACTTATCGTCAGTTTACAACAGGTTTCTATTATGGAAAACCATCTGAGGAATCTCAGATTTATGATAATAATACCTACAATATTGGATACACATATCTCGGTATCTGCGGAGCTCCTGATAGTGAGGGCTTTGTGGAGATTGAACAGAGAAATAAATTTTCAGTTGGCGAAACTATTGAAATTATGAAGCCAAACGGAGATAATGTAGAGGTAGAAGTATTAGGAATTAAGAATGAAGATGGTGAGGATATGGAGAGTTGTCCACATCCAAAGCAGAAGCTCTTTATTAAGCTTAGCACTACACCAGATGAGTTCGACATTCTTAGAAGAAAAGAAGAAGCATAAGTTAAAACAAGGAGAATACAATGGCAGAAAAATATGTTGCTTATGTGGGTACCTATACACACGAGACAAGCGTTGGTATCTATGTTTATGATGTAAATCCTGACACAGGATTGCTTACTGAGCAGAGCGTTGCTCCAATTAATAATCCTTCGGATATTATTAATTCTCATGATAATAAATTCCTTTATTCGATTGCAGATGAAGGTGTTGCAGCTTTCAAGATTCTTGAGAACGGTGACCTTGAGAAAATGAATCAGGAGTGGGTTGGAGGCATGCGTGGCTGCAATCTCTGCGTTGATTCTCAGAACAGATATTTATTCGTAGCAGGCTATCATGATGGTCGTGTTACAATGATGAAACTTAACGAGGATGGAAGCATTGGCGGTATCGCTGATGGTATTTTCCACCAGGGTATTGGTAAGTCAGTTGCTGACAGACCTTTATATCCACACTGTACATGCGTAGAGCTTACACCAGAGGAGAAGTACCTTTGCGTTGTTGAGAATGGTCTTCATCAGATCAAAATCTACGAGGTAGATTATGAGGAAGGCAAGCTTCGTCTTGCAGATATCGTTAGATGTCCAATGGGTTCAGCTCCACTTAAGATGAAGTTCTCTCATGATGGAAAGTATGCTTACGTTATCACAGAGATGTCAAACGAGATTCTCGTTTATGATTATCATATCATCGGAGATCGTCCTGATTTCGAGAACATCCAGACAGTATCATTACTTGTTGGTGTTGATGAGGAAATCTCTACAGGAACTAATGTTAAGTTTGGTGATGATGATAAATATTTATACGCCAGCGTAGATGGCCTTAATGCTGTTTGCATGTACGAGAGAAATGTTAGATCTGGAAAGATTGAATACTTCTCACACAACTTTATCAGTGGTGATTATCCAAAGAGCTTTGCAGTTCTTCCAAAGGACAAATATTTCGTTTCACTCAATCACGATACAAACGAAATCAGAAGCTTTACAATTGATAAAAAGACTGGTCATTCTCTCATGCAGAATCCACCAATCAAAATTGCTAAGCCAAACAGTATTATAGTTGTAAAGATTAAATAAGAGTGGTTCGGGGGCTGTTAAGCGCAGCCCCTTTCTTTACTATATAGGGTTTCTTTTTAGGAGGGCATCATTATGGCAGGTTCAACATTTGGTAATAGAATTTCAATCACTACTTGGGGAGAATCCCACGGAGCAGCTCTTGGAGTTGTTATAGATGGTTTTCCAGCTGGTCTTAAGCTTTGTGCTGCAGATATTCAGATGTATTTGGATAGAAGAAAGCCAGGGCAGTCAAAATTCACTACAGCACGTGCTGAAAGTGATGAGGTGGAGATTCTTTCGGGAGTATTTGAAGGTCGTACCACAGGCACTCCGATTTCGCTTATGGTTAGAAACAAAGATCAGCAGTCTAAGGATTACGGTGACATCGCTACTACTTACAGACCTGGTCATGCTGATTTTGGTTTCCATGAGAAATTTGGAAGAAGAGATTACCGAGGAGGCGGACGTTCCTCTGGAAGAGAAACTATTGGACGAGTTGCTGCAGGAGCAATTTGTGCAAAGCTTTTAAGAGAGCTTGGAATAGAAGTATTCGCATATACGAAATCAATTGGAGATATTGTTATTTCCGATTTTGAATTAGGCTATAGAGACCAGAATCCGCTTGCCATGCCAGATTCAAAGGCTGCGGATGAAGCTGCTGATTACCTGGCAGCATGTATGCTTAACAACGATAGTGCTGGTGGTGTTATCGAATGTGTTATCACAGGTGTTCCTGCCGGAATTGGAGACCCAGTATTTGAAAAGCTTGATGCAAAGCTTGCTCAGGCTGTTGTTTCAATCGGCGCTGTTAAGGGTGTTGAGATTGGTGATGGATTTAAGGCCTCCAAAAATGTCGGAAGTTTAAATAACGATGAGTTTGAATTAAACAATGAAAAGGTAGTTAAGGTTACTAATCACAGTGGCGGTATAATCGGTGGTATTTCCGATGGCGACGATATCATCTTAAGAGCCGCTATAAAGCCTACACCATCTATTTCTAAGACACAGCATACAGTTAATGAAGCTGGAGAAGAGGTAGACATTGAGATTCACGGTCGCCACGATCCTATAATTGTTCCTAGAGCAGTTGTAGTTGTTGAGGCAATGTGTGCGATTACAGTTTGTGATGCTTTGCTTAGTCATATGACTGACAGAGTTGATTATATTAAGGAGTTTTATAAGAGTTGAAGTACGAGTTATTAAAGACAGAGGGAAGAGCAAAAAGGGGACGTTTTCACACTGTTCATGGTGTTATTGAGACGCCTGTGTTTATGAACGTCGGAACAGTTGCAGCCATTAAGGGTGCTGTTTCTACAGATGATTTGCGTGAGATTAAATGTCAGGTTGAGCTTTCTAATACTTACCATCTTCATGTTAGAACTGGAGATAAGCTTATTAAGGAGCTTGGTGGTCTTCACAAGTTTATGAATTGGGATAGACCAATCCTTACTGATTCAGGCGGATTTCAGGTATTCTCTTTAGCAGGAATCAGAAAGATTAAGGAAGAGGGCGTTACCTTTAATTCTCATATTGATGGTCGCAAGATTTTCATGGGACCAGAGGAATCTATGCAGATTCAGTCTAATCTGGGTTCTACAATTGCTATGGCCTTTGATGAGTGTCCACCAGCACTTGCAGAACGTAAATACGTAGAGGATTCTGTTGCACGTACTACCAGATGGCTTTATCGTTGTAAGGAGGAGATGGCTCGTCTTAATAGTCTTGAGAACACAATCAATAAAGAGCAACTTCTTTTTGGTATTAATCAGGGTGCTGTTTTCAATGATATAAGAATTGAGCATGCGAAAATTATTTCTGAGCTTGATTTGCCTGGATATGCAGTTGGTGGCCTTGCTGTAGGTGAGAGTCATGAGCAGATGTATGATGTTTTGGATCACGTAGTACCTTACCTTCCTCAGAACAAGCCTACGTATCTCATGGGTGTTGGCACACCTGCAAACATTTTAGAGGCAGTAGACAGGGGCGTAGATTTCTTTGATTGTGTTTATCCTAGTCGTAATGGACGTCATGGTCATGTTTATACAAATCATGGCAAACTCAATCTTTTCAACCAGAAGTTTGAGAAGGATATGCGTCCAATCGAGGAAGGCTGTGGATGTCCTACTTGCCGTTCTTATTCAAGAGCCTATGTTCGTCATTTGCTTAAGGCAAAGGAAATGCTTGGAATGAGACTTTGTGTTCTCCACAATCTTTATTTCTACAACACAATGATGGAAGAGATAAGAGATGCCCTTGATGCAGGTGAGTTTGCTGCATATAAGAAACGTAAGCTTGATTCAATGGCTCAGGGAGAGAATTAATCTTAAAATTTCATTAAATAATCTTTTTTTCTTGCTTAACAAGGAAAATTTAGATAAAATTAATGTCAGTGATTTGTGGCACAGGCCATGTAGTAGGAGGATAACTTAATGAATAGTTCAATTAGCTTAATTATTTGGGTAGTGGTACTTTTCGTATTCATGTATTTCTTCATGATTCGCCCACAGCAGAAGGAGCAGAAGGAAAAGACTGCTATGATGTCATCTCTTGCAGTTGGCGATACAGTACTTACAACAAGCGGTTTTTACGGAGTAATCATTGCTATTCCTGATGACGCTACAGTAATCGTAGAGTTCGGAAGCAATAAGAACTGCCGTATTCCAATGACTAAGAACGCTATCGCACAGGTTGAGAAGCCTGAGGATGCTGTTAAGTCTACAGAGAAATAATTAATTAAAAATAAAAATAGGGATTTGGCTTTTGCCAAATCCCTATTTTTTATTCTTTCTTTTTATGTCTTAAGAATTCGGAGCCCTTCTCAAGCAAAGCTTTGGTTGAGGCAACAGGGTGTGTAAATTTTGCAATGTGACGGAACTGACCACGTTGAGTTTCCGTAGCATTGAGTACCCATTGTTTTACTGCTTCAGTAGACAGCTGTTCTTTTATTTCAGCTAGTTTTTCTGCGTTTAATTCTTTCTTCATAAGGGCTACCTCTTTTTTTACAGCAGCTTTTTCTATTCGAGCAATTTTTGATTCTTCTAAGTTTGTCTGTAGTGCAGCAACTCTTTCAGCCATCTGACTGTTGATTTGCTCGTTTATTCGTTCGAAATCCTTGGCGAAAGTGGTAAGGGCCGATATTGTTAGAGCCATATCCATACCGAAGATAAACATGAATATCAGGGCTAATAGCTCAATTACAACGGAAGGAATTAAGGCTATAAGTTCAACTATTGGTGGTACTATGAGTTGTGTTACCAGAATTCCCGCAAAACCAAAACAAAGAGTGAAAACAAGGCAAACTCGTCCGTTTATATTTAAAGGAAAATCTGAATAATCCCACCATCTGGCGTGGAATCTTTTTTCCAAAACGTATGAAGTTCCATATTCCAGGAAAAAGGAACCAACGGCACAGCCTATAAAAATCGTGACATATGATGGTTTGCACGAGGTGCAATGTATAGGTAAATCTAAAAATAGAATCTGAGCGAGAGTGGCGCCTACACCATATAATGGAATGCAAGGCCCATAAAGAAAGCCTCTGTTTTCCCAAGACTTTTCATGAATGGTACAGTAACATGTTTCGTATATCCAACCTAAGAAACTATATATTATGAAATATAGAAAATATCTGCAGATAATCATTATTCTGTCCCTCCGATACTTTAGTATAAGATAAGTGAGTAGAAAATTAAAGAATAATAGGGATTGTTCATAGTTATTTACGATTTTAATGCTAAAATATAATTACCTATAGATATGTAGTTTTATGGGTGGTGGTTTTTATGTTAGGTATTAATTCTGTTGGGCAAAATCAATATCTAAATGGCCCATCTTTGGATTTATCTAATTATGGTTCCTCAAAGGTTGCAGACGAATTAAAGGCCGAAGGTAAAAGCACAGACTTAGCAAAGAATTATGCATCTGAGCGTGCAGCTAAAAGAGCCGGGGTTATTGTATGTGAGACCTGTGCCAGCCGAAAGTATCAGGATGGCAGTGATGAGCAGGTTTCTTTTAAGTCTGCCCAGCATATATCTCCACAGGCAGCGGCTGCCAGAGTCAGAGGCCACGAGGCAGAGCATGTAAGCAATGCTTATGACAAGGCTAAAGAGAAGGGTGGAAAGGTACTCAATGCGACTGTATCCATCCATACTGCAGTATGTCCAGAGTGTGGCAGGACATACGTATCAGGCGGAACAACACATACTCAGATTAAGTATCCTAATGAGGAAAATCCATATCAGAAAAACAGAAAAAATGCAGATGGCGGATTGCTTGCAGGAATGAATTTCGACGCAGAGGTTTAATGGGAGTCTTTTTTTATAAAAGTGTGTATTAACTATTGAAAATAATAGGGTTCCTGTGATATACTTCATTTGTTGCGTGAAGCGTAACACTTTTTCTATTAGGAGGAAATTATGCAAGCATTAAAGTATGTTCTTATTATATTATTAATCGTCATTTGTGTGGCACTTACAGTTATCATTCTTTTCCAGGAGGGCAAGCAGAACGGACTTGGTTCTTTATCAGGCCAGCAGTTCGATTCATACTGGAGCCGTAACAAGGGTCGTTCACGCGAGGGCTTATTAGTTAAGCTTACAAGCGTATGTGTTATCCTTTTCTTCGTGCTTTCTGCTGTTCTTAATATTGGTAGCTTCTAGGATTAAGATTTTAATTGCCACCCGTATGGGTGGCTTTTCTAGTTATAAGAGTTTTATTTAGGAGGAATATGAAAGATTTCGATAAACAGAGACATTTTTTAATGGACGTCTTTAAAAGTCCGGCTTATATACCTATGAAAAAGAAGGATCTTGAGATTCTTTTGGATGTAGAGAAGAACAAAAGGGCTGAATTTGCTGAGGTACTTCAGGATTTAGTTGATGATGGACAGGTAGAGATTACCAAGAGAGGCAAATATCAGATCCCAGAGAATCGCCCTAAGTTCATTAAGACAAAGGATCATAGGTCAAAGAAGTCAACAAAGGCTGAGACTGCCACTAAGAAACAGTCTCTTAATCAGGTGGCAAAGCGTGCAAATCGACCATCAGATGATAATATTGAGCCTGATATTATCGGAAGATTTATTTCCCATAAGGATGGCTTCGGCTTCATCGAGGTGGAGGGTCAGGAAGAAGATTACTTCGTCGGCAGAGATAACACAGGCTTCGCTATGCAGGATGATATAGTCGCGGCTGTTCTTACTTTTGGAGCACCAGGTAAGCGTCAGGAGGCCCGCGTTGTAAGAATTATCACTCATGGTTTTTCTGATGTGGTTGGTACTTACGAAGACAGCGGTACTTTTGGTTTTGTTGTTGCGGACAGCCAGAAGATGCTTAGAGATATATTTATTCCATCAGGCAAGAGTATGGGTGCCGTATCTGGACATAAGGTAGTATGTCATATAGATGATTATGGCGATGACGAGCACAAGCCAGAGGGTCACATCACAGAGATTCTTGGTCACAAGAATGATCCGGGCGTAGACATCCTTTCAATCGTAAAGGCTTTTGGTATCACTACAGAGTTCCCAGACAAGGTTATCAAGCAGGCATCCACTGTAGCAAAGCCTGTTTCTGAGGCTGATATGGCAGGCAGAAATGATATTAGAGATTTGTGTGTTGTCACTATTGATGGAGAGGACACAAAGGATATAGATGACGGTGTTTCTCTTGTTATGGACGGGGATAATTATGTCCTTGGCGTACATATTGCAGATGTTACTAACTATGTTCAGGAGTCTTCAGCACTTGATGTTGAGGCTTTGAAGCGCGGTACTTCTGTATATCTTGCAGATAGAGTTATACCTATGCTTCCTCACACCTTATCAAACGGTATGTGCTCCCTTAACGAGGGCGAGGATCGTCTTGCACTTTCCTGCATCATGACTTTTGATAAGAAGGGAAATCTTGTGGATCACGAGATTTGCGAATCTGTAATCCACAGTAATCACCGCATGACATATACAAGCGTTTATGCCATAATGACTGGTGATGCTGAAGAGCGTGAAAAGTACGCGGATGTAGCGGAGATGATTGATAATATGTATGAGCTTTCAAAGATTCTTCGTGCTAAGCATAAGAAGAGAGGCTCTATCGATTTCGATTTTCCAGAGACACACATTCTTATTGATGAGAATGGCAAGGTGGTTGGTCTTGCTCCTTACGAGAGAAATGATGCCCATAAGCTTATAGAAGATTTCATGCTTGCAGCTAATGAAACAGTTGCAGAGCATTTCAATCTTATGGAATCTCCTTTTGTATATCGTGTTCATGGAGCGCCTGATCCAGAAAAGATGCAGACCTTGGGTAAGTTCCTTGGAGCCTGTGGTTATTCTCTTAAGGGTAATAAGGACAGTATCCATCCAAAGGAAATTCAGAAGATGCTTGATTCCTTGAAGGGGCATGAGGATGAAGCAGTCATTACAAAGATGACTCTTCGCAGTATGCAACAGGCAAAATATGATACAGAGTGCAAGGGACACTTTGGTCTTGCTGCTCAGTATTATTGTCATTTCACTTCGCCTATACGTAGATATCCTGATTTACAGATTCACAGAATCATTAAGGATCATTTGCGTGGACGTATGAACGAACGTAAGCTTTCTCACTACGAATCAATCTTGCCAGAGGTAGCTCTCGAGACTAGCAAGCTTGAGCGCAGAGCAGAAGATTGCGAGCGTGAGGTAGATAAGCTTAAGATGGTTCAGTACATGAAGGAATTCATCGGACAGCAGTTTGAGGGAAGCATTTCTTCAATCACTGGTTGGGGAATGTATGTAGAGCTTGAGAATACTGTGGAGGGACTTGTACACGTATCTACACTCTACGATGACCATTATGAGTTTGTGGAGGAAAATCTTACACTTGTTGGCGAGCGTACAGGACGTACCTTCAAGCTTGGTCAGCCTGTCACTGTAGTTCTCGATAGCGTAGACGAGCAGGCTCGTACGATAGATTTTATACTAGAAGAGTTTCAGAGGTTTTAGTCATGAATAAAGAAGGCAGAAAGTTAATAGCTAATAATAAAAAGGCTTATCATGAGTATTTTATGGAAGAGGAATATGAAGCAGGTATTGAGCTTCACGGAACAGAAGTAAAGTCCATGAGAATGGGTCAGTGCTCCATTAAAGAAGCCTTTGTAAGAATCGATAATGGTGAAATGTTTATCTACCAGATGCATGTTAATCCATATGAGAAGGGAAATATCTTCAACAGAGATCCCCTTCGTCCAAGAAAGCTTCTTTTACACAAGTCAGAGATTAACAGGCTTCTTAGCAAAATAAAGGAAAGCGGTTATACAATCGTTCCTTTGGAGGTTTATCTTAATAACGGCCTTGTAAAGGTTAAGATTGCGTTGGCAAAAGGTAAAAAGCTTTATGATAAGAGAGCTGATATCCAGAAGAAGGATATGAAGAGGGAAGCAGAAAGAGACTTTAAGATAAGGAATTTAGGATAATGAAAATTGTACTTGCATCGGGATCACCACGTAGAAAAGAATTATTATCACAGGCTGGTATTGAGTTTGTTGTAGATCCAGCAGATATTGATGAGGTTACAGAGGAGACACTTCCAGCAAAGGTTGTTGAGAACCTGAGCCGACAGAAGGCTCTTGCAGTAGCAAAAAAGCATCAGGGAGAGACAGTACTTGCTGCTGATACAGTTGTTGCTTTTGACGATAAAATCCTTGGTAAGCCAAAGGATGAAGAGGATGCTTTCAGAATGCTTACAGAGCTTTCAGGAAGAGCGCATCAGGTATATACAGGAGTTACTATTGTGGAAGCCAATGGAGAGGTTAAGACTTTCTCTGAGTGTACAGAAGTAACAATGTATGAGAACTCTTCAGAGGCTATTAGAAGCTACATCGCATCAAAGGAGCCTATGGATAAGGCTGGTGCTTATGGAATCCAGGGCTTAGGTGCAGTATTGATTAAGGGCATTGAGGGAGACTACAACAATGTTGTAGGATTACCGCTTGCGAAAGTATACAGAGTACTATATAATTTGTAGTGCACGTTAGATTGCGGGCTAGTCATGGTTTCGACATAGTGATGTTAAAAGCAGAATGAAATGAATGCTTTTAATATCAGAAACCTGTATAGTCATTTATTTAGTTTTTGGGCTAGTCATGGTTTCGACAGGGGTCATGCAGCGGAAGAAGCGAGTCCCACGGCGATGGGTTAAATGGCCAAACTTAAAATTAAACGCTAACGATAATTTAGCATACGCTGCCTAGTTGCGGCAGTCTGACCTAGAGCACCTACACTTTAGGACCCAGACTTCGACTCTGTAGGAAACGACGTTATCAAAGCTTTGAGATGGCGGGCGTATCATGAAGCTACTAAAGCATAAATCCTGTTTGTGGGAGTTATGTGGAGGGAATGTAAAAATACAAACTACACTCGTAGAAGGGCCGGGAATTGGCTTTTGGACACGGGTTCGACTCCCGTCTAGTCCACTAAAATCAATCCAATCGAAGTATTGAACTTCGGTTGGATTTTTTTATTTGGACAATAGTTACGAAAAGTTTGTTCTGAATTGTTTATGATACTTATCAATGATAAACTTTTTGTATCGGTATTGGGGAGATGGAGTATATTGTTATGAGTAATAATTTTAGAAATAGAAATATGTCTGAGGACGAGCGTAGAGCATATCGCAGACGCAAGAAGTTGATTCGTAGAATTCAGGTTTATTCTGAAATGGCTTTGATAGCTATTGCAATAATAGTTACAGGCTGTCTTATTATTTCCCATATAAAAGGAAAAGATGATGGTACTTTAAAGGTTGCTGCCGAGGAAAAGGTTGTGGCAGAGGCTGAAACCTCTGAGGAAAAGGCTACAGGTCTAAAAGTATCTGCAAAAGCTTCTGAGGAACCAAAAGAGGAAGAAACAAAGGAAATAGAAGAGGAAGAGGCACCAAAGGCTGGCAATTATTCTGCAAAGGAATCTGAGGAAACAGTTCAGATTGGCGGAGATGTTGTCAGTGAATCTGCAGTGTTGATTAACAATAAAACAAAGACAATAGTAGCTACCAGAAATGCTACTGAAAAGATTGTTCCTGCATCCATGACAAAGGTTATGACTGTTCTTGTAGCAGCTAATCATATTTCACCTGAAAAGCTTGATGAGAAGATCGTTATGAGCCATGAGGCGATTGACTATTCATATGCAGGAGGTGGCTCCACATCGGGCTTTGTTGAGGATGAAGAAGTTACAGTAAGAGATTTGTTCTATGGAACAATTCTTCCATCCGGTGGTGATGCTGCAGCTCAGCTTGCAATCTACGTTGCAGGTGATATCGACAGCTTTGTTAAAATGATGAATGAAGAGTGTAAAGCTCTTGGTATTAGTGAAACTACACATTTCACAAATCCTGTAGGGTTCCATAGCAAGGAGCACTATAGCACCCCTTATGATATAGCAATTATTATGATGGCTGCCCTTGATAATGAGGTTTGCAAGGAAGTCGTTACCACTAAGGTTTACAATTCTACAGCTACAAACGTTAATCCAGAAGGAATCACCATTTCTAACTGGTTCTTGCGTAGAATAGAGGATAAGGAATTTGGTGGTGAGATAGAGGGTGCCAAGACTGGATATGTAGATGAATCGGGAAGCTGTGCAGTAAGCTCCATGATATCAGAAAGCGGTACAGAATATATATGCTGCACCGCTCACTCAAGCTCCTCATGGAGATGTATCTATGATCATGTAGATATTTATAAAACTTACGCTAAATAAAATCCGCCAGTTACAGTAACAAGCATTAGTATTTCTACACTCAGCTGAAGAAAGCTTCGTTTAAGAAATCTAATAGCTTGTTACTTACTGGCTTATTATATATCCAGGATTTTTGAAAAGCTATCTACGTACGCTATTGGATTGAACTGCTGAAGTACATCCATATCACGGAAACCATAGGTGCAAAGCACGTAATCAAGCCCTGCATTTTCTGCTGTGGCTGCATCTACTTCGGAATCACCCACATAGAGTACTTTTGACTTATCACTGATTCCGAGCTTTTTCAAAGCGATTTCGATTGGCTCTGGATCAGGCTTTCTTTTGTGGATGCCATCATCGCCTACCACGATAGTGATGTTTGGCGCGAAAAAATCATCAATTAATGAATCACTGGCTGTCTGACCTTTATTGGTTACGATAGCCATTTTTTTGCCCATTTCTACAAGCTTTCCGGTGGTTTCCATAACACCATCGTAAGGCTTTGTCTTAATGAGATTATGGCAGTTATAGTATTCAATGAATTCTTTAAGGAATTCTTCAAAATGTTCATAATTAGCTCCCTCAGGAAGAGCACGTTCCACGAGCTTTCTAAGGCCATTGCCTACAAATCTTCGAACGTCATCTATAGAATGGGTAGGAAAACCATATTTTGCCAGCATATAATTAATGCTATCAGTCAAATCTTCCAGAGTATATAAAAGTGTTCCGTCCAAATCGAATAATATTGCTTCGTATTTCATGTTTAGCTCCTATAAAAATGTTTTGATTTCTAATCCTCAGTTATAGTTGAATTTATGGGATTTGTAAAGAGTGGTAGTATAATTAATGGACAAATAGTTGTTATTTTGTTTGAATTATACATGTGGTTTTGTTATCATTTTTTTATATTAGTTTTTGCGGAGAAATGCTATGAATATTATTATACGTGATGCTGTTGAAGCTGATGCTAAGGCTATTCATGATATTTACGGATATTATGCTGAAAACACAGCAGTTACTTTTACAGAACAGAATCCCTCTGTGGAGGAATACAGACAGAGTATTATTGATACGAAGAAGGCGTATCCTTACATAGTAGCCTGTGATGAGTCTGGTAAGGTGCTTGGCATGGCATATGGCGGACAGGTTAGACATCACGATGCATATAAGTTTTCTGTAGAGACTACTATTTACGTTTCAAAGGACGCGCCAAAGCGTCAGGGAATCGGCAGCAAATTATATACAGCTCTTGAGGAAAGACTCTCCGCAATGGGCTACAAATTCATGTACGGTGTTATTACTGATGACAACGAACCAAGTATCGCTCTGCACAAGGCTCTTGGTTTCGAGGAGGTCGGCCATTTCAAAGATATTGGCTATAAATTTGGACAATGGAAGGGAATAGTGTGGTATCGCAAGCAGATAGGTTCTCTTGATGATATGACACTTAGAATATAAGATGAGAAAAGCAATCAGATATTTTTTAATATCTATTATTTCGATAATAGTGACACTAATAGCGGTGGGTGTTATTTACATAGTGATTGATACTAAGGGCCGCATTCAGGTGGACAAGGTAGAAGAGGGACAGACTTATTCTTCTGCCGAGGTGGAGGCTCTTGTTGATGAGGCAAAGGAAGAGGGAAGGATTTCTGTTCTTGATTCTTTGAGAGAATCTCTTGAAAACGGAAATACGATAATTTCTGTTTTAAAATCTTTCTATCCTGAATATATCGTTGTAGCTGCAAATCAAAAGTACAACTTTGTTCCAATTAATGAGGAGCTTACAAAGAGTGCCTTTAACATTGATAATCTTGTTGAGGATGAGGAGACTGGACGATACAGCTATGTAGAAGATGGTAAGGTTACTTCTAAGTTTGGTATAGATGTTTCCTCTCATCAGGGAGATATCGATTGGCAGGCTGTAGCTGAGGATGGCGTTGAGTTTGCTTTTATCCGTGCAGTTTACCGTGGTTATGGCACAGGAAAGCTTGTTGTAGATGAGAAATGCATCGAAAACATCGAGGGCGCTCAGGCCGCCGGAATCGATGTTGGTGTTTACGTATTCTCACAGGCTATTTCAAAGGATGAGGTTTTAGAAGAAGCTTCTACAGTAATAGATCTGCTAAAAGGATATGAGCTTCAGCTTCCAATCGTATTTGATGTGGAAAAGGTAAGCGACAGCGAGGCCCGCACAAATACACTTTCTGTTGAAGACAGAACAAATCTTACCATCGGATTCCTTAATTCAATCAAGAATGCTGGATATGATGGAATGATTTACCATAACACTGAGATGGGCGCTATGCTTATCGATTTGACACAGCTTACAGAGTATCCAAAGTGGTTTGCAGGATACAACAAAGAATTTTACTGGCCATATGAATATCAGCTTTGGCAGTATTCAGAAAAAGGTTCAGTTAAGGGAATCAAAGGTAATGTAGATTTAGACCTTTGGTTACAATAAGAGGAGGATATGGAAAAATGCAATTTGAAACATTACAAAAAGACATGGTTGCAGCAATGAAGGCTAGAGACAAGGCTAGAAAAGATGCTATTTCTTCACTTGTATCTGATGTTAAGAAGGCAGCCATTGATGCTGGAACAAGAGATAACATTGCGGACGAATTGGTAGATCAGGTTATTCTCAAGTCATTAAAGACAGCAAAGGAACAGCTTGATACATGTCCAGCTGAGAGAACAGATTTAAAGGACGAGTATCAGTTTAGATATGATGTTATTAAAGAATATGCGCCTGCAATGATGAGCGATGATGAGATTCGTGCATTCCTTCAGGAAAAATTCGCAGATGTTATAGCATCTAAGAATAAGGGCGCTATCATGAAAGAGGTAATGCCTGCTTTAAAGGGAAAGGCTGATGGAAAAGCAATCAATATGATTGTTGCTGAACTTTGTAAATAATTATTTGTTTAATTTGCTCTATATCAGTATTGTTCAAAATACCGATATGGGGCTTTTTTAATGTACAGAAAAACGATATAGTTGATTAAGAGCATTTTGTTGGAGACTATGAGCAGAAAACAGTTCTGCTAGTGTACAAAGATAAATATCATTACACAGGATGGGAGACAGATCCTGGATTGGAAATATACAACCATCGCAAGAAGCTATAGAAAAGGTTGCTAATAAGGATATAGGATTAAAGATTATGTCAATTACATTAACACAATTGTCACCAGATGACCGTGAGCAATTTATATTAGATAATCAGGAGGCGTTTAATTATGGCGCCCTAGAAGAGTTTGGCCGTAGGGATGATCATTTCGAAGAGAATGAACAAATCATATCGAGGGAGACCATAGAGCAATCTATTGATGGCGGAGAGGCTTATCGTATTATGGATGATGGCAAACCTGTTGGAGGAGTTATTATCAAGGTCGATGGAGCTAGAGGAGATTTAGATATTCTTTTTACATTGCCAAAGGAACATAGCAAGGGTGTGGGTTATGCTGCCTGGTGTGAGGTAGAGAAGCTTCATCCAGAGGTAAAGGTATGGGAGACAGTGACTCCATATTTTGAGACTAGAAACATCCATTTCTATGTGAACCGATGTGGATTTCATATTGTTGAGTTTTACAATAAGTTTCATCCAGATCCAAACGACCCTGATGGGGAACATATGGATTTGGATGACCAGTTCCCAGATGGGATGTTTAGGTTCGAGAAGGTTATGGGAGAATAAGATTTATGGATTTAAATTCTCTTGAAAATATAAGTATTAAACGTGTGATAGAACGTGGCACTGCAAAGATATTAGAGCAGAATGAAAATTGCATTTTAGTTTATGACGAAGTTAGTAAAGCGCTTATGCTAGATTGTGTTAATATCGATGAAGCAGAGAGGGTACTTGAGGCAAATGATGTTGAAAATCAGGAGGCCTTTCTTTTAGAGAAGCCACAATGGATGATTTCCCATTTATTTCATCAGAGTATGACCTGATATCAGAAGATGAATGAAGCATCACTCAAGTTGCAGGAGAGCATGGGACTTACAAGATCTGAGAATACGGTGCTTTGGATGTGGCGATAAATGAGCTTTATGCAAAGGATTGATCTATGGAAATACTTCTTGTTATTGATATGCAACAAAAGTATATGGATAAATATGATTCAGAACTACTTGACCATGTCAATATGCGTATTCATGAGGCTATGGTCGCAGAAATACCAGTAGTCTATGTTAGAAATGTAGGTAAACCGGAGACCGAAAAGAATTATGTCCTGGCCGAAGGACTGGATATTGTATCCGAATTCGTATTTACGAAAAGATGTCCAAGTGCTTTTTCATCTGTGGAGTTTGTTGATTTCATAGAACGGATGAAGGTTGATATCATCAATATGGTTGGTATTGATGGTAGATGCTGTGTGGCTAAAAGTGTTTTGGATGCGAAGCAAAGAGGTTATGAGGTGAGGCTATATCTGGATTCTGTGGCAGCTACTAATGATAAGTTTTATTTAAAAGAGATTCCTGACATGCAGGAGGTTGGAATAGAGATAATATCTGATTATACATAGCATAAAAGTCATTGCTATTAACCTACTAAAGGAGTATGCTTTTAGAAAAAGAAGAGAAGGGGGATAATACAAATGATTTCAAGAGATGAGGCCTTCGACTTATTGAAAAAATACAACAAGGATTCTTTTCATATTCAACACGCATTAACCGTTGAAGCTGTTATGAAATGGTATGCAAATGAACTTGGTTATGCAGATGAAAAGGAATATTGGGGAATTGTTGGACTTTTACATGATATAGATTTTGAATTGTATCCAGATGAACATTGTTTAAAAGCTCCAGAATTATTAAAAGAGGGCGGTGTGAGTGATGATATTATTCATGCAGTATGTTCACACGGATACGGTATTACTGTTGGTTGCGGAGAAACTATAGATGTAGAGCCAATAAGAGAGATGGAAAAAGTACTCTTTGCAGCTGATGAGTTGACAGGACTTATTTGGGCGGCGGCTCTGATGCGACCATCTAAGAGTACTAAAGATATGGAACTAAAATCTCTTAAGAAGAAATATAAAAGCAAAGGATTTGCTGCAGGATGTTCACGAGAGGTTATAGAACGTGGTGCAAATCAGCTTGGCTGGGAGCTTAATGACTTGTTAGATAAAACATTGCAAGCGATGGCAGCTAGTGAGGATACAATTAACAAGGAAATGTTAGCGGGGTAAAGGCCTATGAAATCAATCCTTATTAAAGATACAACACGAGAGGAGCGCGAGGAGATTATAAAAGCATCTCTTGATTGTGGGGGCGGATGTGAAAACTGTTCTTCTTGTTGGCTTGGTGGCGGTAGTCCGTGGGATATTTATCAGGACTATATAGATGGAAAACGTGAAATTAGTGATATTAATAAGGATTATATGTCTATATACCGTCAGGATAGGCAAATAAAATAGGTATATTTATGAAAGAAGCTCCAGATATTATAAATTCAACCGAACAAGAACGGCGCGATTATATAAAGCAAAGATTTCCATGTATTGCAGATTGCGATATGTGTGGGCTTTGTAAAGTATTTCATGGAAAAGATGCAGAAACAGCTTATGACGATTACATCTCAGGGGTACGGACGTTTTTTGATGTATCAGCGGATTATAAAAGATGATTTGCGAACGATTTGCGAATATTCCAATTGACAATTGATAATCTATAAGTTATCATAACTTTAGATAACGAATAAGTTATCATTAGGAAGAGGAATAAATATTGCACGAATTAACGCAAATAAAGTGAATGATTATATTCAATCATTAGCAACCTATGGTACATATATAGGAGAACCTGTTTGTAAGCATCTTGACGGAGAAATATGGGAATTAAGACCGCTAAGTAATAGAATTTTATTTGCAGCATTGGTAAATGGCAAGTTTATTTTATTACACCAGTTTCCTAAGAAAACACAAAAGACACCAAAGCGCGAGATAGAGCAAGCAAAGCGAGAGCTGGCGGATTATTTGGAAAGGAATGAACAGATATGAGTAAAACATGGAATGAAGTAAGAAGTGAATTGTTCACACCTGAAGAAATTGCGGAAAGTGATTTAAGGGTTGCTCTTATGGGTGAGTTAATTAAAGCTCGTAAGGAACAAGGAATATCTCAGCGTAAATTAGAAGAACTAAGCGGTGTTAAGCAGCCTGTTATAGCAAGAATCGAAAATGGAACCAGCAATCCGCAGCTTGAAACAATAATTAAGTTGTTGGCAGCCTTGGGCAAGACTCTAGCTGTTGTACCTATGAAATAGTGTGGATAGAATAATGTATATGGAAAAGACTACTGTAAAAAAACAGTAGTCTCAGAGTGTAGACAAAGTGTCGCGGCTTCCGCCGCGACATTTTCTTTTTAATAAGGAGGAACTGGAGTCTGCGGACTCCAGTTCTTTCATTTTTAGATTATCCAAATCCTTAGAAAGCCTTGATTTTACAAGCGTTCTAGTTACTTTTTTGGTATAATAATACTATCAAAACAAGGGGTTAGAATAATGATTACAGAACAGAATGAGAAGGCAAGAAAGCAGATTGAATTTGTATGTACTGATGACTTGGTTCCTCAAGATCATCTTCTTAGGATTATAGATAAAGCTATTGATTGGTCTTTTATTTATGATTTAGTCAGAGATAAATATTCTCCT